>NZ_NINW01000028.1 GCF_002188465.1 Pigmentiphaga sp. NML080357 | reverse complement strand
GTATGGGTTGCAGCGGGAGAAAGTCTACCTGTTCGATCGTCATGGTTGCGTCCGCAAAAGTCGTTGCGGACGCAAGCTTGACCACTTGTACGCTACCCCGATAGGGCGTTGTTCGCTAACCGCTTACAAATGAGGTACGGCCTTGTCGCCTAACAAGCGCGCTTCTGCTTTGTCTCGAATATCTTCCCAGAGTCGTCCCCATTGGTCATCCCGATTCCACACGTAGGGCCGTTGGTAAAACGGCACTCGATACTGGCGTCGATCCTGGTAGATCTGCTGAATAGTGAATGTGCGTGAATCCACAGGGGCAATCCCTCCTATCTATCCGATAACACGCTCGCGCACCTCTTTCTCCACCGTCAAAAGTACTGCAAGCACAACCCATCTAGCTTAGCCCGTTTCTTCGTACTGAAGAACCTGGGCGAAGCGCAGTACGGATTTCTGCGCGACGTCACCAGACTGATCCTTGATGCTGTGTTCATGCGTCGCTGATTTTTTTCAGCACCATGCCCTGGCAGCCCCGGTTTTCAAGGCTGCAACGCGCCTCGCCGCGTTGACCGATCCAGTCCGCCTCGCACCGACCACCGCGGACGCGCGTCGCCACGACGCGGGTGCTTTCGATGTTCAACCCGTCGGGAGATCTCCGCTCCCGAAAGGGCGTGGTGCCCCCGGTCTTCAACCACCAGGAGAAACCTATGTTCCTTGCGTTCGCATCGGCACGCTTGAGTGCTGAACAGGCCCGTGCCGAATCCATCGGCTACCAGGCCCTGGCCTACGTCGGCAAGCGCCTGCCCCTGCAGGTGCTCTGCAGTGCAGCCGGCCACTACATCGGCACCGCCGATGCAGACGGTCCCGTCTCGCGCGAGTCGATCAGCTACTTCCGATCGCACCACGCTGCCGAGCACGCCCTGCAAACGGGCCGCTGGCAGCAGCGCCTCAACCCGTGATGTCCAACCACCAGGAGTCCCCGTCATGAACCGTGCCCTGCCTCAAGAGGTACTGGATCAGATCGAGCTGGAACACCAGCACTTCGCCGCCGCGCCCCAAGCCTTCTTCGAGGCGTGGAAGCGCGGCGTCCACATCGCCGGTGCGGAATGGTTCGGCGACGGCACCCCCGAGGGCCTGCAGCGTGCCACCACCAAATGGGATCTGCGCCCGAACCTGCTGGTGCTCAACGACGCCCTCGGCGTCCTGAGCAGCGGCCAGCGGATGTTCCTGTCCGCCATGGTCAGCTTCTACAACGCCCGCGAGGGCGGGGCGATGCTCAAGCGTTGCGGCTTCGAGGGCCTGTCCGATCTCGCCGGCCTCGACCTAGAGCGGCGCAAGGTCATCGCCGACCTGACGCTGCACTACAGCGGCTGGTGAGCCACGCACGGCGCACCACCGTCCTTTCATCCCACCCCACGAGGGACATGCGTCCCCACGCGGGGCCATGTCCCTCCTTCTTCAAAGGAGCAGCCGTGTTCCGACACCACACCATCTGCTGATTTTCGCGAGAGCCGGCTGACCGGCTGCCACTTCATTCACTCGCTGGGGTTCAATCCCCAGCAGGGGATTGCCTCGGCCATCCCTTGCTGGAGAGATCCCATGTCCCATTCCAACAATCCCTTCGTCCGTGGCTACGATGGCCTGTCCGTGCGACGGCTGCTCGCCATTTCCTACGACGACGATTGCCCGCTGAGCCATCTCCCGCTACACGCCTCGCAGGCGCATTTGCCCGACAGCCAGGTCGAGCGCCATGCCTGCATCTTCGGCGACGACTTCGCGCTGATCACCGAGGGCCAGGACGTGCCACCCGAGTTGGATGCCCAATGCCGCAGCCACGGCATCGTCCGCACAGTGGTCTACGCCGTGATGGCGGAAGAAGCTGGCCAGCCGCTCCACGTGGGTGACACCTACAGCGAGGAAGCCGCCCGCGAGGTGGTGAGGCGCCTGAAATTCGAGACCGGCTACTACAGCCGGGCCTGGGAGATCAGCAGCGGCCACCTCACGGATGAGGCCAGCCGCTACCTGGCCGAACTGGCTGACATCGCCACGCCGACGCGCTTCCTGTTCATCGCCTTTCGCATCCCGTACTCCCCGGCAATTGGCGTGAAGCTGATCGCCACCCCATGGACGGATGACAACCTGCAACAGGTTGAAGGCATCACCGCCGCGCGCCTGCGGCAGGAACACCGCAAGAAGGGCATGCCCGAATGCCTGGTCGAGGTGTTGCACCTGGCCGCGCAGGCAGACGTACGCATGCTGGTGTTCGACGCCGATGCGCCGATCCTCGAAGGATTGGCGCTAGACGAAAACGAGTAGTCCCCTTCTGAGCCCCTGCGTGGGGCTCTTCTTCTTGATGGAACGCGGTGTCGAGCCGGTCAAGCGCCCTTGGTCAGCAGGTATCCACCCGCTCCGATCATCAACGCACCCGTCGTCACGCGAACTGGCCGATTGAATGACAAGTCCCTGGAAGCGGAAACGACCGCACGCGCAGCCACCGCGTACGCGACCTTGACGCCGCCCACGGCGACGACGGTGATTGCGGCGATGAGGTTTGCGTCAAAGGCCGTCAGAGCGGAAACGTCGACGAAGACAGGGAACAGTGCCGCATAGAAGAAAACCGCCTTCACATCCCCAAGCGTCAAGATCATGCCAGCGGCAAAGCTTGTCCAGATGCTGCCGGTCTCGTGCGCCCCCCTGGGCTTGGGTGGCTGGTCGCGATGTCGGATCAGTCCCACGCCAACCCAGATGAGATAGGCCGCGGCGACGTAGCGCAGCACGGTGAAGGCGCTTCCCATGACTTCCACCGCGGCCACGAGCCCCGTAATTGCCAGAACGACGAACAGCAGGTCGCCCACGACAATCCCCAGTGCAGTGGCAACACCGTGGCGTACCCCAAGCGTTGCAGACCGGACAACCACCAGGGCCACACTCGAACTGGGCATCGCAGCGAGTGCGATCATGGCAATAAACAGAGACAGGGCAGCGATTGCGGTCATGGGACAGCCGAATCCAGAAGGCGCGGGGCGCGCGGAGAGACAGTATTAATTATCACCGCGTCATCGGCAGAGGGCGTACCTGACCGACGTGCAACATCACACCCATCCACATTCGGTGCCACGCGGCAGGAATGCGGATGGGCGCAAATGCCGATTGCCGCTCGCCTGCACACCACCCTGACGCCACCCTCACTGCCATGTTCCGCTGACGTCCGTCAGCGACATGCCCAGGCAGCCACGATCTTCAAGGCTGCGACGCGGTTCCGACCGCGTTGATCACACCAGTTCGCACCGGCATCCATGCGCGAACGGCCATCGGTTCTCGATGGCGATGCCACCAAGCTGCTCCATCAACCCACGCGGGGGTTCCACACCTTCCCCGCCTTGGGTCGGGTGTGTCTCCGCCTCATTGTTCTCAGGAGATTCACCATGACCACTTCCAACGAAAAGTCCTACTTCGATCTGCACATCACCGGCCTCGGGTACCTCAATCGCATCCGCGAGGTGAAGCCCAAGAAAGGCGATGCGTTCCTGGCCTGCGACATCGCGGCCCTGAACGGTCCCAGCGATGACGTCTCGTATGTGCGTTTCGACACGCGCGTATCGGGATCGGAAGCGCAGCACCTGGTGCGCCGCTGCATTCAGGCGGTCGACGCCGAGAAGAAGGTGATGATCGGCTTCCGCCTGGGCGACCTGTGGACCGACACCTTCACCTACTCCAAGGGCAAGCGTGCCGGCGAGCAGGGGGTGAGCCTCAAGGCCCGCCTGCTGTTCGTCAGTTGGATCAAGGTCGACGGCAAGCTCGTCTACAAGGCCGAGCCCAAGCCGACCGAGACCGACGAGCGCGACCCGGAAGTCCCTGCGACGACCGATGCGCACGCCGCGCAGCAGGCCTCGGCACTGGAGCCTTCCAGGCCCGACGCCGATGCTGCCGACGAAGCAGCCGATGCCCCCGCATTGGCCGTTGCCGAGTCGTTCTGATCCGCAAGGCCCCATCCCCGGGGACTTGTCTTCTCTTCGTCAGCAGGAGACCTTCATGATCACCATCCCCGGCCAACTGGCCATCAAGACCATCCACGGCAGGAACGGCGACTTCAACGTCGGCCGCCTGGCGACCTCGATCGGCGAGTTCGTCGTGAAGAACGCCGAACTCGATCAGTACCGCGAGGGCAAGTACGACGGTGATTTCGTCATCGTTGAGATTCGCCCCTCCACGTACAACGCCAACGGCCGCATGGTCATCGAGATCCGCGCCCATCTGGGCGGGATGACGCTGTCCAACATCGACGCCCTGAGCCGCGACGAAGCCCGCCGGCTGAGTCCGCAGGAAGTCGATCCGATCGACGAGGAAGCGCAGGCGCCCGTGCCGGCAACGCCCCCGGCCAAGCCGAAGGCGAAGCCGCGCAGTCCGCGCGATCCCCTGGTCGATACCACGCCGTTCGGCAGCGAACCGGCTACCGTGTCCGCTGCGGCCTCGGCCGAGGCAGACGACGCGGCGCTGTTCGGTGCCTTGTGGCCCCTGGGCGAGACCGTGAAGCTCGATGCGACCGTGGATCGTCGTGTGCTGCGTCAGCAGCGCGACCGTCTCGACAAGCTGGGCTACGAGTTCGCTCCGTTGTCCCAGGACTGGCACCTCAAAGCTGCCTGATCCATCCACCGCCTTGCGCGGCATTCCGCCACCCGCCGGGGTTCTCCCCCGACGGGGAGGGCTCCGGCCTGTTCTTCAAGGAGACCCTCATGGGCTGGACCTTCGTTCGTCAGACGCGTGATCAGTTGATCCACGAGCTGCTCGCTCCGCAGGCGTCCGAACGCGCTTGCTGCGAAGTCATCGACCACACGCTGGACGGCGACGTTCTGTGGACCGTGGTTCGCGTCACCGCCAGGCAGGCGGGCGTCATGGGCCTCGCGGCCGGTGAGTCCGTCTGCTACATCGGCTGCCATCTGCTGGAAAGCTCGGGCGGCGATTGGGGCTACAAGTCCCTCGATGAGTCCGTGCATCCGTACTACTACTCGTGCCCGCTGCGCTATCTCGACATGGCGCCGGTGCAAAGCCCCGAGTGGCGCGAGCGGGTTCACCGCTTCCACGCGGGCCGCGCTGTCTAGCGGCACGCGTCTTCCTTCACCCAACCGGGGCGAGCACGGCCCCACGGGCTGTGGTTGCTCCTTCATTTTCAAGAGGACATCACCATGCCTGCACCTTCTTCCGCGAAACCGTTGTACCGCATCGACGAATGCCCCGACCTCATGGCCGACGCTTGCGTCGGTGACGAGCAGGGCAATCTCGTCTTTCTCTCGATCTGGGCGCGCGACACCGCTGTTCAGGAGTTCCTCGCCCGCCTGACCCTCGGCCGGGATGAACAGGGACTGGATCAATTCCACGTCATCACCGAGCAGGGCGCATCCATCCCGGTCTTCGTCGGCAACGTCGAGAACCTGGAAAAGCGCATCACTCGCGCCTACCGGCGAACGCTGTTCGGTTCGCTGACGAATGTGTGGCTGTTCGACCGTCGCTGCGTGAAGCCAGACAAGGCCAACGCCAGCGCGCTGGCGCTTCTGCCCAGGGATTCCGCTCACCGGCTCGACCGGCTGTGGACGCTGGTGCAGGAGACCTGCCCGCTGCCACTGCTCGACCACTGGCGCGATACCGTGCTGGCGCTGTTACAGACACGGCGGATGCTGACCGGTCTTCCCTTGGCCCTCGGGCCACTGGAAGGCCATCGGCTGGCCCTCGATGTCCCGGCGCTGACCAAGGCGCTGGGCGAGCTGATCCGCAACGGCACCCTCGGCGCCGCGCAGTACGAACTGGCCGCGAACGCACCGCTTCGGCGTGTGGCGTGAGCCATCCCCACGGGCATGCGCGCCGCGCGTGCCCGCCTTCCCTCATCCATCACCAGGAGAAATCCATGGCACTCATGTTTCCGCGCCTGGCGCGCAATTTCATCCGTAACGGCTACTTCCCCACCGACGAGCCGACGCTGGAGCGGACCTTGTCCGCGCTGGCGCCGTCTCCCGGCGCCATGTCCATCCTCGATCCCTGCGCCGGCGAAGGCGTGGCGATCGCCGAAGCCGCCCATGCCCTCGGGCGCGAGCAGGTCCAGGCCTTCGCCGTCGAGTACGACGCCGAGCGAGCCCGCCACGCACGGCAACTGGTCGATCGCTGCATCCACGGCGACCTGATGGACACGCTGATCTCGCGCCAGTCCTTCGGGCTGCTGTGGCTGAACCCGCCGTATGGCGACCTGAGCAAGGACGTGAACGGCAACATCGGCTATCAGGGCCAGGGCCGTGCGCGGCTGGAAAAGCTGTTCTATCAGCGCGCGCTGCCGCTGCTGCAGTACGGCGGCGTGCTGATCTTCATCGTGCCGTCCTACGTGCTCGACCCCGAGCTGGTCGGATGGCTGACGCGCCACCTCAAAGACCTGCGCATCTACCGTGCGGTGGAAACGCAGTTCAAGCAGGTGGTGATCTTCGGTCGCCGGGTTCGCCAGCGCGACCAGGCGTCGGAGTCGGCCAAGGCCGTGCGCGGTCTGCTGCTGCAGATCGGACAGGGCGACGCCGAAGCCGAAGAGTTGCCGCTCGAATGGCCGTTCCTGCCGTACACCGTCCCTGCCAGCCCGGCCGAGCCGGAGCACTTCTATCGCGTGACGATGGAGCCCGAGCAGTTCGCCGATGAAGTCGGCCGGCTGCAAGGACTCTGGCCGGCGCTCGATACGCACCTGGGCGCCGCGCAGCAATCGCTGCGTCCGCCCGCGCGGGCCTTGTCGCACTGGCATCTCGCCCTGGCCCTGGCCGCAGGCGCGATCTCCGGCGTGGTGAAGTCCAGGACCGGGCGCGTGCTCGTCGTCAAAGGTGATACCCACAAGGAGAAGACCCTCCAGACGGAATACACCGAACGCGACGACGGCTCCGTGGCCGAGACGCGCATCCTCACCGACAAGTTCGTGCCGGTCATTCGTGCATGGGACTTGACGCTGGGCTCGCCCACGTGGGGCGAAGTGCTGACCATCCGCTGATCGCTGTTCCCTGACGGTTCGCCGTCGCTTTCATCCACCCACCGGGGTCACGTTGCCCCCATGGGGGTGCCGTGGCCCCTTCTTCCAGAAGGAGAAACCACCATGGCACTCGCAATCCTCAACCTCGCGTCACAAGCACGCTTTTCCCCCGGGCAGGTGGTCATGACCGCCGGCGTCGACGAACTGGTCCGGCAGGGCCGGCTCGACCCCGCGCCGTACCTGCGCCGCCATCTTCATGGCGATTGGGGCGACCTGGACGACAGCGATCGACGGCAGAACGATGCCGCGCTGAAGTCCGGCGAGGATCGTCTGTTCTCGTCCTACCAGGTCACGCGCGACCTGAAGCTCTGGATCATCACGGAATGGGATCGCAGCGTCACCACGCTGCTGCTGCCCAGCGAATACTGATCCGCATCCAGCGGCACCTACACGTTTCTTTGCCGCTTCTTTCTTCCCACCCAGGGGCATGTCCCCGCCCCGTGGGGGAGGTGCATGCCCCTTTTTTTTGGAGCATCACCATGTCCCTCGATCTCGAAACCGTTCCCGAAACCACTGTGCAGGGCGACCTGCTCGAAGCGTCCGCTTCACCCCTCACGCTCAGCCTGCAGGACTTCGTGTCCGAGTTCGGCGACGAGTTGCTCGATTCGCTCAACCGCGCCAATCCTCCGGTCTACACCGGCCAGGTGCGGGTGCATCGGCAAACGATCCTCGCCGCGCTCAAGCGCAAGCTGTTCCCCGCGCAAGCCGATGTGGTCCACGCCGTCACCGAGTTGTTGGTCGATCGCGGCGAACGCGCCGCGATCGTCAATGGCGAGATGGGCTGCGGCAAGACGACGGTGGGTATTGCCACCGCCGCCGTGCTCAACGCCGAGGGCTACCGCCGCACCCTGGTGCTCTCGCCACCCCACCTGGTCTACAAGTGGCGGCGCGAGATCCAGGAGACGGTGGCCGGCGCCAAGGTCTGGGTGCTCAATGGCCCGGACACGCTGGTCAAGCTGCTGAAACTGCGCGAGCAGTTGGGCGTGCCTGCGCAGGGCCAGGAGTTCTTCGTCCTGGGCCGCGTGCGGATGCGGATGGGGTTCCACTGGAAGCCTGTCTTCGTTCGGCGGCGCACGCCTCACGGCGACGTGGGGGCCTGCCCGGATTGCGGGCATGTCGTCACCGACCTCGACGGCGAGCCGATCAACCCGGTCGAGCTGGAAGCCGAGGAGTCCCGCCGCAAGTGCAGTCACTGCCGTGCACCGCTGTGGACGCTGATCCGACCGAGGGGCTTGTCCGCGAGCGACCAGTCCTCCGCTGTCCTCAAAGCCTTGAAGCGCATCCCAACCATCGGGGAAGTCACCGCGCAGAAGCTGATGCAGAAGTTCGGTGACGCCTTCCTCGCGTCGATGCTCGGGGACAACATCCACGAGTTCATCAACCTGATGGACGACCGCGGCGAACTGGTCTTCTCGGACCGGCAAGCCCACCGGATGGAACGCGCGATGGCCAACATGGAGTTCGGCTTCGGCGAGGGCGGCTACCAGCCGTCCGAGTTCATCAAGAGGCAGCTTCCCCAAGGCACGTTCGACCTGCTCATCGCCGACGAGGCGCACGAGTACAAGAACGGCGGCTCCGCACAGGGCCAGGCCATGGGGGTGTTGGCGGCCAAGGCGCGCAAGACGCTGCTGCTCACCGGCACGCTGATGGGCGGCTACGGCGACGACCTGTTCCACCTGCTGTTCCGAGCCCTGCCGGGGCGGATGATCGAAGACGGCTACCGGCCGACGAAGAGCGGCAGCATGACCGCGGCCGCGATGGCGTTCATGCGCGATCACGGTGTCTTGAAGGACATCTACTCCGAGAGCACCGGCACGGCGCACAAGACGGCCAAGGGCACCAAGGTATCGGTGCGCACGGTCAAGGCGCCGGGTTTCGGTCCCAAGGGCGTGCTGCGTTGCGTCCTGCCGTTCACCGTCTTCCTCAAGCTGAAGGACATCGGTGGCAACGTGCTGCCGGCCTACGACGAGGAGTTCCGCGAAGTCGCCATGGACACGGCGCAAGCCGCGGCCTACCGCGATCTGGCGGGTCGGCTGACCCAGGAGCTGAAGCAGGCCCTGGCGAAGCGCGACACGACACTGCTCGGCGTGGTCCTCAACGTGCTGCTGGCTTGGCCGGACTGCTGCTTTCGGTCGGAAACCGTGGTGCATCCGCGCACGCGCAATACCTTGGCGTTCGTGCCGGCTCAGTTCAACGAACTGGAGGTGATGCCCAAGGAACGCGAACTGATCGAGATCTGCCGGCAGGAGAAGGCAGAAGGTCGCAAGACCCTGGTCTATTCGGTCTACACCGGCACGCGCGACACCACGTCGCGCTTGAAGGTGCTGCTGGAGCAGGAAGGCTTCAAGGTGGCGGTACTGCGCGCGAGCGTGGATGCCTCCCGCCGCGAAGACTGGATCGCCGAGCAGTTGGACCGTGGCATCGACGTGCTCATCACCAATCCCGAGCTGGTGAAAACCGGCCTGGACCTGCTGGAGTTCCCGACCATCGTGTTCCTCCAGTCCGGCTACAACGTGTATTCGCTGCAGCAGGCCGCCCGGCGCTCATGGCGCATCGGCCAGAAGCAGCCGGTGCGCGTGATCTACCTGGGCTATGCCAACTCCTCGCAGATGACCTGCCTGGGGTTGATGGCCAGGAAGATCATGGTCTCGCAAAGCACGTCGGGAGACGTACCCGAGTCGGGCCTGGATGTTCTGAACCAGGATGGTGATTCCGTCGAGGTCGCACTGGCCCGGCAGCTTGTCACGGTCTGATCCATGTGCCCATGCCGGTGGCCCCTCGGGGTCGCCGGCTTCTTTCCACGGCCCTTCGGGGCCGTTTTTCTTGGGCGTATGACAGTCCATGGCGCTGCCCAGCCATGTATTCGGGCGGGCGTCAGTGCGTTTTGTTTGCTGCCCGCAGGCCAAGCGGCGGCGATGGTGAGCGCTCCGTGTTCCAGGGAAGCGCCCTCCATGCAACCATCCATCCGCGCTGTTCACCGCCTGGCCCTCGCCGCTGGCTTGCTGGCCGGCAGCCTGTTGGCCGCCGGCTGCGCCACGACCGCCGCGTCGTCTGCGGCAGCGGTGCCGGCCGCATCGCCAACCGCCGTCGCGCCGGAGCCGGGTTTCGTTCCGGTGGCCCGCTACGGCCGCTACACCCTGGTCGAGCTGGTGCCGGAACCTGCGCAGCGTGATCTCTTGCAGCAGGCGGTGGAGGTCTCGATTCCGCCCATGCTCGATGCCAGCGTGGGCGATGCCATGCGCCATGTGCTCCTGCGCTCGGGCTACCGGCTCTGCGATGCGGTCGAAGCCGCCACGCTCTACGCGCTGCCGCTGCCTGCCGCACACCTGCGCCTGGGCCCGCTGATGCTGCGCGATGCCTTGCTGACCCTTGCCGGCCCCGCCTGGGAGCTGTCGGTCGATGACTTGACCCGCCAGGTCTGCTTCAGCCGGCACGGTGCTCCCACCTTCCTTTCCGCCAACCCGCCCGGCACCGCCACGCCCGTGCCGGACGCCGACCGGCCCGAGGAGCTGCAGCCATGACCTTTCCCCAAGCGCCATCCGAGCGCAATTCCCGCACGCGCTGGCTCAAGGTCGCCGCGGCCTTCTGGCTGCTGCTCATCAGTGCCGTGGCACTCATCAACAGCGTCGGCCTGTCGCGGCTCACCGAACAGACCCAGAGCAGCGCACAGGATGCGCAGGTCAAGGCGCTGGGCCTGCGCGTGGCCGATCTCGAACGACAGGCCGATGCGGACAAGCGCCGGCCGGTGCCGATCAGCCAGGCCGAATTCGCCACCGCGCGGCAGGCGCTGGACGAGCGGATGGCGCGCCTCGAAGAGGCCGACGAGACGAGGGCCCTGGCCGTCGACCTGCAGACGCTGCAGGCGCGCGTGAACGCAATCGAAACCCGCCTGGAGAAAACCCGGCAGGTGGCATCCGCCGCTCGCCCGCGCACTCCGGTTGCGACGAAGCCCAAGGTGCCGGAGCCGCCGTTCCGGGTGCTCGGCGTGGAGCTGCGGGGAGGCGAGCGCTTTCTGTCGATCACCTCCACCGCCGCGGCCTCGCTCGCGGGCGCCCGGCTGCTGCGCGAGGGCGACGCCGAGGGCGGCTGGCAACTGCAGTCCATCGAGGCGCAGGCGGGCGTGTTCCAGGTGAACGGCCAGACGCAGCGCGTTGCGGTGCCGTAGGAGGTCGCCATGAACCTGCGGCCGTTGCTCGCTGCCGTCGTCCTGTTCGCCACTTTCGGCGCATCCGCCCAACCGGCCCCGGTGACGAACTCGCGCATGGTGCCCGCTCAAGTGCAGCCGGGCGCTGATGCCGCGCTCGACGAGAGGCAGGCGCGGGAGTGGGGGCTTCGCTCCGAGGAGTGGGCGCGTTACCGGCAACTGATGCAGGGGCCGCTCGGGGTCTATTCGCCCCAGCTCGATCCGCTCACGGCGCTGGGCATCGAGGCCCGCAGCGACGAGGAGCGCAGGCGCTACGCGGAGTTGCAGGTGCAGGCCGAGGCCCAGCGCGTCGGCAAGACGCTGGCCTACCAGCGCGCCTACGACGCGGCGTGGCAGCGCCTGTTTCCCGGCCAGCCGCGCGTGAGCCTGCCCGGCGCCAAGGCGCAGGGTGCCGGCAACACCGGCTCCGGGCGCCTGGCGGTCTTCGTCAAGGCCGACTGCGCACCGTGCGCGCAGCGCGTGCAGCAGTTGCAGGCGGCCGGCACGGCCTTCGATCTCTACATGGTCGGCAGCCGTCAGGACGACGCGCGCATCCGGCAGTGGGCCACCCAGGCGGGCATCGAACCGGCCAGGGTGCGCGCCCGCACCATCACGCTCAACCACGATGCGGGACGCTGGCTGTCGCTCGGCCTGCCCGGCGATCTGCCGGCCGTGGTGCGCGAGGTGAACGGCCAATGGCAGCGGCAATAGGTGCTCCGGGCCGGGAGCACCGGCCGTCCCGCGTCGCCATCCGCTGCACCAGCGCCGCGCTGCTGCTCACCACCGTCGGCTGGGCGCTGGCCGCCCTGGCGCGGGAAGTGCCGCCGCCGGCCTATCAACTGGCGGCGCATCGTGCAGACGTGCCGGCGGCCGTGCTGTACGCGGTGGCCTTGCAGGAGAGCGGCGCCATGCTGCGCGGGCGCCTGATCCCCTGGCCGTGGACGCTCAACGTCGCCGGCTCGCCACAGCGCTACGCCACCCGCGTCGAGGCCTGCGCGGGGCTGCACCGTGCGCTCGCCCACACGCCGGCCAATCGCATCGACGCCGGCCTCGGCCAGGTCAATCTCGGCTACCACACGCATCGCTACACGCAGCCCTGCGAGCTGCTGGACCCGTACCGCAACCTCGCCATCGCTGCGGAAATCCTGCGCGAACAGCACACGCCGGGCGAGGACTGGCTGCTTGCCATCGGCCGCTACCACCGGCCCGCCGGCGGGGCACCCGCGGCGCGATACCGGCGCAGTGTGCATCGGCACCTGACCCGCGTACTCGACCCCGGCGTTCCCGTTCCAACTCTCCAGGCCACCACGCCATGAACCACACCGTCCTCATCGCCGCCATCGGGCTGCTGTCCACGACCACCATCTTCGCCCAGACCGTCTCCGGGCCGCTGATCGTCGTCGAAGACCGCGGCGGCGACTCCGCGCTGCCGTACTACCAGTCGCTGAATCCTCAGCCGGATCAGGCCACGCCGCCGGCCCCGATGCCGACCCCTCGCGCGGGCAACACGGCCGACGCCGAAGCCGCCATGCTGCCGGTGCGCTCGACGCAACTGTCGCCGGGCGAGGTGCAGCGCCGCGTCATCCGGGCGCCGGGCCTGACGGCGCTGTTCCTGATCGGCGACGACGAGCGTTCGCGCGCCTGGCTGCGGCAGCGGCAGGCGGCGCTGCGAGAGCTGCAGGCCGTGGGCCTGGTGGTCAACGTGGAGTCGATGGCTGCGCTGACGGCGCTGCGCAGGCTGGCGCCCGGCCTGATCCTGTCGCCGGCCTCCGGCGATGATCTGGCCCAGCGCCTGGGCCTGCGCCACTACCCGGTGCTCATCACGGCCACCGGTGTCGAGCAGTAGGTGCGCAAATGGCCCAACCGCATGCGGTCGAGGTCTTGCTGCGGCCAGCGGTGGAGCTTTATACCGTGGCGGTCTGCACCGGCGCCGCGATTCTGTGCCTGGTGGCACCGTGGTCGCTCGCGCTGAACCCGCTGCTCGGCCTGGGCTCGGCGCTGGCCTTCCTGACCTTCGGCGCGATTCGCCTGCGCGATGCCTGGGCGATCCTGCGCTATCGCCGCAACATCCGCCGCCTGCCGCGCTACGTGATGACCAGCCGCGACGTGCCGGTGAGTCAGCAACGGCTGTTCGTCGGCCAGGGCTTTCGCTGGGAACAGCGGCACACGCACCGGCTGATGCAGACCTATCGGCCGGAGTTCCGCCGCTACGTCGAGCCGACGGCGATCTACCGGGCCGCCCGGCGGCTGGAGGAGCGGCTTGAGTTCGCGCCGTTTCCCGTCTCGACGCTGGCGCGCGCGTTGGCCTGGGACAGCCCGCTCAACCCGGCGCGACCACTGCCGTCGGTCGGCGGACTGCCACGCCTGCATGGCATCGAACCTGCCGAGGTCGACGTCACCCTGCCGCTGGGCGAGCGCGTCGGCCACACCCTGGTGCTGGGCACCACGCGCGTGGGCAAGACGCGGCTGGCCGAGCTGTTCATCACCCAGGACATCCGCCGCAAGGTCCGCGGCGAGCACGAGGTGGTGATCGTCTTCGACCCCAAGGGCGATGCGGACCTGTTGAAGCGCATGTACGTCGAGGCCAAGCGCGCCGGGCGCGAAGGCGAGTTCTACGTCTTCCATCTGGGCTGGCCGGACATCTCGGCGCGCTACAACGCCGTGGGCCGGTTCGGGCGGATCTCCGAGGTGGCCACGCGGATCGCCGGGCAGCTCTCCGGCGAAGGCAACAGCGCCGCGTTCCGCGAATTCGCCTGGCGCTTCGTCAACATCATCGCGCGCGCCCTGGTCGAGCTGGGGCAGCGGCCGGACTACCTGCTGATCCAGCGCCACGTCATCAACATCGACGCGCTGTTCATCGAGTACGCCCAGCACTACTTCGCCAAGAACGAGCCGAAGGCCTGGGAGGTCATCGTCCAGCTCGAAGCGAAGCTGAACGAGAAGAACATCCCGCGCAACATGATCGGGCGCGAGAAGCGCGTGGTGGCCCTCGAACAGTACCTGTCCCAAGTGCGCATCTATGACCCGGTGCTCGACGGCCTGCGCAGCGCCGTGCGCTACGACCGGACCTACTTCGACAAGATCGTCGCTTCGCTGCTGCCGCTGCTGGAGAAGCTCACCACCGGCAAGATCGCGCAACTGCTCGCACCGAACTATTCCGACCTGTCCGACCCGCGGCCGATCTTCGACTGGATGCAGGTCATCCGCAAACGCGCGGTGGTCTACGTGGGGCTGGATGCGCTGTCCGACGCCGAAGTCGCGGCGGCGGTGGGCAACTCGATGTTCAGCGATCTGGTCTCGGTCGCCGGCCACATCTACAAGTTCGGCGTCGACGACGGGCTGCCCGGCGCCGCGGCGGGCGCCAAGATTCCGATCAACGTCCACGCCGACGAATTCAACGAACTCATGGGCGACGAGTTCATTCCGATGGTCAACAAGGGCGGCGGTGCCGGCGTGCAGGTGACGGCCTACACGCAGACCTTGAGCGACATCGAGGCCCGCATCGGCAATCGTGCCAAGGCCGGCCAGGTGGTCGGCAACTTCAACAACCTGTTCATGCTGCGCGTGCGCGAGACCGCCACCGCCGAGCTGCTGACGCGACAACTGCCCAAGGTCGAGGTGTACGCCACGGCGCTGATGAGCGGCGCCACCGACAGCTCCGATCCGCACGGCAATACCGCGTTCACGTCCAACACCCAGGACCGCATCAGCAGCAACAGCGTGCCGTTGATCGAGCCGGCGCATGTGGTGGCGCTGCCCAAGGGGCAGTGCTTCGCGCTGACCGAGGGCGGCAACCTCTGGAAAGTCCGCATGCCGCTGCCTGCGCCCGACCCCGACGAAGCCATGCCGAAGGATCTGCAGGAGCTGGCCGGCTACATGCGGCAGCACTACGTCGAGGCAGGAGACTGGTGGGAGAACCAAGGCATCCCCGGCCTGCAGGACAAGGCGCTGCCCGACGACCTGCTGGACGACTTCAAGCAGATGGCCGCGGCTGAAGAGGCCGAAGCATGAGCGATCCGGCCGTCGCGGCACAGCGCCAGCAGCAACGACAGCAAGGCCTGATCGCCAGCCTGGTCACGCTGCCGTTCCGCTTCTTCGGCGTGCTGTGCGGCGCGCTGCTGCTGTGCATCCTGATCGAATGCGTCGGCATGCACTTCTTCTGGCCCGAGCAGGGCTGGCGCCACGCGCAGGGCATGCTGCACTACGAGCTGGATCAGCTTTCCACGCATTTCACCCGCAGCGCGCTGGTGCAGGAGCCGGGGCGCACCGCGCACCGGCTGGTCGAGCAGGGCTACGACTGGCTGTTCGTGAAAAGCGGTCTGCTGGACTGGATACGCGACGCCTCGGCGCAGGCCAGCGCCGGCAGCCATCGTCCGACCAAGGATTTCCGCTACTACATCGGCTTGGTCTATGTGAACGTGGAGAGCTACCTGATCGCGGCGGCCTATACGACGCTGGTCTTCCTCGTGCGGCTGCTGGTGCTGTGCCTGACCCTGCCGCTGTTCCTGATGGCCGCCTTCGTCGGGCTGGTCGACGGCCTGGTGCGCCGGGACATCCGCCGCTTCGGCGCGGGACGCGAGTCGGGGTTCATCTATCACCGCGCCAGGGCCAGCCTGATCCCGCTGGCCGTGCTGCCGTGGGTGACTTACCTGGCACTGCCGGTCAGCGTGAACCCGCTGCTGATCCTGCTGCCCAGTGCCGCATTGCTCGGCGTGGCGGTGTGCATTGCGGCGGCGACGTTCAAGAAGTATCTGTAGCTGCCCTGCGCCAGGTCAGGTGAACGAAGCCATAGCAAATACGTTTCAAGCAATCTTCTTTTGCCTGTCTCGCAGAGACGCGGCCCAGTCCTTCAAAGCCTGAATGTCCTGAAAGAGATCAGTAGGTGGTGGCGGCGCGGCATTCCTACCGCTGGATGGATCGTGTGCGTCAACAATGTCGCAGCACTTCTTGAATCCGGCGGCGAAAGCATCGCAGTCAGCCTCGGTGAGCGCACTGACCTTCTTCAGGTCCTTGGCGTTGATGTAGTCCCTGTGGCGTTGAATAACGCGGACGAAAGCGATGTCCTCCAGGCCGCGCTCCCATGTGGCGCGCAGCGCGTTGTAGAGCTTTGCCACCTCAACGGCGTACTCGTCTTCCTGGTTGTTGTCATGCAGCAGCTTTGCCGCACGTGCCGCCTTCTCCAGCTTGTCGATGCGATCTTCGACGCTCTGGGCCTTCCAGGGCAGGCCGTCGGCCACCATACCGGCTCCCGCGGCGCCACGACTGAGCGTCGTGAGTCGCACTGCCCGCCCGGTCTTCGTCGCGTGGTCATTCAGATCGTTCACGAACACCAAATCATGCGTGAAGACGATGACCTGACGGTTTTCCGCTTCTTCCACGAGACGCTTGGCCACCTGCCCACGCCAGCGATGGTCCAACGAGGACACCGGGTCATCGAAGACCAGAGCAGAGCGGTGCATCGCGG
Source organism: Pigmentiphaga sp. NML080357 (assembly GCF_002188465.1). Lineage (GTDB taxonomy): Bacteria > Pseudomonadota > Gammaproteobacteria > Burkholderiales > Burkholderiaceae_B > Pigmentiphaga. Next base: position 143,712 of record NZ_NINW01000028.1, on the reverse strand, counting down.
TGGCAAGCTCGGTCATGAAGGCGGCCAGCGCCACGCAGGTCTTTTCCCCTTCGCTCAGGATTTCGTGGACCTTGGCATCCGGCTTGGCGAAGAGGCGCACCTGATACTGCGGTGAGCCGTACTTGCCGCCGGAGCGCACGATTTCGACGCGAACCTTCGACGCCGCAAGCCTGACAATCTCTTCCTGAAATCTGTCGCGCAGCCGAGGCGTAATCACGGTGTCGGCAATGTCATTGCCCATCTTGGTGATTGTGTTCGTCGCCGTGTCGCCCGCACACTCGGTCAGAAACCGGATGGTCTTCAGCCGCTGGATTTCGTCAGTGACGACCGGCAGCATGCCGGCGAGCAGCGCCCGGTCGCTCAGCTCGGCGAAATCGGCTTCGAGCTTCTTACGTTCATCCGCGTCAGCGGACTTGCGCAGCTCGGCGGCGTAGTTGCGGATCGTGGTCTGAAGCAGGCTGAGATCAGGCAGCGGCGACGGTGGAACGGACGGAAGCTGTACCTCGCCGTTTCCGCCCAGGGCTTTGAGCAGCACGTGGCGCCGCAGCCGGGCTGCGGCGATGAAGCGGCGCGTCTGCTGCTGCAGCACTTCATTCTGGAGGCCCAGCTCGTCAAGACTGGCCTTCACCGCCCGCGTGCCGATTGCCCCGCCAGCTATGGTCTGACGTGCGGCCTGAGCTGCCTTCTCTGCCTCGCGTGCCAGCTGTTCCGTGTCCTTCTGGATGAAATCCTCGAAGCGTGCCATCCGTGCACGTGCCTCAGCTTCCAATGGCTGCTGGCAAAGCATGCAATGCGCGTCTTCTGCCGACGGCGGAAACGGCTGTCCAGGGTATGCGATCTCCGTCGAGTAGCGTCGGGCGGATTCCCAAAGTGCCCGCCACGTCTCGCCGCCGACGCCGGCAAGGGGTTCGCCCGTGAAGGCCTTCTCCGCGGCAAGACGTGCAGCGTCCCGTTTCGACCGTGCGTCCCTGGCGAGGGCAGCGGCCGCCAGCAGTTCCTCATCGGTGGTTCTGGCTGCAACGCTGTTTACCGCGGTAATCAGCCGCATGACGTTGTCGGCTTTGACGGTCTGTTCCGCCGCTGCCTTGGCCGGATTCTTCGACAGGTCTTCACGCAGACGCTCAAGACGGGCGCTTTCGTCTGCCGAAAGCGCCGCCAGCGCTTCGATCTTCTTTGCGTCTGTGTTGGCATTCAGCGCGGCAAGCGCCTTCCCCACGGCCGTGGTGGCCTTCCAGGTCGGCGCCGCAAAGATCGGATTGCGGGCCTTCTCAAGCTGCTTCTGCTCAGCTGCGAGGGCGTCCTTCACCGCCTGGCAGGCTGCAGCAAGCTCATCCGGTACGTCCAGGCCAAAGGGCCGGAATGCAACTTCGTTCTTCTCGCGGATATGCACTGAGGCGCAGTCGCTATCGAACACGCTCACCGCTGACAGCGTTGCATGCGGATTTGCGCCGTTCTGCCACTGTTCGACCGGCTGCGGCACACCGCCGACCCCGTACGCGATGTTCGCGCCGACGCGCTTAGGGGGCTGATCGGCATACACATTGGGTTCAATCTTTCCGGCATGCCTTGCACGACATGCGCGCTTCAGGATTCTTGCGTAGCCGGACTTGCCCGCACCGTTGTCGCCGTAGATGATCGTGATTCCATTCGGCTCGAAGCCGAGGGTTTGACCGGCGGCAAGGTTGTTCACGCCGGTCACGTCGGCGATCGACAGAAGCGATACCGCCGCGGTCTGACCGGGGTTGGCCGGAAGGTGGGCCTTCTCCAGCGGTACCGCTTTCAGCGCGCCTACGGGGGCACCTTTGCCCTGTTTGCAAAGGTCCACGAGTTCGCCGATATCGGCGTCCGTCAGACGGCCGTTTGCGATGATGCGGCGCAGGGCGTCACGCTGCCAGAGTGGACGATCCTTTGACCAGTCCAGAATCGTTTCCAGGACGGTCTTCTGCTGTGCGGCGGGCTTCTGCATTTCTTGTTCCTCTTCCCTGCCGATTCATCATGCCCATGAAGCGGCGATTTCCCGCCGCCTGGGTGCCTTGCCGGAATCGCTCTTGCTCACCGTAATCGATCGATGGCAACTCAATTAGCCTTGACCTCAAAGCGCAGGTAATCCGCGAGCTGTTTCGACTCGCTGACTTCGTCATGGGGCACCAGCAGGTACTTCCAGGGCTTGGTGCCTACGTTCGCCGCATGATCGGATGCGTGCTTGCACCACCGCAGGGCGGCAGCGGCCTTGGCCTGAACCTCCTGGGTGTTGATGTCGGCGCGTGCCTTGGTCTCCACCATGAAGATGGTCGCGTCCGTCTCGGCCACGAAGTCGGGGATGTACTCCGGCTGCTCGGTGCCGAGCTTGTAGTAGATCTGGAACTGCCCCTTCGCGGGCTTGAACCACTTCAAGGCGTCGCGCTCCAGAATGATGGCGAAGCGCCGCTCGGTATCCGAGTCGAACTTCTGCAGCGGGTACAGACAACGCGCGAAGCCACCGAAGAGCATTTGCTTGATGCGACTGGTCTCGGTCACGGTCTCCCGGAAGTGGTGGGCCGTCTGGCCTGCCGTGGCGGTGTAGTTGCACGGCTTGAGTTCGGTGAAGCCGCGACTGACTTGCACCTCGTACTCGGTCGCCTCCTCCCAGAAGTGGGTCATCATCTGCGCGTGGATTTCCCGTGCGATCAGGCGGCGGTCACGATCGAGGACGCTGATGGCCTCGTCCTCGGACAGATAGCCGCGCAGGTGTTGCACCATCTGGCCCGCGAGGTCGTAGAGCAGATCGGCGTGGGTGAAGTAGTCGATGTCGTCGAAGTCCACCAGCGCGTGGACGATGTAGTCCTCCGGGCGCTGCTCCTTGAGCCCGACCTCGGCGGCCAAGGTGAACTGCTCGTTGGTGCGCAGCATCTGCCCGACGATCTCACGCTGGCCCGGCTGGAGATGGAGCTGGCTCACATCCAGCTTGAAGGCGTGGAAGCCGGTCGTGACCTCGCCAGTCGGCACCACTGCGATGCGCGGGATGTCGATGGTCTGCTGCACCACGATCTCGGTGGTCTTCGCCACCACGGCGGACAAGTCAAGTGCGGGAACTGATTCATCCACGCCCGCCAGCAATTCGCCTTGCAACGGCTTCAACCGCTCCGCCACCTCCGCGAGGATTTCCTTCTGCACTTCGGGTTTCAGCAGCGCGCTGCTGGTGGGCACCAGATCGCGCCTGACCTCGTACTTGCCGATCACGTCCATGACCACGCGCGCAGCCTGCTTCTCTGCCTCCGTGGTGAACACCGGTTTGGGCACCGGGACTTCCGCTCCACTGTCAGTGGCTGAAGCCCCTGTGACCACGACCGGTGCTTCCGTCAAACCGAGACGCGCCGCTGCCCCGGACTCGACCTGCACGCTGACCTTCTTGTCGTCGGCGCTCGGCGCATCGAGGATGACCTGCTTCAGGCGGATGGGCGAGTCGCCGCGGTTGGCCTCGTCGATGATTTCCTGGAACTTGTCGTGCGCGACGATGTTCAAGCGATCCACGGACGCGACGCCCGTGCGCTTGCCGTAGGGCAGACGCAGGCCGCGCCCGATGGACTGTTCGATCAACGTGCGGGCATTGGCGGCGCGCAGCGGTACGATGGTATAGAGGTTGGTCACGTCCCAGCCTTCCTTGAGCATGTTGACGTGAATCACGATCTCGGTCGGCTCGTCCACGCTCTCCACGGCTAGCAGGCGCGTGATCATCTCCTCTTCCTCCGCGCCGGTACGGCTGGAATCGACCTGAATCACCTTGCCCTGGTAGCGCCCCTCGTAGAAGGCTTCCGACTCCAGAAGCGCCAAGAGCTGCCCCGCGTGCGTGGTATCGCGCGCGATGACGAGCATGAAGGGCTTGACCGGCTTGACGCCGTTCTCGCGGGCGTAGGTGAGCAGCTCGACCTTGGTGGTCTCGTGCAGGCGCACACCGTCTTCCAGTTTGGTCTTCTCGATCTCCTCGGGCGTGTGCGCCTTGGCGTCGAAGTTGCGCTGGGTGACCACGGCCGGCTCCTTGACGAAGCCGTCCTCCATTGCCCGCGCCAGCGGGTAGTCCATCACCACGTTTTTGAACGGCACCGGCCCTCGGCTCGACTCCACGAAGGGCGTCGCCGTCACTTCCAGTCCGAACAGCGGTTTCAGGTCATTGATGGCGCGCACGCCCGCGCTGGCGCGGTAGCGGTGCGATTCGTCCATCAGCAGCACAAGATCGGGCAGGTTCGCCAGGTGGTTGAAGTAGCTGTCGCCCAGCACCTCGCGCATTCGCTTGATGCGAGGCTCCTTGCCGCCGCGCACCTCGGAGTTGATCTTGGAGATATTGAAGATGTTGATGCGCACGTCGTGGGCAAAGCCCATGGACTGATCGTCCACTGCCGCGCCGGTCTGGTCGTAGTTGTCGCCCGTGATGATCAGCGGCGGTTGCTGCGCGAATTCGGCGATCCCCTTGAACACGTACTTAGGCGTATTGGGCGTGAAATCCGTGATCAGCTTGTTGTAGATGGTCAGGTTGGGCGCCAGCACAAAGAAGTTGTTGATGCCGTGCGCCAGATGCAGGTAGGCAATGAACGCGCCCATCAGGCGGGTCTTGCCCACGCCCGTGGCCAGCGCGAAGCACAGCGAGGGAAAGTCACGCTCGAAGTCCTCCAGCGTGGGGAACTCCGCCTTCAGCGTGGAAAGAATGGCTCCCACCTCCCGATCGTGGCTCAACAGCTCGGGCGCGGCCCCAATGGCGTGCGCCAGCCGCTTCAGCGACTCCTCCTGCGGCGGCCGCAGCGACAGGCGGCCGGTCACGGCGTGCAGAACGCGGCTGTTCATCATTCATCCTCCCCAAACAACGCGCCTTGGCTCGCATCCTCAGCCGACGCTTTTCTACTTTTTTTTCTGCTCGTTTCAGCCTGAGCCGAAGGCTCAACGGGATCAGGCTTGGCCATCGGCAGGTTCGCCACGTTCAGGCTGTAGTCGTCACGCCCCCATTCGCAACGGGCCAGCACCATCTTCGGAATCTTCTTCAGCGTCAGGTTCGGCCAGCGCTCCGCCGCCTTGGTCGCGGTAACGCCATGGAAAGCCGCGCAGCACACCAGCAGGCTGCGCTCCGGACCGACTTCATCGGCCAGAGCCTGCAACTGTTCTGCGGAGAGGTTCTGCGTGGTGACGTAAATGAAGTCTCGCTCGCTGGAATGGCCATGCTGCCACCAGTGCATTTCCGACGGCGCGTAGGTAAAGCCCTCCAGCTTGGCCAGCGCCTCGGCCAGCATCGCCGCGTTGTACTCCGGATTGATGACCGGGTTGCCCCAGCGGTCGTTGACGATCAGGCTGGGGGCAAGGCGGTAATAGCGGAAGCCGCCGCCGCCTTGCCAACCCACGCTCTCGGTGATGCCACCCTTGTCCTCGCCGTCAATCACCTTTTTAAGGCGCGGGATGATGTGCGTATGGCAATGCTCGCCCAGCTCCACCATGATCCAGCGACGGCCCATTTTGTGAGCGACAGCGCCGGTGGTGCCGGAACCAGCGAAGGAATCAAGCACAAGATCACCGGGGTTGGTCGCAAGCATTAAGACGCGCTCAAGCAATCGCTCTGGCTTAGGTGTATCAAAGAAATCACCCTCAACGAACGCCCGAACCTCACCATTTGCTTCGCGTGTAGTTCCTACATCTTGAGCAAACCAAATAGTTTCCGGGACGCGACCTTCTTGGTCCGCCAAATAGATCTTCCGGATAATTCGAGTTTCGTCACTGGAAAATTTGATTTTTCCTTCAGCAAGCTCCTTCTCGAAAGTCTCGCGACTAAAACGCCACCCTTTTGGAGGATGCTTAATAACCTTTCCGCTTGGAGTCTTGATGTCATACATCAAGTTGGGTCGGACGAGCGAGTTTCTCACATCTCCCGAACGCCAAGGGCCGCGCGGATCATTGTCGGGATTGGAATAATTGACGTTATGCGCGTCTTCTCGTGGCAAATCCTTCAGCTGAAAATAAGGGGTTCTTTGATAAACAAGGACGTAGTTATGGTGAACAGAAAACTTCCCGCTATACCCCTTAGATTGAACGCTGTGATTCCAAATCGAGCAAGCTAAAAAGTTGGCGCGGCCGAAAATCTCGTCGCACAGAACCTTGAGGTAGTGCGCTTCATTATCGTCAATCGTGATCCACAGTGAACCATCTTCAGATAGCAAGCGCCGAATGATTTCCAGACGATCACGCATCAAACCGAGCCAGATCGAATGCTCCAGGCCGTCGTCGTAATGCTTGAATGCACTGCCAGTGTTGTACGGCGGATCAATAAATACACACTTCACCTTGCCGGAGAATTCCTGTTCCAAGGCCTTCAGCGCCAGCAGGTTGTCACCGAAGATCAGCCGGTTGTCGAAGATGTCGTTGTCCGTCACGCGATGCTTGGCGTGATACGACTTTTCCGGATCTTCCAGCAGGATACGCGGCTCCAGCTTGGGCCGCTTCTCCTTGCCGATCCAGGTGAGTTCGAGTTTTTGTTTGCTCATCAAGAGGTTCCTGTCTTTCAGATTCGGGCACGCGCACGTACTTGGGCGCGGGCTTGCAGCGCCGCCCGTACTTGCGCATAGAGCTGGGCGTTGGCCTGCTCGCGGTCAGCCAGCACCACGGCGATGGCATAGGGTTCCGCCTCGGCTTTGTGCTCGTCTTGCGACCATGCGCTGTCTTGTCGGGTGACCACGACGAACACCTTGTGGCCATTGACCAGCGCCTGCTTGAAGCGCCATCGGGAGACCTGCAAGGTGCCGTTCTTGCGGGCATCGTTGGGTAGCCAGCGGCCGTTGGCACGTTCGCCCATGCCTTCTTCCCGATTGCGGCGGTAGGCTTGGGTGACCTCATCCAGGCTGCCAGCCGTCACCAGGTGGAACCACAGTTTGGCCCTGCGGTAGTCCAGCCGCGTGGTGCGCACGGCAGGGCTGTAGGCGAGCGCGACGGTCACCTCACGGGCGCGGCGGCCACCATCCCAAAAGCTGTCTGGTAAAGGTAATTCGAAGAAGTGGTGCTGGTCGTTGCCGACGCGCTCTTCGGCCAGCAGGGTGACGGTGTGATCAAGCGAGCGGAACAGCGCTGTATCGTCCACGCGCCCATACCCGACGAGGCGCAGGAGTTTGTCGCGGCCTTCGGCATTGTTGCCGGGGTTCAACAGCGCTTCGCAGGCTTGCGGCCAACGGGCATGGGCGCCGATCAGTGCGCGCAGCAGGTTGGGCGAGGCGTCGGGCACTTCGGCCAGTAGCCGCGCGGCTTGGTGGGCGACTTGGGGTGCGGCGTAGCTGGTGCCAATGTCTTCCTTGAACGCCGGGCCCGAAGCAAAGCCGCCGTTGAGCGACACCACGCCCAGACCGGCATGGTCTGTGCCCCCTCCAGTGCGCCGCAAGGCGATGTTGCCGGCATGCGCGACCACGTCGGGCTTGATGGCGCCGCTGGCAGAAGGGCCGCTGCGAGTCAATGGAAACGGCTGCTCCGCCCGTGCCAACACGTGGTCTTCAATCGTGTTGGGATGGCGCTGTGCATTGCGTGTGGCCTCATTCAGGCTCAAGCCGCCAACGGTCAGCGCGTTGAGCGATGTGGCGGGGTCCAGCAGGCGGGCGTGGCCTTCGAACAGGTAGTCCGGGTAACTCGCGCGTGTATCGGCTGGCAACTGGGATGACAACAAATTGCCCGCTGGTACTACAAACAGGACCCCCAGCTCACGCGTCAGCCGATCCAGCGTGTAGGCGAGCCCGCGCACATGACGGCCATCGTAGACCTTGTTCAGGTCGCCATAGCTTAGGTTGAAGACCCGGCAGCCGTATTGCGCATGCAGTTCGCGCACGGCTTCCTCGACCGCCTTTTCGACGAACTCAGTTTGGTCTTGTCCGTCGTCTTCGAACACTTTGCCGGAGAACAGGCGAAGCTGCGGGACGAACTGCCCTTGCTGAATAGCGCTATGGACATCGCCGTACAACGCAAGCCCGCCGACGAAGGTGCCGTGCCAGTGGGGATCGGTGTCATCCGCACTGCGATGCGGTGCGAGGTAGCCCTGCGCGTCGCCGACCGCTGCACCGAGCAACGAATGTCCGCGCGTCAAGCCTGAATCCAGCACGGCAATGGACGGAGCATCGTCAGAAGGGGGATCGATCGGAGGAAATTGGTTGATGTCGGTATGAAGCAGTTGTACGGCCACACCCAAGCGGGGCGGCAGGTCGGCAGTGCGCACATCGCGATGGTGCAAGATCTGCTCGGCCTGCGCACCGTTGCAGCGCACACGGACCATGACGAGCGAGGGTTGCTGGATGTCGTCCAGCCGCTCAATGCCTTGTGCATGCAACCAGTCGAGAAAGGCACGCACCATTTGCTGGCGCTTGTCCTGTCGCTCCTGGGGCCATAGTTCGACATCGAGCATGAAGGTTGGCGCGGCTGGAAATCCTTGCTCAAGCAAGGCCGCGCCGGTACGGTCCTGGGGTGTCCAGTGGTCGAAGTCTTCGATGACGTAGAACAGTTCCTTGCGTGTAACAACGCCATCACGTGCAAGGGTGGCCAGGCGGCTCTCGAACTCGCTCAAGCCGTCATCAGTGGCGAATGCCAGCACGATGGATTCATCTTCCTGGCTGACAATCTCCACGCCAGGAATGGCATCGAAGGCGGGCACGCTCTTGTCGCCCGCGCGCAGCCGAATCTTGAGCAGCTTACGGTCGTCGAACCCGCCGACGTCCTCTGCCATCGCACGTTGCCGCGCTTGGTCGAGCCGCCCGGCTAACGCGGCACCATGCGCTCTCGGATCGGCAGGAGGGCGAATTCCCGGATGACGCCTCGGATGGCGCTCCGTTGAGGGCGCTTCTCGCTCCAAGCGCAAGTGTTCATAGGCCATGCCTCCCCCTCCATCCCTTAACTCTTATGACGATACTCACGGGCAAGCGCGGTATCGAGGTGGCTTTTCTCCAGGAACTCCCGGCCGGACAGGATCATTTCCTTGACGGAGCGCCGAAGAACCCGCTCGATGTCGGCGTGCGACATGCCCTTAAACACGGATGCCACCTGGCCATCGTCAGGCTCGAAATTGCGGCGGACACCGGAGAGTTTCAGAGCTAACAAGCGTTTGATCTGCTCCAGATTCGGCATCTCGAAGCGCACAACCTCATCGAAGCGTCGCCAAACCGCCTTGTCCAATAAGGTTTCGTAGTTGGTGGTGGCGATCAGGATGCTCTCGCCTCGATAACCGTCCATCATCTGCAAGACGGCATTTACGGAGCGTTTGAGCTCACCATGATCGGCGCTGTCGCCACGATCCTTGGTCAGGGCGTCGAATTCATCGAACAATGCGACCACGGGATGCGTTGCGACGTAATCGAACACTTTGCGCAAATTGGCGGCCGTCTCTCCCAGAAACGACGAGATGACCGAGTCCAGCCGAACGAGGATGAGCGGCATGGACAGGGAATGCGCGATGACTTCGGCGGCCAGCGTCTTGCCGCAGCCGGGAGGCCCGCAAAACAACAGCTTCTGCGCGGGTTGCAGGCCATAGGATCGAAGCACGTCCGTCCGGTTGTGCTCCATCAGGATTTCATCGAGTGCCGACTGCGAAGCATCCGAGAGAATGATGTCTTTCTCCTCTCGAATCACGGCACGCTCTTCTAGTAGCGCAAGGCCGTTGTCTTTATTTGTCGGCACGCTGGGCAAACTTTGCAGCTTCCGCGCACTCTTCCCGACCGTTGCCTGATCGCCGTAAAGTAAACGCTCAAGGTCATTTGCGAGCAGATGATGGTTCTTCTCGCGCTCCTCTTTGATCACTGCCTCGGACGCCGCGCGAAAGCCCGAAGCATCGCCTTGCGTTCCCGATTTGATGAGTTGCCGCAGTAATTTTCCGCTAGCCATATCTCGCTCTCCTCAATTCTTGGCACGCTTCAACCGCGGCCTGGTCATGCGCAGGTCTAACGGTGCTACTTGATTAGTCATTACACCAGCTCCCACTCGACAGTGAACAGCGTGCGCTCCTCGACCTGCTGTTGGAGTTGCACTTCAAGCTGGCTGATCAAGTCATTGCGCTGCGCTTCGACTTCGTCCTGCCGGGCAAACAACTCGCGGCGCAGCTTGCTGCGCTTGCTCTCCAGTTCGCGCTGCTTCTTCTGCCATGACAGCTTTTCTTCCAGCGTCGGCGAGGTCGCGGCGGTTCGGCGCACCTCCTTGATCTCGCGGTCGATCTCCTTGATCTCCTGCTCCAGACCGAGCTTCAGGTCGTCCGCCCAGGCATCCAGCTTCTGGACTTCCTGCTCGAAGTAGCCGAGGTTGCGCTCGTTGACGTCGCGCAGGAGTGCGGTCTTGCGGGCTTCCACGTCGGCCAGCAGGGTGGCGTCAGGAGCGTTGAACAGACTGGCCGCCTGCGTGGTCGCGGGCAGGCGCAGCAGCTTTTCCGGGTCTTCTTCCGCGAGCACGACGCCGTCGGTCGTGCCCGCGGCAACCAGCAGATGTTGCTCCTGGTTGCCGAGTGTCTCGACCGAGATCAGCTTCACGGTGAGCCATCCGGCTTTGCCGCGATAGGTTTCGAGGGTGCTGATCTTTGAACCGTAGGCGTTGTAGTCGAAGACGAGACGAGCCCCGTCGAGTGCCCGAGCCTTGGCCTGCTCGATGCCCCATCGCGCCAGCGGATGATTGATGCGGTATAGATGCGCGTCGCCGGAGCGGCGGGGCAATTCGTAGCGCCCCAGCTCGATGCCCGCGAGGCCGCTGTGCTCGATTCCAGTCGGTATGTGGCGAAGATCGAAGCCGTCGTCATCGAACGCGGCGCAATGGACCAGTTCGGCGCGGGTCAAGTCCATCAGCATCCGCTCGAAGCGATTGCGCGCGTTGCGGCTGTCGTCGGCCCGCATGCGCAGCTTCTCTTGCACTTCCTCATCAAAGTTCTCAAGCAATACCTGGCGCGTCTTGACCATCGCCTCGTTGATCTCGCCGGAGAGGTCGAGCTGGAGTTGCTCGAAGCTGGACTTGATTTCCTCGGGCTCTCGGCAGTTCTGGTAGATCTCGGCAATACGCCGCTCGAAATCGACGCCCGAACCGATGGCGCCCAGCACTTCGTCGCTGGCCCCGAATACGCCCTCGAAGAGTTGAAACTTCTGCGACAGCAGTTCGTACACCCGTGCATCGGCTTCATTGCTGCGGTCGACGAAGTTGACCACCACCACGTCGTGCTTCTGACCGTAGCGGTGGCAGCGCCCGATGCGCTGCTCAATGCGCTGCGGGTTCCACGGCAGGTCGTAGTTGATGACGAGCGAGCAGAACTGGAGGTTGATGCCTTCGGCTCCGGCCTCGGTGGCAATCATGACCTTGCCACGCTCCTTGAAGTGCTCGACCAGTGCCGCACGGGTGTCGGCGGTCTTGGAGCCGGTGATGCGGTCGGTGCCTTCGTGGCGCTTCAGCCAGTCCTTGTAGATCGCCTGCGCACGCTGGTCGCTATTGGTGCCGTTGAAGAGCACGATGCCGTCGCCGTATGGCGTGTCGGCCAGCAAGTTGAGGAGGTATTCCTGCGTGCGCTTGGACTCGGTGAAGATGATGGCCTTCCTGGGCGCGCCTAGCCGATCCAGTTCGGCGAAGGCTCGATCCAGCGCGGTGAACAGTGCCTTGCCCTTCGCGTTGTCCCGGATGTTGGTTGCCAGCGTTTTGAAGTGGCGAAGCTCGTCGATCTCCTCCGCGATGGCATCGCGTTCCAAGCGGCTCGGTGCTGCGACGTCTGAGCCTTGGTCGTTCCACTCATCGGCGGTTTCGTCGAGCGACTCGTAGTCCTCATCGAGTTCCTCGGCCAGATCGGGAACCTCGGTGGTTTTGTCGAGCACACCCTGGAGGCGCTTGGCCATTGTCTCCAGCGCACCCGCAATCGCGTGCGTGCTGGAGGCAAGCAGCTTCCACAGCACGAGTGAAATCAGTTGGCGCTGCCCCTCGGGCAGGGCCTTGAGGTTGGGGCGGCGCAGGTAATCGGCGACGAGCCTGGAAAGTTCCTGCTCTTCGCTCGACGGCGTGAACTCCTCGACGATGGCCTTGCGCGCTGTGTACGACACGTAGGGCTGAACCTGTTTGCGCAGGGTGCGCTTGCAGATGGGGGCCAGCCGGTCACGCAGGCTGCTGAAGGATTGCTCTCTGCCAGTGAATTGCGAGCGGAAGCTATCAAGGTCTCCGAACACGCGGTCATCGATGAAGCTGACCAGCCCATAGAGTTCGAGCAGCGAGTTCTGCAACGGCGTCGCGGTCAGAAGCACCTTGGAGTGAACGCGCGACAACGCCTCCTTGAGGGTCTTGGCGATGACGTTGCTGGTTTTGTAGACGTTGCGCAGGCGATGCGCTTCGTCGAGGACGACCAAGTCCCAATCGATGCCCTTGACATCGTCAGCCTTGGCCTTCGCGAACTGGTAGGAACAGATGATCGGACCGGAGGCGAACAGGAACGGGTTCCGCTGCTCCTGTTTGCGGATCGCGTTGTAGCTTTTGGCTTCGAGGATCAGCCCTTGCAGGCCGAACTTGTCCTGCAGCTCTTGGTGCCATTGCTTGCGCAGGTTCGCTGGAACGATGATGAGCACCTTCCGCCGCCGTTCCGCCCAGCGTTGGGAGATGACCAAGCCGGCTTCGATGGTCTTGCCTAGACCAACCTCGTCGGCGAGGATCACGCCGCGTGAGAGGGGGTTGCGGCAAGCGAAGAGCGCGGCCTCGACCTGATGGGGATTCAGATCGACCTGCGAATCGACCAAAGTCGAAGCCAGCGACTCCACGGAGTCGCCTGCTGCACGCCTGGTCAGCAGCCAAGCAAAGTACTGGCTCTGGTGCGGCGTCAGAAGCTGCTGTGTCGTCAACGGCGATCCTCCCCTTGTTCTTCCCCGAGCGTGATTCGGCGGCTGGCATGGTCCGCGCTCACTCGGCCTCCGGCTTCTTCTTGTTGATGCTTTCGGCGATCCACCGATCCAGCTCCGAGCGGCGAAAGCGCCAGGTTCCCCCAAGCTTGAACGCTGGAATCTCTCCTTTCTGGGCAAGGCGATAGACCGTCCGTTTGCCGGCTTTGAGGTAGGCCGCGACTTCCTCCAGCGTGAGGATCTCGCTCTCGACTTCACTCATCTGAAAACCATCTGGTTTGGTCTTTCGTGACTTTGGATTGCCAAGTTTGCTCAATTCTACCAAAGGGTGGTAGGCGCTAGCCAACAAGAAATCCACCAGGCATTGCGCGAATGTCGGCCAGCGCGACCAACAAATCCGGTCATGCCGTAGTTCCCATTCCCTGCGGCGCGAAGCGAGGGCGCGCCACAGCATCTGGCCATCCGCTTCAACGGGGAATGGCACGATGGGACAGACCAACCGCCGCACATCCGCATGGCCTGCGCTTGCCGTGGTGTTGGCTGTGTCGTTCTCGGCGCTGCAGCCTGCCGCCGCTGCCGACAGCCTCGCCTCGGAGCGTGAGCAGCTCGCCGCGCTTGCCCGCCAACTCGACCTGATCGACCGCCTCGCCGAGCACGCCGCCAATACCGCTCCGCAGGAGCGCGCCCGCTACCACTTCGACTACGCCCAACTGCGTGCCGACCTGAAGCGCGTTCGCGCCGGCCTGGAGGACTACCTCGTGCCCCAGCGCGCCCAGCCGCGCGATCCCGTCCCGCTGGCCGGCGATTACGTCCGCCGTGACCGCGCCGACGACGACGACGAGGAGCCATCGCCATGACGCCCTCTGCCGATCAGGTCGCCGCCTTCCAGGCCAACGGCGGCTTCGCGCCTTCGGCCGTCTCTGCCGTGGTGCTCGCTTTCGTGTTCGCCGTGTTGCTGCTGTGGGGCGTGTGGGCCATGCGCACCGCCTACGTCGGCTGGGCCGAGCACCGCATCACCGAGCGTCAGTTTCTCGCCGTCGTCGTGCGCTTCGTGGCGATGTACCTGGTACTGACCTTCTTCCTCCTCTCCTGACCGTCACGAAAGGCCAAACGCCATGAACACGTCATCGACATCCCATCGCATTCCGTCCCGCATCGCCGCACCGCTGCTGCCGCTGGCGCTCGCGGGCCTGCCGCTGTCGGCCTTCGCGCAGGGCCTGCCGACCATGGAGGACCCTTCGCGCGGCCAGGGCAGCGGCATCCTGCAGACCTTGCAGAACTACGGCTACGACATCGTGCTGCTGATCGCGCTGCTGGTGGTCGCCTCGATGTTCGTCGGTGTCTGCTATCACGCCTACACGCGCTACTCGGAGATCCACACCGGCCGCGCCACCTGGGGCCAGTTCGGCCTGACGGTCGCCGTGGGCGCGATCCTGCTGGTGGTCGGCATCTGGCTGCTCACCAAGGCCACCGGCGTGCTGTGAGGGCGGCAAGCGATGGCCGTCCCCTCGGAGACCCCGCAAGACACGCTGGTGAGCTTCCTGCCGCACCGGCTGAATCGCCAGCCGGTGGTCGTGCGCGGGCTGACCGCCGACGAGTTGTGGATCTGCGCCGGCCTGTCGGCCGCAGCCGGATTCGCACTCGGCCTGCCGCTGGCCTGGCTCACGCACAGCATCGCCATGGTGCCGACGCTGATCGTCGCCGGCATCGCGCTGGGCGTCTTCGTCGGCGGTGGTTTTCTGCGCGCACAGAAGCGCGGCCGGCCCGACACCTGGCTCTACCGACAGCTCCAGTGGCGGCTGGCATTGCGGCACCCGGCGCTGGCAGCGCTCCTGGGCGGGCAGCGCCTCATCACCCGCTCGGGCTACTGGACGACCCGGCGCAACGCCAATCGAGGTGCGCCATGAGCCGTTTCAGGAACGAGGTTGCGCACCTGCAGGCGCACGTGAAGACGCTGCGTCTGGGGGCCGGCGCGTTGTTCGCGGTGGCGCTGCTGCTCGGCTTCGGCTGGTGGAGTGCGCCGAAGAGTCTGACCATCCATGTGCCGCCGGACTTGCGCTCGGGCAGCACGCGCAAGTGGTGGGACGTGCCGCCCGAGAGCGTGTATGCCTTCTCGTTCTATATCTGGCAGCAGGTACAGCGCTGGCCCACGAACGGCGAAGAAGACTATCCGCGCAACCTGCGCGCGCTGTCGGCCTACCTCACGCCGAGCTGCCGGGCCTTCCTGCAACAGGACTACGAGTACCGGCGTGCCAGTGGCGAGCTGCGTCAGCGCGTGCGCGGCATCTACGAGATTCCCGGCCGCGGCTACGGCGATGATCCGGCCACGCGCGTCAAGGTGGTTTCCGACCGCGATTGGATCGTCACGCTCGACGTGAGCGCGGACGAATACTACGGCTCCGAGCAGGTCAAGCGCGCCCTGGTGCGCTACCCCATCAAGGTCGTCCGGCTGGACATCGACCCCGAGCACAACCCCTTCGGCCTGGCGCTGGACTGCTACGCCAGCGCACCCCAGCGCATCGAACCGTCGCCGACGCCGACCCAGGCCGGCGTGCCCGCCAATGCCTCCGGCCATCTGCAGGGAGACTCCCCATGAAGCCCGTTAACTGGTCGGCCCTGGCCGGCGTCCTGCTGATCCTCGGTTTCGTGCCGGCCAGCCAGGCCGTGGAAATCCTGCGTTGGGAGCGCCTGCCCCTGCCGGTGCCGCTGGTGGTCGGCCAGGAGCGCGTGGTCTTCATCGACCGCAATGTGCGCGTCGGCGTGCCGGCCAGCGTCGGCGACCACCTGCGCGTGCAGAGTGCGGGCGGCGCGATCTACCTGCGGGCGAGCGAGCCGATTCCGCCCACGCGGCTGCAACTGCAGGACGTGGAATCCGGCGCGCTGATCCTGCTCGACATCGCCGCCGAGCCGGCGAAGGACGGCCAGGCGCCGCTGGAGCCGGTGCGCATCGTGGAAGCGGAAGCCCTCGCGAAGCGCTACGGCGGCGGTGCAGCAAGCGGCGCGGACGAGCAGGCCGATGCGCCCGCGGACAAACCCCTTCTCCGGCGCGAAACGCCGGTACCGGTCGTGCTGACGCGCCATGCCGCGCAGAGCCTGTACGCGCCGCTGCGCACCGTCGAGCCTGTCGCCGGCATCGGGCGCGTGAACCTGCGCCGCGGCCTCGCGCTGGACACCTTGCTGCCGACGCTGCCGGTACGCGCGCGAGCACTGGCCGCGTGGCGCCTGGAAGACCAGTGGGTGACGGCCGTGCGACTCACCAACACCTCGGCGCGCTGGCTCGACCTCGACCCGCGCGCCCTGCAGGGGAACTTCGTGGCGGCGACCTTCCAGCATCCGAACCTGGGGCCGGTCGGTACCCCGTCCGACACCACGGTGCTCTACCTGGTCACGCGCGGCCACGGCCTGGCCGAGTCGCTGCTGCCGGCGCTGAGCCCGATCGACGCCACCGCGAACCTGCCGCCGGCCGCCGCGGCCGGCTCGACCGGAGGAGCGCGCGATGAAGAGTAATCCGCTGCTCAAGTGGCTGCTGATCCCGATGGCGCTGCTGCTGGTGTTCGTCGGCATCAAACTGTTCTCCGGCGCGCCCGGCGGCCAGCCCGCCCCCAAGGGCGCGGCCAGTACGCTCACGCCCGAGGAGATGAAAGCCCTGGGCATCGCAGGCGACACGCCGCGCGATACCGTCGCCACGCTGGTGGCCCAGGTGAAGCAGTTGCGCGCCGAGCTGCAGAGCGCGCTCGGCGACAACAAGCAGCACAAGGCCGAGAACGAGCGCCTGCGTGCGCGGGAAAGCGCGATCGACCAACGCATCCAGAGCGCGCTGGAAGGCGAGCGCAACCGCCTGGAGCAGGAGCGCACCCAGGTGGCCAGCGACAGGCAGCAGACCCAGGGGCTGCTGCAGGATCTGCAGCGGCAACTGGACGGCCTTGCCGGCAAGGGTGGCCCGTCCGACCTGCCCGTCGGGCTGGGGCTGGAAGAGGGTGACGGCAAGCGCTTCAACCGCGGCACCAGTGGCACGCAGTGGGTCGAGCCAGACGATGCCAAGGTCGACGCCAAGAACGGCAACAAGGAGCCGAGCTTTCCCCTGAGCTTCGGGCCGGCCCAGAAAAGCCTGTCGGCCGCAGTGGAATCCGTCGCCGACGTTGGCAGCCGCGCGGTGGGCGCATCCACGAAGGCGGTCTACACCGTGCCGTCGAACTCAACGCTCATGGGGTCGGTTGCCATGACGGCGCTGATCGGGCGCGTGCCCATCGATGGAACCGTCAACGACCCGTACCCGTTCAAGGTGCTGATCGGCCCGGACAACCTCACGGCCAACGGCATCGACATCCCCGACGTGGCCGGCGCCGTGGTCAGCGGCACGGCCTCGGGCGACTGGACGCTCTCGTGCGTGCGCGGGCAAATCCGCTCGGTCACGTTCGTGTTCCAGGACGGCACCATCCGCACGGTGCCGGAGGACAGCAGCAAGGGCGGCAGCAGCGACGGCAACGCGGGTCACAACGGCGCCAGCATCCAGGGCGGTCTGGGCTGGATCAGCGACCCCTACGGCATTCCCTGCGTCAGCGGCGAGCGGCGCAGCAACGCCCAGCAGTACCTGGGCAGCCAGGCGCTCATCACCGCGGCCGGCGCGGGCGCCGCTTCGCTCATCAAGTCCGACAACGGCAGCGTGGCCGTGGTCGCCAACAGCAACGGTTCGCTGGGCACCGTCGGCATCAGCGGCGTTGATGCGATGGGCCGCATCCTCGCGGGCGGCGTGCGCGACATGGCCGATTGGGTCAACAAGCTCTACGGCCAGGCCTTCGCGGCGGTCTACGTGCAGCCGGGCGCCAAAGTGGCCGTGCATCTGGAGCAGCCGCTCGACATCGACTACGACGCCAAGGGGCGTCGGGTCCACCACCGCACCGGAGAAGCCCATGCATCGGATCTGGATTGACGCGGCCGCCGTGCTGCTGGCGGCCACCCTGCTCGGCGGCTGCGCTACCAGCAAGGAGAAGCTGCTGCCGCACGGCGACAGCACCATGCTCGACATCTGGCATCAGGAGACCGGCGGCAGCGCGGGCGGCGGCCAGGCCGCCCGGCAACTGCTCGATGCGCGCCAGGGCCTGCGCCGGCCGCTGACCGAGGCCGATGTGCAGGCGGCGCCAGGCATGCAGGCGCGCTACACCCGTACCGCGCAGAACGAGATTCACCGCCAGTTCCACCGCCTGCCGAATCCCGACCTGGTGATGTACGTGTTCCCGCACCTGGCGGGCACCGACCCGGTGCCGGTGCCCGGCTACAGCACGGTGTTCCCGCTCTACCAGCGCGTGCAGTACGCGATGCCGGGCGAGCGCGTGGAGGACTACTGATGGCCTGGTCGCTGCCTTGGTCACGCAAGCCCGACGCATCGCCTGCTGATGCCATGGATGCGGCCGATGATGCCTGGGCACGGCACGTAACGGCGCTGGCGGCACAGGGTGTCGCCGAGCCGGGCAGCGCGTTCGGCCGGGGCCGGCGCCGGCCGGCCACCCAGGCCGACCACGATGCGCTCTATGGCGTTGCGCCGTCGTTCGCTGACTTGCTGCCCTGGGTCGAGTACCTGCCCGGCAGCAAGTGCATGTTGCTGGAAGATGGCCAGTCGGTGGCGGCCTTCTTCGAGCTGGCGCCGGTCGGCACCGAGGGCCGCGAGATGGCCTGGCTATGGCAGGCGCGCGATGCGCTGGAGAACGCCCTGCAGGACTCCTTCGACGAGTTGGACGACAACCCCTGGGTGGTGCAGCTCTACGCCCAGGATGAGGCCGACTGGGACAACTATCTGCGGTCCCTGGCGAACTATCTGCAGCCGCGTGCGCAGGGCAGCGCGTTCAGCGACTTCTACCTGCGCTTCTTCGCCCATCATCTGCGGGCCATCGCCAAGCCGGGTGGCTTGTTCGAGGACACCACGGTGACGCGCCTGCCGTGGCGCGGTCAGGTCCGGCGCGTGCGCATGGTGGTCTACCGCCGCACGTCCGCGGCGCCGACCCCGCGGCGCGGCCAGTCGCCCGAGCAGGCACTGACCACGATCTGCGACCGTCTCGCCGGCGGGCTGGCCAATGCCGGCGTGAAAGCCCGGCGTCTCGGCGCGGCGGACATCCACGCCTGGCTGCTGCGCTGGTTCAACCCGAATCCGACTTTGCTCGGCGCCACTGCCGAAGATCGGGAACGCTTCTACGCGCTGACCCGCTACCCGGAAGAGCGGGAGGAGGGCGAGATCGAACTCGCCAGCGGCACCGACTTCGCGCAGCGCCTGTTCTTCGGCCAGCCACGTTCGGACGTGCCCAACGGCCTGTGGTTCTTCGACGGCATGCCGCATCGGGTGATCGTGATGGATCGCCTGCGCACGCCACCCGTGACGGGCCATCTGACGGGCGAGACGCGCAAGGGCGGCGATGCCATGAACGCGCTGTTCGACCAGATGCCCGAGGACACGGTGATGTGCCTGACGCTGGTCGCCACACCCCAGGACGTGCTGGAGGCGCACCTCAACCACCTCGCCAGGAAGGCCGTCGGCGAGACCCTGGCCTCGGAGCAGACCCGGCAGGACGTGCAGCAGGCGCGCGGCCTGATCGGCAGTGCGCACAAGCTCTACCGCGGCGCGCTGGCGTTCTACCTGCGCGGCCGCGACCTGGCCCAGCTCGATGCGCGCGGCCTGCAGCTCGTCAACGTGATGCTCAACGCCGGCCTGCAGCCGGTGCGCGAGGAAGACGAGGTGGCGCCGCTGAACAGCTATCTGCGCTGGCTGCCGTGCGTGTTCGATCCGGCTGCCGACAAGCGCCAGTGGTACACCCAGCTCATGTTCGCGCAACATGCGGCGAACCTGGCGCCGGTCTGGGGCCGCAGTCAGGGCACGGGGCATCCGGGCATCACGTTCTTCAACCGCGGCGGCGGCCCGATCACCTTCGATCCGTTGAACCGCCTCGACCGGCAGATGAACGCGCATCTATTCCTGTTCGGCCCCACGGGTTCGGGCAAGAGCGCGACGCTCAACAACATCCTGAACCAGGTGACGGCGATCTATCGGCCGCGCTTGTTCATCGTCGAGGCTGGCAACAGCTTCGGCCTGTTCGGCGACTTCGCGGCACGGCTGGGCCTCACCGTGCATCGCGTGAAGCTCGCGCCCGGCGCGGGCGTCAGTCTGGCTCCGTTCGCCGACGCCTGGCGCCTGGTCGATACGCCGAGCCAGGTACAGACGCTGGACGCCGATGCGCTCGACGAAGACCAGACCGATGCCGGCATGGCCGTGGAAGGCGACGAGCAGCGCGACGTGCTCGGGGAGCTGGAGATCACTGCACGGCTGATGATCACCGGCGGCGAGGACAAGGAAGAAGCGCGCATGACGCGCGCCGACCGCAGCCTGATCCGCCAGTGCATTCTCGATGCGGCACAGCACTGCGTAGCGGAGAAGCGCACGGTACTGACCCGCGATGTGCGCGAGGCGCTGCGCGAGCGCGCCCGCGACGCCACGCTGCCGGAGATGCGGCGCGCACGGCTGCTGGAGATGGCCGACGCCATGGACATGTTCTGCCAGGGTGTGGACGGCGAGATGTTCGACCGGTCCGGCACACCGTGGCCCGAGGCGGACATCACCATCGTGGACCTGGCCACCTTCGCGCGCGAGGGCTACAACGCCCAACTCTCGATTGCCTACATCTCGCTCATCAACACCGTCAACAACATCGCCGAGCGCGACCAGTTCCTGGGCCGCCCGATCATCAACGTGACGGACGAAGGCCACATCATCACCAAGAACCCACTGCTCGCGCCCTACGTGGTCAAGATCACCAAGATGTGGCGCAAGCTCGGCGCCTGGTTCTGGCTCGCCACGCAGAACCTGGACGACCTGCCGAAAGCGGCCGAGCCCATGCTCAACATGATCGAGTGGTGGATCTGCCTGTCGATGCCGCCCGATGAAGTCGAGAAGATCGCGCGCTTCCGCGAACTCAACGCTTCGCAGAAGGCGCTGATGCTCTCGGCCCGCAAGGAGGCCGGCAAGTTCAGCGAGGGCGTCATCCTGTCCAAGTCGATGGAAGTGCTGTTTCGCGCCGTGCCGCCCAGCCTCTACCTGGCGATGGCGATGACCGAACCCGAGGAGAAGGCCGAACGCTTCCAGTTGATGCAGCAGCACGGCATCAGCGAGCTGGATGCCGCCTTCCGCGTGGCCGAGAAGATCGACCGCGCGCGGGGCATCGAACCGCTGGCGCTGGACACGTTGGCCTGACGGGAGCGACACGATGCGCATGCTTTCCTTCGCCCGCCGTCATCCCCGGATTGGTCTGCTGATCGTGGTGACGATTGCGGTGGCCTCGTGGGTGCTGCTGCGCGCGCCGCATCCGGCAACCGAGTCCATGTCCCTGGTCGCCGCCGGGTCCGAAGCGCCGAAACCGGCCGGCCCGCCCTGGCTGTATGGCCGTGCCGATGCGCGCTTCACGGTGGTCGGGTACGCCGACCTGGAGTGTCCGTACTGCCGGGCCTACTTCCCCGCGCTCAAGCGCTGGATCGACGCCCATCCCGAGGTGAACTGGCAGTGGCACCACCTGCCGCTGTCCATGCACGAGCCGGCCGCGACTGCCGGGGCGCGCCTGGCCGAGTGCGCGGGCGAGACCGGCGGACATGCCACGTTCTGGCAAGCCGTGGCGTGGCTCTACGCGCACACCCGTGGCGACGGCCAGGGCCTGCCGGAGGGCCTGCGCTATTCCGACCTCACGCCAGCCATGCAGGGTTGTCTCGACAGCGATCGCCCCGATGCGGTCATCCGTGCCCAGGCGGCGGAAGCAGCACAGCAGGGCATCGCGGCCACGCCGGCTCTGCAACTGCGCGACCGCGAGTCCGGCAAGACCCTCCTGCTGCACGGCCCCGTCGAAGGCGATGCCTTGCTGTCGGCCATCGACCTGCTTGCCGCCGGCAGCACGACCGCAGCCGAACCCACCCATTCCCCAGACATGCCCGCCGGCGTTGCCGGTGACATGCCCAGGTAGCCATCGATCTTCAAGGCTGCGGCGCGGCTTGTCCGCGTTGATCGAAACCCGTTCGCATCGCATCCCTTGACGCGAACAGCCACCGCATCCGCGGTGGTGGATGCCCGCTCGTCACCCGTTCCATCCCCATCGTCCCCAGGAGGGTTTGCCCTCCTGGGGCAGGCGCCCTCCGATCTCATCCATTGGAGGTTCGCCATGTCTCTTGCCATCGCCGACTCCCGCCCGGAGTCGCTCACCCTGATCGCCGCCCAGCACGAAGACTGGATCATCCAGCAGGCCATCACCCTGCTGGAGAACCGCGTGTTCAAGGCCGGTCCGGCGCTGGGCAGTCCCGCCGCCGTGCGCGACTACCTGCGCCTGAAACTGGTCGCGGAGCCGAACGAAATCTTCGCCGTCGTGTTTCTCGACAACCAGCACCAGGTGCTCGCCTACGAGCCGCTGTTCAAGGGCACGGTCGACCAGACTTCGGTGTATCCGAGGGTGGTGGTCCAGCGTGCGCTGGCGCTCAACGCTTCGGCGCTGATCCTGGCGCATCAGCATCCCTCGGGGAACACCGAGCCCTCGGCCGCCGATCGTGTGATCACCGAGCGGCTGAAGAGCGCCCTGGCCACCGTCGATGTCCGGGTGCTGGATCACTTCATCGTCGGCAAGGGCAGCCCGTACTCGTTCGCCGAAGCCGGCTTGCTGTAGCAGCACCAGCGGACGCGCATTCATGTCATCACCACGGGAGCCCTTGGCTCCCGTTTCCTTTCGCCGACCCGCCGAGAAATCGGGACTGACCGGTTTCGGTTTCTTTGTCGTTCCCTGATCTGCGTTGCGCTCGACTACGAGTCTGCATCGACTCCGCGGAGGCGCGACATGCCGGTTCATTCCCTCGATCTTCCTGCCGTCTCGCGGCGCCCCCTGGCCGCGAGGGTGGCCGCTGGACTGTGCACCGCGCTGCTCGGTCCCATCGCGGCGGCCACCGATGTGCTCGTCGTCACCGACGGCCGTCATCCGGTGCAGGCCCCGGCCGGCGTGCGGATCATCGAGCTGGACCAGGCCACGCGCATCGAGGTCGAACTCGCCGCGCACCTGCCGGCCGACCCGCAACAGGCCGCAGCCCTGGTGCGGCAGCGGTTGCATGACGGCGGCGAGGCCCTTCAACGCCGCATCGGCCACGCCTACCAAGGTGTCGCGGATGCCTGGGGACTGGGCATCGCCAAGATTCCCGCCGTGGTGGTCGATCGACGCTATGTGGTCTACGGCGAGCCCGGCGTGTCCCGCGCCGTCGCGCGCATCAACGCCTACCGGAGCACGCAGCCATGAGCCTCCTGCTGGCACGCCGGCGCCTGCGCGCCACCGTTGCCTCGCTGCTGCTGGGCACGGCCACATCGACGTTCGCCCTGGACACCGCCACCATCGTCTCGTCGGCGCTGTCCCCCGACTGCCTCGAATACCGCGTGGTCGGAATCTGCTACTGGCTGTACTGCACGCCCTTCGGCTGCTCGGTTCGCACTTCCGTCAAGGTGCGCCACTACGTCCCCGATGCGGTGGTCTCGAGCTACTCGAACACCGGCGAAAACCCGTGGCTGGAAGTCAGGGCGATGAGCATGCCCAACCCGACCGCCAAGGCGGGCGGTGACGGCACGACCAATCACGACAACGAGAACAACCTCGCCAAGTTCAAGAACGTCGATGTCATCGGCCATCCGGCCGGGATGGTGTTCAGCCAGTTCGCCAGCGCCTCCGGCTACACCTGCGAAGGCGCTGGCACGGCCTTCATGCCGTATCTGCTGAGCACGCTCGACACGATCGCCTGGCGCTACAACATCCCGGAAGCGTTCTACCCCGAAGCGCTCATCCCCGGCCGGCGCGAAATCGGTACGCGCACCGGCCTGAACCTCTGGGGCAACGTGTATCCCCGCGGTGGCTTCCTGCACCAGACCGACGACCACAAGAGCGGCGCCGTGGTCGCGCAGCGCGCGGGCGACATCGTGACGCGCCGCAACCAGATTCACGTGTACCAGCCTCTGCTGGCCAACGCCCGCGACGGCTACTGGCCGGCCGGCGCGCTGATGGAGACCGACGCCTCGACGGGCAAGTGGCAGGAGCTGACGCCCACGCTCTCGAACAGTTGCGTGGTCTTCCCGCACAGCCGCACCCGCGTGCAGGCCCAGCAGGGCGACTACGCCTGGGCCTTGTGGCGGCCTTACTCCTGCTGCCGGCGCCGTGGCCAGGTCTTCCTCGGCAGCGTCGATTTCATGTGAGAAACCCACGATGAACGCCTCCCTCCCTGACTTCCTGCACCGCGCGAAATCGCCCTTGCGGGCCACGCTGCTCGTGGCGGCCATCACGCTGGTCGTCGGCGTCGCCTGGGCGCAGACGCGCATCGATCCCAATGGCGTGAACGTCAGCGGCAGCGTGATCGGCGACGACGTGCTCTACAGCATCGGCGGCGGTCGGGCCGTGTCGATGGGTGGTGCCGGCAACATGCAGAGCATCGGCGTCGGCGTCGGCTGGAACAGCAACCTGATCTGCGGCGACATGAGCATCACCACGACGCTGCAGAACCAGCTCAACGGCATCACCAACGGCTTCCAGACGATCATGAGCAACGTGATCCAGAATGCCACCAGCGCCGTGGCCTCGCTGCCGGCCCTGATCATCCAGCGCGCCGACCCGGGGCTGTACAACCTGCTCACCAACGGCATCCTCCAGGCGCGCCTGGATTTCGACCGCTCGAAGATGACCTGCCGGGCCATCGCCAATCGCATGGCGGACATGGCCGGCGGTCAAGCCGGCTGGGACCAGCTCGCCGAGGGGATGGCGCTGCGGGATGCGGTCAGCAGCACCGATGCCGTCTCCGCCATCGAGCAGGCCGAGTCCAACAAAGGGAACAACGGCGTGCCCTGGGTCGGCGGCGGCAACGCGGGCGGCTCCGGCCAGAGTTCGATCAAGGTGGTCGGCGACGTGACGCGCGCGGGCTACAACCTGCTCAACGGGCGCAGCGCCACCGATACCTCGTCGATCGCGCGCAGCGCCTGCGGCAACCGCCTGACCTGCCAAACCTGGTCCTCGCCTGGCGCGGCCGCGGCCTTTGCGAATCGAGTTCTGGGCGAACGCGAGCAACGCACCTGCGAAAACTGCACGAAGACCCAGACCACGCCTGGCGTCGGGCTCACGCCAATGATCCAGGAAGAGTACGAGACCAAGCTGCAGGCGCTGCAGGAACTGGTGACGGGCGCCCGGCCGACGACGTTGGCCAATCTCGACGCAGCCGGCAGCAGCTCGCTGCCGATCACCCGCGGCGTGATCGAGGCCCTGCGTGACGAACCCGACCAGGACGTGCTGGGCCGGCGCCTCGCGTCCGAGGCTGCGCTGTCCAGCGTGCTGGAGAAGGCCCTGCTGCTGCAACGCACGTTGCTGACCGGCAAGAAGGAGCCGAACGTCGCTGCCAACGAGCTGGCCGTGCAGGCGGTCGACCAGGAGAACAGCGCGCTGGAGCAGGAGATCAACAACCTCAAGACCGAGCTGGAACTGCGGCGCACGCTGGCCGGCAACTCGGCGATGGCGATCATCCAGCGCCACAGCACCCGCGCTGCCGGCTCGCGCGGCGTCTTCGAGGGCGACACCACGCGCGACCGTCTGCGGGAAATCCAGAAGCCGCGGAGCGGTACGCCATGAGCCGGCTGGCCTGGCTGCGGCTGCCATGGCTGTTCAACCGCCGCGTCGGCGTGGCGCTGCTGTGGACCTTGCTGGTGGTCGCTGCCGCGGTGGCGGTGAACATCGCCGGCATCCACGTGGTCGGCGGCGTCGAGGGCTGGCAGCACTGGCTGCAGGCGCACGCCGGCCACTTCTTCGTGTGGCGTCTGTGCCTCTACGGAGCGACGGCTTACGGCTGGTGGTGGATGCGTCGGCGCCTGTTGCGGCGGGAGCCGTCCCGCGAGACGCATCAGCGCCTGCTGCGCACGGAGATCGCGGCCGTCATCGCCGTGGTCGCGCTGGAAGCCAGCCAGCTGCTGCGGCACGGCTGAGACCGGGAGGCAGGCATGACGCTCTACACCACGGACTACTTGGAGTATTACCTGACCCTGGTGGCTTGGGTGGTCAACAACGGCATCTGGAGCATCCTCGTGGCCAGCGGCGTGTTCGCGCTGCCGTTCGTGGCCATCGTGATCCAGGAATGGCTCAAGGCCCGCAGCGAAGGTGCGGACGAGGGCAACAAGGGTGTGCTGTCGACGATGCGCATCGAGAACCGGGTGTGGGTGGCGATCGTGGTCATCATGTTCGCGGGCATCCCGTTCATCCCGGTGGATCTCGCCACGATCAGGTTCGACACCACGCGCTCCGCGCAATGCCAGGTCAACGTCCCGCTGCCCAACGACACGGGCTGGTCCAACGTCTACACGGCGCTCAACGACCAGAGCGCGCTGGTGCCGGTGTGGTGGTTCTTCATGCACGCGCTGTCGAAAGCCGTGACGGGCTCCGCGGTGGCGGCGATTCCCTGCGGCACGGACCTGCGTCAGATTCGCATGGATGTGGATGCCACGCGCATCGACGATCCGGTGCTGGCACAGGAGGTCGCCGACTTCACGCACGACTGCTACGGGCCGTCGCGCGCCAAGCTGTTCATGAACCGGCCGACGCTCTCCGACGAGCAGATGAACGACGTCACCTGGATCGGGTCGAGTTACTTCCTCGACACGCCCGGCTTCTATGACACCTATCGCGCCAAGACCCCACGCACGGCCTGGCCCTACGACGCGACCCGCGATGCGGGGTTGGCACAGGTGGACAGCGGCGGCGGCTATCCGTCCTGCCGGCAGTGGTGGGCCGATGGTGGCCAGGGGCTGCGCAGCCGGCTGCTGGCACAGGTCGACCCGGACCTGCTGACCCGCATCGGGCGCTGGGTGGGCTTCCTGTCGCAGCGCGAGGTCAATGACTCGGTGATCCGCGCCGTCGTCTCACCGCGGCAGCAGAAGATGAACCAGGGCGCCGTCTACACCGACTACGGCGGCCAGATCGACAAGACGCTGTCGAACATCGTCACGCGCGGCGCGAGCGACCTGGGGCTGACCGTCGGCTCGCTGGGCTTCTTTCCGGCGATGGACGTGGTGCGCCAGGCGCTGCCGATGGTGCTGACCATGCTCAAGATGGCGCTCGTCATCTGCATCCCGCTGGTGCTGCTGATCGGCACCTACGACCTGAAGACGGTGGTGACGGTGAGCTGCGTCCAGTTCGCGCTGTTCTTCGTGGACTTCTGGTTCCAGCTCGCACGCTGGATCGACAGCACGATCTTGGATGCGCTCTACGGCTGGGGGTTTGGCGCGGACAGGCCGCACACGAACTTCGATCCGTTGATCGGTTTGAACAACGCCTTTGGCGACATGTTGCTGAACTTCGTCATGGCGATGATGTTCATCGTGCTACCGGGTTTCTGGGTAGCTGCGCTCGCGTGGGTTGGTGTCCGCGTAGGCAGCATTTCGCAGATGCTCTCAGCAGCCACCGATGGCGCCAAATCTGCGGGAGGCAAAGGCGCTGACCTTGCAATCAAAGCAGCGAAGGCGAAGTAGCGCCGAGAGTGGCGAGCTACTCGTCGTCCGCGCTGCCGCCGTCGATGCGTACCTCGCCCCGGTAGAGACCGTATCCGTCCAGGCCGTTTCGCCATTGAGGCTCGTCATCATCACTGCTTTCGTCGGCATCGACGTTGCGTACCATCCAGGCAGCGATCACCGCAAAGGCCAGCAGCAGGACGAGCCAGGATACGGTGTATAGCAGCATGCCAAGTACGGCCAGCTTGACGATCCAGAGCACCGCCGTCGCCGCGCCCGCGGGCACCCCGCGCGTCACCAGCCAGCCGGCGACACGCTGCTCGCGGCGCAGGTATCCACGCCAGGCACGGCCAGCCCCCCGGCCCAGCCGGTGGCTCCAGCGCCCGTTGTGCGTGTTGGTGGTCATGTTCATGTGCCTCGGCTTCAGTGGTGCCTCACCTCATGGAGCGGCCGGTTGGGGCTTGCCCTCCAGCATAGACCGCGACCAGGAGGGCGGGTTGCGGCTGGCAGAGCCGGGTCGGCCTGGGTCGCAGGTCGATTAGATTCTGCATGATAAATAAAACCTTATGCTACTTTCCCTGCGCGTTCCTGCGATAGCTCTAGGGGCTGATTGGATTCCGTGCTATTTTTATAGCATGGATGGAAATTCTAGGCACCAGGTAATCAAGCGGCTGCAGGCGGGACTCCCCCGCGGGGCGCCGTTCGACCTTGCCACCCTGAGCCAGTTCGGGGTGTCGCCCCAGCTCGCCGCCCACTATGCCGACGGCGGATGGCTCGTGCGCTTGGCCCATGGCGTCTATGCCTTCCCGAACGATGAATTCGGGGTCTACGGTGCGCTGAAGTTCCTGCAACAGCGCGTGCCCGGCCTGCACGTCGGCGGCAAGAGCGCCCTGGCCCTGCAGGGTGTGCGGCACAACCTGGGCAGCCGGGAGGTGCTGGTGCTGTGGGGCGACGGTCGCTTCGCGTTGCCGGCCTGGTTCACTTCGCGCTTTCCGGCCCGCTACGTCCACGCCCGCCTGTTCGACTGGCCGGATACGGCGCTGGCCGGCAAGACCCTGACCACGCCGCCTGGCCTACCCGAGGATCTGCGGGTGGCAGCCCCCGAGCGTGCCGTGCTGGAGCTGCTGTACGAAGCCGGCGTCAAGCAGAGCCTCGAAGAGGCCCGCAACCTCTTCGATGGACTGCGTTCCCCCCGCAAGGACTTGCTCGGGCAACTGCTGTCCTGCTGCTCCAGCGTGAAGGCCGTGCGCCTGTTCCTGACCTGGGCGCGCGAGACCAGCCTTGTGGATGTCGATGCCCTGCTGGAGCAGTACCCGGTTCGCACCGGCAGCACCACGCGCTGGATGAGCCGGCTCGATGACGGCACCTTGCTGAGCCTGAAACCTCATGGATAAGACCTACGCGGACACCGTTCGCCTGCTGCTGGCCGTCGCGCCCGACGTGTTCGCCAACGACATCTTCGCCATGAAGGGCGGCACGGCCATCAACCTCTTCGTGCGGGACATGCCGCGCCTGTCGGTGGACATCGACGTGGTGTACCTCCCGTGGCAGACGCCGCGCGACGAAGCGCTGCAAGCCATCAACCAGGAGCTGGCCGCCATCGCCGCGCGCGTTGCACCACTGGGCGTGCAGACACGCCTGGTTCGCGCCAAGGACCTGGGCGACACCAAGCTGATCGTCGAGAACGACGCCAGCCAGGTGAAGATCGAGGTCAACGTCGTGTTCCGAGGCAGCGTGCTGCCCGTCGAGCGGCGGCCGCTGAGCGCCAAGACCAGCGATCTGTTCGGCGTCGAGTTCGAGCTGCCGGTTCTGGCACCGGACGAGCTGTACGCCAGCAAGCTGGTGGCCGCGCTGGATCGGCAGCACCCCCGCGACCTGTTCGACGTGTGGCAGCTCTACGAATCGGGCGACATCAGCGACGGCATGGTCGAGTGCTTCGTGATCTATTTGGCGGGCCACAACCGGCCGCCTCACGAAGTGCTGTTCGGCAACGACAAGGACATCGCCGGCGAGTACGAGCGGGCCTTTGTCGGCATGACCGAAGTGGACTGCTCCCTGGAGACACTGCTCGACGCTCGCGCCACGCTGCGGCGCGAGCTGCCACGGCGACTGAGCACCGCGCACAAGCAGTTTCTGAGCGGGCTGGCGCGCGCAGAACCGGACTGGTCGCTGGTGCAGTGCCAGCACGCCGCGCAACTGCCGGCACTGCGCTGGAAGCTCGCCAATCTCGAAACCTTCCGCAAGCGCCGTCCCGACGACTTCGCAGCGCAATCCGCCGCCCTCGACACCGGCTTGGGCCAGAGCTGACGAACATCCCGCAGCGCCCCACTTGCCGGGATTGCCCCATGCCGCATTCATCGTGGCACCCGCGAAGCAGCGGCCCTATACCCAAAGGCTTCCGACAAAGGCCAAAGGGCTGGGAAGGGGCAAAGGAAGGGCGCCAAGGGGAAAGGCCCTATCCTGAAAAGGCCAAAAGGCGCCCCGAGCAGCCCGTCATCCGGGGTTCGCCATGCTCTCGCTGTTCCAGCGCAAAAGGGTGCCACCCGCCGC
Source organism: Pigmentiphaga sp. NML080357 (assembly GCF_002188465.1). Classification (GTDB taxonomy): domain Bacteria; phylum Pseudomonadota; class Gammaproteobacteria; order Burkholderiales; family Burkholderiaceae_B; genus Pigmentiphaga. Next base: position 113,823 of record NZ_NINW01000028.1, on the reverse strand, counting down.
CGGCACACCGCCCACCTCCGCCATCGAAACTCAGAAAGGGTCGATGCGGCCGGAGTCGGCCGCATCGCTGCTGGCCACGCCGCGCCGGCAGAAACTACTGGAACACATCTGGCAGCGCACATCGCTCTCGCGCCGGCAGTTCGCCACGCTCTACCTCGCCCCACTGGAGCGCTACGCCGAGCTGGTCCAGCAGTTCCCGGCCTCCGAGAACCACCACCACGCCTATCCGGGCGGCATGCTGGACCACGGCCTGGAGATCGTCGCCTATGCGCTGAAATTGCGGCAGTCATACCTGCTGCCTGCGGGCGTCACGCCGGAGGCACAGGCGGCCCAGGCCGAAGCCTGGACCGCAGGCACGGCCTACGCGGCCCTGCTGCACGACATCGGCAAGATTGCCGTCGATCTGCACGTCGAACATGCCGACGGCAGCGTCTGGCATCCCTGGCACGGCCCGCTGCGAAAGCCCTACCGCTTCCGTTACCGAAAGGAGCGCGAGTACCGCCTGCATAGCGCCGCCACCGGGCTGCTCTACGCGCGCCTTCTCGATCGGGACATCTTCGACTGGCTCAGCGGCTATCCCGACCTCTGGGCCGCGCTGCTGTACGTGCTGGCCGGCCAGTACGAGCACGCCGGCACGCTCGGCGAGCTGGTCGTGCAGGCCGACCAGGCATCGGTCGCCCAAGAACTCGGCGGCGATCCCAGCAAGGCGCTGGTGGCGCCCAAGCATGCTCTGCAACGCAAATTGCTCGACGGCTTGCGCTACCTGCTCAAGGAAGCGTTCAAGCTGAACCAGGCCGGCCCGGCGGACGGTTGGCTGACCCAAGACGCCTTGTGGCTGGTGAGCAAGACCGTCTCCGACAAGCTGCGCGCACATCTGCTATCGCAAGGCATCGACGGCATTCCGGCGAGCAACACGGCGGTGTTCAACGTGCTGCAGGATCACGGCATCGTGCAGCCAACGCCGGATGGCAAGGCGATCTGGAAGGCTTCTGTCACCAGCGACGCCGGCTGGTCGCACGCCTTCACCTTCCTGAAACTCTCGCCGGCGATGATCTGGGATGCCGCCGACCGGCCGGCGCCGTTCGCAGGCCGTGTGCAGGTCGAAGAGGAACAGGCGGAGCCGACGCCGCAGGCGACAACGGTGGCCGATGGGCCGCGCGCCGAAGGCATCGAAGCTGCATCCGCGAGCACGGCGCCGATCGCATCCGCAGCCACGGACATCGGCGTGGCCGCGCTGCTCGACCTGCTGGGCGACACTGCTCCATCCACAGCGCCGGAGATCGCCGAGGCCGAGCCGGCCCCTTCGACCGCGCCCCCGCCGCAGATGAGCCTCGCGCCTTCCCAGGATCGCGCGGAGCCCTCCGGGGCGCACTTCATGGCCTGGCTGCGTCAGAGCATCCAGACGCGCAAGCTCATCATCAACGACGCCAAGGCCCTGGTGCATACCGTCGCCGGTACGACCTATCTCGTCAGCCCCGGCGTGTTCCAGCGCTACGCGCAGGAGTACCTTCAAGTCGCCGCGCTGGCCAAGCAGGAGAAGCTGGAGGGGTGGCAGTGGGTACAGAAACGCTTCGAGAAGCTGGGACAGCACCGCAAGCAGCCGAGCGGGCTGAACATCTGGACCTGCGAAGTCACGGGGCCGCGCAAGTCGCGCCGGCTGCACGGCTACCTGCTCGTCAGCCCGGATGCGCTGTTCCAGGAGACGCCGCCAGACAACCCATACCTGCGGCTCGTCAACGAGGCCGCAAAGCGCGAAGATTCAGCCCTTGGGGGCAAGGCCGACGATCAGGGGTAGGCATGCGACCGCTGTGCGGGCCGGCTTTAATCTGCGGATGGGGCCGACTCTGCCAGCTTGGCTTCGGTCAGAGTCATCAAGTGGGCGGAACTGCATTTCAGCGCACGGGCAATCTTGAGGATGAGAGGGAGCGTGGGGACATGCTCGCCGCGCTCGATCTTGCCCATGTGCGACCGTTCGATGCCGGCCATGTGGGCCAGCGTTTCCTGAGCGATGCCCTGGTTGGTTCTTTCTTCCCGCACGGCAGCCCCAAACGCGATGGCTGGTTCCGCTTCGTAGGTAGTGGTGCCGGTGGGGCGGCCCCTTTGGATCGAACGCTTTGGCATTGCCAAGAGCGTCGAACACGGTCACGATTTAAACCACGTTAAACTTAACTCATCCAACGGCTTCGAGATCAGTTGCCACGAGTTCACCGCCTGGGGGAGCTGGACGTGGAATCGAGTGACATCACCGCCGAAATTCGCATGGCCGTCCTCGGCGAATGGGTGCCTTCCCAGCTCGCCGACGTGCTCGCCCTGCAGCGTGCCGAAGAGCCGGAGACTCATGCCGTCTTGGCCGGCTGGACAGATCCCGGTCGAGGCGCGGAGCTGCCGGACGACGGCTTCGACTTCGCCTTGTCTGCGGTTGCCCGGCAGTGGCCTGGCTGGGTATGCGAACCGCTGTGGCATGACACGCTGGCGGTCGCCGTGGCCAAGCGCTCCCACCTGCTGGCCTACCGTGAAGTGCCGTGCGGGGAAGTGCTCAAGCAGCCCTTGATCTGCTCGCAGTCCACGACCGATGAACCATGGCGCATGACCGTGCAGCGTGTGTTCGAAAACGCGCTGCAAGAGCGAGAGCAAACGGTGGAGACATTCGATGTGGCGATGACGCTGGTTGCCGCCGGATACGGGATCGCCATTGCGCCTGCCGCGAGACTGGCGAGCTACCTACGCCGAGGCATCGCCGTGCGGCCGCTGGCCGGCGCACCAACGATCGTGATGGCTTACCTGCTCCGCCGCAACGCTTCCTTGTCGGACACCCAGGCAAGATTCGCCCGCCGCGCGCGCTTGGTGTCCTGACAGACGTGCGGGGATCGCGGTTTCGCCACGATCCCGCATTCCTGCTGCTAGGCGACTCCGACTCGCGGCGGGGTCCATTCGCTTTCCTTCACGGCTGTGCTCACTGCCATGACGAGCTTGTCGAGATTGCCGGCCGTCACGCCCTCCAGTGCCGAATGCCCCCGCAGCATCGAGCGCGGTTGCAGCAGTGCATGGTAGATCTGCCAAGGGTCCGCACCCCTGGTCAGCTTGAGGACGGACTGGATCAGCTCGTGCTTGAGTGGGTCGAGGTGCCAGTCCGGCACCCGCTGGCCGCGGTTGCCCACGTTCAACGCCAGCAAGTTGCCGGCCTTGATCTCGTAGCTGATCCACCTGCGGGACTTGCCCGCCATCTTCGCAAACGCCGCGACGGGAAGGTTGTGCGGCGCTTCGAAGACATCGAACAGTTCCATCCTCTCGCGCTGAATGTCCGAAGGCACCAGCGGCGCGGCCGACCGAGGGGGCGGAACCGCCGGCAGCCGGTGTGCGGCGGCAGAAACCAACGGCATGGCGTCGCCGGGCTTCGTCACGAGCAGGATTGGCGAAGCGGCAACCGGCGTGGAGGGTGCGCTTGCGGTTTGCTCATTCGGGAACGCGGGCACGCCTTCCAGATGCACGGTGAGCGGCATGCTGGCCGCCTCGACCTGGTTCTGCTCGAAGAGGTCGAGCCGATCGGCCCAGTCCTGCATCATGCGGCGACGCTGTTCCACGTACTCGGCATGGTTGTAGGTCGCGCTGACCTTGTTGGGATCGACATGCGAGAGCTGTGCATCCACCCAGACCTTCGGGTAGCCGATCTCGTTGAGCGCAGTGGACATCGTGCCGCGGATACCGTGTCCCGTCAGGCGTTCCTGATAGCCCATGCGTTTGAGCGCACCATTGAGCGTGTTCTCGCTGATGCGCTTCTTCAAGTCGCTGTCGTGCCGGAACAGGTGGCGCTGGGCCGGCTTGAACTCATCCAGCAGGTGCCGGACGATCTCCATGGCCTGAATCGACAGCGGCACGATGTAGGGCGGGATGTCCTTTGGCTGCTGCCGCTTCTTGCGCATATCCAACTGGAGTTGCTTCACGACGTCGGGCGGGATGATCCACAGCCCACGGTCCAGATCGAATTGATCCGGCGTCGCCTGTCGCAGCTCGCCGGTTCGCACGCCGGTCAGCAGCAATAGCCGCAGCCCGAGCTGGGTCTGCCGCCTGCCGCGATAGCTGCGCAGCCGCTGCAACAGCTTCGGCAGCTCGGCCATGCGCAGGAACGGGTTGTGGTTGACGGGTGGCAGCGGCAGCGCCACCACATCGAGATCGGAGGCGGGGTTTTGCTCCAGGCCCGGCACGATCACCAGCGCGTAGCGAAACAGTTGGTTGAACCACGTCCTGACTTTCTCGGCGACGGAGAGTGCCCTGCGCTTCTCGATCTTGGCGATCACCTCCAAGAGGTCGGGACGCTTGATCTCATAGACCGACCGCTTGCCCAAGGTGGGCAACACATCCTTGTCGAAGATCCGTGGAAGTATCGAGAGGGTCGTCTGCCGGCCTTCCTTGAGGCTGAGCCCGCGATGCTTGAGCCACTTGCGATACACCGCCTCGAAGGTGTTTTCGTCGGCGAGCCGGACAGCGGTGCGCTTCTGCTTGCGGTGAACGCGAGGATTGGTGCCTTTGGCCAGCAGGGCGCGCGCTTCGTCGCGTAGGCTGCGGGCCTCGCGAAGCGTCACCTCCGGGTAGGTGCCGAGCGACATCCGCTTCTGCTTGCCCGCCCAGTAGTAGCGGAAGTGCCAAGTCCTGCCCCCTGCAGCCGTGACGGCCAGGGAGAGGCCATCCAAGTCAGGGAGGGTGTATGCCTTGCCAGTTGCCTTGGCCTGTCGAACGGCCAGGTCTGAGAGTGCCATGCTCTTGCTCCTGAACATGAGTCAGGAACCAGATGCTGATCACGTCGACCTCGCCCCTCCATCAACAATCCGGAATCAGCCGCGCCCGCAAAAATGGACTTGTTTGTGGACTTAAAAGTCCCGGCTGTAGGCGGATCGCAGTGGACTACGGCAGAACGTCAAAGAGAGGAAAAGTCCTTGTGTGGCAACGACTTGCAGACTCTCTTGGACTTCTGCGGAAGTCCGCAGAATGATGCGGTGGAGCGGGTGAAGGGAATCGAACCCTCGTATGCAGCTTGGGAAGCTGCCGTTCTACCATTGAACTACACCCGCGCAGGCCGCAATTTTACGCAGTTTCTTTGAATCAAGGCAAACCGCCCGTATCGCGTCATTTAGGCCTCAGTCGCGCGAGCGTCTCGATGAGCACTTCTATTTCAAACGGCTTCTCGCAATGCGGATAGTGACTATAGGCGCTATCCAGCATCGCCGTGCCGTAACCGGTCGAGAGAATGAATGACACTCCCAGCGCATCGAGGGCATCGGCGACTGCGTAGGACTTGGTGCCGTGCAGATTCACGTCCACGACCGCGCAGTCGAACGCATCGGGTTGCCGGGCGATCAGATCCAGCGCATCCGTCACCCAGCCATAGGGCCCCACCACCGCCCCGCCTTCGTCTTCGATGACCTCTTTGAGCAATTGCGTCACCAGAAAGTCATCTTCCACGATCAGTACTCGACGGCCTTGAAGGAGAGATGACATAAGCGTCTCCTAAATGTCCGCAGGATGGATGTCCATGTCGGCCAGAGGCAATTCGATGCGGCATGCGATGCCATCCGCGCCAAAGCTCAATTCAGTTTTTGCGCGCAGGGTGTAAGTCAGGGCTTGCTCGATCAACTGCCGGCCATAACCCTTCCGCGACGAATCCGGAGGGGTCTGCAGCCCGCTTTCCCGCCATTCGAAGATCAGGAGCGCGCCGGAAGCCCCCCTCCTCTCGACCCGCCAGCCGATGTCTAGCCGCCCCGGACCATTCCGCAGCGCGCCGTATTTCAAAGCGTTGGTAGCGAGCTCGTGAAGAGCCAAGGCCAGTGTCTGCACAGCCTCGGCCGCCAGAGGAACGCTCGGACCCGAGATCGCCACCTTGCCTGCGACCGCGCTGCTCAGCACCTCCAACTCGAGACGGACGATGTCGGCCAGGTCGACCTTGTCTCCGGGCGCCTTGCTCACTATGCCCTGCAATCGTCCCAGTGCGGCAAGCCGGTTGCTGAACGCCTTGAAACCGGAGTCGTCGCTCAGGGTCTGGCGGGCGATCGACTGGACGACCGTAAGAAGATTGCGGGTGCGGTGCTGCAGCTCCGAAATGAGCACCTGCTGGCGTGCTTCGGCGCGCATCAGGTTGCTGATGTTCAGGAAGGTGACGACTACCCCATCCGTCTTGTGGTCGCTGTTGCGATAGGGGGCCAGCCGCACCAGGTAGTGTTCGAGCTTGTCCTCGCTTTCGATGCGCCGTTCGAGAATCTGCCGCTCGGCAAAGACACGGGCGATTTCTTCCTTGAAGTTGGGTAGCCGCACCCGGCTGGAGAGATCGGTAATGGGCCGCCCGAGATCGGCGGGCCGGATGTTGAAAACGTCCATCATGGCCGGGGTGAAGCTGCGAATGGCCAGATTCTTGTCCAGGAAAACCGTGGCCACCGAGGTGCTGTCGAACAGGTTTTGCAGGTCGCTGTGGGCGCGGTCCAACTCCTCGACCTTGCCATTCAACTCCTGATTGACTGTATGCAGCTCTTCATTGAGGGATACCAGTTCCTCCTTCGGCGCTTCCAGTTCTTCATTGGTGGATTGCAATTCCTCGTTGACGGAAACCAGTTCCTCGTTGGAGGACTTGAGCTCCTCGAGCGCCGTTTCGTATTCTTCGACCACGGACTGAAGACGTTCGCGCGTTTCCCGCAACTCGCGCTCCATGCGTAGCGTGGCCCCGTCATGAAGCGCATGTGCGCGGTTGAGGGCTTCCTCGCGGCTGAGCACCGGGCCTTGATCCATGAACAGGATCAGGAACAACTGCCCTTCGCCGGGACGGGCGGGAAGCGGCTCCACGATAAGGTTGGTCAGTTGCACCCGCCCGTCGTCCTTCTCGACCGCGACGCCTTCGCGCATGGCTGTGGCGCCGGACTCGACCGCCTCGCGGAATATCGTGCGAAGCTCCAATTGCAGGCCTTTGCGCGCCATCGTGAAAATCTGGCGTGTGGGCGCGCCCGCGGCCGCCTCGAGGTATCTGCCGGTGCGAGTGGAGTAGTAGACGACGTCGCCCTCCCGGTTCACGACGACGTGAGGCGGCGCAAAGCGCTCCAGGATCTGGTTGTCGACTACCTGCCGCAGCGCGGCGCCACCCCGCGGAGCCCGCCGCTGGAAAGCCCCCGGACCTTTACCATGCTCCTGCGACGTCATGAGGGACGGCAGGCGCACCGGCGTCGCCACGTCGGACCGGCGCTGGAAAATGCGGTGCTTTTTCTCCAGCGGAATGAACAGCTCGTCGAATTGGCTGATGCCTTCCGACGTTCCCAGGAAAAGATAGCCGTCCGGCCGCAGCGCATAGTGAAAGATCGGAATGACGCGCCTCTGCACGTCCGCCCCGAAATAGATGAGCAGGTTTCGGCACGACACCATGTCGATGCGGGAAAACGGCGGATCGCGGATGACGCTGTGCGGCGAGAAGATGCACAAGTCGCGCACCTCTTTGGCGACGACGAAGCTGCCGGCGTCCTGAAAGAAGAACCTGTCTCTCCGCTCCGGCGATACGCCTTCGAGCAACGGTTCCGGGTAGCGGGCGCCCCGCGCCACGCTGAGCGCCTGCTCGTCGATGTCGGTGGCGAATATTTGTACGCGGGGCGCCGCCTGCAACGGTTCCATGTATTCGCGCAGCAGAATGCCCAGGGAGTACACCTCTTCGCCGGTTGCACAACCCGGCACCCAGATCCGGACCACATCGTCCGCCCCTTTGTGCTCGAACAACTTTGGAATCACCAGCGTGGCGAGGCATTCGAAAGCGTCTGCGTCCCGGAAGAAATTCGTGACGCTGATGAGCAGGTCGCGAAACAGCTCTCCCACTTCTTGCGGCGTCTGCCTGAGGTGTTCGACATAGGCATCGATCGTATCGACCTGCACCACCTGCATGCGGCGTCGCACCCGCCGGATGAAGGTCTTGGTCTTGTAGCCGCTGAAATCGTGGCCTATCTGGCTGCGCAGGATTTCGCAGGTCTCCATCCGGGCGCCTTCCAGCGTGCCGGATCCGTCCTCGTTTCCGGGATCGACCGCCATGTCTTCCGGGACATGCGCGCCGCGGGCGAATTCCACCAGCTTCCCGCCCATTCCCTCGGCTGGCACGGCAAAATCGACCAACCCTGACGCAATCGCGCTATTGGGCATATCCGCGTGATGCGGTCCGAAGCTGTCCGCTACCTGGGCCAGGGTCAGTCCGCCGCGCTCTTTGATCGCCTTCGCTCCCAACGTGCCGTCGCTGTCTCCCCCGGAGAGTATGACGCCCACGGCCAATTCCCCGTGATCCTCCGCAAGCGCGCTGAAAAAAATATCGATGGGTTTGCGATCCCTCCGGCCTGGGGGTAGCGGACTCAGGCGCAGGCGGCCTTCCTTGATGCCCAGGATGGCGTTGGCGGGCAGCACATAGACATGGTCCTTCTCGACGATCTGGTCGTCGGCCGCCACATGGACCGGCAACCGGGTAAACCGTGCAACGATGGCCGGCAGCGCGCTCTCTCTTTCGGGGCTGAGATGCGTGACGATGACGATCGCAAAGCCGGGCTGCTCCGGCAAGCCGGTGAAAAACCCCTCGAGCGCCTGGGTGCCTCCGGCGGAAGCGCCGATGCCGACGATGGGGAAGTTCAGGGCTGCTTGCATACGGAATTCCCCGGACAGGCGTGTTATGGGAGGCCGCCAAGCACGATCCGGTCCACGAGGGAGCAGGTATCGTGCCTGAGCACGATATCCATTCGCTTGCCGCCCTGCATTGCGATGGCGGATGCGGGCTTGAGCCTTCTCTTCGGATACCTCTGCCAAGGCAGATGATACTTGGAGAGAAAAAAGATGACACGCCCGAGGCTACGGATGAGCCGAGCCTCGCCCCCGCCGACCTCGCCGGTGGGCACGCTGAATCCGACGCGCGGCACCAGGCCCGGCAGGAAGCTGCCGGGACCCGGCCGGGGCCTGGGAGCCCGGGGGCGCGCGCAGGACCGGCCTCAGATGGCGATCTTGCTGGCGGATTCGTGCCAGGGGATCATCATCTTGCGCAGCGAGCCGACGGCGAAATACAGCGAGAAGCCGATGGCCGCCAGCAGCAGCACCACGGCGAACAGGGTATCGACTTCGAGTTCCTGCAGCTTGATGGTGGCGAGATAGCCCAGGCCGCGCGTGCCGGCCACGAACTCCCCGACGACGGCGCCGATGATGGCCAGCACGATGGCCATTTCCATGCCGGTCAGGATGTAGGGCAGCGAGCTAGGGATGACCAGCAGGCGAAAACGCCGGGATTGCCTGGCGCGGCCCACGGTAAACACTTCCGAGAGGCCGCGGTCCACCGACTTCGCGCCCAAATAGCTGTTGGCGAACACCGGGAAAAAAGCGAGCACCGCCGACACGATGATCTTGGACTCCAGCCCGAAGCCGAACCACAGGATGAACAGCGGGATCAGCGCGACCTTGGGCGTGACCTGCAACGCGATCACGAAAGGCTTGAAGATCGTGTCGAGAATGGCGACCCGGCCGAGCAGCTGGCCGATGATGGTGCCGAACACGATGGCGAACAGAAAACCTCCCAGGCACTCCGCCAGGGTGATGCCCAGGTGGTAGTAGGTGTCGGTCGAGCCGAGCAGGCGGAACAGGGCCACCACCACACGTTCCGGCGCCGGCAGCACCAGCGGCGAGACGTCGAAGAAATGCACGTATCCCTTCCAGATGAGGAAGAACGCCACCACGGCGGATACCTGCAAAGCGATTCGTTTCATGTCAATCTTCCATTGCCGAGAAGGGCTTACAACTCGAGCTTCTTGCGGATATCGCCGCACAGCCTGCCGAATTCGGGCGAACCCAGGACCTCGGTTCGAGGGCGCGGCAGGTCGATCCTGAATTCGGCCACGATACGGCCGGGCCGGGCGGACATCACGATGACGCGGTCGGCCAGGTGCACGGCCTCGCTGATGGAGTGGGTGATCAGCAGCGCCGCAAAGCCCTGCTCGGTCCAGATACGCTCGGTATCCGCGGTGATCTGCTCCCGGGTCAGCGCATCCAGGGCGCCGAAGGGTTCGTCCAGCAGCAGCAGTCCGGGATCGGTGAACAGCGCACGCGCCACCGAGGCGCGCTGCTTCATGCCGCCCGACAATTCCGCTGGCCGGCGCTTCTCGAATCCGGTCAGGCCGACCAGCTTGCACAGCGAGTGGGCGCGGTCGACGTCGGCGGCCGTGGCGCGCCCTTGCATAAGCCTTGGCAGCATGATGTTCTGCTCGATGCTGAGCCAGGGCAGCAGGCGGTGTTCCTGGAACGCCACGCCCATGCGCGGCGCCGGGCCTTCCCCGCCCCAGTCGACCTTACCTTCGGTCGGCTGCTCGAGGCCGCACAGGATGCGCAGCAGCGTGGACTTGCCGCAGCCGGACGGTCCGACGATGGCGACGAACTCGCCGGCGCCTATGGATAGGCGGATGCCGTCCAGCGCCTGGACGGTGCCCGATTTGGTCTCGAAGCGCTTGGACACGCCGTCCAGGCGCGCCACCTGCGCGCGGCCGGGATTGAAAGCGTGGACGTTACCGGCCGGGGCCGCGACCCGAGCGGTGCCGTCAGCCATTGGCGGCCTCCCAGATCTCGTTGGTATAGAGCGGCTTGGCGGTAGGCTGCTTGAGCAGGCCGGCCTCGCGCAGCAGGGATTCGCCTTCCTTCCACTGCGACTCGTTGCAGCGTAGCAATTGCTTGGGATTGGCGGTGACCCACAATTCGCGGTTGGCGCGCATGTCGGCCAGCGCGATGGGCGTGTTGTCGGACCCCGGGATGTCGAACTTGCCGCGCATCAGCGCCACGGCCTTTTGCAGGCCGGCATCGTCCATCGCGGACAGCTCCTGGGCGGAGCGATAGGTGGCGCGCAGGAAAGCCACGAAGGCATCCTTGTTCGCGGCCAGCACGGATTCCTCCGCCACGTAGACCTGGCCCGGCACGCCATCGTCCATCGCCATGGTGGCCACCGGATAATTCTGGGCGGTCAGGCGGATGGCGGAACTCATGTTTCCGAGGAAACCGTCCACCCGCTTGGACTGGATCATGCCGAACGAAGCGGCGGAGTCCGCCACGCGCTCGCGGCGCACCGATTTGGCATCGATCTTGGAGCGCATCAGCAGCAGGTCGAGCGTGGCCTCCATCGAACCGCCGGCCGATTGCACGCCTATGGTCTTGCCCGCCAGGTCCTGGGGCTTCCGGATAGGCGCATCCTTGGACGAGATGACCGCGAAGGGGGAACGCTGGGCGATGGTGGCGATGGCGATGACCGGGGCATTGCTGTTGACCCGCGCGATCATGTAGTTGGCGCCGCCGGTGCGGCCGGTCTGTACTTGCTTGGCCGCGGTCAGCTGGACGACCTGGGCGGCGCCCCGGCCGGCCTCGACCTTCAGATCCAGCCCTTCCTTGGCGAAGAAGCCCGCGGCGGACGCATACAGCACCGGCGAAAACGCCAGCGAGAACGACGAGGGAGTCAGGAAGGTGAGCTTGCCCTTCTCCTGCGCATGCACGATGGGCATGACGCCGGGGAGCGGCAAAAGCGTGGCGGCTGCGGCAGCGGCGCTGCCGAGGAATTCACGGCGTTTCATTAAAGGAGCTCCAGTTGGGGCCGCGCGGCTGCGGCGGCCTGGCCCGAACCGGGCAGGACCCCCGGGGGCATGGATGAGCGGGACGACCGGCGCGGCCGGCTTGTACCATATACAAAACATTGGTTTACATATGGCATAACCGGATAGTAGGTCACGTCCTGAAACATGAAATCTAGGGTTAACCCTTGAAAAACAAGGACTTAGCGGCGTGATACCGATTTTCCCCCAGGAGCAAACCGTTACGGCGCGAGGACCGGGATGTCACGCAGCACCGGCCCAGACCGACTAAAATCCCGGCATGAATATCGTATTGAATGGGGAACCGCGCACGATCGAGGCGCCCTCCTCGGTGGCCGATCTCATCCAGGTGCTGGGGTACGCGGGCAAACGCGTCGCCGTCGAGCGCAATGGCGAGATCGTGCCGCGCAGCGCGCATCAGCACGTCCTCCTGGCCAACGACGACCGTATCGAGATCGTCGTCGCGGTCGGTGGAGGCTAGGACCACGATGAACATGAACACCCCATCCACCGCCTTGCCCGGCCAGCCCGCGGATCCCGCCCTGCCCGGCAGGGAACTGGCCAAGCCGGCACGGACCGGCGCTCACATCCGCAGCTTCGTCCACCGGCGCGGCCATATCACGCTCAGCCAGAAAGAAGCGCTGGAAACCCTGACCGAAGCCTGGTCCGTCCCCTACACCGACCGACACGTCTCGTTCGCGCAGCTCTTCGGCCGGGATGCGCCCACGGTGCTGGAGATCGGCTTCGGCATGGGCGAGACCACCGAGAAAATCGCGCAGGCGCAGCCCGAGCGCAACTTCCTGGGCGTCGAAGTCTTCAACGCCGGCGTCGGGGCGATGCTCCGGCGCATCGAGGACTCGGGCCTGCGCAACGTCCGCATCGTCCAGCACGATGCGGTCGAGGTCGTGCGCGACATGATCCCGCCCGCCTCCCTGGCGGGCGTGCACATCTACTTTCCCGATCCCTGGCCCAAGAAACGGCACCACAAGCGGCGGCTGATCCAGCCCGCGTTCGTCGCGCTGCTGGCCAGCCGCATCGCGCCGGGCGGCTATCTGCATTGCGCAACCGACTGGCAGAACTATGCCGAGCAGATGCTCGAAGTGCTGGGCGGCGAACCGCAACTCGTCAACACGTGCGAAGGCTATGCCGAGCGTCCGGCCTGGCGGCCGCAGACCAAGTTCGAGACGCGCGGCCTGCGGCTGGGGCATGGCGTATGGGATCTCATTTTCGAACGGCCGCCCACTTGCCGCTTCTCGCCGCGCGCGGACGCCTGAGCGGCCCCCGGGCCGAGCCCGAAGCCTCGCGGCAAGAGGCGCCCCGATGATACGGTCGGTGTCCCGCGCGCTGTCGGTGCTGCGCGCCCTGAACGGGCGCATGCACTCCACGCTCGCGGACCTGCACCGCGATACCGGGCTGCCCAAGCCTACCGTCTATCGCATCCTGGAAACCCTGCGCGCGGACGGCTACGTGCGCGACGTGGACGGGCGGGGCAGCTACCAGTTGACCGCCAAGGTACGTGAGCTGAGCGACGGCTGCTCCGAACGCCTGCAGATCGTCGATGCCGCCATTCCCTGCATGATCCGCGCCACGCGGCGGGTCAAATGGCCGCTCGGCCTTTCCACGCTGGACGGCGACCGCATGGCGGTGCGCTACAGCACCATGCCGTACAGTCCGCTCGCCTATCTGCCGACCACCTACGGCCGCCGCCATCCGGTGACGCAATCCTCGGTGGGGCTGGCCTATCTTGCGTTCTGCTCGGAACCCGAACGCCGCTTCCTGCTGCCCGATGGCCTGCCGCCCCGGCTCGATGCCGTGCTGGAGGAAACGCGCAGGCGCGGTTACGCGGTGCGGCTGCCCGCGGCTCCCGGCGACAGCGCAACCTGCGCGGTGCCGCTGGCCGACGCCGGAGAGCTGCTGGCGGTGCTGAGCATGACGACCTTCGGCGCCACCATGACGGCGGCCTTCCAGAAACGCCACGTGCCTGTGCTCTGGGAAACGGCGGAGGCGATCCTGGAAGCCTACCGGCCGCTCCGGCAGAAGGATCAGTCCGCCGCCGCCCCCAGCACACCCGCCGCGGCAAGCGCATCGATTTCCTCGGGCGCGTAGCCCGCTTCGGCCAGGATCTCGGCGCCGTGCTCGCCCAACCGGGGCGCGGGACGCGTGGCGGGTTCGCCGCGGGCGCTCATCTGCGTGGGATCGGCAAGATCCCACATGCGCCCTTCCGATGGATGATCGACCGCGCGCAGCAGGCCCGAGGCCCGGACCTGCGGATCGGCTCGCAGGCTGTCCAGCGTGTTGTACGGCATGGCGGGAATGTCGGCCTCCTTGAGCAGCGCCAGCCATTCGGCCGTGGTGCGCTTGGCCATCTCCTGGGCGCGGATGCCGAAGTATTCGCTGCTATGCGCGGCCCGCGCCTGCTTGGTGCAAAAGCGCGGATCGGTCTGCATCTCGGGCCTGCCCATGACGCGCATCAGCGCAAAGGCCTGGGCGTCGGTGTTGGTGGTCAGGCAGACATAGCCGTCCAGCGTCTTGACCGGCCGCGCCTGAGGATCGATCAGGCGCAGGTCGCCGGGAGGCGACAAGGGCGGATCGAAGGTTGCGCCGTAGAGATGCTCGCTCAATACAAGCGCCGCCATGTTCTCGAACATCGGCACCTCGATCCGCTGGCCGGCCCCGGTGCGCTCGCGCTGGAACAGCGCCATCATGACGGCATTGAGGGCCATCAATCCGACGGTGCGGTCGGCCACCACGTAGGGCACATAGCGCGGCTCGCCGGTCGCCATCTCGGCCAGCGCAGCCACGCCCGCCCCGCCCTGGATGATGGAGTCGTACGCTGGCGTATCGCGGTAGGGGCCTGGACCGAACCCCACCATGGCGCAATAAACCAGCCGCGGGTTGATGCGGGCCACGTCCTCGTAGTCGAGCCCCAGCCGCTTCACGGCCCGCGGGCGCATGTTGATCAGCAGCACGTCGGTCCGCGCCACCAGCCGCATGGCGGCCTCGCGGCCCTCGGCGCGCTTCAGGTCCAGCACGATGCTGCGCTTGCCCCGGTTCAGGTGCAGGAACTTGCCGGACATGCCCGGAGTGGGCGAAGGGCCGGCAATCCACCGGATCACGTCGCCCTCGCCGGCCTCGACCTTGATCACGTCGGCCCCGTGGTCGGCCATGATCTTGGACGCATAGGGGCCGACCACGGCCGAGGTCAGATCGAGGACGCGGATGCCGGACAAGGCGCCGGCGCCGGATACGGAATGTTGAGACATGGCTGCTGGGCCGCTCGCGGCCTGAAAAAAAACGGACCTCGGCAGCATAGCCCCGCCCGCGCGCCGGCGCGGTGGGAATCTCGGTCCGTTTCGACAGGCGAAATGCCTCGGGGCCGCACATGGCGGCCCCAAGGCAATCCCACTCACGGCCGCGGGCGGCCAGTGGTTATCCGTTCATGCTCAGTGCGCGGCCCATTGGATGGAGTTCAGGTCCACGCCGTCCTGGTACATCTCCCAGAGCGGACTGAGTTCGCGCAGCTTGGCGACCTTGGCCTTGATCAGCTCGATTACGAAGTCGACCTCCTGCTCGGTGGTGAAGCGGCCCAGCGTGAAGCGGATGGAGCTGTGGGCGAGCTCGTCGCTGCGACCCAGCGCGCGCAGTACGAAGGAAGGCTCGAGCGACGCGGAAGTGCACGCCGACCCGGAGGAGACCGCGACGTCCTTGATCGCCATGATGAGCGACTCGCCTTCGACGAAGTTGAAGCTCATGTTGAGGTTGTGCGGCACGCGGTGCTCGAGGCTACCGTTGACGTAGACTTCGGGGATTTCCGACAGGCCGGCCAGCAGCTTGTCGCGCAGCTTGCCCACGCGCGCCGACTCCAGCTGCATCTCGAGCTTGGCGAGGCGGAAGGCCTCGCCCATGCCGACGATCTGGTGCGTGGCCAGCGTACCCGAGCGCATGCCGCGCTCATGGCCGCCGCCGTGCATCTGCGCCTCGATCCGCACGCGCGGCTTGCGCCGCACGTACAACGCGCCGATACCCTTGGGGCCATAGAGCTTGTGCGCGGTAACGGTCAGCAGATCGACCGGGAACGCCTGCACGTCGATGGGGATCTTGCCGGCGCCCTGGACGGCATCGCAGTGGTACAGCACGCCGCGCTCCCGACAGAGCTTGCCGATGGCTTCCACGTCCTGCACCACGCCGATCTCGTTGTTGACCAGCATGACCGACACGAGGATGGTATCCGGGCGGATGGCCGCGGCCAGGCGCTCGAGGGGCAGCATGCCGTCCTCGTCCACGTCGAGGTAGGTCGCTTCGAACCCCTGGCGCTCCAGCTCGCGGAACGTATCGAGCACGGCCTTGTGCTCGGTCTTGACCGTGATGATGTGCTTGCCGCGCTCGGCATAGAAATGCGCCGCGCCCTTGATGGCGAGGTTGTTGCCTTCGGTCGCGCCGGAGGTCCAGACGATTTCGCGCGGATCGGCGTTCAGCAGCGCCGCCACGTGGCCGCGGGCCGTCTCCACCGCCTCCTCGGCTTCCCAGCCGTAGGCATGGCTGCGCGAGGCGGGGTTGCCGAATTTCTCGTACAGGTAGGGCACCATGGCGTCGACCACGCGGGGGTCCACCGGCGTCGTGGCGCTGTAGTCCATGTAGACCGGCAGGCGCATCGGGGTTTGGGGCATGTTTCGCTCCTGGAACTTGCTTTTTCGTTGATGTTGCAATAGTAGCCTGCCGGCGTGGGGCATAAGGTAATACCCCGCCTGGCAGCATTGAAAACGTTCCCGGTCCGCGACAAGGTTGTCGGGTAGAATGAATGCCTTCCTTAGAAAGGTATTAAACAAGCAATGACAAGAACGCGCGCCTCCAGGCCCGGCACGAGGACGACACCAAAACGGGGAACCACCACCCCGCCCGAGAAGCCCTCGCGGCCCTCGAAACGCCCGGCTACCGCGCCGCTGACCATTTCCAGGCCGGAACTCCTGGTCGATGGGTCCGACCGCGTATTCCGGCAGCTCGTCCACAACTTCTTTGCATTCGGTTCCCGGCATGAGGCGATGCGCGCCGGGCATGGCGCCCGTATCGGTCTGACCGGAATCGAATACACGTTCCTGATTTCCGTTCGTCACCTGGAGGACGAAGGCGACGTCAGCGTCCGCTTGCTGGCCGACCATCTTCATCTGAGCGGACCGTTCTGCACGACGATGGTCGGCAAATTGATCAAGAGGGGCTTGGTCACCAAGGACGTCGACCCCCTGGACAGGCGACGCGTGCGCTTGAAGGTCACGGAAAAAGGCCACGCGTTGCTTGCGGAGCTCGCCCCCGCCCAGAGGCAGGTCAATGATGTGCAGTTTGGCTGCCTGGGGCCCGGCGACCTCCAGAACCTGGTGGAACTCCTGAACAAGCTGATCGCTTCCGCCGACCAGGCCCTTGCTCTGCAGTCGTACCTGGCGTCGGCCGAGAAGGATTCTTCTGAATAAGAAAGAGGATCGGCCGCCTCGCAGCGGCCGCACGGCCGTCTTTACTCCATGCCCGAGGCCTTGATCGCCCTAGCCCATTTGGCCCGGTCACGCGCCAGGAACTCGGCGAACTGGGAACGGGACACGGGCGCGGCGTCGATGCTCATGCCGCGGAACGTTTCCCGCAATTCCCGGGCAGAGAGGATCTTGCCCAGCTCTGCATTGAGCGTTTCCAGAATGGCGTCGGGCGTGCCGGCAGGAGCAAAGAGCCCGAACCAGGACGAGGCTTCGAAACTGTCGATGCCTTGCTCCGCCAGCGTCGGCAGGTCGGGCCAGTTCTCGTGGCGCTTCGCCGTGGCGATGCCGATCGGCCGCAGGCGTCCTTGTGCGACATAGGGCATGGCCGCGCTCAACTCAGTGGCCGTGAACTGGACGTGCCCGGCCAGGACATCGTTCATTTTCTCACCGCCGCCCTTGTAGCCGACGTGGGTAATCTCTATTCCGGCAGCCTGCTTGAATAACTCCCCTATCAGATAGTGCGGCGTTCCGATGCCGGAATCGGCATAGGACAGGGGCGCGCCTTGTTTCTTGCCGAACTCGACCAACCCCTGCACATCGCGCACCGGCAGGTTGGGCGCCGCCACGAAAACGATCGGGGCAAGCGCAATCAATCCCACAGGAACCAATTGACGCCGGGGATCGTATTGCGGGGGAGGAGACAACTGCGGACGGATGCTTATCGTCGTATCCGAACCGAGCAGCAACGTGTGGCCGTCCGGCCTTGCACGGGCCACGTGGACGCTGCCGATCGCGCCCGCCGCTCCCGCCTTGTTCTCGACCACCACAGGTTTGCCGAGCGCCTCGCCCAATCTCTGGGCGATCGACCGGCCTATTGCATCGGTCGAACCGCCTGCCGAAAAAGGCACGACGATGGTGACGGGATGCGCGGGATACTGTGCGGTACCGGCTTGGCCGGCAAGCGGGAATACCATGGCACTTCCCGCGACGAACAGGTTCTTCAGTCGTATGTGGATGGCAGAGCCAGGCATTTCCACTCCCCGAAAGGCTAGATATGACATGCGCCCGCCGGTTCGTTAGACGGCGAGGCAACCCGACGCGCCGGCATGGCTTCCGCAAGCGCGGGACTGTCCGGCACCCCTTGAATATACATTGTTTAATTAGCTCTGAAAATTAGTTATTATTCGATCAACGATAAATCTGAGCCGGGGCCGGATCGCCAGAACGGCCACGAGCGACCCACACAAAGACGGGAGCGTCAAATGCCAGAATCCCCTCGCCTGCGCCGAAGCATGATGCTCGTCACCGGCGGCGACCGTGCATTGCTGGACCGTACGGTGTCCAGCGACGCGGACATCATCTGCATGGATCTCGAGGACTCGGTCACGGACAAGGAGGCCGCGAGGAAACTGGCGGCCTCCTTGCTGGCACGCCCCATGAGGGCGGAGATCGCCATCCGGATCAATCCGGTGTCTTCCGTGGAAGGGCTGCAGGACCTGCTCATGTTGAGGTCCATGCCCGTCATGCCCTCTCTCGTCAAGATGACGCGGGTCATCGACCCCTACGAAGTCCGGCTGGCGGGAGAAATCCTCCCTGACACCGGACTGGTGGTCATCATTGAGACCGCCGAGGGCCTCGAACAGGCGTCCGCGATCGCCAAGGCCAGCAAGAACGTCGTGGCGCTGTCCCTGGGCGGCAAGGACCTGTCCAAGACCATGGGCTGCGACCGCAACTGGCAAGGGCTGCTCTTCGCCAGAGGCCGGCTGGTGCAGGCGGCGGCCACCGCCGGCGTCAGGGCCTTCGATGAGCCATATCGCCCCTTGGACGATCTCGACGGATTGCGCGAGCACTGCCGCAACATCGCCGCGATGGGTTTCTCCGGCAAGACAACGGTCGACCTGCGGCACATCCCCATCATCAATGACCTGCTTGGACATCGGGCAATGGCGTATTGCTCGCCCTGAATGCGCTTCCCCGGTGCTTCGAATTAGCCCATCCACGCAACTTCAAAGTCGGGCCAAGACCACCAACGAGAAAAGGGAGGAATCCATGATGAAAGAAAGATCGGCTGCAGACGCTGGACGACAAGGCTGGCTCGGCAGCGAGCTGGTCCACGACAAGAGCTGGATCTACCCGCTTTCACAGGCGGACATCGGGGAAATCGACACCGCGCTGCGGACATTCAAGGCCACGGGCAAGCCGCTCGAGGAAATGCGCAAGGAGGACTTCCCGCTGCGCGCGCTTGCAGCCAGGGCCAAAGAGTACGTCGACGAGATCCGGAACGGACGGGGATTCGTCGTGCTGCGCGGCTTGCCGGTGCGCGATTACTCGGACGAAGATGCCGGCATCGTCTTCTATGGACTAGGCCTCTACCTGGGCCAGCCTCTCAGGCAGAATCCCCGTGGCGACCTGCTGGGCCACGTGTTCGACCAGGGGCGCAAGTTTGGCCGCCAGGATGTACGCGGCTACCAGACCCGGGCGCACCTGCCCTTCCATACCGACAGCTGCGAGATAGTCGGGCTCCTATGCCTGCGCCCGGCCAAATCCGGCGGGGCGAGCAGCATCTCCAGTTCGGTCGCCGTCTATAGGGAGATCGAGCAGCGCCATCCCGGCTACCTGGCCGCCCTCCACCAAGGCTACCGGTACATCAGGCGGGAAGCCGCATCCACCTCCGCTGCCGTCACCGAATATCCCGTTCCGGTCTACGGGGTCCAGGATGGCGTGGTGAGCTGCCGGTTTATCCCGACCCAGATAGAAGCAGCGGCGGAGAAGCTCGGGGAACCGATCACCGGCACGGCAAGGGAGGCGTTCGAGGCCGTCGTCAAGCTCTCGGCCGACGCGCCTTTCCGGCTGGACATGGACCTCCAACAGGGCGACATCCAGCTCGTGAATAATTACACGGTCCTTCACTCCCGGACCGAGTACGAAGACTGGCCCGAACCCGGCAGGGAACGGCACATGATCCGCCTCTGGCTCGGCTTCGAGGAGCCTTGGCCTATAGCTCCGGGCTTCGCGCGGCCAAAGGGCTATCTCATGGGAGGCTCCGTGCAACTGGGCCTGGATGCCGCCTGAGCGGCAAACGGCGAAAAATGGACAAGAGGACACGATTGGACGCAGAGTCGAACCGCCGGAAACCGCCATCTGCCGGATTGAACATCGCGAATGCCACCATCGCCGATCTCAACCGGGCGCTGACATGCGGCGCGATATCGTCGTCGGCGCTCGTCGCCTCGTATGTCGCGCGCATCGAGGCGTACGATCGGCAAGGTCCCCGCATCAACAGTCTCATCTATCTCAATAAAGCCGCGCTGAAGGAAGCCGCGCAGCGAGACCGGGAACGCGCCATGGGTCAGTCAAGGGGTCCGCTGCACGGCATTCCCATCGTACTAAAGGACAATTTCGACGCCGCGGGCATGCCCACCACGGCCGGATCCCGATTGCTGGCGGGCCATCTCCCGTCCCGGGATGCCTTCGTCGTGAAAAGGCTCAGGGACGCGGGCGCCATCATCCTTGCAAAGACGAACATGCAAGAGTTCGCGGGCGGCGGGGGCAGCGTCATGGGCTCCCGAGAGCGGCAGGTCCTGCAGGCCGGGACCGTTCCGAGCGGCTACAGCACGCAGGGGGGCCAGACCCTCAATCCCCACGATGTCCGGTACAGCCCGTCGAGCTCCAGCGGAGGCACCGGCGCAGCCGTGGCCGCCGCATTCGCGCAGTTCGGGCTCGGCACGGACACGATCATGTCCATTCGCGGACCAGGCAGCGTAAACGGCATCGTCGGCCTGAAACCGACCAATGGACTCCTTTCACGCAGCGGCATCGTTCCGCTGGCCCCCTCTCTGGACACCGCGGGTCCGATGGCGCGCAATATCTACGATACGGCATTCGCACTGGGCGTGATGGCCGGGGTCGATGCGACCGACCCGTCGACGGCCAGGGATGCGCCCCCCCACGGATGGCCCGACTACATCCGCGGGCTGAGGAAGGGCGCCCTGCGCGACTCGCGGTTCGGGATCGTGCAGCAGTTTCTCGGGACGGACCCGGAAGTCGACGAGGTTTTTCACTCCGCTGTTTCAAGAATGCGCGAGAAAGGGGCGACGGTCATGGAGGTCCGGTACCCGGACTATCTGCTGGACATGAAAGAAGGACTTTGCTCCATCATCATGGCCTCGGAATTCAGGGCTCACATCGCCGACTACCTGGCTTCCACGGGCACCGGGTTTCCGAAGTCCCTGGCCGAGCTCGCGGCGGCCGCCGCCGATCCCCGCAGGCGATATCCCAGCCCGGAGAAGGCCTATGCGCTCCGCTATACCGAGGAACACGCGCTGGACCTCGACGACCCCGGTTACCTCGCGGCCCGGCATCACGGCATGGCTCTGGTCCGGCATGCGGTGGACGCCCTGTTTGCCAGGCACGAGCTGGACGCGCTGCTTTATCCGACACTGAGCGGCACGGCGCCGCGCATCGCGGCCGCCGGGACGGCCGCCCCCACCCCGTACCTGGCGATGCCTCCCTCGCACCATTCCACGGTCATCGCCAATCTGTCGGGCTATCCCGACCTGACGATACCGATAGGAAGGACAATCGCCGGCTTGCCCGTCGGCATGTCCATTTTCGGACGCGCCCACGCGGAAGCGAAGCTGCTGGCCTACGGGTACGATCTGGAACGCCCGCCCGGAACCTATGTGCTACCGCGCCACACGCCGGCACTCGAATCGGACGTCCTGCTCTAGTCGCGCATTTCCATGCCGGCGGCCTCGATGGCCTTCTCCCAGCGGCCGTTCTGTTCTTTCAAGTACGCCTCGAACTCCGGGATGGACGTCACCCGGGCAGTCAGCCCGAGTTTCGCCAACGCGGCGCGCTGCTCGTCGTTGGCGAGAATGCCTCGGAGTTCGGCGTTCAGTTTCCCGACGATCTCCGGCGGCGTGCCCGCCGGTGCGAACAGCCCGAACCAGGAGCTCGTTTCGTAGTTGGCCAGGCCTTGCTCGATCAGCGTGGGGATATTGGGCCAATTCTTGTCCCGTTCGGCAGTGGCGATGCCGATGGCTTTTACCTGGCCTCGTTCCAACAGCGGCCCCGCGTTCGATAATTCGGTCGCCGTGAGCTGCACGTGCCCGGCGATGACGTCGTTCATTTTCTCGCCGCCGCCTTTGTATCCGATATGGACAATGTCGATGCCGGTGGCCTGCTTGAACAACTCGCCGGCCAGGTATTGCGGTGTCCCGGCCCCCGCATCGGCGTAAGACAGCGGGACCTTTTGCCGCTTGCTGAATGCCTTGAGTTCTGCGACGTTCGTGGCTGGCACGTTTGGCGCGGCCAGCAGGATCTGGGGGGCCGTCGCCAGGAGACCGATGGGCGCGAGATCGCGCGAAGGGACAAATGGAACGGGCGGCTTGAGCTTCGGACGAATGGACATGGTCGTCGTCGAGCCTATCAGGAGCGTATACCCATCCGGCTTTGCCTTGACGACGTGCGCCGTCCCGATCATGCCCGCAGCCCCGCCCTTGTTTTCGACGATGACCGCCTGTCCGAGCGCTTCGCCCAGCCTCAGCGCGATTGCGCGTCCGACGATGTCGACGGTACCGCCGGGAGTAAAGGGAACGACGATCGTAATGGGCCTCTCCGGATAGGAGGTGCCCGCGGCGGCCGTCCAGCATCCCGTCAACAGTGCGGCCGCCACCACCCTGGTTCTGAAGCGTCTTCCGCCATCTTTTGCTGCGACTGCGGCAACGCCCGCTGGGAGCGCGTTGGCGCGGCGACTTGTACCAGCCATGACTTTCCTCCGGTAACTGGAACGATGGAACCACCAAGCCATGGATTTTTAAATTAAAAATTACGTTCTTTCAAGAGCTAATTCAATAATCTAATTTTCGAGAAATGATTCGGGAGGCGCAACGCATCCATAGCACTCCGCCCGAGCGGTACGGGCGGGACAAGCGAAGGGAAGCAATAAAAAAGGAGGCTGAAAGCCTCCTTCCGCGGGATATCGAGCCGCCTCATCCGGGCGCCCCGGGCGGATCCGCTAGCCCAGCGAAGCGACGAACCGCCGCTCCCACTCCTCGCGCGGCATGAAGGTGGGATCCTGTCGGCAGATTCTCTCCGTCTGTTCCAGGAGCACCTCGTCGGGCAAGTCCAGGTCGAGCGGATCGCCATGCGGCTGGGCCACGTAGTAGGGCGTATCGAAATAGACCTCGACGGTGTTGCCCTCGATGTCGGAGAAATAAATGGACAGCGCATTCCCGTGGTTGAGGCCGCGCATGCCGGTCGCTCCCATCGCCAGCGCGTCGCGGCGGATGCGGCGCAGGTCGTCGATGCGGGACACCATGAAGGACATCTGCATCACCGTGCTGAAGCTCGCTTCTGGCGGCCTGCCCGAGGCGAGCACGAGCTGATGGTGCTGCTCGGGCCGGGCGCTGAGGAAGACCAGTGTGTTCTTGAACGTGGTCCCCACGCCCCTGTCGGTCTCTTTCAGGCCGAACACGCGTGTATAGAACGCCACCATCTTCTCCACGTCGTGAACGTAGATGCCGAAGTGGGACAAGTTGGGCAATGCCGATGCCGCCATGATTTCTCCCTGGTCGCAGTGACCCGTCAACGCAATCCGTCTTCGCCTTTCACATCGGCGGCGGCCAGGCCTCCCAGCCGGGCGTGGACGCGGCCGCCGGTCGCCATGGCCAGGCCGAACACGATCTCGTTGCGGCGCGGCCCGTCCCAGACGGTCATTTCCGCCACGCCGAAATGGCTGCGCACGAAGGCTGCCTGCGTGTGGCCCAGCGGCACCATGAGCCGAGCGCCCACGGCCCCGACGGTCTTGGCGGCGGGCACGATGGCCTTGCGCTCGCCCAGCACCTCCCGCATGGCCCAGCCGCCGGCCTCGTGCCAGACCGCCCCGTGTTCCAGCTCGCCGTCCTCGCCGACGATGGCGCCTTTGCCGTAGGCCTCTACCCTTGCCGCGCCACCCAAGGCTTCCGCCAGGCGCCGGGAAAGCTCCCGGCCCAGGCCACGCAGCGCCTCCATGAACGGCAGCAGGTTCGCCTCGTAACGGCCCGCGTAGGGATTGGCGACGACGGCCAGGGCGGTTCCCACCAGCAGGGGCGCGGACGCCGCCGGGCCGCCTTCGTGCAGGATGGACTCGATGGACAGCTGCGTCTTGCGAACGGCGACGAGAGACATGGCGCTCCTTTCAGGGGATCAGGATGATCTTGCCCATGGTCGCGCCGGCATCGAGGACGCGGTGCGCCTCCTGCACGGCGTCCAGGGGCATGCGCGTGGCGGCGGGCGCGGCGATCCGTCCCTCGGCCATCAGGCCGATGAGCCGCTCGGTCGCGGCGCGCCGCGTGGCGCGGTCGTGGTCGAAGCTGTGGATGGAGAAGCACCGCAGCGCGAGGCTGCGCCCCACCAGCTTGCGCAGTTCCCCGAAGATCTCGGGTTGCGGCGGGCCGCCCACGATGTTGTAGGAGACGACCATGCCGAAATGGGCCAGGGCATGCAGGCAGTCGACGAGTACGCCCGCGCCGATGTGGTCCAGGGCCAGGTCCACGCCCTCTCCCCCGGTCAGCGCCATGACGCGCTCGGGAATCGACTCCCGTTGGCGGTCGATGACGTGGGTGGCGCCGTTGGCGGCCGCGAAAGCGGCCTTCTCCGGCGAGCTCACGACGCCGATGACCTCGCTGCCTTGCAGCCGGGCAAGCTGGATCACGGCGGACGCCACGCCCCCGGCCGCCCCGGTCAGCAGCACGCGCCGCGCAGCCACGCCCGGGTTGCATCGATTGAGCAGCGCATCGGCCATCAAGAAATTGGGCAGGCTGAGCGCATCGTCGAAGGAGATCGCCTCGGGCAGTTCGAAGGGCGCGTCGGCGGGCACGCAGACGGCCTCCGCATAGCACCCGCCGCGCTGCGCCAGTTCGCGGGCGCTGACCAGCACGCGGCGCCCGGCCAGGGCGGGTTCGACGCCTGGCCCCACCGCGTCGATGACGCCCGCCAGCTCCCCGCCTGGCGTGGCCGGCAAGGGCGGCATCCACTTGTAGGTGCCGTTGCGTATCAATACGTCCGGACGCCCGACGCCTATGGCACGCGCCACGACGCGCACCTCCCCCGCCGCGGGCTGCGGCATCGGCGCTTCGGTCATGGCCAGCGCCTCGGGGCCGCCTGGTTGGAATATCTGGACGCGTTTCATTTGAATGGCTTGAGATCGGGATAGGCGCGCAGTTTAGAGTCGGGGAATGTTCTTGTCCCTGGCGACGGCCAGGTAGCGGTCGATTTCCCGGCTGATGCGCAGCCGCATGTCGGCCGGCGAACCCGTCGCCACCTCGCCGCCGATCTGGCCCAGTTTTTCCTGGACCTCGGGCGCGGCCAGCGCCTTGCGCAGCTCGGCGTTGAGGCGATCGACGATGGCGGGCGGCGTCTTCGCCGGCGCGGCCAGGCCGGCCCAGGAACTGACGTCGAAACCGGGAAAGCCCGACTCGTCCAGCGTCGGCACGTCAGGCAGGCCGCTCCACCGCTGGCGGCTGGTCACGGCCAGCACACGGATGGAGCCGGCCTTGAGCTGCGGCACCGCGACCGTGGCCGTATCGATCACGAAATCCACCTCGCCTCCCAGCATGCCGGTCAGCGCCGCGGCGCCGCCCCGATAGGGCACGTGCAGCAGGGGTACCCCGGCCTGCGCGCTGAGCAATTCGCCGGTCAGGTGCTGCGTGGTTCCGATGCCCGCCGAGCCGTATGTCACCCCGCCGCTGCGCTGCTTCATCGCGCCGGCGAGATCGGCCACGCTCTTGAGCGGCGAGTCGCGCTTGACCATGATGAAGAACGGAAAATTCATCACCGTGGAAATCATGGAGAAGTCGTTGACCGGATCGAATCCCAGCTTGTCGCTCAACGCGCCGCTGACGCTGTGTCCTCCCATCAGCATGACCAGCGTCTGGCCGTCGGCCGCCGACTTGGCCACCACCTGGGATGCGATGTTGCCGCCCGCGCCGGTTTTCGGCTCGACGACGAAGGGCACGCCCATGCTCTTCGACATTTCCTGTCCCACGACACGCGAAATGATGTCCGCATTGCCCCCCGCCGCGTAGCCATGCACGATGCGCACCGCCTGCCCCGGCTGCGGAAAATCCGCTGCCTGGACGTGCGTTGCCACCGCCAGGCACAGGCCTGCCGTCAGTCTCCATTGGCGCATGTGTCTCTCTCCTGTTTTTTCTAGATGGAAGCGGCGCCGGCTGCGCGGCGGCACCGCTACTCGTTCATGACGGGATTCACCAGCGTGCCGACCTGCGTGACATCGATGCGCACGGTGTCGCCTTCCTTGAGCAGCAGCGGCGGATTGCGCTTGAAGCCGATGCCGCTGGGCGTGCCGGTGGCGAGGATGTCGCCCGGGTTCCAGGGCAACGCCTGGGACACGTAGGCAATGAGATGGGGAATGTCGAACGCGAGCTGGTCCAGCCTGCCCTCCTGCACCTGTTCGCCGTTGAGATAGGTCCGCAATTCCAGCTTGCGGTAGTCCGCGATTTCGTCGGCCGTGACCATCCACGGGCCGAGCGCTCCCGTGGCCGCGAAGTTCTTGCCCATGCCGTACTGGTGAGTATGGAACTGCCAGTCGCGCACCGAGGCGTCGTTGAAGACCGTGTAGCCCGCCACGTGCGACATGGCATCGTCGGGCGAGATGTGGCGGCCGCCCTTGCCAATCACCACCGCCAGCTCGCCTTCGTAGTCGAACTGGTCGGAAACCCGCGGACGCAGCAGCGGCTGGCCGGAGCCGACCAGCGTGTCCGCAAACCGGTGGAAGATCACCGGATACTTGCCCACGGTGCGCCCGGCCTCGGCCGCATGGGCCACGTAATTGATGCCCACGCAGATGATCTTGCTCGGCTCCGGGATGACGGGCAGCAGTTCCACCGCCTCGAGCGGGAAGTCCGCCGTATTGGCGGCTGCCACCCCGGCAGCTTCCCGCTCCAGCCCACGGGCCAGCAGCGTGCGCAGATCCGGGGCATCCAGCCTGCCGGTCAGATCCACCACGCCGGCTTCCTTGAGCACGCCATAGCCCACCTGCCCTGCCTTCTTGAATGAAATGAATCGCATGACCATCCTTTTGTGCATATTTTTATTTATTGTGCACAAAATGGAATTTGTGCGCAACATCCGTTTCTGGCATAGTCGCCGCATGGCCCAGGACTCGTCCGTTACCGAAGCGCTCCCCCTGACCGAACAGGCGTATCTCGCCCTGCGGCGGGCGCTCATACGCGGCGATTTCGAACCCGGACAGCGCCTGCGTGTCGATGAACTGCAACGCCGCCTTGGCTTGAGCAGCAGTCCGCTGCGGGAGGCCCTCAGCCGGCTGGTCCAGCAGGGCCTGGTACGCGCGCTGGAACACCGCGGCTTTCGCGTCGCCCCCATCAATGCAGACGCCGTCCGGGATCTCACGCGCGTGCGGCTGCTGGTCGAGACCGAGACGCTGCGCGACGCCATCGCGCATGGCGACGACCGCTGGGAAGGCCGCGTGGTCGCGGCCCATCACAGCCTGGCCCTGGTGGAGAAACGGCTGCCCGAGGGCCCCGTCGCGCTGGACGACGACTGGTCCGAACGGCACCGCGCGCTCCACATGAGCATTTATTCGGGCTGTACTTCGCCGCTCCTGTTGGGGCTGGTGGAAAATCTCTTCGACCAGGCCGAACGCTTCCGGCGCTTCTCGGCGCGCCACCGCCAGACCGACCGTCACAAGAACGACGAGCACCAGCGCATCGTCGATGCGGTATTGGGGCGCAAGACCGATGTCGCAACAGAATTGCTTCGCCGCCACATCATGGGAACCGAGCGCAGCGTGCTTGAGGGCCTGCAGGCGATGGAAGAAGCGCCGGCCTGATTTCGTTCACACACTAAACAAACCCAAACGTCAGATGAAGTGCGGCGCAACCGCCTCATAAAATCTCGCCCGCTATTGCGCTCGAACCGCAGTGGGTGCCTGCTCCGCGTGCAACTCAACCACTGCACTGCATGGGGGATATATGAGCAAACGGCTTTGCGCGGAATTCCTGGGTACGTTCTGGTTGGTGCTGGGCGGATGTGGCAGCGCCGTGCTGGCCGCCGCCTTTCCCGAGTTGGGCATAGGCTTTGCCGGCGTTGCGCTGGCATTCGGCCTGACGGTGGTCACCATGGCCTATGCCGTAGGCCACATTTCCGGTGGGCATTTCAATCCCGCCGTGACGGTGGGGCTGGTAGCGGGCGGCCGTTTTCCGGCCAAAGACGCCATTCCCTATCTCATCGCGCAAGTCATAGGCGGCATCGCGGCGGGAGCCGTGCTCTATCTGATCGCCAGCGGCAAAGCGGGCTTCGACGCCAGCGCGGGCTTTGCCTCCAACGGCTACGGCGAACACTCGCCGGGCGGCTACGGACTGACCGCCGCCATTGTCTGCGAGCTCGTGCTGACCGCCTTCTTCCTGATCGTGATCCACGGCGCCACGGACAAGCGCGCGCCGGCCGGCATGGCGCCGCTGGCCATCGGCCTGGCGCTGACCCTCATCCACCTGATCAGCATCCCGGTCACCAATACCTCGGTCAACCCGGCCCGAAGCACGGGTGTCGCGGTGTTCCAGGGTAGCTGGGCGCTGGAACAGTTGTGGATGTTCTGGGTGGTGCCGCTCATCGGCGGCATCATCGGCGGGCTCATCTATCGCTGTCTCCTGGAATCGCGGGAATAGGAAAGCCTGCTCCCGCAAGCCGGCGGACCGGCAAGGCCGGATCCGCGGCGCCCCCCCGGGGGTCTAGGTCCAAGGGAGTAGGGCCGGGGACCGGATGTGCGGCGATAATAGGGATACCGCGCGGCGGCTTTCGCCGCGCCATCCCTGACTCCGGAAACCGATGATTTCTCGCCTGACCGCCTTCGGCGGCTGGAAGCCGCTGTTCTGGGCGACCGCGCTGGGCATACTCGTGCTCTCGCTGCTGCCACCCGCCACGCCCATGCCCACGACGGGATGGGACAAGACCAATCATCTGCTGGGATTCGCCACGCTCGCGGCGCTGGCGCGGTTCGCGTATCCGGGACCGGCCTGGCCCCGGCTGCCGGGCCTGCTGGCCTTCGGCGCGCTCATCGAGGTCCTGCAATCCCTCACGCCGAACCGTTCGGCGGAATGGACGGACCTCATTGCCGACGGACTGGGCATCGCGATCGGCTGGGGCCTGGCCTGGTTCGCGACGGCGGGCATCCAGCGCCGCGCCTGATGCCGCCCTCGTGCACCCGGTCCGCGGGAATTTGACCGCAAGAGCCGGAGTGCCGCCCGGGGCTCGAGACACTACAGTGCTTCCATGCACCGGAAAACTCGAACCGCCATGAAACCCTCATCGCCTTCCACGCCGCGCGCCGGCGCCGACACGGACCCGCGCTGGGCCGCCGTGCTGGCACGCGATCCTACCGCGGACGACCAGTTCGTCTATGCGGTCAAGACCACGGGCATCTATTGCCGCCCCAGCAGCCCGACACGCCTGCCGCGACCCGAGAACGTCGAATTCTTCGACACGCCGGAAGCGGCAGAAGCAGCCGGATATCGCCCCAGCCGGCGGGCGGCGGCCGACCGCACCACGATCGCCGCGCAGCACGCCGCGCTGGTGGCCGAGTCCTGCCGCCTGATCGAGGCGTCGGATGCCGTCCCCGCGCTGGACACTCTCGCCGCCCGCGCCGGCATGAGCGTCTATCACTTCCATCGCGTATTCAAGGCCGTCACGGGGCTCACGCCCAAGGCCTACGCCTCGGCCCACCGCGCCCGCAGGCTGCGCAGCACGCTGCATGAAAGCGCCTCGGTCACCGACGCGATCTACGATGCCGGCTTCAATTCCAACAGCCGCTTCTACGAGGCCTCCGACCGCATGCTGGGCATGCGTCCCAGGGACTATCGCGAAGGCGGCGCCAATGCGCGCATCCGCTTCGCGGTCGGGCAGTGCTCGCTGGGCGCCATCCTCGTTGCGCAGAGCGAGCGCGGCGTCTGCGCCATCCTGCTGGGGGAAGATCCGGATGCGCTGGTCCGGCAGTTGCAGGACCAGTTCCCTCGCGCCACGCTGGTAGGCGGCGACCGGGACTTCGAGCAGGTCGTCGCGCGCGTCGTAGGCCTGGTGGAAGCCCCCTCGCTCGGGCTGGAGCTGCCGCTGGACGTGCGCGGCACCGCCTTCCAGGAACGCGTATGGCAGGCGCTGCGGGAGATACCGCCCGGCAGCACCGCGACCTATGCCGACATCGCCGCGCGCATCGGCATGCCCAAGGCCGTGCGCGCCGTGGCCGGCGCGTGCGCCGCGAACCCCCTCGCCGTCGCGATCCCGTGCCACCGCGTGGTGCGCAGCGACGGCTCGCTGTCGGGATACCGGTGGGGCGTCGAGCGCAAGCGCGCGCTGCTGGACCGCGAAGCCGGCTGACGGCCTTGCCGCGGGGCGCGAACGCCGGGGGCGCCCCCTTCTTTCACCTTCCTAGGAATTTCCCGCATTCGGCCGCTGCATTCCCTCATGGCGGGACTGGCCATTGAGCGCCTTTTTTGCATTCCTATAATCAGGCACACCTTGTCCGGCATAGCCGGACTCACGGAGAGCGATCATGGCGATCCAGAAGGAAGGTGTGGCGCACTACCCCTCGTTCGAACGCATCATCGACATCTGGCTGTCGTTCGTCACGCCAGGCGCGGTGCATTCCGCGCTTGCCATCGCGCGGCGCTTCGGCACCTCGCGCAGCTCCACCTACCGCTATCTGCAGATCCTGCGCGAGCGCGGGCTGATCGAAGAGGTGGATGGCACGGGCAACTACCGCCTCGGGTCCGCCTTCGTCAACCTGGTGCGCAGTTGCGAGGACCCCGGCACGTCGGCATCCATCGCCGAACCGTTCGTCCACGAGCTGGCAGCAGCCAGCGGAGAGACCGTGCTCTTCACGACCCGCATCGGCGACCGGGTCATCTGCGCGGTGGCGCTGGAGAGCCGGCAGGCCGTGCGAGTGTCGCTGGATCCGGTCCGCAACGTGCCGCTGCACCTGGGCTCTTCGGCTAAGGTCCACCTGGCCTACATGAGCGAGGCGGAACGGGCGCGCCTGCTGCCGCGCCAAGGTCCCGCCCGGGCCGGCAGCCGGCCTGTGGACCTTCAGGCGCTGGAACGGGCATTGCAGGAAATTCGCGACAGAGGCTATGCGATCAGCGATGGCGAGATCGAAGCGGGGGTACGCAGCATCTCCGCGCCGGCCTTCTTTCCTTCAGGTGCGCTGATAGGCGCTCTCACGGTGGCGGCACCGGCCTTCCGTCTTCCGGACAAGATCCTGAAGCAGGCTGTCCTCCAGGTAGTGGCTGCCGCCCGGCACATCAGCGAGGCGGCCTCGTCATCGCAGGCTCGCCGCATCTCGGCGGCCTGACACGCTTTCCGGGAGGAGTCCCTATGACGCGCACATTGATCGAGAACGGGGTCGTACTGACCATGAACCCCGCCGGCGACATCCACGAAGACGGCTGCGTGCTGGTCGAGGACTCGCGGTTGGCATATGTCGGTCCGCGCGGCGGACTGCCGCGCGAGCTCGACGCCCGGCGCGAGGATGCTGCAGGCCGCGTGGTCATGCCGGGTCTGGTCAATTGCCACACGCATCTGTGCATGATCTTCGGCCGCACGCTGGCCACCAATACCGACCTGCTCTCCTGGCTCGACCTGCAGATGCCGGTGATGCGGGCGCTGGATGCCGAAGCCATGCTCGCGGCGCAGACGCTCGGATGCGTAGAGAACCTGAAGAACGGCAACACCACCCTGGTGGAGAATCTGTTCGCCCCGCGGTCGGATACCGTGTCGCCTGAAGACTGCGCCTTTGCCGCCATGGAGCGTACCGGCATCCGCGGCACGGTTGCCCGCGCATTCGAAGCGCTACGCTTCGATCCGGCCTTCGTCGAGACGCCCGCGCAGCAGGCGGAGCGGGTGCGCGCCCTGCATGCGCGCTGGCACGGCAGCGCCGGTGGACGCCTGCGCCTGTCGTTCGGGCCACTGCTGCCCTGGACCCTGGACGAATCCATGCTGCGCGCGAGCCGCGCGCTGGCCGGCGAACTGGGCCTGTGCCTGCACATGCACGTGGCCGAATCGGCCGAGTTCAATCGCATCATCGAACGCCACTATGGCCGTCCCGTACGTAACGTCGAGCTGCTGCACGAAACCGGTTGCCTCGGCCCCGACGTGCAGGCGGTCGGCGTATCGGACCTTTCCCCGCGCGAGGTCGCGTTGCTGGCCGAGACCGGCACCTCGGTCATTCTCGATCCGCAGACCCGCCTCTTCTGGGGGACTGGTTTTCCCCCGCTGGCCCCCTTCCTCGATGCCGGCATCACCTGCGGCCTGGCCACCAACGGACCGGCTGCCAACTGCGGCCAGGACCTTTTCGAAAGCATGAAGTACGCATGCGCGACCGCCAAGACCGCGGCCGGGGACCCGCGTGTACTGGACGCACGGCGGGCGCTGCGCATGGCAACCGTCGAGGGTGCGCGTGCCCTTGGCCTGGACGGCCAAGTGGGATCGCTGGAAACGGGCAAGCAGGCGGACCTCATCACCATCGACCTGCGCCAGCCCCATCTCGTGCCAGCCTTCGATCTCGAAGCTGCGCTGGTCTTCAGCGCCCGCGGCTCGGACGTGCGCGATGCCATGGTCGACGGGCAATGGCTGATGCGCGACCGGTGCCTGACCCGTATCGATGAACCCGCCCTCCTTGCGCGCGCCGAGACGCTGGCCGAACGCAGCCTGGAGCGTGCCCACGTCCGCCGCGGGCACCATCGCACCTTGAAAGGAACCCCATGATAATCAGGCTCGCATCCATCGCCGCAGCGATCGTACTCTGGTGGCTGCTCTCGCTGGCCTTTACGGCTTCGGTGCTGCCCGGTCCGCTGCTCACCTTGCAGACCCTTGCGGCGAACATCGCCGCCGGCAACGTGCTGACCCACCTGTGGATGACACTGGGCCGCGTGGTGGCCGGCCTCGCGCTGGCCATGCTGATCGGCGTGCCGGTCGGCGTGCTGATGGGCCTCCATCGCCGGGTGGAACGGGCACTCGACCTGTGGGTGATGGTGGGGCTGACCGTTCCCAGCCTCTGCTACGCGCTGGTCTGCTTCATATGGCTAGGCCTTAATGAGGCGGCTACCGTCGTTGCCATCGGCATCACGGCCGCGCCCTCGATCGCCATCAACCTGTGGGAAGGCGTCAAGAACATCGACACCCGGCTGGTGGCGATGGCCCGGGTGTTCGAGGCGGGCAGGTGGACCGTGTTCCGGCGTGTGGTCCTGCCGCAGGTGCTTCCCTATGTGATGGCCT
Organism: Pigmentiphaga sp. NML080357; assembly: GCF_002188465.1. Taxonomy (GTDB): domain Bacteria; phylum Pseudomonadota; class Gammaproteobacteria; order Burkholderiales; family Burkholderiaceae_B; genus Pigmentiphaga. The sequence continues at coordinate 80,474 of NZ_NINW01000028.1, read as the reverse complement.
CTGTGCGTTTCGGGCTGGGCATCATCTGGAAGATCGCTGTGCTGGTCGAACTGATCGGCCGCCCCAACGGCGTAGGCTTCCAGCTCTTCTACTGGTACCAGCTAGCCGACATGCCCCAGGTGCTGGCGTGGACGCTGCTATTCACGATCGTGATGCTCGTGATCGAACTGGCGATCCTCAAGCCGATCGAGCACCGTCTCTTCTCGTGGCGCCCAAGGGTGGAACTATGAACGACATCGTTTTCTCGGTCCGCAACCTGGTCAAGGAATTCCCGGGCCGCAACGGCGAAGCGCCGCTGCGTGTGCTCAAGGGACTGGATCTCGTCGTGCGCAGGAATGAATTCATCTGCATCCTGGGGCCGTCGGGGTGCGGCAAGTCTACCTTCCTCAACATCCTGTCCGGACTCGACCCGCGCTACGGGGGGGAGATCGACGTCGACGGCCGCAAGTTCAAGGCGGGCAAGCCGCCACTGCGCATCGGCTACCTGTTCCAGGAACCGCGGCTGCTGCCCTGGCTGACGGCCGAGCAAAACGTGGATTTCGCCATGCGCAGCTGCCGGGTCCCACCGGTGCGCTGGGCCGAGCTGAAGGATAGATACTTCCGCCTGACGAGGCTGGAAGCCTTCCGTGGCCATTATCCCCATCAGATGTCGGGCGGCATGTGCCAGCGCCTGGCACTGGTGCGTGCGCTGTGCGTCGAGCCCGACGTGCTGCTGATGGACGAACCCTTCAGCGGGTTGGACGAGTTGACGGCGCGGCGGCTGCGAGTGGACCTGCTCGACATCTGGCGCGATACGCGCAAAACCATCATTTTCGTGACACACAACTCGTACGAAGCCTCGTTCCTGTCGGACCGCATCCTGATGATGTCGCAGGGCGAGGTGCAGGAAGAAATCCCCATCGACGTAGCCCGGCCGCGAGACTACGACGATCCCGCCATCTTCGAGATCAATCGCCGCGTGGTGAAGCTGTTCCTCGAAGTGGCGAAAGCCGCGGCGCCCGCCACGCCCTAGCACCGGCGTGCTTGCCGGCCTTGCGGCCGGCCCATCATCTTCGTCAAGGAACTGGCATGTGGAAATCGCTGGCAATTCGCTTTTGCCGCCTGGGCCTGCTCGCCGCGGCGGCCTGGTACTCGGCCGCGCAGGCCGCCGAACCGGTCACCATCCGATTGGGCGACCTGGCGCAATCGGTCAACGGCATCGCCTCGGGCGTCATGGTATCCCAGGGCATCGACAAGAAGTACGGACTCAAGGTGGAGTACTCGGTCTACCCCACGCTGGACGGCCTCTTCACCGCGATCCGCGGCAAGCAGGTCGACATCGGCTTCGGCGGCTGGACGGCATTCGCGCAGTTCCGCAGCAAGGGGGTGCCGGTGACCATGTTGTATCCGGTGGGCCGGGGCGCCTCGCTGGACGTGCTGGTCACCAAGGACTCGCCCATCCGCTCGCTGGCCGACCTCAAGGGCAAACGCATTGGCTCGTACGCGGGCGCGGCCGGCACCGCCACCGTGCTGCTGCGGGTATTGGCCAGCAAGTACTTCGGCTATGACCCCGGCACCACCAGCCAACTACAGTATGCCGGGCCGGGCCTGTTGCCTTCGCTGCTTGAAAAAGGCGAAGTCTCGGCGGCGCTGCTGTTCGATCCGCTGGCCGCCAAGGCCATCGCCTCCGGCAAGTTCCGCTCCATTGGCAATCTTGCCGACTTGTACAAGGAGAAAGTGGGCGAAGATTTTCTCTGGACGGGCTATGCGACCAATGAGGATTTCATGAAAGCCCAGCCCGAGGCGCTCGCCAATTTCGTCCGCGCATGGATCGAAGCGGTGAACTACGTGAAAACGCACCCCGAAGTCTTCGTCGCCTATGGCAAGCAGTTCGGCTTCGATGCAAGCAACGTGCGCATCCTGCAGGAGCGGGTCAACGCCGACTACGTCCTGACCTGGAATGACGAATACATCCGCTACCTCGGAAACTTCGCGCGCCTGGCCAACGAGGTCATGGGCGCCGGTTTCCTTGACGGAGTACCTCCCGCCGCCTTCACGACACGTTTCGTTCCCAAGTAACTCCATCCCGGACGCATCCATGGCTTTCGACGACCTGCCCGCCCAACCCCCAATCTATCCCGAGCAAGCCGAGGCGTACGCCGAACAGGCACTGCGCCTGTCCCGGGAAGCAGCGCTGCGGACGCGCTGCGTGCTGGACATACCCTATGGCGACGACTATTGGCAGAAGATCGACGTCTACCAGCCCGATGAGCCCGGGGAAGGCTTGCCCGTCCTCGTGTTCGCGCACGGCGGAGCGTGGAGCCATGGCTACAAGGAATGGATGGGTCTGATGGCGCCTGCCATCGTCGCCACCCCGGCCATCTTCGTATCGGTGTCCTACCGACTGGCCCCGGCTGTCCGCTTCCCCGCGCCGCTGGACGATTGCGTGGCGGCGCTGCGCTGGGTGCGCGACCACATCGCGGACTACGGCGGCAGCGGCGACCGCATCTATGTGGGCGGACACTCGGCCGGCGGGCATCTTTTCGCGCTCGCCACACTCAGGCGCGACGTGCTGGCCCGGGCGGGCTTGGCCGCCGACACCATCAAGGCCTGCTTTCCCGTCAGCTCGCAGCTGAACCTCGTATTCGACACGCCAGAACCCGGCAGCGGCGAGGCTCGCATCTACGAGATTTTCCTAGCGCAAGCCGAAGACGCGCCGGCCGCCAGTCCGCTGCACCAGCTCGAGGGTAATCGCACGCCTTTCTTCATCAGCTACGGCGAACGGGATTTCCCGCGCATCATCGCCAGCAGCCGCCGGGTGATCGAGGAGCTGGCGCGGCAGCCCTCCGGCGTACGGAGCGCGATCTATGCCGCGCACGGCCACTTCGATACCGCGCTGGGGCTGGCCGACGCCGACCATCCCTGGAATCGCGAGGTACGTGCCTGGCTGCGCGAAGGGACGGCGCCGGCACTCGGCTAGCTGCGCCTTCCCGGGGGTCAACCCGGAGGAAGGTAGGCAACCGCCTTGATCTCGATCAGCAAGTGGGGATGCGGCAACTGATGCACGGCCACCGTCGTGCGCGCGGGGCCGTCATAGCCGAAGAACTCGTTGTAGACCTCGTTGTAGCCCGCAAAGTCGTCCATATCGACCAGGAACGTGGACACCTCGACCAGGTCGGACAGCGTCGCACCGGCGCTCTGCAAAATGGCTTCGATGTTCCGGATCACCGCCCGGGTCTGCTCGCGGATATCACGCCGCACGCCGTCGGCCAGGATCTCGACGCCGGCGTGGGTGTTGTCCGGCCGTCGCGAACTGGTGCCTGACACGAAAAGGAAAGGGCCGGCACGCCGGAAGTGGGGATAGCGTCCCAGCGGCGCCGCGCGGCCGGCCAGGACGGCGGAAGAAGAGGAAGTCATGGAAGGATTCGCTGCATGAAAGCCCCTCGCGGCATGCCGCGAGGGGTGGGCGTACGCCCTTAGTGATGAAACTCGACAACCGCCGCGCCGCTGCCGAAGGCCGGGCCATAGGCATGCGTGCGCGCCTCCTTGTATTGCCCGCCGAGCGCGCCCAGCACCCAGTAAAGATGCTTGAAACCCATGTCCACCCGCGCGGACTGGGCATAGCCGGGCGCCTTCTCGCGCACCGCCGCCGCGTCGCCCCGCTCCAGCAGCGCCAACATCTCGCGGTTCGCGCGGTCCTCCTCGTCGTTGACGATGTGGTCCGCTGCAATATCGATGTCCTGCCGGAAACTCGAGCCCGATAACCCTCCCACGCCGATCACCGCCACGCGTTTGCCTTGCGCATCGGCCGCCTGCATGGCGAGTCGGCCCAGGTTCTCGGTGGTCGACGCGTCGTGATAGAGGTTGTTGGACGTCAGGACTACCGGGAGCTCCAGGCCTCGCAACAGGAAGTGCGTGGCCACGATGCTGCCGGTGTCGATGGGAAAGGCGTCGTAGTCCACCTCTCGCGATCGCACGCCGATCTGCGCGGTAGAAGCGATGCACGCCTTGGCCAGCTCGGTGTCGACCCGGATGTCGAACGGCAGCTCGCCGTATTCGTGCCAGTTTTCGTCCACATGGGATCCTTGGATGCGGCCGCGGGTCTGCCACAACTGGTCCAGCACGGCGATCCACTGCGTGGAGTAGATGAGCGCCACGTCGGGCTTGCTCTGCGCCAAGGCCTCGCCCGCCGCTTCATAGCCGCGGGCGATGGCGTCCCATGGGGGATTGTCCCGCCGCAACAGCGGCAGGGGCGTTCCGGGCACCAGAAATGCGCTTGCTATGGGCATGTCTTTTCCCTCTCTCAGTTTGCCGATGTCAGGCCGCCGCCCGGGCGGGCGCCTCGGCCAGCCCGGCCTTGACCAGGTTCCACTCCATCACCGCGTTGCCGGTGCCGATCACGGTGCCGTAGCCGTGCAGCTCGCCCGGTATGTTGGGGTAGCCCATGGCTGCGAACATCCAGGTGAACGCCCCGGATTTGACCTCGGCGAATGCCTCTTCGATGAACTGGGGCTGCAGCTTGAAATACTCGTCCACTTGGCCCTTGCGTAGCATGTCGATGACGCGCACGTCCCACTTGTAGCCGTCGAAACGCTCCGGATGCTCTTGCGTCATGTCCTCGGGCAGCTCGGGCTCCTGGTGGAAGTGCCAGTGCGAAAGCGTGTTGGAGGCCAGCAGCACGGCCCGGCGGCCGGTCTGCTCGATGGCCCGGCGCGTGGCCTTGCCCAGGAGATCCATCTCCTGCAGCCCTTCCTGGGTGTTCAGGTAGTACGGCGAGTTGTTGGCCGAAATGCCGACGACGGGAATGTCCCATTCCGGCCGCATCATGTGAAGCGTGGTGATGGTGCCGTAGTCGACCCGGAAGTTGGGGTTGCGCATCATCTTCGCCACCAGCCCGGCCCGGCGCGCCTCTTCACAACAAGCCTCGGCCAGCTCCACGTCGACGTCCAGCTCGAAGCTGTAGCGGAACAGGTTGGGGAAAATGGGATCGACCGACTTGCCGCTGAGATGGGGCACGCCCAGGAAATGATGGCCGACCTGGGTCATCCAGTGCGGCGAGTGAACCAGCAGCACATCGGGCTTGAGCGCCTCGAGCGAAGCGCGGGCCTTCTCGTACGCCCACCGCAGCGGCTCCCAGCCGCCCTGCGAGCGCGGTTCATTCTGCGGGGGGTTCTCGCCGTAGACGAGGTGAGGGGGATGCGGGGCGAGGTAGCCGCCAACGATGGATCCTTTCATACGACCTCCTTCAGTGAACCGGCGCGCGGTGCGCGTCCGAATGGCCCATTCTTTCGCGGGCCCGGGGAAAGGACAATGCTCAGTCTTTCATGGCGGGACTGGGGTCCCGATTTCAATGCTGCGTCGCAGCGGCGGTAGCCGCCCAAGGTTTGACCATTTGCCATGCTGCCTTCTTGACCACAGATGAAACACCCCCCTGCCTACCAGACGCCGATCCGGATACCGTGCGCCGGCTCGATGGTCTCCCTCGATACGACGATGCGCTTGGACGGCACCGTGAGGCTGTTTTTGCGTTGCCGCAACCAGTCGAACAAGTATTCTTTGTGCAGGGCGAGAACGCCGGTATGCGCGGGATTCGAGGCGACGTCCCGCAACTCTGCCGGATCTTCCTGCATATCGAAGAGCTGAGGCTGAAACCCTTCCCAGTAGACGTACTTCCAGCGATCGCTTCGCACCATATAGCCCCTGCAACGCCGGGAATCTTGGCCGAGCAGGACGCGAGCCTCCCGGAAGGCATAGTCCAGTTCGCTCACGGCGGCGAATCGCCATGGAACGTCGGCGCCGCGGCGTGAGAAAGGCAGCAGCGACATGCCTTCGATCACATGATCGGTGTCAGGCACATCCAGGGCATCGACAACCGTTGCCAGGAAATCGACGGACTCGACGGACTGGTCGATGTGCAAGCCGCGGGTTTCTGGTGCGGCCCGGGGATCGACCATGATGAACGGGATACGAGACGATGGCTCATGGAAAAGATCCTTCTCGCCCAGCCAGTGATCTCCCAGGTAGTCTCCATGGTCCGACGTAAAGACGATCAGGGTTTCGTCATATTGACCCGTGGCACGCAACGCCGCCAGAAGCCGTCCGACATGATGGTCGATCTGGCTGACCAGGCCCATGTAGGTCGGCTTGACGTGCGACGCCACCTTTTCTTCCGAAAAGGTCGACGACTCGCCGTGCCGTAGGTAGGCGGCATAGACAGGATGAGGGTCGGCACGTTCTGCCTCGTCACGGCATATGGGCAGGCAGTCTTCCGGACCGTACATGGCGTGGTAGGGGCTCGGGGCGATGTACGGCCAATGCGGCTTGATGTAGCTGACATGCAGCAGCCACGGGCGTCCCTGCTGGCGGCGAATGAAGTCGATCGCCACATCCGTGGTGTAGGCGGTCTCGGAATGGCGTTCTTCGACACGGGCGGCATAGCGGGCGTTGCGCATCTCCCAGCCGCTGGCCGGACGGCCCTGCGCATCTTCGCCGGCAATCACGAAATCGGACCACGGATCGGATACGTCATATCCCGCCTCCCGCAAGTACTTCGTGTAGGGATGCTCCGGTCCCGGGTTGGCATGCCCCTCGTAACGATCCGCCACGAGGAAACCGCCCTCGAGCACGGGAGCATCCGCAGGCAGTCGCGCTCCGACGCGATGCAGGCCCTCCAGGTCCGGAGCGAAATGCGTCTTCCCCGCCAAAGCCACCTCCACGCCACGAGGCCGCAGCCAATCTCCAATCGTGGGCTGTCCGATCGATAGGGGCATGAAGTTCCAGATGGCGCCGTGCGAGGTCATGGAGCGTCCCGTGTAGAACGACATGCGCGACGGCCCGCACGTCGGCGCCGAGCAGTAGGCACGCGTGAATCGCAATCCCTGCGACGCGAGGGCGTCGATGTTCGGGGTCCGGATCGTCGGATGGCCATAGCAGCCGAGATAGTCGGCACGCAACTGGTCGCACATGATGAACAACACGTTACGGATGACTTTCGGCTCTACGACGTTGTCATGTTGGGTCATGGCGTTTCATCCTCTTCAGGCTGGGGATCGAAATCCATGACGTTGCGCTTGATCGTACGGAGCGCCTTCATCAAGACGGTCATCTCCGGCGGAGAAATGCCAGCCAGGAAAACCTGGTAATAGCTCAACACCGAGGGCAACGAGCGTTCGAACAGGCTGCGCCCCTTCCTCGTCACATAGACCATGGTTTGCCGCTTGTCCTCGACCCCGTGGGATTTCGTGATATAGCCCTCCTCCTCCATGGCATCCAGCAGGCGGCTCAGGTTGGAGCGCTCGATGACCGTGGTCTCGGCCAACTCGGCCACACTGCGTCCGTCCTGATCGGACAGCACGCTGACGATCCGCCACATCAATGGCGAACAATCGAACGGCTTTAGGATCTTTGCCATGTTCTGGACGTGCTTGCGATCGATCGCAAGCATGTAGTGCATGGGCCAATCGGCTACGTGGAACAGTTCCGCTTCCGGAGTGCCCCCTCGTTCACGCTTATCTGAAGCAGGTATCAAGATCTTTTCCTCCGACGTGGCGTCGCGCCACTCGCAAATGAACACCTGGCATCTATTTCGCCATCAGCCAGCGCGGCAACCCTGTTGCGATGTCCGGCACGAGCATTACCAGCAGCAGCATCAGGAGACCGAACAGTACGTACGGCACGGCCGCGGCGAAGATCTCCGTCGTGCGGATATGTGCGGGGGCCACGCTTCGCATGGTGAAGAGCAGCATGCCGAACGGCGGAGTCAGGAGGCCAAGCTGCATGCATATCAGGTACATGACGCCAAACCACAGCGGGTCCCAGCCGAAATGCATTACCAATGGCATGAAGAATGGCAGCGTCATCAACATCATGCTTATCTGATCGACGAAGCACCCCAGCACCAGGAGTATTCCCATCATGATGGCGAGTACGAACCAGCTCGACAGTCCCGAGCCTTGGACCAGACCGACCAGGCCGTTCGTCGCGCCGGAAAATGCCAGAATCTGCGAGAACGTCGTGGCGCCGATGATGATGAAGAGAATCATGCCGCTGATGGCGGCCGTTCCGGTCAGCGCCTTGACCAGCATGCGCCACGACAGGCTGCCATACAACGCGCACACGAGTACCGTGCACAATGCTCCTAGCGCGGCGGACTCCGTCGGCGTTGCCCATCCGGCGGTCATCGAGGCCACGACCACCGCGAAGATGGATACCAACGGCGTCACATGTACGACCAGAGGACGCCACCGCTGCCAGCCCGACACTTCTTCACGGACGAAGCTCGGGGCGAGCTCCGGCTTCATCTTCGCTCGCACGATGATGTACAGCACGAAGACCGCAGACAGCAGCAAGCCCGGCAACACGCCGGCCAGGAGCAACCCCGAGATCGAGATGTTGGCTAGGCTTCCCAACAACACGGTCAACGCCGACGGCGGAATCAGCATGTCCACCGCGCCGATGGCCATGATTGGTCCCATGGCCATGCGTGGATGGTAGCCGCGCCTGAGCATCTCCGGCAGCAGAAGGCTGCCGAGCAGCGCGGTCGTGGCTACCGTCGCCCCCGAGATGGCGGAGAACACGGTACCCGCCACGACAGCCACGATGGATAACCGCGCCGGAACGCTGCGCACCGCCCGGTCGAAGGCGTCGATGGCCTTCATGGCCAGGCCTGTATGGAACAGCACTTCGCCCATCAGCAGGAAAAAAGGGATGGGAGTGAGCGAAAAGCTGGTGACTGAAGCCACGCCGTTGCGCACCACCATCATCAGCCCCGGTACGCCGCCGAGATAGACCAGCGCACCGACCAGGTTGATGCCAAGGAAAGCAAAGCCGGCCGGAACCCCGACCAACAGCAGCACGGATAGCAGCCCGAACAGCAGCGTGAGGCTTTCCCACCAGCTCATAGCACGTTCTCCGGCTTGAGCATCGAGTCGCGGCCCTCGTCGTCGGCCAGCTCCCCCACGACAGCCTGCCTGCCGCATTCGACGGCCAGCAAGGCGAAACAGGCGGGAAAGGGAATGTAGATAAACCATTCGGGGAAGACGATGCTCTTCATGACCACCGCTTCGGCTTCATAGGCGTCCAACATCACCGCGACCGAGTAATAGGCGATCACGATGCTGACGACGCAGCCGATTGCCGCCGCAATCCGGAAGATGACGAATCGGATCCGCTCGGACAGCGTATTGAGCACGTCCAGGCGAATATGCTGGCGGTTGTACATGAGCCAGGGAGCGGCAATGCATGTGGCCACCGGCAGCAGATGCTCGGTGACGTCCATCGCTCCCGCGAACGACGGCATCCCCAGATTGCGGGCGACGACGTCATAGCTGACCAGGATGACCATGCCTCCCAGCAGCAATCCGGCAACCAGTCCGAATGCATTCAAGATCCATACGTAGAGTTTCATCGTCGCCCCTGGCAGTCTTCAGGGCGCCATCATCTGACGCAGCTTGGATCCGTGCTTGGGGCTGGCGCTCAAGACCGTCGCCCAGCCCGCTTCCTGCGCCTTGGACAGGAAAGCCATGGAATCTTCGTCGGACAGTCTGATGGGCTGTATGCCGGCTTCGGACTGTCTCTTGATATCGGCGGCCGCATCGCGCAGCGATGCATCCAGGGACATCTTTTCCAGCCAGGCAACCTGCTTTTGCAGAAAGTCACGCTGCTCCGGGGTCAGGCTGTCCCACCGCCGGGCACCGAACTGGATGCCCAGCTCAAGCGTGTAGAAACCCGGCTCCAACCGATACTTCGTCTTCTCCTGCCATCCCAGGTCGAAGATCCCGATCGCGGGCCAGCCGTAACCGTCCACCACCCCACGCTCCAGGCCGGTGTAGACCTCGCCCGGCGCCATCTGGACGACCCCCGCCCCAAGCTTGACGAAGAAGTCCCTGAATATGGGGGTGATCCGGATCTTCAGCCCCGAGAGATCCGGCTTGTCTATCTTCTTGTTCAGATAGATGTGATAAGGGATTCGATCGCCGGTCCGCGCGAAGTAGTACAGCCCCTTCTGCCGCATGATCGAATTGAGGTAGTCAAGGCCGCCGTTCTTGCGGATTTCCGAGAACGGCAGAGTCGCGTAGTTCAGCGCCAAGCCCTCCGGAACAATGCTTGCCGTGAATGTGACCGTCGTATTGGCGAGATCGATGACCCCGTTGCGCAATGCGGCCCCTTGCTCCATGGTGGGAATCGCCTTGGGCCCACCGATATATTCGATCCGGACGAGGCCTTTGCCTTCCTCGTTGACCTTCTTCACGAAACTCTCGAAGTTCCGGGAAAAGTACGTGCCCTCTTGAAAGGCGCTGACGGCCTTCAGTACGACTTCCGCTGAATGGGCGAGGTTCGGCGCGATTGCGACGACCAGACAGACAACGACCAGGGGTAGTGCTCGCATCGCTCTCATGATTGCTCCACGTTGGGCCACTTCGACAAGATGGGATTCCAAAGCCTACGTCGTCCGCTCACCAAATATTTAGTGAATTTTCACCATTTATTATTTATGAATTCGCTAAATAGTCAACAAAACATTGTGTTTATCTAGTGAAAACACTTAGATAAACATGAAAATTCAAATAAAATTATGTGAATTTTCACATAAAATGCGATGAGCGCAGCAATGCTGCCAGGCTGTAGAGCAGCAGGGGAAACCGGCCGGAGCACGTAAGCAGGAATTAGTGGGGAGGACACGGGCAGCCGACAAGAAAAGGCCGCCACTCAGAGCAAAAGTATGTCCGAAGCCGCAATGGGGCAAGGCGGCAAAACGCGCGTGAGCGCTTCCCTGCAACGCAATAGGGAAGGCAATATGAGGAAGGGGAATTGGTGGGCGGTACTGGGTTCGAACCAGTGACCCCTGCCGTGTGAAGGCAGTGCTCTACCACTGAGCTAACCGCCCGAAGAAGCGACCTTGCTGCTTCGGTCTTGGGTTGCCGCGTTCGCGACAGCCCAAAACTATAACACAGGTTTTTACTCCGCGGGAAGGGGCTCCCATTTGCGCCACAAGGTCTGCCCCTTGGACTCCTTGTCCAGCCCCGCCAGATAGGCCCGGTGCGCGGCCAGGTCGGAGTCGGCCACCGTAACCACGGGAAGCACGGAGGGGTCGAAGGCGCCGAAGTCCGTCGCCACCTGCCCGCCGGTGTCGCCCAGGTCGATGACCAGGCTGTCCTGCCCGCGGGTCATGGCCAGCCACACCTCGGCCAGCAGTTCCGAGTCCAGCAGCGCCCCGTGGAGGACCCGGTGGGCGTTGGAAATGCCGTAGCGGTCGCAGAGGGAATCCAGCGAGTTGCGCTTGCCCGGATGCAGTTCGCGCGCATGCAGCAGCGAGTCCACGACGCTCAGGCACATGCCGCGGAAATCCCCCCGTTGCAGGCGGGAAAGCTCGGCATTCAGGAAGCGGATGTCGAATTCGGCGTTGTGGATGATGACGTGGCCGTCGCGGATGAAGTCGAGGAATTCGTCGACCTTGTCTTCGAAGCGAGGCTTGTCGGAAAGGAATTCGGTGGTCAGGCCGTGCACTTCCAGCGCGCCCGGATCGCTGTCGCGGTCGGGATTGAGGTAGGTGTGGAAGTGCCGCTGCGTGACCCGGCGGTTGACGATTTCGACGCAACCGATTTCGATGATGCGATGTCCCTGGAGTGGATCGAGGCCGGTAGTTTCAGTATCCAGGACGACGTAGCGCATGGGTGGGGCACCAAAGAAAAAATAGCGATGGCCCTCAAGTGTAGGGCATTTGGCGCGAAGCGTCGGGAAGGGGGGATGGGGCTGGGCGCATCCCTACCCCACCGACTCAGGTGCCGGAGCGACCGGTGCCGTATGCGCATCCGGTTCGACCGGATGTTCGCCCACCGGCAGCGGCCGCTTGCGCTTGCCGGCGATCAGCGCGTAGACGCAAGGCACTACGAACAGGGTCAGGATCGTTCCCAGGCTCATCCCGCCCACGATGACCCAGCCGATCTGCACCCGCGACTCGGCTCCCGCGCCCGCGGCCACGGCCAGCGGCACGGCGCCCAGCACCATCGCGCCGGTCGTCATCAGAATGGGCCGCAGCCGCAGCACGCTGGCCTCGGCCACGGCCTCCAGCAGCTCCTTGCCCTGGTCGCGCAGCTGGTTGGCGAACTCGACGATGAGGATCCCGTGCTTGGTGATGAGGCCGACCAGCGTGATCAATCCGATCTGGCTGTAGATGGACAGCGTGCCGCCCGAGAACCATAGCGCCAGCAAGGCGCCCGTCATCGACAGCGGAACCGAGAGCATGATGATGAGGGGATTGCGCCAGCTCTCGAACTGCGCCGCCAGCACCAGGTAGATGAACGCCACCGCCATCGCGAATACCAGGTAGATGCTCCCCGAGGAGTCGCGGAACTCGCGCGATTGTCCGTTGAGGTCGGTCTGCGCGGTGGCGGGCAGCACGCGCGCGGCGATGCCGTTCATCACGTCGAGCGCCTCGCCCAGCGCGTAGCCCGGCGCGAGCGAGGCCGAGATGGTGACGGCACGCATGCGATTGAAGTGGTTCAGCGTCTGCGGCGACACGCCTTCGCGTACCGACAGCAGGTTGGCCAGCTGCACCATCTCGCCATTGCGGGCGCGCACGTAGATGTCGGAGATATCGTCCGGATTGGATCGATCGCGCGGGACCACCTGCACCAGCACGTCGTATTGCTCGCCGTTGTCCTTGAAGCGCGTGACCTGCCGGCCGCCCAGCATGGATTCCAGCGTGCGGCCCACGCGGTCCACGTCCACGCCCACGTCGGCGAGCTTGTCGCGGTTGACCTGCACGCGCAGCTCCGGGGTGTTCAGGCGCAGGTCGGTCTGCACGTTCTGCACGCCGGGATACTTGGCGAGCTCGGCCAGGAAGGTCTCGGTCATGACGGCCAGTTCCGGATAGGAGACCTGGCTCAGGATGACGAACTCGATCGGCGTGGAGCGCGGCGACTGGCCCAGCGACGGCGGGTTGACGGGGAAGGCCTGGACGCCCGGCAGCGCGGCGAAGCGCGGCTGCAGCGAGCGGGCGATCTCCTGTTGCGAACGGGTACGCTCTTCCCAGGGCTTGAGGCGCAGCACCGCGTTGCCGTCGGTGACCGTGGGAAAGCCGGCCACGGCCTGGTGGGCGGCCATTTCCGGGATGTCCTTGTAGATGTCCTCCATCCGCTCCAGGTAGGTCGTGGTGTAGCCCACGGTCGCGCCCTGGGGCGCCACCACCCGGCCATAGATGACGCCCCGGTCTTCCACCGGCGCGAGCTCGCTCTTGATGACCTTGAACAGCGGGATGCTGCAAGCGCCCACGGCCACGCCCAGCACCACCACCCAGGCCCGGTGCGCCAGCGCAAACTCCAGCGCCCGCCGGTAGCCCCGCGTCAGGCCCACCAGGCCGCCCTCGATGAAGTTGTAGACCCGCCCGTGCGACGCCTGGTGGCGCAGCATGAGCGAACACATCATGGGCGTGAGCGTGAGCGCGACAAAACCCGACACCAGCACGGCGCCCGCCAGCGCGAGCGCGAACTCGATGAACAGCCGGCCGGTGCGGCCCGTCGCGAAAGCCAGCGGCGCGTAGACGGTGACCAGCGTCAACGTCATCGCGACCACGGCGAAGCCGATCTCGCGCGCGCCCAGGAGCGCGGCCTGCAGGCGCGACTTGCCTTCCTCGATGTGGCGGAAGATGTTCTCCAGCACCACGATCGCGTCGTCCACCACCAGTCCGATGGCCAGCACCATCGCCAGCAGCGTCAGCGTATTGATGGAGAAACCGAAGGCGTACATCAGCGTACAGGCGCCGATCAGCGATACCGGTATGGTGACGATGGGGATGATGCTGGCGCGCAGGTTGCGCAGGAACAGAAAGATCACCAGCACGACCAGGACGATGGCCTCGCCTATGGTGTGGAAGACCGACTCGATGGACTTCTCGATGAAGACCGAGGTGTCGTAGGCCATGTTCAGCTTCATGCCGTACGGCAGCGTCGCGTTCAACTGCTCCATCTCGGCCCGCACCGCCTTCGACAGGTCGAGAGGGTTGGCCGTGGACTGCTTGACGATACCGATGTTGAGCGCCGGCTTGCCGTTGAAGCGCGAGGTGACACGCTCGTCCACCGGCCCCAGGCCGACGGCGGCGACGTCGCCGATGCGCACGCTGTAGCCGCCCACGTTGGCGATGATGACGTTCTCGAATTGTTCCTTGGTGCGCAGGTTGGTGGCGGCCACGACGGAGAACTCGCGCGCCCGCGACTCGATCCGGCCCGAGGGAATCTCGACGTTCTGCTTGCGCAACGCGTCTTCCACATCCTGCACGGTAAGCCGGTAGGCCGCCAGCTTGCCGCGGTCCACGTTGATGCGCATGGCCGGCAGGCGATCGCCGAACACCCGCACCTCGGCGGCGCCGGGCAGGACCGACAGCCGCGGCTTGATGAAGCGGTTGATGTAGTCGGACGCCTCCATGGAGGACAGCGAGCCGGACTCGACGGCCAGGTAGATGACCGGCTGGGAGTCGGCCTCGACCTTGGCGATGATGGGCTCGTCGATCTCGTCGGGCAGGCGGCCGCGCACGCGGGCCACCTTGTCGCGTACTTCGGCGGCGGCGGCATCGGGCGATATCGACAGCCGGAAGCGTACGTTGATGTTGCTGCGTTCGGAGCGGCTGGTGGAGGTCATGACCTCCACCCCTTCGATGCCCGACAGCGAATCTTCCAGCGGCTTGGTGATCTGCGACTCGATGACTTCGGCCGAGGCGCCCTTGTAGACCGTGCCGACGGAGATCACCGGTTCGTCGATCTGCGGATATTCGCGTACCGACAACCGCGAATACGAGATCAGGCCCACCAGCAGGATCAGCAGCGACAGCACCGTGGCGAAGACCGGGCGCTTGATGCAGACTTCGGACAGGACCATGATGCCGCCTTAGAGTGCGGATGCCGCGGTGCCGGCCACTTTCACGGCGACGCCGTCGCGCAGCTTCTGGGCGCCCGCCACGACGATGACATCGCCCTCGGCCAGGCCGGCGGTGATTTCGGCGTGCGCGTCGCGCCGCTGCCCCACCTCGACCTGAACCCGCTCGGCGCGTCCGTCCTGCACCCGGAATACGAAAAGGTCGTCCCCCACCGGCACCAGCGCGGCCTCGGGCACCGCCAGCGCCTGCGCCGGCGTATCGAGCAGCAGGCGCACGCGGGCGAACATGCCGGGGCGCAACTGCCCTCCCGGGTTCTTGACCTGGGCGCGCATGACGATGGAGCGGCCGCCGGTATCGATCAGGGGGCTGATGGCGTAGACCGTCCCGGCGAAGGTCTTGTCAGGGACGGCATCGAGGGCGATTTCCAGGGTCTGGCCGGTACGGATCTGCGCCAGGTAGATCTCGGGAATGCGGAAATCGACCTTGAGCGGATCGATGGCCTCCAGCGCCACGAGGTCCTGGCCCACGGCCACATAGTCGCCCACCGACACGTTGCGCAGGCCGATCACGCCGCCGAACGGCGCGCGGATCTCGTTCTTGTCGAGGCGGACCTGGGCCAGCACCATCGCGGCCTGCTGGACCTTCATGGCGTTGTCGGCCTCGTCCTTGGCCTGCTTGCTGATGAACCCCTTCTGCTGCAGTTCGATGGCGCGGTCGTAGTTGCTCTTGGCCAGCGTGTAGTTGGCGCGCGCCTGCTCGAACTCGGCACGCGGCACGGAGTCATCGAGCCGTATCAGTACCTGGCCCTTCTGTGCGCGCTGCCCCTCGGTGAAGCGGATCTCGCTGATGCGGCCCGCCACTTCCGGCCTGAGGGTGACGGACTCGTCGGATCGCAGGCTGCCCACCGCGGTAATGCCCCGTTCGAAGGGCCTCCGCGCCACCTTCTGGACTTCGACCACGATCGCCTGCGCGCCCTTGGCCTTGGATTCGCCGCCTGCGGCGGCTGCGCCCTGGGCGCCCGTGGGGGGCGACGCCTGGCCCAGGAAGCGCGGGGAGAAATAGCCGATTCCCGCCCCGACGGCGAGAGCGACGACCACGGCAAGCGCTAGGGAATTCTTCTGCATGCTGGCGAGCGGAAAAGGGCAACAAGGTGTTTCGCTCACTGTAGCATCGGAGCATTGCGATTGCGCGGATGTCGTGCGTTCGGCCGACGGGATGGCGAAAAAAAGAAGTTACAAACATGCAGCGGGCACCGGACGAGCCGCAATCGCCCCCGCCCGCCCCCCCTTACTCGACCTTGCCGATGCGCCTGACGGCCTCGGCCATGACCTTTGCATCGGCTTGCCAGTACGAGGCGAACTCGGGCGCGTCCATGTACAGCACCGGACTGCCCGCGCCCTGGATGGCCCCCAGCACTTTCGGGTCCGAGGCGGCCGCCTTGGCCGCGGCCCGCAGCCTGGCCACGACAGGAGCCGGCGTGCCCGCCGGCGCAAACAGGCCCGACCATTGCGCGAACCGCACCGGATGGCCGAGCTCGGTCAGGCTGGGCACGTCGGGCAGCGCTTCCAGCCGCCCGGTCCCCCAGTGCGCCAGCGCCCGCACTTTGCCGGCCTTGACGTGCTGGAGGATGGAAGCCGGTCCGGTCGCCACCGCGTCGACCTGGCCCGCCAGCAGCGCCACGATGGCCGGGCCGGCCCCGGTATAGGGCACGTGCAGGAGTTTCAGGCCGGCCTCGTTGCGCAGCATTTCCATCGGCACGTGCATGGTGCCGTAGTTGCCGGAAGAACCGTAGGCGACTTCCCGCTCGCCCTTTTTCTGCGCGGCGATGAATTCCTCGGCTGTTTTCCAGGGGCTGTCGGCGCGCACGACCAGCACGGTGGGGTCGGCGGTGATGCGGGCGATGGGGGTGAACTGGGACAACTGGTACATGGGAGGCCGGCCCAGCAACTGGTCCGCTTCGGGCAGGATCGAGATGGAGGACAAGGCCATCATGATGGTGTAGCCGTCGGGCGGCGACTTGGCCACCTGCCCCATGCCGACGCCGCCGCCCGCTCCGCCGCGGTTCTCCACCACTACGGTCTGCTGCAGGAAGCGGCCCATGGCTTCGGCCACCGGCCGGGCCACGGTATCGGCCACGCCGCCTGGCGGAAAGGGCACGATCATCGTAATCGGCTTGGCCGGCCAGGTTTCCTGCGCGGCGGCCGCCGGGCCCGCCAGGACGGCGCAACACGCCGCCCATGCCAACAGAGTGCGTTTCATGTCGTCTCCTCGTCCCCCTTTGGGGAATAAGCCCGCCCCCGTGTATCCGGGGGTCGCAGCGTGCGGGCCGCGCCCGCGCCGCTCAGTCCACCGTATTCTCGAGCGTGCCTATGCCCTGCACCTCGATGCGGATGACGTCGCCGCTCCGGACGAAGCGCGGCGGCTCGAAACCGATACCCACGCCGGCCGGCGTACCAGTGGCGATGATGTCTCCCGGCTGCAGCGTGATGCCCGCCGAGATGGTCTCGATCAACGTCGGAATGTCGAAAATCAATTGCCGGGTGTTGGCATCCTGGCGCAATTCGCCGTTGACCCAGCACCGGATGTCGAGATTGCCCGCATCCACCTCATCCGCCGTGACGAGTACCGGGCCCATGGGGCAGAAGCCGTCCAGCGACTTCCCCAGGAACCACTGGCGATGGAGTTTTTGCAGGTCGCGCGCGGTGAAGTCATTGACGATGGTGTAGCCGAACACGTGCTCAAGCGCCCGCGCCTTGGGTATGCCGCGTCCGGGCTTGCCGATCACGACCGCCAGTTCGGCCTCGTAATCGAGCTGGCTGGCGACCCCGGGATGGGACGGAATCGGCGCGCCGGGCCCGATGACGGTGGAATAAGCCTTGGTGAAAACCACGGGCGCCTCGGGCACGTGCTCGCCCTCCTTGGCGCTGGCGTCGAAACCGGACTTGCTGAACTCAGCGGCGTGGTCGAAGTAGTTCTTGCCGACGCAGAAAATATTGCGCCGGGGCTGGTCGATGGGCGCCAGCAGCGCGGCCTCGGCCAGCGGCCTTCCCGCGCCCCGGGCAACGAGGTTGGTCTTGATGCGATCGTAATCCTGGACCAACTGGACCATGTCCCCGGCATACCCCGGGGCAAGCTCCGCGACGGGCCAGTATTTGCGCATGTCGGTATCGACCAGCGCGACGGTCTTGACGTTGTCCAGCAGCAGGTTGACGAATTTCATAATGCCTTAAGGTCCAATTGGTATTTATTTATACCAATATAAAACCAAATTGGATCTTCAGCAAGCATAACGCGCCGGGAGATTTGACCAATTGGTACCATTGAATTAAGTTAGCGCCAGGAGAGGGATAGCCACCATGGACGAATCAGCGCATACCCCCATATCGCGGGCCCCGGGGGCCAAGGAACTCATGCAGCACCTGCTGGGCGAAATCTCCAGCGGCAGGCTGCACGTGGGGGTCAAGCTGCCGCCCGAGCGCGAACTCAGCCAGCGTTTCGCCATATCGCGAGGATCGGTGCGGCGCGTGCTGGCCGACCTGCGGGCACGCGGCCTGATCGTGCAGTCCGTGGGCAGCGGCACCTTCGTCGCCGAAGGCGCGCAGGCGCTGGCGGGTGGCGCGACACCGGCTCCGGGCGTCAGCACCAGCCCGGCCGAACTCATGGAAGCGCGGCTCCTGATAGAACCGCTGATGCCGGCGCTGATCGCGCGCAACGCCAACGCCGCCGATTTCGCCCGCATGCAGCAATGCGTGGACGAATCGGAAGCCGCGGCCAGCATCGAGGCCTTCGAACACTGGGACGGCGAACTGCACAAGTCGTTCGCCGAGGCGACCCACAACTCCTTTTTCCTGCAGATCCTCGAGCTGACCAACCGCGTCCGCGAACAAGGCGAATGGGGCCGTCTCAAGCGCCGCTCGCTCACGCCCGAACGGCGGGAGCAATACCAGCACCAGCACCGCGCCATCGTCGAAGCCCTCAAAGACCGCGACGCCGCCCAGGCCCGCGACCTTCTTCTGGGCCACCTCCAGCAAATCCGCCAAAACCTCTTCGAAGCCTGAGCCCCGCCCGAACGGGCGCCCCCATCCAGGGCCCCAAGGCGGGCTCAGGCCCCCTCGGGGGGCTGCCGCGTAGCGGCTGGGCGCCCATCATATTGGGCGCACGAGGCGCGTAAGGGGTGGGCTTCCCCCGGATGGACCTCCCTCGGCGCAGCCGCCACCGCCGCCCGCCGCGGCGCCTTGCGTTTTTTCCATGGCGGCCCGATGAGCCGCATGCCCACCGTCCGCTTGACGGCGGACACCACGTACAGGCCGCCGCACACCGGCCACCAGCGCTCGCCGGCCCGCTCCATGAAGGCGTACCGCCGCAGCCATTTATCGGTATGGCACGGGGGCACGTAGAGTCCGAACCGGCCGCTGTCGACCTCGAACGACAGCAGCTTCAGCCAATCCTTCAGGCGCGCCGGCGACAGCGGCTGCACGCCGGCCGGCAGGAAGGGCCGCCGGCGGCCGAGCATGCGCCCCGCGCCCCACAGGCTCCAGGGATTGAATCCGGTAATCACCAGGCGCCCCTCGGGGATCAGCACGCGCTCGGCCTCGCGCAAGACCTGGTGGGGATCGGCCGAACATTCCAGCGTATGAGGCAGCACCAGCAGGTCCAGGCTTTGCGCATCGAAAGGCAAGGCCTCCAGGTCGGCAACGACGAACGCGTTCCAGCGCGCCCGTTGCGCCTCGGAAGGAATGGCGCCGGCGACATAGCCCTTGAAGGGCATGCGGTTGGCGCGCAGCGCGTCCAGCTCGGCCAGCCCGGCCTGCATCGCATGAAAGCCGAACACGTCGGACACGGCCTCGTCGAGCCGCGCCTGCTCCCAGGCGAGCGCGTGGCGGCCGGGGTCGGTCGCCAGCCACGCGGCAAGCTCTACAATCGGGGTATCCTGGACGTCAGACGGCAGCATCGAAATGAAAGACCCGGTGAAAGGAAGCAAGCGATCGACCGGCATCCAAGATGCCGGCGCGACGGCAGGAATAAGCGGCATACCTGCCTTCGATGACAACTATCTATGGCTGGTCCGTCAAGGCACGCTGGCTGCCGTGGTGGACCCGGGCGACGCCGCGCCGGTCCTGGCGGCACTGCAACAGCAGCGCGTGCAGCTTCGTGCCATTCTACTGACTCATCACCACAAGGACCATGTCGGCGGCGTGCTGGAGCTGGTCGAACGCACCGGCGCCACGGTCTTCGGCCCGGCGGGCGAAAAGCTGCCCCATTGCGACCGCCGGCTGTCGCAGGGCGACCGTGTCACGCTTCCCGAATTGGACCTGGATCTCGAGGTGCTCGACGTCCCCGGCCACACCGCCGGCCACATCGCCTACGCCGGCCGCGCCGCCGGCGTCGAGCCGCTGGTGTTCTGCGGCGATACGCTGTTCGCCTCGGGCTGTGGCCGCCTGTTCGAGGGCACCCCGCAGCAGATGAAGGATTCGCTCGCCAAGCTGGCGGCGCTGCCGGGCAAGACCCGCATCTACTGCGCACACGAATACACGCTGTCCAATCTGGCGTGGGCGGTGGCGGTAGAACCCGACAACGCCGCGTTGCAGGTATGGCACCAGCAGGCGCGTCACCTGCGCGAGCAGGCCCAGCCCACGGTGCCGACCACGCTCGATCTCGAACGGCAGGTCAACCCCTTCCTGCGTACAGCGGTTCCGGAGGTGGCGGCGGCCGCCGCGGCGCACGCCGGCAAGCCGCTTTCGAACGAGGTCGAAGTGTTCGCCGCACTGCGCGAATGGAAGAACAACTTCCGGTAGAGCGGTTCGCATCTTGCCTTGATTTGCGCGCAATGGCAGGCAAAAGCTTCGAATTTGTAAAAGCGGGTTGACGAGAACCGCTCTCGATTCGTACTATGCCGCGCTAAATGCGCTAAGAGTCACGCTGGCCGCGAGGCCGCTCCTCTTCACTCACCGGGAGGAGCCTGCGGCTCCGAATTGAAACTGCCTCGCTTGGCCCCGTCCTCCAGGGACGAGGCCAAGCGAGGCACGTGGTCAAGGACATAGAAAACATGCAACTGCGCCCCCGCGGCGTCTGGAATCTGCGGGCGGGCGTCCGCGATGGCCGTCCAGCCTCTTCGTTCAAAATCCTGATCGCCGGGTGCGTGATGGTCCTGGCGGGCTGCGCTTCGATGGAGCCTCCCGCGACATCCGACCACAATATGCATTCCGCGACGGTCGCCTCCCCCGTCATGGCCGACGCCCCGGCCGGGTTCTCCTCCTCTCGAATCGCCCCGGCTCCGCGCGCCTCCGGCCGCCGGCTCGACGCCCCGTTGGCGATGCAGACTCCCGACGACGGGCTGGAACCGAGGACGGTCGACCTGACGGTACAGCCCGCCGACATCTGGACCCGCATCCGCCGCGGCTTCGCGGTGCCCAACATCGATACCGCGCTGGTCAAGGAGTGGGAGAACTTCTACGCCTCGCGCCCCGACTACATCCAGCGGACCGCCGAACGCGCGGGCAAGTACCTCTATTACATCGTCGAGGAAATCGACCAGCGCGGCATGCCCACCGAACTGGCCCTCCTGCCTTTCGTCGAAAGCTCCTACGACCCATGGGCGCTGTCGCGCTCGCAGGCTTCCGGCCTGTGGCAGTTCATCCCCGCCACCGGCCGCGGCTTCAACCTGAAGCAGGACTGGTGGCGCGACGAGCGCCGCGATCCCATCGCCTCCACCAGGGCGGCCATGGACTACCTGCAGTACCTGTTCGACTTCCACGGCGACTGGCACCTGGCGCTGGCCTCGTATAACTGGGGCGAAGGCTCGGTCAAGCGCGCCATCGACAAGAACACCGCGCGCGGCCTGCCGACGGACTACCTGTCGCTCGACATGCCGGACGAAACGCGCAACTACATTCCGAAGCTGCAGGCGATCAAGAACATCATCGCCAATCCCGCCGCCTACAACATTGCGCTGCCGGCCATCGAGAACCAGCCGTATTTCGTCACCATCACCAAGAGCCGCAACATCGACGTCAAGCTGGCCGCCCAGCTGGCCGAAATGCCGCTGGAAGAATTCAAGGCGCTGAACCCTTCGTTCAACCGCGGCGTCATCCTCGGCAGCCATGAACCGACGCTGCTGCTGCCGGCCGACCGCATCAGCATCTTCGAAGCCAACCTGCGCGCGTACAGCGGCTCGCTGTCGTCCTGGCACACCCACGAACTGGGACGCGGCGAAACGCTGACCAGCGTCGCCAAGAAATACGGCACCTCGGTAGCCACGCTGCGCCGTGCCAACGGCCTGGGCTCGCGTTCGCGCGTCGGCGCGGGCGATATCCTGATGGTGCCCACCAGCAGGCAGGCCGAGCCCACCCTGGTGGCCAGCGCCGGCCCCACCCCCGTGCGCGCCGTGGCCGACAACAACAGCCGCGCCAAGAAAAAGGTCCACGTGCGCACGCACAAGGTCCGCAAGGGCGAAACCCTCAGCTCCATCGCGCGCCAGTACGGCACCTCGATCGAGCAACTGCGGTCCCTGAACCGCATCAAAGGCTCGGCCCTCGCCGTGGGCCGCACGCTGCAGATACCCGGTAGGGTATAGCCCCCCTCCGCGCTTCGCGCAAGGGAAGCCCACCCCCTCCGCGCTTCGCGCGTCCCCCTCAAGGGGGCGGCGCTGGCGGACCGGCAAAGCCGGATCCGCGGCGCCCTGGGTCTAGTACGAGTTTCTTAAATTGCTACACCGTGGCTACCGCTGGCAGCCAGCGAAGCACAAGCGCCCCACCCCAAGATAACGGTACTAGATCCAGGATGCGGTGGATCCGGCTCCGCCGGTCCACCCGCATCGCCCCCTTGAGGGGGACGCGCGAAGCGCGGAGGGGGTGGGCTCCCCTTGCGCGAAGCGCGGAGGGGGTGGGCTTCCCTTGCGCGAAGCGCGAGGGGGTGGGCTCCCCTTCAGCGCGTACCGGGGGGCTATACTCCCGCCATCGATTACTCGTTTCACAGGAACCCTCGACATGGGCTTTCTCGCCGGTAAACGCATCCTCGTCACCGGGGTGCTGTCCAATCGCTCCATCGCCTACGGCATCGCCAAGGCCTGCCGCCGCGAAGGCGCCGAACTCGCGTTCACCTACGTGGGCGAGCGCTTCAAGGACCGCATCACCGAATTCGCCGCCGAATTCGACAGCCAGCTGATCTTCCCCTGCGACGTCGCGGACGATGCGCAGATCGAAGCCGTGTTCGCCGACCTGGGCAAGACCTGGGACAAGCTCGATGGTCTCGTGCACGCCATCGGTTTCGCGCCGCGCGAAGCCATCGCCGGGGATTTCCTCGACGGCCTGTCGCGCGAGAACTTCCGCATCGCGCACGACATCTCGGCCTACAGCTTCCCCGCCATGGCCAAGGCCGCCCTGCCCTTGCTGCAAGGCCCGGACGGCAAGGGGCCCGGCGCGGTGCTCACCCTGAGCTACCTGGGCGCCGAGCGGGTGGTCGACAACTACAACACCATGGGCGTGGCCAAGGCCGCGCTCGAAGCCGCCACCCGCTACCTCGCGACCTCGCTCGGCCCGCGGGGCATCCGTGCCAACGCCATCTCGGCCGGCCCCATCAAGACCCTGGCGGCCAGCGGCATCAAGGATTTCTCCAAGATCCTGAGCTTCGTCGAGACCCATGCTCCCCTGCGCCGCAACGTGACCATCGACGACGTCGGCAATGTGGCCGCCTTCCTGCTGTCGGACCTGGCCTCGGGCGTCACGGGCGAAGTGACGCATGTGGACGCGGGCTTTTCGACGGTCGTTCCTGGGATTGGTTGACCCCCCCTACGCGCTTACGCGCGCCCCCCAGGGGGCGGCACTGGCGGACCGGCGGAGCCGGATCCGCTGTGCCCTGGGGTACTACCAGGCTGGCGGGGGGCGGCGTTCTTGCCCCATTGCATCCTGGATCTGAGTGCGAGGGAAGTCCCATCTCTCTTCCTCTCAACGCCGCCGCGCCGGCGGCACGGCCGTCTTCAGGGCTCAGCCTTCCCCACGCGACACGAACTCGGTCCGGTCGATTCCGTGTCGCTGCAACTTGTCGTAGAACGTCTTGCGCGGAATGCCCAGGGCTTGCAGCGTCGCCCTGACGTCGCCCCGATGCCGCGCCAGCGCCTCGCGTATCAGCTCCGCCTCGTAGCGCTCCATGCGCTGCGGCAGGCTGGCTTCCGATGGCGGCTCCTCCGGCCCCGCATCCTCCACCCCCAGCACCACCCGCTCCGCGTAGTGCATCAACTCCCGCACATTTCCCGGCCATGCGTGCGTGCGCAAGTGCTGCCGCACGGCCGGCGTCAAGGCCGGCGGCTCCATCTTGAAACGCGCCGCGGCGCGGGACACGAAATAGGAGAACAGGAGCGGGACGTCCTCCCTCCGTTCCCGCAAAGGCGGGATGCGAACCGTCACCACATTCAGCCGATGAAAGAGATCCGCCCGGAACTCGCCCCGCTGGGCCGGATCGCTCAGGTCCACCTTCGTCGCGGCGACCACGCGCAGATCCACCGGCCGCACCTCGTTCGTACCGAGAGGCGAAATCTCGCGCGTTTCCAGCACCCGCAGCAGCTTGATCTGGGCCGACAGCGGCATGCTCTCGATCTCGTCCAGGAACAGCGTGCCGCCGCTCGAATGCTCGATGCGCCCGATACGCCGCCGCTGGGCGCCCGTGAACGCCCCGGCCTCGTGGCCGAACAACTCGCTTTCGATGACCGTATCCGGCAGCGCGCCGCAATTGAGTCCGACGAAAGGCCGCGCATGGCGCGCCCCCCACGCATGCAAAGCCTGGGCGACCACTTCCTTGCCCGCGCCCGTTTCCCCCAGGACCAGCACGTCGACGTCCGCCGTGGCCAGGTGATGCAGGGTCTTGCGCAGGCGTTGCATGACGGGCGTCTCGCCGATCAGCGGCAAAGTCTCGCCCGCCTCCTGCGCCAATCTCTTCAACCGGCGGTTGTCCAGCACCAGGCGCCGCTTGTCCAGCGCGTTGCGCGCCGCAGTCGCCAGCCGCTCGGCCGGATATGGCTTGGCCAGGAAATCGTAGGCCCCCTCATGCATGGCCGCCACGGCCATCTCGATGTCGCCGTGGCCGGTAATGAGGATCACAGGCAGATCGGGGTCCCGTTCACGCAAGCGCCGGAATAGTTGCAGGCCGTCCATGACGGGCATGCGCACGTCGGTCACCACCACGCCGGCGAAATCGGCCGGAATGCGGTCGAGCGCCTCGGCCGCCGACGCCGCGGTTTCTACCTCGAAGCCCCCGAGCTCGAGCGTCTGCAGGTTGGCCTCTCTCATGGCGGGATCGTCGTCGACGAACAGCACACGGTTGACGGGATCGGCGCGTGACGACGCCGGGGCGGAGGAAGCGGAAGCGTTCACGAAACGGCCTCGGGAAGGTGGATGGTGAACCGGGTGCCGCGGCCGGCCTCGGAGCGCACCGACAACGCGCCGCCGAAGTCGGCCACGATGTCGCGGCTGATGACCAGCCCCAGGCCCAGGCCACGCGGCTTGGTCGTGACGAAAGGCGTATAGAGCGCGGCCATCACGCTCTCCGGGAGCCCGGGTCCGTTGTCGCCCACGACGATGGCTACCTGGCCGCCGTCGCGTTCGGCGCCGATCCGGATCTGCGGCCCGGGCGTGCTCTCGAGCGCGTCGATGGCGTTCTGCAGCAGGTTGACGAGAACCTGTTCGAGCCGCACGCGCTCGGCCTTCACGGACAGTCCCGGTTCGGACGGGGTACGGTGCAGCGCAATGCCGTGCCGGCGCAGCTGGAAGCCCACCAGGGTCAACGCGCCGTCGATGGCGGCGTCCACGGACACGGGACCATCCACGGCATTGGCGCTCTTGCGAGAGAACGTCCGCAGTTCGTCGGTGATGACGCCTATGCGTTCGGTGAGCGCGGCGATCGCCGCCATGTTTCCTCTCGCGCGGTCTACGCTGCCGCGATCCAGGTAGACCGCCGAGTTGTCCGCATAGCTGCGGATGGCGGCCACGGGCTGGTTGATTTCATGGGCGACGCCGGCAGTGATCTGGCCCAGGAAGGCAAGCTTGTTGGCTTGGACGAGTTCCTCCTGCAGCTTGTGCAATTCGGCCTCCGCGCGCCGCCGGTCTTCCATTTCGGCCAGCAGCTGGTCATTGGCGTCCCGCAGTTCACGGGTGCGGGACGCCACCCGCGACTCCAGTTCCTGGCGTGCCGCTTCCTGCGCCCTCACGCGGTCGTAGGCGCGATGCCGGCGATGCATCCAGATGCCGGCCGCGAACAGCGCGCACAACACGGCCAGGGCCGCCGTCGCACGGGCAGAGGCGGCAGCCCGCGCCATGGCCTCGCGCGTCGCGCCCAGAAGATGGAATTGCCACGGCGTGCCCGGCACCGGAACTTGCACGTGAACGAAAGCCTCTTCGCGCTGGCCGGGAAGGCGCGCCAGCACCTGATCGGCGGACGCCGCGGGATCGGCGCGCACCGGCAGCGGCGACAACGGGGCGGTGCCGAACTGCAGGCTCGCCCGCAGCGCGTCCCGGTCGGCCGGAGCCAAGGGCCGGGCGGCCAGGAAACGCCATGCCTCCACCGACGACAACAGCACCACGCCGTGCTCGTCGGTCACGAACACAGGGTCGGGAAAGCGACGCCAGCCCGCCTCGACGCGATCGAATTCCACCTTGACCACGATCACGCCCAGCATCCGGCCGTCCTGCTCCAGTTGCCGGGCGAGATACAGGCCCGGCTGGTTGCTGACGTTGCCCAGCGCGAAGTATTCGGCCTGGCCCGTGGCGGCCGCGCCCTGGAAATAGGGCCGGAAGGCGTAGTCCGAGCCGACGAAGCTGGTGGGCTGGTTCCAGTTGCTGGCGGCCATGCCTACACCGCGCGTATCGAGCAGGTAGATGACGGCGGCTCCGGTATCCCGGCTCAATGCCTCGAATTTCAGGTTCAGCGCCCGGTAGCGAGCCGGGTCTCCCGTGGCCAGCGCCGTCCTTACCTCGGAGTCCTGTGCCAGCACGAAGGGAAGCGAGCGTTGCTTGTCGAGCTCGCTGGTCAGCAGCGCCACCTTGAGCGCGGCCGCGTTGCCCGAGCCTGCGAGGACGTCGGCATAGGCCTGGTCGCGGCCGATGCCCCCCGCGGCCCACAGCGCGGCAGCCAAAACCCCCAAGCCGATCAGCGCAAAGCTGATCCAGGCCCGGCGGTGGCCGGACACGGGGGACTCCTGTTCATTGCCGGAGGCGGATGGGCGAGAAGGCGGGACCATGAGGCGGGCTTGCGTTGATGTGCGAATTATCGCACCGAAAATCCGACGATGAGCGAAAAACCGCACAACCAACCGGGACAGACAAGCGAATCGTTAGATTTTTATTTAAAAATCAATAGGTTATTGGATCACCCAATGTTCCCGAAAGGCAGGCATGCCGATTGCATAGGTAGTTATCAACGAGGCTCGCAGAGCTTTGGAAACCGTTGAAAACGAGGCTTCGTCCCCGCCCCATCCGGCCGGAGACGCACGGCCGCAGGAAGGGGACATCCCGATGATCGACATGCCCGGCACGGCGCAGGCGCCCGTGCGCAAGAAGAAGTTCTATCAAATCCTTTACGTCCAGGTGCTGTTCGCCATTACGGTCGGCATCCTGCTCGGCCACTTCCACCCCGAACTCGGCGAAGCCATGAAACCCCTGGGCGACGCCTTCATCAAGCTGGTCAAGATGATCATCGCCCCGGTGATCTTCCTGACCGTGACCACCGGCATCGCCAGCATGCGCGACCTGCAGAAAGTCGGCCGGGTCGTCGGCAAGGCCATGATCTATTTCCTGGTCTTCTCCACGCTGGCCCTCGTCATCGGGATGGTCGTGGCCAACGTTGTCCAGCCCGGCACCGGCCTGCACATCGACCCGGCCACGCTCGACGCCAAGGCCGTTGCCTCCTATTCGGCCAAGGCCCACGACCAGACGCTGGTCGGTTTCCTGATGAACATCATTCCCAACACCGTGGTCAGCGCCTTCGCCAGCGGCGACATCCTGCAGGTGCTGTTCTTCTCGGTGCTGTTCGGCATCTCGCTCGGCGCCGTCGGCGACAAGGGCTTGCCGGTGCTGAATTTCATGCAATCCATCTCGTCGGCCTTCTTCAAGCTGGTCGCCATCCTGATGAAGGCCGCGCCCATCGGGGCGTTCGGCGCCATGGCCTTCACCATCGGCAAGTATGGGATCGGCTCGATCGCCAATCTGGCCTTGCTGGTCGGCACCTTCTACCTCACCTCGCTGCTGTTCGTGCTCATCGTGCTGGGCGCGGTGGCGCGGTACAACGGCTTCTCGATCCTCAAACTCATCCGCTACATCCGCGAAGAGCTGCTGCTGGTGCTCGGCACCAGCTCGTCCGAAGCCGCCCTGCCCACGCTGATGGAAAAGATGGAGCGCGCCGGCTGCTCCAAGCCGGTCGTCGGCCTGGTCATCCCCACCGGCTATTCGTTCAACCTGGACGGCACCAACATCTACATGACCCTCGCTGCCCTGTTCATCGCCCAGGCGATGGACATCCACTTGCCGCTGGGCGACCAGGTCCTGCTGCTGCTCGTGGCCATGCTCAGCTCCAAGGGAGCGGCAGGTATTACCGGCGCCGGCTTCATCACGCTGGCGGCGACCTTGTCGGTGGTTCCCTCCGTGCCGGTGGCCGGCATGGCGCTCATCCTCGGCATCGACCGCTTCATGTCGGAATGCCGCGCGCTGACCAACCTGGTCGGCAACGCGGTGGCGAGCGTGGTGGTGGCGCGCTGGGAAGGCGAACTGGACAAGGACATGCTGGATCGGGCACTGACCTCGTCCGGCGCCAAGCAGATCGAGGCCGGACTGGAAGACGACGGCCTGGTGGCGACGCATCGGTAATCACCCCTTCGGGCGGCCAGTCGGCCGCAGTTCCGGAAAAGGCATGCGCGCGCATGCCTTTTTTCTTTGGCCCGGATCGAGAGGCCACATCGGGAATAATTAAATCTACAACGAAGAAATTTTCAAAAAAGACCAATTCATCTAGGGTTTTACCTGAATCCGCCCTTTATTTATTTAACTATATTAACTATATGGCGAGACCATCGGCCGCCATCCGTTGCGCAGCCAAGATGTACCCAGAGCATCCGCGCGTTCGGCCACGAGGAGGAGACAATTCATGAAAACACGCTATTTGGCCGGAGCCGGCACGTTGGCCGTCCTGGCCGCCCTGCACGGCTGCGGCGGATCCGATGACGGTCCGGTCGCCAATGGCCCGTCCGAGCCACCCCCGCCGGCGGTAAAACCGCGGCTCGCCTGCGCCGACATCACCGCGGAAGCGCTCGGCATTTCCAGGCTCGAGCTGGATGCCGCAGCAACCGTGGATGCCGTGGCGGCGGCCAATCCCGCCCAGGCTCAGCCTTCGCACTGCCGCGTGCGAGGACGGCTCAACGTGCGCAACAGCGAAGTCGACGGGAAGGCCTATGCCATCGGCTTCGAGCTGCGCATGCCCGACGTCTGGAATGGCCGGTTTTTCTTCCAGGGTGGCGGCGGTACCGACGGCGCGATCAATCCGGCCCTCGGCTCGATGACAGGCGCGGGAGCCACCACCAACGCGCTATCCATGGGCTTCGCCGTCGTCAGCACCGACGGCGGGCACACCAGCGAGAGCGAGCCCATCGTGGGCGGCTCGCTGTTCGGCCTGGATCCCCAGGCCCGGGTGGATTACGGCTACAACGCCGTCGGCACCGTCACGCCGGCCGCCAAGGAAATCATCACGCGCTTCTATGGCCGCGCGGCCGAGCATTCGTATTTCGTCGGCTGCTCGAACGGCGGCCGCCAGGCCATGGTGGCGGCCTCGCGCTTTGCGGATCAGTTCGACGGCATCGTCGCCGGCAATCCCGGCTTCAACCTGCCGCAGGCCGCCGTGCAACACGCCTGGGACAACCAGGCGTTCGCCGCGGTCGCGCCGCGCACCGCCGGCGACCGGCCCATCATCAGCCAGGCGTTCTCCATGGCCGACATGCAACTGGTGGCCGACAAGGCCGTGGCGGCCTGCGACGCGCTGGACGGCGCCGCCGACGGCATGATCGACGACCCGGTCGCCTGCAAGGCGGCCTTCAAACCCGAGGACTTGACCTGCGCCGGCGCCAAGGACGCCACGTGCCTGACCGGGCCGCAGGTCGAGGCGTTGAAGAAAGTCTTCGGCGGCCCGAAGAACGCCAAAGGCGAAGCCCTCTACGCCGACTGGCCGTACGACGCCGGCGTGGGAACCATGGGCTGGCGCTTCTGGAAACTGGGGTCTTCGGAAACCGAAGTCCCGAACTCGCTGATTGCGACGCTCGGCGGCGGTTCGCTGCCCTATGTCTTCACGACGCCGCCGACGCAGGTGCGCGGCACCGGCACCCAGGTGATCGATTATCTGCTGCGGTTCAGTTTCGAAACGGACGCGCCCAAGATCTACGCGACGAATTCGGTCTATACCGAATCGGCGATGAGCTTCATGACGCCGCCCAACCCCGCCGACCTGGGCGCGTTCAAGTCGCGCGGCGGCAAGATGATCGTCTACCACGGCAACAGCGATCCGGTGTTCTCCGTGAACGACACCATCGACTGGTACGAGGCCCTGCGAAAGACGCATGCCGATGCGGCCAGCTTCGCCCGCCTCTTCACCATACCCGGCATGAACCATTGCAGCGGGGGCCCGGCGACCGACAAGTTCGACATGGTCACGGCCATCGTCAACTGGGTGGAAAACGGCGTTGCGCCCGACGCCGTGCAGGCCTCGGCCCGCGCCGGCAGCGACGCCCCCTGGCCCGGCCGCACCCGGCCGCTCTGCCCGTACCCGCAACAGGCCCGCTACCTAGGCAGCGGCTCGCTGGAGGAAGCGAAGAACTTCCGCTGCGTGACGCCGGGAGCGTCGTAACCCCGCGGCCAGGGGTACCTTCGCCCGAAAAAAAGCCACCCGCAAGGGTGGCTTTTTATTCTGCGTATCACGCAATGCGCACAACGCATGGTGCAGCGACTCCCTAAACCCAGGGCACAGCGGATCCGGCTTCGCCGGTCCGCCAGTGCCGCCCCCTTGAGGGGGAGCGGCTGAAGGCCGCATGGGGGTGGGATTCCCCTCCGGTCCGCCGGTGCCGCCCCCTAGGGGGGCGCGCGTCAGCGCGTAGGGGGGAGCGTCGGCATCAAGCCCGCTTGACCTTCTCCAGCATCTTGAAAATGCCCTTGGGCGCCCCAACAAAAAGACGCTTGAAGGGCTTGCCCAGGCAGCGGCGCTCGAGGGTGTTGCGGCGCGTGCGTTTCTTTTCCGCCATGTCGATCTCCAGTCGTTGAATCCGGCTAACCCGCTATTCTAGCGGATATTCGGCACGAGCAGGCAAGCGGCACCGCACTGCCGCATCAACGCTGGGGCGCGCCGCCGACGAACTCCGTGGTTTTCTGTTCGGCCTTGCCGAGCACCCGCCCCAGCGCCTTCTGGGTCTGGTGCGAGACGACCCGCCAGGTATGGCCGACTTCGGGAATGGTGTGGACGGCGACCGTCCCCGCCAGGAGCGCCAGCGCGATCGCCACCAGCACCGCCACGCGCAGGCTGCGTGGAGGCGGCGGCACGTCGCCGAGGGTGGGCGGCGGAATGTACATCCCGGCCTCGGCACCCAGCAGATCGAGGGGGGAGGATTTGCGCTTGCTCATGTCGATATCCTAACTTGGCGCCCCGGCTGCCGCCTGTACTGTCTTGTTACTTAATCTTGTCAAACGTTGCGATTTTCGCAGCATCGGCTAACCGGCTACGATTGAAAGATCGCCGGCCTTTTTCCGGCTTCAAAAGCGAACGATGTCCTCCGCCCCCTCCTCCCCCGATTCTCCCCAGGAAACCGCAGCCGAACCCGAGATCCGGGTGGTCGGCGCGCGCCAGAACAACCTGAAGAACCTGAGCCTGTCCATTCCCACCAATGAACTGGTGGTGGTGACCGGCGTATCCGGCTCAGGCAAGAGCTCGCTGGTCTTCGACACGCTCTATGCCGAAGGCCAGCGCCGCTACGTCGAGACCTTCTCCCCCTATGCGCGCCAGTTCCTGGACCGCATGGACAAGCCCCAGGTCGACCGCATCGAGGGCATTCCGCCCGCCATCGCCATCGACCAGACCAACCCGGTGCGCACCTCGCGCAGCACGGTCGGCACCATGACCGAGCTGAACGACCACCTGAAGCTGCTGTACGCGCGGGCGGGCCGGCTGTTCTGCCGCCAGTGCGCCCATCCGGTGCAGAAGGACACGCCCGAGTCCATCTACGCGTCGCTGGCCCGGCGTTCGGCCGAGGCAGGCGATCCGAGGCTGGTGGTGACCTTCCCGGTACAGGTGCCGGCCAACTACAGCGAGGATGAAATCCGCGACTTCCTGGAACGCCAGGGCTACACCCGCGTGCATGCGCAGCGCAAGGTCGGCACGGGCAAGAACGCGGTGCAATTGCTGGACGTGGTGCAGGACCGCTTCCGCTTCGGCAACGCCGAGCGCTCGCGTGTGATGGAGGCGCTGGACGCGGCGCTGCGGCTGGGCGCGGGCCGGGTCGACGTGCGCGTCGTGGACGCCGAGGGCAACGAGACGGCGCGGTGGAAGTACAGCGACGAGCTGCACTGCGCCGATTGCGACATTGCCTATTCCACGGCCACGCCCAGCTCGTTCTCGTTCAACTCGCCGCTGGGCGCCTGCGAGACCTGCCGCGGCTTCGGCAGGGTGATCGGCGTCGATTACGGCCTGATCATCCCCGACGAGAGCAAGACGCTGCGTGGCGGCGCCATCAAGCCGTGGCAGACCGCCAGCTACAAGGAATGCCAGGACGACCTGGTCAAGTACGCGACCCGCGCCGGCATTCCTCTGGACGTGCCGTGGCGCAAGCTGACCGCCGCCCAGCGCGAATGGGTGCTGCAGGGTACGCCCGACTGGAAGGGCGGCAGCGACGCGTGGAAGCACCAGTGGTATGGCGTCAAGCGCTTCTTCGACTGGCTGGAGACCAAGGCCTACAAGATGCACATCCGCGTGCTGCTGTCGAAGTATCGCGCGTACACGCCCTGCACCGACTGCAACGGCGCCCGGCTCAAGCCCGACTCGCTGCTGTGGCGCGTGGGCACCAAGGCCGAAGCCGACGAGGTGCTGCCCGAATCCGACGACCGCTACACCCGCTTCCGGCCGGTGAACGTCTCCTGGAACGAAGCGACCCTGGCGG
This sequence comes from Pigmentiphaga sp. NML080357, assembly GCF_002188465.1. GTDB lineage: Bacteria > Pseudomonadota > Gammaproteobacteria > Burkholderiales > Burkholderiaceae_B > Pigmentiphaga. Next base: position 47,460 of record NZ_NINW01000028.1, on the reverse strand, counting down.
CGCTGCCGGGCCTGTCCATCCACGACTTGATGCTGCTGCCCATCGAACGCGTGCGCGCCTTCTGCGACGCCCTCCATTTCGAAGGCGTAATGGACGCCGCCACCGAGCTCCTGCTCCAGGAAGTCCGCGCGCGACTCAAGTTCCTGTGCGACGTGGGCCTGGGGTACCTGACGCTGGACCGGCAGAGCCGCACGCTGTCCGGCGGCGAAGTGCAGCGGATCAATCTGACGACCGCGCTCGGCACGTCCCTGGTGAACACGCTTTTCGTGCTGGACGAGCCTTCCATCGGCCTGCACCCGCGCGACATGAACCGCATCGTCGAGGTCATGCACCGGTTGCGCGACGCCGGCAACTCGCTGGTGGTGGTCGAGCACGATCCGCAGGTCATGCTGGCCGCGGACCGCGTGATCGACATCGGGCCCGGCCCCGGCGAGCGCGGGGGCAATATCGTCTTCAACGGTTCGCCGACGCAGTTGCGGCAGGCCCGCACGCTCACCGGCGACTATCTTTCCGGACGCCGGCACGTGGCGGCCCCGCGGCCCATGCCCGTCACCCAGGGCACGCCGCGGCTGATCGTCGAAGGCGCGCGCGAACACAACCTGAAGAACGTGACGGTGGAATTCCCGCTGGGACGCCTGGTATGCGTGACGGGGGTCTCGGGCTCGGGCAAGTCGACGCTGGTGCAGGACGTGCTGTACCCGGCCCTGCTCAAGCTCAAGGGCAAGCCCACCGAAGCGGCCGGGGCGCACGACCGCATCCTCGGCGACGACTGGATCACCGAGGTGGTCATGGTCGACCAGTCGCCCATCGGCAAAACGGCCCGCTCCAACCCGGCCAGCTACGTCGGCGCATTCGACGGCGTGCGCAAGCTCTTCGCCCAGGCCCGACTGTCCAAGGAACGCGGCTACACCGCCGGCATGTTCAGCTTCAACGCCGGCGACGGCCGCTGCCCCACGTGCGGCGGAACGGGCTTCGAACACGTCGAGATGCAGTTCCTGTCCGACGTCTATCTGCGCTGCCCGGACTGCGACGGCACCCGCTTCCGCCAGGAGATCCGGGAAGTCACGATCGAGCGCAAGGGCCGCGCGGCATCGATCTCCGATGTGCTGGAAATGACGGTGACCGAGGCCCTGGACTTCTTCGAAGGCGAGCGCGACGTCCAGGTCGGCCTGGCGCCGCTGGCCGACGTCGGCCTCGAGTACGTGCGGCTGGGCCAGCCCGTGCCCACCCTGTCGGGCGGCGAGGCGCAACGCCTGAAGCTGGCCGGCCACCTGGCCGAAGCCGCGCGGTCCGGCATTTCCACCATCGGCGCCAAGCTGTCGAAGAAGGGCAGCCTGTTCCTGTTCGACGAACCCACCACCGGCCTGCACTTCGACGACATCTCGCGGCTGATGGGAGCATTCCGCAAGCTGCTGGCCGCAGGCCACACGCTCATCGTCATCGAGCACAACCTGGACGTGATCCGGGCCTCGGACTGGCTGATCGACCTGGGCCCCGAAGGCGGGGACGCCGGCGGCGAGGTCATCGCGACCGGCACGCCCCAGGACATCATGAGGCATCCGGCCTCGCATACGGGGCGGGCGCTGCGGGAGTACGAAGCCGAAATCGGCAGCCTGGCGGATGCCGCCGGCAGCCCGGACGCCTCCGCCGAACCGGCCTTGCGCGTGGCCGAGCGATTCGAGCCCTATGTGGTGGCCGGCGCCGACGTCGACGCCGGGGTGCCGCTGCAGAACCTGCTGTCCAGGCGCCGGCATGCGTCGCGCGCGATCGAGATCAAGAACGCGCGCGAGCACAACCTGAAGAACGTCGACGTCGAGATCCCGCGCAACACCTTTACCGTGATCACGGGCGTATCGGGCTCGGGCAAATCGACCCTGGCCTTCGACATCCTGTTCAACGAAGGGCAGCGCCGCTACCTGGAGTCGCTGAACGCCTATGCGCGCTCCATCGTGCAGCCGGCGGGCAAGCCCGACGTGGACGCCATCTTCGGCATCCCGCCCACGGTGGCCATCGAGCAGCGCACCAGCCGCGGCGGCCGCAAGTCGACGGTCGCGACCATGACCGAGACGCATCATTTCATGCGGCTCCTGTACATGAAGCTGGGCACCCAGTACTGCCCCAACTGCGACATTCCGGTCGAGCCGCAGACCTTCGACCTGATCGTCAGCCGCATCATGCGCGAACTGAAGGGCCAGCACATCGGCGTGCTGGCGCCGCTGGTGAGCGCGCGCAAGGGCTACTACACCGATCTCGCCAAGTGGACCGCCAACAAGGGCTACACCCATTTGCGCGTGGACGGCGCCTTCATTCCCACCGCCAAGTGGCCGCGCCTGGACCGTTTCAAGGAACACGACATCGACCTGCCGGTGGCCGACTTCATCGTCGATCCGGCCAACGAGGCGCAGCTGCGGGCCGCGGTGCACGAGGCGCTGGAGCACGGCCATGGGGTGATGAGCGTGGCCTGGCCGCTGCAGAAGCTGCGCGCGGCGATGTCGAGCGGCGCCGAGGCGCCGGCGCCCGATCTGGAGCAGCGGGTGTTCTCGGTCAAGCGGGCGTGCCCGTCCTGCGGCCTGAGCTTCCCCGAACCCGACCCGCGCATGTTCTCGTACAACTCCAAGCACGGCTGGTGTCCGTCCTGCTTCGGCACCGGCGTCAAGCTGCACGGCTTCGATGCCGAACAGACCGGCGAGGAAACGGCCTGGAACGCCTGGTACGAGGACGAGGTGCTGCCCTGCACGGAATGCCATGGCCAGCGCCTGAACCGCAATGCGCTCGCGGTGCGCTGGCGGGACCGCTCGATCGCGCAATTGGCTTCCATGGCGGTGCGCGATGCCGGCGCGTTCTTCCGCGAACTCGAGACCGAGGGCCGCGAGGCCGACATCGCGCGCGACATCCTGGCCGAATTGCGCAGCCGGCTGGAATTCCTGGAGGAAGTGGGCCTGGGCTACCTGGCGCTGGATCGCGCCGCGCCGACCCTGTCCGGCGGCGAGGCCCAGCGCATACGGCTGGCCGCGCAACTGGGCTCCAACCTGCAAGGCGTCTGCTACGTGCTGGACGAGCCGACCATCGGCCTGCATCCGCGCGACAACCGCATCCTGCTCAACGCGCTGGCCAGGCTGGAGGGCAAGGGCAACACCCTGGTGGTGGTCGAGCACGACGAAGACACGATACGCCGCGCCGAGCACGTGATCGATATCGGGCCCGGCGCCGGCGTGCGCGGCGGGACGGTCGTCGCCCAGGGCCGGGTCCAGGACATCATCGCCAACCCAGCCTCGCTCACGGGCAAGTACCTGGCCCACCCCCTGCAGCACCCCTTGCAGGCACGCCGGCCGGTTGCCGACGACACGCCGCGCATCACGGTGCGCAAGGCCAGGCTGCACAACCTGCGCGACGTCGACGCGAGTTTTCCCGTCGGCCGGCTCACCGTCGTCACGGGCGTGTCCGGCTCGGGCAAGTCGACGCTGGCGCGCGACGTGCTGCTGGACAACCTGCAGCGGCGCATCGGCAAGGAAGCCACCGAGAAGAAGAACGGCAACTGGAGCGGCTGCGCGGCCATCGACGGCTGGGACGGCATCGACCGGGTGCTGGAAGTCGACCAGACGCCCATCGGCAAGACGCCGCGCTCCTGCCCGGCCACCTACGTGGGCTTCTGGGACACCATACGCAAGCAGTTCGCCGACACCATGGAAGCGCGCATGCGCGGCTGGACCGCCGGCCGCTTCAGCTTCAATACCGGCGAGGGCCGCTGCCCGGTCTGCGAAGGCCAGGGCATGCGCACCATCGAGATGAACTTCCTGCCGGACGTGAAAGTGCCCTGCGACGCCTGCAATGGCGAACGCTTCAACCGCGAGACCCTCGCCGTGCACTTGCGCGGCAAGAGCGTGGGCGAGGTGCTGGCGATGGAGATCGACGACGCCGTGGAGTATTTCGCCGCGCATCCGTCCATCCTCAATCCGCTGCAGCTGCTGCAGAGCGTGGGCCTGGGCTACCTGACGCTGGGCCAGCCCTCGCCCACCTTGTCGGGCGGCGAGGCGCAGCGCATCAAGCTGGTGACGGAGCTGGCCAAGGCCAGGCTGGACGAAGGGACGATGCGCACCGGTCGCGCCTACAAGGCGCCGCACACGCTGTACGTGCTGGACGAGCCCACCGTGGGCCTGTCGATGGCGGACGTGGAAAAGCTGATACGCGTGCTGCACCGGCTGGTCGACGCGGGCAATACGGTGGTGGTGATCGAACACAATCTCGATGTCATCGCCGAGGCGGACTGGCTGCTGGACATGGGGCCGGAAGGCGGCAACGAAGGTGGACAGGTGGTCGTGCAGGGCACGCCCGAGCACGTCATGGCGCAGCGCGCGCGGTCGCATACCGGCCGCGTCCTGGCGGAATTCATGACGCCCCAGGCCGCGATGACCAAGGCCTCGTGACATGCGGCCCCGGCTGATAGAAACCATCCGGATCGACGCCGACGGCCGCATGCCCCTGCTGCCTTGGCATCTGGAGCGGCTCGGCCGCTCATGCGCCGAACTCGCCTACCATGGTTCGGTGGACGCCGTGCAGCGCGCCGTCGCCCGCGCGGCGGCGGGCCTGCCCGAAGGCGTCGCGCATCGGATGCGCGTGCTGGTCGCGGACAACGGCGCGGTGGAGATCGAGACTTCGGTGCTGGCCCCGTTGCCCGCCCGGCCCCGGGTGGCCTTGGCCGCCGGACGCCTGGACTCGAACGCGGCACTGCTGCGCCACAAGACGACGTGGCGGCCCTGGTACGACGGCGCGGCGGCCTGGCTCGCGGGCCATCCCGAACATTTCGACCTGCTGTACCTGAACGAGCGCGACGAACTGTGCGAGGGCAGCCGCACCAACGTCTACGTGCTCCTGGATGGCCTGTGGATCACGCCGCCCATTTCGTGCGGACTGCTGCCGGGCGTGCAGCGCGAGGCGCTGCTGGACGAGGAAAAAGTCCGGGAGGCGGTCGTCACGCGCGACAGCCTCGTGCGGGCGCAAGGCCTGCGGCTCTCCAACGCGTTGCGCGGCTGGTTCGACGTCGTGCTCGACTAGGACCCGTTCAGCGCTCCGCCGGAAACACGACGCGCAGGACCTCGTGCGCCGCCGCCAGGCCCATGGCGGCAGTCACCGTCACGGCCGACCCGTAGCCGGCGCAGGACAAGCCCTGCGGCGCCTCGGCCGGTCCGTCCACATCCTGGGTCCAGGCCGCCGGCAGCCGCGCCGGTTGGTCCACCCACAGCGCGCGCACCTTCATCTTCGGCACCCGGCGCGCCGGCTTGCCGGCCACGGGCGAGGCCTTGGGATAACCGTGCTGCCGCCGCAACTGGTTGCGGATCTTGGCCAGCAGCGCGTCGTTGACCGCTTCCGACAGGTCCCCCGCGCGCAGGGCGAGCGGATCGGTCTTGCCGCCGGCGCCGCCGCATACCACCAGCGGCGCGCCGCTGCGCCGGGCATGCAGGATCATCGCGATCTTGGCCGCCACCTGGTCGGTGCAGTCCACCACCACGCTGCCCGGATCGGCCAGCAGGCACGCGGCGTTGTCCGGGTCGAGGAAATCGTCCACCAGGTTCAACGCGCAATGCGGGCTGATGTCGCGGATGCGCTCGGCCATGGCTTCCACCTTGGCCTGGCCCAGCGTGCGGCCCAGGGCATGGACCTGGCGGTTGATGTTGGACTCGGCGATGTGGTCGAGGTCGATCAGCGTCAGGGTGCCGATGCCGCAGCGGGCCAGGGCCTCGGCCGTCCACGACCCCACGCCGCCCAGTCCAACCACCGTGGCGCGCGCGGCGCGCAGCGCATCGAGCGCGCCCGGTCCGTACAGGCGATCGAGGCCGCCGAACCGGCGTTCGGTATCGATGTCGCAACTCATGACGGGGGCCTGCGGAAAGAACGGGATGGACGCATGGAAAATACGGCGCCGGGCCGTGAGGGCAAGAACGCCCCGATAGTAGCAGGGCGGCCGATGCGGCGAAGATCCCGGCCCGCCGCATGGCCGTACGCGTCGCGCGGCGTTAGAATGATGCCAAATCAAAAGCCGCCGCGAGACCACGGCGGCACTCTCCGCCGCACCCATCTTGCCCCATCCGCCGCCGCGCCAGGACGCCATCACCGCCGAGCCGCAATCCGCGCCGCTCGACGAACGCGGCGTCGCCGTCTTCTGCGCGCTGGCTATCCTCACTCACATCGCGCTGACCGGCGGACGCGTGACCGTCTCGCTGGGCGCGCTGGCGCAGGGCGCATCCAGTTTCACCGTGGGCGTGCTCATGGCCCTGTTCGCGCTGGTGCCCATGCTGCTCTCGGTCCATGCCGGCCGCTGGGTCGATCACATCGGCGCGCGCCGGCCCATGCGTATCGGCGCCGCCCTGCTCATCGCCGGAAGCCTGCTGCCTTTCGCGCTGCAGGACACGCGCGTGCTGTTCGTGTCGAGCTGCCTGACCGGCATCGGCTGCATGGTGTTCCAGATCGCCGTGCAGAACGTGATGGGCGTGTACGCGACGCCCGACCGGCGCATCCTCAATTTCTCGCGCCTGTCGCTGTCCTTGTCGATCTCCGGGTTCGGCGGGCCCCTGGTTGCCGGGCTTTCGATCGATCACCTGGGATTCCGCTGGGCGTTCGGCGTCCTGCTGCTGTGCCAGCTCCTCGCGCTGGGCGTCCTGCTGAAACAGCAGCGCCGCCTGCCTCGCGCCGCGGGCACGGCCCGTCACGCCGCCCGGGAACAAGTGGGCGACCTGCTGGCCAGTCCCATCCTGCGCCGGGTCCTGATCGCCACCGCCCTCTTGTCCGGAGCCTGGGACCTGAACTCCTTCATGGTGCCCATCTTCGGCGCCGCCATCGGGCTGTCCGCCACGACCATAGGCATCATTCTGTCGGCCTTCGCGGTGGCCACATTCGTGATCCGCATCATGCTGCCGTGGATACAGCGGCGGATCGCGCCGTGGACGCTGCTGCGCACCGCCATGTTCACCGCCAGCGCGGTCTACGTGCTGTATCCGTTCTTCCGCGAGGTTCCCGTCCTCATCATGCTGGCCTTCCTGCTGGGCCTGGCCCTGGGCAGCGGCCAACCCAGCCTCCTGGCACTGCTCCATGCCCACGCCCCGCCGGGCCGGGCGGCCGAGGCACTGGGGCTGCGAATGGCCACGATCAACGGCGGACAGTTCGTGCTCCCCCTTGCCTTCGGCAGCCTCAGCGCCATGGCCGGCCTGGGCCTGCCCTTCTGGACGGTGGCGGCATGCCTGTTCGCGGGCGGGCTGTTCAACCGGCCGCCGCCCCGCATCACGCCTGCTGCGCCCGCTGCACCATCTGCAGGGCACGCTGACGCAGTTGACGGGCCGCCAGCTCGGCCCGGGCGTCGGTAAGGCGACCTGCCGCCTTCACTACCCGGCCGTCGACGATCACGGTGTCGATGTCGGCGGGCGTACCCTGCAAGACCAGCGTTCCCACCGGATCCAGCATGGGCGCCGTCGCGACGCTGTCGCTGCGGATCAACAACAGGTCGGCGCGCTTGCCCGGGGTGATCGAGCCGGTCAGGTCGCCCAGGCCCAGCGCCTGCGCGCCGGCGATCGTGGCCAGTTCGAGCATGTCCCGCGCCGAAACCGCCTTGGTCGCGGGGGCCTTGCCGGTCGCGGCAAAAGACTCGGCGTTCAGGCGGGCGATCTCGGCCGCCAGCGCCACGCGCATCTGCGTCATCATGCCGCCGCCGAACGCCGACGGGATGTCGGTGCCCAGACTGACGGGCAGCTTCGCCCGCGCCGCCTTCCAGATGGCGGGGTGGCCATGGCCGCAATGCAGTTCCGCCTCGGGTGTGCAGACCATGCAGGCGCCGTGGTCCGCCGCCATCCGGAATTCGTCGCCGTCGAGCTCGTTGGCGTGCACCAGCTGCAGCTTGCCGTCCAGCAGCCCCTGTTGCGCCAGCGTGGCGATCAGGCGCTTCTTGCGCTGCGCATAGATGGGCGCGCCGCAATGGAAGGAAGTGAGGACGCCCAATTCGCGAAGCATCCTCATGTCGGCGAAGGCGGGTTCGAGCGGCATGAAGTCGGGACCGGGCAGGCAGGCGCCCAACGCCACGCGGCCGTCCTCGGACGACAGCCGGCCGACCCGTAGCGAACGAGCATGCTCGACCATGCGGCGCAGCGGCGCATCCGACCCCTGGGGCGTGCGGGCCGCAATGGTATAGGCAAAGATCGCGCGCACGCCGGATTCGAGCAGGCCGTCGACGGCGGCTTCCGCGTGGTCGGGCGTCATGGCCTCCCGATTCCAGTCCATCAAGGTGGTGGTGCCGAGCGCCATCTGTTCCAGCGCGCCCACGTATTCGGCCAGCCGCACGTCCTCGGGGCTCATCCGGTTGGAATATTTGAGCACCAGCGTGCTGTAGTAGTCGGCAAAGGTGTGTTCGGTCGATATGCCCCGCTGCATGGTCTGCGCCAGGTGGATATGGCCGTTCACGAATCCCGGCGACACCAGCATGCCCGTGCCGTCCAGGACGGCGGCGCCGGCCGGCGCTTGCAGGTGCCGGCCCACCGCCGCGATGCGCCCGTCGATGACCAGCACGTCCGCCATGGGCAGGTCGCCGAGCCGGGGATCCATCGATATCACATAGCCGCCGCGAATGACGAAGTCCCTCCGCGCGGCCGGGCCGGTTGGCGCCGCTGCGCCCAGGACCGGCCAGGCCGCCGCCGCACCGACGGCTGTTTTCATGAAGGCTCTGCGTTCCATGTTTCCCCCAACTTTGATTGGAATGTCGTTGGCTTCCATTTGCAATCGATAGCATTATGCATGCTATCGATTGCAAATGGAAAACGAGTGAAATCCCGGATTTGGACGAATATCCCGCGCCGGCGATAGAATGGAAGCCCTCCCCCTGCTTGCGCACTCTTGTCCCTCGCCGCCTTTCCGCCGGAATACGCCCCGCTGCTCCTCACCGCCGCCGAGCGCCAGGCGTCCATCGAAACCGCGCTGCGCGACTGGAACCGGCGCGATGACGTCTGGCTTTTCGCCTACGGCTCGCTTATCTGGAAAGCCGACTTTCCCGTGCAGGAACGCCGCATGGCCACGGTGCGTGGCTACCACCGCTCGCTGTGCCTGTGGTCCCGCATCAATCGCGGCACGCTGGCTTCGCCGGGCCTGGTGTTCGGGCTGAACCGGGGCGGCAGCTGCCGCGGGGTCGCGCTGCGCCTGGCTGCCGCCGACGTCGACGACGTGTTCGCCGCGCTGTGGGAGCGCGAGATGATGATGGGTTCCTACCTGCCCCGCTGGCTGCGCTGTGATACGGCCACGGGCCCCGTCGAGGGCCTGGCCTTCGTCATCGACCGGGGAGGATCCGGCTATGCCGGCGGCCTTGCCGAGGCCGAGGTACTGGCGGCGATCCGCCGCGCGCATGGCCGCTACGGCGCCTGCGTGGACTACGTGCTCGATACGGCGCGGGCGCTGCGCGCCCATGGCATCCGCGACCGGCGCCTGGACCAGCTCGCGCGGCGGCTGACCGCGCCGCACGAGGCCGCCCCCCGCAACCCGGTATAGTGATGGGTGGAATTTCTTCTTCGCGTTCGATCATGTCCATCGCCGACATTCGCCAGAACTACCAGCAAGGCGCCCTGCTGGAGGCCGACGCGCCCGCCTCGCCGTTCGAATTGTTCGGCGCCTGGTTCGGCCGCGCCGTGTCCGACCAACTTCCCGACCCCAACGCCATGGCGCTGGCCACCGTGGACGAACGCGGCCGGCCGGCGGCCCGCACGGTGCTGCTCAAGGGCTACGACGAACGGGGCTTCGTCTTCTACACCAATTACCAGTCCCGCAAGGGCCGGGACCTCGCCCATCTTCCCTACGCCAGCCTGCTGTTCTTCTGGCCCGCGCACGAACGCCAGGTCCGCATCGAAGGCCGCGTGGAGCGCACGTCCGAACAGGAATCGGATACCTACTTCCACAGCCGGCCGCTCGGGTCGCGCATCGGCGCCTGGGCCTCGGACCAGAGCGCAGAGATCCCCGACCGCGAAGTCCTGCGAGAACGCGAGACGCGCTTGCGGGCCGAACTGGGCGAACATCCTCCGCGGCCGGCGCACTGGGGCGGCTACCGCGTAGTGCCGGACGCCATCGAGTTCTGGCAGGGCCGGCCGTCCCGCTTGCACGACCGCCTGGTCTATCGTCCCGTGCCCGAAGGCGGCTGGCGCATCGTGCGCCTGGCTCCCTGAGCTTGGCATGGCCTCGCAGGAACGCCCTCCGGGCGCGAGCGTACCGCCCGACACGGCCGGCGGCCAGGGCTCGTTTTTCGACGACGCGCCCGCTGCGGCCAAGCCGGCCGCCAAGGGCAAGGCCAAGACCGTGCCGGCGGCCGAGCATCCCGCCGGGCTGCGGCAGCTGGGCGCCGCCATGCCGCCCGAGGTCTACCTGGGCACCTCGTCCTGGGCATTCTCGGGCTGGAACGGCATCGTCTACGGCGCCAAGGCGAGCGAATCGCTGCTCTCTCGCGAAGGCCTGCCGGCCTATTCGTCCCACCCCCTGCTCAACAGCGTCAGCCTGGACCGTACTTTCTACGCGCCGCTGACCGCCGAACAGTACGCCCACTATGCGGGCCAGGTGCCGGCCGGCTTTCGCTTCGTCGTAAAGGCGCCGAACCTGGTGACCGACGCGGTGCTGCGCGAGGACCGCGGCGTGCCGGCAGGTCCCAATCCCAGCTTCCTCGACCCGGTCCTGGCCACGGACCATTTCGTCACCCCGTGCCTGGAGGGCCTGGGAACGAAAGCCGGACCCCTGGTGTTCCAGTTTTCGCCGCTGCCGCCCGAGATCCTGGCCGATCCTGCCGGCTGGGTGGCGCGTCTGTCGGCCTTTCTTGCCGCGCTTCCCCCTCTGCCGGCCTCCCGGGGCCACGAGCAGCCGTTCTACGCGGTGGAGTTCCGCGATCCGCAGGTGGTCACGCCGCGCATGATGAAAATGCTGGCCGAACAAGGGGTGCGCTATTGCGTGGCCATCCATGCGCGCATGCCGTCGGCGGCCCGCCAGATGCAGGCGGTGGCGGCCACCGGTCCGGGCCCGCTGGTCGTGCGGTGGAGCCTGCTCGCGGGACAGCGCTACGAGGCCGCCAAGGCGCGCTTCTCGCCTTTCGACAAGATACAGGTGGAAGATCCGGAAACGCGCCGGGTACTGGCCGAAGCGGCCCGGGCCGCGCACGCCGCGGGTCAGCCAGCCTGGATCGTCGCCAATAACAAGGCCGAGGGCAGCGCGCCGCTCACGCTCGAGCTGCTGGCACGGGAAATCGCAGCACGCCTGGCGCCACCCGGATAAAATGAGGCTTTACAGCAACGTCAGCCGCGCAACCAGCGACCTGGGTGCGTCAGCCCCTTCCCCTGGATGCCTGCAGCTCTCCCGGATTTCGATTCCACCGCGTTCCGCTCGGCCCTGGGCCGCTTCGCCACGGGCGTGACGGTCGTCACGGCCATGGGGCCCGACGGGCGGCCCATCGGCCTGACGGTCAGTTCGTTCAACTCGGTCTCGCTGGCGCCGCCGCTGGTGCTGTGGAGCCTGTCCTTGACCTCGGGCTCGCTGCCCATTCTCGACGCCGCGAGCCACTATGCCGTCAACGTGCTGGCCGCCGACCAGCTCGAGGTGGCCAAGCGTTTCGCCACCCGCGGCAATGCGACCGACCGCTTCGCCCAGTTCCCCTGGCGGCCGGGAGGCAACGGCGCGCCGCTGCTGGAGGGTTGCACGGCCTGGTTCGAATGCTATAACCGCAGCAGGTACCGTGAAGGCGATCACTGCATCTTCGTGGGCGAGGTCGAGCGCTGCGGTCATACCGACGCCATGCCGCTGGTGTTCCATGCGGGAGGCTTCGACCTCACGCCGCAGCGTTCGCGCAAGACTCCCGCTTCCTAGAACCTTTCCGCCGGGCTTTCCATGCATCGTCGCTTCGCTCTCGCTCTGCTCTGCACCCTGTCCCTCGCCGCCTGCAACGGCGGCTACTTCGGCTCGCCGGAGGAAGACGGGGGCGACGGGGGGGGCGGGGGCGGCAACAGCGATGCCCAGGGCATCTGGGCGGGCAACATCACCAGCGACACGCTATCCATGCACATGCTGGTCACGCCCACCAACGAACTGTGGGCCATGTCTTGGAGCGAGAACTTCAGCCAGGTACGGCGCCTGACGCGCGGCACCGGCTCGCTCAACGGCAAGGCCTACTCGGGCACCGGCAAGACCTTCGGCACCGGGGACACCACGGCGGAAACCGCGAACATCACGGGCACCGTCGCCAGCGGCGCCAGCTTCGACGGCAACCTCGGGCAGAACGTGACCTTCACCTCGACGTTCAACGGCCAGTACAACGAGGCCTTCGACCTCGCCGCCTATGCCGGCACCTGGCAGGGTCGCGACAGCGCCAGCTCCCGCGTGACTTTCACCATCCAGGCCAACGGCGATTTCGAGGCCAGGTCCGAGATCAGCGGCCGGCCTGACACCTGCAACATCAGCGGCGCGCTGGCCAAGGCCTCGTCGGGCAAAAACTACGCCACCACGACCTTTTCGTTCGGCAACGCCACCAACTGCCTGAGCCAGCACGCGGGCACGAGCATGCAAGGCGTGGCGATGCGATTGACGGAACAGAACAAGGAGCCACTGTTGCTGATCATGGCGACCAACAGCGCGCAGTCGGCGGCGTGGTTCGCCTACGCGCGCAAGCAGCCGTGAGGAACCAGGGCCCGTTCAGGCCCTAGCCCGCCCCCGATCCCACGGCCGCGCGGCCAAGACGGTCCCGCACCGCAGACCAGGCCGGCGCCGCGGGCGGATTCTCTAGCAGCAGCAAGTCCAACCCGCGGCCATCGAGTTCACGCAGCGTGGCATAGAGCGCCTGCGCATATCGTTCGGGCTCGCTGGGGGCTTGGACCCAGACGGTGGCCCCGCCGGGATCGCGCGACGACCAGACGCCCACCGAACGACCCTGGGCGCGCGCGGCAGCCACTTCAGCCGCCAGCACGGCGGCACCGGCCAGCTTGAGCGGCGTGCGGGGCGCGTAATGCGCCGACAGCGATCCCGACACGCGCGGCACCGAGCGCCGTTCGTCCATCTGCGCCCGCGTGAGAACGGCGGTGCCGAGCACCGCGGACAAGGCCACGGCCGATACGTGCCCGGGCCGCAGCAGGATGGGGATGTCGCTGGAGACGTCGACGATGGTCGATTCGATGCCCACCTCGCACGGTCCGCCATCGAGCACCACCGGCACGGCCTGGTCGAACTCGCCGGCCACGTGCTGCGCCGTGGTCGGGCTCACCCGCCCGAAACGGTTGGCCGAGGGCGCCGCCACGCCGCCGCCGAATGCGGCCAGCAGGGCCTGGGCCACAGGATGCGAAGGGCAACGCAGCCCCACCGTATCCTGCCCGCCCGTGACGGCGTCGAGCACGCCGGGGGCGCGCGGCAGGATCAGCGTCAACGGGCCTGGCCAGAATGCCGCCATCAGTCGCCGCGCGGCGTCGGGAACGCGCGCCGCCCAGCGCGACAGGTCGGCGCCGGCGGCCACGTGGACGATGACCGGGTGGTCGTTGGGCCGGCCCTTGGCGGCGAAGATGCGCGCCACGGCCTCGGGATCGGACGCATCCGCGGCCAGGCCGTAGACCGTCTCGGTGGGCATGCCCACCAATTGCCCGGCACGCAGCAGGTCGGCCGCTTCGGCGATGGCCGCGGGCGTCGGCGGCAGGATGCGCGCGCTCATCGGCGACTACGGAAAAACGATGCCCAGGGCGGCCGCGACTTGCGCCGCGCTGCGCCCTGCCTCGTCACGGTCCGCGCCGAGGCAGGTCACATGCCCCATCTTGCGGCCCCGCCGCGCCTCGGCCTTGCCGTACAGGTGGAGCTTGGCCGAGGGCGCCTGCAAGGCCCGGCCCCATTCGGGCTCGACCGCCTGGTCGCCGCGCCGGAACCAGATGTCGCCCAGGACGTTGAGCATGACCGAGGACGCGAGCAAGTCGGGAGCGCCCAGCGGCATGCCTGCCAGCACGCGGACCTGCTGCTCGAACTGGCTGGTGACGCACGCATCGATGCTGTAGTGGCCGCTGTTGTGGGGACGAGGCGCGATCTCGTTGACGATCAGGCGATCCTCGGGCAGCACGAAGAACTCCACGCAAAGGACCCCGCAATAATCCAGCCCCGCGGCGACCTGGAGCGCCGCCGCGGCGGCGCGGCGTGCGATGTCCGCGGAAGCCCGGGGCGACGGCACGGTGGAGATCGCCAGGATGCCGTCGCGGTGCACGTTCTCGGAAACGGGATAGGTCACCACTTCGCCGTCGAAGCCGCGCGCCACGACGACGGAGATCTCGAATTCCAGCGGCAGCCTCGCCTCGAGCACGCAGGGCACGCCGCCGAAGGAGGCGAACGCGGCGCGCGCCTCGTCGGCCGACTCGACCCGCGCCTGGCCCTTGCCGTCGTAGCCCAGGCGAGCCACCTTCAGGATGCCGGGAAACAGCGATGCGGACGCGGCGTCGATGTCGGCCGCGGAGCGGATCTCGGCATACGGCGCCACCGGCACGCCGATCGAAGCGATATAGCCCTTTTCGGCGATGCGGTCCTGGGCGATGGCCACCGCGCCGGCGGCCGGGCTGACCTGGCAGCGCTCGGCCAGCTTCTCCAGGCTGGCAGCCGGGACGTTCTCGAATTCGGTGGTGACGGCGGCGCAGCGCTCGGCCAGCTGCGCGAGCGCCGCCTCGTCGTCGTAGTCGGCGCGGATGTGCAGGTCGGCTACCGCGCCCGCCGGACAGTCGGCGATGGGATCCAGCACCGCCACGCGATATCCCATGCTCTGTGCGGCATGACAGAACATGCGTCCCAGCTGACCGCCTCCAAGCAGCCCGAGCCAGCCGCCCGGCTGCACCGTGCGCCCCGCCGTCATGCCTGGCCTCCGGGCGGCAGCGCCATGGCGCGCGCGGCCTCGGTCTGCCGGGCGCGGAAGGCGTCGAGCTTTTGCCGCAACGCGGGCTCGGTACAAGCCAGGTTGGCCACCACGTGCAAGGCCGCATTGGCCGCGCCTGCCTCGCCGATGGCGAACGTGGCGACCGGTACGCCCTTGGGCATCTGCACGATGGAAAGCAGGGAATCCTCGCCGCGCAGGTACTTGGACGGCACGGGCACGCCGAACACGGGCACCGGCGTCAGCGCCGCCAGCATCCCCGGCAGATGCGCCGCCCCGCCGGCCCCCGCGATAATCGCCCGCAGGCCGCGGCGCGTGGCGTCGGCGCCGTACTCCACCATGTCGAGCGGCATGCGATGGGCCGACACGACCCGCGCCTCGTGGGGAACGCCGAACTCGTCGAGCACGGCCACGGCGTGCTTCATGATCTCCCAGTCGCTGGAAGACCCCATGACGATGCCGACCTGCACCGCCGCGGAAGAGGAAGAAGGGGAAGAAGAGGAAGGACTGGACATGTGGGACCTTGCGGGCGCCCGGCGCATGAGCCGGGCGAGCGTCTAAAGACAGGATTTTAACCCGCAGCCGAGCTTCGGCCCCTGTCGGTTTCGACGGCGCCCCTACCCCATCAAGCGATTGATCACCGCGCCGCCGGCCACCAGCCACGCGAACAGCAGGCCGGCGAGCAGCAGCGGGCGCAGCCCGGCGCGGCGGATGGCGCCAACGTGGGTCGTCAGCCCCAGGCCGGCCATGGCGATTGCCAGCAGCAGGGTATCGATGTCGATCGCCACCGACACCAGCGGCGCGGGCAAATGGACGAGAGAATTGAACGCGACCATGGCGATGAAGCCCACCGCGAACCAGGGGATGCACAGTCCCCCGCCCTCGCCCGCACGGCTGCCCGCGCCGTTCCTGGCTCCCCCCCAGGCGAGCCATGCCGAGAGCGCCAGCAGGAACGGCGCCAGCATCATGACGCGCACCATCTTCGCGATCACGGCCGTGTCGGCCGCCTCGGTGCCCACCGCCCGCGCGGCGGCGATGACCTGGGCGACCTCGTGGACCGTCGAGCCCACGTAGACGCCGAAACCGTGCGCGCCGCCGGGAATCAGCCCCCACTGCGCATTCAGCTCGTAGAGGAACGGATACAGGAACATGGAAAGCGTGCCGAACACCACGACCGTGGCCACGGCCACCGCCACCTGGTCGGGCTTGGCGCGCAGCACCGGCGCGGTGGCCATGACCGCCGCCGCGCCGCAGATGGAACTGCCCGCCCCGATCAACCAGGCCGAGGCGCGGTCCAGCTTGAATACGCGGGTGCCGAGCAGCCAGGCCAGGCCGAAGGTCGACAGCAGCACCACCGCATCGACAGCGACGCCCGCCACGCCTACGCCGCCGATGTCCTGCCACGTCAGGCGCAACCCGTAAAGGACGACGCCGGCCCGCAGCAGGGTCTGCTTGGCCACCCCCACGCCGGCGGCGCTCTGCGCGGCAATGCGGGGGTAGACGGTATTGCCCACCAGCATGCCGAGCACGATGGCCAGCGTCAGCGCGCTCAGGCCGCGGCTGGCGAACACGTCCCATCCTCCCAGCATCATCGCCGCCGCCCCGATGGCGCCGGCCAGCAGCAACCCCGGGCCCGCCTGCCGGAAGAAGCCTGCCGGTCCGCGCACCAAAGCAGGCGCCGGGGCGGGAGAAACGGAGGAATAAGGCATAAGCTAATAACTTCTGGAATTAACGCCCTCCACTCTATTCGCCGCCCTTGACGGGGTAAAACGGTTTATTTTTGTATATTCAAACGGAAAAACTGGTTATTCGAGTTATATGGAAACCTTGCGCCTGACGCTGCGCCAATTGCAGATCTTCGCCGCCGTGGCCGACACCGGCAGTACCAGCGCGGCGGCGGCGGCCGTTGCGTTGTCGCAGTCGGCCACCAGCGCCGCGCTGAACGACCTGGAGCGTGCGCTCGACATGGCGCTTTTCGACCGAGTGGGCAAGCGCCTCGTGCTCAATGACAACGGCCGGGAACTGCTGCCCCAGGCACGCGAGCTGCTGGACCGGGCCGCCGGCATCGAACGCTGGGCCCACGACGACCAGGGACACGTGGGCCTGCTGCGCATCGGGGCCAGCACCACCATCGGCAACTACGTGCTGCCCACGCTGCTGGCCGGCTTCCAGCGCGACCTGGAAAGCTCCGGCCAGCCGAGCTGGACCGCGCACGTGGCCATCGCCAATACGCTGGCCATCGCCACGCAGGTGGTGAATTTCGAACTGGACCTGGCCCTGGTCGAGGGACCGTGCGAGCAGCCCGAGCTGACGGTCGAGCCGTGGCTGGCCGACGAGCTGGTCATCGTCGCCGGCGCGCGCGACCCCATCGTGCCGGCGAGCGGCGGCCTCGTTTCCACGGCGCAGTTGCGTGCCGCCACCTGGCTGCTGCGCGAAGAGGGATCGGGAACGCGCGAGACCATACGCGAAGCGTTGACGCCCCACTTGCTGCACATGAAATCGGGCATCGAGTTCGGCAACTCGGAAGCCATCAAGCGCGCCGCCGCCGGCGGGCTGGGCATCACCTGCCTGTCGCGCTGGGTGGTGAGCGACATGCTCAAGACCGGGGAACTGGTCGAGCTGCCCACTGCGCTGCCCCGGCTGGTGCGATCGTTCTACCTGATTTCCCATGCGCGCAAGCATGCGACGCCGGGCGTGCGCCGGCTGACGGCCTACCTGCGCACGTTCGCGCTGACCTCGGCGCCGCCCCTGCCCTGACCCACCCGAGCGCCGCGGAGGCGGCCAGCCCGCCGCGCGCCAAAATGAAGCACAATCTCTTTTTCGCTCATTGCTTCATAGGATTTCCGGTATGGATGTCACGCTCGCCAATTTCGAGCGCGAGGTATTGCAGGCCTCGCGCGAAAAGCCGGTCCTCGTCGACTTCTGGGCGCCGTGGTGCGGCCCCTGCCGCTCGCTGACCCCGATCCTGGAAAAGCTCGAACGCGACTACGGCGGCAGCTTCAAGCTGGTCAAGGTCAACGTCGATGAAAACCAGCAGCTGGCCGCCCATTTCCAGGCCCGCAGCATCCCGCTGGTGGTCGCCATCCTCAACGGCCGGCCGGTGGACCAGTTCACCGGCGCGCTGCCAGAGGGACAGATCCGCGCCTTCATCGACCGCCTCCTGCCCTTGCCCCACGAGCAGGAGCACCAGCAGGCGATGGCGGCCATGCAGGCCGGCGACGTCGCCGCGGCGGAAAAACACTTGCGCGCAGCCCTCGTGCTCGATGCGACCTACGATCCGGCGCGGATGGACTATGTCGAGCTCCTGCTCACCACGGGCCGCCCCGAGGATGCCAAGGCCCAGTTCGAACTGCTCACGCCCCAGGCCAAGGCCGACCCCCACTACGCCAACCTGGAAACCGCGCTGAACGCCGTCGAGCAGGCCCAGGACTCGCCCGAGGAAACCGAGCTGATGAAGCGCATCGAGCAGAACCCGGACGATCTGCAGGCGCGCCTCGACCTGGCCAACAAGCGCATCGCGCGGCGCGCATGGGCGGGGGCGATGGACGAGTTGCTGGAAATCGTCAAGCGGGATCGCAGCTTCCAGGACGAGATCGGCCGCAAGACCATGATCGCGGTCTTCGACATGGCTTCGGCGCAACCGGAACTGGTTTCGCAGTACCGCCGGAAACTATCAACGGTATTGTTTTAGGCTAGAGGGAGGCCGCCCCCCTACACCCCTCCGGGTGCCCCCTCCAGGGGCGATGCGGATCCGGCTTTGCCGGTCCGCCAGCGCCGCCCCCTTGAGGGGGAGCGGCCAAAGGCCGCTAGGGGATGGGCCTTCCTTCCGTCCGCAGCGCCGCCCCCTGGGGGCGCGCGTCAGCGCGTAGGGGGGCTCCTCTACTCCACCTTTATCCCGGTATCGGCCACGACCTTGCCCCAGCGCTGCGTTTCATCGGCGACCAGCTTGGCCAGCTCTGCCGGCGACGACGGCGCCGGATCGGCATAGACCCCGGACAGCTTCTCGGCCACGGCGGGCTCGCGCAGCGCATCCGCCACTTGCCGCGACAAGATGTCCACCGCAACCTGGGGCGTGCCTTTGGGCGCGAACAGTGCGAACCAGCCTCCCGACTCCAGTCCCGCCACGCCTGACTCGGCGAAGGTGGGAATGTCCGGCGCGAACCGTGATCGCTGGGTGCCCGTTACCGCGATGGCCTTGATGCGGCCATCCTTGAGCAGCGGCATCGCGGGCGGCAGGCCGGCCATCACGAGATCCAGCTCGCCCCTCGCCAGCGTCGGCAGGGCCTCGGCGAAACTCCGGCTGTACGGAATGTGCAGCAGCTTCAGCCCATAGCTGTCCTGCAGGTAGGCAGCGGCCAGATGCAGGTTGGTGCCCACGCCGGGCGTGCCGTAGCGCAACTCTTTCTGCCTGGCCAAGGCCAGGAACTCTTGCGGGTTCGACGCCGGCAGCTGGGGGCTGGCCAACAGCACGTTCTGGATACGGGCCAGCAGCGCGACGGGCGCGAAATCCTTCTCCGGCTTGATGCGCCATTCCGGATACAGGTGGGTCAGGATGCCATGCGTATCCTTACCGCCCAGCAGCAACGTATAACCGTCGGCCTTGGCATCGGCCACCGCCTCGGTACCGATCTTGCCGCCCGCGCCGAGCTTGTTCTCGACCACGAAGGACTGGCCGGTCTGGCGCGACAGCTGCTCGCCCACCACCCGGGCGATCATGTCCGGCGCCGTGCCGGGACCATAGGGAACGACGTTCCGGCGGTCACCGAGATCGGCGGCGAGGAAAACACCATTCCCCACACCTACTTCGGCTTCGCCCTGCCGGCCGGTGCGCCCGCGGCCGTACGCGACCAATTGTCGCTCAACGTCCGGCAGGTCCTTGCCGACCCCGCGATCCGGGCGAAACTCGCCGACGGCGGCTTCGAGCCGGCCCAGGGCACGCCCGAGGAGATGCGGGCCACGGTGGAACGCGACATCGCGGCGTTCGGCCGGCTCGCGCGGACACTGAACATCCAGCCCGAGTGATGGCCAGCCGGCAGAATAATGGCGGGGATGGAATAATCGCGGTCGTCTCCCCCGGAGCACCGACCGCTCCTCCCGAACCAGGCTTTCGACCCATGTCCTCATTCGCCGATACCACGCTCGACCGGATGGCGCGCTACCTGCAATTGGCGTCGCTGTTCCGTAACAAGATCATTACCGGAGACTGGCCTGTCGGCGGCCGCATCCCCAACGTCGCGGACCTGGCCGAGCAGTTCGAGGTGGCGCGCGGCACCATACGCGAAGCCCTGGGCGTGCTGGAGGACGAAGGGCTGATCGAGCGTTTCCGGGCGAAGGGCAGCTTCGTCCGCAAGACCCCCAAGGCGCGCAGCGCGCATCGGCTGGCCATCGACTGAGCCTCCCTGATCTCGGCCCACGAGGGCGCGGACATCGAGGTCCTGGAACAGCGTGACCTGGACGAACTGCCCGCCTTCGCGGCCGGAGAAGGCGAACCGGCCGCGCACTACACGATGATGCGCCGGCTGCACTCGCGCGACGGCCATCCCTATCTGGCCGCGCGCTTCGTCCTGGATCGCGAGCTGTTCAAGCAGGGACCGCCCAAGCGCTTCCGGCACGAGGCCACCCTGCCCATCCTGCACGAGCTAGCCGGCAAGCGCATCGCGCAGGCCAACCAGGTCATGACCATAGGCAGCGCCGACCGCGAGATGGCCGCGCTGCTGGAGCTGCCGCTGAACGCCCCGGTGGCGCACGTCGTACGGCGCGCCATCGACACGTCGGGCAAGCTGATCTACGTGGGGGAAGGGATATACCGGGGGGATTCGGTCAGGCTGGAGATCGCGCTGATCTGATCAATCAGACCCCGACCAGCCGGACCCGCGCCTCGCGGTACTTGTCGGACGTGCGTTCCAGCACGTTCTGCGGCAGCCGCGGCGCGGGCGCGGTCTTGTTCCAGGGCTGGGTCTCGAGCCAGTCGCGCACGAACTGCTTGTCGAACGATGGCGGGCTGCTGCCCGGCACGTAGGAATCGGCCGGCCAGAAGCGCGACGAATCCGGGGTGAGCACCTCGTCCATCAGGTGCAGCACGCCTTTCTCGTCCAGGCCGAACTCGAACTTGGTGTCGGCGATGATGATGCCGCGCTGGGCGGCATATTCGGACGCCAGCTGGTAGATGCGCAGCGAGACCTCGCGGATCTGCTCGGCCAGCTGCGGGCCGACTTCCTTGACCACGTGCGCGAAGCTGACGTTCTCGTCGTGCGAACCCAGTTCCGCCTTGGCCGCGGGCGTGAAGATGGGCGCCGGCAGCTTCTGCGCCTGCACCAGCCCTTCGGGCAGCTTGATGCCGCATACGCTGCCGGTGTCCTGGTAGTCCTTCCACCCCGATCCGATCAGGTAGCCGCGCACCACGGCCTCCACCAGCACGGGCTTGAGCCGCTTGACCACGACTGCCCGGCCCGCGACCTGGTCCCGCTCGTCGGCCGCGACGACAGACTCGGGGTCGATGCCGGTCAGGTGGTTGGGAATGATGTTGCCGAGCCGGCCCAGCCAGAAGTTGGTGAGCGAGTTCAGCACCTCGCCCTTGCCCGGGATCGGATCGTCGAGGATGACGTCGAACGCGGACAGGCGGTCGGTGGTGACGATCAAGAGCTTGTCGTCGCCGACAGCGTACATGTCGCGCACTTTGCCGCGCGCCAGCAGCGGCAGGGAACGGATGGTGGACTGGTAAAGCGGTGCGGACATGACGCTGCCTTGTTGCGGGTTGAATGCCTTAATTGACGATTTGCGCGAGCTTGCCGGAGGCGTACTCCGACGCGATCACGGTCAGCGGCACGGGCTTGATCTTGCTGGCGTTGCCGGCGGTGCCGAACTGGGTGTAGCGCTCCACGCAGATCTTCTTGGCGGCGGCGCGCGCGGGCTTGAGGTATTCGCGCGGGTCGAACTTCGAGGGGTTCTCGGCCATGAACTGGCGGATCGCGGCCGTCATGGCCAGGCGGATGTCGGTGTCGATGTTGATCTTGCGCACGCCGTGCTTGATGGCTTCCTGGATCTCCTCGACCGGCACGCCGTAGGTTTCCTTCATGTCGCCGCCGAACTCGCGGATGATGGCCAGCAGGTCCTGGGGCACGCTGGAGCTGCCGTGCATGACCAGGTGCGTGGTCGGCAGGCGGCGATGGATCTCCTTGATGCGGTCGATGGCCAGGATGTCGCCGCTGGGCTTGCGGGTGAACTTGTAGGCGCCGTGGCTGGTGCCGATGGCGATGGCCAGCGCGTCGATCTGGGTGCGCTTGGCGAAGTCGGCGGCCTGCTCGGGGTCGGTCAGCAGTTGCTCGCGGGTCATGGTGCCCTCGGCCCCGTGGCCGTCTTCCTTGTCGCCCTTCATGGTCTCGAGCGAACCGAGGCAGCCCAGCTCGCCTTCCACCGAGATACCTTGCACGTGGGCCATGTCGACGACCTTGCGGGTGACTTCGACGTTGTAGTCGTAGTCGGCGATGGTCTTGCCGTCCTCGCGCAGCGAGCCGTCCATCATGACGCTGGAGAAGCCCATGGCGATGGCGCCCTTGCAGACATCGGGCGACTGGCCGTGGTCCTGGTGCATGACCACGGGGATGTGGGGATAGGACTCGACGGCGGCGGCGATGAGCGCCTTCAGGAAGCCCTCGCCGGCGTACTTGCGGGCGCCGGCCGAGGCCTGCATGATGACCGGGCTGTTGGTTTCGTCGGCGGCTTCCATGATGGCCTGGACCTGTTCCAGGTTGTTGACGTTGAAGGCCGGGATGCCATAGCCGTTTTCCGCCGCGTGGTCGAGCAGTTGACGCATGGAAACGAGTGCCATTGTGAACTCCTGAATGAGAAATGATGTGTGGGTGTCAGCCGTGCTGGCCTATCCGCACGATTTTTAGAGTATTGGTTCCGCCTGGAGACCCCATGGGTTCGCCTACCGTGAAAACGACCAGGTCGCCGGGCCCCGCCACGCCCTTTTCCACCAGCAGTTTCTCGGCCGCCAGCAGCGAAGCGTCGCGGTCGCCCGATTCTTCCAGTTGCAGCGTCCGCACATTGCGGTACAGCGCTACTTTACGCTGGGTCGCCACGCGCGGGGTCAGCGCGTAAATAGGTGTTGCACTATCGTGCCGGCTCATCCACAAGGTGGTGGCGCCGGAATGCGTCAGCGCACAGATGGCTTTGCATCGCAGATGGTGGGCGGTGAACAGCGCCCCATAGGCGATGGACTGGTCCACCCGCTGGAAAGTCTGGTCGAGGAAGTCCTTGTCCAGCTCGAAATGCTGCGACTTTTCGGCCTCCAGGCATATCGACGCCATGGCTTCGACCGTCTCCACCGGATAGCGCCCCACCGCGGTCTCGGCCGAAAGCATGACGGCGTCGGTGCCGTCCAGCACGGCGTTGGCCACGTCCGACACTTCCGCCCGGGTGGGCATGGCGTTGACGATCATGGACTCCATCATCTGGGTGGCCGTGATGACGGTACGGTTGCGCGAGCGCGCCAGCCGGATCATGCGCTTTTGCAGCGCCGGCACGGCGGCCGTACCCACTTCCACGGCCAGGTCGCCGCGCGCCACCATGATGCCGTCGGACGCATCGATGATTTCCTCCAGCACGGAGATGGCCTCGGCGCGCTCGATCTTGGCGATCAGCTGCGGCCGGGCGCCGGTGGGCGCCCCCGCGATGGCCACCAGCTGGCGGGCCATTTCCATGTCGGTACGGTTCTTGGGGAAGCTGATGGCGATGTAGTCCACCCCCATCTGCACCGCCGAGCGCAGGTCTTCCATGTCCTTGCCGGTCAGGGCCGGCGCGGTCAGGCCGCCCCCTTGGCGGTTGATGCCCTTGTTGTTGGACAGCTCGCCGCCGACCACGACTTCGGTGTGGATCTCGGTACCCGAGACGCGGATCACGCGCAGGCGGATCAGGCCGTCGTTCAGCAGCAGGATGTCGCCGGCCCGCACGTCGCGCGGCAGGTCGGGATAGTCGAGGCCGACGCGGCCGGCATCGCCCAGCTCGCACGCGGCGTCGAGGATGAAGGGCTGGCCGGGTTCGAGCAGCACCTTGCCGTCGGCAAACCTGCCGACGCGGATCTTGGGCCCCTGCAGGTCGGCCATGATCGCGACTTCGCGGTCGCAGGCCAGGGCGGCGGCGCGAACCAGGCCGGCGCGCGCCGCGTGGTCTTCCGCGGTGCCATGCGAAAAGTTGAGCCGTACTACGTCGACGCCGGCGCGTATCATCCGCGCCAGCGTGTCGGCCGAGCTGGAAGCCGGGCCGAGCGTGGCCACGATTTTCGTGGCGCGAGCGGAAGGTGCGTCCACAGGGTCAGGCGCCTTGGGCGGCGCGCTCCTCCAAGATGGCGACCGCGGGCAGGGCCTTGCCTTCCAGGAACTCGAGGAAGGCACCGCCGCCGGTCGAGATGTAGCCCACCTGGTCCGCGATGCCGTACTTGGCGATCGCGGCCAACGTATCGCCGCCCCCGGCGATCGAGAACGCCGGCGACGCCGCGATGGCGCGCGCCAGGGTTTCCGTACCGTGCGAGAAGGCGTCGAATTCGAACACGCCCACCGGTCCGTTCCAGACGATGGTGCCCGCAGCCTTGAGCAGCCCGGCCAGGCGCTCGGCCGTGACCGGGCCGATGTCCAGGATCATGTCGTCGGCCGCCACCGCATCGGCGGACTTGGTCTCCGCCTGGGCATCGGCAGCGAAGCTCTTGGCGCAGACGACGTCGGTGGGGATCGGCACGGCGGCGCCACGCTTTTCCATGACGTCGATGATGGCCTTGGCTTCGTTCACCAGGTCGGGTTCGGCCAGCGACTTGCCGATGGGCAGGCCCTTGGCCAGCATGAAGGTGTTGGCGATGCCGCCGCCCACGATCAGCTGATCGACCTTGTCGGCCAGGCTCTTGAGGATGGTGAGCTTGGTCGACACCTTGGAACCGGCCACGATGGCCACCAGCGGCCGCTTGGGCGACTGCAGGGCGCGCCCCAGCGCGTCGAGCTCGGCGGCCAGCAGCGGACCGGCACAGGCGACCGGGGCATGCCGGGCAATGCCGTGGGTGGTGGCCTCGGCACGGTGAGCCGTACCGAAGGCATCGTTGACGTAGACATCGCACAGCGCGGCCATCTTGCGCGCCAGCGCGTCGTCGTCCTTTTTCTCGCCCTTGTTGACGCGGCAGTTCTCCAGCAGCACGACCTGGCCGGGCGCGACGGCAACGCCGTCCACCCAGTCGGTCACGAGCTGCACCGGCTTGCCGAGCAGCTCGGACAGGCGCTTGGCCACGGCCGCCAGCGAATCGGCGGGAGTCAGGGTGCCCTCGGTGGGACGGCCCAGGTGCGACGTCACCATGACGGCGGCGCCGGCACCGAGCGCCAGCTCGATGCCGGGCACCGACGCGCGGATGCGCGTGTCTTCGGTGATGTTGCCCTGGTCGTCCTGCGGCACGTTCAGATCGGCGCGGATGAACACCCGCTTGCCGGCCAGTTGTCCCTTGGCCGCCAGATCGGCCAGCGTGATGACCTTGCCCATGCGCTTACTTCGCCGACATCAGCGCCACGGTGGTGTCCAGCATGCGGTTGCTGAAGCCCCACTCGTTGTCGTACCACGACGAGACCTTCACCAGGTTGCCGTTGACCTTGGTCAGCGTGGCGTCGAAGGTGCTGGAGGCCGGGTCGTGGTTGAAGTCGGACGACACCAGCGGCTCGGTCGAGTAGTTCAGGATGCCCTTGAGCGAGCCTTCCGAGGCTTCCTTCAGGATGGCGTTGACTTCCTCGACGGTGGTGTCGCGCTTGGCGATGAAAGTCAGATCGACCACCGACACGTTGATGGTCGGGACGCGGATGGCGTAGCCGTCCAGCTTGCCGTTGAGCTCGGGCATCACCAGGCCGACCGCAGCGGCGGCGCCGGTCTTGGTCGGGATCATGTTCTGGGTGGCCGAGCGGGCGCGGCGCAGGTCCTCGTGGTAGACGTCGGTCAGCACCTGGTCGTTGGTGTAGGCGTGCACGGTGGTCATCAGGCCCGAGACGATGCCCAGCTTGTCGTGCAGCGGCTTGACCAGCGGGGCCAGGCAGTTGGTGGTGCACGAGGCGTTCGAGATGACGGTGTGCTCGGCCTTCAGCACGTCCTGGTTCACGCCGTAGACGATGGTGGCGTCCACGTCCTTGCCGCCGGGGGCGGAGATGACGACCTTCTTGGCGCCGCCCTTCAGGTGGGCGCCGGCCTTTTCCTTGCTGGTGAAGAAGCCGGTGCATTCCAGCACCACGTCCACGCCCAGCTCGCCCCACGGCAGCTCGGCCGGGTTGCGGTTGGCCAGCACGCGGATCTTGTCGCCGTTGACCACCATGTAGTCGCCCTCGACCGTGACGGTGCCCGGGAACTTGCCGTGGGCCGTATCGAAGCGCGTCAGGTGCGCGTTGGTCTTGGGTGCGCCCAGGTCGTTGATGGCGACGATTTCGATGTCGTGCTTCTTGCCCCCTTCGTAGTGGGCGCGCAGGACGTTGCGGCCGATGCGGCCATAGCCATTGATCGCGACACGGATAGTCATGGTGTTTTCCTTTGATGAGAAGAATCTGTGACGACGTTGGTGGACGACTGCCCCGCTCAGCCCACCAGCTTCCGGACGGCGTCTGCGACCCGTTCGGCAGTGAACCCGAAATGCTTGAACAACACCCCGGCCGGCGCAGATTCGCCATAGGTATCGATACCTATGACCTCGCCGTCCAGGCCCACGTACTTGCGCCAATAGTCGGTCACTCCGGCCTCCACCGCGACGCGCGGCAGGTTGCGCGGCAGCACGTGCTGGCGCCACGCCTCGTCCTGCCGGTCGAAGATCTGGGTGCAAGGCATGGAGACCACGCGCACGAAGATTTCCTCCTTGGCCAGCACTTCCTGCGCCGCCAGCGCCAGCGCCACCTCGGAGCCCGTGGCGATGATGACCGCACGCGGGTTGAGCGCGTCGCGCAGCACGTAGCCGCCGCGGGAAATGGCCGCGATGGTGGCCTGGTCGCGCTCGACGAAGGGCAGGTTCTGGCGCGACAACAGCAGCG
This sequence comes from Pigmentiphaga sp. NML080357, assembly GCF_002188465.1. Classification (GTDB taxonomy): domain Bacteria; phylum Pseudomonadota; class Gammaproteobacteria; order Burkholderiales; family Burkholderiaceae_B; genus Pigmentiphaga. The sequence goes on along the minus strand of NZ_NINW01000028.1, from coordinate 20,547 downwards.
CCGTGGGTCCGCCGGCCTTCACGTCCATGCCGACGCTGGCCGGGCGGCCGACCGCCGCGCCCCAGGCCACCGCGGTTTCGGTGGTGTCGCAGGGCCGCCAGACTTCCAGGTTGGGAATCAGGCGCAGGCTGGCCGCATGCTCGACGGACTGATGGGTGGGGCCGTCCTCGCCCAGGCCGATGGAATCGTGCGTGAAGACGTGCACCACGCGCTGCTTCATCAGCGCCGCCATGCGCAGGGCATTGCGGGAGTAGTCGGAGAAGGTCAGGAAGGTGCCGCCGAACGGCAGGTAGCCGCCGTGCAGCGCGATGCCGTTCATGACGGCGGCCATGCCGAACTCGCGCACGCCGTAGTTGATGTGGCGGCCGAACTCGATGCCGTCCTTGCCGGCGCGCACCGGCGCGACGCCCTTCCAGTCGGTGTAGTTGGAGCCGGTCAGGTCGGCCGAACCGCCCAGCAGTTCGGGAAGGATGCCGGCCAGCGCCGTGATGCTGAACTGCGAGGCCTTGCGGGTGGCCACGGTTTCCTGCTTCTGGTTGGTCTCGGCCACGAACTGGGCGAGCTTCTCGGCGAAGTCGGCCGGCAGCTCGCTGCGCATGCGGCGCTGGAATTCGGCGGCCTGCTCCGGGAATTGCGCGGCGTACTTGTCGAACAGCGCGTTCCATTCCCCTTCGACCTGCGCGCCCTTGGCCTTGGCGTCCCAGAAGGCATAGACCTCGGCCGGCACCACGAACGCGTCGTGGGGCCAGCCGATGGCGGCACGGGTGGCGGCGATTTCCTGGTCGCCCAGCGGCGCGCCGTGGACCTTGTCGGTGCCTTCCATGGTGGGGGCGCCCTTGCCGATGATGGTGCGGCATTCGATCAGGGTCGGCCCGCCGTGCCTGGCTGCCTGCGTCTTGGCCTGGGCGATGGCGGCATCGACCGCCTTGGCGTCGTGGCCGTCGACGTTGCGGATCACGTTCCAGCCATAGGCCTCGAAGCGCTTGGCGGTGTCGTCGGCGAACCAGTACTTGATCTCGCCGTCGATGGAAATGCCGTTCGAGTCGTACAGCACGATCAGCTTGGACAGCTTCAGCGTACCGGCCAGCGAGGCGACTTCGTGCGAGATGCCTTCCATCAGGCAGCCGTCGCCGACGAACGCGTAAGTGAAGTGGTCGACGATGGGCAGCCCCGGGCGATTGAACTCGGCCGCCAGCAGCGCCTCGGCCAGCGCCATGCCGACCGCGTTGGAAATGCCCTGCCCCAGCGGCCCGGTGGTGGTTTCCACGCCGGCGGTGATGCCGACCTCGGGGTGGCCCGGGGTCTTGGAATGCAGTTGGCGGAAGTTGCGCAGCTCGTCGATGGACAGGTCGTAGCCCGTCAGGTGCAGCAGCGAGTAGATCAGCATGGAACCGTGGCCGTTGGACAACACGAAGCGGTCGCGGTCGGGCCAGGCCGGGTTGGCGGGATTGTGACGCAGGTGTCCGTGCCAGAGCGCCAGGGCGATTTCAGCCATGCCCATCGGCGCGCCGGGGTGGCCGGAGTTGGCCTTCTGGACGGCGTCCATGGACAGCGCGCGGATGGCGTCCGCCATGTTGAGTTGAGGGGCGGCTTGATTGCTCATGAAGACACTCGTTCCGGGCGGGAAATCCCGCTGCTACAAAGCTTTCGAGTTTAACATTCGTCCAGGTCCCCCGCCCTTTCGCGGGTGTCGCCGCTTGTCAAAAGTTACATCGCTCACCGTCCATGCCCCTGCCCCGCTTCCACGTCGATCTTCCGCTGCAGGCCGGCACCCGCCTGGCCCTGCCCGATCCTGTCGCCCATCATGCCCTGCGCGTGCTACGGCTGCGCGACGGCGAGGAGATCGTCCTGTTCGACGGCCGCGGCGGCCAGTATCCGGCCCGGCTGGAGGTCGACGGCAGGCAGGCCATGGCCCTGCTGGGCGCCCACGACCCGCGCGAGGCCGAGCTGCCCGGCCGTATCGTGCTGGCACAGGCCATTCCGTCGGGGGACAAGATGGATTGGGTCGTGGAAAAAGCGGTCGAGGTAGGCGCCGCGGCCGTCCAGCCCCTGGCGGCCGCCCGCAGCGTGCTGCGCCTGTCGGGCGAACGGCTGGAAAAGCGGCTGCGGCACTGGCGCCGGATCGCGGTGGCAGCCAGCGAACAGTGCGGCCGCAACCGTATTCCCGAGGTGGCCGAACCGCTCACGCCGCAACAATGGCTGGACCGCCCCCCCGCCGGTGGCGCCGTTCGCCTGCTGTGCGATCCGGACGCCGACCTGCGACTGACCGACTGGGCCGCCACCCTGGCCTCCCCGCCCACGGCCATCGAACTGCTGGTCGGCCCCGAGGGCGGCTGGTCCGACGAGGAGTACGCCCTGGCCCGCCACCACGGCGTGCGCATGCTCCGCTTCGGCGACCGCATCCTGCGCACCGAAACCGCGGGTACGGCCCTGATCTCGGCGCTCAGCGCAAAGTTTGCCTGGGTGTAGAACGAGCCCACCCCCTCCGCGCTCCGCGCGTCCCCCTCAAGGGGGCGATGCGGGTGGACCGGCGGAGCCGGATCCACCGCATCCTGGGTCTAGGGCCGTTGTCTTGGGGTGGGGCGCCTGTGCTTCGCTGGCTGCCAGCGGTAGCTACGGTGCCGCAATCCGAGAAATTCGCACTAGACCCAGGGCGCCGCGGATCCGGCTTTGCCGGTCCGCCAGCGCCGCCCCCTTGAGGGAGACGCGCGGAGCGCGGAGGGGGTGGGCTTCCCCCACCCCCTCTCTACATCACCCCGCAAGCGGTCCGGGCGCCGCCGCCGCCGAGCGGGGCGGGATGGTCGGCGTGGTTGTCGCCGCCCTGGTGGATCATGAGGGAACGGCCCTTGAGATCGGACAGCGATTTCAGGCGCGGGGCCAGTACCGGGTAGCTGGCCTTGCCGTCGGCATCCACGTACAGGGCCGGCAGGTCGCCGAGGTGGGCATCGTCGTCCCAGGGGGCGCCGTGCTTGCCGGTCTTCTTGGGGTCAAGGTGCCCGCCGGCCGCCAGCGCAGCGACCGGCTTGCCGTCCTGCTGGCCAGGATCGCAACGGGGATTGGTATGCACGTGGAAGCCGTGCTGGCCCGGCGCGAGGCCGGAGAGCGCCGGGGTGAAGACCAGCCCGTAGGCGGTTTCCTTGACGGTCACGGTGCCGAGGTCGCGCCCCTTGCCCTGGGCGTCGACGGCCGACATGGGAATGGACAGATCGGCGAGCGCCGGAGCGCTGGCCAAGGATGCTGTCAACAACATGAAACCCACACGGTGCTTCATCGAGGACTCCTCCTGGTTGCACGCCGACCGGGCATCAGTCGGCGGAAGATGGTCTGGCCGGTCCTGCTGCGCCGTCGGCGCGATCGAGAATGAAGGCGAAGGTCTTGCCGTTTTCGCGGGCGAATTCGACCACGTCCTCGCCCACCTGCGCGATGGCCGGCGCGTGCTCGGCCAGGCCCGGGTCGTCCTTGTGCAGATGGCGCAGCGCCAGCACCATGCCCACCTGCTGATCCAGCACGGTGTCGCACAGGCAATCGTAAAGGGCGTCGAGATTGCCGCCGAAGTGCTCGGGAAAATCCACGGCGTTGGCGATCGCGCGCAACACCGCGGACTTGCTCTTGGCGCGCGAACAATCCACTTCGAACAGCGCCAGCTTCGATTCCTGGGCGGCGCGCTTGAGGGTCTGCGCGTCGACGCCCTGGTCATACAAGGCTCCGCCAGTCTTGAGGCACTCGCTCAACGTTCTCGAGTTCAAGGACATGGATCACTCCCGTATGCGCCGGAACGACGCATAGTGATCGGACGTATACCAATATTCGCCGCTGGTGGCCGGGTCGCCGGTGTCGCCCTTGCCGGCAACGATACGCCTGGCGCCGCGGTTGCGGGCCCCGGGGGTGGGTACTGTGTACTCGGTATAGTACCCACGAGGCCGCAAGGGCAAAAGCCGCTCGCGGTTATAAAACGTCACGCCGTCGCGCGGGTGGCTGAACCGGTGTCCGGACTGGATCTGGGCCAGCACCCGCTGCGCTTCCGGCGGCAGATCGCGCACGGAGACGGTGCCGGCCTCGCCTCTGGCCCAGGCGGCCGCGCCCAGCGCCAAGGCCAGCAGACCTGCCGCCAGCCATGCCGCCAGGCGGCCGCCGACGGGCAAGAAGCGCGGCAATCGCGAACTATTCCTGCTAGACATCGCTATTCCTCGTCGGTACGGAAAAAGGCAAGGACTTCCGCACTGCGGACGAGCGTATCGCCAAACCCCAGAGCGATCAACTCGCGGGTATAGCCCGGCTCGAACAACAGATACGACGCCAGCGCGGCGCCGGTCAACTCGTCCGGCCCGGACGATACGCCCATCCCCCGCAGCAGCGACCGCATGGCAGGAGGCAGGCTGTCCTGGTGGCGCGCGGCGATCTCGTCCAGGCGCTGGCTGGGTGAGATCGATAGCACCTTGATCGGGCGCAGCGGCCCGTTCCAGCGCTCCTCGGCCGGCAGCCGCGACAGGGTCTGGTTGATGCGCTGGATACGCTCGATGTCGGCATCCAGGCTGTCGAGAAAGATGTTGGACAAGGCATGGCCGCCGATCTGCGCCAGCGTCGGATAAGTCGCCGCGCCGGTCCGCCGGCGGGGATCCGCCTCGGAATGGCCGCCGCCTATGATCAGCACGCGCCCGGCTCCAAGGTGGATCGCCGGACTGATGGGGGCGAGCTGCCGCATGGAACCGTCGCCGCACCACTCGGGCTCGCCGTGCACCAGGAGCCGACGGGCCGGAAACACGAACGGGATCGCGCTCGACGCGAGCAGGTGCTCGACGCCTATCTCGGCCCGCACGGCAATGCGCAGGGAACGGCGCCACGGCTCGATCTCGTAGGCCGACTGGTAGAAAGTGATGTGCTGGCCCGAGGTGTAGCCCGTCGCGGCAATGGCCAGCGCCTGGACCACGCCGTCGGCCAGGTTGGCGTCCAGCTGTCCGAAGTCCAGCACGCCGCGCAGCAGTTCGCCCAGCGGCTGGTTGTCCAGCAGCGACGGTTGCCGTCGTCGCCCCACGCGAGCCAGCATCATCGCGAACGACAGCATGGACAGCCAGCCGCCTCCGCCGCGCGGGGTCTTGAGCACATCGGTCCGGTAGACCTGCTCGGGGCGGAAGTTCTCCCACACGTCCAGCATGTGGTCGACGGTCTGTGCGAGGTGATGAGCGCCGCAAGCCAGGACAGCGGCGTTGATGGCGCCGGCCGACGTGCCGCACAGGACGTGGAAGGGATTGGCCGGCAGGCCGCCGGGGCGATCGCTCAGGATGCGGACGATGGCCCTGAGCACGCCCACCTGATAGGCGGCGCGGGCGCCGCCGCCGGAAAGCACGAGGCCGGTGCACGCGGGACGCAGCACCGGCACGGTGGGGGCCGCCCGCGCGGCCCCCGAGGAAGGATCAACGCCCGCCGCTGCCATCCAGACGCGAGGCGTTGGCATCCATGACCGTCAGCGCGGTCATGTTGATGATGCGCCGCACCGTCGAACTGGCGGTCAGGATGTTGACCGGGGCCTTGCAGCCAAGGAGGATGGGACCGATGGCCACGTTGTTGCCGGCCGCCGTCTTGAGCAGGTTGTAGGAGATATTGGCCGACTCGATGGTGGGGCACACCAGCAGGTTGGCTTCGCCCTTGAGGGTGCTGTCCGGCATGATCCGGTTGCGGATCGCCTCGTCGATGGCGCAGTCGCCGTGCATCTCGCCATCCACTTCCAGCCACGGCGCGCGTTCCTGGATCAGCGCCAGGGCCTCGCGCATCTTGACGGCCGACGGCGAATCGCTGGAGCCGAAGTTGGAGTGCGACAGCAGCGCGGCCTTGGGCTCGACCCCCAGGCGCTTCATTTCTTCGGCCGCCATGATGGTGATCTCGGCCAACTGGTCGGCGGTGGGATTCTCGTTCACATGCGTGTCCACCAGCACCACGGTGCGCTGCGGCAGCACGAGGAAGTTCATCGCCGCATAGACCTTGGCGTTGGGATTGCGGCCGATGACCTCGTCGATGAACTGCAGGTGGTTGACGTAGGGCCCGACCGTGCCGCAGATCATGCCGTCGGCGTCGCCCTGGTGGACCATCATGGCGCCGATCAGGGTCAGGCGCCGGCGCATCTCGATCTTGGCGTATTCCTTGGTGATGCCCTTGCGCTTGGTCATCTCCCAGTACGTCTGCGAGTAATTGCGGTGGCGCTCGTCGAACTCGGTATTGGTGACCTCGACGTCCTGCCCCAGGCGCAGGCGCAGGCCGAGCTTCTCGATGCGCTTGGCCAGCACGGCCGGGCGGCCGACCAGGATGGGCTTGGCCAGGCCGTCGTCGACCACGGCCTGCACGGCGCGCAGCACGCGCTCGTCCTCGCCCTCGGTGTAGACGATGCGGGCCTTGCCGCCCTCGCGCACCGTGCGGCGCGCGGCGCCGTACAGCGGACGCATGAAGGCGCCCGAGTGGTAGACGAACTGCTGCAGCTGCTCGACATAGGCGTCCATGTCGACGATGGGCCGGGTGGCCACGCCGGAATCCATGGCGGCGCGCGCGACCGCGGGCGCGATGCGGACGATCAGGCGCGGATCGAACGGCTTGGGAATGAGGTACTCGGGTCCGAACGACAAGTCGTTGACGTCGTATGCGGCAGCCACGATCTCGCTCTGCTCCTGGCGGGCGAGCTCGGCGATGGCGTGCACCGTGGCAATCTCCATCTCGCGCGTGATCGTGGTCGCCCCGACGTCGAGCGCGCCCCGGAAAATGTACGGGAAGCACAGCACGTTGTTGACCTGGTTCGGGTAATCCGAACGGCCGGTGGCGATGACGGCGTCGTCCCGCACGGATTTCACCACTTCGGGCAGCACTTCCGGCGTGGGGTTGGCCAGCGCCAGGATCAGCGGCCGCTTGGCCATGGACGCGACCATCTCCGGCTTGAGCACGCCGCCGGCCGACAGGCCCAGGAAAACGTCCGCGCCCTCGACCACCTCGGCCAGCGAGCGCTTGTCGGTTTCCTTGGCGAAACGCTCCTTGTCGGGATCCATCAGCGTGGTGCGGCCTTTCCAGACCACGCCGTCGATGTCGGTGACCCAGATGTTCTCGATGGGCAGCCCCAGGTCCACCAGCAGGTTCAGGCAGGCCAGCGCCGCCGCGCCGGCGCCCGAGGTGACGAGCTTGACGTCCTCGATCTTCTTGCCCACCACGGCCAGGCCGTTCAGGACGGCGGCGGCAACGGTGATCGCGGTGCCGTGCTGGTCGTCGTGGAACACCGGGATGTTCATGCGCTCGCGGGCCTTGCGTTCGACCGCGAAGCACTCGGGCGCCTTGATGTCTTCCAGGTTGATGCCGCCGAAAGTGGGTTCGAGCGCGGCAATGATGTCGACCAGCTTTTCGGGGTCGGTTTCGTTGACCTCGATGTCGAATACGTCGATGCCGGCGAACTTCTTGAACAGGACCGCCTTGCCTTCCATGACGGGCTTGGACGCCAGCGCGCCGATGGAGCCCAGGCCCAGCACCGCCGTGCCGTTGGAAATCACGCCCACCAGGTTCCCGCGCGCGGTATAGCGGAAGGCCGCGGCGGGGTCGTCGACGATGGCCTCGCAGGCCGCGGCTACCCCCGGAGAATAGGCCAGCGCCAGGTCGCGCTGGTTGACGAGTTGCTTGGTCGGAGCAATGGAGATCTTGCCCGGCCGGCCTTGCTCGTGGTATTCGAGGGCGGCCTTGCGCAGATTGGGGTCGAGGGGTTGAGCCATTGAAAAATAACGCCCCGGTGGGGGTCACACAAAGTTATGCGAGGTGCGGATTATCCGCTCCCGGCACGGGTTAGACAACCGACGACGGGAAAACGCCTCCCGCGTCGAACGTGGCTTTGACGGTGGCGTCGAGCCGGTCGGCGGGCGTTTCCCGCCCAGAAGTCCGGTCGTCCCGCTCCCGCACCGCCAGCACCGGCGGCTGGGCGCCGACGTCGCGCAGCCGCAGGCGGAACCGCCCCGCCCAGGTCAGCGTCCCTTCGCTGCCGAGCAGCAGGTGCGCCGGATTGGGGACGGGGGCCGCATCCTTGGCGTCCGGCCGGGGAACGAGCGCGTCGATCCGGTAGCCGGCCGCCCAGACCGGCTCTTCCAGCATCGCCGCCACGGCGGGATCGGTCGCCAGCTGGAACAGCTCGGACACCAGGCGGCTGGCGGCCGCCGAACGCAGGGGCCGGGTCGAATCCGTGCCGAAAGGCCCCAGCTGCTCGAACGAGCCGTCGGCAAGCATGACCAGGGCCGCTTCCAGCCCGGATTCGCGGCAGCGCCCCGGCTGCCAGCCGCGCGTGCGCATCAGCCATGACCCGATGGGTTCGTGGTCCGCGCCCGCATGCCAGCGCCACGACGTGCCGTCCAGGCGCGACCGCAGTTCGCCCATGGGGCATCCGGCCTGCACGACCGCGATTCCCGCGCGCTCGTCGATCTTCTCGATGGCGGCCAGGAGCGAAACGTCGAGCCGCAGCCAGGCGCGATCGGGAGGCAGGGCGGTCTCGCGCGCGCCAGGCTGTACCAGCAGCACGCCGAACTCCCTGCAGAGCGCGCAGGCATGATAGACATCCTCCTCCCGCTCGACGGCCAGGCGGGCCCGGCCCGGAGCCCCGGCCGCCGGGGTCTCGTCGCTTACTTGTCCGCGCGCCATGCGTGCCAGCCGTTGGCAGAACGCCGGCCACGGCGCATCGGACAGCATGCGCGGCAGGAAGAAAGCGCGGCGTCCGGGTTTCACGGCAGGCTATCCCGGGCGCTGCCCGTCTGAAACATGGCGAGGCACCCGCGCGCCGCCCATGATGGCAGGAGCGGGTCGGGCGCAACCGGGGACGGATCGAGCGGAACCATGCCTGCATTGTAGCGGGGCTGCCGGCCCATCCGTTTTCCGGCGCGGGAAGAGCGGTCCCGACGCGTCGCCCCCTTCCCGGCATGAACCGCAAACGCGCACTAATATGGAGGCTGGGACCTCGTCCAGCAGGGCGCGCGTCCCCTACTCCCGTCAACTCCGCTGTTCATCGCCATGCTTCGCCTTTCCCCCCGCATTGCCCGCATCGCCCCGTTCTACGCCATGGAAGTCGTCAAGCAGGCGGCGGCCTTGCAAGCCGCGGGGCGCGACATCGTGCAGATGAGCATTGGCGAGCCGGATTTCACCGCCATTCCGGCAGTGGTCGAAGCCCTGGAACGCACGGCGCGCGCCGGCCAGACCCAGTACACCGAAGCGGTGGGCATCGCGCCGCTGCGCGAGGCGATCGCAGGTTTCTACCAGACGCGCTTCGGTGCCCGCGTCGACCCGTCCCGCATCATCGTCACGGCGGGCGCCTCGGGCGCGCTGCTGCTCGCCTGCACGGCGCTCATCGACGCCGGCGCGCAAGTGCTGATGCCCGATCCCACTTATCCCGCGAACCGCCATATCGTGACCGCGGCCGGCGGCGAACCGGTGCTGATCCCGGCCGGCCCGGCGGATCGCTTCCAGCTTTCGGCCGAGCACGTGCGGCGCCACTGGACGCCGCGCACCGCCGGCGTGGTGGTGGCTTCGCCCAGCAACCCGACCGGCACGTCCATCGCCCCGGACGCGCTGGCCGAGCTGGTGCGCGAAGTCCGCAGCCGCCAGGGCTTTGCCATCGTCGACGAGATCTACCTGGGGTTGAGCTACGACGGAGACCGGCGATCGGCCCTGGCGCTGGGCGACGACCTGATCATCGTCAACAGCTTCTCCAAATATTTCCACATGACCGGCTGGCGCCTGGGTTGGCTGGTCGTCCCGCCGCAACTGGTCTCCGCCTTCGAGAAACTCGCCCAGAATCTCGTCATCTGCCCGTCGGCGCTGGCCCAGTACGCGGCGGTGGCATGCTTTCACCCCGAGTCGCTCGACATTTTCGAGGCACGCAGGGAGGCATTCCGCCAGCGCCGGGACTATCTGCTTCCCGAGTTCGAGCGACTGGGCCTGCGCGTCCCGGTCAAGCCGGACGGAGCCTTCTATATATATAGCGATGTGCGCGCGCATGCCTCCGACAGCGCAAGCTTTGCCAACCGCCTGCTGCACGAGGCCGGCGTATGCGCCGTGCCGGGATTGGATTTCGGCGCTGCCGAAACCGCCTCGTACCTGCGCTTCTCATACGCCACGGACCTGGCCCGCCTGCAGGAAGCCGTGGCGCGCATGGAACGGCTGCTCCAGTAGCACTACCGGGCGACGTCACATCTCGCCCCGCTGTCTTGTCATGTCTATCCCAACGGCAATGTCCAAAGGAGACCACCATGGCAAACAGGAACATCGCAATCATCGACGCCCAGGCCGCGTGCCTGACGCTGATCAACGTCTATGACGTCGAACCGGAGAAGCAGGCGGAACTGACCCGGGCCCTGTCCGAGGCGACCGAGAGCGCCATCCGGCACCAGCCCGGATTTCTTTCGGTCTGCATACACGGCAGCCTGGACGGCCGCAAGGTCGTGAACTACGCTCAATGGGCGTCGAAGGAACACTTCGAGAACTTCATGAAGCAACCCGGCACCCAGGAACAGCTCAAGCGTTTCGCAACCCTTGCCAAGAACGTGGCGCCCGGCCTGTACGAAGTGAGCGCCGTCCATGCGGAGCCGCGCACCGCCGCGCGCACGGCAACGCGATGAACGAGCCCCAGGCCGACCCGGGCCTGCCCCATCTGCGGCCGCGCCTCATCCGACTGGCATACCGGATGCTGGGTTCGATGGCGGAGGCCGAGGACGTGGTCCAGGATGCCTATCTGCGCTGGCTGGCGACCGATCACGACCAGGTCCGCCAGCCAGCGGCCTTGCTTCACACCATCGTCACGCGCCTGTGCCTGAACGAGCTCAAATCCGCCCGCCGCCGGCGCCAGGCCTATGTCGGACCATGGCTGCCGGAACCCGTGCTCGACCTTGGGGAGCCGGAGACCGGCGACGACATCACGCTCGCGCTGATGATCGCGCTGGAGCGCCTGTCGCCACTGGAGCGGGCCGCGTTCCTGCTCCATGATGTGTTCGGCATGGACTTCGAAGCGGTCGCCCAGGCCATCGGCCGCGAGTCGGCCGCCTGCAGGAAGCTGGCCAGCCGGGCGCGGGGGCACGTCCATGCCGCGCGCCCCCGCTTTCCGGTGACGCGGGAACAAGGCCAGAAAATCGCCGAGGCCTTCTTCGCCGCATCCCGCCATGGCGACATGGAAGGCCTGCGCGCGCTGCTGGCCGACGACGTGGCCGCCTTCGCCGACGGCGGGGGCAAGGTGCCCGCTTCGCCGCACCCCTTGGCAGGGATCGACGCAGTGCTGGAACGGCACGCCCAGCTCGCGCGCGAATTCGCCCGCACGCCGTCGGTCCTGGTGCGGTACGCCATCCTCGACGGCCTGCCGGGTTTCATCACGGTCGAGGCCGACGGAATCGTGCAAGCCACGGCATTGCAGATAGACGAGGGCAGGATCGTGGCGATCTACGTCACCCGCAACCCGGACAAGCTGCGCCACCTGGATCTAGGGTCGGTCCAGTAGCCCGGGAGCGAAAACGAGGGAGGAAGGCGGCGGGCGAACTGCGGGCACGCCTCCCGGGCCGGCATGCGCCTTTTCCCGGTACGGCGGGCCACGCCCTCGCTTACATGACTGCGGGGGTGCCGGGCTCGGCGCTCTTCACCGAGACGGCTTCGGAGGGCTGGGTCGGAATGGGCATGGGAGCGGCGGAGGCCGAGCGGGCCGGCGTCTCGGGGCGAGTCGCTCCCGGCAGTTCGGGAGCGACGCCGGCGGCAGACGCCAGCCTGCGGCGTTCGGCCAGTACTTTGTCGCCGTACGGACTGCTGCCGTCCGGACCCACGCCCACGTACATGCGCAGCCCACCCGTCAGCGAGCCGCTGCGGTCGATGTATTCCTTCAGGATCGATGCGCCGACACGGATGTTGGCCACCGGATTCCAGGCGGCCTGGTCGCCGCCGAAGGGCTCGAACCGCTCGCTATGGACGCGCGTCAGGACCTGCATCAGCCCCTGCGCGCCGACATGGCTTTCGGCAAAGGGATTGAAGCTGGACTCGATGGCGATGATGGCCAGCAGCAGCAGCGGATCGAGGCCCATTTCCTGGCCCACGCCATAGGCCGTCGAAATCAGCATCCGGGTGGCTTCGTTGGACACGCGGTACTTGCGGGCGATATAGCGCCCGAGGGATTCGCTCTGCACCGCCGAGACCTTGACCACCGGCAGCTTTTGCGTCACCTGGCCGTTGCCCATGGAACCCAGGAAGGCCACGGTATGGCTGTGGGACTGAACCTTGCTGGAGGCAACCTTGGGTTCGGCCTGGACGTGCGCCTGCGCCGGGATGGCGACCGGCCCTGCCGCCGGCGCGGCCTCGGCCTCGTTGCCGGACAACGCCGCATAGAATTGGGTAGCCGGGCCGCGCAGGCCGGGCACGGACGGAATGACCACAGCCGCCACGAGCACGGCCAAAACGATATAACCTGCAACTACGCCAGACCACTTCGCCATGCCGTCTCGGACATGGGCAGCGGCCTCTTTGAGCGACGAACGCGACTGCGCGTCGGGCATGCTTACCTCCTTGCATCGGCGGGCCACAAAGAATCCGCATCCGGAACTGCGCGAGTACGACTCCGGACGTCTAGGCCACAACCTGCTTGGCTGCACATCGCACCGCCGTCAGGACGACGAGCGGTACACCTGCATGGCGGCTACCGCAGAGATAGCTGGGAACCATGCCTGTTTCGGGCAGTAGGCGCGTACGCGCCGTTAAGAGAACTCCAGTATGGTGGGCGCCCGACAGCCCGTTGATTTCAGCCCGGCGGTCTTTTCCGGCCCTCATGGGCAGCTGGTGGGACGACGGCACCGGGCGTACGCTGAAAGTGCCCGGATTGTAGAAATGGGAGGGGGGTAGGTCAACCGCAAATCTTCACCATTTTGGTGCATTCCCAGAGAAGACCCGGTCATTGCCATTTTCTATTGGTTGCCATCCGACCGTATATGGAAATATCGCAAAAAGTGAGCATACACTATCACCAAGATGGCGTCGGATTCTGAAACATATGTAAAAATTGACCGGGTTGCCCCCGCGGCGACGCGCCAATCGGAGGCCGCGAACGGGTCCGGCTCCGCTTCCATACGCGTCTTCGCATGCCCCGTCCCGGGTTAAATTCCCGTCCTGACGACCCTCCCCACCAAGGTGCTTTGCCCGTGAAATACCGCGACCTCAGAGACTTCCTCCGCCAGCTCGACGCCCTGGGCGAACTCAAGCGCGTCCAGGCCGCGGTATCGACCCACCTGGAGATCACCGAGATCAGCGACCGTGTGCTGCGCGCCGGCGGGCCTGCCCTGCTGTTCGAGAACGTATTGCAGCCGGGGCGCGGCAAGGCCGCCATGCCCGTCCTTGCCAATCTGTTCGGCACCCCTCGGCGGGTAGCGCTCGGCATGGGCGCCGACGACGTCGGCGCGCTGCGCGAAGTGGGCGAACTGCTGGCCTCGCTGCGCGAACCCGAGCCGCCGCGCGGCCTGCGCGACGCCCTGGGCAAGGTCTCCATGCTGAAATCCGCACTGTGGGACATGGCGCCCCGCGAGATCCGCGGCGCCCCGTGCCAGGAAATCGTGCTGGAGGGGGACGACGTGGACCTGGCCCGCCTGCCGATCCAGCATTGCTGGCCGGGGGACGTGGCGCCGCTGTTGTCGTGGGGGCTGGTGGTCACTCGCGGACCCAACCGGAAGCGGCAGAACCTCGGCATCTACCGCCAGCAGCCCATCGCGCGCAACAAGCTCATCATGCGGTGGCTGTCGCATCGCGGCGGCGCGCTGGATTTCCGGGAACACATGTTGGCCCATCCCGGCCAGCCCTTCCCCGTCGCGGTCGCGTTGGGCGCGGATCCGGCCACCATCCTGGGGGCGGTCACGCCGGTACCCGACGCCCTGTCCGAGTACCAGTTCGCCGGGCTGCTGCGGGGCGGGCGCACGGAAGTCGTCCGCTGCGTGGGCAACGCGCTTACGGTGCCTGCCTCGGCGGAGCTCGTACTCGAGGGCCATTTGCTCCCGCTGTCCGACCCGCGGGCCCGGGCGCCGCAACCGGCGCCAGGCGTCGCGCCGCCTCCGGACAACGGCTACGAGGTGGCGCTGGAGGGTCCCTATGGCGACCATACCGGCTATTACAACGAGCAGGATTGGTTCCCGGTGTTCACCGTGGATCGCATCACCATGCGGCGCGACCCCATCTACCACTCCACCTATACCGGCAAGCCGCCCGACGAGCCCGCCGTCCTGGGCGTGGCTCTGAACGAGGTCTTCACCCCGCTGCTGCGACGCCAACTGCCGGAAATCGTGGACTTCTACCTGCCGCCCGAGGGCTGCAGCTACCGCCTGGCCATCGTCTCGATGCGCAAGCAGTACCCCGGCCACGCCAAGCGGGTCATGTTCGGCATCTGGAGCGTGCTGCGCCAGTTCATGTACACCAAGTTCATCGTGGTGGTGGACGACGACATCGACGTGCGCAACTGGCAGGACGTCGTCTGGGCCATCACCACCCGCATGGACCCGGTGCGCGACACCCTGCTGGCCGACCGCACGCCGATCGACTACCTGGATTTCGCCTCCCCGGTATCGGGACTGGGCGGCAAGATGGGCCTGGACGCCACCAACAAATGGCCGGGCGAAACCGACCGCGAATGGGGCCGGCCCATCGTGATGGACGCCGAAGTGAAGAAAAGGGTGGACGGGCTCTGGGAGGAGCTGGGTCTGTAGGTCCGGAAGCCGGGTTGCTCCGGCTCCCAAGCCCCGTCCCCGCGGACTAGCGCGGGTCGGTGTCGCGCCGGCCCTTGCCGTCGTCCTTGATCGCCCGCCAGAGCTTGAACGCCTGGTAGGCGGCGACCGCCCCGCCGCCCAGCTTCAACAGCCGGAAGATGCCGCGTACCCGTACGCGCGCCAGCAGCATCGATGCCGCCGACGAAACGATGGGATAGCGCCGCAGAAACCGCCACGCCTGCATCGCCGTCGTCACGCCGCCGCTGCCGCTCAGGCGGGGCCAGACCGACTTCACCATGTTGCCCGGGGTGACGGCCTCCCGTATCTGGTGCAGGTGGGCGCCCAGTTCCATGCGCTCTATGGACGAGCGCGCCAACAGCAGCTCCTTGCGGGCCTGCATGTCGGAGTAGCGCCGGCTCATGGGCGCTCTCCCCGCCGGGAGTCGGAATCGGCGACGGCGGCGAGCATGTCGCGGTCGCGCTGGAGTTCCGCCAGCGTATCCTCGAAGGCGATGGGCGCGTGCGAAGCCTGCCGGCGCACCATCAACAGCATGATCAGCCCCACCAGCAGGTACGCCGCTCCCACGAGCGCGATGGCGAGATGGCGGTATTCGGTATCCCAGAACACCACCACGATCAGGAACGAGAACATCATCAGCCCGAGCGTCAGGCAAAGCAGCGCGGCCAGCGCTACCAATACCATGCCCATCAGGCGCGATTTCTCTTCGGCCAGCTCGATGGCGACGAGTTCGAGCCGGGTGCGCAGGATGCCGACCGACGTGGCCGCCAGCGCCCGGAGCGAACTCAGGAGATGCGGAGACTCGGACACCGCTGCTCGATCAACGGCGGCTGTTGACCAGCAGGCCGGCCAGGAAGCCGACCGCGGCGGCGATGCCGATGGCGCGCCAGGGGTTGTCGTGCACGAAGTCGTCGGTGGCGCGGGCGGCGGCCTTGCTACGCTCCAGCATCGAATCCTGGACGTCGATCAGCTTCTCGCGGGCGCGCTTCAGGGAAGTCAGGGCCCGCTCGCGCAGTTCGACCGCGCGGTCGCCGGTGCTGGAGGCGGCTTGCTTGAGCAGGTCTTCCGCATCGTTCAGCACGACCTTCACGTCCGAGATCAGTTTTTCTTTGCCTGCAGTGCTGGTATTCATGGCTTGCGCTCCCTGCGTTGTTTTTCGGTTGGACGGTTCGATCATAGCAGCCGCCCCTGCATACCGGAACCCTCGCCTCGAGCGGGCAGCATCGGGTAACACCTGCAACCGCCCGCTTGCATCCTGCATCACTGCGCGGCCAGCCAGGCGACCAACTTGTCGTGGAAACCGTTGGCCTGCTGCGCGCGCTCGTCGTTGACCAGGCTGACCACGGCGTAGCGGCGCCCGCTGGCCGATAGCACGTAGCCGGCGAGCGCCCGCACGTCCCGCAGCGAGCCGCTTTTCAGGTGGGCCTGGCCGGCGGCCTCGGACTCGCGCAGGCGCCGCCGCACCGTGCCATCGATACCGGGGATGGCCAACGAGGACACGAATTCCGGCATGACCGGCGACTGCCAGGCCGCGGCCAGCAGCCGCGCGAGGCTGTCGGCCGAGATCCGGCCGTCGCGCGACAACCCCGATCCGTTGTCCAGCACCAGTTCGGGGAAGCGCAGGCCTCTTGCCGCCAGGATGCCTTCCACGGCCCGGTCGCCGTTGGCCACGGTGGCGGGTCCCGATTCGTAATTGGCCCCCAGGGTCAACAGCAGCAGGCGCGCCATCACGTTGTTGCTCATCTTGTTGATATGGCGCACCACTTCGGCCAGCGGCGGGGAATCGTGGGTGACGAACAGGATCGCGTCGCTCGGCACGCCGCCGGCACGGATGCTGCCCTGCAGGCTACCCCCCATTTCCTGCCACAGCACGCGGAACGCCGCCTCGGCATGCTTGGGCTGGGAGAGGGCAAGCCTGTAGATGCTGAACTCCCCGCAGCCGCCGGACACCGCGCCGGAAAGCCGCAGGGAAACGCCGGACGAGGTCAGGAAAGGCTCGGTCTGCACCGATGGCGAACCCGGGCAAGGCGCATCGGACCACTTCAGCGCCCCTTCCACCTTCACCCCCGGCAGGGCGGGGTCCATCGTGACCCGCCATTGCCGGTGGCGCGGATCGGGGGTGAACAGCAGGCGCACGGCGCCGAAACCCACCATCCAGGCATCCGGACTGGCGTTGTAGGGCCGGGAAGGATCGCCGTCGAAGGCACCGGGGTCGATCGCGACCGGACCGAACACCGACCGGTCCACCACCAGTTCGGGAATCTTGCGCACGCCGCGCAGCCGCAATTCCCGCAGCAGTTGCCAGAGGTCTTCGAGCTTGAACAGGGGATCGCCGCTGGCGCGCAGGTAGAGCGGACCGGACAGCGTGCCGTCGGCGGATACGGTCGTGCCCGGATCCACCAGCAATTGCGTGCGCCAGACATAGGCCGGGCCCAGACTGTCGAGCGCGGCGAAGGTGGTTACCAGCTTCATGACCGACGCCGGATTGCGCGGCTGTCCGGCATTGACGGACACCACGCGCGTGCCGTCCACCCGTTCGACCACCACCGAGAGCGAGCTTTCGGGCAGGCCGGTGGCGGCCCAGGCTGCCGACAGTTCAGGCGGCAGCCCCTGCGCCCGCGCGGTGGACAGCGCCAGGAATGCCAGTAGTGCCGCTACCGCGGCCCGCGCGCCCCTGCCCCATTCCTTGCCGAAGACTCCCGCCCCGAGACGATCCGCGACCGGACCGGTTTGCGCGCAACCGTGCAGCAACGCCTGCTCCCTCTACCTGTAAGCCGATTCGAACAGGCTAGAGCATAACGTAACGATTCCCGCGTTCGCCGCGCTCAGTGATAGAGCGAGGTTTCGTACCGCACCAGCAATTGCCGCATGTCGCCCACGGTTCCCTTGAGCGCGTCGGTGGCCTGGGCCAGCGAGGCGACTGAGGCCGACGTGCGTTCCACTTCGCCCGAGATGCCCTCCATGCTTTCGGCGACTTCCTTCGAGGCCGACGACTGCTGCTGCAGCATGCCGGAGATGTCGCGCGCCCGCTCCACCACCAGCGACGACGAGCGGCGCACCCGTTCGAAGAAACCGGCGCTTTCGCGAATCTGCTCGCCGCTGTACTGCACCGAGGCCACCGCCTCCTGCATGGACGTGGACGTCTCGGTGGCGAACCGCGTGATGGCCTCGAGCGCATGGCCGATGTCGCCGGTGCTGCCCGCCGTGCGATCGGACAGGGTCCGCACCTCTTCGGCCACGACGCCGAAGCCGCGGCCGTTCTCGCCGGCGCGGGCCGCCTCGATGGCGGCGTTGAGCGACAACAGGCGCGTCTGGTTGGCAATCTCGCTGATGGCCTGGGTAACGCCGGAGATCGTCGAGACGAGGTCGTGCAGCGAACCTATCTGCTCGTTGGTCCGGCCCACGGCCGCGGCGACGGAGTGCGTGCCCCGCACCGAATCGCCGATCTTGGCCTCGGCGGTATCGACTTCCTGCAGCGCCGACTCGGACAGGGACAGCGCGGTGCCGGTGTGCTGCGAGGCCTCGCGGATGGCCACGCTCATCTGCTCGACCGCCGCCGCAATGCGCGTCAGGCGATCGCGCTGCTCGTCGACCACCTTGCGGATCGCGGCGATCTCGCCGTTGACGCGGTCGGCACTGGCATCGACGGCCCGGGCTACCTGGAGCACGTCGCATAACGTGGAGCGCAGATGGATGCGGGTGGATTCGACGCGCATGGGCAGCCCGCCGAGATCGAACTGGTGGCGGCCCTCGATCGCCACCGACAGCATGCCTTCGTCGATGGCGGCCAGCGTATTGTCGATCCGGCGCAGGGGCGCGGCGATCCGCAGCCGCCAGACGGCCACCGCCGCGCAGACGGCCGCCGCCTGGCCCAGCATCCAGCCCCAGTGGGGCAGCAGCCAGGCCCCCAGCGCTGCGCCAAGGGAGAGCACGGCCACGCCCGCGCCCCAGGGCGCGGGATCGTGCCACCAGCGCGGGCGCGGCGTGACGGGAAACTTGGCCTTGCCGGCCGCGACCTCGGCATGGAGCGCCTGCGCAGCCGCGACCTCGGCGCGGTCCGGCGCGTTGCGCACCGACATGTAGCCCACGTGCCTGCCGTTCTCGTACAGCGGCGTGACATAGGCCTCGACCCAATAGAAGCCGCCGTCCTTGCAGCGGTTCTTGACCAGCGCGCGCCACGGCTGGCCGCGCTTGAGCGTCTGCCAGAGGTCGGCGAAGGCCTCGGGCGGCATGTCGGGGTGCCGGACGATGTTGTGGGGCTGCCCGATGAGCTCCTCGCGCGAGAAGCCGCTGACTTCGATGAACGCGGGGTTGGCGTAGGTGATGCGCCCTTTCAGGTCGGTGGTGGTCACCACGGGGCGGCTTTTCTCGACGAACCGCTCGATTGAAGTAACGGGCAAATTCTTGCGCATGGCTCTTGGGATGGACAACGACTCATGACGGTTGACGGCAAGAACCAGCGTTTACTTTAGCTTTATTTGCCACTCCGGCCCCAGGCGCGCCACGTCATCGCAACCCAGCAGCGCCAGCGTCCGGTCGACGTCCTGGCGCACCAGCTCGAGCGCGGCAGCCACGCCGGCTTCGCCACCCGCGGCAAGTCCGTACATGGGCAGGCGCCCCATGAGCACACCGCGCGCGCCCGATGCCATGGCCTTGACCACGTCGACCCCGCGCCGCACGCCGCCATCCAGCAGTACCGGACGGCCTCCGGCGGCCTCGACCACCTCAGGCAGCGCGTCGAGGCTGGCCATGGCGCCGTCCAGCTGCCTGCCGCCGTGGTTGGAGACGATCACGCCATCCACGCCTTCGGCGCAAGCGCGGCGGGCGTCGTCCGCATGGAGGATGCCCTTGAGCCACAAGGCATGCGGCCAGCGCCTGCGCAGGCGCCGCAGGTCTTCCCAGGCAAAGCTGGCATCCATCCGACGCTGCAGCAGCGCTGCTTGCGCCTGGGTACCGCTCGTCGCGGCTGCCGCCGCGAGATTGGCGAGCTGCGGCGCGCCGTGGCGCGCCATCTGCAGCAGCCAGCGCGGATGGCGGACGACGTCCCAAACCGTGCCCAGGCGCCAGCGCATCGGCAACGAAAAACCGTTGCGCAGGTCGCGCTCTCGCCGGCCGCTCACCGGAACGTCCGTGGTCAGCACCAGATGGCGGTAGCCGGCCGCGAGCGCACGATCGACCAGGCTGTCGGCCAGCCCGCGCTCGATCACGTATAACTGGAACCACAGGTTTCCGCCCACCTGCGCCACGGCCTCCAGCGTGCTGCTCGAAGCCGTGGACAGCACGTACGGAACGCCCGCTCGCGCCGCGGCACGGGCGGCCGCCACGTCGCCGTGCGGCCAGAACAGCCCGGCCAGTCCCACCGGCGCGATGCCGAAGGGAGACGACCACATCTGCCCCAGGATCTCGATCGACTGGGCGCGCACACTGACATCGCGGAGCGCCCGCGGCCGGAGCGCGACGTTCTCGAAGGCACGGCGGTTGGCCTTCAGGGTCGTCTCGTCCTCGGCCCCGCCGTCGAGATAATCGAAGGCCAGGCGCGGCAGGCGCCGCCGGGCAAGACGGCGCAAGTCATGCGCATTCAGCGGCCGGGCGGGCGCGATAACCGGACGGCCCTCCTGTCGCTGCGCGACATCCTCCCCAAGGGAGGGAGCGCCCCCTTCGGGCGGCCGGGCGGGCGCGCTCACCGGACGACCCTCCTGTCGCTGCGCGACATCCTCCCCAAGGGAGGGAGCGCCCCCTTCGGGCGGCCGGGCGGGCGCGCTCACCGGACGACCCTCCTGTCGCTGCGCGACGTCCTCCCCAAGGGAGGGAGCGCCCC
>NZ_NINW01000026.1 GCF_002188465.1 Pigmentiphaga sp. NML080357 | reverse complement strand
GCAGATTCGTCAGGCTGACGTTGCCGCGCTGTCGCGGCAAACAGTGCTCGATCTGCTGATATTGGGCTTCGGTGATTTCCATACCCGAAGTATACGAGCAAATTCATTTAGTGTGAACACGCCCTAGGTGAATATGAATTCACTCATCGATAGGCGGCTCAACGGCCGTAACAAGAGCGCTGTCAACCGAGAGCGCTTCATCAGGCGGTACAAGGAGCAGATTCGCAAGGCGGTACGCGAACTGGTCCAGGAGCGGTCCATCGAGGAGATGGACCAGGGCGGCGAAATCAACCTCCCTGCCAAGGACATCTCCGAGCCCAGCTTCCGCTACGGCAGGGGCGGGGATCGCGAGATCGTCCACCCGGGCAACCGGGAGTTCGCCAAGGGGGACAAGATCGACCGGCCCCGGGGCGCGGACGAAGGCGACCCCTCGGAGCCGGGCGAAGGCGATTCCGTGGACCAGTTCACGTTCAGCCTGTCGCGGGACGAGTTCCTGAACCTCTTCTTCGAGGACATGGAACTGCCCCACCTGATCCGTACCCAGCTCGGCGAAATCAACCAGCAGAAGTGGCGGCGCGCGGGCTACACCACCACGGGGTCCCCCAGCACCCTGAGCGTCGGACGCACGCTCAAGACCTCGCTGTCGCGGCGCATCGCGCTGGGCGGGGGCGCCCGCCTGGGGCTGGAAGAGGCGCAGCAGAAGCTCGACGAATCGGAAGAGGAGGGCGCCTCGGAAGACGAACTCGACGCCCTGCGCGCCGAGATCGAGGCGCATCGTTCCAGGCTCGCGCGCGTGCCTTTCCTCGACTCGCTCGACCTGCGCTATCGGCACCGCGTGGTGGAGCCGTCGCCGGTGGCGAGAGCCGTGATGTTCTGCCTCATGGACGTGTCCGGTTCCATGGACGAGAACAAGAAGGACCTCGCCAAGCGCTTCTTCACGCTGCTCTACCTGTTCCTGTCGCGCAAGTACGAGCGCGTGGACCTGGTGTTCGTGCGCCATACCGACAATGCGGAGGAGGTGGACGAGCATACGTTTTTCCACGATCCCAAGAGCGGCGGCACGGTCGTGCTGTCCGCGCTCGAGCTCATGTACGAGATCGTGAACGAGCGGTATTCGCCCGCCACCTGGAACGTGTACGCAGCCCAGGCCACGGACGGCGATTCCTTCGGCGCCGATGCCGCCAAGAGCGCACGGTTCCTGTCCGAGCACCTGCTGCCGCTCACGCGCTATTACGCCTATATCGAAATTCCTGATGTGGACGAGATGCGCAAGAGCAGCCTGTGGGCCGAGTACGAGCGCGAGACGGCGCCGCATTTCGCGATGCGGCGGATACGCGAGCGCCGTGAGATCTTCGGGGTGCTGCACGACCTGTTCAAGAAGGAGACCGCATGAGCGTTGCTCTGGATCGCGAAGCGCCGCCCGGCGGCGTCAAACCTCTTTCCACCACTTCGGAATGGACCTTCGAACTGATCCAGCGGTATGACGAGGCCATCGGCGAGGCGGCGCGCGAGTTCGGGCTCGACACCTATCCGAGCCAGATCGAGATCATTACTTCCGAGCAGATGCTGGATGCCTATGCCTCGGTCGGGCTGCCCATAGGCTATCCGCACTGGTCCTACGGCAAGGAGTTCATCCGGAACGAGCAGGCCTACCGCCGCGGCGTCCAGGGGCTGGCGTACGAAATCGTGATCAACTCCAATCCCTGCATCGCCTACCTCATGGAAGAGAATTCGATGGCCATGCAGGCGTTGGTGATCGCGCATGCCTGCTATGGCCACAATTCCTTCTTCAAGGGGAATTACCTGTTCCGGCAGTGGACCGAGGCGGACGGCATGCTGGACTACCTGGTGTTCGCACGCAATTACGTCATGGCCTGCGAGGACAAGTACGGCATCGGACCGGTGGAGGCGACGCTGGATTCCTGCCATGCGCTGATGTCGCACGGTGTGGACCGCTACCGGCGCCCGCATCCCATCTCCTACAAGGAGGAAATGCACCGCCAGGCCGAGCGGGAGGAATATGCCCGCCAGCAGTACAACGACCTGTGGCGTACAGTACCCACGCGCGACCGGGTCGAGCGCGAGGGCAAGCCGAACGTCTTTCCGCCCGAGCCCGAGGAAAACATCCTGTACTTCATCGAGAAGTACTCGCCTACGCTGGAGCCGTGGCAGAAGGAGCTGGTGCGCATCGTGCGCAAGCTCGCCCAGTATTTCTACCCGCAGATGCAGACCAAGGTCATGAACGAGGGGTGGGCGACGTTCTGGCATTACACGCTGCTGAACCGGCTGCACGAGAAGAAGCAGGTGACAGACGGGTTCATGATCGAGTTCCTGCAGAGCCATACCAACGTGGTGGCGCAGCGGGGATTCGACCAGCGGGGCTACGGCGGCATCAATCCCTATGCGCTGGGTTTTGCGATGATGCAGGACATCCGCCGCATATGCGAGAACCCGACGCCGGAGGACCGCGCGTGGTTCCCGGATATTGCTGGCAGCGACTGGCTGAAGACGCTGGACTTCGCGATGCGCAATTTCAAGGACGAGTCGTTCATCGCCCAGTTTCTTTCGCCGAGATTGATCCGGGAGTTCCGCTTTTTCGCCATCGCGGACCACGAGGCCAATCCCAAGCTCGAGGTAGAGGCGATCCACGATGACGACGGATACCGGCGCGTGCGCCGCCTGCTGGCGGATCAGCACAACCGGGACATGCTGGTGCCGGATATCCAGGTGGTTCGCTATAACCGGGACTCGGATCGGTCTTTGGTGCTGCGTCACGTTGCGATGCGGGGGAGGCCGCTGCAGTCGGAGGATGCGGACCAGGTGATGAAGCACCTGGCGCGATTGTGGGGGTTCAAGGTCAGGCTGGAAGAGGTCGACGCGGAGGGCAATGTCAAGACGTTCCGGGAGAGAGCGCCTTGATGGGGCTCCGCTAGCGCGCAGCTATAATGGCGGCCTTCACCCGAGGGATCTTACATGCTTGAACAGACTGCCTTCTCCCGCGAAGACCTGCTGCGCTGCGCGCGCGGCGAATTATTCGGGAAGGGCAATGCACAGTTGCCGGCGCCCAACATGCTGATGTTGGACCGTATCACCCACATCTCCGAGCAGGGCGGCAAGTATGGCAAGGGGCAGGTCATTGCCGAGCTGGATATCCACCCCGACCTGTGGTTTTTCGGCTGCCATTTCGAAGGCGATCCCGTGATGCCAGGCTGCCTGGGCCTGGACGCCATGTGGCAATTGGTCGGCTTTTTCCTGGGATGGCAAGGCAACCCCGGGCGCGGGCGGGCGCTGGGTTCCGGCGAGGTCAAGTTCGTTGGCCAGGTACTGCCCACCGCCAAGAAGGTCACCTACAACATCGACATCAAGCGCACGATCAACCGGACCCTGGTGCTGGGCATCGCCGACGGCACCATGAGCGTCGACGGCCGGGAGATCTACACGGCCGAAGGCCTGCGCGTGGGCCTGTTCACTTCCACCGATTCGTTCTGACCCCGGGGCCGGCACCGGCGTATCCGGGCGGCCGCGATCTTTGCTGAGGGATCTCCCATGCTCTACGACGTTCGCACCTACACCTGCCGGCCCGGCACGATCAAGAAGCAGCTCGAGATCTACCAGGAACTCGGTTTCGAGGTCCAGAAAAAACACCTGGGCGAGCCCGTGGTCTATCTGCAAACCGAAACCGGCAATGTCAACAGCTTCACCCACATCTGGGTCTACCGCGACGCCGCCGACCGCACCGCGCGCCGGGCGGCGCTGCAGCAGGACCCGGATTGGCATGCCTATCTGAAGAAAAGCCTGGAGCTGGGCTACCTGATTTCGCAGGAGAACCAGCTGATGGTGCCTGCGCCGTTCTTCAAACCTTAGGGAAGCCCATTTCCTGCGCGCTGACGCGCGTGCCCCTCAAGGGGCAGCACCGGTGGTGCCGGATCCGCTGTGCTCGGGGTAGAAGAGAATCGCCGGGGTAACCTAGCTGCGTCCGATCAATCTCTTGATCCCCAGCCACTGCTGGACGAAAAAGCCGCGGCCGTAGTCCCGGGCTCCCCGCTCGGGCAACTGGTCGCTGATCCCCGTGGGTCCATAGTTCCCATCGAAGCGGGCTGTCCGGAAAAGAACATCCCAGAACGGAAACAGCACGCCGAAGTTGTAATTGGCTTCGGGGGCATCGGCCACCGGAGCCGGCGCAATCGCATGATGATGGCGATGGAAGCGCGGCCCCACGAGCAGGTACTGCCCCACGCGCCCGAACCCCACCCTGAGGTTCGCATGCGACAGGCTCTCCACCAGCCGGGTAATCACGACGACTGCCACGAACTGCCCAGGCGGCACGCCGATCAGGTGGGAAACCAGCACCACCACCAGGTCGCGCAACAGATCGCTCAGCAAGTGATTGCGATTGTCGGACCACATGGTCATCTGGCGCTGGCTGTGATGCACGGCGTGCAGCGCCCATAGCCACCGGTACCGGTGCTCCGCGCGATGGAAAGCATAGTCGACGAAATCGAAAATCAACAGATAAATGATCAGGCTGACCCAGGCGCGATCCGTGACGCCCGGCCAGATCTCATCCACGTGATAGGCCGAAAAACCGAGGACGTGCAATTGGCCGAACAAATGATCCGCCAGCGGCTGCGTCGTAAAGAACAGCACCAGCCGGAACAGGCCCAGCGAATGGATGGCCGTATAGAGGATGTCCAGCCGGACCGCGGCCCGGTCGATCACTTTCTCGGCAGGACGCCAGCGCTGCAGCGGCGCGAACACCGCCAGCATGATCGCCAGCTGCAGCACCCCCAGCAGCAGCCACATGGTGCCGTCGTAGGCATCCTCGAGTATGCTGCCCAGCCCCAGGTGAAAGAGCAGGGGTTGCACCAGCGTTTCGAACAGCCATTGCTGCGTGCCGGAGAAAAGATCGCTAAGGATTTCCATGGACGTGATGCGTGGCCAGCCAGGCCCGGTATTGCGGATGTTCGGCCAGCGTGGCAAAGCAGAAACCTTTCTGCTTCAGGCCCTCGATGAGGGGCTCCAGCACCGCCGGCGCCCATGGGTCCTGCCGCGACCAGATACCCAGGTGGGCCATCAAGATATCGCCAGTCCGGATGTTGCGCAAGGCGCGTTCGAGCAGTGTCCGGTTGGGATATTTGTCGCTGGGCAGCTCATCGCCCAGAAAGCCCGCGGACGCCCAGCCGACGTGCCGGTAGCCGCAGCGCTGCTCCGCCGTCTCGAGCAGCGCAGGGGAAGTCTTGCCGCCCGGGGCGCGGAACAGGGGCAGCATGGCGCGCCCGGTCATCTCCTTGAACCGGGTGGCGCTGCGATCCAGCTCGGCACAGTATTCGCCGGCGCGCATGACCTGGCTGCGCCCGGCCCGGGGGCCAAACGCCGGCTTCACGCGGAAGCGGCCGTCCGGCAGGTCGGCTTGCCAATAGACATGGTCGTAGGTGTGCGAGCCGAAGACGTGGCCGTGCGTGGCCAGCGCCTTCCACCAGGGGGCCCAGCGGTCGTCCAGGCTGGTGCCGCCGTCGCGCGTCGTTTCGTTGGCCAGGAAAAAACTGGCCTTCACCTGCTGGCGGTCCAGTACCTCGGCCACCAGGGGCGCCACGCCCATGTGGCCGGTATCGAAAGTCAGATAAACCGGGCGGGTGCAACCGGCGGCGAGCGCCGCCTGGCACGAAGCGGCCAGGAGCAGGGCGGCCGAGATCGCCCGGGAAAGCCTATTGCCGCCGGGCATGGGCGAGCGTCCAGACACCATGCGGAGAGCGGCCCACCTTGGTCTGGTGGACGACCGCTTTCTTGGCGGTATCGATCACGGTGAGCTTCTTCGCCCAGCGCGACGTGACGAGTATGGTCTTGCCGTCGGCCAGCACTTCCATGCAATCGGGTCCGCCTGGCGCGGGGTAGGCGTCGACCACGGTCATGGTCTGCAAGTCGATGCGGCTGATGGTGTTGGCCACGCGGTTGCTGACGAAGACATGGCGTCCATCGCCCTGGGCGCGAAAGGCGTGCGCGCCGGCGCCGGTCTCCAGCCGCTGGACGAGCTTGGCCGGCGAAGTGGCCAGGTCGTAGACCTCGACGTAGCGGTCGCCGGTCAGGGCGACGAGCAAATAGCGGTCGTCGCGGGTGATGAAGACGTCGGCGGGGGTCTTGCCGACCGGAATGGTCCACAGCGGCGCCTGGGTGGACAGGTCGATGGCGATCAGCTGGTCGCTGTCCTGCAGCGAGACGTAGAGATTGCGGCTCTTGCTGTCTATGGTCAGATGGCTTGGGGTGCGGCCGGCGGGGATGCGCTTGACGAGCCTGGGGTCGCCCGAACCCGCCAGTCCGTCCCATTGGTAGATGTCGATGTGGTCGAGCCGGTTCGCCGCTGTCACGAACCACTTCATGTCGGGCGAGAACCGCAACTGGTAGGGATCGACGATGCCGGTCAGCGTGCGTTGCACGTTGCCGGTGGCCGGATCGAGGAAGGTCAGCGAGTCGCTGGCGGCATTGGCGACCAGCAGCGATTTTTCGTCCGGCGTGAGGTAAAGATGGTGCGGTTCCTTGCCGGTGGGGATGCGCCGCGTTTCGGTATAGGTCGTGGGATCAAGGATGCTGACGGAGGCGTCCAGCGAATTGAGGACGATGACCGGAGGAGGCGGGGGCGTCGCCGAGGCGCCGAATACCGCGCACAGGCCGAGGGCGCCGGCCGCGCGGGCAAGAAGCAGAGATTTCAAGGTTGGATCCCGCAGGTTCTACAACGCCGCCGGACGCCGGTGCGGGCGCGCGGACAGCCAGCCGGCCGGGCGGCCGCCAGAGTTCGCATAGTCTAGGCGGGGCGGGCGGGACTTGGTGTCGTTTTTGGGCGAATGTTGGTTTTCCGCGACAGGGGGCGGGCGGCGGGGGAGCGCTCCTCGCCGCCCCGCCTACTTTCACGAAAGCGGACACTGCCGGTGGTAGGCGTCGGGCTGTTTGCGGAACGGCGTGGCCAGCGTCTTGAGGTTCAGGCGCCCCTGGCCGTCCCGGGCCACCTGCAGCACGTGCATGTCCTGCAGCGGGAAGTGATTGTTGTTGAAGCGGAACTCGCCCCGGACCGACTGGAAATCGGCCTGTTTCAACGCGGCCATAAATGCCGGCTTGTCCGCGATCCGGCCTTGCACCTTGGCGATGGCCGAGTCCAGCAGCAGGGCGGCGTCATAGCTCTGCGCGGCGTAGTTCGAGGGGATGCGCCGATAGCGCCGTTCGAAGTCCTGGACGAAGCGGCGGCTCTGGGCGTTGGCGAAATCGGGAGCCCAGAAGCCTCCCGTGATCATGCCCAGCGCCGAATCCCCCAGCACCGGCAGCGAGATCGCGTCCACCGTGAAGGTGGACAGCAGCGGGATGTCCTTCAGGCCCGACTGGGCATATTGCTTGGCGAAGCTCACGCCCAGGCCGCCCGGGAAGAAGGCGAACACGGCATCGGGCTGGCGGGCAGCCGCCTGCGCCAGTTCTGTCGAGAAATCCAATTGCTGCAAGGAGGTGTACAACTCGTCGGCCAGGGGCGATTTGTAGTAGCGCTTGAAGCCCGCGACCGTATCCTTGCCCGCCTGGTAGTTCGGCGCGAGCACGACCACGCGCTTGTAGCCTTGGTCGGTCGCGTACTGGCCCACCGCTTCGGAAGCCTGGTCGCCTTGCCAGGATGTCATGAACTGGTAGGGGGAGCAGCGCGGACCGGCAATCTGCGACGGCCCGGCGTTCGAGCCGATGACGAAGACCTCGCGCTCGGTCAGGTACCTGTGCACGGCCAGCATGACGTTCGAGAACGAGATGCCGGTCACGATCGGCACTTTCTCGCGTTCGACGAGGCGCCGGGCGGCCTGGTTGGCGACATCGGGCTTGAGCTGGGTGTCCTCGCGGATGACTTCCACCGGATAGCCGCCGAGCTTGCCGCCGTTGCGCTCCACCAGCAGCATGAAGCCGTCCAACTGGTCCTGGCCGACGGCAGCCTGCGGGCCCGTCAGCTCGCCCATGAAGCCGATCTTGATGGGGGCCTGGGCATGAAGCGCGCCGCAGCCCAGGAACAGGGCGGCCGCGGCCGCCACGCTACGCAAGCGGTGGTACATGATGTCTCTCTCCTCGTGGGTGGGGCAGATGTCTGCCAAGCGGCGGCCGGAATCCGTCGTCCCGGCCTGCCTGAATGGGCGCTACGCCGCGCGCGCGGCTTCGGCCTTGCGCAGGCGTTCCAGGGTATGGCGCATGCGCACCGGTCCCAGGTCGACGTTCAGCAGTACCGGCTTCATGTCCCAGAAGTCGGCGTCGCCCAGTGCCGCCTGCTGCGCGTCGATGATGGGCTTGTCCTGGTCCTCGAAGGCGATGCGGCGCATTTCCGCGAGCCGCGCATTGGTCTCGGGATCCAGCTCGGGGCCGGGCGGACGGGCCGCGGCGAAGTGATAGTGGGTCGTGCGCGAAGTCTCGGGCGTGAGGATGTGGATGCCGTAATACCAGGCGCCGCGTTCGCGCGATTCGCCGGGCGCGTGGACGCCGGTGTCCAGGAGGAAGCAGCCTGGCGGGTCCCACCGCATGTTGGTCCACATGTCCACCGGCTTGCCGTCGCGGCGGAACAGCATGTCGAAGACGCCGGGCACCGATACGTTGGGCATCCAGCGATTGCACTGCAGGCGGTCGCCGTCCTGGATGACCTCCTGCTTGGCATGGACCTGTTCGGGGCTGCCCAGCAGCCCGTCGTGCAGGAAGCTGATGTGGCTCAGGTCGAGCAGGTTCTCGCCCATGAGCTCGTAGTTGGCCTCGATGTGCAGACGGCCGCGGCTGGTTCGATAGCCCGCGCCTTCGTCCAGCATGCCGTAGTCGGGAATGAGCGAGGCATCGGCCGGTTCGTCGCCCATCCAGATCCACAGCATGCCGTGCCTGTCGTGCACGGTGAAGGCTTCCACCCGCGCCGCCGCGGGGATGCGGCCGTCGCCGTGCGGATTCTTGACGCAGGCGCCGCTGCAATCGAACTGCAGGCCGTGGTAGGCGCATTCGATCACGTCGTCTTTGAGGCGGCCCATGCGCAACGGAATGAAGCGGTGCGGGCAGCGGTCGCGCAGCGCCACCGGTGTGCCGTCCGCCTTGCGGTAGAACACCACGGGCACGTCGAGCAGGGTGCGGCTGAACAGTTCGCCCGGCTTGACCTCGTCGCTCCAACAGGCCACGTACCAGGCGTTTTTTACGAAGGACATGAGACGTCTCCTTTGCGTCGTTATTGGATTACTCGCTTGGATGGATTTATACAAACAGAGTGGACGGTTTGTAAGTAGCGAAAAACCCTAGGACGGCTGCATGGCGTCCCGAGGGGGATAAGATGCGCCTTGGTCGTATTCACGATACGAAGGGAGCAATGCAAGAGACTCGTCCAGCCGCGCCACCCACCTCGCCGGCGCCGGCCGAACCCCGCACCACGCAGCGCCGTACCCAGGCCAATCGCAGCCGCGACGCGCGCGAGCGCCTGCTGGCCGCCACCATAGAGGTACTGATGCGGTCCGGCTACAGCGGCCTGACCACCAAGGAAGTGGCGCGGTGCGCCGGCATGTCCAACGGGGCCTTGATGCATCACTACGCCACCAAGGCCGAGCTGGTGGTGGCGGCCACGGCCGAGGTCTACGAGGAGTCCATCCGACGCGGCCAGCGCGAGGCGCACTCGCCGCAGGCCATCGAGCGCCCGATCGAAGGTTTCATCAAGGATTGCTGGAGCGTCTACTTCGACTGGCCGTTCATCGCCGCCATCGAGGTCATCATGGTCGCGCGCACCGATGCGGACCTCATGAGCAAGATCCTGCCTGTGATGGAGCGCTATCGTTCATCGACCAATGCGCTGTGGCTGGACGTATTCCAGCGGGCCGGTTTTACGCGCGAGCAGGCGCTGGTCGCACTGAACCTGTCGCTGAACCTGGTGCGCGGCATGGCGCTGAACAATCTCTGGCAACACGACGAGGCGCATTACGAGCAGTACATCCAGGACTGGGTGCGCATCGTCTACCAGCAACTGCCGCGCCGGGCTGTCCGCCGCGGCAAGCCGTCGGGACGCACGGCCTAGGGTTGTCCCTAGAGCGGGGCTGGGCTAGAATCATGGGGTTCCAACTTTTTTCGAGGCAAGTCGTGGATAACGACGGCAGTAGTCGCGCCATTTCGGCAAACGCCGCTTAGCAGGTCCGCAGATTTGTCTGCCGCGTCCTGCCAAGCCAGGATGCGGTTTCCCCGATCCCCGAGGTTCCCCGTCTTCTTGCGCCTGCCCAAGGCAGGCCGCCGCGTTCGCCGAGCGGCATGGTCCGTCTTCCTGTCTGCCAGGAGGTCATCATGCGTTTCGCCAACATCCTGGGCGCCTGGCGCGGCAAGGCCGCGCGCGCATCACGCAAGCGGGTGCAGTCCTACCGGCTGACCGTTTTCAGCGCCAACCCGAGGCTGGACCGGCTGCGCCAGCATCTGCACGCCGAGCTCTCTGCCAGGGATTTGCGCATTTCCCAGATGCGGGTGGCTAGCGCGCCCGCCCATGATTCGATCCACCGCATGTCGGTCACCTTGCAGTGCCCGCCCCATCTGCGCGGCGCGCTGAACGCCGTTGCGCTGGGCCTGGGCCGGCATCCCGACATCCAGCGCGTGCGATACGAACAACTGCAATAAGCCTTGCGGCAAAGGCGCGCTATGCTGCCGGCCGAGCGGCCGGCAGCCCGCATTCGCCTTGCGCCGCCGGCCACAACAAGAACAACGAGGTCCTCATGAAGGCTCTTGCCAATATCCAGACCCTGGAACTGCTCGATACGCTGGTCAGTCTGACCACCGCGTTCGTGCTCGGCGCGCTCGTCGGGCTCGAGCGTCAGTACCGGCAGCGTACCGCGGGCTTGCGTACCAACGTCCTGGTGGCGCTGGGCGCCGCCATCTTCGTCGACATGGCGATGCGCATCGCCGGGCCGGAGGGCGCCGCGCGGGTCGCGTCCTACGTGGTATCGGGCGTGGGGTTCCTGGGTGCGGGCGTGATCATGCGGGAAGAGGGCAATGTGCGCGGCCTCAATACCGCCGCCACGCTGTGGGGGTCGGCCGCCATCGGTTCCTGCGCGGGCGCGGACCTGATCGCCGAGGCCGTGCTGGCCACGGTGTTCGTGCTGGCCGCCAATACGCTGCTGCGGCCCGTGGTCAATACCTTCAATCGCAAGCCCGTGGACGTTCTGTCGTCCGAGGTCACCAGCATCATTCACGTGATCACCGGCACGGCCCATCGCACCGCGGCCATGGCTGCGCTCGAGGCCGAGCTGGAAAAGGAGAACTACCCGCTGGGCGATCTCGAGGTGGTGCCATTCGGCGACGACGAAATCGAAATCAAGGCTACGCTGATGGCGACGTCCATCCAGGGCTCCGATCTGGACCGGGTGACGGCCAAGCTGGCCGGCAATCCCGCCATCGCCCAGGTGTTCTGGGCGCCGAGTATTTCGGATTGATGGTCGCCTGGCGGACGATGCCGATTTTTTGATCGATCTGTTGCCAGGCCCGGTAGGCCGGGCCTCGCCTGTCCATATCCCAGGCCTATCCCCAGGCTTGTCCACAGCGGCCGGGGATAACTCCCCGTTACAGATCAGCGCCCCCGCTTCAGGCTCGTCAGCAGCTCGGCCCGCGCGGCGGCGTAGCGCATCGCGTCGAGCCGGTCATGCGTACGGTTGAGGGCCTGGGTACGCGCCTGGCTGGCCCGGGCTTCGTCCATCCCTGTCGTCCGCACCGCCGTATCGGCCAGAACCGTCACCCCCTGGGGCATGACTTCGGCCAGTCCGCCGGACACATAAACCTGCTCGTCGCCTTCCTGCCGCCGTATGTAGATCACTCCTTCCCTGAGCCAGGTCAGGAGCGGGATGTGGCCCGGCAGTATGCCAAGTGATCCTTCCTTGCCCGGAAGCCGGACGAAGCTGGCGTTTCCGGAGAAAACGGTGGCTTCCGCATTGACGATGTCTATCAGCATGATGTCCTAGTGCCGACGTCCGACCCCCGGGACGGCTGCCCGGCGGATGGGCGAAGTGTTTCAAAGCGTGTCTCCATGCGGGTTTGGCGACGTCATCACCATGCTATCCCCAAGCTTGTCCACAGAAGTGGTGGATAAGCCACCAGACCCGTCCGGGACGCTGGTTCTGGTGCTATTTATGTTTTAAGATATATCGGAAAACATGTTTTTAGATATAGTGTGCATGGAGTGGAAACAGTGATGCAAGCCGGCAATACCGCGCCCCCCGGACGTGGCCTGGGCATGCGAATGGGACGCAAG
The DNA here is from genome assembly GCF_002188465.1 of Pigmentiphaga sp. NML080357. Classification (GTDB taxonomy): domain Bacteria; phylum Pseudomonadota; class Gammaproteobacteria; order Burkholderiales; family Burkholderiaceae_B; genus Pigmentiphaga. The sequence goes on along the minus strand of NZ_NINW01000026.1, from coordinate 167,372 downwards.
CTAGCGGCGGAGGACCTGCAACTCATTCTCCTGGCGCTGCTGGAAGAACAGCCGCGCCACGGATACGAATTGATCAAGCAGTTGTCCGAACGGTCGTCCGGTTTCTACAACCCCAGCTCGGGCATGGTGTACCCGGCGCTGGCCTATCTCGAAGACGTCGGCCATGCCGTCGTCAGCGTGGAAGGCACGAAAAAGCGCTACAGCCTGACAGAGGAAGGGCGCATCCATCTGGACCGCCATCGCGAGCAGGCCGATCGCATTCTTGGGGACCTCGAGCGGGTCGGCGCGCGCATGGCCCAGGTACGTCGCGTGTTCGAAGGCGAAGACCGTCTCGACACCATCGCTCCGGGTACGCCCGAAGACCTCATGCTCGCACGCTATGCGCTCAAGCAGGCCCTGCATGAAGTCGGCGCCTGTGATGCAGGCGAAGCCATGCGCATCGCCGCCATTCTTCGGCGCGCCACGGCCGAGATCCTCGGCAAGTAGGCCGCCATCCCTGTAACGATTCTGGAAGAACCATGGAAAAAATCGAACGAGCGGCTCGCCGCATTCGCCACGAACTCAAATTCCGCCTGCTGCAGGTGCGCGCGGTCAAGCCGGTCACGCCGCGCCTCTTGCGCGTGACGCTGGGTGGCGACGATCTGGCGGGCTTCGTCAGCGCCGCCTATGACGACCACGTCAAGCTCTTCTTTCCCGCGCCCGGCCAGGAGCGGCCCGCGGTGCCGTCGCCCGGGCCCAACGGCATGGTCTTCCCCGAAGGCCAGCCTCGACCGCCTGCACGCGACTACACGCCACGCCGGTATGACCCGGCGGCCGGCGAACTGGACATCGAATTCGCGCTGCATGGCGACGGTCCGGCGGCCGAATGGGCGCAGCAGGCCGCCGTCGGCCAGTACCTGGGCGTAGGCGGCCCGCGTGGCTCGTTCGTGGTGGACGGCGCGTTCGATGGCTACCTCCTGGTAGGCGACGAGACGGCCTTGCCGGCCATCGCCCGGCGACTGGAGGAGCTGCCCGCCGACGCACGCGCCACGGTGGTGGTGGAGGTGGCCGACGCGGCCGAGGAGCAGGTTTTCTCCACGCGCGCGCAGGCGCAGGTCCACTGGATCCATCGCAATGGCGCGCAGCCCGGCAATCCCGAGTTGCTTGCGGGAGCGGTCTCCGCGTTGCGCAAACCGGAGGGCGACTGGTATGTCTGGGTGGCCGCCGAGTCGGGCGTGGCCAAGCGCGTGCGCCAGATACTGGTGCAGAATTGGCAAGTGCCCAAGGAATGGATCAAGGCCGCGGGCTATTGGAAGCAGGGGGCCTCGGCCACGCACGAAAACCACGAGGACTGAACCGCCATGGACGAAAAGCTGTCCACCGCCGTCGAGGCATGCACTGTCGGCGAACTGCCTTGCTGGCGCCTGGTTTCGCCTCATGGCGAGGCGCTGGTGGCGCGGCAGGGCGCGCAACTGCTGCGCTATACGCCGCGCGGACAACGGCCCGTGGTGTGGCTCAGCGATGCCGCGGCATTCGCGGCCGGGCAGCCGGTGCGCGGCGGCATCCCGGTGTGCTGGCCGTGGTTCGGCCAGTTCGACCGCAATCCTGCGGCAGTGCGTGCCATGCTTGCCGCGGGAGCCGATGCACCTGCCCACGGCTTCGTTCGCGCGCTCGACTGGGACGTGGCCGAAGCCGGCCCGCAGCCGGGGGCGGCGCGCCTGTGCCTGCGGCTCGTGCTGCCATCCGGTTGGGGCGGATGGCAGCACGCGGCCGAGTTGATGCTGGAAGTCCGCCTGGACGAGGCGTTGACGCTCACTTTGTCGACCCGCAATACCGGGCGCGAAACACTGACGATCAGCCAGGCGCTGCATACCTATTTCGCGGTCAGCGACGTCCGCGGCGTGACGGTGGAAGGGCTCGAGGGAACGCACTATGTCGATACGCTGCGGGAGTGGTCGATGCATGTGCAACAAGGACCGCTGCCGATCGAGGCCGAGACCGATCGAATCTATACAGGCATAGACCGGCCGCTTTCGATTCGCGATCCCGGCTGGCGCCGGACCCTCCATGTCCAGGCCTTCGGCTCCCGTTCGGCCGTGGTGTGGAACCCATGGGTCGACAAGTCGCTCCGGCTGTCACAGTTCCGTCCGGACGCGTGGCGCGACATGCTCTGCATAGAAACCGCCCGCGTATGGGACGACGTATTGCACGTCGAGCCCGGCGCCACGGAACAAATGGGAATGACGCTGCGATCCTCCGACTGGCCGGCGTGAACCGCCGGCCCGGCGTCAATCGACCGTCGCTCCGGATTTCCTGACCACCTGCGCCCATTTGGGGATTTCTCTTTCCACCATGGCTGCGAACTCCGCCGGCGTGCTTGAAGTGGCCTCGATGCCCATGGAAGCCAGATGGCGCCGGCCGGCTTCGTCCGCCATGCTCTTGGCAATGGCGGCGTTCAGCCGTTGCACGACTGCCTGAGGCGTGCCCTTGGGCGCGACGACGCCGAGCCAGTTCGAAACATCGTACCCCTGCAATCCCGCTTCGGATATGGCGGGAAGGTCGGGCAATGCACTCATGCGGGTCAGCGTGGTGACGCCCAGCGCCCGGACCTTGCCCGAGCGAATGTGCTCCGCGTAGACCGCGTAGGAGTCGAATGTCATGGTCAGGCGTCCCGCCAGCAGGTCGTTCAGCAGCGGCGCGCTGCCTTTGTAGGGCACGTGCAGCATCTGCACGTCGGCCATCGAGGCGAACAGGGCGCCGGACAAATGGCTCGAACTCCCATTTCCGGCGGATCCGTAAGTCAAGGCGCCCGGCCGCGCTTTCGCCAGGGCGATCAGTTCCTGGACCGAGCGCGCGGGGACGGAAGGGTGCACCACCAATACCCGGGGCGTGGTGTGCGTCAGGCTGACGTACTCGAAATCCTTGAGCGGGTCGTAACGCAGCTTGGCATAGAGCGACGGATTGATGGCCTGCGTGCCCATCGTGGCGAAGAACAGCGTATAACCGTCCGGCGTGGCCTGGGCGACGGACTCGGCCGCCGTCGTGCCTCCGGCGCCGCCACGGTTCTCGATGACGACCTGCTGGCCCAACTGCTCGGACAGTTGCTGCGCCAGTCCACGTGCCATGATGTCGGCCGCCCCGCCGGCGGGGAAAGGCACGATCAGGCGCAGCGGACGGTCGGGATACGGGCCGGCGGCATGGGCGCCGCCGACCAGGAACAGCAACAAGGCCGCGGCCCAATTGAACGCGGGTCGCAAGGCGATACGAAAGACATCCATCAGTTTCTCCTCTCCAAGGTCTGTGCGAATGCGACGAGGGCGGCAGCGACGTCGCGAGGCTGTTCGGGCAGCAAGGCGTGGCCGGCGTTCTCGATGGTGGCGATGCGTACCCGCGGACCCAGCTCCTGCCGCAGCAAGTGCGCGCCGGCGCGGGGGGCGAAGGCGTCTTCGCTCGCCTGCACGTCGAGCAGGGGCGCGGCGCCCGCCGCCCACCATGCGGACTGCACCGTGGCGGCCGAGGCGGCGCGTTGGGCTCGCGCAATCGCGGGATGCCAGCCATCGAGCCATACCGAGGGATCGCTGCCGGAAGCGAAGAACGCCGTGCGCAGATGCGTCAGGCGCGTCTCGGTGGGCAACGAAGCGTCCATGGCGGCATCGATGCTCGCTCGCAGCGATGCGGGAAAGTGCTTGTGAGCGGCGGCCAGGATCGCCACGCCCGCGACCAGGCTGGGGTGATCGGCCGCCGTGGTGCGCGCGACCCAGTTGCCGAAGGCGTGACCCGCCACCAGTGCCGGCCCGGCCCGCTCATGTTCGATGACCGCGGCGATGTCCGAGGCCAGGTCGTGCAGCCGTATGCCGGCCAGCGGACCGACGCTGCCGCCCATGCCGCGCGGACTGGGCATGAGCACGCGCCAGCCCGCGGCGGCCAGGTCCCGGGCGATGGGGAAAAAGTCCTCGACGTCGCGGCCCAGCGAGGGCAGCAGCACGATGGGCATGCCCTGGCCGCAAGCGGTAACGCGAATGCGCGCCTCCCCGTTTGGCACGATGTGATGCGAAAAGGGCGACGCACCCGGAATGTCGTGTGACGCGCCATGCCGATGAACGGCCATGGTCATCTCCTCTCCTTATGGTTCTTGTCTCTCGGGCCTGTGACGGACGTCGAAAATACCCCGCGCGCGAGCCGCGGGGAGTCCGCACACCATGCCCGGGCGATACTGTAGGCGGCACCGGCAGTGCCACCTATGGCGGCGAAATCAAAGCTGTTATGCGGGAAGCCGGACGACGGCGCGCCCATGCGGGGCGCCGTGTCGAACGCCAGAGGGAGGGTCGATGAAGGAGGGGCCGCGGAGCGGTCCCCCAGGCCGTCAGGCCAGTTGCCGGTCGCGCCCGGCGTATAGCCCGAAAACCGCTTGCGTGCAGGCGCAGGCGATGCAAATCAGCAGCGCGGCGGTCCAGCCGCCGGCCCAGTCGTGTACCGCGCCGATGGCCGTGGGGCCGCCCGCGGCCAGCAGATAGCCGATGGCCTGCGCCATCCCGGACAGCGCGGCGGCCTGGTGCGCATTGCCGACGCGCAAACTGACGAAGGCCAGGCCCAGGATGATGGAGGCGCCGCCGCCGAAGCCGTAAAGCACCGTCCAGGCCACGGCCCATCCAGGCGCCAGCAGCAAGCCGGCGAGGCCGGCGACCGACAGCGCCGATACTCCGAATGCCAGCCAGCGCTGGTCGCGCACGCGCCGGACCAGCGGCATGAGGAGCAGGCCGACGACGGCCGAGGCCACTTGCAGCATGCCATGGAGCGATCCCGTGGCGGCCGGCGAATAGCCGGCATCGTGCAGCATGGACGGCAGCCAGCTCGAGACGATGTAATAGACCAGCGAATTGAAGCCCAGGAACAACGTAATCTGCCAGGCCAGCGCCGACCTCCATACGGGGCGGTCCGGGCCGCTCGCGGTCCGCGGCGACGGCGCGGGGACAGCGCCTCGGGCACGCCATTGAGGCAGCCATACCGCCGTGCTGATCGCCGCCAGCACGATGGGCGCGAACAGGGCCAGCGGCCAGCCCGGTCCCGCAGGCCAGAGCGCAAGAGGAACCGCGACCACGGAGGCGACTCCCGAAGCCACGCCCATGGTCAAGGCATAGCCGGAGGTCAGGCTGGCGATGCGATTCGGAAAATCGCGCTTGAGCAGACTGGGCAGCAGGACGTTGCCGAACGCAATGGCGCCGCCGATCAGCAGCGTACCGGCGAACAAGGCCCAGACCGCTCCTGCGGGGCGGAGGCACAGGCCCGCCGTAAGCGCCAGCAGGGCCGCCATGAGCGCGCGTTCCAGCCCGTAGCGCCTGGCCACCATGGCGGCCACCGGCGATCCGGCGGCGAAGGCCAGCAAGGGTAGCGTGGTGAGCAGGCCCGCAGCGGCGGCAGTCAGATCCAGGTCGGAGCGGATCATGTCGAGCACCGGGGCCACGCCGGTGACGGGCGCGCGCAGGTTGGCGGCGATGAGCAGGATGCCGGCGATGAGCCAGGCAGGGCGGGGAACGGCGGTCTTGGCGGGAATCGAAACCATGGAAGGTCCTGTATGGCGTTGCCTCGCACTTTAGGCGTTTTGCGTTTGTCTGTCTTTGGATAAGATGACAGAAAGTAGCTAAAATCCGCCAAATACCCGCCATGGACGATTTCGCCGCCTGCTATACCCAGTTCGATCCGGACCGCACCGCCAGTCCGGCTACCGCGGTGCACCTGACCGCATACGACCGCCGCAGCGAGCAGCCGGTGCATCGGCATCGCAAGGGGCAGTTGTTGATGGCGCTGCGCGGTTCGGTCACCTGCCGGGTGCCCCAGGGCGTCTGGATGGTGCCGCCGCATTGCGCTGTATGGGTGCCGCCCGGCATGCCGCACAGCAACACCGTATCGCTGCACGGCCAGGTGTGCCTGCTGTTCGTCGAGCCCGGCGCCGCGGCGCTGCCGCAGGTGTGCTGCACCCTGTCGATCTCGCCGCTGCTGCGCGAAATGATCCTTCACCTCGCGACGCAATCTTCCGACTACTCGCCCGGCGGGCCCACGGCCCGGCTGGCCGCCGTGCTGCTCGAACAACTGGCGCAGATGCCCACGGAGCAATTGCATCTGCCGGTGCCCGCGCACAGCCGCTTGCGCAAGATCGCCGACGCGCTGGCCGCCGATCCGTCGAACCGCAGCACCGTCTCGCAATGGGCGCAACAGGTCGCGATGAGCGAGCGCAGCCTCGCGCGGCTCATCAAGGCCGAGACAGGCATGAGTTTCGGCAGGTGGCGCCAGCAATTGCACGTGATCGCGGCTTTGCAGCGCCTGTCCGCCGGCATGCCCGTGCAGCGGGTAGCGATGGACCTGGGCTACGAGTCGGTCAGCGCCTTCATCACCATGTTCAGGAAGGCGCTGGGCAAGCCGCCCGGCCGCTACCTGGCCGAACGCAACGGCCGGCAGGAGTATGCCGGCATGCCGCACGGTATGATCCCGGGCTGACCGTTTACAGGCCGTGCCCTTGGACACTTCGCTGCTCTGGATTCCCGCCACGCTGATCGCCGCGGCCGCGCAGACCGCCCGCAATACCATGCAGCACAAGCTGACCAGCACCTTGGGCACGCTGGGCGCGGCGCAGGTGCGCTTTCTCTATGGCCTGCCGTTCTCCCTGGTTTTTCTCGCCGTCGTGATGCTGGCGGGGCGCGAACCGTTGCCGGCCGCCAACGGCGAGTTCCTGCTGTTCGCGGCGGGCGCCGCGGCGGCGCAGATCCTCGCCACCGTGCTGATGCTGGCGACCATGCAGTTGCGCAATTTCGCGTTGAGTACGGTCTACGTGAAGACCGAGCCGGTGCTGGTTGCGGTCTTCGCCGTGCTGGTGCTGGGCGATCCGCTCGGGATCCCGGCCGCATGCGCCGTCGTGGTGGCAACGGCAGGGGTCGTGACGATGTCCTGGAAGCCGGGGGCAGGGGCGGGGAGCAGCTGGCGCCCGGCGCTGCTCGGCATCGCATCGGGGGCGTTTTTCGCCTTGTCGGCGGTCGCTTTTCGCGGCGCCATCGTCTCGCTCGGAACAGGTTCGTTCGCACTGCGCGCCAGCATGACGCTGGTGGTGGGACTGCTGATGCAGACCGCCGCGCTCGTGGCCTGGCAGGCCCTGTTCCAGCGCGACGTGCTGCGCGGTGTCCTGGCGGCGTGGCGTTCCTCGCTGGCGGCCGGCTTCATGGGGGCATTCGCCTCGCAGTGCTGGTACATCGGCTTTGCCCTGACCTCGGCAGCCAATGTACGCACGCTGGGGCTGGTGGAAGTGCTCTTCGCTCAGCTCGCGTCCAGGCGCGTGTTCGCCCAGCATGCAAGCCGGCGCGAGCGGTACGGCATGGCCCTGGTGGTGGCGGGGCTGTTGCTGCTGCTCTACGGGGCGCCGCGCTGACGGACGCGGCGCCCTGGAGCCGGAGCCGCGGGTATCAGGCGACCGCGGCCAACTCCCCGGCCAGCAGGCCGGCGCGTTGCAGGGCTTCCTCCACCGCCTCGGCGCGCGCCTCCGTGCCGAGCGCCACACCTTCGGCGCGGAGAATGTCGACGTCGACCACGCCGAAGAAGCCGAACACGGCGCGCAGGTAGGACTCCTGATGATCGAGCATGGTCTCGATGGGCGTGCCCACGTACTTGCCGCCGCGCGACGACACGATCACGACCTTTTTGTCGCCGGCCAGTCCTTCCGGCCCGTTGGCGGTATAGCGGAAGGTCTTGCCGGCCTGCGCGACACGATCGATCCACGCCTTCAGCTGCGAGGGAATGGAAAAGTTGTACATGGGCGCACCCACCACCACCACGTCGGCGGCGAGGAATTCCTCGAGCAGTTCGTCGGTGTAGGCGACTTCCTTGCGGAACTCGGCATCGTCGGGCAGCACCGTGCCGGGCTGGGGCCGCAGGGACTGCAGCAGCGCGCCGTCCAGGTGGGCGGGCGGCTGGGCGATCAGGTCCCGGTAGCGGACCTCCAGTCCGGGGTCGGCCTGGCGCAGGGCCTGCACCACGGCGGCAGTCAATTCGCGGGACACGGATGCGGCCCCGGTGGAGCTGGAATCGATGTGCAGGACTTTCATGAGGATTCCTGGAACAAGAGGTTGTAAGGGTTAATGCGGATGATCTCCGCCACTCCGACAAGATATATCCTCAACAATCATTTTTAAACTGGCCTTCATGAGAATAACTTTTCCATGTATGGAATAGTTGGCCGGGGGGAAAGCCATGCAGGACCTCAATGACATGTATTTGTTCGCCAAGGTGGTCGAGCACGGCGGCTATACCGCTGCGTCCCAGGCCCTGGGAATACCGGTGTCGCGCATCAGCCGCCGTATCGCCGGTCTCGAAGACGAGCTGGGAGTCCGGCTGCTCAACCGCACGACGCGAAAAATATCGGTGACGGAGATCGGCCACACCTACTACCAGCACTGCGCGGCGCTTGCGGCCGAGGCGGCCGCGGCCCGGGAGGCGGTGGACCGCACCACCTCGCAGCCGCAAGGGCTGATACGTTTCAGCTGCCCGGTCGGCCTGTTGCAAAGCGACGTCGCGCGCATTGTGTCGGACTACCTCGAACGCAATCCGCTCGTGCGCGTGCAGATCGACGCTACTTCCCGGCGGGTGGACGTGGTGGAGGAGGGGTTCGACCTGGCGTTGCGCGTGCGCCAGCCGCCCCTGGAGGATTCCGAGCTGGTGGTGCGGCCCCTGGCCACAAGCCGCATGGTGCTGGCCGCCACGCCGGGCTTTTTCGCGCGGCACGGGCAGCCCCAGGATGTGCGGGACCTCGCGCGCATGCCGACGCTGAGCATGATGCAGGCTGCCGAAAAGCACGTCTGGCGCTTCACCGGCCCCGACGGAAAGGAAGTTTCGGTAGCCCATGTCCCCCGCTTGTCGGTGGACGATCTCAGTACGCTGCAAACCGCCGTCCTGCAGGGACTGGGGCTGGCCTGTCTGCCCTGGTTCATGGTGGCGGCCGACGTCGAGGCGGGGCGATTGCAGGTTACGCTGACCCAATATTCGCTGCCCGAAGGCATCGTACAGGCCGTGTTTCCGTCGCGACGCGGGCTGGTGCCGGCGGTGCGCGGTTTCCTCGACGCGCTGGTCGCGGCGTACGAGAAGCAATTGCCCGCGCCGTGCTGACTCCCTAGGGCGGCGGCGCAACGCCTGGGGGATTCCTCTACGGGCGGGAAGGGGGCTCATGTACAATCCGAGAGCATTCGGTGGGCCGGAAACGGACGCGCGTCCGGAACCGTCAAGCAACCAGGAGGCTGCCCGGCTCGTTCCGGACGACACAAGCCCGCAGGGTCGCCGTGCGGGCTTTTTTCGTTGCGGCAGGCAGCGCCGACAGCAAGATTCTTTTGCCGCTAACTGGAGATGGCATTGCGTGAGAGTTCGGGGCGATAGATGTTGATTCTGATTTCCAACGACGACGGCTATTTCGCCCCCGGCCTGGCTGCCCTGGTCGAGGCGCTGCGCCCGCTCGCCGAATTGATCGTGGTCGCGCCCGAGACCAATCGCAGCGGATCGTCCAATTCCCTCACGCTGGACCGGCCCCTGTCCGTGCGCAAGGCCACCAACGGTTTTCTCTATGTCAACGGCACGCCGTCCGATTGCGTGCACGTCGCCCTGACCGGCCTGCTCGATCGCCGGCCGGACCTCGTGGTGTCGGGCATCAACGACGGCCAGAACATGGGCGAGGACACCCTGTATTCCGGGACGGTCGCCGCGGCGACCGAAGGCTACCTGTTCGGCATCCCTTCGATCGCCTTTTCCCAGGTATCCAAGGGCTGGACACACCTGGACGCGGCCGCCGCGGCGGCGCGCAGCTTCGTCGAGCGCTTCATCGCCCGACCGCTCGAGGCGCCCACGCTGCTGAACGTCAATATTCCCAACCTGCCGTTATCGGAGCTCAAGCCGCCGCGGGTCACCCGCCTGGGACGCCGCCATCCCTCCGAGCCGGTCGTTCGCTCGTCCACGCCCTATGGCGAGCCGGTCTACTGGATCGGCCCGGCCGGCAAGGCGGCCGACGCGACGCCCGGGACGGATTTCCATGCCTGCGCCGACGGCGCGGTCTCGGTCACCCCGCTGCGGTTCGACCTGACGCACGCTGCGCAGATCGAACCGATGCGCGAATGGATTCCCGCGGAATGGACAGGCGCAAACCGCTGACGCCCGCGCCCGCCCGGGCCCGCGACACGGGAGAAACCCGCGCCGCGCCGCGCCGGGCGGTGCCCTCGTCGCCACCCATCACGGCGGCCAACAGCAATACACGGGTCAGCACCGGCCGGCCGCCGGTGGTCCGGAGCGTACCGGCCAAGCCTCCGCGTCCCGACGAGGCCAAACCCACCAACAGCAATACGCGGCTGGCGCCTGCCCGCCTGGTGGTGCCCGCCGCGGGGCAGGCCCGGCCGCCCGCCGCCGAGCCGAATCACGGGCTCAATTCCGAACGCATGCGCAGCTCGCTGGTGGCGCGCCTGCGCGCCCAGGGCATCGGCGACGAACGGGTGCTCGAGGCGGTGCAGGCCATACCGCGGCATCGCTTCGTCGACGAGGCGCTTGCCAGCCGCGCGTACGAGGATGCGGCGCTGCCCATCGGGCACGGCCAGACGATCTCGCAACCCTGGATCGTGGCGCGCATGATCGCGGCCGCGCGCAACGGGCGCGAACTCGGCAAGGTGCTGGAGGTCGGAACCGGTTGCGGGTATCAGGCCGCGGTGCTGGCGGGCGTGGCGCGGGAGGTGTATTCCATCGAACGCATCAAGGCCCTGCATGAACTGGCGCGCAACCGGCTGCGGCCGTTCCGGTTCGCCCACGTGCGCCTGGTTTTCGGCGACGGCATGCAAGGCGTGCCGAGCGCCGCTCCCTTCGACGCCATCGTGGTGGCGGCGGCGGGATTGAAGATTCCCGAGGCCCTGCTGGCGCAGCTGGCGCTCGGTGGCAGGCTGGTGGCGCCGGAAGGCGGCGCCAGGCAAAGACTGGTCATGATAGAGCGCACCGGAGCCCAGAGCTGGGTGCGGACCGAACTGGAGCCGGTGCGTTTCGTGCCGCTGCAGTCGGGTGTGTTGTTGTAATGAATAGGAGATCAGGGATGCAGAATTGGCGCAAGCCGAGCCGCGAGGAATCCAATCGACCCCGGCGCCTGGCGCCCGGGATGCTCGGACGGGCCGCAATGCATGCGCTGGCCTGGACGGGCTGCGCATTGCTGCTGGCGGCCTGCGGATCCGCGCCGAGGACGGTCCCCGTGGTCGATCGCACCACGCCGGCCAAGTCCGCCGAGCCCCCCGCCACGGCGGGCCGGGAATCCTCGCGCCTGGTCGATGCCGACACCTACGTGGTCAAGCGCGGCGACACGCTGATCCGCATCGCCCTCGACCATGGCCAGGACTGGCGCGACATCGCCCAGTGGAACAATCTCGAGGACCCGAACCAGATCCGTCCGGGGCAGGTGCTGCGCGTCACCCGGCCGGGGTCGACCACACCCAAGCCCGCCGATACCGGCGTAGCCCAGGTCACGCCGGTGCCGGCTCCTTCCCAGTCGACCACGCGTCCGCTGGGCACGCCGACGCCGGCACCCGCCACGCCTGCCACGCCAGCGCCCAGCACGCCTCCCGCGACGCCTGCGCCGGCTCCTTCTCGCACGGAACCGGCGAGCGAGCGCGTCGAATGGGGATGGCCGGCCAGCGGCAAGATCATCGAGAACTTCCACGAGACCCGCAACAAGGGCCTGGACATCGCCGGCAACGTCGGCGATCCGGTCCTGGCGGCGGCCGACGGCAAGGTGGTCTACAGCGGCAGCGGATTGCGCGGCTACGGGCAATTGATCATCATCAAGCACAACAACACCTTCCTGTCCGCCTATGCGCACAACCGCGCCATGCTGGTCAAGGAAGGGCAGGCGGTGCGGCGCGGACAGAAGATCGCCGAGCTCGGCAGCACCGACGCCGAGTCGCCCCGCGTGCATTTCGAGATACGCCGCCAGGGCCGTCCGGTCGACCCCATCGACTACCTGCCTTCGCGCTGAGGTTCGCAATGACGCCCATGCTGGTCTTCGACCTCGAAACCATTCCGGACGTGGAAGGCCTGCGCACGCTCAACGGCTGGGGGAACGACGTGCCGGACGCGGAGGTGGTCGAGCGGGCCACCGCCGCCCGGCGCGAGGCGGTCGGGCACGATTTCCTGCCGCTGCACCTGCAGAAGGTGGCGGTGGTGGGATGCGTGTTCCGCGACGACGACGGTTTCCGGGTCAAGTGCATAGGCAAGGCCGACGATTCCGAGGCCACGCTGATTTCCGGATTCTTCAAGACCATCGACCGCTACACGCCGCAGCTCATCAGCTGGAACGGCTCGGGCTTCGATCTGCCCGTGCTGCATTACCGCGGGCTGATCCACGGCATCCAGGCCTCGCGCTATTGGGACATGGGGGAAGACGACCGCGATTTCCGCTACAGCAACTACATCAGCCGCTACCACAATCGGCATTGCGACCTGATGGACCTGCTGGCCAAATACAATGGACGCGCCAATGCCCCGCTGGACGAGCTGGCCAAGCTGTGCGGCTTTCCCGGCAAGCTGGGCATGGACGGCAGCCAGGTGTGGAAGGCGTGGAGCTCGGGCCGGCAGGAAGAGGTGCGGGCCTATTGCGAGACGGACGTGGTCAATACCTGGCTGGTCTATTGCCGCTTCCGCCTGGTGCGGGGCATGCTGTCGCGCGCCCAGTACGACGCGGAGCTCGAGCTGGTGCGCAGCACGCTCGAGTCCCTGGACCAGCCGCACTGGAAGGAATACCTCGCCGCGTGGTAGGCGTGGCCGCACGCGCGGCCCGGGACGCTCGCGGCGCGGCGCTAAGTGAACCCAACATGAGTCAAGAAGCAGATCAAACGTTCCAGCACGGGCTGGAAGGGCAGGCCGTTGCCGACGAGTTCCACGACGGTTCCGTGGCCATCGAATCGGTCGACCTGGAAGGACGCGGCATTGCGCGGCGCCAGGGCAAGGTGGTGTTCGTCGAAGGCGCCTTGCCGGGCGAACGGGTGACGCTGAAGGTGATCAAGCGCAAACCCTCCTATGAGCTGGCCGAGACGGAAAGTGTCGTGCGCGCTTCGCCGCAGCGGGTGGCGCCGCGCTGTGCGCATTTCGGCGTATGCGGGGGCTGTGCGATGCAACACGTCGACCCGGCCGCGCAGGTGGCGATCAAGCAGCGCGTCTTGGAGGACACCTTGTGGCACATCGGCAAACTGGTGCCGCAACGGATACTGCCCCCCATCTACGGCCCGTCCTGGGGCTATCGCTATCGCGCCAGGCTGTCGGTGCGGGTGGTCGTCAAGAAAGGAGGCGTGCTGGTCGGTTTCCGCGAACGCAAGAGCAGCTACGTGGCCGATATGCGTGAATGCCACGTGCTGCATCCGCACGTCGCGTCGCTGCTCGTGCCGCTGCGGGAAATGGTGGCCGCGATGCCGGCGCGCGACCGCATTCCGCAGATCGAGGTGGCGGTAGGCGACAGCCAGGTCGTGCTGGTGCTGAGGCACCTGATTCCGCTGGTCGACGAGGACCTGGCTGTCCTCAGGGCGTTTGCGGCGCGCCACGGCGTCCATTGGTGGCTGCAGCCCAAGGGGCCCGACAGCGTGCATCCGCTCGAACCCGAGGATGCCGACGGGCTGGCCTATGCCTTGCCTGAGTTCGGCCTGCGCATGCCGTTCAAGCCGACCGATTTCACCCAGGTCAACCATGCGATCAACCGCGTCCTGGTGTCGCGCGCCATCGCCTTGCTCGATCCCCGGCCGGCAGACCGGGTGGCGGACCTGTTCTGCGGCCTGGGCAACTTCACGCTCGCGCTGGCTACCCGCTGCCGCGAGGTCGTCGGCGTGGAAGGCAGCCAGGCGCTGACCGACCGCGCCCTCGAGGCAGCCCGCAGGCAGGGGCTCGAGGCCCACACCGCCTTCTCGACCTTGAATCTGTTCGAGGTGGACGAGGCCTGGCTACGCAGCCTGGGCCATTTCGACCGGATGCTGATCGATCCGCCCCGGGAAGGCGCGCTGGCGGTAGCCAAGGCCCTTTCCACGCTCGGCGAGGACCGGCCCCGGCGCATCGTCTACGTGTCCTGTAATCCCTCGACCCTGGCCCGCGACGCCGCCATCCTCGTCCACGAAGGCGGATTCATCCTGCGCGCCGCCGGCGTGATCAACATGTTCCCCCACACCGGCCACGTAGAGTCCATCGCCGTATTCGAACCCGGCGAACCTGCAATCGCTTGAGGAAGGGATCCCTCCCTACGCGCTGACGCGCGCCCCCAGGGGGCACCGCGGATCCGGCTCCGCCGGTCCACCCGCATCGCCCCCTGGGGGGGGCGCGTCAGCGAGTAGGGGGGCTACTCCCTATCCCCGCCAAAGATCCCCAGCAGCATCAACAGGTTGACGAACACGTTGTAGATGTCGAGGTAGATCGCCAGGGTGGCCGAGACATAGTTGGTTTCGCCGCCGTTGACGACGCGCTGCAGGTCGACCAGCATGAAGGCCGAGAAGATGACGATGGCCAGGACCGAAATGGTCAGCATCAGCGCGGGCAACTGCAGGAAGATGTTGGCCAGCGCCGCCACCAGGATGACCACGGCGCCGATGAACAGCCATTTGCCCAGGGCCGAGAGGTCGCGCTTGATCGTGGTGGCAAGCGTCGCCATGGTGCCGAATACCACCGCCGTGCCGCCGAAGGCGGTCATGATGAGGGTGGCGCCGTTGGCCATGCCCAGCACGAAGCCGATCATGCGCGACAGCATCAGGCCCATGAAGAAGGTGAAAGCCAGGAGCAGGACCACGCCCAGGCTGCTGTGCTTGTTCTTCTCGATTGCGAACATCAGGCCGAAGGCGCCGACCAGGAAGACCACGGTGGTGATGCCGGGGCTGCCGCCCATGATCTGGGCCAGGCCGGTGTTGACGCCGATGGCCGCGCCCAGGACGGTGGGGATCAGCGACAGGGCCAGCAGCCAATAGGTGTTGCGCAAAACGCGATTGCGCGCGACTTCGCCGGGCGCAGTCCCGGTTCGGCCGAAGGGAGAGGTGCGTAGATCGTTCATGATTGAGCGACTCCTTGTGGTCTTTTTGCTCGTTCAGCCCCGCGAGCGGGCATGGTGTGTCAGACACCGAGTATGCCCCAGGGTTCCGCCCGCTTCCAGTGGGGCTGGCGCCAAGTTTCAGAGGCGTTTGCGGACACGCGTTCCGTCAAGCAGGCGTGATACAATTTAACGTTTAAGTTCCCCTCAAAGTATTTGTTTTTATTGGAGTTTTTGATGGCCATCGAGCGCACCCTTTCGATCATCAAGCCGGATGCGGTTTCCAAGAACGTCATCGGCCAGATCGTTTCCCGTTTCGAGGCCGCCGGCCTCAAGGTCGTGGCCGCGCGCATGCTGCAGCTCTCGCGTACCGACGCCGAGCGTTTCTACGCCGTGCACGCCGCGCGCCCGTTCTTCAAGGACCTGGTCGACTTCATGGTCTCCGGCCCGGTGTTCGTGCAAGTGCTGGAGGGCGAGAACGCCATCCAGAAGAACCGCGACCTGATGGGCGCCACCGACCCGAAGAAGGCCGAGAAAGGCACGATCCGCGCCGATTTCGCCGACAGCATCGACGCCAACGCGGTGCACGGCTCGGACGCCCCGGAAACCGCGAAGGTCGAAATCGCCTTCTTCTTCCCCGAACTGAGCATCCACAGCCGCTGAGCCCGGATGCCCGTTTTCCCCAGGAGGCCGAGATGAATCCGATCTCGCCGATCGCCCAGGCCGACAAGGCCGCGCCACGTCCCGAATCCCCGCCTGTCAATCTGCTGGGGCTGGACGGGGCCGCGCTCGCCTCGCTGGTGGAAAACTGGGGGGACAAACCGTTCCGCGCCAAGCAGTTGCAGCGCTGGTTGCACCAGCGCGGCGTGGACGATTTCGAGCAGATGACCGACCTGGCGAAGTCGTTTCGCGAGAAGCTTGCCCGCCACTGCGAGATCCGGGTTCCCGGCGTGGTCACGGCGCACAAGTCGGCCGATGGCACGCGCAAATGGCTGCTCGACGTCGGCAATGGCAACGCGGTCGAAACCGTCTTCATTCCCGAAGACGACCGCGGCACGCTCTGCATTTCCACGCAGGCGGGCTGTACCGTCGCCTGCCGCTTCTGTTCCACCGGCCACCAGGGGTTCAACCGCAACCTCGGCGTGGACGAGATCATCGGCCAGTTGTGGCTGGCGCGTCGCACCATCGAGGCCGACAGGGAAGGGGCGCGCCTGGTCCGGGGCGCACCGGTCCAGCTGGGCGCCGGCGACGACCGGGTCATCAGCAACGTGGTCATGATGGGCATGGGAGAACCCCTGCTCAATTACGACAACACGGTTTCGGCGCTGCGCCTGATGCTCGACGACAACGCCTACGGCTTGTCGCGCCGGCGGGTGACGGTGTCCACCTCGGGCGTGGTGCCGATGATGGACCGGCTCGCGCGCGATTGCCCGGTGGCGCTGGCGGTGTCGCTGCACGCGCCCAACGACGCCTTGCGCGACGACCTCGTGCCGCTCAACCGCAAGTACCCGCTGAGCGAGCTCATCGCCGCCTGCCAGCGCTATCTCGAATTCGCGCCGCGCGACTTCATCACCTTCGAATACGTCATGCTCGACGGCATCAACGATGGCGACGAGCACGCGCGGCAACTCATAGACATTGCGCGACAGGTGTCGTGCAAGTTCAACCTCATTCCTTTCAATCCCTTCCCGCAGTCGGGGCTCAAGCGCTCGCCGGCGGCGAGGGTGAGACTGTTCGCGCAGCGCCTCATGGACGCAGGCATCGTCACGACCGTGCGCAAGACGCGCGGCGACGACATCGACGCCGCCTGCGGCCAACTGGCCGGCGAGGTCAAGGATCGCACCCGCCTCAAGGAGCGCCTGGCGGGCGAAACCCGCTTCGGCCGCATCGTCGAGGTGCGCGAATGATGCAACCGCGGTGCCGGCCCGGCCTCTTCGGCGATGGGGCCTGACAAGGAGTCGTCGATGTCTGAACACAACGAAACCGGCCAGCTCGGACTGCGGGGTGGCGATGCGCCCGCGTCCGGCGCGCCGTCTTCGTCGTCCGTGGGCCGGGAACTGGCGCGCCTGCGCGAAGCGCGGGGCTGGTCCCAGGAATATGTCTCCGACCGCCTGAAGTTCGCCGTGCGCCAGATCCGCGCACTCGAGAACGAAAACTGGGCCGAGCTGCCGCAAGGCATGCCGCTGCGGGGTTTCGTGCGCAATTACGCGCGCCTGCTCGAGATCGATCCGGCCCCGATGCTGCAGGCCCTGTCGCCGCAGTTGCAGGTTGCCGATCCGGTTTCGCTGGAGCAGGCATCGTCGCTGTCCAGCCCGCTGGCGCAATCGTCCGGCCGCGCCTGGCCTGCCGCGGGAGGGCGCAAGCGCCTGGCGCCGTGGCTGGTGGGCGGCGTGATGGCCGTACTGGCGCTGGTGCTGCTTGGCTATGCGCTCAACCAGCAGGGCAAGCTTTCCTTCGGCCAGCAATCGGCGTCCACGGACCTGGACGTCGCCGGCAGCAAGACCGCCATCCAGGTGGAGACGCCGCTGGCGCCCGCCACTACGGCCGAAACGCCCGCGGCGCCGCCCGCCACGCCCGCGCCCGCGCTGGAGCCGGTTGCGCCTCCCGAGCCCGCTCCTGCGCCGGCCCCCGAGCCTGGCCTGGCGCTGACCCTGAAACAGGCCAGTTGGGTCGAGATCCGGCGCGCGGACGGCACCGTGGCCGTCTCGCGCATCATCCCGGCCAACGAACCCTATGCGCTCGACCCGTCCGGCGCTCCCTACCGTGTCGTGATCGGCAACGTCAACGGGGTAGACTTGAGCTGGCGCGGCGCTCCGGTCGACCTGGCGCCGTATCGCCGGGACAACGTGGCCCGGCTCACCCTGCAATAGCGTATTCCGCATCATGAACCCTACGCAGCCCGTAGCCGAATCCTCGAGCGACAACGCCCCGTTCCCCGCGGGGCCCGCCACGCGCCGGCCGACCCGCCAGGTCCGCATCGGCTGGGCGGGCAAATCGGTCGCGGTAGGCGGCGACGCGCCGGTGATGGTCCAGTCCATGACCAACACCGACACGGCCGATGCCATCGCCACCGCCATCCAGGTCAAGGAACTCGCGCTGGCCGGCTCCGAGGTGGTGCGCATCACCGTCAATACCGCCGAAGCCGCCCGCGAGGTGCCCGCCATACGCGAGCAGCTCGACCGCATGGGCGTGGACGTTCCCCTGGTGGGCGACTTCCACTACAACGGGCACAAGCTGCTGACGCAGTATCCGGAGTGCGCGCAGGCCTTGTCCAAGTACCGGATCAATCCGGGCAACATGGGAGCGGGCAGGAAGCGGGACGACAATTTCGCGCAGATGATCGAGGTCGCGTGCCGCTACGACAAGCCGGTGCGGATCGGCGTCAACTGGGGCAGCCTGGACCAGGATCTGCTGGCGCGCATGATGGACGAGAACGGCCGCCGGGCCAGGCCCTGGGACGCCCAGGCCGTCATGCGCGACGCGCTGGTGGTGTCGGCGGTGGACAATGCCCGGCGGGCGGAGTCGCTGGGGTTGCCCGGCGATCGCATCATCCTGTCGTGCAAGGTCAGCAACGCGCAGGATCTGATCGCGGTGTACCGCGATCTCGCGCGGCGCTGCGAGTACCCGCTGCATCTCGGCCTGACCGAGGCCGGCATGGGGAGCAAGGGCATCGTCGCCTCGACCGCGGCCATGAGCATCCTCCTGCAGGAGGGCATCGGCGACACCATCCGGGTCTCGCTGACGCCCGAGCCCAATGGCGACCGCACCAAGGAGGTGGTGGTCGCGCAGGAAATCCTGCAAAGCCTGGGGCTGCGCGCGTTCGCGCCCGTGGTGGTGGCCTGCCCGGGCTGCGGTCGCACCAGCAGCACCGTGTTCCAGGAGCTGGCGGCCGACATCCAGCACTACCTGCGGGCGCAGATGCCGGTGTGGCGGTTGAAGTACCCTGGTGCCGAAAACCTGCACGTGGCGGTCATGGGCTGTGTGGTGAACGGCCCGGGCGAAAGCAAGTTCGCGGACATCGGCATCAGCCTGCCCGGCACGGGCGAGCAGCCGGTGGCGCCGGTGTTCATCGATGGCCAGCGCTCGGTCACGCTCAAGGGCGAGCACATCGCCCGCGAGTTCCAGGCGCTGGTGGAAGATTACGTAGAAAAAAGGTTCAATCCCCCCCCTACGCCCTGACGGGCGCCCCCCAGGGGGCGATGCGGGTGGACCGGCAAAGCCGGATCCACCGCATCCTGGGTCTAGTACCGTTATCTTGGGTTGTGGCATCGGTGCTTCGCTGGCTGCCAGCGGTGGCAACAGCGCACGAACCAGGAAAGCCGTACTAGATCCAGGGCGCCGCGGATCCGGCTTTGCCGGTCCGCCAGCGCCGCCCCCTGGGGGGCGCGCGTCAGCGCGTAGGGGGGTACCCCAAAATGACTAACGAAAATTTCCAGAAAGTGTCCGCGATCCGCGGCATGAACGATATCCTGCCGGCCGATTCGGGGCAGTGGGAGCGGCTGGAGTCGCTGGTGCGCGAGTGGTTGCGCAGCTACGGCTACCGCAATCTGCGCACGCCGGTGCTGGAGCAGACGCGGCTGTTCACGCGCGGCATCGGCGAGGTGACGGACATCGTCGAAAAAGAGATGTACAGCTTCACCGACTCGCTGAACGGCGATTCGCTCACCATGCGGCCCGAGTTCACGGCCGGCATGGTGCGCGCCACCATCGAGCACAACCTGATCTACGACCGCCCGCAGCGGGTGTTCGCGATCGGCCCGGTGTTCCGGCACGAGCGCCCGCAGCGGGGCCGCTACCGCCAGTTCCACCAGATCGACGTGGAAGCGCTCGGATTGGCGGGGCCCGACATCGACGTCGAGCTGATCCTCATGCTGGCCAGGCTCTGGAAGATTCTCGGCCTGGCCGACATCCGGCTGGAGATCAACTCGCTCGGTTCGGCCGAGGAGCGCCTCGCGCATCGGCAGGCGCTGATCGCCTACCTGGAAGGCTACAAGGACCAGCTCGACGAGGACGGCAAGCGGCGGCTCTATACCAATCCGCTGCGCGTGCTCGATACCAAGAACCCCGCGCTGCAGGAGATGGCCGACAACGCGCCGCGCCTGCTCGACTACCTGGGCGAGGCGTCGCTGGCGCATTTCAACGGCGTGCGCGAGAGGCTCGACGATGCGGGCATCTCCTACCGGGTGAATCCGCGCCTCGTGCGCGGCCTGGACTACTACAACCTGACCGTGTTCGAGTGGGTGACCGACCGGCTCGGCGCCCAGGGGACCGTCTGCGGGGGAGGGCGCTACGATGGCCTGATCTCGCTCCTGGGCGGCAAGCCGGCGCCGGCGGTGGGATTCGCCATCGGCATGGAGCGGCTGCTGGACCTGTGGTCCCAGGCGCGGCCGGCGCAAGCCCAGCCCGAGTGCGACGTCTACGTGGTGCACCAGGGCGAGCCGGCAGCCCGCGCCGCCATGCGGCTGGCCGAAGCCTTGCGCGATGAGGGGCTGGACGTGATCCTGCATTGCGGCGGCGGCAGCTTCAAGTCGCAGATGAAGCGCGCCGATGGCAGCGGGGCCGAATACGCGGTGATCCTCGGCGAGGACGAAATGGCCGAAGGCGCAGCCAGCGTCAAGGCGTTGCGCGCCGAGGGGGTGCCCCAGCGCCGGGTCTCGATGGCCGAGCTGCCGCGATTCCTGGTGAACGAACTGGTCGCCAGCGGGTCGGAATAGCCGGCTTTCACGGCCGCCGGATACGGGACGGCGCCGTATCAGTTAATCTTGCGGCTCTTGAGTTTCCGCGGGTTGCAGCCGGCCCGCGACATATTCTTGCCATTATCCAATCAACCGGGGCGTGCATGGCCTACGACATCGACGAACAGGAACAACTGGAATCACTCAAGGCTTGGTGGGCCAAGTACGGCAACCTCATACTGGGGGTGGCGGCCATCGTGCTGCTGGCCGCGGCGGCCTGGAACGGCTGGCAGTGGTACCAGCGCAACCAGGCGGCCAACGCCATGGGCCAGTTCGAGGCGCTGGAAAAGGCCGCCGAAGCCGGCGACATGGCCCGGGTGAAGGATGCGGCCGGAACCATCCTCGAGAAGTACGCGGGCACCGGCTACGCGCCCCGGGCGGCGCTGCTGGCGGCGCATGCCTACCAGAATGCGGGCGACGCCAAGTCGGCGCGCGCCCAGTTGCAGTGGGTGATCGACCGCGGCGACGACGAAGCCCTGGCCGCGGTGGCGCGCCTGCGGCTGGCCGGACTGCTGCTGGACGAGAAGAGCTACGACGAGGCGCTCGGCGTGCTCGGTTCGCAGCCGCCCGCCGCCTTTGCCGCCCTGTACGCGGACCGCCGCGGCGACGTGCTGGCCGGGCAGGGCAAGCGCGACGAGGCTCGCAAGGCCTACGAGGAAGCGCTCGCCAAGCTCGATCCGTCCACCGACCTGCGTTCGTCCATCCAACTGAAACTCGATGCCCTCGGAGGAGCTTGATGGAGTTGCTTAACCGCCATACCGGCGAGCGCCTCGGCTGGCGCCGCCTGCGCCAGGCCGCCGCGATCGCGGCCGTGCTCGCGCTCGGAGGATGTTCGCTGTTCTCCAGCGAGAAGCCGCGCTATCCGCCGGCTCCCCTGACCAATTTCAATGCCACGCTGCCGGTCAGCAATGGCTGGAGCGTATCGGTAGGCAACAAATCCGGGGTCGGCTTCGTGCCCGTGGTAGTGGGCGACGCCGTCTACGCCGCCACCACCAACGGCTCGGTCGGCAAATACTCGCTGGCCACCGGCGCCGAGATCTGGCGCACCTCGACCAAGACCAACCTGTCCGCGGGCGTCGGCAGCGACGGCCGTGTCACCGCGGTGGCGACGCCGCGCGGCGAGGTAATCGCCCTCGATGACACGGGAGCGGTCAAGTGGCGTGCCCAGGCGTCCAGCGAGATCACCATCCCGCCCCTGGTGGGCGACGGCCTGGTCGTCGTGCGCAGCGGCGACTACCGGATCCAGGCCTATGACGCCGACACCGGCCGCCGGCGCTGGAGCGTCCAGCGTCCTGGGCCCGCGCTGGCGCTGCGCGCGCCGGGCGAGATGCTGCTCTCCGGCGGCTACGTCTTCACCGGCCTGCCGGGCGGCAAGCTGATCGCCATCGCGACCAACGGCGGCGCGGTGCGCTGGGAAGGCACCGTAGCCAATCCGAGCGGCACCAGCGAGCTCGAGCGTGTCGCCGACGTCGTGGGCGCGCCGGTCATATCGGGCCGGCAGTTGTGCGCCGTCACCTACCAGGGCCGCATCAATTGCTTCGACGTGGGCTCGGGCAATTCGACCTGGTCGCGCGAGTTTTCCAGCGTGACGGGCCTGGCCGCCGACGTACGCTTCGCCTATGCGGTCAATGACCGTAGCGTGGTCTTCGGCTTCGCGCTCGACAGCGGCGCCAACATCTGGAAGCAGGACGTCCTGCAGAACCGCGGCCTGACCGCGCCGGCATCCGTCGGCCGGGCCATCGCCGTGGGCGATTACCAGGGCTACGTGCATTTCCTGCAGCGGGAGGACGGCAGCCTGCTGGCCCGCATCGCAACCGACGGCAGCGCCATCCTGGCGCCGCCCGTGCCGACCGACCGCGGCGTGCTGGTGCAGACCTCCAAGGGCAATCTGTCCCTGATCAATGTCGGTCAATAAGTAGCAAGGCTTTTTCGACGATGAAACCCTCTGTATTCAAACCGGTGGTCGTCCTGGTGGGACGGCCCAACGTGGGCAAGTCCACGTTGTTCAACCGGCTGACCCGTTCGCGCGACGCGCTCGTGGCCGACTTCCCGGGCCTGACGCGCGATCGCCATTACGGCGAGGGCAGGGTGGGGGATCATCCCTTCATCGTCGTCGATACCGGCGGCTTCGAGCCGGTGGCCAAGAACGGGATCATGGCGGAAATGGCCAAGCAGACCGTCCAGGCGGTGGACGAGGCCGATGCCGTGGTATTCCTGACCGACGGCCGCGTCGGCCTGACCGGGCATGACCGCGAGATCGCCGAGCGCCTGCGGCGCTCCGGGCGCAAGGTGCTGCTGGCGGTCAACAAGGCCGAAGGCATGTCCCGCACGGCCGCGTCCGCCGAGTTCTACGAGTTGGGGCTGGGCGAGCCGCATGCGATTTCGGCCGCCCACGGCGACGGCGTGGTGGACCTGATCGAGACCGCGTTGGAAGGCCTGGTCGAGGCCGCGCCCGAGCCCGAGGAGGACGGCGAGCCCGTGGAGGGGGAAGAGGGCTTTGCCCCGGTCGACCCCGTCGACCACCGGATCAAGCTGGCCATCGTCGGCCGGCCCAACGTGGGCAAGTCCACGCTGGTCAACACGCTGCTGGGGGAAGAGCGCGTCATCGCCTTCGACCAGCCTGGCACGACGCGCGATGCCATCGAGATCGAGTTCGAGCGCGGCGGCCGCCGCTACACCCTGATCGACACCGCCGGCCTGCGCAAGCGGGGCAAGGTGTTCGAGGCGGTCGAGAAGTTCTCGGTCATCAAGACCCTGCAGGCGATCGAGGCCAGCAACGTGGTGCTGCTGATGCTCGACGCCAGCGCCGAGATCTCCGAGCAGGATGCCCACATCGCCGGCTTCGTGCTGGAGACCGGCCGCGCGCTGGTGGTCGCCATCAACAAGTGGGACCGCGCCGACAGCGACCGGCGGGACGAAATCAAGCGCGAATTCGACCGCAAACTGCGTTTTCTTTCCTTCGCCAAGATGCACACGGTGTCGGCGCTGCGCAATGCGGGCATCGGCCCGTTGCTGAAATCCATCGAAGCGGCCCATGCCGCCGCTTTCGCCAAGCTTTCCACGCCCAAGCTGACGCGGGCGCTGCAAGCCGCCGTGGATCAGCAGCAACCTCCGCGCAAGGGTATTTTCCGGCCCAAGCTGCGTTATGCTCACCAGGGGGGGCAGAATCCTCCGCTCATTGTGATTCACGGCAGCGCGCTGGACCAGATTCCGGATTCGTATCGCAGATACCTCGAAACGCGATTCCGGGAAACTTTCTTGCTGCAGGGAACTCCATTGAGGATCGAGTTTAGAAACTCGAGGAATCCTTATCTCGACAAGGCGGGGTAACCGAGTATTTTCCGGGTGCAGTGCTCTTGTGGGAATGCAGCGGCATCCCCATATAAAGGGAACGGCATTTCTCAGTTTTGAGATTCGCTAGTTTCCCTGGGGAAAACCCGGTACAGTAACAGAGTTGGCATCCGCCAAGAAAAACACATCCAGGAGCCCACTAATGAGCAATAAAGGGCAATTGCTACAAGACCCGTTCCTTAACGTGCTGCGTAAAGAACACGTTCCCGTTTCCATTTACCTCGTCAACGGCATCAAGCTGCAAGGCCAGATCGAATCCTTCGATCAATACGTCGTGCTGCTGCGCAATACCGTGACGCAAATGGTCTACAAACACGCCATCTCGACCGTGGTGCCTTCGCGTCCGGTCAACTTCCAGGTTGAAGCCGCTGCAGACTAATCCTCCAATCCCAAACCGGAATGCCGGGCCGCTGATGCGGGCGCTGATCGTCAGCGTCGATTTCGGCGAGCCCGAATTCCAGGCACAAACCGACGAATTCGTCATGCTGGCCAAAGGGGCCGGCGCGCATATCGTCGATACCATCGTTGCCCGCCGGGCGCGGCCGGACGCCGCACTATTCGTCGGCTCGGGCAAGGTGGAAGAAATCTCCCTGGCGGCCGCGGCGGGCCAGGCAGAGATCATCCTGTTTAACCACAATCTGACCCCGGCCCAGCAACGCAACCTGGAGCGCGCCCTGAACATGCGGGTGGTCGACCGGGTCGCGCTCATCCTCGACATCTTCGCGCTGCGGGCGCAGAGCCACGAAGGCAAGCTGCAGGTCGAGCTCGCGCAACTGCAGCACCTGGCCACGCGCCTGACGCGGATGTGGTCCCACCTGGAGCGCCAGCGTGGCGGCATAGGCATGCGCGGACCGGGCGAGTCGCAGCTGGAAATGGACCGCCGCATGATCGGCGACAAGGTACGCACCCTGCGGGACCGGCTCGACAAGCTCGAACGCCAGCGGCAGACGCAGCGCCGCTCGCGGGCGCGCGGCGGGGCGTTCTCGGTCTCGCTGGTGGGCTACACCAACGCCGGCAAGTCGACGTTGTTCAACGCCCTGACGCGCGCCGACGTCTACGCGGCCGACCAGTTGTTCGCCACTCTCGATACCACTACCCGACGCATCTGGATCGAAGGGGCGGGCTCGGTCGTCGTGTCGGATACGGTGGGCTTCATCCGGGAACTGCCGCACACGCTGATCGCGGCATTCCGCGCCACCCTCGAAGAGACCGTCCACGCCGACCTGCTCCTGCACGTGGTGGACGCCGCCAGCCCCCAGCGCGACGAACAGATCGCCCAGGTGGACAAGGTGCTCGAGGAAATCGGGGCGGCGGACATCCCGCGCATCCTGGTCTACAACAAGATCGACCAAAGCCGCCACGAGGCCGGAGTCGAGCGCAACGAGCATGGTACGATCTCGCGGGTGTTCGTGAGCGCGATCGAGCGTTGCGGCCTGGATGCACTGCGGGGTGCGATTGTCGAGGCCAGTCAAGCAGATCCGGTTGCCCTGGGTAATAATAGTGGCGATCCGCGCTTTCGTACGCTGTCTTCGTCCGTCAGCCCTGCGGCTGACGCCCGATCCTAGGCGACGGGTTCGTCCCGTCCGCTTCGCTTACTACAAAGATGCGTCTGCCTTCGATAACTCGAATATTCAATCTGAACGACTCCAACTGGGGCCGCGGAAGCGGCGGCGGCTCCGGCAACGAGCCTCCCCGGCGACCGCCCAACGACGGACGGGACAACAATAGCGGCGGACCTCCCGATCTCGACGAGCTGTGGCGCGACTTCAACCGCAAGCTGGGCGGATTGTTCGGCCGCAAGCCCTCCGGGCCTCCGGGCGGCGGCAACAACGGCGGCGGCCGTTTTTCGCCTTCTTCCCGCGGCACCGGCGTCGGCCTGCTGGTGGTGGTCGTGGTGGTGGCGCTGCTGTGGCTGGCGTCGGGCTTCTTCATCGTGCAGGAAGGCCAGGTCGCGGTCATCACGCAGTTCGGCAAATACAAGGAAACCACGCGCGCCGGCTTCCAATGGCGCCTGCCGTATCCCATCCAGAGCCACGAGATCGTCAATCTCTCGCAGTTGCGGACCATCGAGGTCGGCTTCCGCAATACCTCCCGCAGCAAAGTGCTGCAGGAATCCCTGATGCTGACGGACGACGAGAACATCGTCGACATGCAGTTCGTCGTCCAGTACCGCCTGAAGGAAACCGGCGCGCGCGACTACCTGTTCAACAACCGAGGTCCCGACGAAGCGGTCAAGCAGGCGGCCGAAACCGCGATGCGCGAGATCGTGGGCAAGAAGAAGATGGACTTCGTGCTGTACGAAGGCCGTACACAGGTCGCCTCGGAAGTGGCCACGCTGATGCAGCAGATCATGGATCTGTACGGCACCGGCGTGCTGATCAGCACCGTCGCGATCCAGAACGCGCAGCCGCCCGAACAGGTCCAGGCAGCCTTCGACGACGCGGTCAAGGCCGGCCAGGACCGGGAGCGCCAGATCAACGAAGGGCAGGCCTACGCCAACGACGTGGTGCCCCGCGCTGCGGGCGCGGCCTCGCGCCTGTTGCAGGAAGCGGAGGGCTATCGCCAGCGCATCGTCGAGAACGCCGAGGGCGATGCCGCCCGGTTCGCGCAGATCCTGGCCGAGTACCGCAAGGCGCCGCAGGTCACGCGCGACCGCCTCTATCTCGAGACCATGCAGCAGGTCTTCGCCAACACCTCCAAGGTGCTGGTGGATACGCGCAACGGCAGCAACCTGCTGTACCTGCCGCTCGACAAGCTGATGCAGCAGGTTTCCCAGGAAACCTCGACGGGGGCGCGCTCGTCGTCCACGGCGGCGGGAGCTGGCTCGAACGGGCTGCCGCAGCCGCTTACGGGGAGCGTGCTGCCCGAGGCCGGACGCGACGCCCTGCGTTCGCGCGACCGCAACGCTAGGTGATGCTTTCCCTGCGCGCTGACGCGCGCCCGCCAGGGCCGTGCCGGCGGACCGGTGGAACCGGATCCGCGGCGTCCTGGCCGGATGCGGTGCGGGGCGCGCAGTAACTGGATTATTGACAAGGAATACCACCATGGACCGTTTGATTCCGGCGGTGATTGGTCTGCTCGTTGGGTTGGCTGTGTTGTCTTCGTGCGTCTTCGTGGTCAACGAGCGCAACTATGCCGTCGTCTTCGCCCTGGGCGAGATCAAGGAGGTCATCGACGAACCGGGCCTGTACTTCAAGCTCCCGCCGCCGTTCCAGAACGTGCAGCAGTTCGACAAGCGCATCCTGACCATCGACTCGGCCGAAAGCGAGCGGGTGCAGACTTCCGAGAAGAAGAATCTTCTGATCGACTCTTTCGTGAAGTGGCGCATTTCGAATCCGCGCACCTACTACGTGACCTTCGGCGGCAACGAGCGCGCCGCCCAGGAACGGCTGCAGGCACTGATCCGCGATGCCCTGAACGCCTCGATCAACCGCCGCACCGTGAACGACGTCACGTCCAAGGAGCGCGACAAGATCATGCAGGAAATTCGCGCCAATACCGAAGCGGCGGCCAAGTTGCTGGGCGTGGAGATCGTCGACGTACGCCTGAAGCGGGTGGATTTCGTGCCCGAGATCTCGGAGTCGGTCTATCGCCGGATGGAGGCCGAGCGCAAGCGCGTGGCCAACGAACAGCGTTCCATCGGCGCCGCCGAGGGCGAGAAGATCCGCGCCGATGCGGACCGCCAGCGCGAGGTCATCCTGGCCGAAGCCTATCGCAAGGCGCAGCAGATGAAAGGCGAGGGCGACGCCAAGGCCTCGGCCATCTACGCCCAGGCCTTCGGCCAGGATCGCGAGTTCTACCGCTTCTACAAGAGCCTGGAAGCCTACCGCGCGTCGTTCGGCTCCAAGGCCGACATGCTGGTGATGGATCCGAGTTCGGAGTTCTTCCGGTTCATGAAGTCGGCTGAGGGGAAGTAGGCCCCCCCTACGCGCTTACGCGCGCCCCCCAGGGGGCGATGCGGGTGGACCGGCGGAGCCGGATCCACCGCATCCTGGGTCCAGGAAGCGTCTTTGAGGGTGTGGCGCTGGAGGTGTGGCTGCGCGAATGCAGCGCAGTGAAAAAAAGGCAGCTTGGCTGCCTTTTTTGTTGGGCGCGTTATTCGGGTTGGATGCCGGCGGCCATGACGACGGTGCGCCATTCGGGGATTTCGGTGCGGATGCGGTCGGCCATTTCCTTGGGGGTGCTGGGCAGCAGTTCCACGCCTATGTCGACGAATTTGTCGTGGGTGGCAGGCTGCTTGAGGATGCGCACGACTTCGCGGTTGAGTTTGGCGACGATGGGGGCGGGCAGGCCGGCTGGGCCGGAGAGGGCGAACCAGACGTTGGCGCTGAATCCGGGCAGGGTTTCGCTGACCGTGGGCAGGTCGGGCATGATTTCCGTGCGCTTTTCTCCGGTGGAGGCGAGCGCGGTGAGCTTGCCGGCGCGCACGTGCGGCAGGGAGGATGCGCCGCCTTCGAACATCATGTCGACCTGGCCGGCGATCAGGTCGGTGCTGGCATTGGAGCTCCCCTTGTAGGGCACGTGCAGGATGTCCACGCCGGCCTGTTTCTTGAACATCTCCGCCAGCAGGTGATGCGAGCTGCCGGTACCCAGCGAGGCATACGTGAACTTGCCGGGAGAGACTTTGGCGGCGGCGATGAGATCGGCCACGGTGCGCATGGGCAAGGCCTTGTTCACCACCAGGTAGGTCGGGGTGTCGAACAGCATCGAGATCGGCGTGAAATCCTTCAGCGGGTCGTACGGCAGCTGCTTGCGCAGCAGGGGGTTGAACACCATGGCGCTTTGCGTGGCGATGAGCAGGGTGTAGCCGTCGGGCGGCGACTTGGCCACGGTTTCTGCGGCGATGGTCTGGCTGGCGCCCGGCCGGTTCTCGACGATCACCGGCTGGCCGAAGGTGGAGGCCAGTTGCTGGGCGATGTAGCGCGCGAAGGTGTCGCCCAGCCCGCCGGCGGCATGGGGGGAAACGATCTTGATCGGCTTGCTGGGATAGTCGGCGGCGTCCTGGGCGGCGGCGGGCTGCCACGCGGCCAGGGCGGCCGCCAGGGTGACCACGAGCGCGGCGCGGCGGTGTCCATCCACGTTTTGGGCGTTCCTCGATAGCCTCTTCGTCATTGCCATGTCTCCTCTGGGAACAGCGGAGGCTCCGCCGTCCTCTTTCTTGGTGGGGAATGCGTGCGGGGGAACGATCAACGGAAGCGGTAGCGGCCTTCGTCGTCGCGGACGAGGGGCCGGACGGCCGCCATGTCTTCCAGCCAGCGGACGATCTCGCGGCCATCTCCGCTGCCGGTCGCCGCCATGAGTTCCTCGAAGTACTTGGGCCCGTCCTCGAGGGCGGCTTCGAGCGAATCGAACCGGCGTCCCTGGAAGCGGGGCGCCTCCGGGACGCGGTACTCCAGCGGGCGCGACTCGCCCGGGCCCAGCAAGGGCAGCGTCAGGTCGAAACCCGCCTTGGCGCCCTGGCGGCTGCCCTGCAGGGACGGATCCAGCGGCATGGCGCGCATGCCGGTCTGCACGACCAGGTCGCGGTCGGCCTGGAAGCGCGTGCCGAGCGCCCAGTCCATCTGGGTGTCAGAGAAGATATCGATGTCGGGATCGACCACGAATACGTGCTTGACGTTGGAAAGGGACCCGAACACGGCAGCGATGGCGTTGCGCGCCTCGCCCGGCACCCGCTGCTGCAGGGCGACCCGCACGTTGAACATGCCGCCGTTGGCCGGCGCCGCGAACACGCCCTTGACTTCGCGCACGGCGGTCTCCAGCGCGCGCCACACCATGACTTCGGTCCGCAGGGCATTCAATTGCGCGGTATCGGTCCAGGCCATGTTGGGGCCGCTGATGGTGGCGGTCTGGAAAATCGCGTCGCGGCGATGGGTGATGGCGGTGACGTGGAACAGCGGATTCTTCTTGACCACGCCGTAATAGCCAAGGAACTCGCCGTAAGGGCCTTCGGGCTCGACGTGGCCCGCCTCGTCCAGATAGCCCTCGATGATGAATTCCGCGTCCGCGGGCACCAGCAGGTCGTTGGTCAGGCACCTGACCACGGGCAGCGGGGCGGCGCGGAGGCTGGAGAGCAGGCCGAGCTCGTCGCCGGGAATGCGCATGGTGGCCGCGATGTGGTCGATGGGGTGCGACCCGACCGCGAAGGCGATGGGTACGCGTGCCCCCCTTCCGGACTGTTTCAGGTAGATCGCCCGCAGGTCCGAGGGGGCGACCAGGTCGATGCCGGCCACGCGGCGGCCGCGCAGCATGAGCCTGCGTACGCCGACGTTGGTCCAGCCCGTATCGGGATCCCTGACGAAATCGATGGAGGCGGAAATATAGGGGGCGCCGTCCAGGCCGTGCTGCAGATGCACGGGCAGCCGGGTCAGGTCGCAATCGCTTCCCTCGAGGACGACTTCCCGTACCGGCGCCTGCGCCGGCGGCACTTCGATGAACTCGGGCTTGTTGCGCAGCCGGCGGATGACTTCGGTAGGGAGCTCGGCGGCCGTCGTACCGAAGGCATGGGCGAGCCTTTCTCGGCTGCCAGCGACGTTGCCGCACAGCGGGGTGTCGCCGCCGCCGGGCCGTTCGATCAGCACGGCGCGCGGGCTGCGCTCCAGGATCGCGGCGACGTCGCCGAGGGCCGCTTCGGGCTGGCGCAGCAAGGCGTCCTCGTTCAGGGATTGCAGGAAGCGCTTCAGGCGGAAGGCGTCGAAGTCGGGCAGAGCGGAAGAGGGGGCCAAGGCGGTCTCCGGTTGGGTCCGGGAAAAGAGGGAGCGGGCCCGTTCCGCCGCGCCGGCGGCCGGTAGCCGTCCTTCCCATGCTGCCGCGATATTTAAATGCACCGCCTCGGCGCGCGTAAGCAAAACATTTGGATCACGTCATAGAAGAACGTGAACAATGCGTGGGCGTCGTGCCACGTAAACTTGATTTTGTAGGGATTCGAGTAGACAATAGCGTGTAAGCCAAGAGGTACGTCCGGTTTTCCCATTGCACCAGAATGGTGCATAAAGCGGGCTACCCAAGCTTGGAAGAAGCGGTTGAAGGGCTTGCACCGTGTGCATACCCGCAGCCGCTTTTTTTTCGTCCATCGTTTTTACTGAATCATTGCGAGATCCCCGCATGGGCAAATGGCTGTTGCCCGAGAGCCTGGCAGACATCCTGCCGGCCGAGGCCCGGCGCATCGAAGAGCTGCGCCGCTTGTTGCTGGACCTGTACCGCACCTACGGCTATGAGCTCGTCATGCCGCCGCTGGTGGAGTACCTCGACTCGCTGCTCTCGGCCAGCGGGGGAGACCTGGACCTGCACACCTTCAAGCTGGTCGACCAGATGTCCGGCCGGTCGCTGGGTATCCGCGCCGACATGACGCCGCAGGTCACACGCATCGACGCCCACCTGCTCAACCGGGCCGGCACTACCCGGCTGTGCTATTGCGGCAGCGTGCTGCACACCTTGCCCCGCGGGCTGTGGGCGACACGCGAGCCGCTGCAGATAGGCGCCGAGCTGTACGGCCATGCCGGTCCCGAGGCCGACATCGAGGCCGTCCAGCTTGCGCTCGAAAGCGTGCGGCGAGCCGGTGTGGCCGATTGCCGCATCGACCTGAGCCACCTTGGCGTGGTCCGCGCGCTGCTGGAGACCGATCCGGTCGCGGCCGCCCGCGCCGACGAGATCTTCGGCCTGCTGCGCGACAAGGACGTGCCCGGCCTCGCGGCCCTGGCATCCGGACTGGCGCCGGCCACCGCCCATGCGCTGCAGGTCCTGCCCACCCTGTATGGCGAACTGGACGTGCTGGAACGGGCCCGCGCGCAGCTGCCCGCTCTGCCGCGCATCCGGCAGGCGCTGGACATGCTGGCGGCGCTGGCCAAGGCGCTGCCCGACGTCGACATCGGCGTCGACCTGGCGGACGTGCGCAGCTTCCATTACCACACGGGCGTGGTGTTTGCCGTCTATTGCGGCGGCTGGCCGAACGCCGTGGTGCGCGGCGGCCGCTACGACGACATCGGCCGGGTCTTCGGCCGGGCCCGTCCGGCCACCGGTTTCAGTCTCGATCTGCGCGAACTGGCGGGGCTGCTCGCACCCGCCATGCCCAGTCCCGCGGTGCGCGCGCCCTGGGGGCTGGAACCCGATCTGGTCGAGGCCGTGCGGGCCCTGCGCGCGGCCGGGCAGATCGTCGTCCAGATCCTGCCGGGACACGAGCACGATCAGCAGGAATTCGTCTGCGATCGCGAGCTGGTGCTGCGCGACGGCGTCTGGCAGGTCGAATCGCTGACCGGGGCCCCTGTGGCCGCCCGGCCATCCTCATCCACCGCAATCTGACGCCCGTCGCGGGCGGACTTAGTAGAGAAGCAGAAGCAACATGGCTAATAACGTCGTGGTTATCGGCACCCAGTGGGGTGACGAAGGCAAAGGCAAGATCGTCGACTGGCTGGCCGAATCGGCCCAGGGCGTAGTGCGTTTCCAGGGCGGCCACAATGCCGGCCACACCCTCTGGATCGCCGGCAAGAAGACCATCCTGCGCCTGATTCCGTCGGGCATCATGCACCCGGGCATGATCTGCTACATCGGCAACGGCGTGGTGCTGTCGCCGGAAGCGCTGCTGCGGGAGATCGAAGAGCTCGAGGCCGCCGGCGTCGAGGTGCGCGCGCGGCTGCGCGTCTCGGAAGCCTGCCCGCTGATCCTGCCCTATCACGTCGCGGTCGACCAGGCGCGCGAGGCCCGCAAGGGCGCCGGCAAGATCGGCACGACCGGGCGCGGCATCGGCCCCGCCTACGAGGACAAGGTCGCCCGGCGCGCCATCCGCGTGCAGGATCTCTACGATCCGGCGGCGTTCGACGCCAAGCTGGAGGAAGCGCTCGATTACCACAATTTCGTGCTGACCAACTACCTGGGCGCACAGGCCGTGGACGCGGCCCAGGTGCGCGACCAGGCCATGGCCCTGGCGCCGGTGCTCAAGCCCATGGTGGCGGATGTCGCCAACGCGCTCTACGAAGCTTCGGCCGCCGGCCAGAAGCTGCTGTTCGAGGGTGCCCAGGGCGCCCTGCTGGACGTCGATCACGGCACCTATCCGTACGTCACCAGCAGCAACTGCGTGGCGGGCGCGGCCTCGGCCGGCGCCGGCGTGGGGCCGCAGAAGCTCGAGTACGTGCTGGGCATCACCAAGGCCTACGCCACCCGCGTGGGATCCGGCCCGTTCCCGACCGAGCTGGCCGACGACATCGGCGCCCACTTGGCCTCGGTCGGCAAGGAGTTCGGTTCGGTCACCGGCCGGCCGCGCCGCTGCGGCTGGTTCGACGGCGCCGCGCTCAAGCGCTCGATCCGGCTCAACGGCATCTCCGGCCTTTGCATCACGAAACTGGACGTGCTGGACGGCCTGGAAACCATCAAGCTGGGCGTGGGCTACCGGGTCAACGGCGAGTTCCGCGACGTGCTGCCCTACGGCGCGGCGGCGGTGGCCAGCAGCGAGCCGGTGCTGGAGGAAATGCCGGGCTGGAGCGAATCCACCGTGGGCGTGACCGAATACGATAAACTCCCGGTCAACGCCCGCCGCTACCTCGAGCGGATGTCCGAAGTGTGCGGCGTGCCCATCGACCTGGTCTCCACCGGTCCGGACCGCACCGAAACGATCGTGCTGCGGCATCCGTTCAAGGCTTGATCCAGGCTTAACCCGAGCGCCCCGGTAGAACCCGGGGCTTTTTTGCCGCCGGGCCGCCCCAAGGCTAAAAGCGCCCCCTGGGGGGGCAGCGACAGCCTGAAGGGCTTAGCGTGGGGGCATTTTTTGCAATACGCATACGCCATGCAGCAAGACACCGACAAAGACCTCTGGATCAGCTGGGAACGCTACCACCAACTCATCGAGCAACTGGCCCTGCAGGTCCACCAGTCGGGCTGGAAATTCGACCAGATCGTCTGCCTGGCGCGCGGCGGCATGCGCGTGGGCGACGTGCTATCGCGGATCTACGACGTGCCGCTCGGCATCCTCGCCACCAGCAGCTACCGCGAGGCCGCGGGCACGGAGCAGGGGCGCCTGGACATCGCGCAATTCATCACGATCACGCGCGGGACGCTGGAAGGCAAGGTGCTGCTGGTCGACGACATGGTCGATACCGGCGTCACCTTCGACAAGGTGCACCAGCACTTGCTGAACCAGTTCTCCTCGATCACCGAGATGCGCACGGCGGTGCTGTGGTTCAAGGGGCACTCGAAGGTGGTGCCCGACTACTACGTGCAGAAGCTGCCGACGAATCCGTGGATTCACCAGCCCTTCGAGGACTACGACAGCATCCGGCCGTATCAGCTCGAGGCCTGGGTCAGGAAGGGAAAGAGCGACTGATAGAGAGCCCCCCTACGCGCTGACGCGCGCCTGGACCGGCGGCCCCCAGGCGCTGCGCGGCAGCCTCCCGAGGGGGGCGGACCCGCTTGGGGGCGGCTCGGTGCCGAATCCCGGGGGCGATGCGAACGCTACGACGGCAATCGACTGACTGACGCTATTGCGTGAAGTCAGTGACCGGTCACGACCGTTGGTACTTCCGTGGCCGGCGGGGTGTTTCGGCTGCGGCCGCAGCGGACGATACCGTCGATCATGACCATGCCGATGCCGGGAATGTCGCCGGCCCGTACGCTTTCCAGCAGGGTGCGGCCGGCGGTGTGCTGGGCTTTGTCCATGAAGACGAAGTCGGCCGCGCGGCCGGGTTCGATGAGGCCGCAATCGAGGTTGCGGATGCGGGCGGTATTGCCGGTGGCGAAGCAGAACACCAGTTCCGCGGGAAGGTTGCCCAGGCTGGAGAGCAGGGCGATCAGGCGCAACATGCCCAGCGGCTGGACCCCCGACCCGGCGGGGCTGTCGGTGCCGAGGATGACGCGATGGGGGCACTTGAGCTGCAGCGCTGCCTGCGCAGCGGCGATGGCGATTTTCTCGTTGCCGTTGTGGACGATTTCGATGGCCCGGGAGGAGCGTTCGCACAGCTCGCAGACATGGCTTTCGGGCAAGGAGGTATGGCCGCCGTTGATGTGGCCGATCACGTCGGCGTCGGCCTCCAGCACCACGTCCTTGTCGATCAGTCCCGATCCGGGAATGGAAGGGCCGCCCGTGTGGATAGTGCTCTGGATGCCGTATTTGCGGGCCCAGGCCACCATCCGGCCGGCCTCGGCCCCGGCCTTGACCGAACCGAGGCCGATTTCTCCCAGCAGCTTGACCCCGGCATCGGCGAGATCCTTGAAGTCCTGTTCCACCATGCCTTGTTCGATCACCGGCGCGCCGGCCAGCACCTTCACGCCGCCGGGGCGGAAGTTGTCGAAGGCGCGCTGCGCGGTGATCGCCAGGGCCTTGAGGCCGACGATGTCCTTGGGCCGGCCCGGCAGGTGAACCTCGCCGGCCGATATCATGGTCGTGACGCCGCCGTGCATGGTGGAATCGATCCAGCCGAGCTGTCCCTGGCGCGGCGTCCAGTCGCCGAAGACAGGATGGACGTGGCTGTCGATCAGGCCCGGGGCCACACAGGTGCGGCGGGCGTCCACCAGCAGGTCCGGCTGCCCGGTGTCGCAGTCCGCCTCCTTGCCGACGGCCTCGATCATGCCATCGCGCGCGACGATGGTATCGGCCTCGAGGATGGGCCGGTCGATGTCGCCGGAGAGCAGCAGGCCGATGTTCCTGATGACGACCTTGCCGGACTTCGCGGTGCTTGCGGCTTCTGCCATGTCTCTGCCTCTGTCTGGGGTGGGAAAGGTTGCGCTACTGCTCGGCAAACGCGCGTTCGATGACGAAGTCGCCCGGCGTCGAGGTATTGCCCTCGTTGAAACCGCGCTTCTCCAGCATCGACTTCAGGTCCCGCAGCATGGAAGGGCTGCCGCAGAGCATGATGCGGTCGTGCATGGGGTCGAGCGGCGGCGTCTGCAGGTCGGCGAACAGCTTGCCGCTCTCGATCAGCTCCGTGATGCGTCCCATGTTGCGGTAGGACTCGCGGGTGACGGTGGGGTAGTAGCGCAGCTTGCTGCTGACCAGCTCGCCCAGGAACTCGTGATTGGGCAGGTGTTCGACCAGGAGGTCGTGATAGGCCAGTTCGTCCACCTGCCTGACGCCGTGCACGAGGATGATCTGTTCGAATTTCTCGTATGACTCGGGGTCGCGCACGATGCTCATGAAGGGGGCGAGCCCCGTGCCCGTGGACAGCAGATAAAGGCGGCGGCCGGGAAGTAGGTAGTCGGTGAGCAGCGTGCCGGTGGGCTTGCGGCCGACGAGGATGGCGTCGCCGACCTGGATGTGCTGCAGGCGCGAGGTGAGGGGGCCGTCGGGCACCTTGATGCTAAGGAATTCAAGGTGCTCCTCGTAGTTGGCGCTGACGATGCTGTAGGCGCGCAGCAGCGGCTTGCCGTCCACCTTCAGTCCTATCATCGTGAAGTGGCCGTTGCTGAACCGCAGGGACTGGTCGCGGGTAGTCTTGAAGGTGAAGAGGCGGTCGGTCCAGTGGTGGACGGAGAGGACGGTTTCCTCGTGGAATGCGGCCATGATCGACTCCAGGGCGTTTAGCGTTCGAGATAGGCTAGCTTGCCGGTCTTGTCCTTCCAGTCCTCGGCATCGGGCAGCGGACCGGCGCGCCGGGTGATGCTCTTCCATTGGCTTGCCAGTTCTGCATTGATGCCGGCGAATATCTTCTGGTCCTCGGGCAGGTCTTCTTCTGCATAAATCGCGCCCACGGGGCATTCGGGAATGCAGACCGCGCAGTCGATGCATTCGTCGGGGTCGATGACCAGGAAATTGCTGCCTTCCCGGAAGCAGTCGACCGGACAGACGTCGACACAATCGGTGTACCTGCACCGGATGCATGCATCGCTCACCACATGCGTCATCCAGATCTCCTTTTCGCCCCGGAAAGGGGCAGGGAAAAACACATTGCGAAGCCCAACCAATTGCGCTAGATTGTGCTCAATGTAGTGTTTACAACATTCAATGTAGTGAATACTACATAGAAAATATTTGGCACGGCAAGGCCTGTGTCGCATCTGAAGGGTTTGAGCAAAATGTCCGAACCGATCGATACCGCAAGCCCCTCGCAAGGCAGCCAGGACGTGGTGGTCCTCGAGCGCGCCAAGCCGCGCAACGAGCGCATGAGCTCGAGCAAGATCGAGTGCAATGCCTGTCCGGTCCTGTGCCAGATAACAGAAGGGCGCTCGGGTGCTTGCGACCGCTACGCCAACGTGGACGGCAACCTGGTGCGGGTCGATCCCGTGGTGCTGCTGCGCCGCAAGCTGGACGAGGACGCCGCAGCGCTGGTGCCTTTCGCGCCCGCCGGCGAAGACGGCGGCTCGCCCCAGCCCACCGATTGGGACGGCGACCTGCTCCGGGCGAACGAGGTCTTCGTGACGGGCATCGGGTCTTCCACCACGTATCCCGACTACAAGCCCGCGCCCTTCATCGTTTCCTCGCAGGTCGACGGCGTTGACATGGTCACCGTGGTGACCGAAGGCATCTTCAGCTACTGCAGCCTGAAGGTGAAGATCGACACCGACCGCTACCTGGGGCCCGAGCAGGCGAACGTGCGCTGCAAGGGAGAGGTCGTCGGCCATGTGACGACTATCGAATACGGATCGCAGATGTTGTCGCTGGGAGGCGTCCACCACCTCACGGGCGGCAGCAAGAAGGAAGGGCGCGTCACGCTCGACGTGATGCAGACACTGGGCAACAAGCAGGCGGTCGAGCTCGAGATCGAGGGTGGGGCACGCATCACTGTACAGGCGGGCCGCCCGCCGGTGGTGAACGGGGTCGAGGAGCAGCGCATGCGCGTGGGCTG
Organism: Pigmentiphaga sp. NML080357; assembly: GCF_002188465.1. Taxonomy (GTDB): domain Bacteria; phylum Pseudomonadota; class Gammaproteobacteria; order Burkholderiales; family Burkholderiaceae_B; genus Pigmentiphaga. The sequence continues at coordinate 129,501 of NZ_NINW01000026.1, read as the reverse complement.
CGGATCGGCCACCATCGGCATCTTTGCCAAGCAGTTGTACGGCAAGGTCGACGAGGTGGTCGTGGTGGATGATCACATCACCGGCGTGCTGACCGAGCACCAGGCGGGACGCTGCCTGGCGACGCGTGACTCCGGCATCCGCATCAAGGGGCGCAAGTCCACGCCCGGCCGCTATTTCCAGGTGGCCAATCCCGGCACCGGGTGGGGCGGCACCGATATCAGCGATCCGCTGTCCATCATCGAGGGCTGGGACGAAAAGGTGGCCTGGCCCGGACTGCGGCTGCTGATGACCTCGACCACGGGCGAGCACGCCGCATGGTATGTGCTGGACGAAGCCCTGGTGCCGCGCGAGGCGCCGATGCCCCCCGAAGTGGCGGCGGTGGTGGCGCGCATCGGCGAGAACTGCGAACCGTCCCTGGCCTCGGTCATGTTCCTGGCCGGGGCGGGCGGCAGCTTGCGCGCGGGCGTGACGGAGAATCCCGTGCTGCTGACCCGGTCGATCAAGAAGCTCCTGGTGAACGTGACGATGGGCGGCGCGCCGGCCTACGTCTGGCCGGGTGGCGGGATCACCGTCATGGCCGACGTGCTACGCATGCCAGACCATAGTTTCGGCACGGTGCCCACGCCCGCCATCGTCGCCCCCATCGAGTTCAGCATGCGACTGGACGATTACCGGGCGCTGGGCGGCCACATGGATTATGTCCGCCCGCTGGACGAGGTCCTGCGCGCCGGGGCGTGGCATCACGATGGCGCTCCTACGGGGCGGCGCTGGGAAAAAGGGGGGGAACTCAACCCCTGGCCGCTCGGCCGGCCTCCCATGCTGGGCTGAGGACGCGATGCAAGCCCAGCGCGCGCGCCTGCCGGATGACCGCTGGCATTTCTGCCATGGTCCCATCGACCTGATCCTGCGCGCCGATGGCGCCCGGGACGCGGTGGAGCAGGCGCACGCCGCGGCCTGGGCGCGCTTCGGCGGTCTGTTGGCGGAGCTGGTGGCGGAACTGCCCGAACTGCGCCGCCTGGTCGGCCGGCGCTGCGCGGTGCGCGGCCCGGTGGCACGCCGGATGTGGCACGCCTGTGCGCCCCTGTCGCGCCATGCGCTCACGGCCATGGCGGCCGTGGCCGGCGCGGTGGCCGATGAAATCGTCATGGCCTACCGGCGCCCGGGCATCGCGCGGGCATGGGTGAACAACGGCGGGGACATCGCCCTGCACCTGACGCCGGGTTCCCGTACGCGCATCGGCCTGTGCAGCGATCCAGCCCGTCGATGGGCGCCGCGCGCCGCCGCGCTGGACGGCGGGATGGAGATCGACGCCGCCGCGCCGGTCCGGGGCGTGGCGACCAGCGGTTGGCGCGGGCGCAGTTTCTCGTTGGGCATCGCCGACAGCGTGACCGTGCTGGCGGCCGATGCCGCGGCGGCCGACGCGGCGGCCACCGTGATCGCCAATGCGGTGGACACCTTCCATCCGGCCATCGTGCGGCGGCCGGCCTGCGAAATCAAGGACGATTCCGACCTGGGCGAGAGGCTGGTCACCGTGGATGTGCCTGCACTCCCGGCGGCGGCGGTGCGCGCAGCCTTGGACGCCGGGGTCGCAAGGGCGCAGGAACTGGAGAGGCAAGGCCTGATTGCGGGCGCTGCGCTGGTGTGCCAGGGGCAGGCGAGGTTCGCCGGGCGGACGCTTTGCCGATTGCGCGAACCGGGCATGAAGGAGGTTGGTTCGGTACTTGCTTGATTCGCACCGTGGCGCCACGCCGGCGCCCGGGATGTGCGTCATCCGCGCCGGGCGTCCGCGATCGAGGCTGCGCCGGCGATTCATTCATCCAGAGGCAGGCATGATAGAAATCCGACGAGTCTTTACCCAGGTCGAAGATATCTTCCACGAATTCGGCCCCGCCCCGGCCCGGCCCTTGAGGCGGGGGGCCATCGGCGCGGTGCTGACGAATCCGTATGCCGGCCGCTACGTTGAGGACATCCTGCCCGCCATGCAGGCGCTCGAGCCGGTAGGCATCGACATGGCCCGCCAGTTGCTGGCTGCCATGGACGTGCCGGCCGACAGCATCCAGGGTTACGGCAAGGGAGCCGTGGTGGGCGAGGCGGGCGAGCTCGAGCACGGCGCCCTGTGGCATGTGCCGGGCGGTTATGCCATGCGCGAGCTGCTGGGCTGGAAAGGCGACCGCAAGGCGGATGCGCAGACGGGCCAGCACGGCAACGCGCTGGCCATCGTACCGTCCGCCAAGAAGGTGGGAGCGCCGGGCACCGCGCTGGACGTGCCGCTGATCCACATCAACGCGGCCTATGTGCGCAGCCATTTCGATGCCATGGAAGTTCGCGTGCCAGGCGCGCCGCACGCCGGGGAACTGGTGGTCGTCCTGGTGATGAGCACCGGCCCGCGGGTCCATGCGCGTGTGGGCGGCCTGACTGCTGCGGAAATATCCAAGTGGGACGGACAGAGGTAGCCCCTTCCCCGGGGTTGCGGGGACCGTGTCTTGTATCGGGGTGGGGGGCGCGTAGCGCCATGGAAAACAGGGTAATCAAGGAGCATCGAAAATGTCGGCCAAGATCCGGAAATTGATCGTGCAGGTGGACGAGACCCGCGTCGAGATGGGGCAGGCGCTGGCCACGCCCACGCGCAAGGCGGTGGCGATGGCAGTCATCGAGAATCCGTACGCCGGCCGCTATGCGGAGAACCTCGACGAGCTGGTCGCCATCGGCGAGGAACTGGGTGGATTGCTGGGGGGCAAGTGCGTGCAGGCGCTGGGCATCGCGCCCGCCCAGGCCCACAGCTACGGCAAGGCGGCCATCGTCGGCTCGGCGGGCGAGCTCGAGCACGCCGCGGCCATCCTGCATCCGCGGCTGGGCGCGCCGCTGCGCACCGCGGTCGGACAGGGGGCGGCACTGGTTCCGTCGGCCAAGAAGATCGGTGGACTGGGGGCGGCGATAGACGTGCCCCTGGGGCACAAGGACGCAGCCTACGTGCGCAGCCATTTCGACGCCATCGAGGCGCGCGTGGCCGATGCGCCGCGCGCCGGCGAGATCGTGGTGGCGGTGGCGGTAACCGACAGCGGACGGCCCCTGCCTCGGGTGGGCGGGCTGCAGGCGTCGGAGATCCAGGGCAAGGATGGCCTGCGCTAGGCGAGCGGCCCAGGCGGCGGTGCGGCATGTCGCGCGCACCGCCTGTTCAACCCAGCCTTCCGTGTAGAAGGGGCCTTGCATGAATTTTTCGGGATTCTTCATCCAGGCGCTCAACGGCCTGGCCAATGCGTCATCGCTATTCCTGGTGGCCGCCGGACTATCGCTCATTTTCGGCGTGACGCGCATCGTCAACTTCGCCCATGGTTCGTTCTACATGGTGGGCATCTATGTAGCCTATTCCCTGGTCGAGCACCTCGGCGGGGGCCTGGGATTCTGGCCCGCGCTGGTGCTGGCGGCGCTGGCGGTAGGCCTCCTCGGCGGCCTGGTCGAGATCGTCCTGCTGCGCCGCGTGTACCGCGCACCGGAGCTGTTCCAGTTGCTCGCCACCTTCGCGCTGGTCCTGGTGATACGCGATCTCGTCCTCTGGTACTGGGGGCCGGAAGAACTGCTCGGGCCGCGCGCGCCAGGGCTGGAAGGGGCAGTGGAAATCCTGGGCAGCCAGTTTCCCGCCTATGACCTCTTCCTGATTGCGATCGGACCGGTCGTGCTGGCGGCCATGTGGCTGCTGCTCACTCGCACGCGCTGGGGCACGCTGGTGCGGGCGGCGACCCAGGACCGGGAGATGGTCGGGGCGCTGGGCGTCAACCAGGCCTGGCTCTTCACGGCCGTATTCGCGCTCGGCGCATTGCTGGCCGGCCTGGGCGGGGCGCTGCAACTGCCGCGCGAGCCAGCCAATCTGGAAATGGACATGCACACGATCGGAGCGGCCTTCGTGGTGGTCGTGGTGGGCGGAATGGGATCGATACCCGGCGCCTACGTGGCAGCGCTGCTGATTGCCGAGATCAAGGCGCTCTGCATCTGGATGGGCGTCGTGCACCTGTTCGGCATGGACGTCAATTTCTCCAAGCTGACGCTGGTGGTCGAGTTCCTGGTGATGGCCGTCGTGCTCGTCCTGCGTCCCTGGGGCCTGTTCGGGCGGCCCCAGGGAGCCAGCCGCAACGCGGCGGCCATCGAGGCACCGCTGCGCCTGGCCGGCCCCTGGGTCCGGCGCGGCGCGCTGGTTTTCCTGGCCGCGTTGTGCGTGCTTCCCTTGTCGATCGATGCCTCGTCGTATACGACAGTTCTGTTGATCGATCTGATGGTCGCGGCGCTGTTCGCGGTCAGCCTGCATTTCATCATGGGGCCCGGAGGCATGCATTCGTTCGGCCATGCCGCGTATTTCGGACTTGGCGCCTACGGCGCGGCCTTGCTGGTCCGGACCCTGGGCGCGCCCATGGAGGTGGCGCTGGTCATAGGGCCGCTGGCCGCGGTGGCCGGCGCCTTCGTGTTCGGCTGGTTCAGCGTCCGCCTGTCGGGCGTCTACCTGGCCATGCTGACGCTGGCCTTCGCCCAGATCGTCTGGGCCGTCTGCTTCCAGTGGGACGAGCTGACCGGCGGCAGCAACGGACTGACCGGCGTCTGGCCGGCCGAGTGGCTGCAGGACAAGCGGGCCTATTACTACCTGACGCTGGCGTTCGTGGTGGCCGGCATCCTGCTGCTGCGGCGGGCGCTCTTCGCACCGTTCGGCTATGCGCTGCGGGCAGGACGCGATTCGCCGCTGCGTGCCGACGCCATCGGCATCGACGTCAAGCGCATGCAATGGGTGGCGTTCGTGGTGGCCGGGCTGTTCGCCGGCGTGGCCGGGGCGCTCTTCGTCTTCTCGAAAGGCAGCATTTCTCCGGAGACCCTGAACGTGGTGAAGTCCATCGACGGGCTGGTCATGGTCCTGCTGGGAGGCTTGCAGACGCTGGCGGGTCCCATCGTCGGCGCGGTGACTTTCACCTGGCTGCAGGATACCGTCGCACGCAACACCGACTACTGGCGTGCGATGCTGGGCTTCATCATCCTGGTGCTCGTGCTGCTCTTTCCGCAAGGGATCGCCGGCTTCGCCAGACAACTGGCGCAGCGCCGTACACAAGAGGTGGCGAAATGAGCTTGTTGAAAGTTTCGGGGCTAGGCAAGTCGTTCGGCGGCGTCAAGGCGGTCGACGGCATCGACTTCGAGATCGCGGCGGGCGAGCTGCTGGCGTTGATCGGACCCAATGGCGCCGGCAAATCGACCACCTTCAACATGGTCAACGGGCAGTTGCGCGCCAATGCCGGCTCGATCCGGTTCGACGGCCATGAGCTCGTCGGCCTGCGGCCGAGGCAGATCTGGAGGCTGGGCGTCGGCCGCACTTTCCAGATCGCCGAGACGTTCGCCTCGCTGACCGTGGTGGAGAACGTACAGATGGCGCTGTTGTCGGCAGATCGCAAACTGTTCTCGATGTGGCGCCGGGCGGGTGACTACCGGCGTGCCGATGCGCTGGCACTGCTGGAACAAGTCGGCATGGCGGGCCAGGCCGACCGGCCGTGCAGCGTGCTGGCCTATGGCGATGTCAAGCGGGTCGAGCTGGCCATCGCCATGGCCAACCAGCCCAAGCTGTTGCTGATGGACGAGCCCACCGCCGGCATGGCGCCGGGCGAACGCAACGAGCTGATGGCGCTGACCAAGCGCCTGGTGGTCGAACGCGGCATGGCCGTGCTGTTCACCGAGCACAGCATGGACGTGGTGTTCGCCCATTCCGACCGGGTCATCGTGCTGGCCCGCGGCCGGCTGATCGCGGAAGGGACGCCGCTCCAGATCCGCGACCATCCCAAGGTGCAGGAGGTGTACTTCGGCACAGGCAAGACATTCGAGAAAGCCGCCAAGAAGGAGGCCGCCTGATGGCTCTGTATGCCGTTCCCACGCAAACTCCCTTGCAGGTGCCCATGCCCATGTCCGAAACGACGATCGAACCGCTGCTGGAAGTCAGCGGCCTGGCCGCCTGGTATGGCGCCGCGCAGATACTGTTCGGCGTCGAGCTCGACGTCCGCCGGGGCGAGGTCGTGGCCTTGATGGGCCGCAACGGTGCCGGCAAGTCCACCACGCTGAAGGCCATCATGGGCATGATCGCCAAGCGCAAAGGCCGGATATCCTTCATGGGCAAGGATTTGTCCAGGGCGGCGCCGCACGAGGCGGCCGCCGCCGGCCTGGGCTACGTTCCCGAGGACCGCCGCATCTTCACGGACCTCACCGTCATGGAGAACCTGGAGGTCGGGCGCCAGCCGTCGCGTGCCTGGCCCTCTGGAGGACTGGCGCCGGTCTGGACGCCCGAGCGCCTGTTCGATCTTTTTCCCAACCTGGGCGAGATGCCCGATCGGCCGGGCGGCCGCATGAGCGGAGGCGAGCAGCAGATGCTCGCCGTGGCGCGGACGCTGATGGGTAATCCCTACCTGGTGTTGCTGGACGAGCCGTCCGAAGGCGTCGCTCCTGTCATCGTCGAGCAAATGGCCCACATGATCCTGGAGCTGAAGGAGCAAGGCGTGAGCATCCTGCTGTCAGAGCAGAACATGCATTTCGCCGAACTGGTCTCGGATCGCGCCTATGTGCTGGAACGCGGCGAGATCCGATACGAAGGCAGCATGGAGGCCCTGGCGGCGAACGAGGATGTGCGCCGGGCGTACTTGAGCGTATAGCGCCTGGCGCGGGACGGAAGTCCGCCGGGCGGATGCGCCGGCGGACCGGGGAAGGGCCGGAAAGCGGGGTCAGCCGTCCGTGCCCGGGCGCAGCTTGCGCACGACCTCGTCAGGCGGCATGACGGTGGACCCGTCCACATAGCGGCCGGTCTTCATGTAGCCCTTGCCGTCCTTGACCGCGGTGCGGCCGATGTAGATGCCGAACGTCGACTGGTTGTCCAGGGTGCGGAAGGAGGTACGGCCTTGCGGCGTATCGAACTCCAGGCCCTTGAATGCCTGGATGAGTTTTTCGGTGTCGGTCGAGCCAGCCTTGGTGACGCCGGCCGCGATGGCCTTCATGGTGGCATAGGCGATGACCGAGTTCATTCTCGGATAGTCGTTGTATTTCTTGCGATAGGCGTCGATGAACTGCTTGTGCTCCGGCGTATCGATGAGCTGGTAGGGATAGCCGGTGACCAGCCAGTTGTCGGGCGAATCGCGCTTGAGCGGATCGAGGTATTCCGGTTCGCCGGTCAGCAGGCTGACCACCTCGCGATTCTTGAACAGGCCCCGTGTCTGGCCTTCGCGCGCGAACTTGGTCAGATCGGGTCCGAACAGCACGTTGAAGATGGCATCCGGCTTGGACTGCTCCAGCGCCTGCACCACCGCGCCGGCGTCGATCTTGCCGAAGGGCGGGGCCTGCTCGGCGACGAACTCGACGTCCGGCTGGGCCTGCTTGAGCACCTCCTTGAAGGTCTTGGCGGCATACTGGCCGTACTCGTAGTTGGGGTAGACGATGGCCCAGCGCTTCTTGTTCATCTTGGCGGCTTCCTGGACCAGCGCCGCGGTCATCGAATAGGTGCCATAGCGCAGGCGGTAGGTATAGCGGTTGCCGTTCTCCCAGACCACCCTGTCGGTGAAGGGGCCCGAGGCCAGGAAGAAGACCTTGCGCTGCTTGGCGAAATCGGCGATGGCCAGGCCCACGTGCGAGAGCGTGACGCCGGCCAGGATGTCGACCTTCTCGCGCGAGAGCAGCTCTTCGGCCATGCGCACGGCATCGCCGGTGTTGCCGTTGTCGTCGCGGAAAACGGTTTCCACTTTCTTGCCGAGCAGGCCGCCCGCGGCGTTTATCTCGTCCTGGGCCAGCTCCCAGCCCTTTTTGTAGGGCACCATGTTGGCGGGCAAGAGCTTGTAGCTGTTGATCTCGCCGATGCGGATGACGTCGTCCGCGGCGAACGCCGGACCGCAGGCTGCCGACAGCACGACGGCGGCAAGCGCGCCGATCCCGAAAATCCGATTCATGTAATGCTCCTCAGTGGGTCGAGAGTGGAGGCTGCAAGGAGGCCGCGAGCCGCCGGAACCACGCCCCTCGGGCCGTTGCTGGGCCCATGGGCGGAGCCCGGCGTCCCGGCCCTAGGAGAGAGCGTGTTCCGCCTGGATCATTTCGTCGACCATCTTGCGCATCTTCACGGACGAGACGTCGATGGCGAGCTTGACAGGCCGCCAGTCGCGCACGCGGTCCTCATTGCGCTGTATGGCTTCGAGCACGGCCTTGTCCTCGTCGAAGGCGGTACGCAAGCCGGCCAGCAGGCGGGCGTCGATCTCGGGATCGGACGGAACGTTCTTCAGGCACAGCCAATGCTGCACGCACGTGCGCTCGTCCACCGGCGTGATGAAGTGGCAGGCATACATCTGGATGCAGTCGTCCCGGTTGCCTTCGGGAGCGCCGGTGCCGGTCTTGGCGGAGCCGAAATCGATGACGGCGATGCTGGGCGCGTAGTAGTGGTAGTAGTGCCACCTGTCGACGTTGCCGCCGAAATCCTTCAGGCCCTGGAAGACCGGGATGAGCGGCGAATCGAGCACCCAGCGCCAGGTCACGACCTTGTCGCGCTGGCGTTCGTTCATGACGGGCACGGCTTCGTGGTGGCTGTTCGACAAAGTCGACCGATGCACGTAGCCGACGTGGGACGGATCGCAGAGATTGTCCGCGAGGTTCAGATAATTCGCCTTGACCAGCAGCGCGTCGCCCTCGACGAGGCTGAAGGCCGGATCGTGGTACTGGGGCAGATCGAACACCTTGGTGGCGGCGGCGCGCTCCGGGTCGCCCATCCATATCCACACCATGCCCATGCTCTCGGCCGTAGGGAAGCTGCGCACCTGGATGTTGGCCGGCGCATGGGCCATGCCCGGCACCTTGGTGCAGCGGCCGGCACAGTCGAAAGTCAGGCCATGGTAGCCGCATTCCACTTCGTCGCCGACCAGGCGGCCGATGGAAAGCGGGGCAAGCTTGTGGGGACAGGCGTCTTCCAGCGCGACGACCTCGCCGCCCTCGGTGCGGTACAGGACGACGTCTTCCTCGATGACCGTGCGGCGCGCGAGCGCCCGGCCGATGTCGCGCGACCACGCGATGGGATACCAGGTATTGCGTGCATATCGACCCACTTCTTCACTCCTGTTCGCTGGGCCGGGCCAAGCCCGGATGGAAGAACGTTCGGCGTGGCGCCGGATGGCCATGCCATGGTGGCAGGCAAATTCCGGGCCATATGCGCATTTCGAAAAGAAGATACTCCACTTATGGAGGATTTTCTACATTAAACTGGGAGGGGAAAATACCGATGCACGAAACCTGTGCGCAGGCATGCCTTGCGCGACCCGCCGATGTGCCGGCCGCACTGCAAGAGGGCTCACGTGGCCGCGGTTGCGCGGTCGGTGCGCAGCGCTTCGTGCAGCCTATGCACTAGAATTTCAAGGTCCAAAGCATGAAAGAGAGCACCGCAGTGGAGCAGCAGATCGAGCAGGAAGCGCCCGAGCGGCCGGCCAGGAAGCGGTCCGCCGCCAAGACCGGCACGGCCGGGGCGCCCACCCGCCCGACCAAGGGGCGGCGCAGCCCCGAGGAGCTGCAGGCGCGCATCCTGGCGGCCGCCATTGCCGAATTCGCCGAGCACAGCTATTCGGGCGCGCGCATCGACAAGATCAGCAAGCGGGCCAAGACCGTGGACCGCATGCTCTACTACTACTTCGGCAGCAAGGAGCGGCTCTACCAGGCGGTGCTCGAGCACCTGTACGCCGAGATGGTCGAGGAGCAGCGCAGCTTCGTCCAGACCGAAAGCGATCCCGTGGAGGGCATGAAGCAACTCATCGCCCACTCCTGGCATCACTACAACCGGAATCCGGACCTGGTGCGCCTGCTCATGACCGAGAACCTGCTGCGCGCCAAGTACGTGAAGAAATCGGCCAAGATCAAGCGCGTCTCGATGCCTTTGGTCGAAACGATCCGCAGTCTTCTAGAAAGCGGGCAGCAGAAACAGGTGTTCCGCAAGGACGTCGATGCCGAGACGGTACTGATGACGGTCATGGCACTGGGCTTTTTCTACGTCTCGAACCACCATACCTGCTCACGCTGGCTGGGCGTGGACCTGATGGAGAGCCAGCGCCGCGACGCCTGGCTGGCGCACATTACCGGCGTCGTGCTGGGCGATCTGAAGCCTCGCTGAAAGGCCAGGAGCGGGTCTCGCCCGGGGCCGCCTCGCGCTCGAGCTCGGCCAGCCAGCGCCAGAGGGTGGAACGGCTCACGCCGAGCCGGCGCGCCGCCTCGGCCCGCCGTCCGCCGGCCTGGGCCAGTGCGCGGCGCACGCGTTCGGCCATGGGCATCCCGTCTTCCTCCGGCGGCGCATCGCCGGCGAAAAGCTCCGGGCAATCGTGCCGCAACGCATCGGCCGGTACGTCCTCGGGGCGTTCGTATTGCGCCAGCGCCACGGCCATTCTTTCGGCCAGGTTCTCCAGCTCGCGAACGTTGCCGGGCCAGTCGTAGGCCTGCAGCCTGGCCATCCAGGGCGCCAGCGCCGCGGCAGGGTCGAGCCTCGCCCCGAGGCGAGCCAGGCACCGCGCGACCATGGGCGTGACCAGGGTGGGAATGTCCTCGCGACGCCCGCGTAGCGGCGGCAAGGCCAGCCGCAAGATATTGAGCCGGTAATAGAGGTCCTGGCGGAAGCGTTGCTGGGCGATCATCCGCTCGAGCGGCTGGTGGGTGGCGGCGATGACCCGTATATCGATGGGGATGGGGGCCGTGGCGCCCAGCCGGGTGATTTCCCGTTCCTGCAGCACCCGCAGCAGGCGCGTCTGCAGGGGCAGGGGCATGTCGCCGATCTCGTCGAGGAACAGCGTGCCGGTATGTGCCGCCTCGAACAGGCCGCGCTTGCCGCCGCGCCGGGCACCGGTGAACGCGCCTTCCTCGTAGCCGAAGAGTTCGCTTTCCAGCAAGGATTCGGGAAACGAGGCGCAATTGACCGCGACGAAGGGCCGCTGCGCGCGCCGGCTTTCGTTGTGGATGGCCTGCGCGAACAACTCCTTGCCGACGCCGCTCTCGCCCGTGATGAGCACGCCCAGCTCGGTGCAGGCGTAGCGGCGCGCGCTGGCAATGGCCGCGCGCATCGCCGCCCCGGACCCGGCCAGGCTGGAGAACGTATGACGAGCGGTGTGCTGCTGGCGCCGCTGCAGCATGCGCAGGCTGGTGTCGGCCGCCTGGATGGCGCCCGCGTCGTGCAAGGTAAGCGCAGCGCCGACGATGTCGCCATGTTCGCGTATCGGCGTGCGATCGACCACCCAGTCGCGTTGCCCGAAGCGCAGCGCGATGGCCCGTTCCTGGCGACCGCTATCCAGCGTGGCGCGCAAGGACAGCGCCGGCTCCAGCGCTCCCAGTGGTTGGCCGCGCAGCGGCAGCTCCGGTTTGCCGAGCAATTGCTGCATCGGCGGATTGATGGCGATGATGCGGTCTTCGCGGTCGACGGCGACGACCGCTTCCTGCAGGTTGTGCAGCACGCTGTGCAATTGCTCGTAGCGGCCCGCCTCGAGCCGCGCGACGCGGGCCAGGTCCAGCGCGTCGTCGAATCCCTTGCGGATACTGGCCAGCGAATAGGCAAGCAGGCCCTTGAGACCGGCTTGCTCGGCCAGTTCCACCACCAGGCTCGAACCCACGATCACTTCGAATCCTTCGCGGCGCAGCGTCTCGAAGCGATGCCGGGCATCGTCGGGCGTCAGGTAGGCATGCTGGCTGATGCCGATGTTGAGCAAGTCCTTGACGGCGTCGAGTTCGGGAATCGTCTGGCCATACATCACCACGCCGACCCGGTCGGCGATGCGGCGTGCCTTGATCAGGACCTGCAGCAGGTCGAAGCCGCCCAGGTGGATGGTGGCCACGGGCGCCTGCAGGCCCGCCCGGAGGATGGCGGCGTTCGACCCCGCGCTGACGAAGGCATCCACCATGCCGCGCTCGATCCGGTCCTCGGCCAGGGCGAGGGCGTCGCCGAACGTGGCATCGACGACTTCGATTTGCGCCCGGGCGGCGTATTCGGACACCACGGGCATGGCCAGCTCGCGGATATGCCGATAGCTGGCGAAACACAGACGCGGCAAGTCGGCGGCGGGAGGAGGAAAGGGGGGCATGGGATCGTCTCGATGAAACGCCTGTGTCGTTTCACGATTGTCCCATGAAACGTCCGGACAAAGTCGGTCCCCGGGGAAAACAATGAAGAATCAATGCCTTGGCGGTGGCGGCCCGCGTGGCATGCCGATTGCAGGATCCCGGCATCCATTTTTCGGGAGATACCGGCTTGGCCCTCGAACACATCACCGTGCTGGACCTGACCCACATGCTTTCGGGCCCCTATGGCACCATGCTGCTGGCCGACCTCGGCGCCCGCACCATCAAGATCGAACCGCCGGGACGCGGCGAGGGCACACGCCGCCTGCTCGAGAACGATCCGCAGTATTCGCACGACGGCATGGGCGCCTACTACCTCACGCTCAACCGCAACAAGGAAAGCGTCTGCGTCGACCTCAAGCAGCCCGGGGGACGCGACGTATTCCTGGACCTCGTGCGGCAGGCCGACGTGGTGTTCGACAACTTCAGCGTTGGCGTTACGGAACGCCTGGGCATCGATCACGCGGCGCTGTCTCGGATCAACCCCCGCATCGTCACCTGCTCGGTCACGGGCTTCGGCCAGACCGGTCCCGCCACCGAGCGCCCCGCCTTCGACCAGGTCGTGCAGGCCATGGGCGGCGGCATGTCGATCACCGGTACGCCGGCTACCGGGCCCATGCGCAGCGGCATTCCCATCGGCGATCTCGGCGGCGGCGTATTCGGCGCGCTGGGCGTGCTGGCGGCCCTGGTCGAACGCGAGCGGACGGGCCGCGGACAGCACGTGGACATCGCCATGCTCGACGTGCAGATATCGCTGCTGAACTACATGGCCACCATGTACTTCATGTCCGGCGAAGTGCCGGAGGGGATCGGCAACGGCCACTTCGTGCACGTGCCGTACAACTGCTACCCGACGGCGGACGGCCACATCATCATCGCCTGCATCGGCGACGCGTTCTTCGAGCGTTTCGTCGAGTTCATCGATCTACCTGAGCTGAGGCAGCCCGAATACCGCCGGCAGGCGGCGCGCTTTGCCGCCAAGGCCCGCATCGACGAAATCATCGCGGCCGAACTTCGCAAGCAGCCGACCGCCCACTGGCTGGAACGGCTGGAGGCGGCCCGCATTCCTTGCGGGCCGGTCAACGATTTCGCGCAGGCCCTGGCCGATCCGCAAGTGCAGGCGCGCGGCATGGTCGCGGCCGTGCCGCTTGGCGATGGCAAATCCCTGCGCATGCCGGGCAATCCGGTCAAGCTCTCCGGCGCGGCGCCGGCATCGTTCGGCGCGCCGCCACGCCTGGGCGCGCAGACCGACGCCGTGCTCGGCGGCTGGCTGGGCTATGGGGCGGACAAGCTTGCGCGGCTGCGCGCGGAAGGAGCGATCGGCTGAACGACGCGGACCACGGCGCGCCAGCAGGCGCTTTCGACAACGACAAAACTCGCCCCAAGGAGGAGACACCATGGCGATGAGATGGCTTACCCGGTTCCGCATGCCGTGCCTCGCCGCACTATGCCTGCTCGCCGGCGCCGCGCAGGCCGGGGACTATCCCGGCAAGCCGATCCGGCTGATCGTTCCGTTCGCGCCCGGCGGCGTGACGGACACCGGCGCGCGCATCGTGGCGGAACAACTGGGCCACCGGCTCGGCCAGCAGGTAATCGTTGAGAACAAGCCCGGCGCCTCGGGCAATATCGGCACGCAGATGGCGGCGGCCGCCGCCCCCGACGGCTATACGCTGGTGGTCGGGTTCGACGGCACCCTGGTGATCAATCCGCATGTGTATGCCAGGGTTCCGTTCGACACTCTCAAGGACCTCGCGCCGATCAGCAAGATCGGCGATGCCGCGCTGGTGATCGTGACCGCGCCGACGCTGCCGGTCACCGACTTCGCATCGCTGGTGGCCTATTCCAAGCGCAACGAGGCCGGCGTGTCGTACGGCAGCGCGGGCACCGGGAGTACGCCGCACCTGGCCGGAGAACTGCTGCGCGTGCGCACCGGCGCCCATTTCGTGCACATTCCCTACAAAGGCGGCGGCCAGGCCATGGCGGACGTGGTCGGCGGCACGCTGCCCATGCTCTACACCGCGGTGGCCGGAGCCTATCCGTTCATCCAGCGCGGGCAGATGCGGGCCATCGCGGTCTCGAGTGCCCAACGGCTGGCATCGTTGCCGGACGTGCCCACGGTGTCCGAATCGGTGCCCGGCTTCGAGGTCACTTCCTGGATAGGTCTGCTGGCGCCGGCCGGCACGCCCGCCGGCATCATCGAGCGTCTGCAGCGGGAAGTGCATGCGGTGGTCCACCAGCCGCAGGTCAGGGAGCGGCTGGCCGGGCTGGGCATCGTGGCGTCGGGAAATACGCCGGCGGAGTTCCGGCGCCAGATCGAAGCCGACCTGCAAAAGTACGCGGAGGTCGTGAAGGCGGCGAAAATCCGCATCGACTGAAGCGCCGCCGGCAGCGCTCGGCCTGTTGGCCGTTGGCCTCAGGCGGTGGTATCCGACGCTTCCTTCAACCCTTCCAGGCGCCGAACCGCTCCTTGCAACAGCTGCAGGACGTCCGCCAGGCGGCGTGCCGTGCCGTATACGACCCGATCCGGGCGGACCAGGGCCGCGTCGCATTCGTGACGCGCGAACCAGTCCGCCATGATGCCGTCGGCCTCGTCCAGCACGGCTATGCCGGTAGGGGCAGGGGACGGGCCTGCGCTTTCGAAGCAGACCGCCGTCGCATCGAGGACACGCAGGCACTCGGCCCACTGCCGCGCCATCCCGGCGTCGGGTGGCGAGCGCAGCGCCAGTACGAAACTGTGCGCAAGCAGGTCGTCCATCCTGCGTGGCGGTTGCGCCGCGTCCGTCCGGCAGAGCGGCTGGGGAAAAGGCGTCCCCGCCGGGAGCCGGTCGCCATCGACCAAGCCATGGCGTATGCCCGGCAGCAGGCTCTGGCGCAATTGCGGCCGGACCTGCCCATCCTGCCGCCCGCGCAGCTCCCGGTCCCGCTCCCGCGCGCGACCGGGATCGCGTTCGCAGATGATGCGGCCGAGGCGCTTGACCGTGGCCGTCGTCTCTTCGACCTGGGGACCTCGCTCGGCGCCGTAGGTATCGAGCAGCGAAGCGGCGGCCCGGCCGGCCAGCACCCAGTCCAGTTTCCAGGCGAGATTCGCCGCGTCGCGCAGGCCCTGGCACATGCCCTGGGCGAGGAACGGCGGCATCTGGTGGGCGGCATCGCCGGCCAGCAGCACGGCACCGCGGCGCCATTGCTCGAGCACCACGGCATGGAAGCGATACGCGGCCGCGCGCCAGATCCGCGCCTGGCCGGGTGAAAGCCAGGGGGCCAGCAGTTTCCAGATGGCTTCGTCGGAGGTATCGCGCCGTTCGGCCTCATCGGGCAGCAGCAGGAATTCCCATCGGCGGTGCGTGCCCGGACCGACGACGTAGGTGCATGGCCGCGCGGGGTCGCAATATTGGACGTTGGTGGCGGGCAGCCGCGCGAGCTGGTCGTCGTGCACGTGCAGGTCCACGACGATCCACGGTTCGTCGAACTCCAGGCTCCGCAGCCGCAGTCCCAGGAGCTTGCGCAGGGGGCTTGAGCCGCCATCGCAGGCCACCACGTAACGAGCGCGCCAGGTGGCCTCCCGGCCGTCCTGGGTGCGGACCCGGAGCGCCGCGCCGCCGTCTTCCTGCCGCACGTCCACGGCTTCGGTTCCCAGCCGGACGGTCACCGTCGGCTGGGCCGCCACGGTACGGCGCAAGGCCGTTTCCAAGGCAGGTTGGTTAAAGGTGTAGGCGGGCGCCCAGGCAAGCGGATAGGGCGGCGCGCCCATGTCGAAATGCTGGATCGGCTCTCCATCGGCGCCCAGGTAGAACGTGGGCCGGTAGGGCGTCATGTGTGGCGCCAGTTCGTCGGCGATGCCGATCTGCTGGAAGATGCGCATGGCTTCATGGTCCAGCGCGAAGGCACGAGGCAGGGGATAGATACGCTCGGACTTGTCGAGCACGGCCACCCGGCGCCCGCGTTGGCCCAACAGCGCCGCCAGGGTTGCGCCCACCGGGCCGAATCCCACGATCGCGACATCGTAGCTTTCCGTCATTCCGCCAGCCTGCATGTCGGCTCCATTTTTCGCACAAAAATAAAATTATGCACAAAATTATGTTTTGTGCATTAATGGATGTTCCGAATGGGAGAAGGCCCGGCGCATCCGGACAATCCCCCCACATTTCGTGCAGACAAAACCAAGGAGACACCATGTCGACCATGAAAGCGGCCCGCCTCCATCGCGTCGGGGGCCCGATGCAGATCGAGCGCATTCCCATCCCCGAGCCGGCTGCCAACGATGTCCAGGTCCGCGTCCATGCCTGCGGCATCGTGCCGAATCTCGGCAACATCCTCGCCAACTGGACGACGTGGTTCCCCGAGCTCCCGCTGCCGCCGTTGCCCGCAGTGTTCGGCCTGGACCCCGCCGGCGAGGTAACCGCCGTGGGGTCGCATGTGCATGCCTGGAAACCCGGCGACCGCGTCTACGTGAATCCCGGCTTGTATTGTGGCGGGTGCCGCGCCTGCCGCAGCGGCGATCTCATCAACTGCACGCATTACGCCTTCAGCGGCTACTTCGGGTTCTCGCAGAACTCTCTCGCGCTGTTCAAGAACTACCCGTACGGCGGATTGTGCGAATACATGATCGCGCCGCAGTATGCGCTGGTGAAACTGCCGGACAACGTGACCTACAACCAGGCGGCCCGCTTCGGTTATCTCGGCACCATGTATTCGGCGATGCGCAAGGCCGGCGTGGCGCCGGGCCGCAGCGTCCTGGTCAACGGCATCAGCGGCACGCTGGGCATAGGCGGCGCGCTGTTCGGCCTGGCCATGGGCGCCACGCGCATCCTCGGGACGGGGCGCAACCCGGCGCTGCTGGAACGCGTCAAGGCCCTGGCGCCGGATCGTATCGAGGTGCTTTCCATTGCCGACGGCCAGGCCATCGATGCCTGGGCCAAGGCACGCACCGGCGGGCTGGGCGTCGACATCTTCATCGACGCGCTCGGGCCCGGCGCGCCGCACGAGACGCTGCAGCAAGGTGTGCGGGCGCTCAAGCGGGGCGGCCGCGCCTACAACATCGGCGCCATCGCGGGCATGGTGGGGCTGGACCTGCACACCATGATGGACGAGCAGCAAAGCCTCGAGGGCTCGGCATGGTTCACCGCGGGCGAGGGACAGGACATCGCCGACATGGCGCAGGCCGGTGCGCTCGACCTGTCTATTTTCGAGCACGTCTGCCATCCGCTCGAACAGGTGAACGAGGCGATATCCGGCATCGCCACCCGCAACGGCGGCTTCAGCAATTTCGTCATCAATCCGTGAAGGAGGGCGGACATGCTCATCAGGCGGGTAGTGGCGGCAACCGGCGCGGACGGCAAGGCACGCGTGCTGTCGGACGGCGTCGCGCCGCGCCATGCCGAGTTCGAGACGCTTCCAGGCTTCGCGACGGCGCTGCTTTGGTCGACGCCCGCTAGCCCCCGGGTGGGGGCGGGCCTGGACGTCGCGGATCGGACGATGGCGGACGGATTCGTGCCCGATGCCGGGGCATCGCGGCTGATGATGGTGACGTTCCCGCCCGATGCGGTGATGGCGCGCGCCGATTTCGATGCCGCGGCTTTCAGCGCCGAGTTCGCCCGGCGGGTGCCCGGGCTGGCGGAAGCCTTCGAGCGGGATCATCCGGGCATGCACGCGACGGACAGCATCGACTACGACGTCGTGCTCGATGGCGAAATGACGCTGGAACTCGACGACGGCCGCCAGGTCGTGTTGAGGCGGCACGAGGTGGCCGTGCAGCATGGCAACCGCCACGCCTGGCGCAACTTGAGCGGCCGGCCGGCGACCATGCTGTTCGTGCTGCTGGGGACCGCGAGGGCGGGGGACGGCAACCGCGGCTGATAAAACAAAAAACCCCGTAAACCGGAAATTTACGGGGTCTTGCTATGCTAGGGCTGCAAAATCTTGTGGTGCCCAGGAGAGGACTCGAACCTCCACGCCGTTAAGCGCTAGTACCTGAAACTAGTGCGTCTACCAATTCCGCCACCTGGGCACTGCCGAAAAACAAAAAAACCCGTTCGAACGGGCTTGCCAACCCTGTTTGCGGCATGCCGCCACATGATTGGTGCCCAGAAGAGGACTCGAACCTCCACGCCGCTAAGCGCTAGTACCTGAAACTAGTGCGTCTACCAATTCCGCCATCTGGGCATTGTCGCAACCGCCAAACATTTGCTGCGGTAAACTCAAGTTATCCTTGCGTGAACCGTTGCGCGTAGGCAGTAGCAACAGAAGCTGCGCATTATAAAGAGAACCTTTGACTTTGACAACTCGATCCCACAACAACCTTCCCTCCACGCCCGCGGATTTCGATCCCGAGGTACCCAGCCGTGAGCAGATCCTGGGGGTGCTGCGAGAGGCCAACGCGCCGATAGCCCCCGCCGACCTTGCAAGGCGCCTGGGGGTGGATCTGGGCAGCGTGGGGTTCGAGCGGCGCCTGGCGGCCATGGAGCGCGATGGCCAGCTGATGCAGAACCGCAAGGGCGCGCTGCTGCTGTCGACCAAGCTCGATTTCATTGCCGGGCGCGTGCAGGGCCATCGCGATGGCTTCGGTTTCCTCATCCGCGACGACGGCCAGACCGACATCTTCCTGCCGCCGAAGGAAATGCTCAAGGTGCTCCATGGCGACCGGGTGCTGGTGCGGCTGTCGGGCGCCGACTACCGGGGCAAGCAGGAGGGCGTCATCGTCGAGGTGCTCGAGCGGCGCACCAACAAGCTGGTCGGCCGCTTCCTGAACGAACGCGGCCTGTTCCTGGTGGTGCCCGAGGATCAGCGGATCAAGCACGACATCCTTGTACCGCCCGGTGAAACCGCCCAGGCCCAGCATGGCCAGGTCGTTACCGTGGAGATCATCGAGCAGCCGACGCGACATACGCAGCCGCTCGGGCGCGTGGTCGAGATCCTCGGCGAGATCGATGATCCCGGCATGGAAATCGAGATCGCGGTCCGCAAATTCGATGTGCCCCACGAGTTCTCGGCCAAGGCCCTGGCGCGCGCCGAACGCCTGCCTTCCGAGGTCGTCAAGGGCGACTTGGCGGGACGCTTCGATCTGCGGGACGTGCCGCTGATCACCATCGACGGCGAGGACGCGCGCGATTTCGACGATGCCGTCTATTGCGAAAGGGTGGAGCTGGGCACGGGCGCGCGCAAGCGTCCCGGCTGGCGCCTGATCGTCGCCATTGCCGACGTGGCCCACTACGTCACGCCGGGCGACGCCCTGGACGCCGACGCGCTGGAGCGCAGCACCAGCGTTTACTTTCCGCGCAAGGTCATTCCGATGTTGCCGGAAAAGCTTTCCAACGGCCTGTGCTCGCTGAATCCCAACGTCGACCGGCTGGTACTGGTTTGCGACATGGTGATCCCGGCCTCCGGCGCCAAGGCCGGAACGGTCCAGGCCTACCAGTTCTACAACGCCGTCATGCACTCGCATGCGCGCACCACCTACGCCGAGGTCTGGGCGGCGCTGCAGCAACCCGACGGCCCGGCCGCGCGCAAGCATGCAAATGTCCTGCCGCAGATCCAGGACCTCTACGACCTGTTCAAGCTGCTTGCGCAGGCGCGGGAGAAGCGAGGCGCCATCGACTTCGATACGGTCGAGACCAAGATCGTTTGCAACGAACTCGGCCGCATTCAGAGCATCGTGCCCTATGTACGCAACGATGCCCACAAACTGATCGAGGAATGCATGCTGGCCGCCAATACCTGCGCGGCCGATTTCATGCATCGCAGCAAGCATCCGGGCCTGTATCGCATCCACGAAGGGCCGACACCGGAGAAGCTGCAGGCGCTGCGCGATTTCCTGAAAACCCTGGGCCTGTCGCTGGGCGGAGGGGACAAACCCACCGCGGCCGACTACTCCGCACTGCTTGAAAGCGCGAAGAACCGGCCTGACGCCCCCCTCCTGCAGACCATGGCGCTGCGCTCCATGCAGCAAGCCATGTACAGCCCGGACAACGTCGGCCACTTCGGGCTGGCTTATCCGGCCTATACCCATTTCACTTCGCCGATCCGGCGCTATCCCGACCTGCTGACTCACCGCGTCATCAAGGCCCTGCTGCACGGCAAGCGCTATGTGCCCAACGCGCTGGAAGACTCGCCCGTCATGCCTGGCACTGCCAAGGAGCAGGAACACGGCTTGTGGGAGAAGCTTGGCCTGTTCTGCTCGGCCAACGAGCGCAGGGCGGACGATGCTTCGCGCGACGTGGAAGCGTGGCTCAAGTGCTGGTACATGCGCGAGCGGGTCGGCGACGTCTTCAGCGGCACCGTGACGGGTGTTGCGGCATTCGGTGTGTTCGTGACCCTGGACGAGCTGCACGTCGAAGGGCTGGTCCACGTCTCGGAGCTTGGTGCCGAGTATTTCCAGTTCAACGATGGCCTGCACGAGTTGCGCGGCGAGCGGACCGGCATGCGCTATCGCCTGACCGACAAGATGCAGGTGCAGGTGGCGCGGGTCGATCTCGAGGCCCGGCGCATCGAATTCAAGCTGGTCAAGGGCGTGAGCTACGAAGGACTGCGCAAGGCCATCAAGCGCGAGAGCGCGCCCGCGCCCGAACGCAAGCCGCAGAAAGCCAAGGCCGTGCTGCTGACCGACATGTCCAAGCTGCCCAAGGGCAAGGGTGCCTCGTCCAAGAAGCACGCCGCGGCCGAGAAGACGCCCAGTGCCCGCAGCGGCAAGCGCGCGGCGGTCAAGCATGGGCGCAAGCGGCACTGAATCTCTGGTCTAATAGCGGCATTGCGGCGCTGCCTCGGGCAGCGCCGTGTCGTTTTTGCCGGTCTGCGGCATGCATCAATGTTGGGGTGACTACATGGCAGCGAGCCAGGTTTTGGTCGGATTTCACGCCGTGGCGGCACGGCTGCGCCATGCGCCGGAATCGATCAAGGATATCTACGTCGAAGAGGCGCGCCGCGATCGCCGCATGTTGACGCTGATCGAGCAGGCGCAAGCCGCCGGGTGCAAGGTGCATCCCGTGGCCCAGCCCCGCCTGGACGGGCTGGCCAAAGGCCAGCGCCACCAGGGCGTGGTCGCGCTGGCAACCGGCCTGGAACTGGCGATGGACGTGGACGAAGTGCTGGACGATGCCGATGGCCCAGCCTTCCTGCTGGTGCTGGACGGGGTCACGGATCCGCACAATCTGGGCGCCTGCCTGCGAACCGCGGACGGCGCCGGCGTGCATGCCGTGATCGCACCCCGCGACCGCGCGGTGGGCCTGAATACGACCGTCCAGCGCGTGGCCTGCGGCGCCGCCGATACCGTTCCCTACCTGACCGTGACCAATCTCGCACGGACGTTGCGCAGCCTGAAGGAGCGCGGTGTATGGGTCGTCGGAACCGACGACGAAGCCACCGAGACCATGCACGAGGTCGACGCCCGCCAACCCATTGCCTGGGTCATGGGGGCCGAAGGAGAGGGCCTGCGACGCCTGACGCGCGAGACCTGCGACCAACTGGTCCGCATTCCCATGCAGGGATCGGTGGAGAGCCTGAACGTCAGCGTTGCGTCGGCCGTCTGCATGTACGAGACGCTGAGGCAAAGAGCCTCGAAGTAGCGGTCAGCAGCATCGATATCGTTTGGTCTCGATGGCCTGTACTCGCCAAGATGGCGTGTCTCTTAGGTCTGGCGGATCCTGTCAGGCGTTCCAGCCCCTTGAAAATAGCAGTGCCAGCGCCGACGAATAGCCCCGGCCGCTACTTGCGCTGCGACGCTGCTTGAAAGGCCATGGGCTGCGAGTCGACGGAGTCGGCTTGCCATGCGGCCCGTGCTGCCCGGCACGCGGATTTGCGGGCCGCTGGGCCGGCAACGCATCGGCATCCGTGCCCTGCGGGTCTGTTTCTTCGGTGGCGCGCGTATGAGATCCCGCCACGGCAAGACCTGCCACCCGCTTGAATCCCGCGCGTACCAAACCTTGGCCGACATCCAGCGTGACCGAGCCCAGGCTGGTTTCGTCCTCGGGCGCGATGCGTTGGAGCCGGATTTGCCCGGCCTGGCTCATGTCCGCCAACAGCCGCAATTGCGAAGCCGACGTCGTGGCGGGTGTGCTGCATGTATGGAACAGGAAAGCGGGGCATCCGGACAACCGCGCGGCCATATGCAGCCGGCGGACGGTGCTTTCGGATTGCACGGCCGCTTGATCGGGAGGCAGGATGGCGACAAGCGCGCCGAGTTCGCCCGCATGCACGGCCGATTCGAGCTGGTCCAGGCCTTCCAGGGGGCGGGCGGTGCGCACGAGCTTGACGCACTCCAATGCCACGCCATGCTGGATCAGCGCGGGTGCGTAGGACAAATAGGGCGGCACCAGCAGTGCCACGGTGCGGCCGGCCTTGGTGAGGCGGCTCAGGAGCGGGCCGAGCAGGTTCAATTCACCATGCCCGACGTGCGGGACCAGGATTTCCGTCAGCGCGCCGACGGGCCATCCGGCCTGGGGCAGGGCAGCGTCGAGCGCGGGAAATCCACTGGAGAGACTGGAACTGGGCGTGCAGTGTTTCATGATGGTCGTCCGTCTAGGTCCTTCAATGCACGAGGCCGGCCCGGATCAGGCCAACCGCGATACCCTCGAGCGCGAAGTCGTCGCGGTCGCGTTCGACTTCGATGGGCTGGAAATCGGGATTGGCGGGCAGCAGGCTCAAGCCGGTATCGGTGTAGCGCAACTGCTTGACGGTGACGTCGTCGCCCAGCCGGGCCACGACGATCTGCCCGTCGCGGGCCTGCGCGGCCTTCTTGACCGCGAGCAGGTCGCCGTCGAGGATGCCGGCATCGCGCATGCTGTTGCCGCGCACCTTGAGCAGGTAGTCGGGACGCTGCGAGAACAGGGCCTGGTCGACGCCGATTTCCTTGTCGATGTGTTCGGTGGCGAGGATGGGGCTGCCGGCGGCCACCCGGCCGACCAAGGGCAGCACCAACTGCGCGAGTACCGGATGCGTGAGCTGCAACGGGGCGGGGTCGGCCAAGGCCGGCTCCTTCAGCCGTATGCCGCGCGACGTGCCCGCCGAGAGCTCCAGCACGCCCTTGCGCGCAAGCGCCTTCAGGTGTTCCTCCGCCGCGTTGGGCGACCGGAATCCCAGCGCCTGGGCGATTTCGGCACGCGTGGGTGGAAAACCGGTCCTGACGATGGTCTGGCGGATGAGATCCAGGATCTCTTGTTGGCGTGCAGTGAGCTTGGACATGTCTGGCTCCGGAATCGAACGCGGCGCCCGGGATGGGCGGCCCGTATCGACCTTCTGTGGTTTTATCCAGTAACTGTATTTTTATACAGTATTCGCGTCCAGCGCAAGCGGAAAGCGCGGCTGTCGCGGGAACGCCAATCGGCCGCCGCAGGTATCATCGGGCTGTTTCGTCTCCCAAACTTCCGCCATGTCCTTGCCGCGCCTATGCATCGTCGCCACCGGAGGCACCATCGCCGGCGTCGGCGCCCGGCCGCAGGCCACCCAGGCCTACGCCGCCGCCGCCCTGGACGTAGCCGGGTTGTGCGCGACGGTGCCGGGGCTCGGCGAAGTGGCCCGCATCGCCGCCGAACAGTTCGCCGCGATCGACAGCAAGAACGCCACGCCCGCTTTCTGGCAGTCGCTGGCGGCCCGCTTGCAACAGCTGCTCGACGACCCGGGCGTGGACGGCGTGGTGGTGACACACGGCACCGACACGCTCGAGGAAACCGCTTACTACCTCCACCTCGTGCTCAAGACCGACAAGCCCGTCGTCATGGTGGGCGCCATGCGCCCCGCGACGGCGCTGTCTGCGGACGGACCGCTGAACCTGCTCGACGCGGCCACGGTCGCGGCGGCGCCTGGCGCGGCGGGGCGCGGGGTGCTGGTCACCCTGAATCATCAGATCTTCGGCGCGCGCGAGGTGGCCAAGACCAATGCCAACCGGCCCGATGCCTTCGCTTCGCCCAACGCCGGCGCGATGGGACTGGTGCAGGACGGCCGCGTCACCTGGCTGGCGCGGCCGGAGCGCCCGCATACCGCGTCCACGCCGTTCACGGCCGCCACGCCGTTGGCGCCGGTGGAGGTGGTCGCGGGCTATGCCGGCGGCTCTGCGGCCCTGATCGAAGCGGTACCCGCCACGGGCGCGCACGGCTTGGTGTGGGCCGGCCCGGGCAACGGCTCGGCCAGCAATGAAGCGCTGGCGGCGCTCGAACGCCTGTGCGGGGCGGGCCTGGCGGTGGTGCGGGCCAGCCGCACCGGTAGCGGGTGCGTCGCCGCCTCCGGCCGTCTCCCCGGCGCCGGGACGCTGTCCCCGTGGAAGGCCAGGGTGTTGCTGATGCTCGTGCTGGGCGCCGGCGCGGAGGGAACCCAGGCGGTGCAAACCGCGTTCGACACCTACTGAACGCCTGGCCCGGCCGCGCGCCATGACCGGCGGGTCCGCACCGCCCAAAGGGCAGCGAAAGAGGGGCGGGCAATGGTCCGGCATGCCGCCGCCCGCGATGTGACGTAGACGCCTCGTTCCTGGTTGCCAATTGCTTTTTGCCGGCATGCAAGCGATAATAGAGGGCTTGATTTTTGGCGGAAGCCATTTTCGCCAGATTGATCCCTTGTCCGACTCTAGACGCTTGAGCGGACTTGCGCCTACAGGGCTCCATCCGGAGCCTGCGGGACCATCCATAAGGAGCTTCGATGCGTCACTATGAAGTAGTTTTCATCGTTCACCCGGACCAAAGCGAGCAGGTTCCGGCCATGGTCGACCGTTACAAGTCGCTGATCACCAGCCAGGGCGGCACGATACACCGCCTGGAAGACTGGGGTCGCCGCCAGTTGGCGTACCCGATCCAGAAGCTCGTCAAGGCTCACTACGTGTGCATGAACATCGAGTGCGGCCAACCCACGCTGGACGAACTCGAACACGCTTTCCGCTATAACGATGCCGTGCTGCGCCATCTCGTCGTCAAGATGAAGAAGGCCGAGACCGCCCCGTCGCCGATGATGAAGATCGTCGAGCGCGAGGAGGCCCGCAAGGTGTCCACCGAAACCACGCAAGCCGAGGCCTGAGCCCCGGCTGGACTGGCATGACAGGTCGTTGCCGACCGCCCGCATCGCAGGCCCGCAGGCGCGGATCCCCGGCGATGCCACGGACGACACGGCGTTGAACAAGGTTCATCTGACCGCCCAGGTGGTCGAGTGCAAGCCGCTCAGGTACACCCCGGCCGGAATTCCGGTCCTGGAACTGGCGCTTGCCCATGAATCCGAGCTGATCGAAGGCGGCAGACCCCGCCGGGTCGAGATGCTCGTCAATGCGGTAGTCGTCGGCGATCTGGCCGGCAGGCTCGAGCGCGAGGCGCTGGGCCGGTCGATACGGATCGAAGGGTTCCTGGCACCGACCCGGAAAGGTTCAAGCAGACTGAGGCTGCATATCCAGCAGGCCGCCATTGCCCGAGAGGGCGACGAAGCGGGCCGGCAGGGCAGCTCCAGATGTGAAACGGATTGAATACCCAAGAGGTACATCATGGCCGCATTCGGCAAACGCAAGGAAAAGAAGAAGTTCGGTCAACAGAATCCGCTGTTCAAGCGGCGCAAGTTCTGCCGCTTCACGGCAGCCGGCGTTGATCAGATCGACTACAAGGATATCGAGGTCCTGCGCGACTTCATCCAGGAAAACGGCAAGATCATTCCTGCCCGCCTGACCGGCACCAAGGCGCACTACCAGCGTCAGCTCGACACGGCGATCAAGCGCGCCCGCTTCCTGGCGCTCTTGGCCTACACCGACAACCACAATTGATTGCCGGGAGAGTCCAATCATGCAAATCATCTTGCTCGAAAAAGTCGTCAACCTCGGCAACCTGGGCGACGTCGTCCGCGTGAAGAACGGCTATGCCCGTAACTTCCTGATCCCGCAGAAGAAGGCCAAGCGCGCGACGCAGGCCGCCCTGCAAGAGTTCGAAGCGCGCCGCGCCGAACTCGAGAAGATCCAGGCCGACAAGCTGGCCGCCGCGCAAGCCGTGGCCCAGCGCCTGGAAGGCTACTCGGTCTCGATCACCCAGAAGGCGGGTGTGGACGGCCGCCTGTTCGGCTCGGTCACCAACTTCGACATCGCGGCCGCGCTCAAGGGCGCCGGTTTCGAGTCGGTCGAGAAGGGCATGGTCCGCCTGCCCAACGGCCCGCTCAAGACCATCGGCGAATTCCCGATCGAAGTCGGCCTGCACACCGACGTCGTGGCCAACATCACGGTAGTCGTGGTCGGCGAAACCGCCTAAATCGCGTCCCGGTCCACCCGCTTCGCACGGGTGCCGCCGGACGCGCTGCCGGTCTTCCTCCCTCCGGGGAAGGGACGGCAACGAGAACCCTCCATTTCTTCGCAGAATGGAGGGTTCTTTTTTCGGGCCTGCGCGCCCCGTTGCCGGCCTCGCGCTCCCGTCCGGGCCGGGGCCCCGCCAGGGCAGGGCGGACTGGCTCACCTTCCGCCTACCCGGGCTAAACTGTCGTGGCCCGGCATCCCGCCGGCCGTGTTTCCACACCAGGTTTTGTCGCTCTATGAATTCGCCTGTCGATCCTCAGCTCGAGTCCCTGCGCATCCCGCCCCACTCGGTGGAGGCGGAACAGTCGGTGCTGGGCGGCTTGCTGCTGGACAATGCCGCCTGGGATCGCATTGCCGACATCCTCAAGGAAGAGGACTTCTACCGTTACGATCACCGCCTGATCTGGCAGCAGATGGCCAAGCTGATCGGGCTGGCCCGTCCCGCCGATGTCGTGACGACCCACGAGGCGCTCCAGACTGCGGGCAAAGCGGAAGAGGCGGGGGGGCTCGCCTACCTGAACTCGCTTGCGCAGAACACGCCTTCGGCGGCCAACATCCGGCGCTATGCGGAAATCGTGCGCGACCGGGCGGTGCTGCGCCGGCTGGTGACCGTATCCGACGAAATCTCGTCCGCCGCGTTCAATCCCCAAGGCAAAGATACGCGGCAACTGCTGGACGAGGCGGAGTCCAAGATCTTCAAGATTGCCGAGGAGGGCGCGCGGGGCACCGCCGGCTTCCAGTCGCTCCAGCCGCTGCTGACGCAAGTGGTCGAGCGCATCGACGAGCTCTATCACCGCGACAGCACTTCGGACGTCACCGGGGTGCCGACCGGCTTCACCGACCTCGACAAGATGACCTCCGGGCTGCAACCCGGCGACATGATCGTCGTGGCCGGCCGCCCCTCCATGGGCAAGACCGCCTTCTCCGTCAACATCGGCGAGCACGTGGCGGTGGAAGAAGGCCTGCCTGTCGCGGTGTTTTCCATGGAAATGGGCGCGGCGCAGCTCGCCATGCGGGTACTGGGCTCGGTCGGCCGCCTGGACCAGCAGCGCCTGCGCACGGGTAAACTGCTGGACGAGGATTGGCCCAAGCTGACGCATGCCATCCAGAAGATGCAGGACACTCAGCTCTACATCGACGAGACGCCGGCGCTCAGTCCCATGGAGCTGCGCTCGCGTGCCCGCCGCCTGGCCCGGCAATGCGGCCAATTGGGCCTGATCATCATCGACTACCTGCAGCTGATGTCGGGCAACAGCGGCAACAGCAGCGAGAACCGGGCATCGGAACTGTCCGAGATCAGCCGCTCCATGAAGGGCCTCGCCAAGGAGCTGAACTGCCCGCTGATCGCGCTTTCGCAGCTCAACCGCGGCCTGGAACAGCGCCCCAACAAGCGTCCCGTGATGAGCGACCTGCGGGAATCCGGCGCCATCGAGCAGGACGCCGACGTGATCATCTTCCTCTACCGCGACGAGGTCTACAACCCCGATACGCCGGACAAGGGCACCGCCGAAATCATCATCGGCAAGCAGCGTAACGGCCCGATCGGCACTGTCAGGCTCACCTGGCAGGGCATGTATACGAAGTTCCAGAATTTCTCGGGCAACGCGTTCGTCGACTCTGATTATTGACCCCCCTACGCGCCGAAGCGCGTAGGGAGGAGCCTCATATAGTGCTACACTGCGCGCGGTTTTTAACACGTCATGTAACTGTCATGTGGCGTATCGTGAGGACGTGATGTTTGGACGCTTGATGCCCAAAGAGGGCCGCTTTTTCGATATGTTCACGGCGCATGCCGACCTGTCCCGGCAGGGCAGCCGGGAGTTGGCGGCGCTGATGGCCGATCTGGGGCAGGCCGAGGAACGCGTCAAGAACATCGAGACGCTGGAAAAAAAGGCCGACAAGGTTACCCACGATACGGTCGACCTGCTGCACAAGACCTTCATCACGCCGCTGGACCGTGACCAGATCCACCAGCTCATCACGACCATGGACGACATCCTCGACCTGATGGAGGACGCCGCCCAGTGCATCAACCTGTACGACATCCGGACGGTCACCCCGGACGCCAAGGCCCTGGCCGACATCGCGGTGCAATGCTGCGACCGGCTCTACATGGTGGTGAGCCTGCTGCACGACCTGAACGACACGGCCAGCATCATGAAGATCTGCGAGGAAATCGACCGCCTCGAATCGGACGCCGACCGGGTCATGCGCCGCGGCATGGGCCGGCTGTTCCGCGATGAAGCCGACACCCGCCAGCTGATCAAGATGAAAGCCATCTATGAGCTGCTGGAAGAAATCACCGACAAGTGCGAAGACGTTGCCAACCTGATCGAAGGCATCGTCCTGGAAAACGCCTAGTCGGGACACTTCATGGATACGCTTCAAATCAGCCTTGCCACACTTGCATTTCTGGTCGTTCTGGCGCTCATCTTCGATTTCATGAATGGGTTCCACGATGCGGCCAATTCCATCGCCACCGTGGTTTCCACGGGGGTGCTCAAGCCTCACCACGCGGTCGTCTTCGCCGCGTTTTTTAATTTCGTCGCGATTTTCGTCTTCCACCTGAAGGTGGCCGCCACCGTGGGGAAGGGCATCATCGACCCGTCCGTGGTCGACCACTACGTCGTGTTCGGCGCGCTGGTCGGCGCCATCGCCTGGAATGTGATCACGTGGTATTTCGGCATTCCTTCGTCCTCCTCGCATGCGCTGATCGGCGGCATCGTCGGCGCGGGCCTGGCCAGTGCCGGCCCCAGCGTCCTGATGGTCCGGGAAATCCTGTACATCGTCGCCTTCATCGTGGTGTCGCCGCTGCTGGGTTTCGTGCTCGGGGGATTCCTGATGCTGCTGGTCTCGTGGCTCCTGCGCGGCACGCGGCCGCTGCGGGTGGACGGCTGGTTCCGCCGCTTGCAACTGGTGTCGGCCGGGCTGTACAGCCTGGGACACGGCGGCAACGATGCGCAGAAGACCATAGGCATCATCTGGCTGCTGCTGATCGCGGCCAACGTCCCGGGCGCCAAGGATCATGTCCCGGTCTGGGTCATCGTCAGCTGCTACGCCGCGATCGCGCTGGGCACGATGTTCGGCGGCTGGCGCATCGTCAAGACCATGGGACAGCGCATCACCAAGCTCAAGCCGGTGGGCGGATTCTGCGCCGAAACGGGCGGGGCGCTGACGCTTTTCCTGGCGGCCCTGCTCGGCATCCCGGTTTCGACCACCCATACCATTACCGGCGCCATCGTGGGCGTGGGATCCAGCCGTAAGTTCAATGCCGTCCGCTGGGGCCTGGCGGGGAACATCGTATGGGCGTGGATACTCACCATTCCGGCCTCGGCGCTGGTGGCGGCCGGCGCCTGGTGGATCGGCAAATCCGTTTTCTGATGCCTGGGCGCCTCGTTTCGGATTGTTTCAAGTAAGATGGCGCCGGCCGCCTCTCGGGCAGCCGCGGCGCCGGACACAGGGGGAACGCCCGTGTATCGGCATGTTCCCCACCTGTGACCGGAACCACCATCATGACCCCTGCACCGATACAATCCCTGCTCGATTCGCGCGCGTTGCTGCTGATCGGGCGCGTCGTCCTGACGTTCATGTTCTGGGCCAGCGGCCTCGCCAAGCTGCTCAACTTCCAGGGCGGCGTGGCCGAAATGAGCCACTTCGGGCTGGAGCCGGCCTGGCTGTTCAACGTCCTGACCATCATCGTGCAGATCGGCGGTTCGTTGCTGATCATCTTCAACCGCGCGGCCTGGCTCGGCGCGGGCGCGCTGGCGGTGTTCACGGCGCTGACCATTCCGATCGCGCACCCGTTCTGGCAGCTCGAGGGCGAGACCGCCATGTTCGAGATGCTGGTCGCGCTCGAGCACGTTACCGTCATCGGCGGGCTGATCGTGGTGGCCATCCTCGGCCATCGCATGGCGCGCCGCTGATTTCCGTTTGAAGACGAGGAGGACCCGACCCGCCATGATCCGCCATATCGTGATGTGGAAACTCAAGGACGAAGCCGAAGGCGCCGACCGGCAGGCCAACGTGGAGAAAGTCCGCAGGCTGCTGGAAAGTTGCCGCGATTGCGTGCCCGGCATACTGGAGTTCGAAGTCGGGCTCGCCGCAGAAGGCTACGAGGCGACCTACGACGTCGTCCTCAATTCGCTGTTCGCCAGCAAGGAAGCGCTCGAAGCCTATCAGGTCCATCCTCGCCACGTGGCGATCAAGCCGTTCATGGCGGCGGTGCGGTCGGCGCGCGCCTGCATGGATTACGAATTGCCGGCGGCGAGGTAGGGCGACATGTCGATGGACGACCGGCAGCAGACCGTTACCGACGTGCCGATCCCGTTCCTGGCCTGGCTGGGGGCCAAGCTGGTGAAGGCCGAAGGCGGGCATTCGGAGGTCAGGCTCGACGTGCTGGAGCATCACTGCAACAGCTGGCACGTCTGCCATGGCGGCGTGCTGATGACCATGCTGGACGCCGCCATGGCGACCGCCGCACGCTCGCTGCACCCGGAGCTGCGCGGCAGCGCCACGGTGGACATGACGACGAGCTTCGTGCGGCCGGGCGAAGCGGGCAACCTGGTGGCCTATGGCAAGTGCTACCACCGTTCGAGCACCATGGCCTTTTGCGAGGCCGAGGTAAGGGACGAGGGCGGCGGCCTCGTGGCGCGCGCGAGCGGTACGTTCAAGTACATCAAGAAGCGCAGCGACCAGGGTGTCGATGGCTGAAGCGGCGAGCCCCCGGCCGCTCGATCCCCAGGTGGCCGACCTGGTGGCGCGCATAAAGCGGGCCAACCGGCCGCCTTACTGGCAGTACACCCCCCAGGACGCGCGCGCTTTCCACGAGAAGGCCAGCAAGGTCCTCGAGATCGCGCCGGCCGCCGTGGCCGACGTGCGCGATCTGGACATCCCGGTGGGTGACGCGACCATAGGCGCGCGCCTCTATACCGGCATGGAGGCCAAAGAACCGGCGCCGCTGTTGATCTTTTCCCATGGCGGGGGATTCACCCTGGGCAGCGTGGAGGGCTACGACGCCGTCTGCCGCATGCTCGCCAACGGCGCCCGCTGCAAGGTGCTGTCGCTCGGATATCGCCTTGCGCCCGAGCACCGCTTCCCGACCGCGGCCGAAGACGTCTATGCCGCCTGGAAGTGGGCCTTCGACCGACATGCGCGGCTGGGCGTGGATGCGGCGCGTGTGGCGGGCATGGGCGACAGCGCCGGGGGGACGCTGACGGCGCAGGCGGCGCTGCGGGCGCGGGACGACCGGCTGCCGCTGGCGGCGCAAGTCCTGCTTTATCCCGGCACGAGCGCCTGGCAGGACACCGCCTCGCACCGGATTTACGCCGAAGGCTATCTGCTCGACGCCAAGACCATCCAGTGGTTCTTCAACCAGTACCTGCGCGACGACGCGGACCGCATGGATTGGCGTTTCGCGCCGCTGGACGCGCCGGAGTTCTCGGGCCTCGCGCCAGCCTTGCTGCAGCTGGCGGAGTGCGATCCGCTGGTGGACGAAGGCCTGGCCTACGGACGCAAGCTGGCCGATGCGCGGGTACCGGTCGAGATCGAGGTGTACGAGGGCGCCATCCACAGTTTCTACAACATGGGCGGCGCGTTGCGCGCGGCCCGCCAGGCCCACCGCGATACCGTGGATTATCTGCGTTCGGTGTTCGGAACGTCGAACGTCACCTGACGCAGGGCGGCCGGCACCAGGCGGCGCGCCTGCTCGGCGTTGTCGAAACTCCGTTCGGCCGCTTCGACCCGGCCGTCGCGGGTGGCCTGGAGCACCGTTTGCGCCCGTGTTCCGTAATCGGGCGTGATGATGAAGGCCGCCGACAGGGCCCGTTCGCGCTCCAGGCTGATGCCGGTGCTGGGCAACTGGG
Organism: Pigmentiphaga sp. NML080357; assembly: GCF_002188465.1. Classification (GTDB taxonomy): domain Bacteria; phylum Pseudomonadota; class Gammaproteobacteria; order Burkholderiales; family Burkholderiaceae_B; genus Pigmentiphaga. The sequence goes on along the minus strand of NZ_NINW01000026.1, from coordinate 97,286 downwards.
CATCGTCCGCGACTGCCGTGTCGCTCAGCATCTGCAGGTACGCGGGCGTGCGCGCCTCGGTCGCCTTGAGCGTGGCCAGGGCGGCGGTCGTGCGCACGACCTTGGGCCAGGGGGTGTCCAGCACGGCGTTCGATAACCCGTATACGCCGGCGGCCAGCGCCTCGGGCGACGTGGCCGGATAGCCCCGGCGATGCGACAGATACCAGAGCGAAGGCGCGCGGCCGAAGAGTTCGCCGACGATCAGGTTGAAACCGTTGAAAGGCTCGGCGCGACGGGCCAGCTGCCGCACGTAGGTAGCGGGCGAACTGTCGCCGGTCAGGAAATCGGACACCAGCTTGCCGCGCGAGGGCGCATTGGGGTCGTGCCGGCCGGCTTCGCGGTAATTCGTGATCGCCGCGAAGCGTCCCTGCCGGGTGACGCCCATCCAGGTGCCGCCCGCAGCCAGGTCGCGGCCGGCCCACACGTCGGGTTGGTCCGGCCACCAGTCGGCAGGGGCGGTAGGCCGGGCGTAGAACTCGTCACGATTGGCAACGATCAATAGCGTCGTCGGGCCGCGCGGATCCCAGGCGAAGGCGATCAGGCACATGGCTCAGCCGTCCAGCGCGGCCGCATCGGCGGGGAGTTCGGCGAAGATTTCGCTCCGTCGCGGCGCCAGCAGGAAGCCCGCGAGCCCGCTCTTGTCCACGGCCGCAGCCAGCGCGGCCTCGAGCCCGGCCATGTCTTCCACGCCTTCGTAGACTTCCATCCAGGTGGCAACCCCGCCCTCGGACGCCGGCCTGGCCAGCAGCGCCACCCGCCGGCTCCAGGCCCGCCCGGCCTCGAGTACGCGCCGGGCGGGCGCCAGCGCCTGGGGCCGTTGCGCATCGCGCAGTTTGTAGTACACGTAGAGGTGGTTCATCGCGGGTCTCGGCGGCAGTGTTCAGGCCGACTTGGCATCGTCGGGCAGGGCGTAGGGCAGCGCCAGCGGCGCGATGGCCGGGCCCGCCTGCGAGCCGGCACGCAGCGTGGCCGGGCCGCCCACGGCTGCCAGCGGGCTGTCGTAGAGAATGAGAAGGGCATCGCCGTCGCGCGCGGCGTTGACGATGCGTCCGCACGGCTGGTCGTCCCCGTCCTGGAACACGTCCGCGCCGACGAGGGCGTCGGGATCCGAAGCGGCTGCGATACGGCCGGCGAACATGCGGCGCTTGAGCTTGCCCAGATAGTGGCTGCGCGCCACGACTTCCTGTCCGGGATAGCAGCCCTTGGTGAAGCTGACCCCGCCCACCAACTCGAAGTTGACCATCTGCGGCACGAAGAGATCTTGCGTGGCCGCGACGATCCACGGCAAGCCGGCCGCGATGTCGGCCGCGCGCCACGCTTGGACGAGGTTCGCGTCGGGCGGGGACAGGGCGGCGCCGAGTTGCTGCAGTTGCTCGTCCGTACCGATCCACCACCAGCGGGACGGCTCGGCATCGGCCGAGGGCGCTGCGATCCAGGTCCCGCCGGGCAGGTCGGTACGCGACCAGGGCGCAGCCGGCAGCAAGCCGCCAGCCGCCGCCTGCAGCACGGCCGCGTCGGCGCCGCGCCAGACACCCGCCACGCGCAGCGGCGCCGCCGCGATCCTGACCTTGGCGCGCAGGACGAACATCGAGAGGCGTTTTTGCAGCGCCGCGGCGATGCTGGCGTCGACCAGGGCAAGCACGCGCGGCGCCTGGTCGACGGAATCTGGCTCGGGCCGCCATACCACGGCGCTGGCCAGCAGCCGGCCCTTGGCGGTGCAATAGCCGGCAGGCCGCGCGTCGGCATCGCCAAGCTTCTTGACGTCCTGCGTCAACTGGCCCTGGAGGAAGTCGACGGCGTCGGCACCCCTGGCCTCGATCACGGTCAAATGATCGAGCGGCACGATGCGCGCCGGGACGGCATCCTGCTCCCTCGCGGATAAAATCTCTTGGACGGACATCTTGAAACGGTCGATGAGGTCGATCGAAGTATTATAGGCAGCCCATGCCCAAACGACATTTTTCCCTGAAACGCGCGCTGGCCGCGTCGGTCCTGACCCTGCTGCTGTTGCTGGTGGCCGCCGTCGGCGCTGGCGTGGCGTGGCTGCGCATGCCGCTTTCCCTGCCCGCCGACAAGGTGGATTTCGTCATCGACGAAGGCACGACGATGCGGGGCATCGCCCGCCAGGTGCGCGAGGCGGGTATCGCCGTGCCGCCGGAAGCCCTCATAGCCTACGCGCGCCTGACCGGAGCCGATCGGCGCATCAAGGCCGGCGGCTACGAAATCGTCCGCGGCGAATCGCTGTGGACGCTGGTGAACCGCCTCTCGCGCGGTGACGTCACCCAGCGCGAGATCACCTTCATCGAAGGCTGGAACTTCCGGCAGATACGCGCGGCCCTGCGACGCCATCCGGATGTCCGGCAAACGCTGGACGGACTGGATGACGCCACGGTGACGGCGATGATCGGCGCCTCGACCAGCCATCCGGAGGGACTGTTCTTTCCCGACACCTACCTCTTTGCCGTCGGTTCCAGCGATATCGACATCCTGCGCCGCGCCTATCGCGCCCAACAGCGCGAGCTGGCCGCGATTTGGAGCAAGCGCGATCCGGACCTGCCCCTGGGGTCGCCCTACGAGGCACTGATCCTGGGCTCCATCGTCGAAAAGGAAACCGGCATGGAAGCCGACCGCAAGCGCATCGCCGGCGTGTTCGTGAACCGGCTGAAGCTGGGCATGCCGCTGCAGACGGACCCCACCGTCATCTACGGCCTCGGGGAAGTGTTCGATGGCAACCTGCGGCGCCGCGACCTGCGGGCCGATACGCCGTGGAACACCTATACGCGCCGCGGGCTGCCGCCCACGCCTATCGCCAATCCGGGCCGCGCCTCGCTGCTGGCGGCGGTCCAGCCCGAAAAGCACAAATACCTGTACTTCGTCTCCCGCGGCGACGGCAGCAGCGCCTTTTCCGAAACGCTGGACGGGCACAACCGCTACGTCGCCCGCTACCAGCTCGGAAGAGGGCAGGGCGGACAGGCGGCCCCGTCCACGCAAGCCGAAACGGTGCAACCATGACCTCATCCTCTTTGCGCCGCGGCAAGTTCATCACGCTCGAGGGAGTGGACGGCGCCGGCAAGAGTACGCACCTCGCGTGGTTCGTCGAGCAACTGCGCAGCTTCGGGCTGGACGTGGTGCAGACGCGCGAGCCGGGGGGCACGCCGCTCGCCGAGAAGCTGCGCGACCTGCTGCTGAACGAGCCGATGCGGCTCGACACCGAAACGCTGCTGATGTTCGCCGGGCGCTGCGAGCACGTGCGCACCGTGATCGAGCCCGCCCTGGCACTAGGCAAGTGGGTGGTTTGCGATCGCTTCACCGATGCCACCTATGCCTACCAGGGAGGCGGCCGGGGCTTGCCCGCCGAGCGCATCGCGGTGCTCGAGCACTGGGTGCATGGCGACCTGCAACCCGACATGACGTGGCTGTTCGACGTGCCGCTGTCCGTCTCGCGCGAACGCCTGGGCCGCAGCCGCACGCTGGACCGCTTCGAGCGCGAGGACGACGCCTTCTTCGAACGCACGCGCGCCGCCTATCACGCGCGTGCCGCCGCGGATCCGGCGCGCTTTCGCATCGTCGACTCGACCCGGCCGATCGATGTCGTACGCGCCGGCCTGCTGGCCGAGCTTCAAGCCTGCGTCATCGCGACGAACCATCCATGAGCCTGCCGCGTTTCTACCCCTGGCAGGAAGAGGTGGCCCGCGCCTGGCTCGGCCCCGAGCAGCGGCGGCGCTTCGCCCATGCCTGGCTGATCCACGGCCTGGCGGGAATCGGCAAGGTCGAGTTCGCCCGCGCCGCGGCCGCGAGCCTGTTGTGCGAAGCGCCCGATGGGGCCATGGCCTGCGGCCATTGCCCGGCCTGCACCTGGTACGCCTCCGGCAATCATCCGGATTTTCGCCGCATCCGTCCCGAGGCCATTGCGCTGGCGGAAGGGCAGGCCGAAGAGGGCGAAGCGGAGGAGGAGAGCGCCGACGCGGATGGCAAGAAGGCCGGCAAGCGCGCGCCCTCGCGGGAGATCCGCATCGAGCAGATACGCGCGATGGAATCGTGGGCCAACACCGGCACTCACCGGGGCGGCTTGCGGGTCGTAGTGCTGTACCCGGCCGAATCGCTCAATACGATATCGGCCAACGGGCTCTTGAAGATTCTGGAAGAACCGCCGCCGCAAACGGTCTTCCTGCTGGTTTCGGACGCGCCCGACCGGCTGCTGCCGACCCTGGTGTCCCGTTGCCGGCGGTTGCCCCTGGGCACCCCCGCGCTCGAACCGGCGCTGGCCTGGCTGCAGGCGCGGGGCGTCGAGGACGCGGCCGCGCAACTGGCGGCCGCGGGGGGCGCCCCGGTCGCGGCATGGCGGCGCGCCGAAGCCGGTGTCCCGCCTCGCGCCCCGTGGCTGGATGCGCTGGCGGGTGCGTTGGCCCAGGCCAAGCCGCCGGACGTGGGGCAGTTGGTGGACGCGCTGGACAAGATTCCGCCCGCCGAATGGATAGACGCGCTGCAGCGTCTGGTCACCGACGTGGCGCTTGCGCAGGCGGGCATGGCGGCTCGCTATTTCCCCGAACTGGCTTCGCAAACGGCGAAGATAGGCGAACGGGCGGCGCGTACCCGCGTGGCCGAATTGTCGCGCTGGCTCAGCCGCCAGCGCAGGATCGCCGACCATCCGCTCAACGCGCGCCTGTTCGCCCAGGACGTGCTGACGCAGGCCTGCGCCGCCTGCCTGGGCAGGCCGAAGCGGGCCGCCGCCTAGGTGCCTTCGGCTCCGCCGCCGGGAAAACGTCCGCTGGTACTATAGATTCCGCTTCCAACCGCTACGTCTTCCATGTTTGTCGATTCGCACTGCCACCTGGATTTTCCCGAACTGGCTTCGCAACTGCCCGATGTCCTCGAGCGCATGCGCGCCAACCGCGTCACGCATGCGCTGTGCGTCAGCGTGAACCTGCCGGACTGGCCCCGGGTGGTGAAACTGGCGCAGGAGCACGCTAACCTCTGGGCCTCCGTCGGCGTCCATCCCGACTACGAGGACACGCCCGATCCTTCGGTCGAGCAACTGGTCGACCTGGCCGCCACGCCCAAGGTCGTGGCCATCGGCGAGACCGGCCTGGATTACTACCGCCTCACGGGCGACCTGGAGTGGCAGCGCGACCGCTTCCGGCGGCACATCCGCGCCGCCCGGGAAACAGGCAAGCCCCTGATCATCCATACGCGTTCGGCGGCGGAAGACACCTTGCGGATCATGGAAGAAGAGGGGGCTGCCGACGTCGGCGGCGTGATGCATTGCTTTACCGAGTCGCAGCAGGTGGCCGAGGCCGCGATCGCGATGAATTTCTGCATCTCGTTCTCGGGCATCGTCACGTTCAAGAACGCCCGAGAACTGCAGGACGTAGCGCGCAACGTGCCGCTGGACCGGGTCCTGATCGAAACCGATTCCCCTTACCTGGCGCCAGTCCCGCACCGGGGCAAGCTCAACGATCCTTCCAAGGTCGTGCACGTCGCGGAGAAGATCGCCGAATTGCGCGGCATATCCGTGGAAGAAGTTTCAAGGGTCTCTACCGATAATTTTTTTAGACTTTTCAGGCACATACAGCGCTAATTTAAAGCTAGAAATAACTTTATATCGGTCAGAAGATTGAAAGAATTTTTTATTTAAAATCAATTGGTTAAATAAAAATCTTAAAGGAATATGGCATGATTTCCGCACTGGTCCGCTCGGCATGGGGTTTCCTTGCCCTCTGGTGCTGCGCCGTCGCGCTGTCGGCGGCCCAGGCGGGAGCCGCCGAAGATTTCTGGATTGCCATCCGCAACGATCGGGCCTCCACGGTCAAGACGCTGCTCGGGCAAGGCATTGATCCGAACATGGTCAACGAGCTCAGCAACACGCCGCTCCTGGAAGCAATCAAGGAGGAAGCCTGGGCCGTATACGACGTACTGCTGGCCGATAAGCGCATCGATGTCAACCGCCGGAACCGCCTGAACGAATCGCCCTTGATGTACCTGGCCATCCGCGGAGAAACCGCTCGCATGCAAGCGTTGATCGAGCGTGGCGCGGAGGTCAACCAGCCGGGCTGGACGGCATTGCACTACGCAGCTTCGAAAGGTCACGACGACGCCGTGCGCCTCCTGATCGAGCACTATGCCTATATCGATGCCGAGTCGCCCGGCAAGATGACGCCGCTCATGATGGCGATGCGCTACAACCATGCGTCCACCGTGAAGCTGCTGCTCGACGAAGGGGCAGACGGCTATGTGCGCAACGACGAAGGCAAGAACGCGGTCGAGGTCGGACGCGACGCCGCCAATACCCAATTGGCGAACGACCTGGTCGAGCGCCTGAATTTCGACCGCCAGCGCCGCCTGGGTCGCTGAGGCGGCCGAGACTACTGCGGATCCGCGGGCGAAGCGGCCGGGAAAGCCACCAATCGGCTGCCGCGCAGGCGTATGCCCAGGTGGTCGCCCACCCGGTGGCCGTCTTCCCGGGGCATGTAGGCCAGCACCTCGTTGCCCGAGGGCAGGCGCAGCGTATAGAGGTAGTCAGGACCGCGGAAAGCCTTGTGCACCAGGCGGGCCTTGACCGGGCTGTCGGCATCCGGGCAGACGTCGTCGGGCCGCAGCAGGACGCTGACCGCCCCGTCCGAGCCGGTGTCCGGAGGCGGCCCTGCGGCGTCGGCCTCGCCGAACTCCAGGCGAATACGCTCGCCATTGCCGAGACGCCGTCCCGGCACGAGCACGCCGGCGCCGATGAAACCGGCGACGAACGGCGTCGCGGGATAGTGATAGAGGTTGTAGGCGCTGTCCCATTGCACGATCCTGCCGTGCGCCATCACGCCGATTTCGTCGGCCATGGCGAATGCCTCGGCCTGATCGTGCGTGACCAGGATGGCGGTTGCCTCGGCCTCTTTGAGGATGCCGCGCACTTCGTCCGCCAGGCGCTCGCGCAGGTCGACGTCGAGGCTGGAAAAGGGCTCGTCCAGCAATAGCAATTCGGGGCGCGGCGCCAGCGCCCGGGCCAGTGCGACGCGCTGCTGCTGGCCGCCCGACAGCTCGTGCGGATACTTTCCGGCCAGGGCAGCCAGCCCGACCAGCGACAGCAGTTCGGCTACCCGCCGCGCCCGGACGGCTGCCTGCTCGCGCCGCAGGCCGAAGCCCACGTTGTCGGCCACCGACAAATGGGGAAATAGGGCATAGTCCTGGAACATGACGCCCACCCGGCGCTTTTCCGGGGCGAGGCTGCGGCGGGACGTGGCCACCACCTGGCCGTGCAGCGCAATGCTGCCGGCCATCAACGGCTCGAAGCCGCTGATGGCGCGCAACACGGTGCTTTTGCCGCAACCCGACGGCCCGAGCAGGCAGCCGATGCGGCCTTCATGCAGCACGAGCGATAAATCGTCGACCACCACGTGCATGCCGTCCGGCATGCGGTAACCGAGGCGTACGTGATCGAGCTGCAGGTGAGGATGGGACATGAGACGAGGCGGGCTGCGAGAGCGCATGAATATAATTCGTATTCCTGCTTGCCGCCAACGCGAGGCGGACCTGCGCGCCCGCGTCGTCCGTCGCTTTCTCCTGGTACCCGATGCACCGACGCACCGCGCTTTCCTGGCCGGCCGCAGCCGTGGCCACGTTCATCGCCATCCCCATCCTGGGTCTGCTGCTGTCGGTGCTGATCGCCGATGCGGGGGCCCGCGACGTGCTTTCCCACCTTGCGGGAACGGTCCTGCCGGCCTATGTCGCCACCTCGCTGCTGCTGATGGTTTGCGTGGGCGCCGGAGCAGCCGTGGTCGGCATCGCTACCGCCTGGGTGGTAGCCGCGTACGACTTTCCCGGGCGCCGCATCTACGAATGGGCCCTGATCCTGCCGCTGGCCATGCCGACCTACGTCATGGCCTACGCCTTCACCGATTTCTTCCAGTTCTCGGGGCCGGTCCAGACCCTGCTGCGGGAACTCACCGGCCAGCCCCGGCTACCCTGGTTTCCCGCCATCCGCTCATGGTATGGCGCGGCACTGGTGTTCACCTTCGCGTTCTATCCCTACGTGTACTTGCTGGCGCGGACCGCATTTCTCGAGCGCAGTCCGCGCTTGTCCGAGGCCGCGCGCACGCTGGGTTGCGGCCCGACCCGGGCATTCTTCACCGTGGTGCTGCCGCTGGCCCGGCCCGCGGCGGTCGCGGGGGTCACACTGGTCCTGATGGAAACGCTGGCCGACTACGGGGCGGTGTCGTACTTCGGCGTACAGACTTTCACCACCGGCATTTATCGCGCATGGCTGGCCATGGGAGACCGGATCGCCGCCGCGCAACTGGCCTCGGCGCTGTTGGCGTTCATCTTCGTCCTCGTATGGCTGGAGCGGCGCAGCCGCACGCGCCTGCGCTTCCATGCCGGCGCCCACCGGCACGCGCCGGCGCCAAGGCGACTGAAAGGGCAGGGGGTGGCATGGGCCCACCTGGCATGCCTTCTGCCGCTGACGCTCGGCTTTCTGCTGCCGGTGGCCATCATGCTGAGATTCGCCGCGCAGGACCTGCACGTCATCAACTGGGAACGCTATGCCGCCTGGCTGGCCAACACGCTGCAGCTTGCCGCCGTCACCTCGGCGCTGGCCGTGGCCCTGGCCCTGGCCCTGGCCTACGCGGCGCGGCTCACGTCCGGCAGGCTGGTGCACTTCACCAATAGCGTGGCCAGCATGGGCTATGCCGTACCCGGCGCGGTGCTGGCCGTGGGGTTGCTGATCGTGGTGGGTGCGCTCGACCGCTGGCTGGAGGCCCTGGGCGGGTCGTGGGGAGCGACGCTGACGGGCACGCTGACCCTGCTCGTCTACGCCTACCTGGTCCGGTTCCTGGCGGTGGCGCTGCAAACCGCGGAGGCCGGGCTGGCCAAGATCACGCCCGCACTCGATGCCAGCGCCCGCAGCCTGGGCGCCACCACCTGGGAACTCCTGGCCCGCGTGCACCAGCCGCTGCTGCGGCGCAGCCTGCTCACCGCGGCCCTGCTGGTGTTCGTGGACGTGATGAAGGAACTGCCCGCGACGCTGGTATTGCGGCCGTTCAACTTCGACACCCTGGCGGTGATCACCGATCAGCTCGCCTCGGACGAGCGGCTGGGCGAAGCCGCCGTGCCCGCCCTGACGATCGTCCTCGCGGGGCTGTTGCCGGTGATCGTGCTGGCGCGGGCCATCTCCCGCAAGGACAGGCTTACAAAAAGCTGAACGATTTGACGCCGAGGGTGGGAATGATAATAATTCCCAGCTCCGTCCGATCACGTCCTTTATCGAGGTTTCGTCCATGCTCAAGGCTTCCTTGCTGACCGCCGCGCTGCTGGCCGCCGCGGCCACCGCCCAGGCGCAGGAGTTGAATATCTACTCCGCCCGCCACTACCAGACCGACGAAATCCTCTACAAGCGGTTCACCGAGCAGACCGGCATCAAGATCAACCGCATCGAGGCGGGCGACGCCGCTCTGGTCGAGCGCTTGAAGAGCGAGGGCGCCAAGAGTCCGGCCGACGTCATCCTGATGGTCGATGCGGCCCGCCTGTGGCGCGCCGAGGCGGACGGCCTGTTCCAGCCCGTCAAGTCCAAAGTGCTGGCCGAGCGCATCCCGGCCAATCTGCAAGGCGGCGAGCCGGGCCAGGATCCGCAGTGGTTCGGTTTTTCCACGCGCGCCCGCGTCATCGTCTACAACAAGGCCACCGTCAACCCGGCAGACGTGGACACCTACGAAAAGCTGGCCGACCCGAAGAACAAGGGCAAGGTCTGCACGCGTTCGGGCTCGCATCCCTACATGCTGTCGTTGCTCGGCTCGCTGATCGAGCGCAACGGCGAGGCCGCGGCCGAGAAATGGGCCGAGGGCATGGTGGCCAACATGGCGCGCAGCCCCCAGGGCGGCGACACGGACCAGATCAAGGGCGTGGCCTCGGGCGAGTGCGGCGTCGCGCTGACCAACAACTACTACTACGTGCGCATGGCGCGCTCGGACAAGCCCGAGGACAAGGCCGCCATCGCCAAGGTCGGCTTCCTGTGGCCCGACCAGGCGGGGCAGGGCGTGCACATGAACGTCGCCGGCGGGGCGGTGGCCCGCCACGCGCCGCACAGGGAAGCCGCGGTCAAGTTCCTGGAATACCTGGCCAGCGACGAGGCACAGAACTATTTCGCCGCCGGCAACAACGAGTGGCCGGCCGTGCGTTCGGTGAAGACCGACAACGCCGCGCTGGAAGCGCTCGGCTCCTTCAAGGCCGAGAACGTGTCCATCGGGGCGATCGGCCGGAACCAGGTCGCGGCGCAGAAGATCTTGGATCGTACTGGATATAGGTAACCCCCTACGCGCTTACGCGCACCCCCAGGGGGAGAAACCGGCGGACTGGCAAAGCCAGATCCGCGGTTTCCTGGGGTACCAGATGGCTGGCGGGGACTCGCCGGGCCAGGTCTGTAGAATGGAGGACTAGCCTCCATTCCATCGTTTCGCGCATGCCCGCCTCGTCGCCGCTCGCTCCCGGTTTCATGGTCGTCCACGGCAATCGGCTGGAGGATCTGCGCGGGCTGGCGGTGTCGTGGATGAAGCGGTATCCGCTGGCGCCGCTCGAGAACGAAACTATCCTGGTGCAGAGCAACGGCATCGCGCAGTGGCTGAAGTTCGCGCTGGCGGCAGATCCGGCCGACGAGGGCGGCCAGGGCTGCGGCATCGCGGCGGCGGTGGATGTGCAGTTGCCCGCCCGGTTCTTGTGGCGCGCGTATCGCGCCGTGCTGGGCAAGGACCTGCTGCCCGAGACGTCCTCGCTCGATCGCGATGGCCTGACGTGGCGGCTGCTGCGCCTGCTGCCGGACGTGCTGAACGACGAGGTGTTCCTGCCGCTGCGGCGTTTCCTGGCCGATGACGACGGCATGCGCAAGCGCCATCAACTGGCCCAGCGGCTGGCGGATCTGTTCGACCAGTATCAGGTGTACCGCGCCGACTGGCTGGACGACTGGGAGCATGGGCGCGACGTGCTGCGGACCTCGCGGCGCGGCGTGGTGCCGCTCGGATCCGAGGACCGCTGGCAGGCCGCCTTGTGGCGCGCGGTGCTGGCCGATGTGGGCGACGACGGCGTGGTCCAGAGCCGGGCGCGCGTGCACCGGCGTTTCCTGGCGTGCCTGGCCGATGCCGATGCGCCGCCGCGCGATCTGCCGCGCCGAGTGATCGTGTTCGGGATCTCGTCCATGCCCGCGCAGTCGCTGGAGGCGCTGGCGGCGCTGGCCAAGTTCTGCCAGATCCTGCTGTGCGTCCACAATCCGTGCCAGCATCATTGGACCGACATCGTCGCCGACCAGGACCTGCTGCGGCACCAGTACCGCCGGCAGCAGCGCAAGCCCGGCATGCCCGCGGCGCCGGACGCGCAGGCCATGCACCGCTTCGGCAATCCGCTGCTGGCGGCCTGGGGCAAGCAGGGCCGCGACTACATCCACCTGCTCGACACCTACGACATTCCCGAGCGCTACCAGGAGCATTTCGCGTCCATCAGCGACCGGCGCATCGACCTCTTCAGCGAACCGCCCGCCGAACACCTGCTGGCCCAGGTCCAGGACGACATCCTCAACCTGCGCTCGCTGGAGGAAACCCGGGAGCAGTGGCCGCCGGTGGACGTCGAGGCCGACGCCTCCATCCGTTTCCACGTCGCGCACAGCCCGCAGCGCGAGGTCGAGATCCTGCACGACCAGCTCCTGGCCCGCTTCGACGCCGACCCCGGCCTGCGGCCGCGCGACATTATCGTCATGGTGCCGGACATCGACGCGTACGCGCCGCACATCCGGGCGGTGTTCGGCCAGATCGATCCGCGCGACCGACGCCACATCCCCTATACGCTGGCCGACCAGGGGCAGCGCGGCCGCGAACCGCTGCTGATCGCGGTCGAGCACCTGCTGCGGCTGCCCGAGAGCCGCTTCTCGGTCAGCGAGATCCTGGACCTGCTGGACGTGCCGGCGGTGCGCCAACGCTTCGGCCTGCGGGAAAGCGACCTGCCGCAGCTGCATCGCTGGATCGCCGGGGCCGGCGTGCGCTGGGGCGTCGACGCCCGCCAGCGCGCCACCCTGGGCCTGCCCGAAGGCATGGAGCAGAACACCTGGCGCTTCGGCCTGCGCCGCATGCTGCTGGGCTACGCGGCCGGGGCGGCGCCGGCGTTCGCGGGCGTCGAGCCGTATGACGAAGTAGGCGGCCTGGATGCGGCGCTGGTCGGATCGCTGGACGCCTTGCTGCAGCGCCTGGAGCACATACGTGCGGCGCTGTCGACGCCCGCCGCGCCCCGGGCCTGGGGCGCCAGGCTACGCGCCTTGATGGCGGATCTTTTCGCGCCGACCACCGAACGCGAGGAGGCGGCCCTGGCCAGCCTGTCGCAATTGCTCGACGACTGGCTCGAGGTATGCGAGCGGGTGGGACTGGATGAAGCGCTGCCGCTCGTGGTGGTGCGGGAAGCCTGGCTGGGCGACCTCGACCGCAGCCGCCTGAACCAGCGGTTCCTGGCGGGGTCCGTCAATTTCTGCACCCTGATGCCGATGCGGGCGATCCCGTTTCGCGTGGTCTGCCTGCTGGGCATGAACGATGGCGACTACCCGCGCGTCCAGACGCCCCCCGATTTCGATCTCATGCGCACCGACTACCGGCCGGGCGACCGCTCGCGCCGAGAGGACGACCGCTACCTGTTGCTGGAGGCGCTGTTGTCCGCCCGCGACGCGCTGTATGTGAGCTGGGTCGGGCGCAGCGTACGCGATAACGCCGAGCGGCCGCCGTCCGTGCTGGTGGCGCAATTGCGCGACCACCTTGCCGCGGGCTGGCAGAGCGAGGACGGGTCGGACCTGCTGGAGGGCCTGACCACGGTTCATCCGCTGCAGCCGTTCAGCCCGCGCTATTTCGCCTCCCGCTCGGGCCCGCTGTTCACCTATGCGCGGGAGTGGGCGGTGATGCACGAGGCGCAGGCGTCCGGGGCGCCCATGCAGGAGCCATTGCCGCCGCCCGCAACCGGCGCCGTCCTGGAACTGGCGCAGTTGCAGTCCTATGCCCGCGACCCGTTGCGGGCCTTCTTCAATCAGCGGCTGAAGATCCATTTCGACGACGCCGAGGAAGCGGCGGAGGACGAAGAACCGTTCGCCCTCGACGGGTTGGCCCGCTACCAGTTGAGCGAGCGCCTGTTGCTGGCCGGATTGCCCGCGGAAGACGCGGACGAAGCCCTGGACCGGCTGCGCGCGACGGCCCGGACGCTGGCGCGCGGTGGGGAATTGCCGTTGGCGGGTTTCGGCGAACGCGTGATAGAGACGCTGATCGCACCGCTGCCCGACGTGCTGGAGCGCCACCGGGCCTGGCGGGCGCAATGGCCGCTTGCCTGCGAGGTGCCCGCCGCGGTGGACCTGCTCCATGGCGGGCTTCAATTGCAGGGCTGGCTGGGCGGCCTGCGACGCAACGACGAAGGCGGCCACCTCTGGCTGGAGGCCATTCCCGGCGAACTGGGCGTGGCCGCGCGCCTGCCCAGGTGGCACCGGCTGATCCGCCCCTGGGTCGCGCACTTGGCCGGCAATGCGATGGGGCTGTCGCTGCACACCGTGCTGGTCGCCACCGACGGCGAATTCAGCCTGCCCCCCGTGGGCGAGGACGAGGCGCGGACCTGGCTGGGCGACCTGATCGACGCCTGGGACGCCGGCATGCGCGTCCCGCCGCCGGTGGCCGTGCGCACCGCGTTCGCGTGGCTGGCCGCGTTGCCCGACGAAGCGGCGGCGTACGAGCAGGCGCGCAAGACCTACGAAGGCGGCCCGGTCATGCCCGGCGAAGTCGACGGCAATCCCTACCTGGCGCGCCAGTTCCCGGATTTCGCGGCCCTGTGGTCGGACGAGGAATTCGGCTCGTGGGTCCGGACACTCTATCAGCCGCTGTTCGAGACCGCTCGTCCGGCGCGAGCCGAGAGGAAGGCAGGAGAGCAGGCATGAGCGCTTCGTCTCCGACACGCGACCTGGCGCTGACCTTGCCGCTGCGCGGCAGCCGCCTGATCGAGGCCAGCGCCGGCACCGGCAAGACATTCACCATTTCGGCGCTGTTCGTTCGGCTGGTGCTGGGGCACGGCGGCGCGAGCGCATTCGGCCGCGAGCTGTTGCCGCCCGAGATCCTGGTGGTGACCTTCACCGACGCCGCCACCCAGGAACTGCGGGACCGCATACGCGCGCGGCTGGCGACGGCGGCGCGCTATTTCCGCGAGGAAACCGGGGCGCCGGACGAGTTGATCGCCACCTTGCGCGACGACTATCACGAGGCCGACTGGCCCGCCTGCGCCAACAAGCTGGATGTGGCCGCGCAATGGATGGACGAAGCCGCGGTCTCCACCATCCACGGCTGGTGCCAGCGGATGCTGCGCGAACACGCCTTCGACAGCGGCAGCCTGTTCACCCAGACGCTGGAAACGGACCATACCGAACTCCTGGCCGAGGTCGTGCGCGACTATTGGCGCGAGCACTGCTATGCCTTGCAGGGCGAGACGCTGGACTGGGTGTCGATGAACTGGATCACCCCCGATGCCTTGCGGCGCCGGATCGGGCCCTTGCTCGCCCATGCATCGGCCCGCGACGTTCCCGGCACGCTGACGGACATCTACGCCAGTGCCCGCGCGCGCCGCGCCGCCGCGCTTGCGCAACTCAAAGCCCCATGGGCCGCCTGGAGCCAGGAACTGCGCGCGCTGTGCGACGCGGCCTGCGCCGCCAGGCGCGTCAACGCCCGCAAATTCCAGGCGCGCTGGTACACCCCCTGGTTCGACCAGTTGTCGGCCTGGGCGACCGACGCGACGCTGGAAACGCTGGACCTAAAAACGGGTTTCCAGCGCCTGACCCCGGCCGGCATGGCCGAGATCTGCGAGGCCGGCCATCGCATCGACCATCCGGCACTGGACGCCATGGTCGACCTGCCGCGCCGGCTCGCCCAGTTGCCGTCCGCCGATGCCGACATGCTGGCGCATGCCGCCTGCTGGGTGCGCGCGCGCTTCGACGACGAAAAGCGGCGCCGCGCCGAAATGGGCTTCGACGACATGCTGACCCGCCTCGATGCGGCGTTGCACGGCGAGAACGGCGAACGGCTGGCTCAGGTGATCCGCGCCCAGTTCCCGGTGGCCCTGATCGACGAGTTCCAGGACACCGATCCCGTCCAGTACCGCATCTTCGACCGGGTCTACCGCATCGCCGACAACCCTGACGATTGCGCGCTGCTGATGATCGGCGACCCCAAGCAGGCCATCTACGCCTTCCGCGGTGCGGACATCCACACCTACCTGCGCGCCCGCCGGGCGACCACGGGCCGCCATTACACGCTGGGTACCAACTTCCGCTCCAGCGCCGGCATGGTCGCCGCGGTCAATGCCGTGTTCCAGGCCGCCGAAGCCCGGCCCGACGGGCAGGGCGCCTTCCTGTTCCGGCGCGGCGGCGACGATCCGCTGCCCTTCGTGCCGGTGGCCGCGCAGGGCAGGGCGGAGTCCCTGGTCCTGGATGGCGCGCCCGCCGCGCCGCTTACCTTCTGGCTGGCCGACCAGGACGCGCCGATGGCGGCCGGCGCCTACCGAGCGGAGATGGCCGCCAGTTGCGCCACCGAGATCGTCCGCCTGCTGGCCGGGGGCCGGGCGGGGACTGCGGGCTTCCTGCGGGACGGCGCGATCCGGGGCCTCGTGCCCGCCGACATCGCGGTGCTGGTGCGCGACATGAGCGAGGCCTACGCCATCCGTTCGGCGCTGGCCGAACGCGGCGTGCGCAGCGTCTACCTGTCGGACAAGGACTCGGTGTTCGACGGCCGGGAAGCCGCCGATCTGCTGCGCTGGCTGCACGCCTGCGCCGAGCCCGATGACGACCGCAAGCTGCGCGCCGCGCTGGCCAGCACGACGCTGGACCGGCCGCTGGGCGAGCTCGACCGGCTGAACCGCGACGAGCGTTTCTGGGAGTCCTGGGTGCTGCGTTTCCGGGGCTATCGGGACCTGTGGCGGCGGCAGGGCGTGCTGCCCATGCTGCGGCGCTTCATGGACGACTTCGGCCTGCCGGCGGCGTTGGCCCGCCGCGCGGACGGCGAACGGGCCCTGACCAATTTGCTGCACCTGGCCGAACTGCTGCAGCAGGCAGCCGGTGAATTGGATGGCGAGCAGGCGCTGATCCGCCACCTGACGGAGCACCTGGCGCAGGACGGCCAGGCCAGCGAGGCGCAGATCCTGCGGCTGGAAAGCGATGCCCAGTTGCTCAAGGTCGTGACGGTCCACAAGTCCAAGGGGCTGGAATATCCGCTGGTCTTCCTGCCGTTCGCCTGCTCGTTCCGGCCCGCCGACCGTACGCGCCCGCCGCTGCGCTACCACGACGAATCCGGCCGCCTGATCGTCAGCATCGCGCCCGGCGAGGCCGAGGAGGCGCTGGCCGACCGCGAGCGTCTGGCCGAGGACCTGCGCCTCCTGTACGTGGCGCTGACGCGGGCGCGCCATGCTTGCTGGCTGGGCGTGGCCGACCTCAGGCGTGGCCGCACGGCCGAATCCGGCTGGCCGCTGTGCGCCCTGGGCTACCTGGCGGGCGGCGGCCAGCCGCTGGCGGGGTCGGGTCAACTGGCCCCGGTGCTGCGTACCCTGGATCCGGCCGGGTCACTGCTGCGCACCGTCCCGGCGCCGCGGCCGGACGCCGCGGTCCTGGACCCTCAGACATCCGGGCCGGCCGAGCCCGTGTACCGGACGCCCGAGCGGCAACCGGGCGAGCCGTGGTGGATCGCTTCCTACAGCGCCTTGCGCGTCGCCAGCGTGGCCGAAAGCGACGAGGAAGCGCGCGAGGCGCGCCTGCACGGCGACACCAGTCCCGAGACGCCCGAGGCGCAAAAACTGTTCGACGACGACGTCCCCGACACGGACGAGACGCTGTCGGCGCCGGCCGGCACCGGCATGCATCGCTTCCCTCGCGGACCGGGTCCGGGCACCTTCCTGCATGGGTTGTTCGAGTGGGCAGGGGAGGAGGGCTTCGGCGCCGCCGCGGCCGACCCGGACCGCCTGGCCGATGCCGTCGCGCGCCGCTGCAACCGGCGCGGCTGGGAAAGCTGGATCACGCCGCTGAGCCGCTGGTTGTCGGGCGTGCTGACGGAGCGCCTGCCGCTGGAAAGCGGGCAGAGTTTCCGGTTGGCGGACCTGGACGCCTACCAGGTCGAAATGGAGTTCTGGTTCGAAAGCCGGCACGTCGACGTCGGCCAAGTCGATGCCCTGGTGCGGCGCCACGTCATGCCCGGCGCCGCCCGTCCGGCGCTGGAGCCGGCCATGCTCAACGGCATGTTCAAGGGCTTCATGGACCTGGCCTTCGAATACCGGGGACGCTATTACGTGGCCGACTACAAATCGAACTGGCTGGGCCCGGGCGATGCGGCCTACACCCAGGCTGCGATGGAACAGGAAATCCTGGGCAAGCGCTATGACCTCCAGTACGTCCTGTACCTGCTGGCGCTGCATCGGCAGTTGTCGGCCCGGATGCCGGACTACGACTACGACCGGCACGTCGGCGGGGCGCTTTACCTGTTCCTGCGCGGCACGCGGGCGCCGACGCGCGGGACGTACTTCGATCGTCCGCCGCGCGAGTTGATAGAAGGGCTCGATCGCCTGTTCGCGGGCGCCGTCCTTGCGGAGACCCCGGCATGAGCCGCGATGCCTCGAACTACGAACTGCCCTTCGATGCGCCCGCGCAAGGGTCTGCCGACCTGCGCGACCGCGAGGCCGTGCTGAAACTGCTCGATGCCTGGGTCGAGCGCGGCTGGCTGCGGCGGCTGGACCGCGCCTTCGTCGGCTTCCTGGTCGAGTGCGAACCCGATACCGAGCCGCTCGTGGCCGTGGCCGCGGCGCTGGCCAGCCACCAGCTGGGGCACGGCCACGTGTGCCTGGACCTGGCCTTGACGCTGGAGCGGCCCGACGAGGCCCTGTCGCTGCCGCCGGAAGGCGACATGGGCCCCGCGATGCGACTGCCTTCGGACCTCCTGGCCGGCGTGGACGCCGCCAGCTGGCAGGCCGCGCTGTCGGCCAGCCCTTTGGTGGCGGATGCCAGGCAGGCCGAGGCACCCGATGACGGCCGGCCGCTGGTGCTGGATGCCGGCCGCCTGTACCTGCGCCGCTACTGGGATTTCGAGCGGCGCATCGCCCGCGCCTTGCGGGAACGCCTGGCCCATCCCGTGGAAACCCCGCCGGATCTCGCACGATCCCTGGCGCTGCTGTTCGGCCCGGCGCGGACCGCCGAAAGCGGCCCGGATTGGCAGAAACTGGCATGCGCGCTGGCCGCGCGCGGTCGCATCGGCATCATCACCGGCGGCCCCGGCACCGGCAAGACCACCACCGTCGTGCGCCTGCTCGCGCTGCTGCAAATGGCGGCCGTGGAAGCTGGGCGGCCGCTGCGCATCTTGTTGTCCGCCCCCACCGGCAAGGCGGCGGCCCGCCTGTCGGCCTCCATCGCCGAACAGGTCGGCCGGCTGCCCGTGTCCGACGCCGTCCGCGCGGCCATCCCGACGGACGTCTCGACGCTGCACCGGCTGCTGGGCAGCCGGCCGGACACCCGCCATTTCCGTCATCACGCCGGCAACCCCTTGCTCATCGACATGCTGGTCGTGGACGAGGCGTCGATGATAGACGTGGAAATGATGGCGCACCTGATGGCCGCGCTGCCACCCCACGCCAGGCTCGTGCTGCTGGGCGACAAGGACCAGCTCGCATCGGTGGAGGCGGGCGCCGTGCTGGGCGATCTCTGCCGCGACGCCGAGGCCGGCCGCTATACGCCCGAGACCCGGGCCTGGCTGGAGCAAGCCAGCGGCGAAAGCCTCGCGGACGCAGGCCTGCTGCCTGGCGACGCCGAACAGCATGCAATGGCGCAGCAAATCGTCATGCTTCGCCACTCGCGCCGTTTCGGGGCGGGCAGCGGCATCGGGCAACTGGCGCGCGCGGTCAACGCCGGGCTGGCGCAGGAGGTGCGGGCGGTGCTCGACGAGGAAGCCGCCGCGCCCGACCCCAGCGTCTATGACACCCGGGGCGTGCGGCCGGACGCGCTGGACCGCCTGCTGCTCGACGGCCATTCCGCCACCGCACGCGGCAAGCCCCACGGCTATGCGCACTACCTGGAAGTCATGCAGCGCCACCGTCCGGCGCCCGACCTTCCGGCCGACGATCCGGCCTGGGAAGCCTGGGCGGCCCAGGTGTTGGTGGCGTTCGATGCCTTCCGCCTGTTGTGCGCCGTCCGCAGGGGCGAGCAGGGCGTCGAAGGCCTGAACGGCCGCATCGCGCGGGCGCTGCGCGCGCGGGGATTGATCGAACAGGACCAGGGCTGGTACGAAGGACGTCCCGTCCTCGTCACCCGCAACGACTATGCCTTAGGGCTGATGAACGGCGACATCGGCATCGCGCTGCGCGTGCCGCAGGCCGACGGAGAAGGCGCCGCGCTGCGCGTGGCCTTCCTGCGCAGCGACGGCACCACGGGCGTGCGCTTTGCGCTGCCGAGCCGGCTCAACGCCGTCGAGACCGTCTACGCCATGACCGTCCACAAGTCGCAAGGCTCGGAATTCGCGCACACCGCCTTGCTGCTGCCCGAGCGGACCAGCCCCATTCTCACGCGCGAACTGGTCTATACCGGTGTCACGCGCGCGCGGACGTGGTTCACGTTGGTGGAAACGGCCCCGGGCGTGCTGGAGGAGGCAGTGGCGCGGCGCGTGCGGCGCATCAGCGGGTTGTCGGTCTAATTCCGCCGGGTCAGCGGCAGCGGCGCACCAATTCTTCGAATCGTTCGGGCGCATCGATCGCCAGGTCGGATCCCGCCGGGCTGTCGAGGATCGAGCAGTCTACCGACGCCTCGGGCCGCCGTGGCGCCGGCGCGCTCTTGATGGGACGGGGAGCAGGATCCTGCGTGATGCGGCCGACCTCCGCTATCAGCTTGTCCTGGCTTGCCAGGGTATCGTGCATGATGCGCCGCAGCTGATCGAAAGCCTGTTCCTGGATCGCGCTGATGAGAGGATTGGCGGCATAGAGGCCGCGGTTGCCCGCCGTCGCGTCGAAAATATAGTCGTATAGCTGCTGCGTCTGCGTGAGTCCACGCTCGCTGAGTTGCCCCCCGCGGTCGAAAAGGGAGGACACGATCGACCGGTCGAGCCAGCGCGCAAGCTCCGTTTTGACGAACACCCGGGGATCGTCGACCAGCCTTCGCGCCGCCTCCAGCGTGCCGTACGCATGCCGCGCCTCGTCCTCCATCTGCTTGAGCTTGAGCGCCGCCTCGCGGGCCTGCCCCTGCTCGCGCTCCCGCGATCGAGCCTGCTCCACGCAAACCCGGGCGTCATCGTTGGCCCTGAGGAGCGAGCAATGCTGTTCCGCCTGACCGCAATGAGGCCAGGCACGGGTGCCCATGATTACTTGGCGCCTGGTCGTCGAGCACTCCGGTCCGACGGCAATGCGGGGCGGCGTGGAAGACATGCACGCCGAAGACTGCGCATAATAGGCTTGCAGTGCCGCGTACGTCGCCTGCAGATAAGCCTGGCACGCCGCCACGGTCGGGACATCGGGCCTCGCGGGGAGGGGCTGGCTCCAAGCCGGGCCTCCCAGGAACGCCAGCAGGCCCGCGGCGCACGCTGCCAATACGCCTGGCTGCTTCATCGCGGCCATGTCCCGGCTCGCAGGTGGCACTGCATCGCCGCCGCCATCGCACGGGTAGCGATGGCTCCCATTTTCTCGGCAATGGCGGCACAGAGCGAGCCGTTTCGAATGCCCGAGCAGTCGCTGACGCGCAGCTGGCCGCTATTGACCTGCTGGGCGAACGTCTCGTCGGTGATCCCCGCTGCGTCGACGGCGGAGGCCGTGGCGAGCGCATCCCGCGCAACGTCGTCATGCTGGCGCGCCTGGGCCAGCGAGGCGTCGATGCCGCGTTGCGGCGAGAATCCCTGTGCTCCCACGGCCCGCATCGTTTCGCGGACGTCCGCGGACAGGATCTGATTCCTCACGTTTCGCAGCTCGGCGCCCGGCAGCGCATTGGCGTCGGGAAAACGGGAACGCAGATGCGCCAGCGTCACCGGGCAACTCCCTCCGGACGTTTCCGCGGCAACCGGGACGCTTCCCGGTGACGCCGGAGCTTTCGGCTGGGAAGCGAATTTCGCAGCGGCCGTCCTGATAGCCTCATTCTGCCTGCCTATGGCTGCTTCGCGCTCTCGCACGCGCGTGTCGAACTCGAGCAGATCCGTCGACATGATCGCCGCGAGCCGGTCGACGGGATAGGAAGCAGGGGAAGCATTCGCGGCCCGCATCGCGGCAGTGATTTGTTCGCTCCTGACGAGGGTTGCCGATGGCGCTGCATAGGAGGCGCCGGATGCGCGCAGTCGCTCGGCATTTTCGTCGCTGCCGTCCACATGCATGGCGAATCTGGAGGTACGCGCATCTTCTCCGGGCACCAGCCATTTCTGGAAGGTACGCTGCCGCAGATCGACGGCATAGGCGCCGACCTGCTGGACAGCCGCGTGCCGCACCGTCACCTCGGCATACTCGTAGTTTTCGTAGATCTTCTCCGTTTTGGTGGCCCGGGCAGCGTTGGCCTCTCGCCTGGCGGTCTCCATATCGTCGCGTGCCATGTTCACCGCCATTTCGCTGCCGGCCGCCCCGATCACCGCCAAGGCCGAGGCGAAACCCGAGCTGTTGCGCATCAGTTGCTGGCTCTGCATCCTCGCGTTGTCGGCATCGCGCTGGACTTGCTGATAGACCCGCTCCGCCTCTCGGGCCTGTTCTTGAAGCCGGTCATACTCCGGATTGCGGACCTCCCTGGTGCCCGTTACGCGGCGGCTTTTTGCAGATTTGACATCCAGGTGTTCCGCTTCATGGACCTTGATGGGAGTAGGCGCAAGAACCAAGGCATGGGAGGCGCCGCCTCGAGCCAGCGCGTCGAGTTCGGACGGCAAGGCCGCAGCGGTGACCGGGCGTATCTCGCGTCCCAGCCTGGACCACGAGGGCGCCGCGCTGTCCGCACCAAGGACCAGAACGGTGAAGGGCGGCTGCGCGCCGGGCACCGCCCGCTCCACCTCCGGCCAAATCGCCAAGGTCTGGGCAGGGGAGAGCGGGGTGTTCCAACCTCGCTGCTCGGCCACCCCCCTCGCCGCGGCATCCGCGAGCTGCGCCAGCAACGCCGGATCGGCCTGCCCCCCGGCCAGGTCTTGGAAGACTCCATAGAGCTTGTCCGCAGGTATGTTGCGCCAGTCCATCCGCGTCCCGGCCAGGGCGCCACGCAGCACGGCCGCGCGTTGCGTGGTCGAAAGGGCCAGCGGATAGGCGGAAAAGAACGGGGAGTCGGCCGTGGTGTGCGGATAGTCCGCATAGGCTTGCATGGCATGTCCGTCATAGGCCTTGGCCAGCGTCTCCAGCCGGCCCCCCAGCTCCTTGCTTTCCGGGCTGCGGAATCCGGGGCGATCGACCAGTACGCGTGCCGGCCGGCCCTCCAGCGCCTGCCGCGCATCCGCAATGGCCCGCCGTGCCTCGGGCCATCGGGCAACAGGCAAAGGAGGATCCAGGCTTTCGAGCTTCGAAAGCGAGCCTTGCAGGGCGGCAGCCGAGCGCGCATTGAAACCGGCGGCGAGCGCCTGGAGCGGTTCCCGGTACTTGGGATCGGCATCCAGGGGGG
This sequence comes from Pigmentiphaga sp. NML080357, assembly GCF_002188465.1. Taxonomy (GTDB): domain Bacteria; phylum Pseudomonadota; class Gammaproteobacteria; order Burkholderiales; family Burkholderiaceae_B; genus Pigmentiphaga. Next base: position 74,650 of record NZ_NINW01000026.1, on the reverse strand, counting down.
CCTGATGGGCCACATAGTAGTCATGGGCGGCATCCCAATCCTTATCGCGCACGGCCTGCAGGAACTTGGCATGGGGATCGAAAAGGCTGCCGAAGAACTGATTGGCGCCGGCGCCCAGATCCATCGGCATCTGGGCGCAGCCAGCCAGGGAAAGCGCTGCGACAACGAGGGCCAGCGGACGGCTGTTCCGGACAACGGCGTAGGCAAACATGGCGGTGCATCCCGGGCGGCGTGAGGGTCATGCAATTCTAGGAAGGCACGCTTTTGCCCGGCATACCAAAAATTGGTGATGCGAACCGATGCGGTCCATGCTACGCCGCATCTAATTTACGCATAATGTATATTATGTAAAGTAATGGGCAGGAGCAGCCGAGCGTATGTGCGGATCGCGGCCCGGTCCGCCTTCCCTGCGAACCGTCTCCGGCTTCTCTTCGAGGAAAGACTCAGGCCGCCTGCGAAGCCCTCTTGGCGCGCGAAGCTCCCTTCTTGGACTCGACCAGCCGGATCGAGTGCACCATGCGCTCGAGCAAAGCGACCAGGGTTTCGCGGTCTTCGATGTCGAGATGGGACATGATCTCTTCCAGATACGCCCAGTGTCCCGGCAGGATGTTCTTCAGGAATTTTTCCCCCTGCGGGGAGATGGACACCAGCAGCGAACGGGAGTCGGTCGCATTCAATTCCTGGCGCACCAAACCTTTGTCGCGCAGCACGCGCACGATGCCTGACAGATTGGTGCGCCGGACGGCCATCATCGTCGCCAACTGATGCATGGCCAGCGGCTGGCCTACACGATGCAGCACGGTCAGTACGTTGAACTGCGCGCAATTGAGTCCGGTCGGCGCCAGCTCCGCGGTCTGGTTCCGGTCCAGCACAGCCGCGGCGCGGTACGTGGCCAGCAACACCAACAGTGCCGAGGGATCGATGTTTCCGGCCTCGAGCGCGCTCAGTTCGGCCTGCTTGCGGAGTCTGACGGGTAGATGCGCCGAATTCGGCGCATCGTCTCTGAGTATGTTCTGGCTGGTCATGGTGAAAACAAGCGGAAATGGTCCATTACCAGAGACGGGGATGCACGGGCACGGCAGCCGGCTCCGGCGCGCCGCGCGGCAAGATCACTTCGGCGCTGCGCGGCGAGGATTCAACCATACCATGAATGGTTTGGGGGAATCCCCTATTCTCTCAAGACCAAGCACTCCCTCCTCCGGCCTTCAGAACATGTGATTAAGGCCCAGGCCAAACTGCTTACGATCACGATCAACATTAGCGTTGAAATCACGATATGAGCCGAATGCCGCGAATGCATGGAAAGATGTGCGCTTCGTCAATTTGTACACGTAGCCGATGGCATAGACGTCCATTTTCTGGGACGTAAGCTTCTGATAACCGCCCATCACGGCTCCATTTCCCACCGGCACAGTCACGCCAATGGAATAAGCATTGTCGTCATTGCGAGTCGTACTTACCCAGCCGGAGTCGTAAAGCGAACCGAGTGCAGTCGAGCTATATGCTGAACCCGCATTGCTCAGGGCATTCTTGATCCTGTTGTAGCCCACATGCGCTTTGATTACACCGAAATCATAGGAGCCCGCGGCGAGATAAGTGCTCGGATTGCGCTGAGTACCCGGAGTTCGCGTAGTCATATAGTGCAATATGGCAGAAACCGGTCCTGCCTCATAGCGCACGGCAACGTCACCCAGCCGGGTGTTGTTGTTGCTGCCGGGCACCTCCGCTCCATTAATGTTGAGACTGTATCCCCCAGCCATGGTAAAACCGGCCAGCTTGGGTGATTCGTAATAAATGGCATTATCAACGCGGCCGCCCCCATATTCGGTATCATCAAATGAAAACGTTGTGGTCACAGAGCCAATACCATAGGACAGACCAAATGGGCTGGCTATAAGTGCCGCCCATCGTTGCCCAAGATTCGTCGTGCGGCCGATTCTTACCGCGCCGAGATTCTTCGACTGCAGCCCAAGGTATGCGTCGCGGCCAAATAGGCGTCCGCCGTTGCCTTGTGTGCCCGTGTCAGGATTAAACCCGTTCTCCAAAACGAATAACGCGGCAAGATCACTGTTCAACTGCTCACGGCCGCGGATGCCGAAGCGAGAAGGCGCATAAATGCCATTTTCGATCCCGGTCCGGCTGGCAAAACCGTCGACTTTGCTGTAAACCAGACCCGTATCGACAATGCCGTAGAGCGTCACGGAGCTTTGCGCCTGGACGCCTCCCGTCAGCAGCGCTCCCAGATACAGAAGCAGTGAGACTTTTTTCATATTTCTTCCCCGAGGATAGGTTGTTGTGGGTTTCAACTCTATACATCACCCTATACCTTTGGGGTATAAATCCTGCCTCAGGAATTGATCGTTATCCCTACCTCGAATTTCTTTCGAATAAAATCACGCAGGCTCGCTACCGCCGGCGAGCGGTCATGCTTTCTATAATTGATGAAAACCTGAACCGACATCCTCGCGCCCGGAATGCTTCTATAAACCACGCCTTCTATCGGCAAACCGGAGAACGACTCGGGAACCAGTGTGAATCCGATGCCTTTACCAGCCATTTGCAGTGCTTCCCTGACATTGCGAGCATGGAGATGAACCACTGGCTGTCGTTTGGCGAAGCACACTGCGATACGTTCGTCGTATCGCAAGAGATCCTCTCTTGAATAAAGAATCAGCGGTGTTTCGCGAAAAATGCGCAAACCGATAAATGCATCGTCCACTCCCGGATGACACGCCGATGCCGCGATGAGAAGCGGTTCTTCCAGGAGTAATTCGGAAGCAATGACGTCATCCTGAACGGATTGGCAAGAAAAACCAATATGAATTTCCCTCGTTCGCAATCCCTCCAACTGCAATGCGACGGAGTCCTGAAAAACAGTTTTTACTGCGGCCTCCATGGTTTGGGCGCCAAAAATCTGAACGAATCCTGCAATCTGATCGTACAAAGAGCACGTGGCGATACCCACATCGATACACCGCCCGCCGCCTGCTATCTGCCGAGTGGTCTTCACGACAGAATCCGTCGTGCGCAAGATGCCGGTCATCCGCTCTTTGAAGAAATGCCCGGCATCGGTTAATCGGAGGTTTCTGGTGGTGCGATCCAATAGCCGCACGCCCAACTCTTCCTCGAGCCTCTGGATCTGCCGACTCAGGGGAGGTTGTGCAATAGCGAGTTTCCGAGATGCCCTGGTGAAACTCAGTTCCTCAGCAACAACGAGAAAGTAGCGCAGCTGACGAAGTTCCAACACGCACTCCTGAAGTTTGCTTTATCCGAGAAGTGGGTTCTGCCTGGTCATGGAGAGAACGAGCGGAAATGCTCCATTACCAGCGAGGGAGGAAGCACGGGCACGGCCGGCTCCGGCGCATCGCGCGGCAGGATCACTTCGGCGCTGCGCAGCGAGGATTCGACCATGGCATCACAAAATGCCAGATTGGCCTTACCCCATTGCGGCCCATGCACAGGCGGGCGGCCGTCGATCGCCGCGAGCAGTTCGTCGAGCACGGCATGCCGGCCCAGCGGCAGGCCTGCCACCGGTAGAGTCAGGCACGCATCGTCGCCATAGACGCGCACCCCTTCGGGGTCGATGCGCAAGTCGGCGCCCTCGCAGCTGGCGATCAGGATGCCGAAGAACGCGGGATGGCGGCCGGGAGTCAGGCGCGCCATTTGCGCCGCCAGCCCGGCGCGGTGCTTGTCATCGGCTCCATACAATGAGCGTCTGGCGAGCGCATAGCCGGCGGGCGCCGGACTGCCGTTCTCCCCTATTCCGAAGCTCAGTTCGGTGGCTGGAAAATGGTCGTAGCCGCTGTAGAACAGTGACACCGCCACATTGTCCGGAAACGTCGCGAACGCGGTATAGCTGCCGTCGCCAGGGCGGCGGCGGTCCCAGTCTCCGATCACGGCCCGGATGGATGCCGGGCTGTCGCCCGCCAGGTAGCGCACCATGTCGGCGTGGTGCACGCCCTGGCGGAACACGACGCCGCCGCCGGCTGCACGGTCGAACTCCTCCGGCAGCCGGCCGCGGTACATCCAATCGGTGTAGTTCCAGGCATTGATGGCCTTGAGTGCGCCGTAGCGGCCCGACACGATGGCGGCCCGCATCAATTGGATCGCAGGCTCGAAACTATGGGAATGGCCGACCACCAGTTGGCGGCCGTAGCGCCGCGCGGCGGCGATCATCGCATCGGCCTCGTCCGGCGTCAGGCACATCGGTTTTTCCACGATGACATGCAGGCCGGCGCGCATCGCTTGTATCGCGTGCTCCGCATGCCAGCGGGTAGGCGTCGCGATGAAGACGGCATCGATGCCGCTCTCGAACAGCTCTTGCGCGTGCCGGTAGCGGGCCGCGCGCAGGCCGTCCGGCAGGGCCGCCTGGGGGCGTATGTCGCAGACCGCCGCCAGGCGCGCATGCGGGTGGCTGGCCAGATATGGCAACATGGCGAGCCCGCCCGGCCCGAGCCCCAGGACGCCGACGTCGAGTGCAGCGGCGGTCATGGCTCAGGCCTCGGCCGCCGGCGGCGCGGCGCTGCTCTCGGCTTGCGAGAACAGGGCTTGCACTTCGTGCCGGATCGGCGAATAACGCACCGCCTGGTGGGCGAACAATTCGTCGCGAAAGCGTGCGCCCGAGCCGTACTTGTTCTGCTCCATCGGCAGCGTGATACACGCATTGGCGGATTCGTCGCGCACCGTGCCCAGCGGATCGAGGCCCTGCTCGACTCGCGCCAACTGCTCTTGCAGCATGCGGCGCAGCAGCACCACACCCACGTCCGACGCGCCCAGGGTTTCCTGGCTGCGGTCGGCAATGGTGCCCTGCCCGGCCCAGGCCGCGATGTCCTGGCCATCGACGAAATCCACATTGCGATTGCCGGCGGCATCGAACAGCGGCACCTCGTACTTGGGAATCGTGGCCTGGCGCGCGAACGGGATGCCGGGCCGGTAGGCGGTGTACCAGATGTGCCAGGTGTGGGTGTCATCGATCGGCACTCTTATCTGGAATTGATCCATGCCGCCTCCCCCCACCCGCAGGATGATCGGAAAGACCAGCGGGTGCCCCACTTTCCAGTCCTCGTCCTCTTCGGACTGCCCTTCCAGCACGCGGCGCTTGATGATGCCGTACTCGAAGCGGTCGAAACCCACCTTCAGATGGCGTTTGGCCAGCACCTGCACCGGCTCGGCGCCCTTCGCCTCAAGCGCGTTGTGGACGTTCATGAAGCGGCCGTGCAGCCATTCCACATGATGCGGATCGACCGAATTCTCCATGGCCTGCAGCCAGTTGAAATCCAGTACGCATTCGCCGATGTCGCGCAGCGCGTCGTCCCAGACGAACAGATCGAAGCGCGGCAGCAGCGGCGCCGGCTGCGGCCCCATGTAGGCCCATACCAACCCGCCCAGTTCCTGGGCCGGATAACTCTTGATCTGCACGCGCGAATTCAAGCGGGGTTCGGCAGGCTGCTCCACGCAGCGGCCGTCGACCGCGAACATCCAGCCGTGGTAGCCGCAGCGTATGCCTTCGTCCTCGCACACGCCCACCAGTAGATCCGCGCGCCGGTGCTTGCACTGGCGGTCCACGATGCCCACCTTGCCCTGCCCGGTGCGGAACACGATCAGGTCCTCGCCGAGCAGGCGCCGCGCCACCGGACGCGCGCCGACGTCGGCCGCGACCGCGATCGGCAGCCAGTACCGGCGCAACAGATTTCCCATGGGCGTACCCGGGCCGACCCGGGTCAGGCGTTCGTTCTCTTCCGTCGTCAACATGTCGATTCTCCTCGTCAGGTATTCGATTGCAAAAAGGCCGAGACCTGCTGGCGGAATGCCTGCCCGCGTTCCATCTGGGTCCAATGGCCGCATCGTCCCAACACGACCAGGTCGGCGTTGGGCATGGTTCGCACCATGTGCAGGCTCGTCGCTTCGAGCGGGATGATCCGGTCCTGGGCGCCATGGATCAGCAGCGTCGGCGTGTGGATCTGCGCCAACTGCGCGTCGGTGAGCGCCATCGCATCGACGTGGCGCTGGCGCGGCGCGGCAAACGCCGCGTGGTAGCGCTCCAGCACGCCCGGCACCAGGCTGGCCTCGTAGCGCAGGCGGATCAGGTCGTCGCTGACCAGGCCGCGGTCGAATGCGAACATGTCCATCAACTGGCGCATTTCATCGATGCTGGCTTGATAGCCCCATACCCGGTCCAGGGTATCGGTGATCGGAAACCGCGTCCCCACCGGTCCCATCAGCACCATGCGCCGGATCCGCTGCGGCGCCTTGGCCGCCAGGCCCAGCGCGACCGCCCCGCCCATCGAATTGCCCACCATCGAGAAGCGCTCCAGGTCGAGCGCGCTCATGAACCGCAGCATATGGTCGACCCGCGCCTCGTGGGTGTAGCAAAAGCTATCGGCAACGGTGGTGGCGCCGAATCCGACCACATCGGGAGCGATGATGCGAAAGTCGTTCGCCAGTTCCGATGCGAGCGTCGATTGCCAGTTGGCGCGCGCCGATACGCCGGGCCCCGAACCGTGGATGAGCAGCAGAGGCGGCCCGTCGCCCGTCTCCAGATAGTTGGTGACGTAGCCGTCGTGGCGGATATGCCGTTCCTGAATCGTGTGCATGGATGCCTCCGTCAAACCGGTCCGTACTGCACGAACACCTTGTTGGAATTGAACACGTCGGTACGTATCATTTCCGCCCATTGCACCTGCATGTCCAACTCGCGCATCGCGCCCAGCAGCGCGAACCAGTTCAGCAGTTCGTGCTGGCCGCTGGCTTCTATCTGCGCCAGGCTGGTGTTCTCCCAGGCGGCGTAGTCGTGTTCGAGCATCGCCCGGTACAAGCGCGTATCGGCGGGCGTGTCGGGTTTCAGCCGCCAGGTCCTGTCGCACAGGAAGGCGTGCGACCAGCTCGACGAGGCGACCAGGGCAATGCGGTGCGGACTGTCCCTGAGCACCCGCGCGACCGCAGCACCCATCTGCATGAAGCGCCACGGCGGCGGCGAAGGCGGATCCGGCGGCGCGTCGTGGCTGAAGCGCGTCAGGAAGCCGCGCGCCGAGACCACCCGCCTGCCGTAGCAATTGAGCGGCATCATGATCACGGGGTGATCGAAGCCGCGCCGGTGGTAGTCCAGGTACAGCGCGGCGTTGACGAACGCATGGCCGGCGCTCGCATGGTGCAGCGGCTTGTAGGCGTAGGCGACGTCGATGCCCGCCTCCAGCAGCCCGGTCGCTAGATGCTTGGCCACATCGGGCCGGCCGCGCAGCATGAAACGCTGGTCGGGGCCCTCGTTCCAGACGTTCCTGCGCCCTTCCATCGCCGCCGACTCGTGGGCGTGGCGCCATGGAAACACCTCGAGGTCCGGATAGATGCAGACCGTCCACGGCGGAATCAGGTCTTCCTTGAAGTTCTCGTACTGATCGTCGCCCCAGATCAGCACGGCATCGGGTTGGAAGTCGTCGAGCACGGCGCGGGCCCGGTCGAAATTGCGCACCAGGTGCCGCCGGTGCTCCGCCGCCGCGGCCGCGCCGCGGTCGTTCGACCATTCGCCGCGCATGGCGGGGGTCCAGTTCGCCGGATCCTTCTCGTGCGCGGGAATGTCGGGATCCTCCATCGTCCAGGCCAGTATGTCGGCCATGTTGGCGTCGGGCACGCACAGCATCGGGTAGTGGGAAAGTCCCAATCCAAGTATCTCAGCCATGGATACGTCTCCTGAAAGCGGTACCTAGACCTTGGCCGAGGTCAAAGTGGTGGGGAAGAACAGATCTTCCGGGGCGAGCGGCTTGCTGGTGAACCCCTGCTGGTGCGCATAGCGGCACAGCGCTTCCAGCGTGGGCCGGTTCTCTTCCACGCCATAGACGAAGGGATCGCCGAAGCGGGCGCGCTCTTCCTCCGCATAGCTCGCTTCCCAGATCAGGCTGGTGCTGCAAACCGCGCTGTCGATCAGTTGGCCGGCGGCCGGACGGCGCGCGGCCTCGAACGCGGCGCGCAGGTTGTTGGCCAGCCACGGATATTCCTGCAGCAGCGATTTGCGCACGATGACCACGTGCATGATGGGGAAGATGCCGGTGGATTCGTAATAGCGGCCTTCTTCCTGGCGGTAGTCGGGGAACAGCCGGCGGATGCCGGGATGCCCCTCGATGAACGCGGCCGGCGGCCGCGCGGTGATGAGGGCGTCGATCTGCCCGTCCAGCAGGGCCTGCTGCAAGGTCTGACCGGGTTCGAGAGCCTGTACCGCTATGCCCTGGGGCGGTTGCACACGCGACTTCTCCTGCCGGCCGGCATGTTGCAGGCCGCCTGTACGCCAACGTATGCTAGCCAGGTCCACACCGTAGTATTCCGAGAGTATGCCGCGTGCCCACAAAGAACCGGTCTGGCTCCACTCGGGCGTTCCCACCGATGTTCCCGCCAATCGAGCGGCCGTATCGATGCCGCTGCCGGCTCGTACGTAGATCGCGCTATGGCGGAACACCCGCGACGGAAAGACCGGAATCGCCGTGTACGCCCAGGCCGGATCCTCCACCGAAGCCAGATAGGCACCGAACGAGTACTCGGCGGCATCGAACTCGTGGTACTTCCCCTGGCGCCAGAACAAGTCCTCGATCGGCAGCGGCAGATAGCTAAGATCGATGCCCACGGGCCTGACCTCACCCGTATGGAGCGCTGTCGTGCGGTCGTAGAGGCCACCCCCGTAAGTAATGGGCACATCGCGATTCATATTCGTCTCCTGTATTCGACGGCACACACGTCCGTTCAAGCGTTGGACCGCGTCGGCCCGGTCGCACCGGTCACGCGGTTTTCCAATAATATAGTAAAAATTATGAATAATTCAATTATTGACTTATATGCGCAGCCGGAATACGCTCGCTTCGCGGCTTGAGCCGCGTCCGTTCCTATCAATCGAGGCAGCCATAGCCTTGGAGGAGACCCCATGAAACTCGTCAAAACGCTTGTCCACGCGGCTGCCTGGGCCGCCTGCTGGGTGGGTTCAACCGTCCCGGCCATCGCGGCCGAACCCGCATGGCCCAACAATCCCGTCAAGATCGTCGTGCCCTATCCGCCTGGCACCAGTGGCGATCTGATTGCCCGACGCCTGGCGCCCGCCATGAGTCAGACCCTGGGTACGCCTGTGATCGTGGAAAACAGAGGCGGGGCCAGCGGCAACATCGCAATGGCGGCAGTCGCCCATGCGTCGCCCGATGGCTACACGCTGATCATTGGAAGCGACATCCAGTTTTCGGTCGCGCCATCGCTCTACACGAAGCTGCCATTCGATGTGGAGAAGGACTTCGAGGCTATCGGCCCGGCCGCGAAACTGGAGTTGGCGCTGATGGCCTACCCCGGATTGCCGGCGAACAATCTGCGCGAGTTGGTCGAATTGGCCAAATCCAAACCGGGGCAAGTACGCTTTGCATCCACCGGCATCGGCAGTACCCATCAATTGTTCATCGAATTGTTGAAGATGCGCGCAGGTATCGATCTGCTGCACGTGCCCTACACAGGCACCGGGCCCGCCACGCCCAACCTCATCAGCGGAGAAGTCCAGGTCATGCTGTTCGGCATCCCCCAGGCGCTGACGCTGTCGAGCAGCGGACGGCTCAAACCTTTGGCAGTGGGCGCGCTGACGCGGGTGCCGCTGATGCCCGATGTGCCAACCATTTCGGAATCGGGTTTTCCAGATTTCGAAGCGAGCAACATCTGGGGGCTGTGGGCGCCGGCCCGGACCCCGCCGCGGGTGGTTGCCAAACTGCGTGCGGCGGTGGATCAGGCCATCAATGATCCCGAGGTGCACAGTTGGTACCAAGCCAACGGACTCACCCCCATCCAGGGTGGCGTGGGGGCCATGCTGGAGCGGGTGCGGGCCGATCGCGCCAAGTGGGCCGCGGTCATCAAGCAGAACAACATCCAGGCCGCTGAGTAGCGGTCGCCGGAGCCGGACAGTGCCGGCCGCGCCATCCGGCGCCCGGCGCGGCACGATGCCGGTGTACCCTTGGAGGATGTTGTCGGCGTCCTTGCCTTCCAGGCGGTCGAGCGTCGCGCTGTATGGGAAGGTGTCAGGATTCCGGACGCTCGAGGAATGTCGCTTGCTGAGGCATGGAGCGTACGCGATGACGATGGAAAGGCTGGAGCCGCCATGATGCAGACCGACCTGCCGAATCGCCTCGACAGGCTGCCCTGGTCGCCCTGGCACACGCGCGTGGCCGTCGCGCTGGGCGTCGCATGGATCCTGGATGGGCTGGAGGTCACGCTCGTCGGCAGCGTGGGCGGCGTCCTGGAACGGGGCGACACACTGGCCCTGAGCGCCGCGCAGATCGGCTGGTCCGGTTCTCTCTACATCGCCGGCGCCGTGCTGGGCGCCCTGGGGTTCGGCAGGATGACCGACCGGCTCGGACGGCGGCGGCTGTTCCTGATCACCCTGGCCATCTACATGGCCGGCAGCCTGGCCACGGCCTTCGCGCCCGGCTTCGCCTTTTTCGCCGCCTGCCGCTTCGCGACGGGCCTGGGCATAGGCGGCGAATATGCCGCCATCAACTCCGCGATCGACGAATTGATTCCCGCCCGTCTGCGCGGCCGGGTCAACCTGGCCATCAACGGCAGCTTCTGGCTGGGTGCGGCGCTCGGCGCGGGCTTGAGCCTCTTGGTGCTGGACCCGCGCGTGTTCGGCCCCGTATGGGGATGGCGCGCGGCCTTCCTTGCCGGCGGCGCGATGGCCGTGGCGATCCTGCTGGTGCGCCGGCACGTGCCCGAAAGTCCTCGCTGGCTCGTGGCGCACGGCCGGATCGATGAGGCCCGCCGCATCGTGCTGGCCATCGAGGCCGAAGTCGAGCGCCGCCACGGCAAGCTGCCCCCTGTCTCGGGCGAGATACCCGCCGCCGGCCAGGCTCCCTCGCTGGCGCAAGTCGCGCGCGTCCTGCTGCACCGCTATCGGCGCCGCAGCGCCGTCGCCCTGGCGTTAATGGTGTCGCAGGCGTTTTTCTACAACGCCATATTCTTCACGTATTCGCTGGTTCTGACGCGATTCCACGGCGTACCGGAGGGACATGTCGGCCTCTATGTGTTCCCGTTCGCGCTCGCCAACGTGCTCGGCCCCCTTCTGCTGGGACCGCTGTTCGACCGCATCGGGCGCCGTCGGATGATCGCGTTCACCTACGTGTCGGCCGGCCTCGGGCTGGCCCTGACCGGCTGGGCGTTCATGCAGGGGTGGCTGGATGCCCGCTCGCAGGCGTGGTGCTGGTCGGCCGTATTCTTCCTGGCATCGGCCGCTGCCAGTTCGGCCTACCTGACGGTCAGCGAAATCTTTCCGCTCGAAATGCGGGCCATCGCGATCGCGGTGTTCTATGCGGTCGGCACGGGCCTGGGAGGATTCGCGGGCCCTGCCCTGTTCGGCGGATTGATCGGTACCGGCAGCCATGCCGCCGTGGCGGCCGGCTATGCCGTGGCGGCGGCATTGATGGCCGGAGCCGGGTGGTTCGCATTGCGCCTGGGCGTGGACGCCGAGCGCAAGCCGCTGGAAGAAATCGCGCCTCCGCTGGAGGCCGATATGCGGGAACCGCCTAGGCGGTGAAGCGCACTAGCGCCCGGGGGCGCCTTCGACGCGCGTCACGCTGTGCGTGCGGGCGCGCATGTCCACCGTCAGGATGTCGCCTGCCTGCAATTCGACGAACTCGCGCGGGCCTGCCGTGACAGTGCGGACCTTCAACTGGCCTTCTTTTACCGTCACCCGCAGTTGCTCGGGAGTCGTCGCCACGCTGAAGGCGATGTCGGGGGCCGCGATACGGGTGCCGTCGATGACGACCTCATTCACGCCGGACTGCACGGTAAAGGCCGCGCGATATTGCCAACGCACGAGAAACGCCGCTTCGCCTTGCACGAGATTCACGTGCCGCCGCCGGGGATAGTACGCCACGGACAAGGCCGTGTCGGGCGCCGCATCGATGCGCGAGCCGTCGGGCAGCGCCAGGTTCCGCCCTTCGCCCGCGGTGCGGATCCGTTCCACGAGTTGCGGCGAGCTGTCGCGCATGATCCAGCTGACGGTCAGCGTGCCCACGAGGGCCAGTGCGACTGCCAGGCCGAGCCAGAGCAGCCATTTGCGCCAGGCCGCCGCGGGCCTGGAGGGAGAACGGGACGGAAAGCGAGGCTCGGACATGGAAACGATGAAGGGAAATGGCGGGGCGGCAATCGACGATTATAAGGAGCGGTAAAAATCGGTGCCCGCGGACGCTGGCGGCAAGCGGATCAGCTTTCGTCGGGTTGCCGCGCCAGTTGCCAGAAGGCGGCCCCGGTGGCGGAGGCCTCCTCCCGGCGGAAGGCCAGCCAAAGTTTGGACGCGGCTTCGGGTTCGCGCAGCGCGCGGATCACCACGCCGGCCACATCCAGCCGGCGCACCGATGCGGGAAGAATGGACACGCCCAGCCTGGCGGCGACCAGGCCGGCGATGGTCATGACTTCGCGCGCCTCTTGCGCGATGCGAGGCGCGTAGCCGGCCGACCGGCAAAGGTTGAGGACGTGGTTGTAGACGCCCGTACCGGCGCCCGGCGTGAAGAAGACGAAAGGCTCGTCGGCCAGTGCCGCCACGCCGAGCGCGCCGCCGGACGAGGCCAGGCGATGCTCGCGCGGCAACACCGCCACCAGGGGATCGGAAACCAGCGGCTGGGCCTCGAGCTCGCCGGGCAAGGCGCCGCTCGCCGGCAGGCGCATGAAACCCACGTCGGTGCGCTTGTCCACCAGGGACTGGATCTGCTGCTGGCTGGTCTGCTCGGTCAACTGCACGGCCACCGCGGGGTACCGCCCGCGAAACCGCGACAGCAGGTTGGGCAATGCGCCGGTCAGCACCGCGCTCTCGGTGAAGCCTACCCGCAGCGTACCCATTTCGCCCCGCCCTGCCAGCGCGGCGATCGAGGCGGCGCGCTCGGCCTGGACAAGGAGCGCTCGCGCTTCGGGCAAGAAGAGCCGTCCTGCCTCCGTCAAGGCTACTTGGCGCTTGTTGCGGTCGAGCAGGCGCACGCCCAGGTCCTGCTCCAGGGCCTGCAGTTGCTGGCTCAGCGGCGGTTGCGACATGCCCAGGCGCTGCGCGGCCCGGCCGAAGTGCAGCTCTTCGGCCACCGCCACGAAGTAGCGGACCCGCCTCAGGTCTATCATAGCGATTCGATATCAAAATGCACTTTTTGAATATTGGACGATATCAGACAAAAAGCCTAGAGTTAACCCGTAGATCGTCCCTCCGCCACATCATGTCTTCCCTCCCCTCCGTTCGAGAACCGCTGGCCAGCGGGGATAGCCTCTCCGCGCAGCCGCCTGCCGCCCCGCTTCACATCGAACGCGGCACCTCCGCGTTCTGGCGCGCCGTCGTCGCGCTGTTCGCATCCGGGTTCTCGACCTTCTCTTTGCTCTACTTCGTGCAGCCGCTGCTGCCGCTGTTTTCCCATGACTTCGGCCTTTCTCCGGCCGCCAGCAGCCTGGCGCTGTCGCTGACCACCGCGCTCCTGGCCGCGTCCATGCTGCTGGCCAGCGCGATGTCCGAGCGACTGGGGCGCCGCACGCTCATGATCGCCTCGCTGCTCAGTTCGGCCGCGCTGACCACGGCCATGGCCCTGTTTCCGGAGTGGCCGGCCCTGCTTTTCATGCGCGCGCTCATGGGCATCACCCTGAGCGGCCTGCCCGCGGTCGCCATGGCCTACGTCGGCGAGGAAATCGAGCCGCGCGCGGCGGGACTCGCCATGGGACTCTATATCGGCGGATCCGCCATAGGAGGCATGTCCGGCCGCCTGCTGGCCGGGGTTATCGCCGACGGGCACGGCTGGCGTGTCGCGGCGCTGGTCATCGGCCTGATCGGTTTCGCCGGCGCCGCGCTGTTCTGGAAGACGCTTCCCCCGTCCCGCAATTTCCACCCGCGCAGCCTGGACTTGCGCAGCGTGCTGGCCGGCTTCCGTTCGCATCTGGGCAATGCGGTCATGCTGCGCCTGTTCGCCCAGGGATTCCTGCTGATGGGTGGATTCGTCGCCGTCTACAACTACGTCGGCTTTCGCTTGCTGGCGCCGCCCTTCTCGCTGGGCCACGCCGTGGTGGGAATGGTTTCCGTGGTGTATCTCGCCGGCATCTTCAGTTCCGCCTGGATGGGCGACCTGGCGGCCCGCCATGGGCACGGGCGGGTCATGACCGCGGGCGTGCTGCTGCAACTGGCCGGCTCGCTGCTCACGCTTTCCGAAAACCTGTGGCTGCTCGTGGCGGGCATGGCGGTGCTGACCTTCGGTTTCTTCGGCGCACATTCCATCTGCAGTTCCTGGGTCGCGCGCGCCGCCCGGCATGGCCGCGCCCAGGCCTCCTCGCTCTACCTCTTCGGCTACTACTGCGGTTCGAGCCTGATCGGCGCCGGCGGGGGCTACGCGCTGGCGGATGCCGGCTGGACCGGTTTCATCGGACTGGTCGCGATCCTGCTCGTGCTGGCAGCGGCCAATGCCTTCCTGTTGACCAGGCGCGCATCGGCGGTCTAGGGGCGCACACAGGCACTAGGAACTGGTTACGATCTCCCGCCCGCGTTCCCTTTTCTTTTTCGTCTTTTCATTCCAGACTACCTGTAGCCGCCCACCTTCGCCCGCGCCCGCGGGCATGTCGAACGTCCGCGCCGCGGACTTGAGCCAGATCAACGCCCGCGCATTGCGGCGCGGCTAGGATTTGAGCATCCAACACGACAGGAGGCGCATATGCTGGGACGCATCGCGGTTCACCTGGATCAGGATCGAGGCTGCAAGCGGCGCGTGCGCGCCGCGGCGCAGCTGGCGGCCGAGCACGACGCCGAACTGGTCGGCGTTCATGCCAGCTTCCGGCGGCCGCCGCCCTATCTCTACGAAGGTTTCTTCGTCACCGACGACATCAACCAGATGCTGCGACGGCGGCAGGCCGAGGAGCGTACGCAAAGCGAAGCGTTGCTGCGAGAGATCGCCGGCGAGACCGGCGTGGCGGCGCAGTGGCGTACCGGGGACGGCAGGCCCGAGGACATCCTGTGCGAGCATGCCCGCTATTGCGACGTCCTCGTCATGGGCCAGCCCGACGACAGCGAGCCCGGGCCGGCGCAATTGCCTGCGCAGGCGGCCTCGGTTCTGCTCGGTGCCGGCCGCCCGGTGCTGATGCTGCCGTCGGTGGGCGAGATCGGCTCCATCGGCCGGCGAGTGCTGTTCTGCTGGGACGAGCGTCGCGAAGCGGCCCGCGCGCTGGCCGATGCGGGGCCCATGCTGCAGGAAGCGTCCGAACTGTTCGTGCTGCGGGTGGATCCCCCGGCAGAGCCCGGCGACGCGGCGCGAGCCAGGCATGCCGACCTGCTGGCCTACTGCGCGGGCCGCCAGTATCCGATTCCACAGGAAACCACGCGCGACAGCGCCGGCGTCGGGATCGGCAATTGCATCCTGAATACCGCGGCCGACAACGCCTGCGATCTGATCGTAATGGGCGCCTACGGCCACAGCCGCCTCCAGCAGGCGGTATTGGGCGGCACCACCCGGACCATGCTGGAGAGCATGACCGTGCCTGTCCTGTTTTCCCATTGAGCCCGGCCCGATCGTCGCCGGGCCACCGGTCCGCCGTACGCGAAGTGCGGTTTCGAGCAAGGAGCATTGCGATGAAGACGATGAAGCCATTCATGCGGAGGACGACCTTTGCCACGCTCGCCGTCGCGCTGGCATGGCCGCTTGCGGTCCTGGCGATCGACCAGGGCGAACAGAACGGCATCGCCTACGCCACGGGCGGCGTCGGCCAGGACGAGTCGGCCGCCATGCGCGGCATGGCCAAGGACTATAGCCTGCGCGTGCTTGCTGCCGCCAAGAGCGGCGAGTACGTGGCCGACGTCAAGGTCGCGATCAGCGACGCCCAGGGCAAGCAGGTCCTTGCGCTGGACACCCAGGGGCCGTACTTACTGGCCCGGCTGCCGCCGGGGCGCTACCGTGTCGACGCCGAGTACGGCCAGGCCAGACAGACCCGCCAGGTGCAGGTGCCGTCGTCGGGCCAGGCCGATGTGTCGTTCTACTTCTGACCGCAGTCGGACCACCCGAGGAGCATTCGCATGTACCAGCGCATACTCGTTCCCGTCGACGGCAGTCCTACCTCCAATCGCGGATTGGACGAAGCGGTGCGGCTCGCTCGCCTGACCAAAGGGCGATTGCGCCTGCTCCACGTGATCGACGAGCTCTCGCTCGCCGGGTCGATGGGCGCCTACGCGGCCTATTCCGACTGGATGAACGTTCTGCGTTCGAACGGTGCCGAGCTGCTCCAGCAAGCCCGGTCCAAGGTCGATGCGGCCGGGGTAGCGGTAGACACGGTCCTGCACGACAACTTCACCGGTCCGGTGCACGAGCTGGCGATAGACGAAGCGCGCAAGTGGCCCGCGGACCTGATCGTGATCGGTACGCACGGCCGGCGCGGCCTGTCGCGCATGGTGCTGGGCAGCAGCGCCGAGAAGATCCTGCGCGAAGCGCCGGTGCCCGTGCTGCTGGTCAGACAGCCGGAAGCCGAAGCGCAGGCCTAGCGGGAAAGCGACAGGACAGGCCGGGCGGTATCCGCCGCCCGGCGCAAGGGCCGTCAGCCCTGCAGCTTGACGCTGGTCGGATCGGCCGTCAGGTAGCCCACCGCGGCGCCGAACCGGTCCTTGTAGTTCGCGCGGATCAGCGGATCGAGCGTGCCCTGGACCTTGGCGTGCAGCGAACTCCAGTCCCCCGGGTGCTGGAAGTTGCTCATGATGTAGGTCCACCCGTGCGCTTCGTCCACCGCGTGCAGGCCGGTCGATTCCGCGCCCGCCGGACACGACAAGATGCGCACCAGCGTCTTCTTGTCGACGTTGTAGGCCCACAGGAAGTTGTTGACGTGGTTGCCGCTGTCCTCGCCGATGAACAAGGTGCGCAGCGTTTCCGAGAACTTGAGGTTATCGGGACTGGCGATGTTCTCGGGATTGGCCGTGTTGCCGAGCGCGTCGGCCGCGATGTCCTCGCCCTTGAGCATCAGGTGCGACTGGGTCGGCACCCATTCGCTGTTGATCGCGCCGCCCTCGCTGTCGCGCTGGCCGCCGCCCAGCGCGTGCTGGAGGATGCCGCCGGCCTTGATCGTCTTGGGAAACGCGACGTTGCGCGAAGCGAGCCAGGACGCCGAGCCTTCGACCATCGAATCCTGGATGTTGGCCAGCGCCGAGTAGGCGACCTTGTCCTTGATGTTGACGGTAGTGCCTTCCATCTTGGTGAAGGCCATGCTGCCGCCTTTCAGGTTGGCGTAGCGGTGGGTTTCCAGGAAGGCCGCGGCCTTCTCCATGCCGGGCTTGAGCTTGAGCCAGGCCGGCTTGCCGTCGAGATGGGCCAGGGTGTAGCTGTCGTCGCCGGGATCGGCCGTCAACGATTCCATGATGTCGGTCGGCTGGATCTTCTGGACGTTGACCAGGTCCTCGATTTCCTTGCTCGTCGCATGGCCGAGCTTGATCCACGAGATCTTGGCGGTCGAGGTATCGGTCAGCTTCTCCGTGTACTTGGCCACGTAGAGGGTGCCGGCCGACAGGTCCTTTTCGCGGTCGGCCACGAACATGAACAGGCCGCCGTTGGTGTAATCGTCGCCCATCAGCACCGTGCGGTTGTCCGGCATGACCTGGATCAGCTCGTGCGAGATGCGGCCCAGGCAGAAGTGCTTCTTGGCCGTCCCGGTGCCGTCGGGGTTGACGGTGATTTCCGGAAGATGGCCGTAGTTGTATGGGTTGGCAGCGGTCTCGCTGCCATAGGTATTCTTGCTGAACGCCTTGAACTGCGCGTTGCCCGCGATCGAGAAAGCATCGGGCTCGTACTCCTCGCTCGACAGGTGCGTGTTCCACGGCGAGAGGCTCGCGCCGCAAGTGATCCAGAGGCCATGCACCTTGGACATGTCGACGTTGTGGTACTTGACCAGCGTCAGCTTGCCGGTAGCCGGGTCCTGGTCCAGCGTGAGGACCGCGATCGGCGACGGCAATTGGCCATACGTGCTCGCGCCGGCCTGGTCGCGGCTGTTGTACTCGAACTGCACGACCACGAATACCGCCTTGCCCTTGACGCCGCTCACGTTGGCGTTCTCCAGCGTCAGCAGCGAGGTGCCGTCCGGGCTGTCCGAAAAGAACTGGCGCTCCTGGCCGGGCTTGGACCTGTCGATGATGGGCTGGTTGTTGATGTCCACGTAGCCGCCGGCGAGGATCCGGCCACCCTTGCCATCCGGCAACATGTCGCCCGTGATGAAGAACGGCTGGTATGCAAGCTTGTAGGCGTGCGTGCTGCCATCGCTGAGGGTCACGTTGAGCGTGGAGTTCACCGTCGTCGTGGCCATGGCCGCGGCGTTGGCCAGCGAAGGCGCGGGCGTGGCCGTGAACGAGGCCGACACGAACTTCGCAGGTTCCTGGGTGGGAGGCGGCGCGACCGGATCGTCGTCGTCGCCGCCACAGGCGGCAAGCAAGGAGGTGCTGGCCACCGTGCCGAGCGGAAGCATGACCGGCACGCCGGCCAGGAACTTGAGCGCCTGGCGGCGCGAACGATTTTGTACTGGATCGGACATTGTTTTGGTATCCAAGGAGGGAGCGTTGCGACGCCGAACCGATCGGCGGCATCCCGGTCCTGGGAACCTGGGGGGGCGCCCTCCCGATTCGCGTCTCGCGACATGCTAGGAGGGAGCGGTGACACTTTTGTGAATGCCGGGCGAGTCAGGGGCACACCGAGCCCCTGACCGCCTCGGCACTACATGATTTGCGGACGGTCGGGCAATTCGTTGGCGCGCGCCGCGCCGGGGTAATGGCGGGCCAGCGTGGCGCCCAGCGCCGCGATGCCCTCGACCACGCCCTGCTCGTAGCGACCTTGGCCGAAAGCCCTTTCGATGCCGTGACAGATGGCTTCCCAGGCCTCGCTGCCCGCGCGGGCGTGGATGCCGCGGTCGCACACGAGTTCCACCGCATGGTCGGCCATCAGCACGTACAACAGGATGCCGTTGTTGTCCGGCGTGTCCCATACGCGCTGCAGGGCGAAGATCTCCAGCGCCCTTTCCCGCGGGGATTGCTGCTGCCATAGCGGCCCCATGTCCATCGCGCTTTCGACGACGAAGCGGATCTCGCCATGGTGTCGGGCCTCGACCTCCCGAATGGCGCGTTCGATGGCGTCCAGCGTGGAAGCGGGGAAGGCCTTCCGCGCCGCGCGACGGGTGGTGAGAAGGTGTCTGAAGAATCGCTTGATCGCCATGTCTACCACCGTCCCGAAGCGCCGCCGCCGCCGAAGCCGCCCCCGCCTCCGCCTCCGAATCCTCCTCCCCCGAAGCCTCCGCCACCGCCGAAGCCTCCGCCCCTGCCGCCGCGATACCCGCCGCCGTAGCCCCCGGGAAGGCCGGCAAAACCTCCTCCCACCAAGGTGAAGAAGAAGGCCAGCAGCGCACCCACCACGGCAATGGCCAGCGCGCCCGACAAGAGCCAGGCCACCAGGCCGACGACGCCGCCGGTCGCCGCGGCGCCCGGCAGTCGGCCCAGCATGCGGCGCAGCAGCCCGCCCGCCGCCAGCGCGACGATCAGCAACACCGGCGCGACGCCTTCGAGATCGCCATCGGCCTGGGCCCTGCGCGCGGGCGGCGGCAGAGGTTCGCCGTCGATCAACCGCATGATGCGGTCGGCGCCCTGCTCGATGCCGCCGTAGTAATCGCCAGCCTGGAAACGGGGCGTGACGATCTCGTCGAGAATGCGGTTGGCGGTCGCGTCGTTCAGCACGCCTTCCAGTCCGTAGCCGACCTCGATGCGCATCCGCCGGTCGTCCTTGGCGACCAGGAACAGCACGCCGTCGTCGACGTTCTTGCGTCCGGGTTTCCAGGCTTCCGCCACCCTGAGCGAATACTGTTCGATGCTCTCGGGCTGCGTCGTGGGAACCACGAGTATCGCGACCTGGCTGCCCTTCTGCTCCTGGAAGGCCCGCAGCCGCTGTTCCAGTCCGGCCTTCTGGTCGGGGCTCAGCGTCGCGGTCAGGTCGGTGACCAGCCCTTCGAACGGCGGGATGGGAACCAGGCCATCGGCGGCGGCCCCGGCAGAGGCGGCGCCGAGCCAGAATACCGCCGCGCCGGCGGCCAGCCATGCGGCCGCCCGGCGCAGGCACTGGCGCCATGCCGTCATCGCGCGCCCGCGGGTTTTCCGCCGCCGAAGTCGACCACCGGCGGGGTGGAAATGGCGCTTTCGTTCGCCACCGAGAAATTCGCCTTGACCGGATAGCCGAACATCTTGGCCGTCAGGTTGCTCGGGAAGGAACGGACGATGACGTTGTAGTCCTGCACGGACTTGATGTAGCGGTTGCGGGCCACGGTGATGCGGTTCTCCGTGCCTTCCAGCTGTGCCTGCAGATCGCGGAAATTCTGGTTGGCCTTCAGGTCGGGATAGCGCTCGACCACCACCATGAGCCGCGACAGCGCGCTGGTCAGTTGCTGCTGCGCGGCATCGAACTTGGCGAAGGCCTCCGGATCGTTGACCAGCTCGGGCGTGGCATTGATGCCCGTGGCCTGCGCCCGCGCGTTGACGACCGCGGTCAGCGTCTCCTGTTCGTGGCTGGCATAGCCCTTGACCGTGTTGACCAGGTTGGGGATGAGATCCGCGCGCCGCTGATATTGGTTCAGCACCTCGGACCAGCTCGCCTTGACCTGTTCGTCGGCCCGCTGCAAGTCGTTGTAGCCGCAGCCGGACAACCCGAGCAGCAGGACGGAAAGAAATGCGGTTAGCAGGCTTCTCACCTTTGTTCTCCTTGGATGGGGTCTTACCACGGCGGCATCAACGGAAGACGTCTGCGAGCACATCGGCCACCACCAGCGTGGCCAGGGACACCAGGATGAGATCCGTTCCCGCGATCCGCCATTCGTATCCAGGGTACACCGGCAGCCGCGCGAGCATGCCGGAAGGCACCATCTTCTTTGCGATGCCCGGAGGCAGCGGCTTGCCCCGCGCGAGGTTCTTGCGGATGCCGGGAGGCAGCGGATCGTATCCGACGGCCCGGTAATCGGCCGCATAGCCGCGCGCCGTCGCAATCGTGATGCCGGCCCGTATCAGGTCGCCTCCCGCCGCGTCGCCGCGGCCGCCCTGCCTGCCTCCGCCCTTGTCGGCGTGCTTTCCGCCCTGCTTGCCTCCGCCATGGTCATTGTTCCCGCGGCCCTTGCCCCCGCGTTCTTCCTGGGCGTTGCCCTTTCCCTTGCCCTGGGGCGGATCGGCCCACGCCGGCCCCAGGCCGAGGGCGCCGGCCAGGGCCAGCGCAATGGTTACGGAGAGTCTTGATTTCAGCGCCATGAGAGGCTCCTTGATGTGCGCATGCGCAACGGCCCAAGCATAGCGCATGGACCCCATGCAGGGGTGCCATCCGTGGCGTTCGGACATCATGTGCCGCGGCTGCAGGGGTCATGACGGTGACGGTATCGCCGCACGTCGTGGGCGGCTTTCCAAGCCCGGGATGCGGGAACAATTCCAGCAAATGGGATCGGAGCTGAACATGATCGTCGGCAAGGACGTTGCGCGGTTCATGCAGGACGGCCAGGCCTCGTTGAAGAAGCTGGCCGACGAAGCACACCTGCCCATGCTCGATTGAGCGCATGAAAAAAACGGCGCGCTCTTGCGCGAGCGCGCCGCGTATTCCTACTCCCTTCCCCGGCGATGCGGGCTGCCGGCAGCGCGCCCGCTCCCTGGGATACGCTCATTCGATCCGTATGCCGGCCGCCTTCACCAGCCGCGCCGATGCGCGCGTCTCGTCCTCCAGGTACTTCCCGAACGCGTCCTGCGCCATGGGCATGGGCGCGGCGCCGAGGTTGGCCAGGCGCGCCCGGATGTCCGGCATCTCCAGCACCTTGAGCACACCTGCGTGAATCTTGTCCGCGATCGGCTGCGGCGTCTTGGCCGGCGCGAACAGGCCCACCCAGAACGTATAGGCGGCGGTGGGCAAGCCGGCGTCGGTCATCGACGGCACGTCGGGCAACGCCGCCGACCGTGAGGAAGTCCCGACGGCCAGGGCCTGCAGCTTGCCGTCCTTGATCATGGGCAAGGCCGACACCAGCGGCGCGAAGAACCAGGTCGTGCGGCCGGCGATGGTCTCGGTGATCGCTTCCGGCGTGCCGCGGAACGGGACGTGCACCGCCTCGATGCCGGCGGCGACCCGGAACTGCTCGGCGTTCATGTGCGTGGCCGAACCGTTGCCGGCCGACGCATAGAAGAGCTTGCCCGGCTCCGCCTTCGCCTTGGCGATGAGATCGGCCAGGCTCTTGTAGCCCGCCGACGGCGCGACCACGAGCACGTTGGGCAGGCTCGCCAACGGGGTGATGCCTTCGAAGTCCTTGAGCGTGTCGTAGGGCAGGTTCGGATAAATGGAAGGATTCACCAGGTGGCCGGAACTGTGGATGAGCAAGGTATAGCCGTCGGCCGGCGCCTTGGCCACCTGCGCCGCTCCCAGGGTGCCGCCTGCGCCCGGTTTGTTCTCCACCACGATCTGCGCGCCCAGGACCGGGCCGAGCTTGTCGGCGATGGAGCGCGCCACCACATCGGTGCCGCTGCCCGCCGTGAAAGGCACGATGAAACGGATCGGGCCCGCCTGCGGCCAGTTGCCCTGCGCCTGGACAGCCGTGGCCGCGCCGAGCAGCGCGGCGGCCGCCAGGGCGCGCCGCACGCCGCGGTGCAAATGGAATTGCGGTTTCATGGGGTGTCTCCTCTCTGTGCGTTATTGCGTTGTCGGATGGAACAACTGAGTCTCAGCGCGGGCCAGGCGGTGCGAACGGCATGGCCAGCAATACCGCGGCCGCATGGCTGCCGCGGTTCACCAATTGACGTTTCTCTCCGGGTGCGAGGCGGCAGGAATCCAGGCGCCGCAGCGTGGCTTCCTCGCGTTCGCCACCGCGTTCGGAAATGACCGTCAGCTCGCCCTCGAGCACGACGTAGTGCTTTTCCATGGGCGAGGCGTCGAGCGCGGTGTGTCCGCCCGGCGCGATGGTCGATACGCCCAGCCATAATTGCTCAGCGGGCCCGGCCTCCCTGCCCTGCAGGCGCACGCAGCGCATGTCGAAATGGTTGGGCGCCTCGTAGACGGGAGCCTCGTCGAAGCGGGTGACGTTCATTCCGGCCTCCTAGGGACGCAGCACGATGCGCAGGTCCGACCCGCCAATCACCGTCCGGTAGGCCGCCAAGGCGTCGGGCAAGGCGTAGACCGCGCCGTCGCCGATGGGAAACGGCCGCAGCGTGCCCTGCTCGAACCCGGGCCGCAGCGCCTTCAGGTGGGCGGCGGCCTCGACGCAGTCCATCGCCAGCGAATCCACCCCCACGTAGGTGTGCATGGCGCGATAGAACGCGAAGATGTCGAACGGCACCGGACGTTCGACCGTGGAGATGAAGATCTGCGTGGCGCGCTTGGCCATGGCGCGGTTGGCGGCCTCGAAATACGGGCTGCCGACGGTGTTGTAGACCAGGTCCACGCCTCGCCCGTCCGTGAGTTCGCGCAGCCTGATGGCGACGTCCTCCCGGCTCGCATCCACCACCTCGACCGGCGCGCACGCATACCCGGCATAAGGCCCGGGCTTGCGCTGGACCGCGATGACCCGGGCGCCCGCCTGCGCCGCGAGCTGCACCGCCGCCTGGCCGACCTTGCCGTTGGCTCCCATCACGGCGACCGTCTGGCCGGGCCGCGGCATGCCGCTGCGGCAATAGCCTTCGTAGGCCGTCACGAACGGCACGCCGATGGATCCGGCCTGGTCGAAATCGAGGCCGGCGGGCATCTCCTGCAGCGCTGCCACCGGAACGGCAAGCCAGGACGCGTGCGATCCGTCCCGGGTGATGCCGAGGTCTCCGCCCGATCCCCAGACGCGGCGGCCTATCCATTCGGCCGGACCCGCCTCCACGGTACCGGCGTAGTCGCGCCCTGGCGTGCGCGGCCAGACGGCCTGCGGCATCAGTCCCAGCGCGGCCTTGACGTCGCTGGGGTTCACCGCCGCCGACGCCACCCGAACCACCGCCAGATCGGCGCCAGGCTGCGGCATGGCCAGGGTTTCGATGGCCGGGGCCAGGGCCGCGGCCGTTTCCGCTTTGGCCCGCACGCGCACAGCCGGCCCGGATTGGCGTTCTTGCATGATCGTTGACATGGAGTTCCTACGGTTGCTCAGTTCTTCACGGGCAGGCCCAGCATGTCGCGCGCCTCGGTCGCCGTGGCGATGCGTCCGCCCAGGTCCTGGACGATGCGCGCGGCACGCTCGACCAGGGCCGCGTTGCTGGGCGCGAGCACGCCGCGCGACAGGTAGATGTTGTCTTCCAGCCCCACGCGCACGTGGCCGCCCGACACGAATGCCGCCGCCAGCATGGGGAATTCGTGCCGGCCGATGCCGAAGGCGGACCAGAAGGCGCCCGCGGGCAACAGGCCGCGGGCATAGAGCAGGGTTTCCGGACTGGCGTCGAATCCGTACTTCACGCCCGTGACGAAGGTCCACATGCCCGGCCCGTCCAGCGTGCCGTCGGCGATCAGGTCCCGGGCCAGGTGGATGTCGCCGCTGTCGAAGATTTCCAGCTCCGGCTTGACGCCGGCCTCGCGGATGATGCCGGCCATGATGCGCACGTTGCGGGGCGTGTTGATGACCACCTCCCCGCCAGAATTCATGGTGTTCAGGTCCAGCGAGCAGACATCGGGCCGCAGCCGAGCGATGTGCTCCACCCGCTTCTCCGGCGCCAGCAAGGTCGTTCCGGGAGCGGCGACGCGCGGGTCGGCTTCGCTCGGGACGAAGCGCCCGCCGGGACCGGTGGTCAGATTGATGATGACCTCGCGGTTCACGGCACGGATGCGGCGGATGACCTCGTCGTACAGGGCGATGTCCATGGACGGCCGCCCCGTTTCGGGATCGCGCACATGGATGTGGACCTGGGCCGCGCCGGCCGCTGCGGCCTCGAGCGCCGAATCGGCGATCTGCTCGGGTGTGATCGGCAAGTGCGGCGTCTGCTCCGGCTTGGTCAGGTTGCCGGTGATCGCGCACGTAATGACGGTGGGGTTGCTCATGGATTGCCCCTTAAAGATGCCGGCCGCCGTCGACCACGATGCGGGTGCCCGTGGCAAAGCGCAGACTCGTCGCGCAGGCTTCGACCGCGGCGGCGATGTCCTCGGGCGTACCGATACGCCCCAGCGGCGTGGTGGCCGCGGTCTTGGCGTTGAAATCCGCCCCCCGGCCAGGCACGAACGTCGAATCGACCACCCCCGGGCTGACGGACAGCACCCGCACCTGCGGAGCCAGCGCCCGCGCCAGGGCATCGCCAACCACGTCGATGCCGGCCTTGGCCGCCACATAGGCGAGATTGCTGCCCACGCCGGTGAACGCCGCGATCGATGAAAGCGTGACGATCAGCCCGTCGCCGCTCTCTTTGAGCAAGGGCGCGAAAGCCCGGATGGTGGCGAACACGCCGCGGAAGTTGACCTTGAGGATGTCGTCGATCAGCTCGTCGGTCAGTCCTTCCAGGTCGCCGGCCGGAACCGGCTTCGTATAGCCGGCACTGTTGACGAGGATGTGGCAAGTGCCGAATCCGGCGCGTACGCGTTCGGCCGCGGCCCGCAGCGATGCGCTGTCGGTAATGGATGCCACGACTTCCGCATGGCCTTCGCCCGCCAGCTCGGCGAGCTGCGCGCGCACCGGTACGGCATCGCCGTGGTGCAGCAACACGCAGCGCGCGCCTCGGCTTGCCAGGCGGCGCGCGGTGGCATAGCCGATCGCGCCGGCGCCGCCGGCGATCACGGCTACTTTGCCGTCCAGGCGTTCCTGCGGCGCGAAGCTTGTTTCTTGCGTCATGAATGCATTCCTATGGTGAAGCGTCTAAGACTCAGGGGATGGGGGGATGCGGGAAGACCATTTCGCCCTCTTGCAGCGTGAAGGCGTGGTCGAACAGCGCCACCGGACCGTCCGGCCGCTGCGTCACCCGGTATTGCCCGACGAGGCGGCGCGTCACGCCGAAGGTCGGATCGCTGTGCAGAAACTCGGAGTCGTCGGCGTAGACCTGGGTGATGAGCACCTTGTAACCGGGCTTGGAAAACATGAAATGGAGATGGGCGGGCCGGAATTCGTGCCGCCTCTGCGCCCGCAACAGCACGCCGCCCGGGCCGTCCACCGGTACTGGATAGCCCGCCGGCCGCACCGAGCGGAAACGGAAACGCCCTTGTTCGTCGGTCTGGAAACGGCCGCGCAGGTTCATGTCGGGCTGGGACTCGTCCTGGTTCTCGTATAGCCCGCTGGGCGAGGCGTGCCAGATGTCGACAGTGACGCCCGCCAGGGGCCGGCCCTCCCGGTCGCGTACCAGGCCGCTGCCTTCGAGCGGGATTCCGGGCGTTCCGGGCGCGGCGATCGAGGCCCCGGGCTCCATGACCGGCGAATTGGCGCGCCAGAACGGCCCCAGCAGCGCCGCATCCGACTCGCCATGGTGGTCGGCATTGTTGAGCAGCGCCACCAGCGACGACACGCCCAACAGATCGGCCACCAGCACCGCCTCGTTCTTGGTTTCGCAGGTAGCCTGGCCGATGGCGTTGATGTAGCCCAGTGCGTACTCGAACTCGGCCTCGGTCAGACGGGTTTCCAGCACGAAGGCGTGCAGGTGCTTGACCAGGCTGCAGATCAGTTCCTTGATCCGGGGATCAGGCGTATTTGCCATCGATTGCATAACGAATGGCAATAATGATTCTGGAGTGCTCGGCAACATTGGATCAAATTCCTTGCTATCGATAGCATACAGTTTCGGCGACGCAGCGCGGCTTGTCAACAACGAGATTTCCCGCAAAGATTCGCCCGCTCAGCGATATCATCTCGTCCCATGCCCAAGCGATCTTCCGCCGCCACTCTCACCGACATCGCCCTGCAGGCCCAGGTCCACAAGACCACCGCCTCGCGCGCCCTGGACCCGGCCCGGCGCCACATGGTCAGCCCCGAGGTGGTCCGCCGCGTGGAAGCCGCGGCGCGAGCCCTCAACTATCGCGTGAACCGCGCCGCTTCGGCGCTGCGCACCGGCCGCTCCGGCACCGTCGGGGTTCTGCTGCCGGACATTACCAACCCGGTATTCCCCCCTATCCTGCGCGGCATCGAGCAGGCCTTGGCGGCGGAGGGCTTCTTCGTGCTGGTGGCCGATACCGGCAACGAGCAAAGCCCCGACCAGGCCGCCGACCGCATGCTCGCCCAACGGGTCGAAGGGCTGATCATCGCCACCTCCAGCCTGCACGATCCGCTGGTGGAGCGCCTCGGCCAGGACCAGGTCAAGGTCGTGCTGGTGAACCGGCGCGACGAAGCAGGCAGCATGCCGGCCGTGGTCAGCGACGACATGCTGGGCATGAAACTGGCGGTCGACCACCTGGCAGCCATCGGTCATCGCCGCATCGCCCACCTGTCCGGTCCGCTCGGGCTGTCCACCGGCGCCTTGCGCAAGGCGGGCTTCGAACGCGCCATGGCTGCGCATGGACTGACGCCGGCCGGCTTTGCCGAATGCGCCGCCTATTCATGCGAGGCGGGCGAGGCGGGGACACGTCACCTGCTGCGATCGGGCGCCTCGTTTACCGCCATCGCCGCCGCCAACGACCTGATCGCGCTGGGTTCGATCCAGGCCTTGCAAGGCGAAGGACTCCGAGTGCCGCAGGACGTGTCGGTCATCGGCCACAACGACATGCCGCTGGTGGACCGCGTGTCGCCGCCGCTCACCACCGTGCGCATCCTGCATTACGAGATGGGCTTCCGGGCGGCCCGTTTGTTGCTGGACAGCCTGCGCGGCGTGCCCGGCACCACCTCCACGGTGGTGCTGCGGCCGGAACTGGTGGTGCGCGCATCGTCGGCGCCGCCCCCCGTGGGCAAGGCCGAGCGGGCCTGAGACCGGGCTGCCGGCGTTTCTCCGTCGTCCCCGCTGCCTGTAATATCCAGACGCAACCAAGAACCCGCGCCTCGCCGGAGCGAGGCCCCGACATGTCGATCAAAGACCAGCTTTTCATTTATAGCCAGTACCTCGCGCCCCAGGCGCTCATTTCCAGCGCGTTCGGGCGCCTGGCGCAATGCCGGACCGCCCCGTTGAAGAACCGCGCCATCGCCCGCTTCATCCGCCAGTACGGCGTCGACATGAGCGAAGCGCTCGAGCCCGACCCGACTGCCTACGAGCATTTCAACGCGTTCTTCACCCGTGCGCTCAAACCCGGGGCACGGCCTCTGGATGCCTCGCCAGGCGCGATCCTGTGCCCAGCCGACGGCGCGATCAGCCAGCTGGGCGCCATTCGCGAGGGCCGCATTTTCCAGGCCAAGGGCCACGACTTCAGCGCTGCCGAGCTCCTGGGCGGCGACGATCTGCGCGCCCAGCCCTTCCTGGATGGCGCGTTTGCGACCATCTACCTCTCGCCGCGCGACTACCACCGCGTGCACATGCCGGTGGCGGGCACGCTGCGCGAGACCGTCTACGTGCCCGGGCGCCTGTTTTCGGTCAACCCGCTCACGGCCCGTTCGGTGCCGCGCCTGTTCGCCCGCAACGAACGCCTGGCCTGCCTGTTCGACACCGAACACGGACCGATGGCGGTCGTGCTGGTGGGCGCGATGATCGTGGGCGCCATGGAGACCGTCTGGGCCGGCCAGGTGGCCCCGCACGGCTCGCGCATCGTGACGACGCGCTACGAGGAAGGCGCCGTGCGCCTCGAAAAAGGCGCCGAAATGGGCCGTTTCAAGCTGGGCTCGACCGTCGTCCTGCTGCTCGCCCCCGGCCGCCTGGCCTGGTCCGAGGCGCTTGGGCCGCTCAGCGGCGTACGCATGGGCGAGGCACTGGGCCGCGCGGTTCTATAATCGATCCTGTCGAACTCCTCGACACCACGGCGCCTGCCAGCAGGAGGCCGTGGATCCCGCTCCGCCGTCCCGCCGCGCCCCTCCCCACGGGAAACACGGCTGTTCGGCCCGGGCCTCCATTTCTCGCCGTCAACCAACATGCCGACCCGTCCGCTTCGCGCCGCCGAAGAAACCGCTGACCCCGCTTCCTCGACCGACCACTCCTCGCTTGTCTTCTCGCAGCCGCCGCGCGTGCGCCTGCTGAGCGACATCCTCCCCGACGACCCGCTGCTGATGATGGGCGCCGGCCCGGTTCCCATCCCCGACGTGGTGGCCCATGCCAATTCGGTGGTGATCAACCACCTTGGCGCGACCATGTCCACCATCATCGCCCAGGTCAAGCAGATGGCCGGCTACGTGTTCCAGACCCGGTCGGAATGGGTGCTCGGCGTGGCTGGCCCCGGCTCGGCCGCGATGGAAATGGCGATCTGCAACCTGATTTCGCCTTCGAGCAAGGTATTGTGCGTGGTCAACGGCTTTTTCAGCGCCCGCATGGCCGAGATGAGCCGCCGGCTGGGCGCCGACGTCGTCAGCTTCGAGGTGGAAGGCAACCAGGCCGCCTCGGCCGAGGACGTCGAACGCGAGATCGAGCGCCATCGTCCCGACGTGCTGACCATCGTCCAGGGCGAGACGTCCAACACCGTGTTCAACCGCGAATTGCCCGCCATCGCCAAGGCGGCGAAGAAACATGGCTGCCTGGTCGTGGTCGACGCCGTGTGCACCCTCAGCACCATGCCGCTGCAGATGGACGACTGGCAGATCGATGCCGTCATCACCGGCGGTCAGAAGGGCCTGTCGTCCATTCCCGGCGTCTCGCTGATCGCCTTCTCCGACGCGGCCTGGGAACGCATCAACCAGCGCAAGACGCCCAATACTCACTGGGTGCTGGATGCCAAGCTGGCCGAGAATTTTTGGCACAAGGGCTCGTATCACTACACCGCCCCGGTATCCGGCGTGCTGGCGCTGCACGAGGCGCTGCGCCTGGTCTGCGCCGAAACCCTGCCGGTGCGCTTCGCCCGCCATTCGCGCTCGTCCTTCGCCCTGCAGAACGGTATCGAGGCCATGGGCCTGAGCCTGTTCGCGCCCCCCGCCTCGCGCCTGAACTCGGTCGTCGGCATCACCGTGCCCGACGGCTTGTCCAACACCGAGATCTGCGCCCACATCTCCAACCGCTACCGGGTCGAGATCTCCGGCTCCTTCGGCCTGCCCATCGTGCGCATCGGCCAGATGGGCGAACAGTGCCGCGCCCACAACCTGTTCCGCACCCTGCACGCGCTGGGCTCCACCATGCGCGACCTCGGCGCGAAGGTCGACATGCCCGCCAGCATGGCCACCCTGGAATACAGCCTGCAGACGATGCCCCCCCCTACGCGCTGACGCGCGCCCCCCGGTGGGCGATGCGGGTGGACCGGAAGGAAGGCCCACCCCCTACGCCCTTCGGGCGCCCCCTCAAGGGGGCGATGCGGGTGGACCGGCGGAGCCGGATCCACCGCATCCTGGATCTAGGACCGCCGTCTTGGATTGAGGCACCTGTGCTTCGCTGGCTGCCAGCGGTAGCAACGGTGTGGCAATTGGAGAAAGCGGTACTAGATCCAGGGCGCCGCGGATTCGGCTTTGCCGGTCCGCCAGCGCCGCCCCCTTGAGGGGGAGCGGCCGAAGGCCGCAAGGGGGTGGGCTCCCTCAACTGCTCAAACAAGACTTCATGAACGCCTTCCGGTCGTCGCCCTTCTTCGCGCCGGCCTCCTTGTTGCAGGCCGTCATTTTTTCCTGCTGTGTCATCTTCTTGGCCGACAGGCAGGATTTCATGAACGCCTTGCGCTCGTCCCCTTTCCTGTCGCCCGCCTCCTTGTTGCAGACAGTCATCTTGCTCTGCTGGGAATTTTCCGCAGCCAGCGCGGGGCCGGTGCATGCCAGGAACATGGCGGTCAAGGACACTGCGAGGGTTTTCTTCATCGCGAACTCCGAACCGTGGGTGGGCGGCCCGGCGCACCGGATGCGCCCGGTTTTTCTTGATTACTGCGCTTGCCGGCGGCGGCTACCGGGCGGCAGCCCAATTATCGTGCTCGTCCATGGAAATGCCTAGGGCCGCGCGCGGCCGTAGGCATGGGGGCAACAGTCGCCGCGCCGGCGCGGCGACCGAGGCGCTGGCCCCTGCCGATCAAGTCTTTTTCCGCTTGACCACTTCGACCCGCCCCAGGTCGCCATCCACCCTCACCCAATCCCCGGTCTCGATCGCCGACAGGGGATCGACGTCGAAGTCGGTGACCGATGGCGCATGCGTGACGACCGCACCCAACGCGATCTTCGTCGTCATCTCGTTGAACAGCATGGCCGCGGGCGCGGCCCCCGCTATGCGGGCGATGTGGAACTGGCCGGACCATCCCGAGGACCCCTTGGCTCCGGGGAAGACCAGCACCTTGCCGGCAAAACTCACGCCGCGCAGCTCGTGGCGGGTCTCGATGATGGTCCCGGTGCGCGGGTCGATGCCACCCCATCCCGAGATGCGGTCGCGCGTCACCAGGGCTTCGCCTTCCGCCCGCCCGCCCACGATGCCGCGCCCCCGGAGCACGATGATGCCGCCCTCGTCCGGATGGACTGCCGTACCGGGAGCGGTGGCGGGGCTGTTGCCGGCGTTCATCGTAAACCTCCTTTCCAGCGGCCGGTTACCGCGGCTTCCACGCAATCGGCGGTACTGCCGAACCAGGCCTGTATGCCCATGATGGCCGGCAGGTAGTG
Organism: Pigmentiphaga sp. NML080357; assembly: GCF_002188465.1. Classification (GTDB taxonomy): domain Bacteria; phylum Pseudomonadota; class Gammaproteobacteria; order Burkholderiales; family Burkholderiaceae_B; genus Pigmentiphaga. The sequence continues at coordinate 43,111 of NZ_NINW01000026.1, read as the reverse complement.
GACCTGCTTGGCCGAATCCACCGCCGCCACCTTGGTGCCCTTGGGAATGACGCGCCCCAGCGCCGAACAGGTGTCCGACATGAGGAATCCGCCCGCGTCCTCGATGATCTTGGTGTAGCCGTTCTGGTCGGCGATCTGCTTGGTGGCCCGGGGCGTGAAGATCCAGAGCTGCGTGTTCCCATGGACTCGCTTGCCTTGCAGCAGGCGGCACACTTCCCAGATCTGCTCGATGCTGTAGTGCGGGCAGCCCAGCATGACGAAATCGACATCGGTGTCGCGGGCCGTGGCATTGAGGTTCTCGTAGACGGCCTGCCGCTCTTTCTTCCCGAAGCGGAATACCTCCCGCGGACGGTTGCCGCCGAACGCGGCCTCGATCGTGGGCGCCTCCGGGGTGAATCCGGGAATGTGGTACATCTCGACACCGCCGGAGGAGGCCGCCGCGGCGCCGAAGTGCTTGAGCTTGAGCGTGCTGGGCGCAAGGCCGGGCCCCACGATGACGGGAACCTTGTCCTGCACCATGTCCCCCACGTAGTAACCCAGCATGCCCCAGTCGGACATGGATTCGACCGGCATGTCCAGTTCCACCAGATGCGTGCCGCGCCGCTCGGACTCGATGTGGTAGCCCCAATAGGGAATCCGGCCCGTGAGCATGGCGGCCCCCGTGCTCTCGCGTCCCTCGGCGTTCGAGCGCGCGCCCACCACCGCGTTGATGTAGATGACCGCGGACGACTCCATCCAGGCGCAGTGCTCGCCGCGCGCCGGCAGGTTGCCGACCTGGTACGGCGTGCAGGTGTTCAGCAATTGCACGCCCAGGCCGGCGCTGTAGGCGTCGCCCTTGCGGAAAATGCGCACCACCTCTTCGCCTACGCCCTGCTGGACGGCATGTTCGGGATCGATGCCCTGCTGCAGGTGGCTGCTGTAGACCTCGACCGGCGGAATCGGGACGACCTCGGCGCTATCGAGGTTGAACTCGGAAAACACGGCGTCCAGCCCGCCCTTCTCGTCGGCGAACCTGCGCATGAACGGGGTGGTCGCGCCGATGGTGCCGGCCACGTTGCGGGTCTCGACCAGCCGTTCGGCGCCGAGCGCATTGCCGTATCGGACCAGCAGGTCCATGGCCTTCTGCTTGGCCGCGCCATGTTCGCCGTCGAGCATGGCTTTTTCATGGTCGCTCAGTTTCATTGCGCACATCCTCCATGGCAGTCGGCATCCCGGAGCGGCCGCCGACCGCGCGCCGGCGACGGGCAGCGGCTCAGGAGACCTTGAGCAGCTTGTCCGGCAGCGGCACCCTGCCCCCGGTATCGCGGGCAATGGCCTGCGCCGTGGCGATCAGGCGCGGCGCGACCTCGTTGCGCAGACGCTTCTCGGTAAACGAAAAGGCCGGGCCGCCGCAATTGAGCGCCATGATCTCGCCGCCCGGGACGATGAGCGGCACGGCGACCGAATTGATGTCCCGATGGAACTCTCCCAACGACAGGCAATAGCCGTGCGTGCGGGCATCGCGCTGCGAGCGCTCCAGGCCCTTTTCCAGCCGCGTCCATTCCGCTTCGCCGCAGTCCTGGCGCACGCTTTGCAGCAGGCGGTCTTTCTCGTACTGATCGGTCATCGCGCTCAGGTAGGCCCGGCCCAGGGCCGAGCTGGCCACCGAAAAGCGCGAGCCCACGCGCAATCGGGCAAGCAACAGCGCCGATTGCGGCGAGGCCGTCTCGATCAGCACGATGTGCAGGTGGTCGCGGATGGCCAGGTACACCGAACCCTCGGTGTCGTTGGCCAGCGCGAGCATGTGCGGCCGCGCGATGGAACGGGTATCGACGCCGCCCAGGAAGGCCTGGGCCAGCGAGACCACGCCGGCCGCCAGCGAGAAGCGCTCGGTCTCGGGCTCCTGCTTCATCAGGCCCAGGGAAACCAGCGTCGTGGCCAGCCGCGTCACGGTGGGCTTGGGTATTCCGGTCATCGACGCCAGCTCGGCATTGCTCAAGACCCGGACGTCCTCGCGAAAGCAGCGCAACACCGCAATGCCGCGCTCCAGCGCGGACACGGTGCCGCTCGGCTCGACCGCTGGGGAACCGCGCTTGTTCTTCGCGGATGAGGCTCGGGTGGCGCTTCGTGGCATGGCGGGGCTCCGGGTACGGCAAATGGCGGGGCGGCGCGAAACGACACGCCGCCCCGGGAAAATGACGGCCCATTTTATAGAGAAGCACGACGGTTTCCATCGGCCCGGTCAATCTGCGGTGGCGCCCGAGGCCTTGACGACCGGCGCCCATTTGGCGATCTCGGCCTTGACGTAGGCATCGAACTCTTCGGGCGAGCTCGGCGCCGGCGTCAGCCCGACCTCGGCCAGGCGCGCCTTGAAATCGGCGCTGCGCAGTATTGTTCCCACGTCGGCGCTGATCTTGCCGATCACCTCGCGCGGCGTGCCTGCGGGCGCGACCAGCCCGAACATGCTCTGCACGTTGAAGCCGGAAATGGTCTCGGCCACCGTCGGGACGTCCGGCGCGCTGGGATCGCGCGTCTTGCCGGTCACGGCGATGGGCTTGAGCTTGCCCGACTTGATGTGGGGCATGGACGAGAACAACGGATCGATCAGCAGCGGAACGCGCCCGGCCATCACCTCGGTATACGCCGGGCCGCTGCCCTTGTACGGGATGTGCAGCATGTCGATGCCGGTCATGTTCTTGAGCAGCTCTCCCGTCAGGTGCATGGAGCTGCCGCTGCCTGGCGACGCATAGCTCAGCTTGCCCGGCTCCTTCTTCGCCATCGCGATCACCCCGGCCAGGTCATTGGCGGGGAACGAGGGCGTGGCGGTAATGACGATCTGCGACGTGACCAGCATCGAGACGCCCGCCAGATCCTTGACGGTGTCGAAAGGCATGTTCCGCCGCAGCGTCGGGTTGATCACGTGCGAGGTCACGACGATGCCCAGCGTATAGCCGTCGGGCGCCGACTTGGCGACGTGGTCCGTGCCGATCACGGTGTTGGCGCCCGGCTTGTACATGACCACCACCGGCTGGCCCCAGGTCTTCTGCAGGCGCTCGGACAACAGGCGGCTGAGGATGTCGATCGCGCCCCCCGGCGCATTCGGAACGATCAGCGTGACGGGACGGGTGGGAAAGGCCGGGCCGCCGGCCGCCGCGGCCGTACCGCCGGCCGCCAGCGATGCCGCGCACAGCAGCGAGGCGAATAGCGTTTTCATGGTGTCTCCAGGTTGAGTGATTGCCGGGAAGCGCCGCGCTCCCCTTCTCGTTCAGACATTGGCCCGGATGCGCTCGTGCAGGGCCGAGACGTCCACGTCCTGCACCGCCGAGCCCAGGGTCAGGTCGAGCGCATGCGCGGCCGCCGCCCCCATAGCGATGCACGGGCCCATGACGCGCACGCTCGAGAGCGCGGCGGCATCGGCGTCGATGCAGCGCCCGGCGGCCACGATGTTGTCGCTGCCGCTGGGAATCAGGCTGCGCAGCGGCACCGTGTGCACGTGGTCCTCTCCGAACGGTTCCCAGACGTAGCCCTCGGGTTGGTCGTGCAGCTCCACCGGCCACGAGGTACGCGCCACCGCATCCGGAAAACGCGTTCCCGCCCGCACTTCCGCCGTGGTCAGCTGGTGCCGCCCGACGATCCACCGCGTCTGCCGGATCCCCGGCAAGGCATAGGCGCGGATGCGCGCGGCGCCGAACGCCTCGGGATACTCCGCGCGCAGGAATTCCATGACCCGGTCGACCTGTTCGCGGCCGGCCAAGGCCGTGGCCGACGCGGCCAAGGGGTCGAGCGGCGTCTCCATGTGGGTCATGTTCATGGCCGCGGTGCCGCGCCCCGGGAAGCGGAAGAACAGCCCGTCGTCCCGCGAGATGCCGTACTGCGCGGCCTTTTCCTTGATGCGGAGGGTGAAGGCGTCGCGCGTGGGCAGGTGGGCCTCGTCGAGGTTCTCCAGCACGAACATCTGGGTGCCGAAAATGGGTTCGTCCGGTTGCCGGCAGTCCAGTCCGGCCAGCCAGGTAAGCGCCGCGTCCCCGCTGGCGTCCACGTACCCGCGAGCCTCCACGTGCACGTCGCCATAGCGCGTGGCCAGCTCCAGGCGCTCCAGCCTGCGCCCTTCCCGCCGCGCCTCCCGCAGCACCGCGCCCAGCACCACCGTGATGCCGGCCTCGCGGATCTTCTGCTCTATCCAGCGCCCGAGCGCGACCTCGTCGTAGTACACCACCGTGGTGAGCGGGCCGACGTTATGGTGCAGCGCGCCGGCATCGCCAAGGTCCTTGAGTATGCCGTCGGCGATGCCATGCGTGAGCTGGATGCGATTGGGGCCGTTCGAAAACAGGCCGCAGAAGGTGCCGATGATCGAACCCACGGCCTGGCCGCCGAGCATGGGCAGGCTGTCCACCAGCACGACCTTGCGGCCCAGCGCCGCCGCCTCGAGCGCAGCCGACACGCCCGATATGCCGGCGCCGACCACGCACAAGTCTGCATCGACGCGCCATGGGCGGGGTTCGGTTCGTCGGACGGTTCGTACTTCATTGGCCATGCGGGTTCTCCTTGCTGCTGCAAACGGTCTTCAATTCTTCAGGCCCAGGCGCGCGACCATTGCCTTCTCGCGCTCGAACGAAGCGCGCATTTCCTCGGTAAAGGCGGCGGTATCGCGGTAGGCGGGGATGAGGTCGAACTTGTCCAGGATTTCCCTGTGGGCGGGCTGCTCGATGGCGCGCCGGTAGGCATCGTGCAGGACCCGCACCACGGCCGGATCCATGTTCTTGGGACCGGCCATGCCGATGGGCGAGGTATAGACGATGGGCACGCCGAGCTCGCGGGCCGTGGGCACGTCGGGGAATTTCTCCAGGCGCGACTCGCCGAACGTGACCAGCAGCCGCATCTTCCCGGCCTGCACCTGGGGCGCCCAGCTAGCCGAATCGGACATGGCGTCCACGTGCCCGCCGATGGCGGCCTGAATGACGTCGGCGCTGCCCTTCATGGGAATGACATTGAATTTCACGCCCTTCAGGCGCGCCACCTCTTCCATCAGCAGATGGCCGCCGTTGGCGAAGCCCACTGTGCCGTAGCTGATTTCGCCGGGCCTGGCGCGCGCCGCCGCGATGAGGTCGTCGAAGCTGCGCAGCGGCGAATCGGCGCGCACCGCGATGCCGAACGGGCTCGTCACCATGCAGATGATCCAGGTGAGGTCCCGCATCGGGTCATAGCGCACCTTCTGCAGATGCGGCATGCGGACCTGTATCTGCAGCGCCTGCGTGAGCGTATAGCCGTCGCCGCGGTCGATGCGGGCCATCGCGTCGGCACCCAGCAGCAGGTTGGCGCCGGGGCGGTTCTCGATGATGATGGGCTGGCCGTTCAGGAACGGCGCCGCCAGCTTGTCGACGAAGCGCTGGTAGACGTCCAGGAGGCCGCCCGGACTGGCCGGAACGATGACGGTGATGGGCCGGCTGGGAAAGCCCTCGGCGGCGGTAGCCATGCGCGGCAGCACGCCCATCGACGCGCCCGCCGCCAGGCCCCGCAGCAATTGCCGGCGAATGGACGATGTGCGGCCTGGCGCCGGGTCCTGCGGGTTCACGCTCATGTTGTCTCCTGTTCCGGCATCGGGGCCGTCTTCGAATGGAATCCGGGAACGCATAGGCGGCAGATTCTCGATCACGCTCATTTCGATGTCAATATTTTTTGGAATGCAGTTTCAAAATTTTTCTTCCCACTCGCTTCACATTGACCCTTGCTTCTCGCGAATGATAAATTGAAATAACATTTCAAAATCCAAGGAGACCCTATGTCCTCGTCCGCCACAGGCGCCGCGCCGCGCCGTCCGCTGCGCAGCAATTTCGAAAAAGGCACCTCGCGCTGGGCGGTCAGGCGGGCGCAATGGCGCGCCCTCGGGCTGTCCGACGAAGACATGGAGAAACCCAAGATCGCCGTCGTCAATACCTCGTCCGAACTGTCGAGCTGCTTCAGCCACCTCGACGGCGTGGCGGCCGAGCTCAAGCAGGCGATCCGGGCAGCCGGCGGGCTGCCGTTCGAGGTCCGCACCGCCGCGCCGAGCGATTTCATCACCAGCGCCGGCGCGCGCGGCGGCTACATACTTCCCAGCCGGGACCTCATCGCCAACGACATCGAAGTCGCGGTGGAAGGCGCGCTGCTCGACGGCATGGTGTGTCTCGCCTCGTGCGACAAGACCACGCCGGGCCAGTTGATGGCGGCCGGCCGGCTCAACATACCGTCGCTGGTCGTGGTGTGCGGCTACCAGCGCAGCGGCCACTACAAGCAGCAGCACGTCGACATCGAGGAGGTGTTCCTGGCGGCGGGCCACGTCGCGGCCGGCCGGATGGAGCCCCGGGAACTCATGGCCATGAGCGAAGAGGCCGTCCGCGGCCCGGGGGTCTGTGCGGGCATAGGCACCGCCAACTCCATGCACATGGTGTGCGAGGCCTTGGGCATGGCCCTGCCCGGCAGCGCGCCGGTCGCGGCCAACAGCGCGAAAATGATGGGCACGGTGGCGCGCGCCGGCGCCCGCATCGTGGAAATGGTCTGGCAGGACCTCAAGCCGCGCGACATCCTCACGCCCGAAGCCTTCGCCAACGCCGCGCGCCTGGTCCTCGCGCTGGGCGGTTCCATCAACACCATCAAGCACCTGCAGGCCATCGCCCGGGAAGCGCAGACCGACGTCGACGTCTACGGACTGTTCGAGCGGCTGGCCGATTCCACGCCCCTGATCGCCGCCATACGCCCCAACGGCGACCACACCATCGAAGACCTGGAGCGCGCCGGCGGCACGCTGGCGGTGTTCAAGCGCCTCGCCGGCCGCTACCATCCGCAGGCGCTGACCGTCTCGGGGGACACGCTGGGCGCGGCGGTGGACGCGGCCGAGGTACGCGACGAAGCCATCCTGCGTCCGGCCGACCAGCCGCTCTCCTCGCGTCCGTCCATCGTCATCCTGCGCGGTTCGCTCGCCCCCGAGGGAGGCATCGTCAAGCTCGGCCTGGCCACCGGCAAGGCCATGCGGTTCAGAGGCCCTGCCCGCACGTTCGAGTCCCAGGAAGACGCCATCGCGGCGCTGCAGCGGGGCGAGATCGAACGCGGCACGGTGGTCGTTCTGCGTGGCCTCGGCGTGCGCGGCGGACCAGGCATGGGGATGGCGTCGCGCTTCGTGTTCGTGCTCGACGGCGCCGGCCTGGGCGAGCACGTGGCCGTGGTGACGGACGGCCAGCTCTCCGGCCTGGTGAACAAGGGCCTGGTGGTGGGAGAGATCTCGCCGGAGGCCGCGGCCGGCGGGCCGCTGGCCCTGGTGCGCGACGGCGACCCCATTGTCATCGACATCGATGCGCGAACGGTGGACCTCCTGGTGGCTGAAGACGAACTGGTCCGGCGCCGCGAGGCCTTCGCGCCTCCCGCGCCGGGCCGGGTGCGTGGATGGCTCTCGGTCTACGAACAGGTAGTCCGGCCCCTGCCGGAAGGCGCCGTGCTGGCGCAGCCGCCGCAAGCCGGCACGCGCTGAAGACCCGGGCCCGCGCGATTCCGCCACGCCCTTCCCGCCTCGCGCGACGTTTATTTTCCTTAATCATTTCGTCACCTGAAGCCGTGCTCTGTTCCTGGCGCGGCTTCTTCGTATCCGCCACCATCCCTAGGGTAACCCCCAGCTCTCTCCACAAAAAATTAGTTCATACTAATAACTAATACCGAGAAACACCTTGCAGGCTTCGGCCGGCAAGCTCATGTGGAGAAGACAGCTTGTTGTCCGTCGATACCAGCGGGCCGATCGCACGCATCGCGCTCGCCCGTCCAGGCAAACGCAATGCGCTGAACGACGAACTGATCGCCCAGTTGCACACCGCTTTCATCAGTCTTCCCGAACACGTCCGCGTGGTCATCCTCACGGGCGAAGGCGAGCACTTCTGCGCCGGCCTGGACCTGTCCGAGCTGCGCCAGCGCAGCGTGGCCGAGGGGATCGTCCACTCGCGGGGCTGGCACGCGGCGTTCGAACACATCCAGTTCGGCAAGGTGCCCGTGGTGGCCGTGCTGCATGGCGCGGTCATCGGCGGCGGACTGGAACTGGCCAGCGCCTGCCACATCCGCATCGCCGAACAGAACGCCTTCTACGGCCTGCCCGAAGGCCAGCGCGGCCTGTTCGTGGGTGGAGGCGGCTCGGCGCGCATTTCGCGCCTGATCGGCGTGGCCCGCATGGCGGACATGATGCTCACCGGCCGGGTTTACGATGCTCAGGAAGGCCTGGCGACCGGCCTTTCGCAATACCTGGTTGCCGACGGTTCCGGACTGGCCAAGGCCGAGGAGCTGGCCGCGCGCATCGCGGCCAACGCGCCGCTGAGCAACTACGCGGTCGTGCAAGCCCTGCCCCGCATCGCCGACCAGTCGCAAAGCGACGGCCTGTTCACCGAGTCGCTCATGGCCGCCATCGCGCAAGGCGACATCGACGCCAAGGCTCGGCTGGAAGCATTCCTGCAGGGGCGCGCCGGCAAGGTGGGCAAGCCATGACGACCTCGCACATTCCCTACCGCCAGGCCTCGCGCGGCGGCTCGCTCGCCGCCCATATCGAGAAGCGGGCCGACGGCACGCTGCACCTGTGCTCAACGGAACCGCTGCGGCATTATCCGCAGCGCCTGACGGACTGCCTGCTGCACTGGGCCGCCATGTATCCGGACCGCATCTTCGCCGCCAAGCGGAACCGCGGCGGCGAGTGGGTCGAGCTGCGCTACGGCGAGGCCTTGCAGAAGGCGCGCGCCATCGCCCAGGCCCTGATCGACCGGGAACTGTCGCCGGAGCGGCCGATCGTGGTGCTGTCCGACAACGACCTGGAACACCTGCTGACGGCGCTGGGCGCCATGCTGGCCGGCGTTCCCTATGCCCCCATATCGGCCGCCTATTCGCTGGTGTCGCAGGACTTCGCCAAGCTCGAGCACACGCTCAAGGTGCTGACGCCCGGCCTGGTCTTCGTCTCCGACGCCCAGGCCTATGCCCGCGCGATCCAGGCCAAGGTGCCGGCCGACGTCGACGTCGTCGCGGTGCACGGCGAGATCCCCGGACGCCGCGTGACGCGCTTCGCCGACCTGCTCGCCACGCCCGCCACCGCCGAGGTCGACGCCGCCCATGCGCGGGTGACGCCCGACACCATCGTCAAGTTCCTGTTCACCTCGGGCTCGACCCAGCTGCCCAAGGCCGTCATCAATACGCAGCGCATGCTGTGCGCCAACCAGCAGATGCTGGTGCAGTGCCTGCGCTTCCTGGCCGAAGAGCCGCCGGTGCTGGTGGACTGGCTGCCCTGGAACCATACGTTCGGCGGCAACCACAACATCGGCATCGCGCTCTACAACGGCGGCACGCTCTACATCGACGAGGGCAAGCCCACGCCCCAGGGCATGGCCGAGACGCTGCGCAACCTGCGCGAGATATCGCCCACCATCTATTTCAACGTGCCCAAGGGCTTCGAGGAAATCGTCTCCGCCATCGAGCGCGACGAGACGCTCGGCCGGACCTTCCTGGCGCGGGTCAAGGCCTTCTTCTTCTCCGGCGCGGGACTGTCGCCCCAGGTATGGGAACGGCTGGACCTCGCGGCCCAGCGGCTCTGCGGAGAACGCATCCGCATGCTGACGGGCCTGGGCATGACCGAGACCTCGCCCTTCGCGCTCTGCGCCAATTCCGACCTGGTGTACTCCGGCGTCATCGGGCTTCCCGCCCCGGGGCTCGAGGTCAAGCTCGTGCCGGTGCAGGGCAAGCTCGAAGTGCGTTATCGCGGTCCCACGGTAACGCCGGGATACTGGCGCGCGCCCGAACAGACCGCCGAATCCTTCGACGAAGAAGGCTACTTCCGCTCCGGCGACGCGGCGCGCCCCATCGACCCCGAGCGCCTGGAGCTCGGCCTGGCCTTCGACGGGCGCATCTCCGAGGACTTCAAGCTTTCCACCGGCACCTTCGTCTCCACCGGGCCGCTGCGGGCGCGCATCATCGCCGCCGGCGAACCCTACGTGCAGGACGTGGTCATCGCCGGCCTCAACCGCAACGACATCGGCATCCTGATCTTCCCGCGCCTGGCCGACTGCCGCCAGCTTGCCGGCGCCGGCCCCGACGCGCCCGCGGCGCGGGTGCTGGCCGCGCCTGCGGTGCGGGAGATGTTCCAGGAGCTGGTCGACCGCCTCTGGGCCTCGGGCACCGGCAGCGCCACGCGGGTGGCGCGCGCCCTGGTGCTCGAGACGCCGCCCTCCATCGACCTCGGAGAGGCCACCGACAAGGGATCCATCAACCAGCGCAACGTGCTCAGGCACCGCGCCGACCTGGTCGATCTCATGTATGCCGGCACCGACCCGCGCGTCATTCTCGCCCGCCCGTCCACGAGGAGCCAGCCATGAAGATCGAAGGCCAAGCCGCATTGGTGACCGGAGGCGCGTCCGGGCTGGGCGCGCAGAGCGCGCGCCTGCTGGCGCAGCGCGGCGCCAAGGTGGCCGTGCTCGACCGCAACGCCGCGCAGGCCCAGGCCATCGCCGCCGAAATCGGCGGCCTCGCGCTGTCGTGCGACGTGACCGACGCCTCGAGCGTGCAACAGGCACTGGCACAGGCCCGCCGGCAGCACGGACCGGCCCGGATACTCGTGAATTGCGCCGGCGTCGGCGGCGCCCATCGCGTGGTGGGCAAGCAAGGGCCGATGCCGCTGGAAGACTTCAGCCGCATCGTGCAGATCAACCTGGTGGGCACCTTCAACGTCCTGCGCCTGGCGGCGGCCGACATGACCGCGCTGGACGCCCTCGAGGACGGCGAACGCGGCGTGGTGGTCAACACCACGTCCATCGCCGCCTACGACGGCCAGATGGGCCAGACCGCCTACGCGGCCTCCAAGGGCGGCATCGCTTCGCTGACACTGCCGGCGGCGCGCGACCTCGCGCAGTTCGGCGTGCGCGTCATGGCCATCGCCCCCGGCCTCTTCCATACGCCGCTGCTGCACGAGCTGCCCGCCGACATCCAGGCCAGCCTGGGCGCTTCCGTCCCGTACCCGAAGCGACTGGGCCAGCCACCCGAGTTCGCCGCGCTGGTGGCGCACATCGTCGAGAACGCCTACCTGAACGGCGAAGTCATTCGCCTGGACGGCGCGCTGCGCATGCCTCCCCGCTGACCGCCATGAGCCGCTCCACGCGCTATACCGTCACAGTGCAGTTCGGCGACTGCGATCCTGCCGGCATCGTGTTCTTTCCGAACTTCCTGCGCTGGATGGACGCCTCGTCGCTGCACTTCTTCCGCACCTGCGGCCTGCCGCCCTGGCGCGAACTGGAGCGCACGCGCGGCATCGTCGGCACGCCCGTACTGGAGATCCAGACGCGCTTTTCGTCGCCGGCCACCTATGGCGACACCATCGACGTGCATACCCGCATCGAAAGCTGGCGCAACAAGGTCTTCGTCCACAGCCACCGCGTCATGCTGGGCGAGCGCCTGCTGTGCGAAGGCACCGAAACACGCGCGTTCGTCGAGCGAGGCACAGATGGCCGGATCCACGCCATTCCCGTGCCCGAGGACATCCGCGCGCTATGCAGTTGAAGCACCCGTAGTCGAACCGGCGCAAAGGCGTGCCAAGACGCGCCCCCGCCACCTGGAAGCCCTCTGAGGAGACACCATGAACTTTCGGAAACTGCTCGTTCCCGCCATCGTCGCGCTGCTGTTCCAGCCAGCCGCGCAAGCCGAGATCACCATCGGCGTCAGCCTGCCGCTGACCGGCCCTGCGTCCGGCCTGGGCATTCCCTGCAACAACGGCCTGGCGCTCTGGCCCAAGTCCATCGCCGGCGAGCCCTTGCGCGTCATCGTCCTGGACGATGCCTCCGACCCCACGATCGGCGTCAAGAACGCGCGCCGCTTCGTCTCGGAAGACAAGGTCGACCTGATCGTAGGCTCCGCCGCCACGCCGGTCGCCCTGGCCATGTCCGACGTCGCGGCCCAGGCCAAGACGGTGCAGCTGGCGGCCTCGCCCATCGTCACCGCCCCGGGCAAGGACGAATGGTCGTTCCGGCTGGCGCAATCCAACGCCGTGATGGCCATTCCCATCGTCGCGCACATGAAGAAGCTGGGCGTGAAGACCGTGGGCTTCCTGGGCTATTCCGATACCTATGGCGAGAGCTGGCTGAACGACTTCACCAAGGAAGCCAAGGCGGCGGGCATCAGCGTCATCGGCGCGGAGCGCTTCGCCCGCACCGACACCAGCGTGACCGCGCAGGCGCTCAAGCTGACCTCGGCCAATCCCGACGCCATTCTGATCGCCGCCTCCGGCAGCGGCGCCGCGATGCCGCACAAGGCGGTGGTCGATCGCGGCTATCGCGGCAAGATCTACCAGACCCATTCGGCCGCTTCGCGCGACCTCATGCGGGTGGGCGGCAAGGACGTCGAAGGCGCCTACGTGGTGTCGGGGCCGGCCACCGTTGCCGACCAGTTGCCCGATGCGCATCCCTCGAAGAAGTTCGGCGTGGACTACATCGCCCGCTACGAGAAGATCCACGGCGCGGGATCCCGCAACCAGTTCGCGGCCCACATGTACGATGCCGCCATCCTGCTCGAGAAGGCGGTTCCCGCCGCGCTGAAAAAGGCCAAGCCCGGCACGCCGGAGTTCCGCGCCGCGCTCAAGGAAGCCCTCGAGAGCGGCGGCGTGACGCCGGTCTCGCAAGGCATCATCAACTACACGCCGCAGGACCACTGGGGTTTCACCAAGGAGACCGGCTTGATCATGAAGGTCGTCAACGGCGACTGGAAGGTCGAGCAATAAGCCCACGGCGGCCGGCGTGCGGGCGCCGGCCTCTCACCACCCTCGACCAAGAGCCTCACCATGGACTTGACGATAGCCGGCGTCTTGACGCTGGACGGCCTGACCAACGGCGCGATCTACGCGCTCTTGGGCATCGCCACTGTCCTGATTTTCACCGTTACGCGCATCCTGTTCATCCCACAGGGCGAGTTCGTCGCATTCGGTGCGCTCACCCTGGCCCTGTTCCAGACCGGCCAGGTGCCCGGCACGGTATGGCTGCTGCTCGTCGCCGCGGCGGCAGCCTTCCTGCTCGACCTGTACGCCCTGCTGCGCGCCCCGCGCGCAGCAGGACGCGCGGCGGCCATCTGCCGCCTGGCCGCGAGCCAGCTCGCCGTGCCGATCCTGATCGCGGCCCTGGCCATTTGGGCGGCGCCGCGCGGCCTGCCCATCCTGGCCCAGGGGCTGCTGACGCTGCTCATCATTACGCCGCTCGGGCCGTTGACCTATCGGCTGGTCTACCAATCCATCGCCGAAGCCAGCGTGCTGGTGCTGCTCATCGTGTCCGTCGGCGTGCATTTCGTACTGCTCGGGCTGGCGCTGTTCTTCTTCGGCGCCGAGGGCTTCCGCAACCCGCCCTTCGTCGACGCACGCTACGCGCTGGGGCCGCTCAATCTCTCGGGGCAGGTCATCGGCATCTTCGTCGTCTTCATCCTGCTGATGGTGATGCTGCGCCTGTTCTTCGGCCGCACGCTGTATGGCAAGGCCTTGCGCGCCACCGCCGTGAACCGGCTCGGCGCGCGCCTGCTGGCGATCTCGGCCGACTCCGCCGGCAAGCTGGCCTTCGCCATGGCGGCCTTTATCGGGGCGCTGTCCGGCTTGCTGATCGGCTCGACCACGACGGTTTTCTACGATTCCGGATTCCTGATCGGCCTGAAGGGCTTCATCGCCGCCGTGGGCGGCGGGCTCGCCAGCTATCCGGCCACCGCCGTGGGTGCGCTGCTGCTGGGCGTGGCCGAGTCCTTCGGCTCGTTCTGGGCCAGTTCGCTCAAGGAGGCCATCGTGTTCACGCTGATCCTGCCTGTGCTGCTCTGGCGCTCGCTCTACACGCCCCATCACGAGGAACACTAGCATGAAGCCCACCTCCGATACGCTGCGCGCCCTGCCGGCGCAATCGGCGCGCCGGCCCGGCGCTTCCATGGCGCGCACGGCGATCTTCGCGCTGTTCGTCGCCGCCCTCGTGGCGCTGCCGCTGCTGCCGGTCCCCGAGTTCTGGATCACCCAGCTCAACTACATCGGCCTGTACGCCATCGTCGTGGTGGGCGTCGTGCTGCTGACCGGCATGGCCGGCCTGACCTCGTTCGGGCAGGCCGCGTTCGTGGGGCTAGGCGCCTACGCCACGGGGGTGCTCACCGCCACCTACGGCCTGTCGCCATGGCTGGGATTGCTGGCGGGCCTGGCGGTGAGCGCGTGCGCGGCGCTGCTGATCGGTCCGCTCACGCTGCGCATGTCCGGCCACTACCTGCCCGTGGCCACCATCGCCTGGGGGCTTGCGCTGTTCTACATCATGAGCAGCATCGAGTTCCTCGGCAAGTACGACGGCCTGATGGGCGTTCCGCCCGTCTCGATAGGCGCCCTGGTATTCGATACCGGGCGATCGCAGTTCTACCTCATCTGGGCCTTCGCGCTCGCCGCCACGCTGGCCGCGCTCTGGCTGCTGGACTCCCGCACGGGGCGCGCCATCCGGGCGCTGCGCGAAGGCAGCGTGATGGCCGAAGCCATGGGCGTCCATACCCTGCGCTACAAGATCGGCGTCTTCGTGCTCGCGGCGCTGTTCGCCGCGGTCTCGGGCTGGCTGTACGCACACTTCCAGCGCAGCGTAAATCCCTCGCCTTTCGGCCTGAACATGGGCATCCAGTACCTGTTCATGGCGGTACTGGGCGGCATGGGCTCGGTCTGGGGCGCGCTCACCGGCGCGGCGGCGGTCAAGCTGATCGAAGACCAGTTGCAGGTATGGATCCCGGCGCTGCTCGGGCGCACCGGCAGCTTCGAGGTCATCGCCTTCGGGATCATCCTGGTCCTGGTCCTGAAGTACGCGCGGCAAGGCATCTGGTCATTCCTCGACGGCCTGGTCCCGCGCCCGCGCCGCAAGCGCGACTGGGCCGAGGCCGCGCCCCTGCCGGTGCGGCCCAAGCCCCGACGCGGCGCGGTCGTGCTCGAAGGGACGGGCCTGCGCCGCCAGTTCGGCGGACTGGTCGCCGTCAACGACGTCGACCTGGCGGTCCGGGCGGGCGACATCGTCGGGCTGATCGGCCCCAACGGCGCGGGCAAGTCCACCACTTTCCACCTGCTCAGCGGCGTGCTCGCGCTCACCGCGGGCGAGATCCGCTTGCACGGCCAGCGCGTGGACGGCCTGCCCTCGCGCGTCATTGCCAGCCGCGGCCTGGCACGCACCTTTCAGCACGTGAAGATGATTCCCGACATGAGCGTGCTCGAGAACGTGGCCCTGGGCGCGCACCTGCGCGGGGGCGCCGGAGCGCTGCGCTCCATGCTGCGGCTGGATCGCGCCCAGGAACGCAGCCTGCTCAAGGAAGCCGAGGCTCAGCTCATGCGCGTGGGCCTGGGCGAACACCTTCACGAGCCCGCGGGCAATCTCGCGATGGGGCTGCAGCGCCTGATGGAAATCGCCCGCGCTCTGTGCAGCGATCCGGCCGTGCTGCTGCTGGACGAACCCGCGGCCGGATTGCGTCACTTCGAGAAGCAGGCCTTGGCCAAGGTGTTGCGCCAGCTGCGCGACGAAGGCATGGGCATCCTGCTGGTCGAGCACGACATGGACCTGATGATGAGCGTGGCCGACCGCATCGTGGTGATGGAATTCGGCACCCGCCTGATGGAAGGCACGCCTGCCGAAGTGCGCGCCAGCCCCGCGGTGCGCGCCGCCTACCTCGGCACCGAACATTGATGGAGCGACGCATGAACCAGGCATTGCTGGACGTCTCGGGCCTGCACGCGGGCTACGGCAGGGCCGAAGTCCTGCGCGGCATCGACCTGCGCGCCGCGCGCGGCTCGGTGGTCACCGTGATCGGCCCGAACGGCGCGGGCAAGTCGACCTTGCTCAACACCTTGATCGGCGCCGTCGCCGGGCGAGGCGCCATTCGCTACGACGGCCGGGACATCTCCCACATGCGCCTGGAGGATCGCGCCATGCTGGGCATGTCCCTGGTGCCGGAGAAACGCGAGCTGTTCTCCAGCATGACGGTGGAGGACAACCTCGTGCTTGGCGCCTTCCGCCAGGTGCGGCTGCGCAACCGCGAATGCATGCGAACGCTGGACGAGATCTATGCCATGTTCGGGCGCCTGCACGAACGCCGCCGCCAGTTGGCCGGCACCCTGTCGGGCGGCGAGCGGCAGATGCTGGCGGTGGGACGCGCGCTGATGAGCCGCCCCGCTCTCCTGATGCTGGATGAACCCAGCCTGGGCCTGGCGCCGCGCATCGTCGCCGAAGTGTTCGAGGTGATCGAACGGCTGCGCAGCACCGGCGTCACCATCCTGCTGGTCGAGCAGAACGCGCGAGCGGCGCTCGAGGTGGCCGACTATGGCTATGTCCTGGAAATGGGCGAGATCTCGCTCCATGGTCCGGCCCGCGATCTGGCGGGCGACAGCCGTGTGGTGGACAGCTACCTGGGCGCCGCCCCGGCGGCCGCCTGAGGAAAATCGCCATGCGCCGCTACCATCCCCCGCTCGACGACATGCGCTTCGTGCTCGAACAGGTGTTGCGCGCGCCCGCCGCCTGGGCCGCCATGCCGAGCCTCTGCGAGCACGACGTCCAGACCGCCCGCCAGGTGCTCGAGGAAGCCGGGCGTTTCGCCGCCGAAGTGCTGGCGCCGCTCAACGCCTCCGGCGACCGGGAAGGCTGCACCTATGCCGGCGGCTCGGTCGCCACGCCTGCCGGCTTCGCCGCGGCCTACCGCGCCTACGTCGAGGCGGGCTGGCCATCCATGGCGTGCGACCCCGAATGGGGCGGCCAGGGGCTGCCGCACGCGCTCGACGCCGCGGTTCAGGAGATGCTGGCCTCCGCCAATCACGCCTGGACCATGTATCCGGGCATCCTGCACGGCGCCTACGCCTGCGTGCTGGCCCACGGCAGCGACGCCCTCAAGGCCCTCTACCTGCCCCGCCTCGTCAGCGGCGAATGGCTGTGCACCATGTGCCTGACGGAACCCCAGGCCGGCTCCGACCTGGGGAACATCCGCACGCGCGCCGTCCAGCGCGGCGACGAGTACGCCATCGACGGCAGCAAGATCTTCATCTCGGGCGGCGAACACGACCTGACCGACAACATCGTTCACCTCGTGCTCGCACGACACCCCGGCGGGCCCGGCGGCGCCCGCGGCCTGTCGCTCTTCCTCGTGCCCAAGATCCTGCCCGATACCGGGGAACGCAACGCCGTCTTCTGCGACGGCATCGAGAGCAAGCTCGGCATACGGGGCAGCGCGACCTGCTCGATGCGCTTCGAGGGCGCGCGCGCGTGGCTGCTCGGCGAACCGTGCAAGGGGCTCGCCGCCATGTTCGTGATGATGAATGCCGCACGGCTGGGCGTGGGCCTGCAAGGCGTGGCGCACGGTGAAGCCGCCTACAAGCACGCGCTGCGCTATGCCCTCGAACGCCGCCAGGGGCGCGCCGCGCCGGGCACAGGAGTCGCCGAAGGCCCGGTCCCGATCGCCCGCCACGCCGCGGTGCACGCCAGCCTGGCCGCCCAGCGCTGCACGGTCGAGGGCCTGCGCATGCTCGCCTATTGGACGGCGCATCTGCTGGATCTGTCCGAGTACTCGGCCGAAGACGGCGAGCGCAGCCGCGCCCACGAACTGCTCGCGCTGCTGACGCCCGTGGTCAAGGCCTGGGGCACGCGCGCCGGCTTCGAGGTGGCCGATCGCGCGCTCCAGGTCTTCGGCGGGCATGGTTACATCGAAGAAACGGGTGCCGCCCAGGCCTTGCGCGACAGCCGTATCCCGCCGATCTACGAAGGAACGAACGAAATCCAGGCCGTGGACCTGCTGGTGCGCAAAGTCGTGGCCGACGGCGGCGCGGCCTACGGCCGCCTGCTCGACGACCTGGAAGCCGCGGCGCGGGAAGACGGGGACGGGCTGGCGCAGGCAGACACGCTGCTTGCCGCCGTGGCGGGACAGCGCCGGCTGCTGACGGACATCCTGCGTGATGCCGCCGCCGACCCCGGCTATCCGTACCGCGCGGCCGACGATTTCCTGCACGCAACCGCCCTGCTCTGCCTGGCCCGGTGGTGGCTGCGGGTGCTGGCGCTCGCGCGTGAAGACGGCGAGGCCTTGCGGTCCAAAGCGGCGACGGCCCGCTACTTCTATGACGTGGTACTGCCCGGGATCGGCTATGTCGAACACCGCATACGGAGCGCGCGGCATGCGCTGCCCGAACTCGATGAGTGCGCCTGAGCTGCCGCGGGACGGCGCCGCTCGGCACCCTCGCGACGGCACTTCGCGGGCCGCCAAGGGCGGCCTGGACCGCCGCGCGCTCGACCACCTGCTCGGATTCATGACCTCGCTGGCCGATGCCAGGCTGCGCAAGGCATTTTCCGCCCACATGAACGGACTGAAGCTGCGTCCGGTCGAATTCTCCATCCTGGCGCTGCTGTCGACCAACCAGCGGGTGACCCAGAAGAAGCTCTGCCTGGCACTGGACACGCCCGCGCCCAACCTCGTCGTGATCCTGACGCGGCTGCAGGAACGCGGCCTCCTGCGCCGGGTGCGCAGCAACGAAGACCGGCGCGAGCAGCACGTGGAACTGACCGAGGAAGGCCGCCGCCTGGCCGACGAGGCCCATGCGCTATCCCTGACCATGGAAGCCGAGGCCCTGTCGGTCCTGACCGCCGGCGAGCAGCTTCTGCTGTTCGAACTGCTGCGCAAGATCGCGGGCGGCCGGTAGAACGGTTCACGCTCAATCCCGCGCCGCCCAGAGCACAGCGCGGACAGGGTCCGCCGCTTCGCGCTATATTTCCGTCTCTCCGGCAACGTGCCTCCCAACGGATAACCCCTCCCCCCGACCCAGGACATAGCGGATCCGGCTTTGCCGGTCCGCCAGTGCCGCCCTGGGGGGCGCGCAAGCGCGCAGGGGGGACACCTTTTGACTGAATGCGATGACCGCCTCCCCCTTCCTTCCCCTGGGCACCCCTCTCACCCCCGCCGCCACACGCGTCATGCTGCTGGGCGCCGGCGAACTCGGCAAGGAAGTCATCGTGGCCTTGCAGCGCCTGGGCGTCGAGGTCGTCGCCGTCGACCGCTATGCCGACGCGCCCGGGCAACAGGTCGCCCACCGGTCCCGCACGGTGGCCATGACGGACCGGGATGCGCTCAAGGCAGTGATCGAGGCGGAAAAACCTCACATCATCGTGCCGGAAATCGAAGCCATCGCCACCGATCTGCTGGTGGAGCTCGAGGCGGCCGGCGTGGCGCGCGTCACGCCCACGGCCCGCGCCGCGCAGTTGACCATGAATCGCGAGGGCATACGGCGACTGGCGGCGGAGACCCTGGGCCTGCCGACCTCGCCCTATCGCTTCGCCTCGACCCTGGATGAGCTGCGCGCCGCCATCGATGAACACATCGGCTACCCGTGCATCGTCAAGCCCGTCATGTCCTCCTCCGGCAAGGGGCAATCCAGGCTCGATGGCCCGCAGGACGTAGAGCGCGCCTGGCGCTACGCACAAGAAGGCGGCCGCGTCGGCGCCGGCCGCATCATCGTCGAAGGCTTCGTGCGCTTCGACTACGAGATCACGCTGCTGACCGTGCGCTCGCGCGGCGCCGACGGGCGGGACCGCACCGACTTCTGCGAACCCATCGGGCACGTACAGGTGGATGGCGACTACGTCGAAAGCTGGCAGCCCCACCCCATGGCTCCCAAGGCGCTGGAACGAGCCCACGAGATTGCGCGCAAGGTTACCGGCGAACTGGGCGGCTACGGCATATTCGGCGTCGAACTTTTCGTGGCGGGGGACGAGGTCTGGTTTTCCGAAGTCAGCCCCCGGCCGCACGATACGGGCATGGTGACGATGATCACACAAGCGCAGAACGAATTCGAATTGCATGCGCGGGCGTTCCTGGGCCTGCCGGTCGATACCGCGCTGCGCCAGCCCGGCGCCAGCAGCGTGATCTACGGCGGCATCGAGGCCGGCGCGGTGGTGTTCGAAGGCGTTGCCCAGGCCCTGGCCGAGCCGGGCACCGACCTTCGTCTTTTCGGCAAGCCGGAATCCTTCGTCAAGCGCCGCATGGGCGTGGCGCTGGCTACCGCCGGCAGCGTGGACGAGGCGCGCGCCAAGGCGAAGCGGGCATCGTCCCGGGTCAAGCCGCGCGCGGCCTAGGCTGGCGGCACGGCTAGAGCCGGCTCAAGAGGCCGCTCAGCTCGAACTCGCGGCCGGTGTAGTCCTCGCTCAAGACGACTTCGCCTCGCGCCAGGGCCTGGCTCCATTCGTCGATGGCCTGCCGTGCCGGTTGCCCCACGGTCGGACTCAGCGCCACCCTGACATATTCGGGGCGCTCCACCCCGAAGAAGGTGCTCGTGCCGAAACGGACATCCCCGCTGGCGTAATCCTTGATGGCCGCCGCGATACAGCGCCCGCTGTCCGAGATGGCCGATCCCAGGAAGAGCCTGGGATCGGTCTCGGTCCAGTCCAGAATGGCGCCGATCTGCCGCAGCCGGAACTTCTGGCATGCCCGCACCGCGCCAGGGCGGCCGCCCTCGATGGCTGCGAAGACGATGTCCACGCCGCGCTTGGCCATGGCCTCGCACGTATCGAAGGCAAGCTCCGCGTCGTCGGCGCTACCGCAGAACGAAGTCATCATGCCCATGCCGGGCGCCTGGCGCGTGACGCCGTCCACATAGGCCGCGCGGGCGCGCAGGGCGGCGTCGCTCTTGACCCCCGCCAGATGCCCCAGGCCGCCGGTGCGGGTCTCGGCCGCCGCCAGCACCCCGGCCAGGAACGCCGACTGCTCCTGCCGCACGCCGTAGACCGCCGTGTTCTCGGACACATGCGTGCCTTGCACAACCACAAAATGGATATGGGGGAAGCGCTCGGCTGCCATGGCGACCGGATAATCACCCGAGCTGCCATAGGCGATGATGAGATCCGCGCCCCGATGGCAGATGTCGATCAGGCGCGCGGCACGGATCGCCGGCCCGGCAGATTCGATCCAGATCAACTCGACCTGCTGCCCCGCGCGGCGGGCCGCTTCCACGCCGGCCAGGCCGCACAGGTTGAAACTGCCATGCCCCGGGGAACCGAAGAGCAGGACCTTGATCCGCATGGGTCAGGCCGCGTCTCGATGACGTGGATGGCCTGCCCTCATCCTGGGCGGACGTCCGCGGACCGCACCGCATTGCGGCATGGCCACCTGTCCCGCAGGCCGGCCGGAAAGGGCGGCCGGCACGGCGATCATGGCGATAGGCAAAGATATCGGCATCGTCTTTTCTTCCTTGCAGCGGGAGAAGGCCCACCGGTCTCGAAGCAGACAAAGCAATCTTCGTGCCGCCTCGCGGATCAGTTCTCGATGCCGCGCGACGCCAGGTATTCGTCGTAGCTGCCCTTGTAGTCGATGAGCTGGCCGTCGGGCAGGATTTCGATGATGCGGCTGGCCAACCCGGATACGAACTCGCGGTCGTGCGAGACGAAAAACAGCGTGCCCTGGAACTTCTCGAGCGCCAGCTGCAGCGATTCGATGGATTCCATGTCGAGGTGGTTGGTCGGCTCGTCCAGCAGCAGCACGTTGTGCTTGCTCAGCATGAGCTTGCCGAACATCATGCGGTTTTTCTCGCCGCCGGACAATACCCGGACGGCCTTGCCGATGTCGTCGCTGGAAAACAGCAGGCGGCCGAGCACCGAGCGGATCGCCTGGTCGTCGTCCCCCGGCTGGCGCCATTGGCCCATCCAGTCGAACACGTTCTCGTCGCTCTGGAAGTTGTCGGAGACATCCTGGGCCATGTAGCCCAGGTTGGCGTTCTCGGACCACTTGATCGTGCCGCGGTCGGGCGCGAGGTCGCCCGCCAGCATCCGCAGCAGCGTGGTCTTGCCCACGCCGTTGGCGCCGATGATGGCGATTTTCTCGCCGGCCTCGACCATGGCCGAGTAGTTCGGGATGACGAGTCTGTCGTAGGCCTTGGAAATGCCCTCGATCTCCACTGCCTGGCGGTGCATCACCTTGGCCAGTTCGAAGCGGATGTAGGGGTTCTGGCGCGAGGAAGGCTTGACCTCGACGGTATCCGCCTTGAGCTTGTCGATCTGCTTGAGACGTGAGGTGGCCTGCCGCGCCTTGGACTTGTTGGCCGAGAAGCGCCGCACGAAGTCCTGCAGCTCGGTGATACGCTCCTTGGCCTTGGCATTGGAGCTGAGCAGCCGCTCGCGCGCCTGCGCGGATGCGAGCATGTAGTCGTCGTAGTTGCCCGGATAGATCCGCACCTCGCCGTAGTCGAGGTCGGCCATGTGGGTGCAGACCTGGTTCAGGAAATGGCGATCGTGGCTGATGATGATCATGGTCGACTGGTACTGGTTCAGCACCGTCTCCAGCCAGCGGATCGTATTGATGTCCAGGTTGTTGGTTGGCTCGTCCAGCAGCAGCACGTCGGGATTCGAGAACAGCGCCTGCGCCAGCAGCACCCGCAGCTTCCACCCGGGGGCGATCTCGCGCATCGGCAGCTGGTGCTGCTCGACCGGGATCTCCAGCCCCAGCAGCAGCTCGCCGGCGCGGGCCTCGGCGGTGTAGCCGTCGTACTCGGCGAACTTGGCCTCCAGGTCCGCCGCGCGCATGTAATCTTCGTCGGTGGCGTCGGGATTGGCGTAGATGGCGTCGCGTTCGCTCATGGCCTGCCACATTTCCGCATGGCCCATCAGCACCACGTCCAGCACGCGCATGTCCTCGTAGGCGAACTGATCCTGGCGCAGCTTGCCCAAGCGGGTGTTGGGCTCGAGCGAGACGTTGCCGGCCGACGGCTCGAGGTCGCCGCCGATGATCTTCATCAGGGTGGACTTGCCGCTGCCGTTCGCACCGATCAGACCATAGCGGTTGCCCTCGCCGAACTTGACCGACACGTTCTCGAAGAGGGGTTTGGGACCGAACTGGATGGTGAGGTTGGCGGTGGAGATCACGACGGCAAAAGACTCGCAAGGAACGAAAGAAAGCGCTGGGCGCAACGCGCGGCAAAGCGCAAAGATCAACCTGTTAGTGTAACAGGCATTATTGGGGTTGACCCGGGCATTTACACAATCGGGGCCAGGTACTCGGCAGGCCCAGCCGCGGCCCGGAACTCGGCCATCGGTTTGTTACCATTCTTTTGCTCGCTTAGCGTTACCCCTGTTCATACCTATATCAATAAGAGAGAGTGACCGCCCCTTATGTCGCTGCTGATTCTTCTAGCGCTCCCTTTCGCCGGCAGTGTATTGGCGGCCTTGCTGCCCGCCAATGCGCGAAACCGCGAAGCCTGGCTTGCCGGTTTGGTCGCATTGGCGGGAACAGTACAGGCCGCCCTGCTCTATCCCGAAGTCTCCTATGGCAAGGTCGTCCGCTACGAGATCCCCTGGCTGTCGTCCCTGGGGCTGGACTTCGTGCTGCGCATGGACGGATTGGCATGGATATTCGTCCTGATGGTCAGTGGCATCGGCCTCCTGGTCGTGCTCTATGCGCGCTACTACATGTCGCCGGAAGACCCGGTGCCGCGTTTTTTTTCCTTCTTTCTCGCCTTCATGGGCTCCATGCTGGGAGTCGTGCTGTCGGGGAACCTGATCCAGCTGGCGCTGTTCTGGGAACTGACCAGTCTGGTCTCCTTCCTGCTGATCGGCTACTGGCACCACCGCCCCGACGCCCGGCGCGGGGCGCGCATGGCGCTGACCGTGACGGCGGCCGGCGGCCTGTGCCTGTTCGCCGGCATCATCCTCCTGGGGCACATCGTCGGCAGCTACGACCTGGAAACGATCCTCGCCTCCGGCGACCTGATCCGCACGCATCCGGTCTATAGCGTCGCGCTGGTGCTCATCGCCCTCGGCGCGCTCACCAAGAGCGCACAGTTTCCATTCCACTTCTGGCTGCCGCACGCCATGGCAGCCCCCACGCCGGTGTCGGCCTACCTGCACTCGGCCACCATGGTCAAGGCCGGCGTGTTCCTGCTCGCCCGGCTCTGGCCGGTGCTGGCCGGCACCGAGGAATGGTTCTGGATCATCGGCGGCGCGGGACTCTGCACGCTGCTGCTGGGGGCGTACACCGCCATTTTCCAGCAAGACCTGAAGGGCCTGCTCGCCTATTCCACCGTCAGCCACCTCGGCCTGATCACGCTGCTGCTGGGGCTGGGCAGCCCGCTCGCGCTGGTGGCCGCGGTCTTCCACATCATGAACCACGCGACCTTCAAGGCCTCGCTGTTCATGGCGGCCGGCATCATCGACCACGAATGCGGCACGCGCGACATCCGGCGCCTGAGCGGGCTGGCGCGGGTCATGCCCATTACCGCGACGCTGGCCATGGTGGCCGGCGCGGCCATGGCCGGAGTGCCGCTGCTCAACGGCTTCATTTCCAAGGAAATGTTCTTCACCGAGGCCGTCGTGGTGGGCAACGCCGTGGGCATGAGCCACGCGCTGCCCATCGCCGCCACCGTGGCCGGCGCCTTCAGCGTGGCCTATTCCTGGCGTTTCCTGCACGACGTGTTCTTCGGCCCGCCGCCGCACGACCTGCCGCGCACGCCGCACGAGGCGCCGCGCTGGATGCGTTTCCCGGCCGAGGTCCTGGCCTTCCTGTGCCTGGCCGTGGGCGTGGTTCCCGGCTACACCATCGCGCCCTTCCTGGCCTCCGCGGTGCGGGCCATACTGGGCGACGACGTGCCCAGCTACAGCCTGGCGATATGGCACGGCTTCAACCTGCCCCTGGTGATGAGCCTGGTGGCGCTGCTCGGCGGAACCGCCCTCTACATGATTCTGCAGAAGACGCTGCGGCTGAGCACGGTCGAGCGCTTGCCGCTGTTCTACAAGCTCAACGGCAAGCGGGCGTTCGAGCGCTTCATGAGCTTCGTCACCTGGCTGGCGGACCGGCTCACCAACAGCCTGGGCGCGCGCGGCCTGCAGCCGCAGCTGCTCGGCATCGTGGCCTTCGCCATCCTGGTCTCCGCCCTCACCCTCTACGGGCGGCCGGTCCTGCTGCCCGCGGCGCAGTCCTCGGCCATCGACCCGGCGTTCGCCATCCTGTGGCTCATCGGCATCGCCTGCGCGGTGGGTACGGCCTACCAGGCCAAGTACCACCGGCTGGCTTCGCTCATCATGATGGGCGGGGCGGGACTGGTCACCTGCATCACCTTCGTCTGGTTCTCGGCCCCCGACCTGGCGCTGACCCAGTTGCTGGTCGAAGTGGTCACCACCATCCTGCTGCTGCTTGGCCTGCGCTGGCTGCCGCGCCGCAAGGAGCCCGCCGAACTGGGCATACGCGTGCCGGCCAGGGCATGGATGCACCGGGTGCGCGACCTGACGATCGCCGTGGCGGGCGGCGCCGGCATGGCGCTGCTGGCCTATGCGGTGCTGACGCGCCCCTATCCGGACACCATCTCGAACTACTTTCTGGAACGCGCGCTGACCGAGGGGGGCGGCACCAACGTCGTCAACGTGCTGCTGGTCGATTTCCGCGGCTTCGACACCCTGGGCGAGATTACCGTGCTGGGCATCGTCGCGCTGACGGTGTACGCGCTGCTGCGGCGCTTCCGCCCGGCCCCGGAAAGCATCCCGCTGCCCCACCAGCAGATCGACCAGGGCAAGACCGACGCCGCGGCGCGCGCGGGCGACGATCCGGCGGTCGGCTACATGCTGATGCCGTCGGTCATCATCCGCCTCTCCCTGCCCATCATCGCGCTGTTCGCCGCCTTCCTGTTCCTGCGCGGGCACAACCTGCCCGGCGGCGGCTTCGTGGCCGGGCTGACGCTGTCGGTAGCCTTCATCCTGCAATACATGGTGGGCGGCACGGCCTGGGTCGAATCCAAGATGCGGCTCCATCCCCAGCGCTGGATAGGCCTGGGCCTCTTGTTCGCGGTGCTGACCGGCATGGGCGCCTGGCTGTTCGGCTACCCCTTCCTGACCTCGCACGGCGCGCACCTGCATGCGCCGCTGATCGGCGAGATCCACCTGCCCAGCGCCTTTCTTTTCGACCTGGGCGTGTTCTGCCTGGTCGTCGGAGCCACCATGCTGATACTCACCGCACTGGCCCACCAGTCCATACGCAGCCACCGCGTCATCCAGCAAGCCGAAGGCGAGCTTCCCAGGGGAGGCGCCGGATGGAATTGATCATCGCCATCGCCATCGGCGTCCTGGGCGGATCGGGCATCTGGCTGCTGCTGCGGCCCCGGACCTTCCAGGTCATCATGGGCATCTCGCTGCTGTCCTACGCCGTGAACCTCTTCATCTTCTCCATGGGACGGCTGTCCGTCGACCAGATCCCCATCCTGCGGGCGAGCCGGGCCAGCGAGATCGCCGAGTACGCCGACCCGCTGCCCCAGGCGCTGGTCCTGACCGCCATCGTCATCGGCTTCGCCATGACCGCGCTCTTCCTCGTCGTCCTGCTCGCCTCGCGCGGCCTGAGCGGCACCGACCACGTCGACGGCCGGGAGGGTGAATGATGCTGTCGTGGCACGACCATCTCATGATCGTTCCCATCGTCCTGCCCATGGTGGTGGGCGGCCTCATGCTGCTGCTGGGGGAAGGCCGCGCGACGCTGAAGGCCGGCGTCAACGTGCTGGCCACGCTGGCCCTGCTGGCGGTCGCCATCGCCTTGCTGCGCCAGGCCGATGGCGGCCAGGTCCAGGTGGCGGTCTACCTGCCTGCGAACTGGCCCGCGCCTTTCGGCATCGCGCTGGCGCTGGACCGGCTCTCGGCCTTGATGCTGGTGCTCACCGCCACCATGGCGCTGTGCTCGCTGCTGTATTCGCTGGCGCGCTGGCACCGCGCCGGGGTGCACTTCCACCCGCTGTTCCAGCTCCAGCTCATGGGCCTGAACGGCGCCTTCCTGACGGCAGACCTGTTCAACCTGTTCGTGTTCTTCGAGATCCTGCTGGCGGCCTCCTACGGGCTGCTGCTGCACGGCTCGGGACCGCAGCGCGTCAAGACCGGGCTGCACTACATCGCCGTGAACCTGGCCGGATCGTCGCTGTTCCTGATCGGCGTGGCGCTGATCTACGGCATCACCGGTTCGCTCAACATGGCCGACGTGGCGGTGCGCATCGGCCAGGTGGCCGGGTCCGACCGCATGCTGATGGAAGCCGGCGCCGCCATCCTGGGCGTGGCCTTCCTGATCAAGGCGGGCGCCTGGCCGCTCAACTTCTGGCTGCCGCCCTCCTACGCGGCGGCCAGTCCGCCCGCGGCGGCGCTGTTCTCCATCATGACCAAGGTCGGGGTGTACATCATCCTGCGGCTCTCGCTGCTGCTGTTCGGCGCCGATGCCGGCGCATCGAGCGGGCTGGTGCAGCCCTGGGTGCTCTACATCGGCCTGGCGACGCTCACCTTCGGCACGCTCGGCATGCTGGCATCCCAGAACACGGGGCGCCTGGCGGGGTTCGCCGTCATCATCTCGTCCGGCACCCTGCTCTCGGCCATCGGCTTCGGGCGCGACAGCGTCACGGCCGCCGCGTTGTTCTACCTGGTCAGCTCGACCCTGGCGCTGGGCGCCTTCTTCCTGCTGCAGGAACTGATGGAGCGCAGCCGGACCTTCGGCGCAGACCTGCTCGCGGTCACGCTCGAGGCGTTTGGCCTGGACCGCAGCGTCGACCCGGAAGAGGACATGAACACCACCGACGTCGGCGTGGCCATTCCGGCGGCCATGGCCTTTCTGGGCCTGGCCTTCATCGCCTGCGCGCTGGTGTTGTCGGGGCTGCCGCCGCTGTCGGGCTTCGTGGCCAAGTTCGCCTTGCTGACCACCATTCTCAACCCCGAAGGCCTGACGCCGGAGATCGGCAATCCCGAGCCCGTGCTGGCCTGGGTGCTGCTCGCGCTGCTCATCGTGTCCGGCCTGACTACCGTCGTATCGCTCACCCGCATCGGCATACGCGCGTTCTGGGTGCCGTCGGGCCGCATGCCGCCGCGGCTGCGCGTCATCGAGGTCTTCCCGATCGCCGCCATGCTCGTGCTCGGTATCGTCCTCATGGTCCAGGCCCAGCCGGCGATGCGCTATTTCAACGATGCGGCGCGCGCGCTGCATCACCCCGCGGAGTACGTGCGCGGCATCATGTCGGCCCGCCAGGTCGACCATCGTGGAGACGTCACGCCATGATCAAACGCATCCTGCCCTGGCCGCTGACCTCGCTGTTCCTGCTGGCGATGTGGCTGCTCCTCAACCAGACGCTGTCGCCCGGCCACCTGCTCCTGGGCGCCGTGCTGGCCATCGCGGTGCCGCTGTGGACCGGGTCGCTGCGGCCCGTGCGCGCGCGTTTGCGCCGGCCCGGCACGGCGCTGCGGCTCTTCGGCATCGTCGTGCTGGACAGCATCAAGTCCAATATCGACGTGGCCCGCATCATCCTGGGATCCAGGCAGCGGCGCGACAACTCCGGCTTCATCCGGCTGCCGCTCGCCCTGCGCGATCCGCACGGACTGACGACGCTGGCCATTATCCTGACGGCGATTCCCGGCACGGTCTGCGTGGAGCTGACCGACGACAGCAGCTCGCTGATCATCCACGTACTGGACCTGAACGACGAGCAATACTGGATCGATACGATCAAGACCCGCTACGAGCAACCCTTGATGGAGATTTTCGAATGACGAGCCTGCTCGGATGGGCCAGCCTGTTCGCGCTGCTGTGCATCGCCGCCGGAATGCTGCTGGCCACGCTGCGCCTGCTGAAAGGCCCCGCGGCGCAGGACCGCGTGCTGGCGCTGGACACCATGTACATCTGCGCCATGCTCATGCTGCTGGTGCTGGGCATACGTTTCGGCAGCACCGAGTACTTCGAGGCGGCCGTCACCATCGCGCTGCTCGGCTTCGTCAGCTCTGTTGCGCTGGCCAAGTTCCTGCTGCGCGGGGAGGTCATCGAATGACGGGAGAACTGGTGCTTCCGATCTGGGCCGACGTCCTGGTCTCGCTGCTGCTGGTGACCGGCGGGCTGCTGACCCTGGTGGGCTGCCTGGGCCTGTGGCGTTTCCACAGCTTCTATCAGCGCATGCACGGCCCGACCCTGGGCGCCACCATGGGCATGGTGTTCATCCTGCTGGCCTCGATGCTCTACTTCACCATGGCCGAGGAAGGACCGGCCCTGCACGAAATCCTCATTGCCGTCTTCCTGACCCTGACGGTGCCCGCCACCACGCTCATGCTGGCGCGCGCGGCACTGTACCGCCACCGCCGGGCCGGCAAGGCCGTCCCCACGCGCGACGAGCCGCCAGGCATCGGCCCGCAGGCGCCCCGCTTCACCACGGACGACATCGACGACGAACGCGACTACGACGCGGAAAAGCCGCAGCCGCCTGGCCGCGGCCCGGGCGACCGTCCTTAGCACTGGCGACGGCGTCTTGCCGGATGGCCGGCGTCGGCCTCAGTGCGAGTGGTCGTGCTCGGCCAGGACCAGATAGGCCATGCCGCCCTCGGTGGCCAGTCCGACGCGGGCCCCCACCGGCAGGGTGGCCTTGGTCTTGACGTGCCCGAACGGCAGCCCGGGCACGACGGGCACGCCGGTCTCGCGCCGCAGCCATTCGATCACGGACGACAGGTCGTAGCCGTCATCGTGCGGCGTGAGCTTGTAGTCGGTAAAGCTGCCCAGCACGATGGCCTTCTGCCTGCCCAGCACGCCTGCCTGGGCCAGTTGCACCAGCATGCGCTCGACCCGGTAGGGATGCTCGTTCACGTCTTCCAGGAACAGGATGCCTCGGGTGCGCGGGAAGTACGGCGTGCCCAGCAGCGACACCAGCACGGCCAGGTTTCCGCCCCACAGGACGCCGCGGCAGTCCACGGCGTCGGCCTGCTCCGACTCGAAGCTCAGGATCTCCAGCTCGCCCCGCAAGGTCTCGGCGAACAGGGCCGCGGTCAGGTCATCCACGCGCTTGCCGCCGAAGTCGAAGGCCGCCATGGGGCCGGCATAGCTGACCGCCCCGGTCTTGGCCAGCAAGGCCAGCTGGAAAAAGGTGAAATCGCTGTGGCCGACGAAGCGCTTGCCGCTGTCGGCCATGGCTGTCCAGTCGATGCGCGGCAGCAGCCGGGACAGCCCATAGCCGCCGCGCGTGGCCATGACGATGGGGTGTTTCTGGGCGGCGGCACGGGCCAGCGCCGCCAGGCGCTGTTCGTCGGTGCCGGCAAAGCGCTGCCGTCGCAGCATCGCGCCGCGATCCAGCACCGCTTGAAAACCCAGCGCTTTGAGGTTGGCGCGCGCATGGTCGATCCTCTCGGGCTCGGGTACCGCACCCGAGGGCGACACCAGGTAGATGCCGGGCCTGCGTCCCAGCGCAGGCAGGCCGTGTTCGTGCCCGTGGTGCGCGTGGCGCTGATCGTGTACATGGTCGTGGACGGGGCCGGCGGCGTGGGCCGGCGGCACGGCGCGGGTGGAACGGCGTCGATTCATGCTTGCTCGGAAGGAAGGGAGGAGGCGGAGCCGCCGCGGGCGGCCTCGCGCTTGTGGCGAAAGAACGCCCTGAGCAGCTCGCCGCATTCGTCCGCCAGTACGCCGCCCTCGACCCGCGTCTGGTGGTTCAGCACGGCGATCGCCGGCAGATCGAGCACGCCGCCGCAGGCGCCGGTCTTGGGATCGGACGCGCCGTACACGACGCGCGCCAGGCGCGCATGCAGCATGGCGCCCATGCACATGGCGCAGGGTTCGAGCGTGACATAGAGCGTGGCGCCAGGCAGGCGATAGTTGCCAGCCTGGCGGCAGGCCTCGCGCAGGGCCTGGATCTCGGCATGGGCCGTGGGATCGTGGCTGCCTATCGGGCGGTTGGCGCCCTCGCCTATGACCTGGCCCGACGCATCGCACACCACCGCGCCCACCGGCACTTCGCCGTCTCGCCAGGCCTGTTCGGCCAGCGCCAGCGCTCGGCGCATCAGGATGGCATCGGGAGATTCGGACATAGGTATCGAAGGAGGAACCGGCGCATTCTACCCCGCCGCCCGCGCAAACCCCAGAAGGCGGTCAGGCGGCGCAAGAAGCCTTCGGTTTCTTACATATGACTGTCATGTTACCTCGTCATCATCGCGGGCTTGTCCAACCCACCCGACCGAACGATGACTCCCGCCACCAAGCTCCCGCGCATGAAGCTCCTCGCACACAGCCTGTGCGCGCTCGCCGTCGTCCTGCCCCTGGCCGCCTGCCTGAGCGACAGCGGCGACGATGCCGTGTCCACCACGCCGCCCGTGACCGAGCCCCCGGTCGCCGAGCCCACGCCCAAGAGCATCAGCCTGAAGATGCTGGGCCGCTATTCGGCGGGCGAGTTCAATGTCAGCGCCGCCGAGATCCCTGCCTTCGACGCGGCCAGCAAGCGCGGATTCATCGTCAACGCGCTCAACGGCGTCGTGGACGTGCTGGACATGAACGATCCCTCCAACCCCAAGCGCATCGGCACCATCGACGCATCGACCATCGTCACCGGCGGCCAGATCAACAGCGTCGCGGTGCACGATGGCCTCGTCGCCGTCGCCATCCAGGCGGCCGACAAGACCGATCCCGGGTTTGCCGCGCTCTACAAGGCCGACACCCTCGCCCTGCTGGGCAAGGTCGGCGTGGGCGCCCTGCCCGACATGCTGACGTTCACGCCCGACGGCAAGACCCTGCTGGTGGCCAACGAAGGCGAACCCAGCGACGACTACCAGACCGACCCGGTAGGCTCGATCAGCATCATCGACGTCTCGAACCCCGCGTCGCCCTCGGCCAAGGTCGCCGGCTTCACCGCCTGGAACGGCAAGGAGGCGGAGCTGCGCGCCAAGGGCGTGCGCATCTACGGTCCCAAGGCGAGCGCGGCCCAGGATTTCGAACCCGAATACATCGCTGTGTCGGCCGACGGCAAGACGGCCTGGGCGACGCTGCAGGAAAACAATGCGCTGGCGCGTATCGACGTGGCCAAGGCCACCGTCACGGACATCCTGCCGCTGGGCTACAAGGATCATGGGCTGGAGGCCAATGCGCTGGATGCCAGCGATGAGCCGGCGAAATTGAACATCCGCACCTATCCTGGCGTGCGCGGGATGTACTTGCCCGACGCCATCGCCGCCTACGCCGCCGGAGGCAAGACCTACCTCGTCACCGCCAACGAAGGCGACGCCAGGGCCTGGGGAGAAGACACCGATGCCTACTGGGCAGGCGACGCGACCAAAGGGTTCGTCGAGGAATTCCGCGTCAAGCATCTGGTCCACGCCAGCGGCTTCGCCCGCCGCCGCGGCGACGACCTGCCGCCTCAACTGGACGCCCTGGCCGCTGGCGCGCTGCTGAACCCCGAGACCTTCGCTTATTGCGGCGCCACCGCCGGCAATCCCGGCGCATGCCGCGATGACGACGTTCTCGGCCGCCTGCAGATCTCCTGGACCCTGGGCTATCGCCAGGACGCGACCGGCAAGCCGGTGAAATTCAACGCCCAGGGCGCCGAGGACCCCGCGGGCGACCGCATCATGTACGACCACTTGTACGCCTACGGCGGCCGCTCGTTCTCGATCTGGGACCAGGACGGCAAGCTGGTGTGGGATTCAGGTGCGCAGTTCGAACGACTGCTTGCCAGCGCCGACTGCAAGGTCGGCCCGAACCGCGACATTCCCTGCGCCACCTACTTCAACTCCGGCCACGACGAAGGAAAAGGCTTCGACAGCCGCAGCGATGCCAAGGGGCCTGAGCCCGAAGGCGTGGAAATCGGCGTCATGGGGGAGAAAACCTTCGCCTTCATCGGACTGGAGCGCATGGGCGGCGTCATGGTGTATGACATCACGGATCCGAAGGCCCCGGTGTTCATGGACTACTTCAATACGCGCGCCAATTGGGAGGAAGACCCGTCGGCCGACAACCTCGCCAAGATGGGCGACCTGGGCCCCGAGGGGCTGAAGTTCGTGCCGGCCACCAAGTCGCCGACGGGCCAGCCCCTGCTGATCGTCGGCCACGAGGTCAGCGGCACGACGGCGGTCTACGAGGTCACGCGGGTCCTGCAGTAACCGAACCGCGCTCTGTCCGCGCCGGCCGCGGCGCAGGGCGCGATCCAGCAAGCGGAGCGGGTTCACCCGCCCCGCCGCACTTCCTTGCCCATGCCGAACGCGATGAAGGCAGCCGAGATGACGCAGGCGGCCAGGCCGGCCAGGAAGGCGGCGCGATAGCCAAAAGCGCCGATCAGCAGCCCCGCCAGCGGCCCCGTCACTCCCGCGGTGACGTCCACGAAGGCCAGGAAACCGCCCACCGCCACGCCACGGCTCTCCGGCGGCACGCGGCGCATGGCTTCCACGCCCATGGAAGGAAACACCAGCGAAAAGCCGATACCGGTCAGCGTCGCGCCGGCAAGCGCGAAGGCGGGACTGGGCGCCATCCAGAGCAGGAATTGCCCCAGCGCCTCGATCACCAACGAGACGGCCGCGACCTTGCGTCCGCCCAGTTGATCGGGCAGCTTGCCGAAAAACAGGCGCACCAGGATGTAGCCGGCCGCAAACCCTGTCAGCGCCAGGCCGGCGCCTTCCCAGCCGCGGCTGGCGAAATACAGCACCACGAAGGCGGTCAGCACCGCGAAGGGCGCGGATGCCAGCGACAGCGCCGCGCCCTGCCTCCAGATCAGGCCGATGACCTGCAGGAAGGGGACTTGCTTTCTCGCCCCGCCCAGCACCGGGACGGGCGGCACGCGCGATGCGATGGCGAGCCCGGCCAGCGGGAAGGCGATGGTGGCCAAGCCAACGGCGAAGAAATCCATGCGCTGCATGATCGCGACGCCCAGGGGCGCGCCCAGGCCCAGCGCCGCGAACATGGCGATGCCCTGCCAGGACATCACCAGGCCGGTACGCTGGGGGCCGACCCGGCCGATGCCCCAGGTCATGGTGCCGGTCAGGAACAGGCTCTCGGCCGGCCCCATGAGGATACGGCCGACCACCAGCACCGCCAGCGACAGCCCGGGATGCGGAACCATTGCCGACACGACATAGAGCAGGCCGGCACCGGCCGCCATCGGCAGGCCCGCCAGCACCGCCCGGCGCGGGCCATGCCGGTCGACATAGGAGCCGGCGAACTTGCGGGTCAGTATGGTCGTGAGCGGCTGCAAGCCGATGATCCAGCCTACTACCAGTGGACTGAATCCGAGCACCCCGTTGACATGCAGCGGCAACGCGGGCAGCGGCAGGCCGACCGCCAGAAAGCCGGTGAAGACGATCGCGACCAGCGGCAGCAGGCGTAGGGCCGATTGATGGGAGGAAGGGGAAGAAATGACAGGAGAGGCGTTGTTCATCATTGAGCGTCGATAAGCGACGCGCATCGGCCCGGCCGGGCCTTGCGCGACTTCCAACGCGTTGAATGACGTTAACGCTTACGACAGTAATCTGGAGTATCCGGCCGGATCATACCACTCGCCGAGTTCCGGCGCGCAGCGCTTGCCGGCCGCATGCGGCGGATACACCACGCTCAGGTCCATGCAGAGGTCCCGGGCCATGATCCAGACGAGCGAGAACGGCGCGGCAATGGCCACGCACAGGATGAGTATCGCCAGAATCCGTTCCGCCATGCGTACCACTGATGCCTAGAGTGCCGCGCAAGTCTACGCTTGTTCGCGGCAACGTCCGCGGGCGCGTTCACGATTGTTTGCGTTGCGCGAAGCCGCCTCACGCCCTGGCCGCGGGCAGGAGAATGCGGAACTCGCTGCCCTGCCCCACTTCGCTTTCGCATTCGATGCGGCCGCCGTGCCGCTCGGCCACCGCCTTGGCGAAAGCCAGTCCCAGGCCGAAGCCGGGTGCGCCATCCGCGCCGGCGCCGACGCGCGAGAATTCCTGGAACAGGCGGGCCTGGTCGGCCGGCGCAATGCCGGGCCCGCGGTCCCTGACTGCCAGGCACCACTCGCCGTCCCTGGGAACCAGGCGGCAATCCACGCGGCTGCCCGCGGGACTGAACTTGATCGCGTTGCCGACCAGGTTGATCAGCGCGCGGGCCAGCAAGGAACGATCGCCGGATATCGGCGCCCCTTCCGGCGGCACCTCGGTGGCCAACTCGATGTCCTTTGCCTGCGCGAGGGTCCAGCATTCGTCGGCCGCATCGAGCAGCACGTCCGCGCCGTCCAGCCTCTCTTCTTTCACAGGCGCCGTGGCCAGTTTCGCCAGTTCGACGAAGGATTCTGCCAAGGACTGGGTTCGAAGCACGTAGCGGCGAATGCGCGCGAGCAATTCCTCCTGCGGCAGTTCCTCCGGATCGGCCCGATGCAGGTCCAGCAATGCAAGGATGGCGCCTTGCGGCGAGCGGATGTCATGGGACAGGAAGCGCAAGGCCTGGTCGCGCTTGCGTTCGGCCTCGCGCAGCGGC
Source organism: Pigmentiphaga sp. NML080357 (assembly GCF_002188465.1). Classification (GTDB taxonomy): domain Bacteria; phylum Pseudomonadota; class Gammaproteobacteria; order Burkholderiales; family Burkholderiaceae_B; genus Pigmentiphaga. The sequence goes on along the minus strand of NZ_NINW01000026.1, from coordinate 7,933 downwards.
GTGATGTCCACCAGCGTCACGATCCAGGCCGTGTCGGCCTCGCCCAGCCCGGCGCACTGCGCATATTCGAACAGGAAGGCCCGGCCCGCGGCGTCGCGGCACTCCATGGACCGGCCGGGCTCGGTCTGCGCCGGCCAGTCCAACGCGCCGCCCGCGACCAAGGCAAACCCGGCGAGCAGGCGCGACATTTCCGCGCCCTTGGCGGCCGCCTCGCCGAAGTGCCGCAAGGCAGCGCGATTGGACAACAGCACGCGGCCGTCTTCGCCTATCGCCAGGGCCGCGTCGGGCAGGCTCTCGATGACCGAAGACATGAAAGCCTGCACGTCGAGCAGGCGCCCGGTGGCCTGGGCCAGGTCCCGGATGCGGCGGTCGATCAGGTCGCCCGAACGCGCCGGCGCACCGTCTGCCGGCACCGCGCCATGGCGGCGCAGGCGCCCCAGTTCGTCGACGAGGTAGGCGGCGGCATGTTCCAGGCGGCGCCAGTTCCACGCCAGGTAGCACGCGGCGATCGACAGCACTGCGGCGCCCGGGGGGAACCACACCTCCCGCCCCAGCAACAGCGCCAGGCTCGCCGCGATCGCGGCCACGACGCCGGCCGCCGATGCGGCCAGTGCCCAGGCCGGCGCAAGCAGCCACAGCGCAGGCAGAACGGCCGCCACCAGGAGCAAGGTCAGCGCGACACCGACCCATGGCGACACGATCACGCGCCCGGTGCCGGAGGCGAGATTGTCGATGACGTTGGCGGAAATCTCGACGCCGGGCGTGAACCGGTGGCGTCCCGACAGCGGCGTCGGATAGATGTCGCCCAGGCCGGTGGCCGTCGAGCCGACCAGTACGATGTGCCCGCTGAGGGCCTCGTCGGGCAGCCGGCCCGCCAGCACGTCGGCGGCGGAGATCGTGCGGTAGGTGCCGGCGGGCCCGGCATAGGCGATGTGCACCCAGTTGTCGCGCCACCAGCGGCCGCCCGTAGCGCCCGCGGCGCGCGGAGCCCGGTTGCCCGGCAGCGGATCCGGCACGCGGGCGCCGGCAGTGCGCAACAGCGCCAGCGCGAAGTGTTCCCATTGCCTGTCCTCGGTCCCCTCGCGCAGGTAGACGCTGCGCACCACGCCGTCGGCATCGGGCTCTATCGAGACATGCCCGAGCTGCCGGGCGGCTGCCGCCAGCGGCGCCACCGGCAGCATGGCCTGCACCTGGTTGGTCCCGATCTGGGCGGTGAATACCGGCAGCACGACATTGCCGCTGCGGCGTAGCGCCTCCGCAAGCCGCTGGTCGACCGTGGGGTCCGTGGACGGTTCGGACAGCAGCAGGTCGAGCCCGACCGCGGCCGGCGACTGCGCGGCGATGCGCTCAATCAGATCGATCTGCTGGTCCCGGCTCCACGGCCAGCGCCCCACTTGCGCCAGGCTGCGCTCGTCGATCGCCACCAGGACGATGTCCGGGCTCGGCTCCGGCACGGCGAGCCTGCTGAACGCGTCATACAACGCGGCATCCAGGCGCCCCAGCCCGTTCTGCCAGGCGAGCAGCGCCGCCAGGCACAAGCCCGCGGCAACCGCGATGCCCCGGACCAGCGGACGAGGCCGGAGGCTGTCCATGCGCTACTGGAGCCGGACTTCCTGGCCGTCGCCCGTGCGCAGGGCGCCGGCTCCGCTGCGCACGAAGCGGCTGATGCGGAAGCGTTGCGGGCGGGTGAAGTCGCGCACGAAGCCGTCGCTGTCCGTGGCCTGTATGCGCAGGAAATAGTCGCCCGCCGGCAGTCCTTCGAGCGTCCATTGCCGCTGCCCGGTCCGGCTTTGCAGGACGGGCTCGGCAAACCCGGCATCGCGCGCGATCTGGACCAGATACCGCTGGCCCGGCTCGCCATCCCAGCGCAAGGTCGCATTGTCGCCATCCTGGTCCATCGTCACGCTGGTCCCCACGGGCAGCCGCACCATGAAACGGCGCGCATCGCCGAAGGGGCCGGCGTCCGGATTGCCGTCCTTGCCGCGCGCGATGCTGCCCACGCGCCAGTAATACGTACCCGACGACAACCCGCCCACCGCTCGCGCGGCATCGGTCTGCATGGATTCGTCGAGGATCAGGTCGGTGAACGCCTCATCGCGGGCCAGTTGCAGGCGATAGCCTATGACCCCTTCCGCCTGGGTCCATCTGAGCACCGCCTCCGCCTGTTCCACGGTCCCGCCGTCCGCCGGCGCGAGCGTCACCGGCGGCTCCGGCCGAGCCTTGAGCTTGATCGGCCATGTCGCCTGCCGCCCTTCTATCCCCTGGCCGTCGACCGCGCTGATCCGGACCACGTAGTCGCCGTCTTCCAGCCCGGCGAAGCGCACCCGCGGCTGCGGCACCACGACGTTGCCGGCGACCCGTTCGGCGGCATCGGCTGGCCAGATGAAGGCGCGATAGGCCACGGCGCCGTCCAGCGGCGCGAAGGCCAGGTCGACGACCGGACGCTGCTGCAGCGTGCGCACGCCGGTCAGATCGGGCGCGGGCAGCAGCGGCGACAGCGCGGGAACCCGTGCGCCTGCCGCCACCGCGCCGCCGGTTCCGGCCGCCGCCAGGGCGGTAGCGCCGGAGCTGCGCACCTTCAGCTCGACTTCGCCGTGCAGGACGTCGCTGGTGGCCGCCCCGCCTTCTTGCAACGTGACGCCGAACTCGGTGCCGCGCACGCCGGCGGCCATCAGGGGCGTATCGACCCGGAACCGGCTGCCGGTAGGCCGCTGGGGCGCAACGCGCGATTCCACCCGCCCCTTGTCGAGGGCCAGCGACGTATCGCTGCGTTTCTTGGTCACGCTGTACCTGAGCCTCTCGAGTCGCAGCTCGGAATCTCCGGTCACGCGTACGATGGACCCGTCGGCCATCTCCAGGGTGGCGAAGCCGCCGCCGTCGGTGACCAGGCGATCGCCGTCTATCAGCCGCATGCCGGGTTCCAGCGCGCCGGCGGCGCCGCCGCGGGTCGTGTAGCGCACGCCGCCCGAAACGTGCACCACCCGGGCCCCGCCGGGTTTCTTGCGCAGTAATTCGTCGGGCACGAGGATGACCGAGCCCGGCCGCAGGCGAAACGGATTGGGATTGCCGTTGGCACGGGCCAGCGCCAGCCACTGCCCCGGGTCTTCCAGGTAGGCCTGCGCCAGGTCGTAGAGGGTGTCGCCGGGGCGCACGAGATGGCGCACCGGTTCGGCTTGCTGGGCGATCGCAGGCGCCGCGCCCAAGGCGCAGGCGGCCGCGATCGTCCACGTGGAGAACCGGATGCCGGCCTCCAGGGGATGGAACGGTTTCATGTCGGATCGTTAGTGGGTGCGTCGGGAGCCGGGGGCTCGCTCAATACCTCGAAGCGGTAGCCCAGACCGTATACCGGTACGAGGCGTACGCCGTTATGCGGTCGCAGATCGAGCTTGCGGCGCAACTGCGACATGTGGGTGGTGACGGTCCGCGTGTCGATGGCGCTGGTGCCCCAGAGTTCTTCGAGCAGATGTTGGTGCGTCAGGAGCCGGCCCGGGTTGCGGAACAGGAACAGGGCCAGTTCGTATTCCTTGGGCTTGAGTTCGACGACTTTGCCGTCGAGCTTGATTTCACGGCGATGGAGGTCGAAAGCATAGCCGCCGAATCCGGGCTGGGCGGGGCGCGCTGCCTCGGGGTAGGCGCGCCGCAGCAGGGCGGCGATCCGGGCCTGCAGCTCGAAGGGCCGGATGGGCTTGGCCATGTAGTCGTCGGCGCCGGCCTGCAGGCCGTCGACCACGTCCTGCTCCTCGTCGCGGCTGGTGACGAACAGCACCGGCAGGTGCGCGGGCAGGTTGCGGCGAATCCATCCCAGGATTTCCGGGCCTTCGACATGCGGCACGTGCCAGTCGAGCACGAACATGTCGTAGCTCTGCCGGTGGAGGTCGCGCAACATCACTCTGCCATCGTCGAAAACGTGGCAGTCGTGCCCCGCCTGGAGCAGCGTCTTTTCTATGATCCTGGCATGCGCCGGATCGTCTTCCAGTATGGCTATGCGCACCTGGCCCCCGGAAATTGATGCAAAGCCGACGTATTTTACATTTTATAACGCGGCTCCACCGGAGCACCGCCGCGCGGTCCGGCCAAGCGCGCCCCGGCGGCGTGCCGGGGGGCCTGCATCGGGCGGTCAGCGCATGCCGGGCGCCCCGCCGGAACCGGGTGTCGCCGGACCGGGCGAGCCGGATGGCATGGCGGGCGACGACGGAGCGGGAGTCACGATTTCCCGGTATTCCCGGAGCACGCCGCCGCCTTCGACGCTGCCGGTCACGGTGCCCCGCCCTTCCGCCCGCGCGATGCAGGCGGGACGGTCGGCCTCCGGCAAGGCGTTGCAGCGCTGGGTCCGGTTGCGCTCGTAGCCCGAGGCGTCGCCGCCCCGCAGATTGCCGCGCCGGGCCTCCTGCAGGGCCGCGCCCGCTTCGCGCAGGCACGTCGCGCGGTCCTGCCCCGATTTGCCGCTATTGCAGCGGGCCACTTCCTCGCGGTAGGCCGCTTGCCCATCGGAGGCGGCCTGCGCCGATGACAACAGGATGGCGCCCAAGGCGGCCATGGCGAGCCTGGAGGCGCGATGCTTGCTCTTGGTATTCATGCCTGACTCCTTCCGCACAAAGAAGCCCCGCCGCGCGAGGCCGGTGCGCCGATCCAGTGTAGGCGCGCCGCGTCGCCGCACGGCAGCCGCGAGGGGCGACTATGTAAGCGTTCTGTACAGCAAACGCCGCATCGCCCGCATGCACGTCCCCCTCGCCACGGCTTGTTACGAAGGCTGGCCGGTGCGCAACAGCGCGGCCGCGGGCGGCTGCTCGGCCACGAAGCCATCCCATCCCCCGCCCAGCGCGCGGATCAGGTTCACGGTGGAACGCGCCAGCTCGCCATCCAGTCGGGTGGCCACCCGCCGCTGCTGCAGGACGCTGCGATCCGCGTCGATCACGTCCAGGTAGCTGACGGATCCCTCCCGGTACTGTATCTGCGACAACCGCGCGGCGCGGGCGGCCGACTCCACCGCCTGGTCCTGCGCCTGGTACTGGTCGCCGAGGATGCGCAGGTTCGCGAGATTGTCCTCCACTTCCTTGAACGCGTTCAGCACGGTCTGGCGATAGTTGGCGGCTTCCTCTTCATAGGCGGCGCGGGCGGCCTGCAATCCGGCTTCCCGCCGGCCGCCGTCGAAGATGGGCAGCGTGAGCATCGTCCCGACCAGCGGACCGAAGATGAACGTCCGGCTGGACCAGTTGAACAAGTCGCCCAATTGCGCCGATTCGTAGCCCAGCGCCCCCGTCAGCTCCAGGCGGGGAAAGAACGCGGTCTGCGCCAGCCCTACCCTGGCGTTGGCCGCCGCCATCGCCCGTTCGGCAGCGGCGATGTCCGGCCGCCGCTCCAGCAGCCCGGAAGGCAGTCCGGGCGGCACCGATACCGCCAGGCGGCCAAGCGGGCGAGGCGGAAGGCTGAAGTTGGCCGGCGCCTCGCCCAGCAGGATGGCCAGCGCATGCTCGGCCGCCGCCCGCTGGCGGGCGATGTCCAGCGCTTCGGAACGCGCGGAGGCGAGTTCCGTGCGCGCGCGCGCCAGGTCCAGCTCGCTGATGTCGCCCTCGTCGTAGCGGCGCTGGATCAGCGACAGGGTGCGCTCGCGCAGCGCCACCGTGCCCTCGTAGAGCTGCTGCCCCGCGTCCAGTTCGCGCACCAGGAAGTACGCCTGCGCGACATCCGCCTGCAAGGCGAGCTGGACCGAGCGGAACAGGGCCTCGCTCTGCTCGGCCTGCGCCGAGGCGGCATCCACGCTGGCGGCGACCCGGCCGAAGAGATCCACCTCATACGATACGGTTGCCTGTGCGCGCCACAGCGTGGAGGGCGACGTCGAGGCATCGGCCGGCAGCCCGCGCGAGGCCGGGGAAGGCCGCTGGCGGGTGGGGCCGACGCCGCCATCCACGCTGGGGTAGAGATCGGCCCGAGCCTCCCGCAGGCGCGCCCGCGCCTGGACGAGGCGCGCCGCGGCGGCCTTGAGATTCTGGTTCGCGCGTCCCGCCCGTTCCTGCATCTCGTCGAGCACGGGGTCCCGGAAGATCGTCCACCACTGCCCGCGGTGAGCTTCCTCGGCCGGCTGGGCCGCCTTCCAGTTTCCGCCGGCTGCCTCCTTGAAGGCGGCCGGCACCTCCGCCTTGGGCGGCTGGTAGGCCGGCGCCACCGCGCATCCGGCGAGCGCCATCGCCGCCAGCAGCGTCGCGATGGCGGCACGTCCGCGTGATTGCTTTTGCATCTTGATTTCTCGTTTCATCAATGCTCCCCCTGCGCTGCCTGGGCCACGATGGGCGCCTCGTGCTGCGCGGCGGCGTGCAGCTTGCGCGACCCGCTGGCCAGGCGCAGCAGCACGTAGAAAACCGGGGTCAGGAAAAGTCCGAACAACGTCACGCCGAGCATGCCGAAGAAAACCGCGACGCCCATGGCATGCCGCATTTCGGCGCCCGCGCCGGTGGAGGTGACCAGCGGCACCACGCCCATGATGAAGGCGATGGAGGTCATCAGGATCGGACGCAGCCGCAGCCTGCTGGCCTCGATGGCCGCCTCGACCACCGATCGCCCCTGCAGTTCGAGTTCGCGCGCGAACTCCACGATCAGGATGGCGTTCTTGGACGCCAGACCCACCAGCACCATGAGGCCGATCTGGGTGAAGATGTTGTTGTCCCCGCGGGTCAGCCAGACGCCGGTGAGCGCGGCCAGGATGCTCATGGGCACGATCAGGATGACCGCCAGCGGCAGGGTCAGGCTCTCGTACAGCGCGGCCAGCACCAGAAACACCAGCAGCACGCTGATGGGGAACACCCACACTCCGGCATTGCCGGCCAGGATCTGCTGGTAGGTCAGGTCCGTCCATTCCAGCTTCATGCCGCGCGGCAGCACTTGCGCCGCGATGCGCTCGGCCGCGGCCTGGGCCTGGTCCGACGAGTAGCCGGGAGCCGGCCCGCCGTTGATGTCCGCCGCGGTATAGCCGTTGTAGCGAACCACCATTTCCGGCCCGTAGGTCGGACGCACGTCCACCAGCGAAGACAGCGGCACCATCTCGCCCGCGGCGTTGCGGGTCTTGAGCGCCAGGATGTCGTCCGGATGCGCGCGGAACGGCGCGTCGGCCTGCGCCCGCACCTGGTATACCCGACCGAAGCGATTGAAGTCGTTCACATACAGCGACCCGAGATAGATCTGCATGGTGTCGAACACGTCCGTCACCGCCACGCCCAGTTGCTTGGCCTTGACCCGGTCGAGCTGCACGTCGAGCTGCGGCACGTTGATCTGGTAGCTGCTGAACGTCGGCCCGAGCTCGGGCGCCTTCTGCGCCGCGGCCACGAAAGCCTGCGCGGCCGCGTCCAGCTCGGCATAGCCCCGCGCGGCGCGGTCCTCGATCTGCAGCTTGAACCCGCCCAGCGTCCCGAGCCCCATGACGGGCGGCGGCGGGAACACGCCGATGAACGATTCCTTGATGGCCGAGAACTTCTGGTTCAGCGCGTTCGCAATGGCGTCGGCCGACACGTCCTTGCTCTTGCGTTCGTGGAAATCCTTGAGCGATACGAAGACGATCCCGGCGCTGGAGCTGTTGGTGAAACCGTTGATCGACAGGCCTGGGAAGGCGATGGCGCTCTCCACCCCGGGCTGCTTGAGCGCGATGTCCGACATGCGCCGGATCACGTCCTCGGTGCGGTCGAGCGAGGCCCCGTTAGGCAGTTGCGCGAAAGCGACCAGGTACTGCTTGTCCTGCGCGGGCACGAAACCGCCCGGCACGATGGTCGAGATGCCCACCGTCAAGGCGAGCAGCACGGCGTACACGCCCATGACCATGGGGTCGTCTCAGAAAACGGAAAAAATCGTACGCTAAGCACCGCAAAGAAACTCGTGATGGACAGGCACGCTACGGTCGCGGGTCGTGCCTGCCCATTGCTCAGTTGCCCTTGACGCGCAACAGTGT
>NZ_NINW01000008.1 GCF_002188465.1 Pigmentiphaga sp. NML080357 | reverse complement strand
CGACGGCGCCGACGATGCCGCCCTCGCGGTCGTCGCCGCCGAACAGGTCGGGCTGATTGATGGTGATCTGGCCGCTGGACGTCATCGATCCCGACCACGCCGTGCGCTCGCCGACCACGATCTTGTTGAGCGAATCGACCGGGCCGTGGCACAGCGCCAGATGCATTCCCGCGTAGTAGCGGTAGCCGACGGTGACACTTTTGCTGCCTTTGCCGCCGCCGCTCATGCCTTGACTCCCTCATTCGTTTCAGATTTGGCTTGCTGCTCGACGTGCTCTGCCAGCCGAATCGCCATCGCATCCCCGGTAGCCCGCAGCCAGGCGGTGCTCACGCCCTGCTGGCGAAAATCATCGAAAGTCACGCCGTCGCGCGGAAACCAGCGGCGCAGGCCAGCATTGCAATAGCCCAGCGCCTTGGCATCAAGGTGAGTGGCGATCTGAAGGTTGCTGCGCTGTTCGCTCATTTCTTGCCGCCTCCTTTGGTCTTGATCGGCGTTGTCCGCACATCGCCGAACCAGACGCAATTCGGCTGCTTGATCGTCCGCGTACCGAACAACACCGGGATCGGACTGTCGGCGGCAGCAACCGGTGCATCGACATCGCCGGGTTGAGGTGTAGTGGTCTTGGGTTTGGGGGCGAGCAGCGACGACAGAACCGTCGTGATCACCCACACGATCAGGTATTGCCACATGGAAAATCCTCAAACGATGGCGTCCCCGGTGAAAGGGTTCTTTACCGGGATGTAAGGAAAGCCGCCGTAGTTCAGCTGGTTGCCAAACTTGGCGGAGCAGGTCGTGAGCGTGTGGTCGCAGCCCGGATAAGCCTCGAAGGCGTCGCCCGCCTTCAGTCCTGGAATTGGCGCTGAGAGGGTCACCGCGCCGCCGGAACTGGCGACGATCATCCGTTGCACCCCGGCGGCCATCAGCCGACCACCGACGAACCAGGCAATCGGCTTGGGCAGAAAGACGGACGCAGTCACCTCCAGCCCCGCCACGCTCTCGACGATGCCGGCGGTCTTGTAGTCGGCCGCATTGACCTTGCAGCCGCCGTGGTAGAGCGGATGACGGCAGTTGATCTGGTAGTTCGCCCGGCGCCCCGAACGCTTGAGCGTCGTAAAAATCGGTTCGCAGCGCATCTGCGCCGTGATGCCGCCGAACACCACCGACACGACGCGCCCTTTCCACCAAGTGATGAATTCCGTCCCTGGGTCGGACAGGTGCTGGCGAAAGATGGTGAGTGACAGCACGCCATCGGGCGGGGTCACGATGAAGGACTGCACCACGCCAATGTCGAGCGCTGCTTCGAGATTGAGCATCGCGCGGCCGAACTCCTGCGTCTGCTCGATCTCCGAGCGCCGGATCGGTGCCGGAATGTACTGCTCGCCGTTGTAGGTCACAGCATCCCGCGCTGACGTGTAGCGCCAGATGGTGGTCCCCAGCGCGAAGCGATACAACTCGACCGGCTGGCCGGCATGGAGGCTGTTTTCTTGGTTCTGATAGGTCATCCGTTGATGCTCCGAATAGGCAAAGTCACCCGAACCACACGATCCGTTTCGAAGAAAAATTCCACGGCATCGCTCTCCAGTCGGGCCAGTTCCAGGAAACAGACGATCCGGAAATCGGACGGCACGCAGGCCCGTCCCAGCGCGGCGTCGATCCGCATCCGTTCCACCACCCCGTCCACGAACTCGAACCCGGTGATGCTGCGCAAGAACCAGGTGCCGTCGTTGTGCAGGAAGGCCACGTCCCGCCGGCCGGGCATGGCCTGGTAGTAGGTGGCGAAGCCCCGGCCCTGGACCAGAATTTCCGTGGCATCCAGGGCGAAGGGCTGGGCGACCTCGAGACCACGCTCCCACGTCGGCACCCAGAAAGGCACCTGACGACCTGCACGGGCCGCGAGCCAGCCTCGCATCGCAGTGAGCCGGGTGCGGTCTGGCAGCAGGTACTGGTGGCGGCGCACGATAAAGGGCCGGTTCGGGCTGTCGATCACCGCAGGCGTACCGGTCTCAACGTCGAACACATCGGCGAGTCGCTGATAGTCGATGCTGACGTCCTCGACCCGGTTTGGATGCAGCAGCAGCGTGTCGTAGCCTCGGTACTGAATCGGTGAACTCGTCGCCGCCACTGGCGAAGCCAGGTCCTCCAGCTCGAAGCGCAATTTGGCCTGGGAGATCGCCGCCGTTGGCCGGGTCACGGTCTGCTGGGCGGGTAACCGTCCTAGCCGGGCAGGGGCGATCCAGGAGCCTGCGGGCCAGTTCCCCAAGGCCGGGCGCTTGAGCGTGATCGTCCCGGCGGTCAGGGACAGGACTTCCAGTGCCTCGCTGGCGCCAGCGCTTGAGCCGACGATGGCCAGCCCACCGGCGTGATAGTCCAGGTCCGTGGTACTCACGGCCAGCACCGTGTCGCCGGGATGGATGGCGGCCGCAAGCCAAGCCTTGTCGGTCCACACCGGCACGGCATAGACGCGCGACTGCCAGACGTTCATCAAGAGATCAAGCTGCCCGCCGTTGCCGTACTCCAGCACGTCGAACTCGAACGAGCGCCGGGGATCGGTCCGCAGCCGCACCCGCTGCTCACCACCGTCGCGCATCGTCAGCACGTCGGTGAGCCATTCCAGCCGCTCGGTGAAGCCGCCTTGCCAATCGTGCAGCAGGCCCATGACCAGCACGCGGCCATAGCTGATCGCCAGATCCCGTGTGCCGCCAGCCGAGAAATGCAGCGTCAGCAGCGTATCGACGAAGCTTGGGCCATCGAGAGTGGCCGTGACCTCGTAGAAGATGTCCTCCAGCCCCCGCATCCTTGTTGGCGGGAAGAACCCCAGGGACAAGCCCTCGGTGTCGCCGTCCAGCTGGAAAATCGTCACCGGGTCCAGGAACGCATTCCAGACTTCGACGGTACGGGTTGTGGGAATGACGAGATTGCCGAACTCGATCCTGGACGGCTGCAGGTAGATCCGGTGGTAGTAGTCGTCCGAGAAAGAACCACAGTGTGCGCCAGTCCGCGCGATCAGTGCCTCGGGCGACGGCTGGCCGCTGTCGATGACACCGACCGCACCAGCAATGGCCGCGATGACCGTGGTCGGTGCGTAGTACGCAGGTCGACCATCGTCCCACAGGCTGTTCATCCCGGTGGCCACTGCGCCGCCCAGGATGTTTGACGTGAAGGCTCCGGCGAAGTCGGGCATTTACATCACCTTGCGGTAGGCCAGGCCGTAGTCGTAGCTGATCGGTTCCGCCCCGAGCGTGTAGGCCTTGTTCCACAGTGGGAAGATCTTCCACACGTCGGTGCCAAGGGTCAGCTCGTTGCCTGGGTTGAAGTTCGAGATGTTCAGGAAGCGCACATCGGGGAATTCGCCGAGCAGCGTCCAAGTGCCGACGTAGGGCGTGCGATTGACGCCCACGTAGCATGGCAGCATCGGCGCCAGACCGTTGTAGCTTTGCGGCGAGCAGTGATAAGCCAGATCGTGCGCCAGGGTGTTGAGGGAGTTCTGGGTCCCGGACCCGATGTAGCCCGCGCGGTTGTTGGTCGCATTGGCGTAGCTTGAGCACCCGTAGGCGTCCAACTGTTCCGTCGTGTACGAGCCGGTCGAGATCAGCCGCCAACCGACCGTCCAACCATCGATGTCGGCTCTGACATAACTACCCGGATAACCGTTCGATGCAAGCGATGCCCTCGACGGTCCCAAGCCGTTCGCACCGAAAGGAATCATGTGATTTGAAGTGTTGAACGCATTGGGCGTCGTCGTGAACGACTCGATGGGGCAGCCTGCGGTCAGGTACTGCCCTCCGGCAAAAGCGCCGTACTTGTTGATGAAACCGAACGACAGGTGTCGAAAACGCCCTGGCATCTCCTCAATCACCACATGGATGAAGTCTCCGCTCGAGAACAGGTGGTAGGCGTAGAGCGAGGTGGCCATCGGGCCGACCATCACGAACTTTCGATTGTTGGTCTGTAGGTTGGCGGCGGTGCCAGCGACGAAGCCGTCGCACGCCCAGGCCTCCAGGCAGGCATAGGTGCCGTTGACGCCGTTCTTGTAGAGCTTTTTATTGACCGCGAACAGCTGGTAGGACACGCCGTTCTTGGACAACACGGCCCGGTTCGCCGTCAAGCTGGTTTCCGACTGATTCCGGTACGCATCGGAGCTGCTGACCGAGGAAATCATCGACGTCGTGCCGGCGTGGGCCGCGCCACCGGTCGATCCATAGGTCGGGAACGTCAGCGTAAAGGTGTCGGTAGCGTTGGCCGTCCAGCCATTGGCGACCGCAAAATTCTTGATCGCCGTCAGCAGCGTGTTGATGTCCGCCGACGCGCCGGTGATGTAAGCCATTGAATCGCCTCGAGCAAGTTCTCAGTTCAGTTGAATGGCGGCAAAGCGCGCCGCATTGGTGGAAGTCGCCGCCTGGACGACCAAATGGACTTTGCCGGCCACCGTCACGGTGTCGCCAGCGGCCACCCCGAAGCCGGGCACGGCGAACACGCCTTGCAGCTCGCCCCAGACGTTGAAGGGACGGGAGGTTCCGCAGTCATAGAGGATGGCCGGCAGCAGCGGACTGGCGCCGTTCGGCAACTGCGTGAGGTTGCCCATGTCGTAGCGCCCTACGCTGTTCCTCCTGGTCTCCTGCGACATTGCCCAGGGCCAGGCGCGACCGGTGTAGCTCGTATCGAAGCGGTTGGTGCCGACCCAGCCGCCGCTCGGCTGCAGGATAGCTGCGCTGTAGCTGCCGTACTCACCATCGTTGCGCCAGAACGCGCTGCCCGCGATATCGAGATCCGAACTTTGATAGTTGTCGCCGCGCGAGGTGTTGGCGCCGATGAAGAGCGGATACGGGTACTGCGACGGCGTGCCGTAGGGCAGGAAAAACCCCGCGTAGAGCGCCCCCCAGTAGGCCGAGGATTTCGCCACGACGATGAAGCGGCGGCCGTTGGCGACGAACCAGTAACTGATCGCGCTGTTGAACACCGGCATTCTCGGCAAGATGCCGAGCGAACCGGCCCCCGAGAGCAGACTGCCTGGTTGGCCTTCCGGGGTGCTGATCGAGACGGCGCTTTGCCACGATTGCGAGCCGAGAACCCGGATGGAATACGCGGGTGCAGCCGCGTCGGCGAACAGACAGACCTGCACATAGATCGCATCGCCTGCCGAGGAGCCTGGGCCGCGCAGGCGAGTGATGGCCGGCTAACTCTGTCTGTGCCGATCCAGATCAAGCGGCGCAGCGGCCGCAAGCTGGTCACTCTCCCGAACGGTGAGACTGCACCGGTCAGACCATGGGACGTGGCACCGACCTCCATTCAATTGGCGCTGGCCAGGGGTCACCGCTGGCTGGCGATGCTGGAATCGGGGGAAGCGAAGTCCTTGAAGGAAATCGCCACGCGGGAGGGGATCGACAACAGCTACGTCAGCCGGATGGTCAACCTGACCACGCTGGCACCCGACATCGTGGCGGCCATCCTGGACGACGAATTGCCGAACCACGTCACGCTGTTTGATCTGGCGGTTGATCCGCCAGCGCTGTGGGATGAGCAGCGGGAGAGAGTCGGACTCTGAGGTGGAGGCACCACCTCAGCTCAACATGCCTTTGAGATCCTTGAGCATCAGGAACAGATGGTACGGATCAGTCGGGCTGGGCTCGAATTCCCACGATTCGTACCACTGCCGTGCTGCGTCGTCCTTGGCATGGACCAACAGGCAGCGGATACCCGCAATGTCGGCGGCCTGTGCGGTGCGCAGCAGTGCATCCTTGAGCAAGGCCTGGCCCAGACCTTTATGCTGATGCTCCTTGTCCACGGCGAGCCGGGCCAGGATCATGACCGGCACCGGGTGGCGCGCCAGCCCCTTCATCACTCTCGACGGCGTGGCTTCCGGATCGACGCTACCAACGGCTAGGCTGTAGAAGCCGACCACCACGTCACCCTGGCAGCAGACATAGGTCTGCGCGCTGTTGGCCTTCTGGTTGACGAGCGCGTAGCGCTGCAGGAACTGGTTCAGCGCGGCCTGGCCGCAGTCGAACGCATCGACCTGATCCGTTGCAGCCAGCTTGCGAACGGGCGAGTAGTCATTGCTCAATCCAGCACCCCAGGTTCACGCAGCAACTTCTTCAGACGCGGCTTGCTTTGCACCGGGCGGTCCAGCGCCTCCTGGAAGGCCTGCCACTGTGTGTCGTCCAGCACGAACTGGCGACGATCCGCCAGCGTCTGCGCGGCCGCCGTCACGCCCGCGTCGAGCAGGAACTCGCTGACGTTCTTGTGGCAGGCGCGTGCGGCTTCTTGAAGCAGCTGCTTGACCGGCGTGCTGGCACGAACGTCAATGCGTTCGGTCTTGGAAAGATTCAGGGTGCTCATGGTGCCCCTCCGGACTGATATTGGATTCCTTTATTGTACTTGTCAGGACATTGTCCTGACAAGAGGTTCCTTATCTTAGCCACCATCCAAGCACGTACTTTCGCGTTGCGACATGTCGGTAGTTCTCGATAACTACCGACGAAACGCACCCGCAGCGTGTCCTTCGCCCCCCGATGCTGCAATCCAACCGCTTGATTCGTCCGCGCGTAACCCTTTGATCTGTATGGCGCTGACTTGTGGCCCTTGCGGACTTCGGGCAACTTTCAGGGAGCGAGGTCGGAGCGAGGAATGGCTAGGAGAAAGTGGAATGTGGCCCGGAACGGCCAATTCAGGCGGCGGGCGAAGTCCGCAGGCTTCCGCAGGAGCCCCCAAGAACACGCGGGAACCGGCGCGATCAGGCAAGAAAAAACCCCAACCGAGAACGGTTGGGGTTTCATTATTGGTGGAGCCGGCGGGAATTGAACCCGCGTCCGGAAGCCCTCTACAGACAGTTCTACATGTGTAGTCGATTTATTTGGATTTAACCGCGAGCTTAGCCAACCGACAGGCCGGCACGCGGCGATTCACGTAGTTTAAGCATGGACCGTGTGACCCCAGCCCATACCGATTCCTTGTGAATGACACTGCTGCGGTTCAGGATGCAGCTGCTTCGGGGAGTATGGCCCTAGGCAGGGATCCTTAGGAAAGTTGCCCTTCCTCCGCCCGACCCAAGGACAGATCGGTGCAGCGGCTCACCGTTTAAGCGGCGAGAGCGAAACGCTCGTCGTTGGCGTTTATTTGCGTTCCAGTGGTTTAACGAGCTTACTGGTGCTCGACATGCCCTGTGCTGCTTCGCGACCCCCGTCGAATCCGGTTCGGCCCCGTAAGGAGGATTGTATCCCATATGGCGGCATCGCCCCTGTTTTCAAGGGGAAATGTCTTCATCTCGCGCGCCGGCGGCACCCGCGACGAGAGGGTTCATCCTAGGCCGGCAGCAGTCGGCGTATCACCGGCAGCAGCTCGGGCACCGATGCGACGACCGCATCGGCCTCCCAGGCTTCGACCGGCACGCCATCGCCGCAATAACCGTAGGCGGTGGCAACGGTTTTCATGCCGGCGGCCTTGCCCGCCACGATGTCCCGCTGGTCGTCGCCCACGTAGAGGCAGTGCGCCGGCGCCACGCCGGCCAGCCGGGCGGCGTGCAGCAGCGGCTCCGGATGCGGCTTGGAATAGGCGGTGGTGTCGCCGCAGACGACGACGGCGCTGTGCTGCTCCAGGGCCAGATGGCGCACCAGCGGAGTGGTGAAGCGGGTGGCCTTGTTGGTGACGATGCCCCACGACCAGCCGCCCTCGACCAGCGTGGCCAGCAGCTTTTCCACGCCAGGGAACAGAACGGTATGGACCGCGATATTGGCGGCGTAGTCGTCCAGGAATTGCTGCCTGGCCTCCTCGTATCCCGGGGATTCGGGCGTCATGCCGAGCGCGACACGGAGCAGACCCCGGGCGCCATGGGAAGCGACCGGACGCAACTGCTCGTAGGGCAGGGGTGGCTGGCCCCGCCGCAGGCGCTGCTGGTTGGCCGCCGCGGCGAGATCGGGAGCGGTATCGGCCAGGGTGCCGTCGAAATCGAAAAGGACCAGCGGTTTCATGAACGTATCGTTGCCACCAGGTAGTTGACGCTGCTGTCGTTGCTGAGCCGATAAGTCTTGGTCAAAGGGTTGTATTCCAGCCCCTTGATCGCGGCGGCTTCGAGACCGGCACGCCGGGCGGCGCCGAGCAGCTCGCTGGGGCGTATGAAATGGTCGTAGCTATGCGTGCCGCGCGGGACCAGGCCCAATATGTATTCGGCGCCCAGAATCGCAAATGCAAACGATTTGATGTTGCGGTTCAAGGTCGAGAAAAAAACGTGGCCGCCCGGTTTGGCCAGGGCTGCGCATGCCCGGATGACGGATTCCGGATCCGGTACGTGTTCCAGCAATTCCATGCAGGTCACGATATCGAACGACGCAGGACGCTCCGCGGCCAGCTCTTCCACGCTGATATTGCGGTATTCCACTTTCACGCCCGTTTCCAGGCTGTGCAGTTTGGCTACTTTCAGGGATTTTTCAGCCAGGTCGATCCCCGTTACGGTGGCGCCTCGCGCCGCCATGCTCTCGGCCAATATGCCGCCGCCGCAGCCGACGTCCAGCACGGTTTTGTTTCCCAGGCCGTGCGCCGTCTGGCTGATCCATTCCAGGCGCAACGGATTAATGGCGTGCAGTGGTTTGAATTCGCTTTCCGGATCCCACCAGCGCGATGCCAGTGCGCTGAATTTGGCCAATTCGGCCGCGTCGGCGTTGACGGGCCGGGACTCCTGGACGGTGGTCGTCATGAAAGGCTCCAAATGAAAAACCCCGCAGTCACTTACCTGCGGGGTTTCAAGCCAGCGGTATTCCGGAGAATACCGCTGGAAACCGGCTGGAAAACCAGGCGGGTGCTGCTTACTTGTTGCGCGTACCGACGACTTCGACTTCCACGCGGCGGTTCTTCGCACGGCCGGCGGCGGTCTTGTTATCGGCGATCGGCTGCTTCTCGCCCTTGCCTTCCGTGTAGACACGGTTGGCTTCGATGCCCTTGCTGACCAGGTAGGCCTTGACAGCTTCGGCACGGCGGACCGACAGACGCTGGTTGTAGGCATCGGTGCCGATGGAGTCGGTGTGGCCGACGGCGATCACGACTTCCAGGTTGATGTTGCGGATCTGGGCAACCAGTTCATCCAGCTTGGCCTTGGCTTCGGGCTTGACGACGGACTTGTCGAAATCGAAGAAGGCGTCGGCGGAGTAGGTGACCTTTTCGCTGACCGGGACGGGCACGGGGGCCGGCGCCGGGGCGGGAGCGGGGGCGGGCGCCGGGGCAGCAGCAGGAGCGGCAACCTTCAGCGCGCCATCGCAGGAAGGATCGGCGGTGGCGGGGGTCCAGAACCCATTGCGCCAGCACAGGCCGGTGGCGTTCTTCACTTGCACGCCGTACGCGGATTGCCAGTTGTCGTTGACTTTGCCGGTTTGCGCGGAGGCCACGCCCGAGGCCGTTACGGCAGCGAAGGCGAGCGCCAGAGAGATTCCAATTTTGGAGCGTTTGTTCATGTTTCTCCTCTTAGCTTGAAATGAAACTCGCAGCGAACCCCCGCCGCAACATGGATATACATGCCCAGTATAGCATTGCGGTTGTTCTGCCATGCCACTCACTCCTGGGATAAGTAAGTGTTTGTGCCAGAAATCACACTGGATGCACGCAAGCGCCACTGCGATACCCGCGACATTATCCTTTCGAGATCGCTTTTTGACGGGGATTTGGTTAGTTGTAGTTTTTTTGCAACTGACTCGCCATTTACCCAAACCTCCTCTACGTCCTCTCGTCCGGCCGCATAGACCACGTGCGAGACGGGATCGAATACCGGCGCCAGCCGCGCCGTGTCGAGCCGGATGGCGACCAGGTCGGCGCACTTGCCGGCCGCGATCGAGCCGATCTCGCCGTCCCATCCCAAGGCCTTGGCGCCGCCCAGCGTGGCGGCGTGGAGGGCACGGTGCGCCGGCATGGCGCGGGCGTCGCCGCTTGCGCCCTTGGCCAGCAGCGCGGCCAGGCGCAGTTCCGACAGCATGTCGAGGCGGTTGTTGCTGGCGGCGCCGTCCGTGCCCAAGCCGATGTTGACGCCGGCCGCTGCCAGCGGGCCGATCGGCGCCAGGCCGCTTGCGAGTTTCAGGTTCGAGGCGGGGCAGTGCGCCACGCTGACGCCGTGGGCGGCAAGCAGCGCGATGTCGCCGGCGTCGAGATGGACGCCGTGCACGGCCACCATCCGGGGCGAAAGCAGCCCCAGGCGCGCCAGGCGCTCGGTGGGGCGCATGCCTTGCCGCGCGAGGGCGTCCTCGACTTCCTGCCGGGTTTCGTGCAGGTGCATGGCGATGACGAGGTCCGCTTCTTCGGCCACCGCGGCAATGCGCTGCAGCATGTCGTCGCCGACCGTGTAGGGGGCGTGCGGCGCCAGCATGAAGCGCAGCGTCGTCTCGCCCCGATATTGCTCGTGGGCGGCGAGCGCCCGCGCCAGCAGGCTTTCGGCCGACTGCGCGCCGGGGAGCTCGAACACCGTCCCGCCCACCGCGGCGCGCATGCCCATGGACAGCGCGGCGCGCGCGACTTCCTCCGGGTAGAAATACATGTCGGCGCAGCAGGTCGTGCCGCCCGCCAGCATCTCGGCGAAGGCGAGCGCGCTGCCGTCGTAGACGAAATCGGGGGACAGCAGCCTGCCTTCGAGCGGCCAGATGCGTTCGTTGAGCCAGGCCATCAGCGGCAGGTCGTCGCCGGCGCCGCGCAGCAGGCTCATGGCGGCGTGGGTGTGCAGGTTGACGAAACCCGGCAAGAGCGCGCAGCCGGGAAGCACGCGGACCGCGGCATCGGGATGGCGGGCCCGCAACTGCGCGTGGGGTCCGAGTTCGAGGATCCTGCCGGCACGCAGGGCGACGCCGTGGCCGGCCAGCACGGCCTGGGCAGGTTCGACCGGAATCACCCAGTCGGGCAGCAGCAGCGTGTCGGATCCCATATGGCGGGTTCGGGGAATGGGGTGGGCGTATTACAGCATGGGGACGGGGCGGGTGCTAAACTCTTTAGCTTCGTCCGACGCTCGTTCGCGGGGGAGTTTCCCCCTGGGATCCGCGCTTGCCGCCCGGTGTCATGCCGGCTCGCGGGCCGGCCGGATGCCAGCGGGCACGGGGCGCGACAACACCTCTTGATGCAGCTTGCCCATGGATTCCTTCGCCAAGGAAACACTACCGATCTCTCTCGAAGAAGAGATGCGCCGCAGCTATCTCGATTACGCCATGAGCGTGATCGTCGGCCGCGCGCTTCCCGACGTCCGGGACGGTCTCAAGCCCGTGCACCGGCGCGTGCTGTACGCGATGCACGAACTCAACAACGACTGGAACCGGGCCTACAAGAAGTCGGCCCGTATCGTCGGCGACGTCATCGGTAAGTACCATCCGCACGGCGACCAGGCGGTATACGACACCATCGTGCGCATGGCCCAGCCGTTCTCGCTGCGCTACATGCTGGTCGACGGCCAGGGCAACTTCGGCTCGGTCGACGGCGACGGCGCGGCGGCCATGCGCTATACCGAAATCCGCCTGGCCAAGATCGCCCACGAGCTGCTGGCCGACATCGACCAGGAGACCGTGGATTTCGGTCCCAACTACGACGGCAGCGAGAAAGAGCCGCTGCTGCTGCCGACGCGCCTGCCCAACCTGCTGGTCAACGGCAGCTCGGGTATCGCCGTGGGCATGGCCACCAACATTCCGCCGCACAATCTGGCCGAAGTGGTGGACGGCTGCCTCTACTGCCTGCGCAATCCCGCCTGCACGGTCGACGAGCTGATCGAGATCATCCCTGCGCCCGACTTCCCCACCGGCGGCATCATCTACGGCATGTCCGGCGTGCGCGAGGGCTATCGCACCGGCCGCGGCCGCGTCGTGATGCGCGCCAAGACCCATTTCGAGGACGTCGAGAAGGGTGGGCGCGAGGCCATCGTGGTCGACGAGATCCCGTACCAGGTCAACAAGCGCTCGCTGCTCGAACGCATCGCCGAACTCGTCAACGAAAAGAAGATCGAGGGCATTTCCGACATCCGCGACGAGTCCGACAAGGACGGCATGCGCGTGGTGATCGAGCTCAAGCGCGGCGAAGTGCCCGAGGTCGTGCTCAACAACCTCTATAAGAACACGCAGTTGCAGGACACCTTCGGGATGAACCTGGTGGCGCTGGTCGATGGCCAGCCGCGCCTGCTCAACCTGAAGCAGATGGTGGAGCACTTCCTGGCGCACCGCCGCGAGGTCGTGACCCGCCGCACGGTGTTCCAGCTGCGCAAGGCCCGCGAACGCGGCCACGTGCTCGAAGGCCTGGCCGTGGCGCTGGCCAACATCGATGATTTCATCGCCATCATCAAGGCCGCGCCGACGCCGCCCATCGCCCGGCAGGAATTGATGGCCCGCACGTGGGATTCCTCGCTGGTGCGCGAGATGCTCGCGCGCGCCGAGGCCGAGACGGCGGGCGGACGCGATGCCTACCGGCCCGAGGGGCTGCCGGCCGAGTACGGCATGCAGGACGACGGGCTGTACCGGCTGAGCGACACCCAGGCGCAGGAAATCCTGAACATGCGCCTGCAGCGCCTGACCGGGCTGGAGCAGGACAAGATCGTCGGCGAGTACAAGGACGTCATGGCGAACATCGCCGACCTGCTCGACATCCTCGCCAAGCCCGAGCGCGTCACCGTCATCATCGGCGACGAACTCTCGGCCATCAAGGCGGAGTTCGGCACCGACGCCAAGGACACGCGCCGTTCGCACATCGAGCTGAACGCCACGGAGCTCGACACCGAGGACCTGATCACCCCCACTGACATGGTCGTGACCCTGTCGCACGCGGGCTACATCAAGAGCCAGCCGCTGTCGGAGTACCGCGCGCAGAAGCGCGGCGGTCGCGGCAAGCAGGCCACGGCCACGAAGGAAGACGACTGGATCGACCAGCTCTTCATCGCCAACACGCACGATTCCATCCTGTGCTTCAGCAACCGCGGCCGGGTCTACTGGCTGAAGGTCTGGGAGGTGCCGCAAGGCACGCGCAATTCGCGCGGCAAGCCCATCGTGAACATGTTCCCGCTGTCCGACGGCGAGAAGATTACCGTGGTGCTGACCGTCAAGGCGTACAGCGAGGACCACTACGTCTTCATGGCCACGGCCAAGGGCACGGTCAAGAAGACGCCGCTGTCCGAATTCTCCAATCCCCGCAAGGCCGGCATCATCGCGGTCGACCTGGACGAGGGCGACTACCTGATCGGCGCCTCGCTGACCGACGGCAAGCATGACGTGATGCTGTTCTCCGACGCCGGCAAGGCGGTGCGCTTCGACGAGAACGATGTGCGCCCGATGGGCCGCACCGCGCGCGGCGTGCGCGGCATGATGCTGGAAGACTCGCACACCGTGATCGCCCTGCTGGTGGCCGAGAATGAAACACAGAGCGTGCTGACGGCCACCGAGAACGGCTACGGCAAGCGCACGCCGATAGGCGAATACACCCGCCACGGCCGCGGTACCAAGGGCATGATCGCGATCCAAACCACCGAGCGCAACGGCAAGGTCGTGGGCGCCGTGCTGGTCGATCCCAGCGACGAAATCATGCTCATCACCACCGGCGGCGTGCTGGTGCGCACCCGCGTGAGCGAGATCCGCGAGATGGGTCGCGCCACGCAGGGCGTCACGCTGATCAACGTCGACGAGGGCACGCACCTGTCCGGCGTGCAGCGCGTGGTCGAATCCGATACCGAGGAGCCCGAGGGCGGCGGCGCCGACGCCGAGCCCGAGGCTCCGTCTTCCAGCGAGGCCGAATAAGGCGGTTGCCATGACTCGACCCTACAATTTCTCCGCCGGTCCGGCCGTCCTTCCCGAGGCCGTGTTGCGGCAGGCAGCGGCCGAAATGCTGGATTGGCACGGCAGCGGCATGTCGGTGATGGAAATGAGCCATCGCGGCAAGCAGTTCGAGCAGATCTGCGACGAGGCCGAGTCCGACCTGCGCGAACTGCTCTCGGTGCCGGACGACTACGCCGTCCTGTTCCTGCAGGGCGGCGGCCTGGGCGAGAACGCCATCGTCCCGATGAACCTGATCGGACGCCGCCAGGCGCGAGCGGCCGATTACGTGGTGAACGGCTCGTGGTCGGTCAAGTCCTTCAAGGAGGCCCAGCGCTACGGCGACGTGGCCATGGCGGCCACGGCCGAGCGGCCCGCCGTCCTGGAGGGCGCGGAGCAGGGGCCGTGGACCTACATGCCGGATCCCGCGTCCTGGCAGGTGCGGCCGCAGGCGAGCTACGTCCACCTGTGCAGCAACGAGACCATAGGCGGCGTCGAGTTCATGGACTGGCCCGACCTGGCTGCGCTGGGCGCGCCCGAGGCGGCGCTGACCGTGGACGCCTCCTCGCACATTCTGTCCCGGCCCATGGACGTGCGCCGGGCGGGGCTGATCTACGCCGGTGCGCAGAAGAACATCGGGCCGGCCGGCCTGACCATCGTCATCGTCCGCAAGGACCTGCTGGGCAGCGCGCTGCCCATCTGCCCGTCGGCGTTCGATTACGCCATCGTCGCCCAGGAGCGCTCGCGTTTCAACACGCCGCCCACCTATGCGATCTACATCGCGGGGCTGGTGTTCAAGTGGCTCAAGCAGCAGGGCGGCGTGGCGGCGATGGAGGCGGCCAACGTGGCCAAGGCCCGGCTGCTGTACGACTATCTCGACACCACGGCCTTCTACCGCAATCCGGTACACCGGCCCGTCCGCTCGCGCATGAACGTGCCGTTCATGCTGCGCGACGATGCACTGAACACGCCTTTCCTGCAGGCGGCGGAAGCGGCGCACCTGCTGCAGCTCAAGGGGCACAAGAGCGTGGGCGGCATGCGGGCGTCCATCTACAACGCCATGCCCATCGAGGGTGTGCGCGCCCTGGTCGACTTCATGAAGGATTTCGAGCGCAGCCATGGATGACGATCTGCAAAAGAAGCTGGCGCCGCTGCGCGAGCGCATCGACGCCATCGACGCGCAGGTGCTCGAACTCCTGTCGGAGCGCGCGCGCACGGCGCAGGCGGTGGGATTGGCCAAGGAGCACCACGCCGGAGCGGTGTTCCGGCCCGAGCGCGAGGCCCAGGTCATCCGGCGGCTGCAGGAGCTCAACGGCGGTCCGTTGCCCGACCAGGCGCTGTCGGCCATCTGGATGGAGATCATGTCGGCCTGCCGCGCGCTGGAGCAGCCCGCGCGCGTGGCCTATCTGGGTCCCCAGGGCACGTACTCCGAGCAGGCCGTGCTGGCGCATTTCGGGCACGCCGTCGATCCCGTCTCGTGCGGCACGATAGACGAGGTCTTCCGCTCGGTGGAGACTCGCCGCGCGGACTTCGGCATCGTCCCCCTGGAGAATTCCAACGAAGGCGCCGTCAACCGCACGCTGGACCTGCTGCTGTCCTCGCCGGTGAAGGTCCTGGGCGAGCGCTCGGTGCCCGTGGTGCAATGCCTGATGACCCGCAGCGGCACGCTGGATGGCGTCAAGGTCATCCATTCGCATCCGCAATCGCTGGCGCAGTGCCAGGGATGGCTGTCCGACCACCATCCCGAACTGGCCCGCGCCTCGGCCGCCAGCAATGCCGAAGCGGCCCGCCTGGCGTCCGAAGACCCGACCGTGGCGGCCATCGCCAGCGAGCAGGCGGCGCAGCGCTGGGGACTCAAGATCGTGGCGGCGGGCATCCAGGACGATCCGCACAACCGCACCCGTTTCCTGGCCATCGGCCACCTCGAGACCACGCCGTCGGGCCGCGACAAGACCAGCCTGATCCTGGCCGTGCCCAACGAGGCGGGCGCCGTCTACCGGATGCTGGCGCCGCTGGCCGAGAACGACGTATCCATGACCCGCTTCGAGTCCCGCCCGGCCCGTACGGGCCAGTGGGAATACTATTTCTACGTCGATATCGAGGGCCACCGGCAGGATCCCAAGGTGGCCAAGGCGCTTGCCGCGCTGCAGGCGCGGGTAGCCTTCATCAAGGTGCTCGGGTCGTACCCGGTATCGCCTTGAGCGGGGCCGGACCCATGTCGTTGGCCGAACCGGAAGAAAACGCCGGGCACCGCATTCAACCCCTGGTACCCGTGCTCGCGGTCGTGGGCGTGGGCTTGATAGGCGGCTCGTTCGCCGCCGCGCTGCGGCGGGCGGGGCAGGTCGGACAGGTCTGGGGCGTCGGCCGCCAGGCTTCATCGCTGGACGAGGCGCGCCGGCTCGGCCTCGTGGACCGGGTCGTTACGCTCGAAGAAGCCGCCCGCGCCGATCTGGTCCTGGTGGCCGTACCGGTGGGCGCGACGGGCGCCACGCTGGAGGCGCTGGCGTCGCACCTGGGGCCGCATACCGTGGTCACCGACGCGGGCAGCACCAAGACGGACGTGGTGCACGCCGCCCGCGCCGCGCTCGGCGCCCGCATCGGCCAGTTCGTGCCCGGCCATCCCATTGCGGGCAGCGAGCGTAGCGGCCCCGCGGCCGCATTCCCCGAGCTGTACGAAGGGCGAACGGTGATCCTGACGCCGTTGCCCGAGAACCCGCCGCCCGCGGTCGACCTGGTTGAGCGAGCCTGGCGGTGCTGCGGCGCACTGGTGCGGACGATGGAAGCGGACGAGCACGATACGGTGCTGGCCTCGGTCAGCCACGTGCCGCACCTGCTGGCCTTCGCCTACATGGCGCAGGTGCTTGCCGCGCCCGACGCCGCGTTGCGGCTGGACCTGGCGGGCAGCGGTTTTCGCGACTTCACCCGCATCGCCGGCGGCTCGCCGGACATGTGGCGGGACATATTCCTGGCCAATCGCGACGCCATGATGCAGGAAACCGCGGCCGTGCGGCACGCTTTGGATCAATTCGAAGCGGCCATGCGCCGCGGCGACGGCGCGGGCCTCGACGCCATGCTGCGGACCGTGTCGCAGGCGCGGCGGGCGTGGCGCGCCGGCCAGCCCGAATCCCCCGATACGACGGAATGAGTGCCATGACCGACGCTCCGCGCAACGCGCCCCACCTGGACCTGGCTCCCGTTCGCAGCGCCCGCGGCACGGTGGACCTGCCCGGCTCCAAGAGCATTTCCAACCGCGTGCTGCTGCTGTCGGCGCTGGCCGAAGGCACGACGCGCGTTTCCGGCCTGCTCGATTCCGATGACACGCAGGTCATGCTGGCCGCCCTGCGCACACTGGGCGTGCGCATCACGGCCGGCGAGCGGCCCGACGAGGTGCTGGTCGAGGGAAGCGGCCGCTTCCGCGTCGGGCAGGCCGACCTCTTCATGGGCAACGCCGGTACCGCGATCCGCCCGCTCACCGCCGCGCTGGCGATGATGGGCGGGCACTACCTGCTTCATGGCGTGCCGCGCATGCACGAGCGTCCCATCGGCGACCTGGTCGATGCCCTGCGCATGCTGGGCGCCCGGGTGGCCTACCAGGGCAAGGAAGGCTATCCGCCGTTGTCGATAGGCTGGGGCGAACTGGATCTGTCGCGGCCCGTCAAGGTCAACGGCTCGGTGTCGAGCCAGTTCCTCACGGCGCTGCTGCTGGCAGCGCCATTGGCCACCCAGGCGGCGGGCCGCGACTTCGTGATCGAAGTCGAAGGGGAGCTCATTTCCAAGCCCTACGTGGAGATGACGCTGAACCTGATGCGCCGCTTCGGCGTGACGGCGGTGCGCGACGAGTGGCGCCGGTTCGCCGTGCCCGCCAATTCGGCCTACCGTTCCCCCGGGCACATGCCGGTGGAGGGCGACGCTTCGTCCGCTTCGTATTTCCTGGCCCTGGGAGCCATCGGCGGCGGACCGGTGCGGGTGACAGGCGTGGGACGAGACAGCATCCAGGGAGACGTCGCCTTCGCCGACACCCTCGCCGCCATGGGGGCCCAGGTGGAGATGGGGCCGGACTGGATCGAGACGCGCGGCACCAAGGTGGCCGAAGGCGGGCGCCTGAAGGCCTTCGACGCCGATTTCAACCTGATCCCCGATGCGGCCATGACCGCGGCGGTGCTGGCGCTCTACGCGGACGGGCCGTGCCGGCTGCGCAACATCGCGAGCTGGCGCGTCAAGGAGACCGACCGCATCCACGCCATGCAGACGGAGCTTTCCAAGCTGGGCGCGCTGGCCCAGGCCACGCCGGACAGCCTGACGGTGATTCCACCGGCTTCCTGGAAAGCTGCCGAGATCGGTACCTGGGATGACCACCGCATGGCCATGTGCTTCTCTCTGGCCGCGTTCGGGCCGGTGGGCGTGCGCATCCTGGATCCCGGCTGCGTCAGCAAGACCTTCCCGACCTATTTCGACGTCTATGCCGGGCTGGTGGGCGCCTGAGCCGGGGCCGCGCCACGCGGGCGCAGGGTCTTGCGGCGTTCCCAGAACTTGTCGAAGAAGTAGTGGACGACCGTATTGACCGCTGGCTCGACGAAGGTCACGGCACCGCTCAAGGCCACGCTGCCGGTAATAATGTAGGCGACGCTGAATGAAGTCGCGAGGTGCAGGCCGCCGAAGGCTAGGGTCTTGGCCATCGTCGCGTTCCTTTTTTCGTAATGAGAATCGTTATCTATTGTGCGCGTCGTGCCCGTAGCGCGCCAGTTGATCAATCCAATATCTGCGATAGGTTCCATAAATGACTGGCAAACCGGCTCCCATGATCGCCATCGACGGCCCGACCGCGTCGGGCAAGGGCACCATTGCCGCCAGGGTCGCCGGCCAACTGGGCTGGCATCTGCTCGACAGTGGCGCCTTGTACCGGCTCACGGCGCTCGCCTGCCTGGAGCAGGGGATCCCGGCCGACGACGCAGCGGGCGCCGCGCGGGCCGCCGCTGCGCTGGACGTGCGCTTCGATGCCCATGGCGTGAGCATGGCGGGACGGGACGTGAGCGCCGACATCCGCCGGGAGGAGGTCGGCAACCTCGCCTCCCAGGTCGCGGCGCTGGCTCCGGTGCGGGCGGCGCTGCTCGACCGCCAGCGGGCCTTCCGCCGGGCGCCCGGCCTGGTGGCCGACGGGCGCGACATGGGGACGGTTGTTTTTCCGGACGCCGACCTCAAAATATTCCTGGTGGCGAGTGCCGAGGCGCGCGCCCAGCGCCGCTATAAACAGTTGATCGAAAAGGGTTTTTCGGCTAACCTCTTAACCCTTTTGCGCGATTTGGAAGCGCGCGACGCACGCGATACGCAACGGGCGAACGCGCCTTTGGCCGCCGCCCCCGACGCCCTGGTGCTCGATTCCTCCCACCTCTCCATTGAGCAGACGGTGGCGCAGGTCATGGCCTGGTGGCAGGAACGCGCATCCGTGCCGCGTGCCTGAAGGCGCCGCAACAGCAGTACAGGCCCTCAGCAATGAGGTTTTGCAACTCCACCGATTGGTGTGGTGTCAGGCCGAATGTCTCGGCCGCCCCCATGAAGTGCGTAACCCGGTAACACATCACAATGTCTTCGGTTTCCCAAGCTCCTGCCGGCGAAGAAAGCTTTGCCGCCCTGTTCGAAGAAAGCATCAAGCGCCAGGAAATGAAATCCGGCGAAGTCATCACCGCCGAGGTGGTGCGCATCGACCATAACTTCGTCGTGGTCAATGCCGGCCTGAAGTCCGAGGCCTTGATCCCCATCGAGGAATTCCTCGACGACAAGGGCGAACTCGAAGTTTCCGAAGGCGATTTCGTCTCGGTCGCCATCGACGCGCTCGAAAACGGCTACGGCGACACCGTTCTGTCGCGCGACCGCGCCAAGCGCCTGGCGGCCTGGCTGCAGCTCGAGAAGGCCCTCGAATCCGGCGACCTCGTCACCGGCACCATCACCGGCAAGGTCAAGGGCGGCCTGACCGTCATGACCAACGCGATCCGCGCCTTCCTGCCGGGTTCGCTGGTCGACCTGCGTCCCGTCAAGGACACCACCCCGTACGAAGGCAAGACCCTCGAATTCAAGGTCATCAAGCTCGATCGCAAGCGCAACAACGTCGTGCTGTCGCGCCGCGCCGTGCTCGAGGCCAACATGGGCGAAGAGCGCCAGAAGCTGCTCGAGACCCTGCACGAAGGCGCGATCGTCAACGGCGTCGTCAAGAACATTACCGACTACGGTGCGTTCGTCGACCTGGGCGGCATCGACGGCCTGCTGCACATCACCGACCTGGCATGGCGCCGTGTGCGTCACCCCTCGGAAGTCCTGTCCGTCGGCCAGGAAATCCAGGCCAAGGTCCTCAAGTTCGACCAGGAAAAGAACCGCGTCTCGCTGGGCGTCAAGCAACTGGGCGAAGATCCGTGGGTGGGCCTGGCTCGCCGCTATCCGCAAGGCACCCGCCTGTTCGGCAAGGTCACCAACCTGACCGACTACGGCGCGTTCGTCGAGGTCGAAGCCGGCATCGAGGGCCTGGTCCACGTGTCCGAAATGGACTGGACCAACAAGAACGTCGATCCCAAGAAGGTCGTCACCCTGGGTGACGAGGTCGAGGTCATGGTGCTCGAGATCGACGAAGACCGTCGCCGCATCTCGCTGGGCATGAAGCAGTGCCGCCCCAACCCGTGGGAAGAGTTCTCGATCAACCACAAGCGTGGCGACAAGGTCCGCGGCGCCATCAAGTCGATCACCGACTTCGGCGTATTCGTCGGCCTGCCCGGCGGCATCGATGGCCTGGTCCACCTGTCCGACCTGTCCTGGAGCGAGTCCGGCGAAGAAGCCGTGCGCAACTTCAAGAAGGGCGACGAGGTCGAGGCCGTGGTGCTGGGCATCGACACCGAGAAGGAACGCATCTCGCTGGGCATCAAGCAGCTGGAAGGCGATCCGTTCAACAACTTCGTGGCCACCCACGACAAGGGCGCCGTCGTCCAGGGCACCGTGAAGTCGGTCGAGGCCAAGGGCGCGGTCGTGACCCTGTCGGTCGATGTCGAAGGCTACCTGCGCGCTTCCGAGATCTCCTCGGGCCGCGTCGAAGACGCCACCACGGTCCTGAAGGCCGGCGACAACATCGACGCCATGATCCTGAACATCGACCGCAAGACGCGTTCGATCCAGCTCTCGATCAAGGCCAAGGACAACGCCGAGACGGCCGAGGCCATCCAGCGCATGTCCGACGCCAGCGCTTCGTCGGGTACCACCAACCTGGGCGCCCTGCTGAAGGCCAAGCTCGACCAGCGCGAGAACGGCTGAGGTAGCCCACCCCCTGGCGGCCTTCGGCCGCTCCCCCTCGAAGGGGGCCGCACTGGCGGACCGGCAAAGCCGGGTCCGCCGTGCCCTGGGGTACTACCAGGCTGATGGGGGAACGGCGTTCGTTCGAGAGGGCTCCGCTGTTGGAGCCCTTGTAATTTGCGCCACTGGCAGCTCGCATGAGGTCTCATGAACTCCATGACGAAATCCGAGTTGATTGCACGACTGGCCGCCCGGTATCCGCAACTGGTCGCCAAGGACGCCGACTACGCCGTCAAGACCATCCTCGATGCGATGGCCCAGTCCCTCTCGGAAGGGCAGCGCATCGAGATCCGTGGTTTCGGCAGTTTTTCGTTGTCCAGGCGTCCGCCGCGTATCGGGCGCAATCCCAAGTCCGGTGAAAAGGTGCTGGTTCCCGAAAAGCGGGTGCCGCACTTCAAGGCCGGCAAGGAGTTGCGCGAGCGGGTCGACGCCCCCGTGCAAGAGCCCTCCGGAAACTGACCGGCCGGATCGCAGGCCGCAGGCAAGCCCGAACAAACCCCGCCAGCTTTCGGAGTCGGCGGGGTTTTTTCATGGCTCCGCTCCAGGCTTCCTGGAACCTATGGTCGAGCCAGTCGGGGAGCACCCCGCCCGATGCCGTCAGCTCGAATCCCTTGCCTCGCGCGCCTTTGGCCGCGCGGCTGGGAAGGGTTCCGTAGGGAAGCGGTGCGGTGGGCGCAGCGAGCCTTGAAGCCAACCGTGGCGATCGGCGTACAGGCCTTCAGTGTATTGCCGGGGCACGGGTCGGGCGGGGGCACGGTTTCCTTCCCGGGCCTGATGGGGCGCCTGGAAAATGAGAACTATTTTTACTCTATGGGTGCCGCGCGCGGTCCGAAGCGGTGGGGTCATTTACAATCGCGGGATATCTCATTCCTCACCTGGAGCTTCGACATGCGATATCTCGTCTGGGCGCTGCGGCTGGTCGTATTCGTGGTGGTCCTGCTGTTCGCGCTCAAGAATACCGACCGGGTGAACGTGTATTTCTTCGCCGACCACCTCATCAGCGAGGTGCCGCTGATCGTGGTCATGCTGGCCAGTTTCGTGGTGGGCGCCATCTTCGGCCTGTTGCTGACCGTGCCCGGCGTCATGCGCAGGCGGCGCGAGATGGCCGCGCTCAGGCGCGAGCTCGAGCAGGTCAAGGCGGCCGGGCAGGGGCCGGCTGCCGCGGATGCGCCGCCGTCGCCGGACGTCGTGCTTCCGGTGACTCCCTTGTAAGGCATAGACGACGTGGATTTCGAACCCTGGTGGCTGATCGCCATCCCCCTGTTGTTCGGCCTGGGCTGGGTCGCGGCACGCGTGGACATCCGGCAGATGCTGTCGGAGCACCGCAGCGTTCCCGATTCCTATTTCCGCGGGCTCAATTTCCTGCTGAACGAACAGCACGACCGTGCCATCGATGCCTTCATCGAGGTGGCCAAGCTCGATCCGGAAACCATAGAGCTGCATTTCGCGCTGGGCAGCCTGTTCCGCCGGCGGGGCGAGATCGAGCGGGCCATACGCGTCCACCAGAACCTCTTGCAGCGCGCGGATCTGCCGGCCAGCCAGCGCGAGCAAGCCTTGCATGCGCTGGCGCAAGACTACCTGCGCGCGGGTATGCTGGATCGCGCGGAAGCGGCCTTCGATCAACTGAAAGGCACCCGTTTCGCCCCCGATGCGTTGCGCGCGCTGGTCCGCATCCACGAGACCGAGCGTGATTGGCCGCGCGCCATCCAGGCCGTGCAGGCCCTGCAGGGCCTGATCGACGAACCCGTGCCGCAAGCGGTCCATTTTCATTGCGAAGAGGCCGCCGCCGCGCTCGCCGCGGGCGACATCGAGGCTGCCCATGCCGCGCTGGATGCGGCCGCGCATGTGTCGGTCCACGCCGAGCGCGGTCGCGACGACGTCCCCCATGTGCGCGTCGCGATGATGCGCGCCGACCTGGCCAAGCGCGAAGGGGATCTGCGCGCCCAACGGCTGCACCTGGAGTCGGTGCTGGCCGCGCACCCGGAGTATGCCGGCCTGGTGGCCGAACAATTCCTGGCGAACCACGAGGCGCGGGGCACGCCCAACGAAGGATTGGAAAAGCTCGAGGCCCACTACGCCCGCCATCCCTCCCTGGATTTGTTCAACGCCATCTTCCAGGCGCTGCGCCGCCAGCGCGGCTTGTCGCAGGCCTGGAATTTCGCGCGTGGCGCCCTGCAGCGCAATCCCTCGCTGCTCGGGCTGGATCGGCTGCTGGAGGCCCAGGTGGCCGGCGAGAAATCCTCGCAATCCGCGGTCGGGCAACAGGCCGCGGCCAACGTGGTGACGCTGAACAACCCGCAGGCCGATGCAGCCTCGCCGTGGACGCCGGCGGACGACGCGGTGCTGATGCGCAGCCTGATCCACAAGCACACGCAGCGCCTGGACCGCTACGCCTGCCAGGCCTGCGGCTTCAAGGCCAAGCGGTTTCATTGGCAGTGCCCGGGCTGCAATGCCTGGGAAACCTACGCGCCTAAACGATTGGAAGAACTGGATGCTGTATGAAAATGCCCCCCCCTATGCGCTGACGCGCGCCGCCCAGGGGGCGATGCGAGTGGACCGGCAGAGCCGGATCCACCGCATCCTGGATTGGAGTGATGTTTTCCTGGTACGTGGCATCTCTTATTTGCCTGCCGGTTTCACGTTGAGGAGCAACGCATGAGCGCGTCGGCGTTGGGAGCGTTCCCCTCGGATGAGCGGCGCGCGGCGGCGCGCGTGCTGGTGGTGGGGGACGTGATGCTGGACCGGTACTGGTTCGGAGAGGTGCATCGCATCTCGCCCGAGGCGCCGGTGCCGGTGGTTCGCGTGTCCCGCAGCGAGGACCGGCTGGGCGGCGCGGCCAACGTGGCGCGCAACGCCGCGGCGCTGGGGGCGCGCGTGACGCTGGTGGGCGTAGTGGGCGACGACGATTCCGGTCGCGCCGTCGCGCGCCTGTGCGAGGACGATGGGGTTACGGCCGACCTCGTTGTCGATCCGGCCGTGCCCACCACCATGAAGATGCGCGTCCTGGGCCGGCAACAGCAATTGCTGCGCGTGGATTTCGAGCAGCAACCGTCGAGCGGCGTGCTGGCGGAATTGGCGGCCCGGGTGGCCGTGCACCTCGCCGACCACGACGTGATCGTGCTGTCCGACTACGCCAAGGGCGTGCTGGACCAGGTCCAGGACCTTGTCGCGCTGGCGCGGGCGCGCGGCTGCGTGGTGCTGGTCGATCCCAAGGGCGACGACTATGGCCGCTATCGCGGCGCCACGCTGGTCACGCCCAATCAGTCGGAGATGCGCGAGGCGGTCGGCCGCTGGCGCGACGAGGCGCAGTTGACGGAACGCGCGCAGCACCTGCGCGAGGCGCTGGACCTGGACGCGCTGCTGGTGACGCGTTCGGAGCTCGGCATGACGCTGTACACCGCCGAGGGGCGCGACCACGTGGAAGCGCAGGCAAGAGAGGTGTTCGACGTCTCGGGCGCGGGCGACACCGTCATCGCGACGCTGGCCGTCATGCGCGCCGCCGGCCTCGACCTGCATACGGCCATGCGGTGGGCCAACCTGGCTGGCGGCATCGTCGTCGGCAAGCTGGGGACGTCGATCGTGACACCGGCCGAATTGCGTGCCGGTCTCACGGCCTAGAAGAGGGTTTTGCCATGATCATCGTAACGGGAGCCGCCGGGTTCATCGGCAGCAATCTGGTCAAGGGGCTGAATGCCCGCGGCGAGCGCGACATCATCGCGGTCGACGATTTGCTCGAAGGCGACAAGTTCGTGAATCTTGTCGATTGCCAGATCGCCGATTATCTCGACAAGAACGATTTCCGCAAGCGCGTCGCGGACGGGACGCTGCCCAAGGTCGAGGCCATCCTGCACCAGGGCGCGTGCTCGGACACCACCGAGCGCAACGGCCAGTACATGATGGACAATAATTACCGGGTCACGCTCGAGCTCTTCGAATATGCGCAGCGGACCGGGATTCCTTTCCTGTACGCGTCTTCGGCGGCGGTCTACGGCGCCGGGCCCGTCTATGCCGAGGATCCCGCGAACGAGAAGCCGTTGAACGTCTACGGCTACTCCAAATTCCTGTTCGACCAGGTGCTGCGCCGCCGGCTCGGCTCGCTGGCCGCGCCGGTGATCGGCTTGCGCTATTTCAACGTGTACGGCCCGCGCGAACAGCACAAGGGCCGGATGGCATCGGTGGCTTTCCACAACATGAACCAGTTCCTCAAGGAAGGGCACGTGCGCCTGTTCGGAGGGTGGGACGGTTATGGCGACGGCGAGCAGCAGCGCGATTTCATCTCGGTCCACGACGTGGTGGAGGTGAACCTGCATTTCCTGGGCCGTCCGGTGTCGGGCGTGTTCAATTGCGGGACAGGCCGCGCGCAGCCGTTCAACGACGTCGCCATGGCCGTGGTCAATACGCTGCGCCAGGAGCGAGGCGAGTCCCCGTTGCCGCTGGAAGAACTCGTGACGCAGGGCCTGATCCGGTATGTGGAATTTCCCGAGGACCTGAAGGGGCGCTACCAGAGCTACACCCAGGCCGATACCACGCAGTTGCGCGCGGCGGGTTTCACGGCCCCGATGCGCGACGTGCAGACGGGCGTCTCGGAATACATCCGCGAACTGCGAGGCATGTCGGCCTGAGCAGGGCGCGGGCGCCGATCTACGCGTTTCCCCGCTCGGATTCCGGGCGTCCCGGGCGCGCACCGTGGCGGGGCCGCGGCGCAAGCTTGCAGTGTCCGGCGTGCAAGGCCGGACACGGGGCGGTCGACCGGCCGCCTGCAATCTTGCATCGGAGTCCAACCATGAATCCATTCCTCGATCCCACCCGGGCCGAGCCCGACCCGCGGCCGTTCCGCCTGCGGGGCGCGCGCCGCTACGCCGGCCGCATCGCCGTCATGGCCGGCCTGGGGCTCGGAGCGTTCGCCAGCGCCCATGCGGTGGATGTCAATACCGCTACGCAGAGCCAGCTGGAAACCGTGCGCGGCATCGGTCCCAAGACCGCCGCCACCATCATGCAGGAGCGCCGGCGCGGCGGTCCCTTCCTGTCGTTCGAGGACCTTGCCGAGCGGGTGCGCGGGCTGGGCGCCAAACGGCTGCAGAAGTTGCGCGCGGCCGGGCTGGCCCTCGACCGCCATGGGAAGGAAGCGCCTGCCGTGATGGTCAATATGCCCCCGAAAAGTAAGGGTAAAGGGAACTGATCCCGCCGGCTGGATTATCATGGGGCGCATGAAAAGCTATCCCACCATCGAACAGACCATAGGCAACACGCCCCTGGTCCGGCTCCAGCGTATCCCGGGGGAAGGCAATGCCGCGCGCGGCAACGTCATCCTCGCGAAGCTGGAAGGCAATAATCCGGCCGGTTCGGTCAAGGACCGGCCGGCGCGTTCCATGATCGCGCGGGCCGAGGCGCGAGGCGAGATCAAGCCCGGCGACACGCTGATCGAAGCCACCAGCGGCAACACGGGCATCGCGCTTGCGCTGGTGGCCGCCATACGCGGCTACCGCATGATCCTCATCATGCCCGACAACCTTTCGCTGGAGCGCCGCGCGGCCATGACGGCCTACGGAGCCGAGCTGATCCTCACGCCGGCATCGCAGGGCGGCATGGAATATGCGCGCGATCTCGCGCTGCAGATGCAGGCCGAGGGCAAGGGCAAGGTGCTGGACCAGTTCGCCAATCCCGACAATCCGTTGGCGCACGTCGAGACCACCGGCCCCGAGATCTGGCGCGATACCGACGGGCAGGTCACCCATTTCGTCAGCGCCATGGGAACCACCGGGACCATCGTGGGGGTGTCGCGCTATCTCAAGGGCCGCAACGCGGCCATCCAGGTGGTCGGCGCCCAGCCCACGGAAGGATCGCAGATCCCGGGCATACGCAAGTGGCCCGAAGCCTACCTGCCCAAGATCTACGATCCCAGCGCCGTGGACCGCCTCGAATACGTTACCCAGGCCGACGCCGAGGGCATGGCGCGGCGGCTGGCAGCCGAGGAAGGCATCTTCGCCGGCATTTCATCGGCCGGCGCGCTGGTGGCGGCGCTGAAGGTGGCCGAAACCGTCGAGAACGCCACCATCGTCTTCATCGTCTGCGACCGCGGCGACCGTTATCTGTCGACGGGCGTGTTCAACTGACCGACCCGGATCCGGCTCGCCACGCGGTTCCTCCGCTCCAGCTCCACGGCGAGGTCGGTGACCGAGGCGGCGTAGAAGTAGCTGCGGTTGTATTCGGTCAGCGCGAAGAAGTTGGGCGCGGCCACGCGGTATTCGGTGGTGCCGGTCGCCCCGTCGTAGAGATCGATCACGGCAAGGGGCCAGTCTCGCCATTCCTCCGACATGCCGGCCACTTTCTGCGCGCGCGCGCCGGCCGCCTGGAGCTGGGCCCAGCTTAGCGTGGGCTTGAGTCCGCCGTCGACCAGCCCCGCCGGATCGGCCGGCAGGTTGATCGGCAG
Source organism: Pigmentiphaga sp. NML080357 (assembly GCF_002188465.1). Taxonomy (GTDB): domain Bacteria; phylum Pseudomonadota; class Gammaproteobacteria; order Burkholderiales; family Burkholderiaceae_B; genus Pigmentiphaga. The sequence continues at coordinate 177,291 of NZ_NINW01000008.1, read as the reverse complement.
GAAGACCGGCTGGCCGCGTTGCCAGCCATGCTCGACCAGGAAGTGGGCCACCGAAAGGATGGCGTCGGCCGGGCTGCCCGCCAGATCGATGCGGCCGTCGCCGTCGCCGTCCACCGCGAATTTGCGCAGGCTGCCCGGCATGAATTGCGGCAGGCCCATGGCGCCCGCGTACGATCCCTTTACCGCCAGCGGATCGCTGCCGGTCTCTTTGCACCAGACGAGGAATTGCGCCAGTTGCTCGCGAAAGAACGCGCTGCGGTCGCTGCGCGCCTGGGGCGGATAGTTGAAGGCCAGCGTCGAGAGCGCGTCGATGACGCGGAAATTCCCCGTGACGCGTCCGTAGAAGGTTTCGACGCCGATGACGCTCACGATGATGGAGGCCGGCACGCCGTAGCGGTCCTCGGCGCGGGCCAGCGTTTGCGCGTGTTCTTCCTGGAAGGCGAGGCCTTCCTTGATGCGGCGGCTTTCGATGAAGCGGGAGCGATACCGGGGCCAGCTGCGTACCGTGGGCGAGGAGGGCGGCAGCACCAGCCTGGCGACGGTCTCGGAGTATCTCGCCTGATCGAGCAGGCGGGCGACCTCGGATGGATCAAGCCCGCGGCCGGCCATCTCGGCGGTGAAATCGCGCTTGGCGTCGCGCGCCGGCACTCGTTCCGGCGCTGCCGCAGGCGCCGGCGCGGCAGCCTGCGGCGGAGGAGGAACCGGGACGGCGACGGGCGGGGAGACCGCCGCGCCTGCCGGCGGCATGCCCTGCATGGCGGGGGCGTCTTGCGCGGCGGAGGGCGCCGGCACGCCCTGCATGGTGGCGGCGGCCGGCGGCGGAGCCGAGCCGCAGCCCCATAGGGAGAGCGCGGCAAGCGCTGCGGCGATGGCGCCGGCACGACAAGACGTCAGGGAGCAGGGTTGCGATTTCACGCGTAAGATTTCCGTCAGGGCGATATCGATAGCGTGATGCTGCCGACTGTTCGGCCGCGATGCAAGTCGGCGCATAATGGAGACCATGGCTACGCTTTACTTCACGCATCCCGCGTGCAGGCTGCACGAGATGGGCAAGGAGCATCCGGAGTGCCCGGAGCGGCTCGATGCGATCTCGGACCAGTTGCTGGCGTCGGGTGTGGCGGCCCACCTGCTCGAGCGCGAAGCGCCGCAAGCCGCCCAGGAGTCGCTGCTGCGGGTCCACACGCCCGAATACCTGGAATCGCTGGTCGCGCGTGCGCCGGCACAGGGGTATGCCCAACTCGATCCCGATACCGCGATGAACCCGCATACCTACGTCGCTGCGCTGCACGCCGCGGGCGCGGCGATTGCCGCGGTGGACGCGGTGCTGGCGGGCGAGGGCGAGGCCGCCTTCTGCGCCGTGCGCCCTCCCGGCCATCATGCCTGCCCCGACCAGGCGATGGGGTTCTGCTTCCTGAGCAACGTGGCGATCGCCGCGCGCCATGCGATGGTCCACCACGGCCTGGAGCGCATCGCGGTGGTCGATTTCGACGTGCACCACGGCAACGGCACGGAAGCCGCGCTGGCGGGCGACGAGCGCGTGCTGATGTGCGGTTTCTTCCAGCACCCGTTCTATCCCTTCAGCGGCATCCATCCATGGGCCGACAACATGCTCAACGAACCCGTGCCGGCCTATACCGAGGGCGCGGCCATACGCGAGCTGGTGTCCTCCAGATGGCTGCCGAGGCTGGATAAATTCCGGCCGCAACTGGTGCTGGTGTCGGCCGGGTTCGATGCGCATCGCGAGGACGACCTCGGGCGCATGGGGCTGGTCGAGGCGGATTTCGCATGGATCACCGAGCGGCTCGGCGAGCTGGCGCGCCGCCACGGCGCGCGCGTGGTGAGCTGCCTGGAGGGCGGTTACAACCTGTCCGCGCTGGGGCGCAGCGTCACCGCGCACATACGGGCGCTGGCGGGCATCTGACCATGCCGGGGAGCCTCCCCCGCGTGGCCTGGATCGCCGGTCCGGGCGGCGTCCGTATTTACCCGCATTTTCGGGCGGGGAGGGGCCGGTGTCGATTACCTATAATCGACAGGTTGCCTGTCCCGCACGCGGAGCCGCCGCTTGCGGCTCCCTCTGGCGTAGCCGGTTCACTTAAACGAGGTTGCATACATGAAGGTGTTAGTGCCAGTCAAACGAGTGGTTGACTACAACGTGAAGGTCCGGGTGAAGTCGGACCAGACGGGCGTGGACATCGCGAACGTGAAGATGTCGATGAATCCGTTCGACGAGATCGCGGTGGAAGAGGCGACGCGCCTGAAGGAAAAGGGCGTGGCGACCGAGATCGTGGCCGTCTCGTGCGGCGTGGCGCAATGCCAGGAGACGCTGCGCACGGCGATGGCCACCGGCGCGGACCGGGCGATCCTGGTCGAGACGCAGGAAGAGCTCCAGCCGCTGGCCGTGGCCAAGCTGCTCAAGGCGCTGGCCGACAAGGAGCAGCCGCAGCTGGTGATCCTGGGCAAGCAGGCGATCGACGACGATGCGAACCAGACGGGCCAGATGCTGGCCGCGCTGCTGGACTGGCCGCAGGCGACCTTCGCGAGCAAGGTCGAGCTTGGCGACGGCAAGGCGACGGTCACGCGCGAGGTGGACGGCGGCCTGGAGACGGTGTCGCTGACGCTGCCGGCCATCGTCACGACCGACCTGCGGCTGAACGAGCCGCGCTACGTGACGCTGCCCAACATCATGAAGGCCAAGAAGAAGCCGCTGGAGACCGTCAAGCCGGAAGACCTGGGCGTGGATGTGACGCCGCGCCTCAAGACGCTGAAGGTGAGCGAACCGCCGGCGCGCCAGGCGGGCGTGAAGGTGGCCGACGTGGCCGAGCTGGTCGACAAACTCAAGAATGAAGCGAAGGTGGTGTGAAGATGGCGATACTGGTCGTAGCGGAACATGACAATGCCCATCTGCGTGGCGCGACGCTGAACACGATCACGGCGGCGCAGCGGCTGGGTGGCGAGGTGCACGTGCTGGTGGCGGGCGCCGGCGTGGGCGGGGCGGCGCAGGCGGCCGCGCAGGTGGCCGGCGTGGCCAAGGTGCTGTCGGCCGACGGTGCCGCGCTGGCCGAGGGGTTGGCCGAGAACGTGGCGGCGCAGGTGCTGGCGCTGGCCCAGGGCTACAGCCACATCCTCTTCCCGGCCACGGCGTACGGCAAGAACGTGGCGCCGCGCGTGGCGGCCAAGCTGGACGTGGCGCAGATCTCCGATATCGTCGGGATCGAGTCGGCCGATACCTTCGAGCGGCCGATCTACGCGGGCAACGCGATCGCGACGGTGCAGTCGGCCGACGCGACCAAGGTGATCACGGTGCGCACGACGGCCTTCGACGCGGCCGCGGCCACGGGCGGTTCGGCGCCGGTGGAAAGCGTGCCGGCGGTGGCCGACAGCGGCAAGTCCTCGTTCGTGGGCCGCGAGGTGGCCAAGAGCGACCGTCCCGAGCTGACCGCGGCCAAGGCGGTGGTGTCGGGCGGGCGCGGCATGGGCAGCGCGGAGAACTTCAAGCTGCTCGAGCCGCTGGCCGACAAGCTGGGCGCGGCCATGGGCGCCTCGCGGGCGGCGGTGGACGCCGGCTATGCGCCCAACGACTGGCAGGTGGGGCAGACCGGCAAGATCGTGGCGCCGCAGCTGTACGTGGCGGTGGGCATCTCCGGCGCGATCCAGCACCTGGCCGGCATGAAGGACTCCAAGGTGATCGTGGCGATCAACAAGGACGCCGAGGCGCCGATCTTCGGCGTGGCCGACTACGGGCTGGTGGCTGACCTGTTCACCGCCGTGCCCGAATTGACCAAGGCGCTCTGACCCCTGCGCGCTCGCGCGCGCCCGAATGGCGGGCTCCCGGCCGCTGCGCGGCAGCCTCCGGGCGGGGTCTGGGCCCGCCCCTCGGTACCAACTGACCGGAGGTTTGCATGGCTTACGTGGCTCCATTGCGGGACATCCGATTCGTGCTCCACGAGTTGGCGGGCCTGGACAAAGTGCAGCAGTTGCCCGGCGGCGAGGAGGCCGGCCCGGAAGTGGTCGACGCGATCCTGGACGAAAACGCCAGACTGCTCGAAGAGATCGTCGCGCCGCTCAACCGCAGCGGCGACCTGCAGCCCCCGACCTGGCGCGACGGCACGGTAACCGCGTCCCCCGGCTTCAAGGAAGCCTTCCGCAGCTTCGTCGAGGGAGGCTGGCAGGGGCTGCAGCATCCGGTGGCCTTCGGCGGCCAGGGGTTGCCCAAGCTGGTTGCCACGCCGTGCATGGAAAACCTGAACGCCGCCTGCCTGGCGTTCGCGCTGTGCCCGCTGCTGACGGACGGCGCCATCGAGGTGTTGCTGACCGCGGGCACCGAAGAGCAGAAGCGCCGTTTCATTCCTTCCATGATCGACGGTTCCTGGACCGGAACCATGAACCTGACCGAGCCGCAGGCCGGCTCGGACCTGTCGCTCGTGCGCACGCGCGCCGTGCCGCAGGCCGACGGCAGCTATCGCCTGCACGGCCAGAAGATCTTCATCACCTACGGCGAGCACGACATGGCGCAGAACATCGTGCACATGGTGCTGGCCAGGCTCGCCGACGCGCCCGAGGGCGTGAAGGGGTTGTCGCTGTTCATCGTGCCGAAGTTCCTGGTCAACGACGACGGCTCCCTGGGCAAGCGCAACGACGTGTGGTGCGCCTCCATCGAGCACAAGCTGGGCATCAAGGCCAGCCCGACCGCCGTGCTGCTGTATGGCGAGGGCAAGGGCGAGGTCGGGGAAGGGGCGGTGGGCTATCTCGTGGGAGAGCCCAACCGCGGCCTGGAAACCATGTTCATCATGATGAATGCGGCCCGCTTTGCCGTGGGGCTCCAGGGCATCGCCGTGGCCGGGCGCGCCTGCCGACAGGCGGTGGACTACGCCAAGGACCGGGTGCAGAGCCGCGCGGTGGAAGGTTCCAGCGGACCGGTCGCCATCGTCCACCATCCCGATGTGCGGCGCATGCTGCTGACCATGCGTACCCTGACCGAGGCCGCGCGTGCGGTCGCCTATGTGGCGGCCGGCGCGCACGACTTCGCGCACCGGCATCCCGACGCCGAGGTGCGCCGCCGCAACCAGGCCTTCTACGAATACATGGTTCCCATCGTCAAGGGTTTTTCGACCGAGATGGCGGTCGAGGTCGCCTCGCTGGGCATCCAGGTGCACGGCGGCATGGGTTTCATCGAGGAGACGGGCGCCGCACAGCACTACAGGGATGCACGCATCCTCTCCATCTACGAGGGCACCACGGCCATCCAGGCCAACGATCTGGTCGGGCGCAAGACCGCGCGCGACGGCGGCGCCGTGGCGATGGCCATCGTTGCCCACATGCGCGAGACCCTCGCCGAACTGGACGCCGACGGCACGCTGGCCGACCTGCGCAGCCAACTGGCCGACGCGGTGGACGCCTACGAGGAAGTGGCGCGCTTCGTGGCCGAGCGCTACCGGGACGAAGTGCGCGAGGTGTACGCGGGCAGCGTGCCCTATCTGATGCTGGCCGGTTTTACGCACGGCGGCTGGCAGATGGCCCGGGCGGCGCTGGCCTGCCGGCGCAAGATCGCCAAGGGCGATGTCGATGCGTTCTACCCGGCCAAGCTGGCCGCGGCGCAGTTCTATTGCGCGCACCTGCTGCCCCGTGTGGAAGCGCTGCGGCGCGAGATCCTGCATGGCGGGGCCAGCACGCTGGCGATGCCGGTGGAAGCGTTCTGAGGGGGCCGGTTCTGCGCTGCCTGGTTCCCGACCGGATCAGTGCGCAGGGCGATGATGCGATCCCGCCGAATGCGGCGGCGGAAGCGGCGGTGTGCGGCAGGGCGCCACCGGGATACGCCAGTGCGCGCGGCGGCGCAGGGCCGCAAGCAGCTTCAGGCCCTGAGGCCACTCGCCGTAGCCCGATTCGGCATTGATGTGGCCCGCATCCTCGATCTGCTCGAAGCGGCTGCCCCAGGCTTCGGCGAATTCGCGGGCGCGGGCCAGCGAACAGTACGGGTCGTTGGTGCTGGCCACGACCACGCTCTGGAACGGCAGCGTCTGCATCGGCACCGGGCAGAACGAGCGCAGCAGCGCCGGGGCGCCCGGCCGCTCCACATCGGCAGGCGCTACCAGCAGCGCGCCGGCCACTTTCTCGCGTATGCGCAACGGCAGATGGCACACCGTGATGCAGCCCAGGCTATGGGCGATCAGCAGCGGCGGCCGCGGCGCCGCCTCGATGGCGGCCGCCAGCGTGCTGGTCCAGTCGTGCAGGTCGGGCGCAGCCCAGTCGCGTTGCTGCACGCGCACGGCGCGCGGCAGGCATGCCTCCCAGAGGCTTTGCCAGTGAGACGGCCCGGAGTTGTTCCAGCCAGGGATGATCAGGGGTTGCAGTCGCATGAGCGCATGATGGCGGTCCCGCTCATTACTGGGAACGAATAATTTTGCTTTTGTTAATTACCTGAGCTTTTATCGGAGTTACGGAATTCTCTTATGCGAAAAAATAAGTATCCACCGTTGTCTTATGGTGGAAAGCTATAAAGATATGTGCAAACATTTGTTCCCGCCTCCTCGGCGGAACGCCAGAATGCATTCTTTGGAACGTAGGAGACCGACATGGCCGCATTGCGTCTGGGCGACACCGCTCCCGATTTCGAACAGGATTCCTCCAAAGGGCGTATCCATTTCTATGATTACCTCGGCGACAGCTGGGGAGTGCTGTTTTCGCACCCGGCCGATTTCACGCCGGTGTGCACGACCGAGCTGGGCTATACCTCCAAGCTCGCTCAGGAGTTCGCCAAGCGCAACGTGAAAGTCCTCGCGCTGTCGGTCGATCCGGTCGACTCCCACCAGAAGTGGATCGGCGACATCAACGAGACCCAGGGCACCACGGTGGATTTCCCCATCCTCGCCGATGCCGACCGCAAGGTCGCGACCCTGTACGACATGATCCATCCCAACGCCAGCGCGACGGCGACGGTGCGTTCGGTCTTCATCATCGATCCGGCCAAGAAGGTGCGGCTCATCATCACCTATCCGGCCAGCACCGGCCGCAATTTCGACGAGATCCTGCGGGTGATCGACTCGCTGCAGCTGACCGACAACTACAGCGTCGCCACGCCGGTGAACTGGAAGGACGGCGAAGACGTCATCATCGTGCCGTCTCTGCAGGATCCGGAAGTGCTCAAGCAGAAGTTTCCCAAGGGGTACAAGGCGGTGCGGCCCTACCTGCGCATCACGCCGCAGCCCAACAAGGAGTGACGGGGCGGCGGTCCGGCCGTGGAGGTGCTTGCGTCACAGACATGTGCTGTAATGCGAGCCTTCGTTCCCGACCCATAGGAAACCTATGCTCCAGACCGCCGACGATCTTGGTAAGCTCCTGCTGCGCGTGACTATCGGGGTGCTCATGCTGATGCATGGCATCCCCAAGGTCATAGGCGGCATCGGCTTCGTCAAGGGCCTGCTCGCCTCGCACGGCTTGCCCGCGTTTCTCGGATATTTCGTCTACGTGGGCGAGGTGGTCGCCCCGATCCTGCTGCTGGTGGGCATCTATACCCGCCTGGGCGGCCTGATCGTGGCCATCAACATGGTCGTCGCCATTGCGCTGGCCCACAGCAACCAGATCTTCTCCGTGACCAAGAACGGCGCCTGGGCCCTGGAGCTCCAGGGCCTGTACCTGTTCGGCGGTCTGGTCATCGCGTTGATCGGCGCCGGCCGCTTCAGCGCGGGCGGCAAGGGCGGCACGCTGAACTGACCATAGGGCAGCGCCGCCGCGTAGCGGCAAGCGTGGGGGCACATTTTTCACGCCCCCACAGGCTCGGGCCGGGGAACCGCGGCGTCGCCTTCTTCCTGCTGTGCCGTGATCGTCTGGCGGTCCAGGTGGGGCGCGAACATCTCGATGAACGAAATGGCGAAGTTGCGCAGATAGGCGCCGCGCCTGACCGCAACCCGGGTCATGTTGGACGCGAACAGGTGGTCGGCCGCGAGCGACCGCAGCTTGACGTCCTCGCCGCTGTCGTAGGCCATGGCGGCGATGATGCCTACGCCCAGCCCCGCGACCACGTAGGTCTTGATGACGTCGGCGTCCATGGCGGTCAGCACGATGTCCGGCACGATGCCGGCATTGGCGAAGGCCTCGTCGATGTGCGAGCGGCCGGTGAGCCCGGTGTCATAGGTGATGAGAGGGTAGCGTCCGAGCTCTTCCAGCGTCGGCTGCGCCCGGTCCAGCAGCGGATGCCCTGGGGGCGCGACGACCACGTGGCTCCAGCGGTAGCCGGCAAACGTCGACAGCCGGATGTCCTGCGACAGGCCTTCGGTGGCGATGCCAATGTCCGCCTGGCCGCTGGCGACCCATTCCGCGATGTGCTGCGGCGACCCCTGCTGCAGATTCAGGTGGACCTGCGGAAAGCGGCGGCGGAAAGCCTGCACCACCACCGGCAATGCATAGCGGGCCTGGGTATGGGTGGTGGCGATGGTCAGGCGGCCCTGGTCGCGGATGCTGAATTCGTGCGCCGCCCGCTTCAGGTTCTCCTGCTCCAGCAGCAGCCGGTCGATGATCTTGACGATTTCCTTGCCGGGTTCGGTCAGGCCGGTCAGGCGCTTGCCGGCGCGCTCGAAGATGGTCGTGCCCAGCTCGTCTTCCAGTTCGCGTATCTGCCGGCTGACCCCCGGTTGCGACGTATAGAGCGTGTTGGCGACCTCGGTGAGGTTGAAATTGCGGCGCAAGGCCTCGCGCACGGAGCGCAGTTGCTGGAAATTCAAGACGGTTCTCCTGCCACGGCGCGGGCGCCGACGAGGAGCACATGTTGCGTTGCAAACAAAAAAATTAGAACGAAGATTTGAAAATGATCTATTAGCGCCCACTCATAACGGAGTATTTGTTCTGTATCCGCCGGGGTTTATATCGGCGCGGAATAAGTAACCATCCAAGATGTCGTTCCCAAACCGGGGGCTTCTGACCGACCATTCAACCTCCTTGAAAGATCGACGGAGTCGCGAATGGCTTGGCTGTTGGGAAGAAAACTGGGCGTTGCCTTGCTGGCATTGGCCGCCGTGGCCGCCACGCCTGTTGCCGCGCAGCAAAAGCAGACGCTGCTGAACGTATCCTACGATCCCACGCGCGAGCTCTACAAGGACTTGGACAAGGCCTTCGCGACCGAATACAAGAAGAAAACCGGCATCGACGTAACCATCCGCCAGTCGCACGGCGGCTCCGGCAAGCAGGCGCGTTCCGTGATCGACGGCCTGGACGCCGACGTGGTGACGCTGGCCCTGGCCTACGACATCGATGCGCTGCACGAGCACGGCCAGTTGCTGCCGGCCGACTGGCAGAAGCGCCTGCCGCAGAACAGCTCGCCCTACACCTCCACCATCGTGTTCCTGGTCCGCAAGGGCAATCCAAAAGGCATCAAGGACTGGGGCGACCTGATCAAGCCGGGCGTGTCGGTCATCACGCCCAATCCCAAGACGTCCGGCGGGGCGCGCTGGAACTATCTGGCCGCCTGGGCCTACGCCCTCAGGCAGCCGGGCGGCAATGAAGCCAAGGCCCGCGAGTTCATCGCCGAACTCTTCAAGCACGTGCCCGTGCTGGACAGCGGCGCGCGCGGGGCCACCACGACCTTCGTCGAGCGCGGCCAGGGCGACGTGCTGCTGGCCTGGGAGAACGAGGCCTTGCTGTCGCTGAAGGAACTGGGCCCGGACAAGTTCGACATCGTCGCGCCCTCGCTGTCCATCCTGTGCGAGCCGCCGGTGGCGGTGGTCGACAAGAACGTCGACAAGAAGGGCACGCGCCAGGCCGCCCAGGCCTACCTGGAATACCTGTATACGCCCGAGGCGCAGGAGATCATCGCCAAGAATTACTACCGTCCCCGCAACCCGACCGTGGCGGCCAAGTATGCGTCGGCCTTCCCCAAGGTGAACCTGATCACGATCGACGAGGTCTTCGGCGGCTGGCAGAAGGCCCAGAAGACCCACTTCGAGGATGGCGGCACTTTCGACCAGCTCTACCAGCCGGGCAAGCGTTGATGTGATTTTCGGGAACTGATTCGGCAGGACGGCGGTGGCTCGCCAGGCGCGGGCCACCGTCTTCGGCATTCATAGAGATCCGGCAGCAGATGTCTTCCATTACCACCCTCGGGACCTTGAACCCGCCTCGGCCTCGCCCCCGGCGCGCGCACCGGTTCGGCGTGTTGCCGGGTTTCGGCCTGAGCATGGGCTTTACGGTGTTCTACCTGAGTCTGATCGTGCTGATCCCGCTGTCGACGCTGCTTTTCAAGAGCGCGACCCTGTCCTGGGACGCGTTCTGGGCTGCCGTGACGGCGCCGCGCGTGCTGGCTTCCTACCGGCTGACCTTCGGCGCCGCGCTGCTCGCGGCGCTGGTGAACCTGGTCGCAGGGCTTGCCGTGGCATGGACCCTGGTGCGCTACGACTTCCCGGGCAAGAAGGTCGTCGATGCGCTGGTGGACCTGCCGTTCGCGCTGCCCACTGCCGTCGCCGGCATCGCGCTCACCGCCCTGTACGCGTCCAACGGCTGGATGGGCAGCTGGCTCGAACCGCTCGGCATCAAGGTGGCCTATACGCCCGTGGGCGTGGTGGTGGCGCTGATATTCATCGGCCTGCCGTTCGTGGTCCGCACCGTCCAGCCGGTGCTCGAGGATGCCGAGCGCGAGCTGGAAGAGGCCGCCGCGAGCCTCGGGGCGAGCCGCCTGCAAACCTTCGTCCGCGTGCTGCTGCCCACGATCATGCCCGCGTTGCTGACCGGCTTCGCGCTGGCTTTCGCGCGGGCGGTGGGCGAATACGGCTCGGTGGTCTTCATCGCGGGCAACATGCCCATGGTGTCGGAGATCACGCCGCTGCTGATCATCACCAAGCTCGAACAATACGACTACGCCGGTGCGGCAGCGATCGCCCTGGTCATGCTGCTGCTGGCCTTCGTGCTGCTGCTGGTCATCAACCTGCTGCAATGGTGGCAGGCCCGGCGTGGGCTGGGGAGGGGGCTATGAGCGCGCCCGCCCGGCCGCCCGAAGGGGGCGCTCCCTCCCTCGGGGAGGATGTCGCGCAGCGACAGGAGGGCACACCAGTTAGCGCGCCCGCCCGGCCGCCCGAAGGGCCTCCCCGTGCCGCCAACCACCTGAACGAGCCCGCATGGGTGCGCGCGCTGCTGCTCGCGGCCTCGCTCGGATTCCTCGCGCTGTTCCTGCTGCTGCCCCTGGCGGCGGTGTTCGTCGAGGCGCTGAAGAAGGGCTGGGAGCTCTACGCCGAGGCGCTGGTGGAACCGGATGCCCTGGCAGCCATTCGGTTGACGCTGCTGATCGCGGCCATTTCCGTGCCGCTGAATCTGCTGCTGGGCGTGGCGGCGGCGTGGGCCATTACCAAGTTCCAGTTCCGCGGCAAGCAGGTGCTGGTGACCCTCATCGACCTGCCGTTCTCGGTGTCGCCGGTGGTCGCGGGCCTGATCTACGTGCTGCTGTTCGGCACCCATGGATGGCTGGGGCCGTTCCTGCAGGCCAACGACCTGAAGATCGTCTATGCCGTGCCTGGCGTCGTGCTGGCGACCCTGTTCGTGACTTTTCCCTTCGTCGCGCGCGAATTGATTCCGCTCATGCAGGCGCAAGGCAGCGAAGAGGAACAGGCCGCGCTGACGCTGGGCGCCTCGGGATGGCAGATGTTCCGGCGGGTGACGCTGCCCAACATAAAATGGGGACTGCTTTACGGGGTCATCCTTTGCAATGCGCGGGCGATGGGCGAGTTCGGCGCGGTCTCGGTAGTGTCTGGGCATGTCCGGGGCCTGACCAACACGATTCCGCTGCATGTGGAGATTCTCTACAACGAATACGCCTATCAGGCATCGTTTGCCGTCGCCTCGGTGCTTGCCCTGCTGGCGCTGGTGACCCTGATCCTCAAAAGCGTGGTCGAATGGCGCAGCGCCAAGCTGGTCGACGGCCAGGCCGCTTCCGAATTTCCAGGCACCGTGCCGCTGCACTTGAAGGCGGCCGGCTGACCGCCTCAGGGAACGAAAAACATGAGTATCGAAGTCCGCAATCTTTCCAAGCGTTTCGGGAATTTCCAGGCCCTCAAGGATGTGTCCTTGCACATCGAATCGGGTGAACTGGTCGCGCTGCTCGGACCGTCCGGCTGCGGCAAGACCACCTTGCTGCGCATCATCGCCGGGCTGGAGACGCCCGACGAAGGCAGCGTGTACTTTTCGGGCGAGGACGCCACCGACGTGCACGTGCGCGAGCGGCAGGTCGGGTTCGTGTTCCAGCACTATGCGCTGTTCCGCCACATGACCGTGTTCGAGAACGTGGCCTTTGGCCTGCGCGTCAAGCCGCGCGGCCAGAGGCCCGCCGAGGCGCAGATCAAGGAGAAAGTCCACCAGTTGCTGAATCTGGTCCAGCTCGACTGGCTGGCCGACCGCTATCCGTCGCAATTGTCCGGCGGCCAGCGCCAGCGCATCGCGCTGGCCCGTGCGCTGGCCGTCGAGCCGCGCGTGCTGCTGCTGGACGAACCTTTCGGGGCACTCGATGCCAAGGTGCGCAAGGAGCTGCGCCGCTGGCTGCGGCGCCTGCACGACGAGCTGCACGTGGCCAGCGTGTTCGTCACGCACGACCAGGAGGAGGCCCTGGAAGTGGCCGACCGCGTCGTACTGATGAACTCCGGCCGCATCGAGCAGGTCGGTACCCCGACCGAGGTCTGGGAGCGGCCCGCCACGCCGTTCGTCTATGGCTTCCTGGGCGACGTCAACCAGTTCCATGGCAAGGCCCATGCCGGCGTGCTCCATGCGGACGGCCTGACCATCCCCACGCCGGAGCTGGCCGATGCGCAGCACGCCAACGCCACGGCCTACATCCGTCCGCACGAGTTCGACGTGCAGCGCTACAGCGACGGCGACATCGGCCTGGTGACCACTTTCAACCGGGCCTACCTGTCGGGACCGAGCGCCTACCTGGAGCTGACGCGCCAGGGGTCGGAGCAGCCGATCGAGGTCGAATTGCCGGCCGAAGTGTTCCGCCAGCTCGACCTGAAAGGCGGCGAGGCGCTCGTCGTCAAGCCGCGCAATGCACAGGTTTTCCTGACATGAGGGAGGCCCACCCCCTGGCGGCCTGCGGCCGCTCCCCCTCAAGGGGGCGGCACCGGCGGACCGGCGGAGCCGGATCCGCGGTGCCCTGGATCAAGAGACGTTCGTGCCATGGATGACTGAAATGCAACTCGCCCCTACGTTTTTGCCGAATTGGACCGAGCTGGCTGATCGCCTGGCCGTGATCGCTCGCGCGCATGCGGACGTGGCGCTTGCCTCGTCGCTGGCAGCCGAGGACATGGTGCTGACCCATGCGATCTTCGAACGGGACCTGCCGATCGAGATCTTCACGCTCGATACCGGACGGCTCAACGCCGAGACCGTGGCGATGATCGATCGCATTGCCGAGCGCTATGGCCGCTCCATCCACGTCGTGCGGCCGGATCCGGCAGCGGTCGAGAAGTACGTGGGCACCCATGGGCTGAACGCCTTCTACGAGAGCGTCGAACTGCGCAAGGCCTGCTGCGAGATCCGCAAGGTCGAGCCGCTTCGGCGCGTACTGGCGGGACGCAGCGCCTGGATTACCGGACAGCGCCGCGAACAGGCGGTCACGCGCGGCGAGCTGCCGCTCGACGAGCACGATCCCGTCTTCGGCCTGCACAAGTACAACCCGCTCGCCCTGTGGACCCAGGACGAGGTGTGGGCAGCCATCCGCGCCCTGGACATTCCCTACAACCCGCTGCACGACCGCGGCTACCCGTCGATCGGCTGCGAGCCCTGTACCCGGGCCATCCGGCCCGGCGAGGACTTGCGCGCCGGCCGCTGGTGGTGGGAGTCGTCCGACTCCAAGGAGTGCGGCCTGCATGCCGGCAACCTGTCGGCCATCCCGGTCACCGTCGTCACAACCAAGCAATCAGGCTGAATCATGCCCGCTATCTTGAACACCACGCGCAGCCATCTCGATTGGCTGGAATCGGAAGCTATCTTCATCATGCGCGAAGTCGCGGCCGAATGCGCCCGGCCCGTGCTGCTGTTTTCCGGCGGCAAGGATTCCTGCGTGCTACTCAGGCTGGCGGAGAAGGCCTTCCGGCCCGGCAAGTTCCCGTTTCCGTTGATGCACATCGACACCGGGCACAACTTCGACGAGGTCATCGCCTTCCGCGATGCCCGCGCCGCCGAACTGGGCGAAGAGCTGATCGTGCGCAGCGTTGAAGATTCGATCAAGCGCGGCTCGGTCGTCCTGCGCAAGGAAACCGATTCGCGCAACGCCGCGCAGGCAGTCACGCTGCTCGAGGCGATCGAGGAGTTCGGCTTCGACGCCTGCATAGGCGGCGCGCGCCGCGACGAAGAGAAGGCGCGCGCCAAGGAGCGCATCTTCTCGTTCCGCGACGAATTCGGCCAGTGGAACCCCAAGGCCCAGCGACCCGAGCTCTGGAATCTCTACAACACGCGCGTGCACGCCGGCGAGAACATGCGCGTCTTCCCGATCTCGAACTGGACCGAGCTCGACGTATGGCAGTACATCGCCCGCGAGAATCTCGCGCTGCCGTCGATCTACTACGCGCACAAGCGCGACGTGGTCCGGCGCAACGGACTGCTGGTGCCGGTGACGCCGCTGACGCCGCCGCAGGAAGGCGACCAGGTCGAGAACCTGACCGTGCGGTTCCGCACCGTGGGCGATATTTCCTGCACCTGCCCGGTGGCCTCGGAAGCCGCCGACCCGCTGGCCATCATCGCCGAGACGGCGGTGACCGACATTACCGAGCGCGGCGCCACCCGCATGGACGACCAGACCTCGGAGGCATCGATGGAGCGCCGCAAGAAGGAAGGATATTTCTGATGAACGCCATGACCGATCCCGCATTCTTTTCCGCCGCCGACAAGGGCGTGCTGCGTCTCATCACGGCGGGTTCCGTGGACGACGGCAAATCCACCCTGATCGGCCGACTGCTCTACGACAGCAAGGGCATCTTCGCCGACCAGCTCGACGCCATCTCGCGCGCCAAGTACAAGCGCACCGTGGGCGACACCATCGACCTGTCACTGCTGACCGACGGCCTGGAAGCCGAGCGCGAGCAAGGCATCACCATCGACGTGGCCTATCGCTATTTCTCCACGCCGGTGCGCAAGTTCATCATCGCCGACGCGCCCGGCCACGAGCAGTACACGCGCAACATGGTCACCGGCGCCTCGACCGCCGACGTGGCGGTCATCCTGATCGACGCGACCCGGGTCGTCGACGGCCAGTTGCTGACCCAGACCAAGCGCCACAGCACCCTGGCCCATCTGCTCGGCATACGCCACATCGTGGTGGCGGTGAACAAGATGGACCTCGTGGAGTGGAGTCGGCCGGTGTTCGACCGCATCCGCGACGCCTATGCCGCGCTGGCGGCCAAGGTGGGCATCGCCAGTTTCCATATCCTGCCGCTCTCGGCGCTCACCGGCGACAACGTCGTCGGCAAGTCCGCGCGCACGCCATGGTACGAGGGGCCGGCCCTGCTGGAACTGCTCGAGAACCTCGAGGTGCGCACCGACGCCTCCGCCAAGGCGTTGCGCTTTCCCATCCAGATGGTGGCGCGCCACGGCGGCGACCGTGCCGACGATTTCCGCGGCTACATGGGGCAGCTCGCCAGCGGCTCCGTGCGCGTCGGCGACCGTGTTCAGATCCAGCCCTCGGGCGTGGCGGCGACGGTGAAATCGCTGGTGGTCTACGGCGGACACGTGGAAGAAGCCGTGGCCGGCGATTCCGTCACCATCGTGCTGAACGAAGACGTGGACGCTTCGCGCGGCGACGTGCTGGTGCACGAATCCTCGCCCGCGTCGGTAACCCGGCAGTTCGAGGCCGAGCTGTGCTGGCTGGACACCCAGGCCCTGAACCCCGCCCGCAAATACCTGTTGAAGCAGGGAACCCGATTGACCACCGCCAAGATCAAGAGCGTGCTGTCGCGGCGCGACATCCATGAACTGGAAGAAACGGATGCCACCGACGCCCCGTTCGCAATGAACGACATCGGTCGCGTGGTGCTGGCAACCCGGGATGCCTTGGCCCTGGACCGGTACCAAGACCTTCCCGCCACCGGCGCGTTCATCCTGATCGACGAGGCCACTCACCAGACGGCTGCCGCGGGGATGGTGAAATAGAGACCCCTACGCAAGGGAAGCCCCGGTGGCGGCCTTTGGTCGCCAGGGGGGCTTAGGGCTCCGGCCGCATCCACAGCCAGATCGCCACCGTCAACATGATCCCGCCGGCAAGCCCTGCCACCCACCACCGCACCGGCGCCAGGAACAGCACCGCGGCACAAATGGCCATCGTAATCGTCGCGCTCCACTTCGCCCGGCGGCTGATCGAGCGATTCGTCCGCCAATGGCGGATCATGGTCCCGAAAACCCGATGGCCTTCGAGCCATGCCAGCAGCCGGGGCGATCCGCGCGCCGCGAACCAGGCCGCCATCAGGATGAAGACCGTGGTCGGCAGCCCCGGCACGAAAATGCCGACGATGCCTAGCGCCAGGCACAGCAGCGCCGCCAGCAGCGCCAGGCCGCGCATGAGGGCGCTGGGGTGGGGGGATGGCGGCTGTTCCGGCATGGGACTGGCGTAAAAGGGCAAGGCCGGTTCATTGTTTCACGAGCGGGCCCCGCCGTCATCGGGCGGCAGCCACTTCGCAAAGAGCCGTCTCGGCATCGCCGGCGATATCCACCACTTCCTCTGCACATTGTCCCACTGCGCCCCCAATTGCTTGGCCGCATCTTTTTCGGCGTATGGCACATCCAGGTAGATGCGTGGCGGCAGGGCCGGCGCGGCCGGCTTTGCGTGGGCCGTCTGGCGGGCGGCGGGCAGGTCCAGCGCGCGAATGAAATGGCTCTCTTGCCCGGCCGGCGCATAGAGGAACAGCTTGTCGCTGGTGCGGGTCATCGCGACGTAGAACAACCGCCGTTCTTCGGCGGGATCGGCCTGCGCCTGGGGGAATTCGCCGTCGGCCACGAAAGGTATGTGCACGTAGCGCCATTCCTTGCCCTTGGCCGCGCGCGCGGTGGTCAGCGTCAATGGATGCTTGTTCTTCTTGAGCGCGCCGCTGCGCCGTTGCGCCTGATGCAGGCGCTCGAGCAGGCCGGCGGCATCCAGGGCCGTGGACCGGGCATAGTCGATGAATCCCTCGATGGAGCGTGTGACGGCTTGCGCGTCGAGCCTGTGCACGAACAGCCGCCGGGTCGTGGCGGCCAGTTGCAGCTCCTCGGCGGCAAAGGCCAGCAGTTCGCCGGCCGACACGCTGGCGGCCTGGGCGATCAGGTGATCGCAGACCTGGGCGAACCGGGCACGCCAGCGGCGCGTGGCCGCGTCCACGGTTTCCTGCGCTTCCGACGTGCGACTCAGCCTGCCGCTGTAGAAATAGCGAATAGTGTCGGGGTCCGCGGCGATCGTGCGTTCGGCATCGGCCCATTCGCCCTCGGTGTACGACAGGCCGGCGAACAGGCCCAGGGCCCGCAGGATGGCCTTGACCTCGCCGCGTTCGCGCACCGGCGCCATCGACTGGCGGGCGATGTGCAGGATGCCGCGCAGCATCAGAATCTCGATGCGGTCGAAATAGCTCGGACATCCGTCCGTGGCGTAGGGTACGTCGTGCGCGATCAGGGCGTTCTCGAGCGCGATGCTCTGGTGCGCATCGCGCAGCACGACGGCGCAATCCGCCAGGCCGCGTTCCGTGCCGGCTGCGGCCAGGCGGGCGATCTCGTGCACGACCTTGATGCAGCAGTCGTCGGCGCCGGCATCGTAGCGGATGACCTCCACCTCGGTATCGTCCTGCCGTCCCGATTGGAACGTCTGTGCCGTCAGGGCCTGCGCGCACGCACCCAGCGTGGGACCGCAGCGGAAAGAGTTGGTCAGCGGCAAGCGCCGGGTCCCGGGAAAGAGATGTTCGAAGGCTTCGCCCATGTAGCGGGGGTCGGCACCGTTCCACGAATGCACCACCTGCTCCTTGTCGCCGGCGGCGATGATGCGGGTATGCGGCCCGGTCAGCTTGCGCAGCAGGGCGATCTGCGCGGCGTTGGCGTCGTGCCATTCGTCCGCCACGACGAGCGCGGGGCAGGGCAGCGTGACGACGTCGGCCAATTGAGCGCAGGTCGCGAGCACGTCGGTGACCAGGTCGTGTTCGCACTGGAAGGCGAAGTGCCCGGCATCGAACCGGCGCAGCCGTTCGTAGGTGCGGCAGATGGACACGAGACCGCGCGGCAGGTCCAGCTCGTCGGCCAGCTCCGCATCCGAGGCGTCCTCGAAGCGGGCGAATGCCAGCGTTCCCTTGAGCCGGGACAACTGGTTGATGACGATCTCGGCATGCAGATTGTTCAGGTCGTAGGCATAGTCCGGATCGGCGTGCGGGTCGGCGGCCGCTTCCTCGATGGCCTCGAACACATAGGGACGCATCGCCTCGGCATCGGCCAGGTAGACCTCGGCACCGTCGATGAGGCCCTGGGCCTGCCAGTCGGCCAGCAGCGCACCGGCGAAATCGGCATAGGTTGCGACCCGCACCGAGCGCGAGGCCCCCGCCTGCGCCAGGCGTTGGTGGAAGACCTGTTTCGCCGCTTCGGTGAATACCAGCGCCAGTATTCCGTCGGCCGGCGTGCCCTGGCGTTCTCGGTAGGCCACGCAGTGAGCGAGGGTCGTGGTCTTGCCCGAGCCCGCCACGGCATCGATGAGCAGGAATTTGCCGGTCTGCGAAATGATCTGCCGCTGTTCCGGGGTCAGCAATAGGGAACTCATGGCCGGAAGTGTAAACCGCCGGCCCCGGTATCCTAGATGCCCAGGCCACCCAGCGATTTGCCGCCGTCCACGAACAAAGTCTGGCCGGTGATGAACTTCGTCGCGGGCGAGGCGAAGAACTCGATGGCGACGGCGATGTCGTCCGGCGTCGCCGGTGCGCCGCCGGGCTCCAGCGCGACGGCCCTGGCGTACTGGTCGGGTGGCATGGTGCGCGTCATCGGGGTGTCGGTGAAGCCCGGTGCGATCGAGTTGACCGCGATGCGGCGCGCCCGCAGCTCCAGCGCCATGGCGCGGGTCAGGCCGATGACCCCGGCCTTGGAGGCGACGTAGTCGGCGAAGCCGTACCCGCCGAGCGCGCCGCGCGACGACACGGTCACGATGCGCCCGCCCGGCTGCATGCGGCGCGCGCCTTCCTGCGCGGGCACGAACACGCCGAGCAGGTTGACGTCGACGGTGCGCCGGAAGTCCTCGTCCGAGATCTCGTCGAACTGGCGCGGAGTGTAGATGCCCGCCGCGCAGACGACCACGTCGACTCGCCCTTCGCCGTCCATGATGCCGGCCACAGTCTTGCGGTCGCGCACGTCGACCACGTAGCCGTGCGCGTCCAGCCCGAGCGCCGACAATTCCTTTGCTGCCGCCCGGACCCGGTCCTCGCCGAGGTCCAGGATGGCCACGCGGAATCCCGTCACGGCAAGGCGTCGCGCCGTCGCGTAGCCGATGCCCGAGGCGCCGCCGGTGACGTAGGCGACTTGCTTGCCGGGCGGATGAGTATCGTGCATGTCCTCTTTCCTGGTTTGTGACGGCCGCGAAGAAAACTCAGTTCGCCTGGATGCCGAATTCCTTGATGATGCGGGCGTAGCGTGTGTCGTCGGTGGCGATGCGCCGGGCCAGGGCCCCGGGCGTGCCGCCCGTGGGCGTGAGCCCCATCACGGCGGCGCGGGACACGATGTCCGGCATCTTGATGATCTCGTTCACTGCCGCATTCAGTTTCTGCACGACATCGGCCGGCAGCCCGCGCGGCCCGAGCAGGGCTTGCCTGTTGGGAACTGGCCAGGAACAGCGACTGTGTGCCGATTTCGGCGATGGGCGTGAAGTCGGTCTGGGCGTTGTAGTCGGCGCCGGTGCCAGGCTTGAGTACGTGGGGCACGATGGCCAGCGTGTTGGGCGCCAACAGCAGGGTATAGCCATCTGCGGCGGCCCGGGCCACGTAGGCGCTGCCTATCGAACCGGCCGCGCCGCTGCGGTTCTCCACCACGACAGGTTGGCCCCATTTGGCGCTGAGTTTTTCGCCTATCCAACGGGCCAGCACGTCGGTGTCGCCGCCCGCGGGATAGGCGACGATGATCCTGACCGGCTTGTCGGGATAGCCGGCAGCCGTTGCCGCGGCGGACAGCGTGGCGAAGGAGACTGCCGCGGCGACAGCGGCGAGCATGGTGCGTCTGGCGAGATCGATCATGGCCATCCCTGGAAGCCTTTGAAATTAATTTATATGAACTTATTAAAAATATAAATTACTTGGCGCCGTGCGGATTTAGGGAGAAACCCTCTCCGTTGAGCTCGCCACCGGTGAAACAGGGCATGCGCTAAAATTTATGAGAAACAGGTTTTGTATATATTCAATCGTCGCCGGAGCGGTATATCCCATGCGATCAGACGAAACGCCCGCCAAGGTCCGGGTGCCTGCCGCCAAGGCGCCTTCGGAGACCATGTCCGAACGGGCGTACCAACACCTGCGCGCCGACGTGATCGCCGGCGCGCTGGCGCCCGGCCAGAAGCTCCGGCTGCAGGCCTTGCAGCAGCGCTACGAGCTGGGTATCAGCCCGATACGCGAAGCCCTCATGCAGTTGTCCGGCGAAGGCCTGGTCAGCAACGACGGCCAGCGCGGCTTCAGCGTCTCGCCCTTGTCCAAGGAGGACATGATCGACCTGATGCATGCCCGCACCGCCATCGAGACTCTGCTGCTCCAGGACGCCATCGAACATGGCGACGACGACTGGGGGGCAAGCATCACGGCTGCCTACTACAAGCTGACGCGGGCGCGTCTGCCTCAGGATCCGAACGACCTGGTGGCGGTGGAACTGTGGGAAGCGGCCCACCGGGGGTTCCACGCCGCGCTTCTGGCCGCCGCGCGATCGAAGTGGCTGATGCGCATCGACGAACAATTGATCGACCATTCCGAACGCTACCGCCGGATCCGGCTCGCCTATACGGCCTCGACGCAGCAGCTCGAGGATGACGTGATGAGTGAACATGCGCAACTGATGGAGGCCGCCCTGGACCGCAACGCCGGCCTGGCCTGCGAGTTGCTGCGCAGCCACCTGATGCGGACCGCGCAGGTGCTGGGCGAGCGTTTCGCCGAGTAGCCCGGAGGCGGCTCTCGGCGCGCTAGCGACAGGTACGCGCCACCAGCGCTTCAAGCTGTCCGTACCACTCATGGGCCGGATCGGCCAGCATCAGGTGGGTATCGAAGTGATCGAGATCCTCCCACGCGCGCAGGCTGGCCTCGGCGGGCTGGCGCTTCAATAGTTCGTGCATGCGCGTATTGCCGCTGATCACGCGTGCGCTGTCCCGTTCCCCATAGCTCGCCATCATCGGAACCCGGTTGCCGGCGGTCCAGCTGATGGCGCTCATCAGTGCGTCCTCGGCCGGCTGTTCCAGCAAGGTGGAGTACACGCGTTCTTCCAGGCTCCCGGGCCCGGGGCAGGGGTGGTGCAGGTCCATGACGCCGCTGATGGGCAGGCAACCCCGGATGTCGCCGGGCGGTACGCCCGCTTTCTCCAGGGCTGACTGGCGCAAGGCCGCCATCGCGGCGATCCCGCCGCCCGCGGAATGTCCGGCCAGATAGAGATTCCGGGCGTCGCCGCCCCATTTGCCCACGTTCCGCCGCAACTCGGCCAGCAGCAGGGTCGCATCGTCGAACGCGGCGGGCAGCCGGTGGCGGGGCGCCAGCCGGTAGGTAGGCGTGACGAACACCATTCCTCGCCGCATGACCGCCTCGGCCATGAAATGCGCATATTCCTTGTAGCCGTTGGTCCAGCCTCCGCCATGCCAGAACACCAGCACCGGCGCGTCGCGCATGCCATCGGGGGCGAACACGTCGTAGCGGTGCTGGGGATCGGGGCCATAGGCCAGGTCCCGGGCCTGCAGGTTTCCAGGATCCACGCCGCGAGCCCATTCCAGCACCGTTTCTTCATAGCGTTGCGCCGCGGGGAACGGCAGGGGAGGTTGTGCGGGCAGCAAGGCATGTTCCATTGGATGTCTCGTAAATTTCTAATTAATTATAGAAATTATATATTTACAAGAAAATATTTTTTGCAGCACGAAGGCGAAGAGATTGTGAAAAATACTGTATGGATATACAGTATCCAGGGTGGAAAACGATGATCTGCCCGAAAACGGCTACCTCCAGGCTCCCCTCGTCCCGCGGCGCGGACGGGGCGCCGTCGTCAACGTCAAGCATCGCTTCGAGGCCGACCAGCGCGACGCGGTGGATGACGGCTGGGTCGCTCCTGAAGAGGCCCTTCCTGCGCTCAGGACCCAGGTCGCCGTCGAGCGCGCGCGCAAGATCCTGTCCCGCAACGACTCCCCGGATATTCCCTTCGACCGCGCCATCAATCCCTATCGGGGCTGCGAGCACGGTTGCGTCTATTGTTTCGCCCGTCCCACGCACGCCTATCTGGGATGGTCGCCGGGGCTGGATTTCGAGACCAGGCTCGTCGCCAAGTCCAACGCGGTCGAGGCCTTGCGCGCCGAACTCGCCCGGCCGGGTTACAAGGTGGACGTCGTCAACATTGGATCGGCCACCGATGCCTACCAGCCGATCGAGCGCCAATGGAAGCTGACGCGGGGGCTGCTGGAACTGCTGCTGGAAACCCGGCATCCCGTGTCGCTGGTCACCAAGGGGGGGCTGGTGGCTCGCGACATCGACCTTCTTGCCAGGCTGGCCGAGCTGAATCTGGTGGCGGTGTACGTCACGATCACCACGTTGGATGGGGAGGTGGCCCGCACGCTGGAACCCCGGGCGGCGGCGCCATGGCGCCGGCTGGAAGCCGTGCGCGAACTGACCGCCGCCGGCGTGCCGGTAGGCGTGTCGCTGGCGCCTGTCATCCCGTTCATCACCGATGAGCAGATCGAGCACGTGCTGGAGGCCGCCGCCGGGGCCGGGGCCCGGGTGGCCTTCTACACCATGCTCAGGCTGCCCTGGGAGGTCAAGGCGGTGTTCCTGGACTGGCTGGAGGCCCATTTCCCCGACCGCAAGGCGAAGGTCCTGCATTGCATCGAGGACCTGCGGGGCGGCAAGCTCAACGATCCCCGCTTCGGCAACCGCATGCGGGGGCAGGGCATCTGGGCCGACCTGATCGACCAGCGCTTCAAGCGGGCTGCCCGGCGGTTCGGCTTGTCAGGCAACCGCATCGATCTCGAGACCGGCCTGTTCCGGCCGCCGGCGCGCGATGGCCGGGGTCCGGCGCCGCCTGCCGATGCGCGCCAGATGTCGCTGTTCGGCTAGCCGAACACGGCTCGCGGCACGGCCTAGGCGGGAACGCCCTCGAAGAGGCTCTGGAACAGCAGCACGATGCCCAGCATCAGGATGGCCGTGCCGATCGCCAGCGTGGCGATGGCCACCAGGATGGGCGCCCATCCGGTCTGGGAGCGGCGCGTATGGCCGGCGTTGTACCTGGCGTCGAACTTCGCGTCCGGCGTCAGGCAGATGACCAGCGCCTCGATGAATCCCGCCACGGCCGGTACGAGGAACAGGAAGAAGGCCGGGTGGAAATACCAGGCCTCGGCGCGCAGCGCCGTCCCCAGCATCAGCAGCGAGAACAGCAGCGGCACCCAAGCGTAGCGGCGCCCCAGGTACCACCAATGGGCGCCCGCCCAGCCCAGCAGGAAGGCCAGCAGGCCGGCCAGGGCCTTGTGCCGGAACGGGGCGGCGGGGTTCGGGGAGGCATGGTCATCGGAAGAGGTAGGGATGTGTTGGGAAGTCATCGTCGAACGCCTTGATTTTGAAGGACTTTACCGCATGCTGGCTTGCTAGGCACAGCGTGGCGGGCTATACTTTCTGGCTTTTGTTGTTCAACCTTTTTCCAAGGATTACCTATGGTGGTGATTCGTATGTCTCGCGGCGGTTCGAAGAAGCGCCCCTTCTACAACCTCGTTGCTGCCGATTCGCGCAACCGCCGCGATGGCCGCTTCATCGAGCGCGTGGGTTTCTACAACCCGGTCGCCTCGGAGGGTGAGGAAGGCCTGCGCATCGCGCTGGACCGCGTCGAGCACTGGACCAAGAACGGCGCGCAACTGTCGCCGGCCGTGGCCCGCCTCGTCAAGGAATACAGCAGCAAGGTCGCTTCGGCTGCCTGATTACCCGTGTCGACTGCGTCCACGGCCCCCCGGGAGGACCCCGCCGCGCCCGCCGACCTGATCGAAGTCGGGCACGTGACGGAAGCCTACGGAGTGCGCGGCGGACTCAAGATCCAGCCGTATTCGGCGCAGTCCGAAGCCTTGCTCGGCACCCGTACGTGGTGGCTGCGCAAGGGCAAGGAAGTGCGGCGCGTCGAGGTCGTCAATGCCAGGCGGCATGGTGCCTCGGTCACCGCGACGTGGTCAGGCGTGTCCGACCGCGACCAGGCCCAGGCCTGGAAGGGGTGGGTCGTGCTGGTACCCCGCAGCCAGTTTCCCCGGCTTGCCGAAGGCGAGTTCTACTGGGTGGACCTGATCGGCTGCCAGTTGATCGGCAAGGGAGAACACGGCGAGGAACGGCTGCTGGGCTCGGTGTCCGAGGTCAGCGACAATGGCGCCCATGCCATCCTGCATGTGGCCCTCGTCGTGCCGGTCGCTCCCGGCCAGCCCACGCAGCCCATGATGGATGACCGGGGCCGGCAGCGCGAAACCCTGGTGCCGTTCGTCGAGGCCTATATTCGCGGCGTGGACCTGGACGCCCGGCGCATCGACAGCGATTGGCCGGAAGGGTTTTGAGGATCGCGCCATGAGCGGGATGTTGCGGTTCGACGTGGTGACGCTGTTCGGCCCGATGTTCGACGCCGTCAGCGAGCAGGGCGTGACCGGCCGGGCGCATGCGCAGGGTCGGTGGCAGTTGCATCGGTGGAATCCGCGGGATTTCACGATGGACGTGCATCGCACGGTCGACGACCGGCCGTATGGCGGCGGTCCCGGCATGGTGATGCGGGTCGAGCCGCTCGAGAAGGCGGTCTGCGCCGCGCGGGAACAGCGGGCGCAAGCGGGGTTGCCGGAATCCGAGGTGATCCTGTTGTCGCCGCAGGGCCGGCGCTTCGACCAGGCCGCGGCGCAATCGCTGGCGGGCGGCCCGGGTGCCATCCTGGTGTGCGGCCGCTATGAAGGAATCGACCAGCGGTTCATCGACCGCTGGGTGACGCAGGAAATGTCGCTGGGCGATTTCGTCCTGTCCGGCGGCGAAATCGCCGCGATGGCGATGATGGACGCCGCGGTCAGGTTGCTGCCCGGCGTATTGAACGACGACGAGTCCGCCGTGCAGGACTCGTTCAACGAACAGTTGTCCGGGCTGCTGGATTGCCCGCACTATACGCGGCCCGAGGTCTATGCGGGCGAGCCTGTGCCCGAGGTCCTGCTGTCCGGGCATCATGCCAACATCGTGCGTTGGCGGCGCAGGCAGTCGCTGGAAGCGACGCTCAGAAAGCGCCCCGACCTGATCGAGGCGGCACGCGAGCGCGGCTGGTTGAGCCGCGACGACGAGAAGTTTCTGTCCGACCTGCAAAGGGAGGGCAAGCGCTGACCGCCACGGCGGCCGGCGTTGCAGCAAGCCTGCCGGGCATGAGTCCGGCGGGGAACCCCCATCCTCTGGTGGCGGTGCCATGAAAAGCAGAACCGCCACGCATGATGGTTATCGGAGATAGAAATGGACCTGATCCAAGTCCTCGAGCAAGAAGAGCTGGCCCGCTTGACGGCCAACAAGACCATTCCCGAATTCGCTCCCGGCGATACCGTGGTGGTCAACGTCAACGTGGTTGAAGGCAACCGCAAGCGCGTGCAGGCATACGAAGGCGTGGTCATCGCCAAGCGCAATCGTGGCCTGAACTCGTCGTTCATCGTTCGCAAGATTTCGTCCGGCGAAGGGGTGGAGCGTACGTTCCAGCTGTATGCCCCGACGATCGCTTCGATCGAAGTCAAGCGCCGTGGCGACGTTCGCCGCGCCAAGCTGTACTATTTGCGTTCCCGTTCGGGCAAATCGGCCCGGATCAAGGAAAAGCTCGTACGCAATACGCCGGCTGCCAAGGCTTGATTCCCGCGGTACTGCAATACAAAGGCGCCTCGTACGGGCGCCTTTTTTTTCCCAGCCCCGATGTCATCGCCCATTCCGCCTGACAACCGCAACGTCGCCCCGGCAGGGGACATCGACGATACGCCCGAGGAGATCCAACCCGAGACCCTCGCGCCGCGTCCTGGCCAGCCCCAGCGGCGGCCCGCCTTCGATCCCGTCACCCAGCCCTGGGTCGCCAACCCCGACGGGCTGGCGCCCGTGCCTGCGGAGCGCCTGACGCCGTCCGCGCTGCGCCGGCGCTTCGCCTCGCCGCCTCCGTGGACGCCCGACGCGCAGGACATCAATCCCGCACGGGCCTCGGACCTGACGTTGCGGTTGGCATCGGTGCTGGTCCCGATGATGCTGAGGCCCGACGGCATCCACGTCATGCTGACGCAGCGCACCGCGCACTTGCACGATCATGCCGGCCAGGTGAGTTTCCCGGGCGGGCGGGTGGAGCCGAGCGATTCGTCGGTCGCCGACGCCGCCCTGCGCGAAACCGAGGAGGAAACCGGCCTGCCGCGAGACCTGGTGGAGATCATCGGCCAGCTGCCGGACTATTTCACGGGCACCGGCTTTCGCGTGGTGCCCCTGGTCGGGCTGGTCCGGCCGGATTTCTCGCCGCGGCCGGATCCGTTCGAGGTGGCCGAAGTATTCGAAGTACCGTTGCCGTTCCTGATGGATCCGGCCAATCATCGCTTGCACAGCGCCGCATTGCCGTCCGGCGAAGTGCGAACCTACTATTCGATGCCGTGGAAGCAGTTTTTCATATGGGGGGCGACCGCGGGGATGCTGCGCAATCTCTACCAGTTCCTGCGCGCTTGACGACTGTCCCCTCCGTGGCCATCCGATAATGCACATCCGCGGCTATGCACTCTAGAATGCGCTCATGAGCTTCTTCGCACTCCTCCTTGCCTTCCTCGCCGAACAGGTCAGACCCCTGCCGCGCTCGAATGCCGTCCACGAAGCCGCGCGCGCCGCGTGCCGATGGGCAGGTCATGCGCTCGATGCGGGCAGCCGGGGCTATGCGGTACTCGGATGGCTGCTCGTGGTGCTGGTTCCCAGCCTGGCCGTATGGCTGATCGGTTCGCTGGCGTGGGCGGTGCATCCGGTCCTCGCGCTGGTGTTCCACGTCGTGGTGCTGTGGTTCACGCTCGGCTTTCGCCAGTTCAGCCATCATTTCACCGAGATCCAGTTCGCGCTGGCCCGGGGCGACGTCACTCTGGCGCGCAGTCACCTGCAGGCCTGGCTGCAGGTCTCCGAAGGCGATGTCGCGGCCGAGACCATGACGGTGCCGGAAATCTGCCGCACCGCGATCGAGGAAGGCGTGGTGGCCTCGCACCGCAACGTCTATGGGGTGCTGTTCTGGTATGCTGTGCTGCCGGGCGCCTCGGGGGCGGCGTTGTACAAGCTGGCCGGCATCGTCCGGCAGGAGTGGGCCGGACGTGCCGACGCCTTCGGCGACGTGGCCCGCGGCGCGTTCCGCCTGCTCGACTGGATTCCCGCCCGCATGACCGCCATCGGTTTTGCCATCGTCGGCAATTTCGAGGATGCCCTGTATGGCTGGCGGCAGCGCGCCGCGAGCTGGGAAGATCCGCAACGCGGCGTGGTGGTCGAAAGCGCGGCCGGCGCGCTGGGCGTGCGCCTGGCGCCGGTGTCCGGCAAATGGCAGCCGCCCGCGGTGCCGGTCGAGGACCCCGGGCTGGTCGGACCGGTCCAGCCCGCCTCGGCTGCCAGCGAGTTCACCGCCGCCGCCGAGGCCCCCGACGAGCCGGCCCGATTGCCCGATCCCGCGACGCTGCATGCGGCGGTGGGGCTGCTGTGGCGGGCAGTGGTGCTGTGGATGGCCTTGCTGCTGCTGTTGTCGCTGGTTTCCTGGGCATCCTGAGGCGGCGTGCGCGGCGCGCAACGAACACGCCGCATTGCTGCACTGCATGAGGTCACCCGGCCGGTCCGGCGCTATAGTGGGCCCGTCGAACGGACCGGAGCGGGGGCCTGCCATGTTCTCTTTCCAATACTGCCCGAATCGCACTTCCCGTGTACTCGAGGTGGAAATCGATCCCCGCCAGCGCGGTCCTGGCATGTGGGACGCCAATTGCAAGATCTACGAGCAAAGCGACGGCAAGCGCCTGCTGCTCGGTCCGGCGCTGTCGCTGCGCGGGATAGCCGCGGCCTCCGAGGAAGAATGCCTGGACGAGGCCGAGATCCGCATCGCGGACGACATCGAGCACGACCGCTGGTTCAAGCTGTAGCCACAGGGGGCGGCGGGTTACGTAGACGCCGCATCCCGTTACACACGAGGGCTGCCAGGCTGGCGGTCCCCCTTTACAATCGGCCCAGGCATGTGCCTGGAACCGTGACGAAGAGGGGGAAGGTATGAGTATTTTCAAAGCCATTCTCGACAAGATTTTTCCGTCCAGTCATCCCGCGGTTGCCGAAGCGGCCCCGCCCGCGGCGACGCCCACCGCCGCCCCGGCTCCGGCCGGCGCTCCGGCTGCGATGCCGGCCGTGGATGTGGAAGCCATCCTTAATGGACTGGCCGCCAAGCATCCGGAAAAACTGAACTGGAAAACGTCGATCGTCGACCTGATGAAGCTGCTGGGCCTGGACAGCAGCCTCGCGGCCCGCAAGCAGCTGGCTACCGAACTGCACTACAGCGGCGACACCAACGATTCGGCCGCCATGAACATCTGGCTGCACAAGCAGGTGATGCAGAAACTGGCCGAAAATGGCGGCAAGGTTCCCGACGACCTCAAGAAGTAATGCCATGCACCGGCTTCGCCGCCCACGGCGGTGAGCCGGCCGCCGGCGGGCCGGCTCATTCCGGCAGGATGTCTATTTCCTTGGTGATCTGCGCCCAGCGGGCATGCTCCCGCTTGAGGAATTCGCCCGTCTGCGCCGGGCTGTAGCCCGGCGCGGCAATGGGGCCGATGGCCGCGATGCGCCCCGCCACTTCCTCGTCCGCCAGCAAGGCGTTGATGTCGCGGTTGACCCGGTCGATCGCGGCGGCGGGGGTTCCGGCGGGCGCGACGATGGCGAACCAGCCCACCATGTCGAAGTCCCGCAATAGTTCCGAGAGCGCGGGCACCTGCGGCCAGTCGGGCAGTCGCTTCTCCGAGGTCACCGCCAGCAGCCGCAGGCGGCCCTGCTTGGCCAGTTGCGCGGTCGAGGCCACGTCGGCCACGATCGCGTCCACGTGCCCGCCCATCAGGTTCTGCGCCGATACGCCGACCGACACGTAGGGAACCAGGTTGGCCTGCGCGCCGGATCGGGCGTTGAACAGGCGGGCGATCATGCCGCCGAAAGTGCGCGGGCCTTCGTTGCCAAGCGTGAACGTGCCGGGCGCTGCCTTGGACTTGGCGATGAGTTCCTCCACGGTCCGCACCGGCGAGTCGGCCTTGACCAGGATGCCGAATGGACTGCGGGCGACGAAGGCCACCGGCACGAAGTCCTTGGCCGGGTCGTAGGGTAGCTGCTTGAACAGGAAGGTATTGGTGACCAGCGCCGCCGTGGTCGCGAAATAGAAGTTGTAGCCGTCGGCGGGCGAACGCGCCGCGGCCTGGGCGCCCACCGTATTCTGGCCGCCCGGCTTGTTCTCGATCACCACTGCCTGGCCCCAGCGCGGGTAGAGCCGCTCGGACAACAGGCGGGCGATGTTGTCGGGCCCGGAGCCTGGCGGCTGCGACAGCAGCAGCCGTACCGGCTTGTCCGGCCAGGCCTGCGCCAGCGCCGCGGGCAAGGGCGCGAAGCCGGAAACGGCGGCTGCCACGGCCGCGATGGTCTGGATGGCGTGTCTTCGGTTCATCGTTGTCTCCTCTCGGTATGGTGGTCAATGCAGCGCGGTGCGCAGTTCGTCGAGCAAGGCGTCCAATTCCCGCGCATCGGCGGCGACGCCATAGACATAGCGGTCGGGGCGCACCAGGGCGGCGACGCACGCATTGCGCTCGAACCATGCGGCGCATACGCCTTCCGTCTCGGCCAGGACGCGGCCGAAGTGCAGCGTCGCCACGCCCCATTGCGCAGGAAGGACCGGCGCGGTGCCTGGATAGGCCGGGGCCAGCGCCAGCCACCAGCCGTCGCCGGCGAAGTGGTCCAGGCGGACTGCCGCATCGGCCTGCCGCACCCACGGTTGCGGGAAGAGCGTGCCGCGAGCGGGCGCGGGACGGCGCGACAACAGTCCTTGCTCCAAGGGGGGGATGACTTCCTGGCGGGGTACGTCGCGCACGATGCCGCCGCATTCATCGAGCAGGCGCGTGTCCCGCGCGCGGGCGCGGGCTTCGTCGCGTTCGCAGATCACCGCGCCGATGGCCTTGATGCGCCCGGTCAGGTTGCGGACGTGCTGCTTGCGCTCCACGCCGTAGCTGTCGAGCAGCGCCTCGGCCCGGTCGCCCGCCACCGTCCGCCGCAGCACCGCGGCGAGTTTCCAGCTCAGGTTGGCGACGTCGCGTATGCCCTGGCACATGCCCTGGCCCAGGAAGGGCGGCTGCTGGTGGGCAGCGTCGCCGGCAATGAACACGCGCCCCTTGCGCCATTCGTCCGCCACCAGGGCATGGAAACGGTAGCTGGCCTGGCGCCATAGCTGGCCGTCGTCCGGACCGAGCCAGCGCGCCAGCAGTTTCCACGTTTCCTCGGGACGCGTGACGGCCTGAGGGTCCTCGCCCGGCTTGAGCGATATCTCCCACCGGCGATGATTGCCGGGACCAATGACCAGCGTGCATGGCCGATCCGGCTCACAGTACTGCACGCTGGTCCGGGGCAGTTTGGCGAGTCCGCGCTCATTGGCCAGCACGTCCACCACCAGCCACGGTTCGTCGAACTCCAGGTCCTCCAGCGCGATGCCGACGAGGTCGCGCACGGTGCTGGAGGCGCCGTCGCAGCCGATCACGTAGCGGGCACGGATGCTGTCCCGGCGGCCGTCATCGTGCGCCAGTTCCAGCGTAACGCCGTCCGCATCCTGTTCCAGCGCGCATGCCGTCGCGCCCAGTTCCACGCGGGCGTTGGGCGATCGCTCCACATGAGCCCGCAGGATGCGCTCCACCGGAGGCTGGGTGAAGACATTGGATGGAACGTAGCCGAGCGGGTAGGGCGGCTCGACCATCGTCAGCCGCTTGATGAGGCGGCCATCCACGCCGTAGTACTCGGAGGGCGTGAACGGCTCGACATGTTCAGCGATGCGATCCACCAGCCCCAGTTGCTGGAAGACACGCATGATTTCGTGGTCGACCGCGATTGCGCGCGGTTTGTCGTAGACATCGCGTTGCCGGTCGCAGACGTGGACGCGGAACCCCTGGTTGGCCAGCAGCCCGGCGGCCACCGCGCCGGCAGGGCCGAAGCCTACGATGGCGACGTCGTACGCCATGGGATGGGTAGCCGAGGTCATGCGCAGTATCTCCGCATGGGTTCAGGATTCTCCATAAGGTGCTCCGAGGGATGGACGCATCGCCTACGGGAGCGTTTTTTCGGGACGAGACGGGCCGCGCCCGGCCTGCGGGCATCGGCAGATCGCGTGAATGGTCGGTTGTGGTCCGGTTGAGGCGGATCAGGCCGGCGGGGCCACGAAGAACACGTCGCTTTGCGCCGCTTTCAGGCGGGACGACGGGGGCGGCGATATGCCCCACTGGTCCACGCGGCCCGGCGGCCATGTCCAGTCTTCGGGCGCGCCGGCCACATAGCTGTCGTCGATCTGTTCCACTTCCGCCGTGTACTCGATCACCTCGCCGAAGGGGCCGATGAAATAGTTGAAGGCGTTGTCCCCCGGGCCGTGCCGGCCGGGCCCCCATTCGATGGCGTAGCCCGCGTCTTTCATCCGGCCGCCGCCGCGCATGACGGATTCCAGGTCCGGCATGACGAAGGCGATATGGTTCAGCGCATTGTTGTCCGTGTCGCCCAGCGCGATCGTGTGGTGGTCGGCGTTGCAGTTCAGGAAGGCCATGATGCGCGTGCGGTCGGCCAGCCGGAAGTCCAGCGCCTGCTCGAAGAAGCGCTGCGTGGCGGCGACGTCGTCGCTGTTGAGCACGGCGTGCGCGAGCCTGACGGGGCGGTCGGCGACCTCGCGGGCGTCGGCATGCCGGGCGTCGCCGGCCACCACCTGGATCCGCCGCCCGTCGCGATCGCGTATCAATAGACCTTGTCCGCCGGCGGGGTCCGCCACCGCGCCGACGGGGATCTCTACCGTCCCGCCCGCGTCGATGCACGCGCGCGCGATGGTGTGGAGCGCCTCCTCGCTCCGGGCGCGCAGCGTCACATGACGAATGGCGGTGCGCGGCCCGCGATGCAGCGCCAGCAGATGATGATCGGCACCGGTGCCGCGGAAATAGAGCGCGTCTCCTTCGCGCGCGGCCACGTCCAGGTGCCAGGTTTCGGTATAGAAATGTTCCGCCTTTGCCAGGTCGGGAACCTCCAGGGCCACGCTGCGAAGTCCCTGTATGGTGGAAGATGCCATAGTGTCGTGTTCCGTCGTCCGCGCCAGCCGTCAGCCCGCTTGCAGGCCGGTCTCGGTCACGCCGGCGATGCAGATTTCCTCGTCCTCGTCGCCCGTGCCGCCGCTCGCGCCGACGGCTCCGAGCACGGCGCCGGCGGCGTCCTTGATCAGCACCGCGCCTGTCTGGGGAAGAAAGCGGCCCTGGGCGGTGGCGGCCAGCGTGACGAAGAAATTCGGGTTGTCCTTGGCGCGTTGCGCCAGCGTCCGGCTCGAGGCATCCATGCCCACCGCGGCCCAGGCCTTGCCGGTGGCGATGTCTACCCGGAACATGCTGGCGCCGTCCTGGCGTTGCGCGGCCTTCAAGTGCCCGGCCGCGTCGAGCACGACCACCGCCATGGGCTTGTAGCCTTTCTGGGCGGAGCGGCGCAGCGCCGCGGCGATGATGGCGTTCGCCTGTTCCAGGGTGAGGCCGGTCATGTGTGTCTCCGTTCGAGTGTCAAGCAATATCCACGGAGGCAGTCTAAGCGCCGGTGGATTATCTATCCAGACGATTCGGCGAATAGTTAAAATCCATCCCATGGATATTCGCCATATCGACCTCAACTTGTTGCGCGTGTTCGATGCGATGCTGGAGCACCGCAGCGTGTCGCGCGCGGCCGAGGCCATCGGCCTGAGCCAGCCGGCAATGAGCGCGGCCGTGGCGCGCCTGCGCACGCTGTTCGGCGACGCCTTGTTCGTGCGCACCGGCTCGCAGATGCAGCCGACCCCGCGGGCCGTCTCGCTCGCGCCTGCGGTGCGGCGCGTAATGGATACCATCAAGGGCGAAATCCTCCAGGCGCACACATTCGATCCGGCATCCAGCGAGCGCACCTTCACGCTGATCACTCCCGACATCGGCGAGATCAATTTCGTCCCCAAGCTGCTGGCGCGGTTCGTCCAGGCCGGACCGGGCCTGAACCTGCGCACGCTCGCCATGCCGCGCCATGCGGCCGCCGAAGCGCTGGAGTCAGGCGAGGCGGAACTGGCGATCGGCTATTTTCCCGACCTGCACAAGGCGGGCATGTTTCAGCAACTGCTGTTTCGCAATACCTTCGTCTGCATCGTCCGCAGCGGCCATCCCGAGGTGGGGGACGTCCTCACGCTCAAGCAGTACCTCGCCTTGCCGCATGCCGCCGTCCGGCCGGGGCGGGAGCATCTGTTCGAAGAGTTCCTCCAGCGCAAGGGCTTGAGGCGGCGCGTGCTGCTCGAAACGTCCCACTTCACGAGCCTGCTGCCCATTATCGAAAGCTCCGACCTCATCGCCACCGTTCCGCGCGACATGGCCAACGTGTGCGTGCAGCATGCCGACATCAGGATGGTGGACGTGCCGCTCAAGGCGCCCACCATCGAGGTCCACCAGTTCTGGCCGCGCCGCTTCCACAGGGATGCCGGCAACATGTGGCTGCGCGGGCTGGTGCACGAGCTCTTCCGGGCCTGATCCGTCGATACACGCCCGGCTGCCCATCGCCGGCGGATCGGATGCTCGAACTTTTCGGCGCCCGCATCGCTGTCCGGCGGCGGGAATGGTTCGATAATTATGATTTTCTTTTCAAGGAGAATTTCCTGTTTTTGACGATATCGACAATGATTCGCGTTGCCGGCTCGCTTCTTGCTGCACGTCCTCCCTGCGCGAAACACGAGGTCGATCATGCATGATTTGAGCGCTCTGCTTCTCGACGCGGCGGATGCCCTCGAGCAATACGCCGGCGGGTTGTCCGCTCTGGAACCCGCGGGACAGCAGACCCGGCACTGGGACGACGGATGGGCATCCAGGCCCTCCAGCCGGGACCTGGTGCGGCGGCTGCGCGTCGCCTCCTCGGGATTGTCGCGCCACGCCGGAGCGCTGGATCTTGCCGTCCGCCTGGCTCCGCGTAACGCGACCTTGGAGGAGGTCGGGCAAGCGGTTGCCATGCTCGAGTCGGGCACCTGGGAGCCGCGTTCCTGGCGGTCGCCGTTGAGCAAGCGCCTGGCGGCGGCCGTGTCCGAGCTGGTCCTCGACGCCGAACGCTATCGCTGGCTCAGGAGCCAGAACGGCCGGGGCCGGGGAGCGCCAATCGTGGTGCGGCGCTACGAATACATGTTTGGAAGATATAGCGATATCCAGGATCTGGATGCCGCCATCGATACCGCCCGGTCGGGTCCTGTGCTGCACCGCACGGGGCGCCGCGTCTGAGGCGGCCGTGCCGCCGCGCTCGGCTAGGGTTGCCCGCCGCCGGCATTCGGATCGTCCTCCGCGCGGGACTTCCTGCCGTGGCCCAGTTGCCGATGATATTCCTCGTCCGTGTGGTCGCGGTCGGTCTTGTGCATGTCCGGTTCGCGGCGCGGGGCCGCGGGCGTGGGCGTCGAACTGTTCGTGTCCTCGAGCTTGTCGTCGATCGGTTGGCCAGGGGAACGGGAAGGTGAGTTGGCTGCCATGGTCGTCTCCAGAGACGACCGACGCAGCAAGTCGCATGCCGCATTCCCCTACGGGGAGGACGGAACCCTCGCCCGGATCAGGCCGCCACGATCATCTTCCTGAACCGCACGCGATGTTGGCCCGGGCCCGCATGGTGCAGTTGGACCGGCACTCCGTCCACCTGTCCCGTACCCGGCTCCAGCTCGAATCCCATCTTGCGGTGGAAAGCGATCGACCCGCTATTGGCCGGCGACGTGATGCTGTGCGCTTCCTCGCAGCCCAGCGCACGGACGACATCGAAGAAGTGCTCATACAGCATGCGCCCGAGGCCGCCGCCTCGGCGAGCGGGATCCACCCCGACGAAATGGATGTAGGCGATGCGGGAATCGGTCTGGGAGACGAAGCCGATCAGAAACGCCTCTATCGCGTCCGAGGCGCCGACGGCAAAGCTCGTACGCCGGAAATGCTCGAAGAAGAGCCGCGGCAGCAGTGCCTGCATGGGGCGGCCACCCCACCAGTGGTCGACGCGGGCGATGACGGGCTTGTAGTCGGAAGGGGAGAGCGGGCGCGGAGTCGGCATGAGCGAGAGGATCCTGTCGGGAGCGGGCCGATACCCGCGAGGCCCGGGTTCTAGCAGGATAAACGATAGCAAACAGCTGTCTCCGGCGCTTGGCCGCGCCCCATACGATAGTGTTTTCGGCGAGGTACCCATGGATGCTCAATCATTGGAATTTCCGGTGGGGCCGCTACGCGGGCGGATGCTGAAGAACATCAGATCGTACGCGTTCGTTTCGATTTCGGTATCGTCGCGCGTGCTGGACCGGCGGGAGGAGGCGCGCATGGCGGAGTGGCTGCGCAAGGAGCTCATCCGCGGCGACCAATGCGCGCGGGACTTCTTCATTCACAAGAGCGCGGAACGGGAGTGGCGGCAGACGCTGTCCATGGCATGCGCCGCACTGGGATACGAGCAAGGCGGCATGTCGGCCAGCGCGGAACTCGACGGCATCCTGCTACGCGCGAGCCTCTGAAACCCGGGCACCTTGGCGGCCCGGGCAAAAAAACTCCCCGGCACCTTGCGATGCCGGGGAGCTGTCTTGCGTCTGGGTATCAGCCCGCGTTCAGGCGACGACCCGGATCTTCGTGGCCTGGGGGCCTTTGAGACCATTGGCGGCCACGAACGTGACGCGCTGGTTTTCCATCAGCGTCTTGCGTCCGTCGCCCTGGATCTCGGAGAAGTGGGCGAACAAGTCCTTGCCGCCCGTTTCCGGCATGATGAAGCCGAAGCCCTTCTCATCGTTGAACCATTTGACGATTCCTGTCTGTTCCATGTGTATCCTTGATTGATTGGATGGAGGCTTGCCTGGGGCGCGCCTGTGTTACTGAGTGCCCTTTCTGGCAGCCGATGCGGGGGAGCGCCGCTGCGATTGGACCCGGTGGACGTCCCGCCCGCGGAATCGCAGGCGTAGACGTTGAGCGGACGTAGTGCCCGGTGCGGGTACCAAAGCGTCAGCGGTGTAAGTCGTGCATCCGAATAGCGGTGCAGCGAAGATCACGGTACTGGCGACGAGCGGGCCGTGAACGGGTTGGAGATATACGACGTCGCCAACCTCGATGGCCTCGCCATGCAGCATCTGGTGCGCGGGGCGAGGAATGAGCTGGTCTGGGAAAATTTCTATCAAAGGTGTCCAAAGAGGCTGTCACTCGGCGTCGGAGCGACGGGAACAGTCTCTAGTTTTCCGTGCCAGGGAAGGCACTGTGCAAAAGGTAATGAACTCGGTTAAGAGGGGGACGGTGCAAGAGGGATCAGGCAAGGCTGATCGAAGCTTGTAGCGGCGAATGTGAGTTGTTGTAGTGTTCGCAGCAAGGACCGATCAGGCATTGTCCCCCTTGCGGGCGGGAAAGTCAATGAAACTCTGTGCAATGCCTCCACTACCCGGGCGCGGCGGCATTGCGCGCCGTAAGCGCGGCGATTCCAGCTCGACCGCAGCGCCTCCGCTCGCCGTAGTGCGGGACAAGCCTCACATCAGGATGATGTCGTACTGCTCCTGGCTGTATATCCCCTCCACCTGCAGCGAAATCGGTTTACCGATGAAGTCCCCGAGCGAGGCCAGGTTCTGGCTTTCTTCCTCCAGGAAGAGATCCACCACCGCTTGCGAGGCCAGGATGCGGAATTCCTTGGGATTGAACTGCCGCGCCTCGCGCAGGATCTCGCGCAGGATCTCGTAGCACAGGGTGCGGGCGGTCTTGACCTGGCCGCGGCCCTGGCAGGTGGGGCAGGACTCGCACAGCACGTGGCTGAGCGATTCGCGGGTGCGCTTGCGGGTCATCTCGACCAGGCCGAGCTGCGTGAAGCCGTTGAGCGTGATGCGCGTACGGTCGCGCGCCAGCGCCTTGCGCAGCTCGCCCAGCACCGATTCGCGGTGCTCCAGGTTCTCCATGTCGATGAAGTCCAGGATGACGATGCCGCCGAGATTGCGCAGGCGCAATTGCCGGGCGATGGCCTGGGCCGCTTCCAGGTTGGTCTTGAAGATGGTGTCGTCGAAATTGCGCCCGCCGACGAAGCCGCCGGTGTTGACGTCGATGGTGGTGAGCGCCTCGGTCTGGTCGATGATGAGATAGCCGCCGGACTTGAGCTCCACGCGCCGCGACAGCGCGCGATTGATTTCCTCGTCGACGTTGTAGAGGTCGAAGAGCGGACGCTCGCCCGTGTAGTGCACTAGTTTGTCGATGACCGATGGCGTGAACTCCCTGGCCCAGGCCAGCAGCCGGGTGAAGCTGCTGCGCGAGTCGATCTGGATGGAGGCCGTTTCGGTGCTGACGACGTCGCGCAATACGCGTTGCGCCAGGTTCAGGTCTTCGTGCAGCAGCCATGGCGCGCCCTTGGTGCGGGCCTGCTGCTGCATGATGGACCAGAGCTTGCCCAGGTAGGCGATGTCGGCCGCGAGTTCTTCGTCGGTGGCGTCTTCGGCCTGGGTGCGGACGATGTAGCCGCCTTTCTCGTCCTGCGGCACCAGCCGCTGGACGCGGTCGCGCAGCTGGATGCGCTCGGCTTCCGATTCGATGCGCTGCGAGATGCCGATGTGCGGATCGTAGGGCAGGTAGACCAGCATGCGTCCGGCCACGCTGATCTGGGTGGACAGCCGTGCGCCCTTGGTGCCGATGGGATCTTTGATGACCTGGACCATCAAGGTCTGGCCTTCGAACAGCAGCTTCTCGATGGGCGTGACGGGATGGCCGCCATGGGCACGCTCCTGGCGGCTTTCGCGGATGTCGGCGATGTGCAGGAAGGCGGCGCGCCCCAGGCCGATGTCGATGAAGGCGCTCTGCATGCCGGGCAGCACGCGCGCCACCCGTCCGAGATAGATGTTGCCGACGTAGCCCTTCTGGGAGGTGCGCTCGATGTGGAGTTCCTGGACCGCGCCCTGCTGGACGACGGCGACCCGGGTTTCATAAGGAGAAACGTTGATGAGGATGTCTTCGGTCATGGAGTCTGCCGGTGAGCTTGCGCAACTATCCGGGAGCTTACCGCGAGTCGGGAATCGCCGGCGAGGCGACGACGGGGCGCCGCGGAGCCGGTCAGGGCAGCACGATGCCGGCCAGCGCGAGGATCCGCGCGGTTTCGTAGAGGGGCAGCCCCATGACGCCGGTGAAGCTGCCGCTGATGTGCTGCACGAACACGCCGCCCAGCCCCTGTATGCCGTAGGCGCCGGCCTTGTCGTAGGGCTCCCCCGTATCGCAGTAGCGCTCGATGTCGCGCGGGGCCAGGGTGCGGAAACGCACGCGCGTAATGGAGACGTCTTCGTGCAATTGGCCGCGGCACACCATCGCGAGCGCGGTATGGACCTCGTGTTCGGAGCCGGACAGCCGCTGCAGGATGCGTATCGCATCGGCGCGGTCGACCGGCTTGCCCAGTACTTCCGCATCGAGGATGACGGTGGTGTCGGCGGCCAGGACGGGCCGCTCGGGCAGTCGGCGCAGACGCATGGTCTCGGCGCCGAGAAGCGCCTTCTCGCGCGCGGTGCGGCGAACGTAGTCGGCGGCGGCCTCGCCGGGCAATTGCGGCTCATCGGGGCCGGCCGCGGGCGGCGGGAGCAGCAGTTCGTGCTCGACTCCCAGCTGGGTGAGCAGTTCCCGGCGGCGCGGGCTGCGCGAGGCGAGGTAGATGGCCGTCATGTCGTTGTCCGTGAGGCGCGGGCGCATGGCGGCGCCCGCGGAGTTGTCGGAATCATCCCCCTCTATGGTAGGGATGGTTGGCGAGGATGGACCAGCTTCGATATAGCTGCTCGGCAAGCAGGACGCGCACCATGCCGTGGGGCAGGGTCAGGCTGGAAAGGCGAAGCATGCCGGCGCAGCGGCGCTTGAGGTCGGGATCGAGCCCGTCCGGGCCGCCTATGATCAGCGCCACGTCCTGTCCGTCGTTGCGCCATTGCTGCATCTGTCTGGACAGGTCGACGGTGGTGAGGTCGCGGCCGCGTTCGTCCAGCGCGATCCAGCGTCCCGCGGGAGGCAGCGCCGCTTCGATGCGCCTGGCTTCGAGGGCCTGCATCTGGGCGGGCGTCTTGCCGGTGGTGCGCGGCTCGGGCCGGACTTCGCGCAGCTCGATGGGGCAGTCGGGCGGCATGCGCTTGGCGTAGTCCGAGAAAGCCTCGTCCACCCATCCGGGCATGCGGTGGCCGACGGCGACGATGACGAGTTTCATGAGCGGCGAGTCTTTGTCCGGTTCATTGTGTGTGGTTCCGGTGGACGGCAAAATTTAAGCAGCGACCAGCACCCAGCGAAGCCCCCAGGGGTATCACACCGCTGCCGCCGCCGGCAGCCAGCGAAGCACCCGTGCCCCAACCCAAGACAACGGCCCTAGACCCAGGATGCGATGGATCCGGCTCCGCCGGTCCACCCGCATCGCCCCCTTGAGGGGGCGCCCGAAGGGCGTAGGGGGTGGGCATCCCCTCCGGGCCGCCCCAAGGCGGGTCCCGACCCCCTTGGGGCTGCCGCGTAGCGGCTGGGGGCCCACCATTCTGGGCGCGCGTTAGCGCGTAGGGGGGGGACTCAACTTCATGCGCACAGGCTTGCCGCCCCAGACTTCCTCCAGGTTGTAATACTCGCGGATGGCGGGCTGCATGATGTGGACGACGATGTCGCCCAGGTCCACCAGGACCCATTCGCCGGTTTCCTCGCCTTCGGTGGCGACGACGTCACCGCCCAGGGCCTTGACCTTTTCGACCACGCTGGAGGCCAGCGCGCGGGTCTGCCGGTTCGAGGTGCCGCTGGCGATGACGACGCGGTCGAAGAGGCTGGTCAGGTGAGTGGTATTGAGCACCGTGATGTTCTGGGCCTTGACGTCTTCCAGGGCGTCGACGACGGCACGTTGTAGTTTGCGTATGTCCATGTTTAGACCTGATACAGGCGGTGCTGTTCGATGTAGCGCAGCACCGCGGGGGGGACGAGACCGTCGACCGATTCGCCGCGGGCGAGCCGCTGCCGGATGGTGGAGCTGGATATCGCCATTTCTGGCATGGGCAGCCAGTGCAGCGTGCGTCCCAGCTTCGCCAACGCGTCGCGCAAGGCAGTGGGAGGTTCGGGGCGGGTGCCCGGTCGGCTGGCCACCGCGAGATCGACCAGCGCAACGATGTCCTGCCAGTCTTTCCAGGTACAGAAGTTCGCCAATTGATCGGCCCCGAGGATCCAGACGTACTGGACCGTTCCAGCAAGCTGCGTGCCCATGCGACCCGTGAGCGAGCGCAGGGTATCGATGGTGTAGCTGGGGCCGCCGCGCTCGATTTCGATGCGGTTCAGGACCAGGCCCGGGTCGCCGGCGATGGCCAGCGCCACCATGTCGGCGCGTTGTTCCGCGGTGGCGGTCAGGGGCTGGCGTTGCCAGGGCGCGGCCGCCGGGATGAACTGGACCGATTCCACGTCCAGGTGATCGCGGGCGGCGCGGGCCAGGGCCAGGTGGGCTTCGTGGATGGGATCGAAGCTCCCTCCCAGCAATCCTGTGCGCGGGACGGCGGCAGGCGGATTCAAATCCAGTCCCGCGGGGGAAGC
This sequence comes from Pigmentiphaga sp. NML080357, assembly GCF_002188465.1. Taxonomy (GTDB): domain Bacteria; phylum Pseudomonadota; class Gammaproteobacteria; order Burkholderiales; family Burkholderiaceae_B; genus Pigmentiphaga. The sequence goes on along the minus strand of NZ_NINW01000008.1, from coordinate 136,376 downwards.
AGTTCGTAGAGGCGAGCCTCGGGCGAACCGGGGTCGGGATGCCAGTCGTAGCGCCATTGAGCCTGCGGCGGCATCGACATCAGGATGGATTCCGTCCGTCCGCCCGACTGCAGTCCGAACAGCGTGCCGCGGTCGAACACCAGGTTGAATTCGACGTAGCGTCCGCGCCGGTATGCCTGGAAGTCGCGTTCGCGCTCTCCGTAGGGCAGGGAGAGGCGGCGCCGGACGATGGGCAGGTAGGCCTCGAGGAAGCCGTCGCCCACCGAACGGGCGGCGGCGAAGGCATGGTCGAAGCCGCCTTCGTTGAAATCGTCGAAGAAGATGCCGCCCAGTCCGCGGGCTTCCTTGCGGTGCTTGAGGTAGAAATACTCGTCGCACCATTTCTTGAAGCGGGGATAGAGGTCGGGACCGCTCGGGTCCAGCGCCGCCTTGCAGGTGCGATGGAAGTGGACCGCGTCTTCCTCGAACGGATAGTAAGGCGTCAGGTCCATGCCGCCGCCGAACCAGAATACGTCGTCGGCATCGGAGACGTGGATGGATTTGGCAATGAACACCCGCACGTTCATGTGCACGGTCGGCACGTAGGGATTGCGCGGATGCAGCACCAGCGACACGCCCATGGCTTCCCAGGGGCGGCCGGCCAGCTCGGGCCGGTGCGCGCTGGCCGAAGGCGGCAGCGTCGCGCCGGTGACGTGGCTGAACAGCACGCCGCCGCGTTCGAAGACCTTGCCGCCTTCCACCAGCCGCGAGAGGCCGCCGCCGCCTTCCGCCCGTTGCCAGGCATCGGAGCGGAAAGGCTGGCCTTCGAGTTCCTCGAGGCTGGCGACGATGCGCGATTGCAGACCGGTGAAGTAGCTGCGGGTCAGCGCGGTGTCGATGTTCATGCCGTACCCGGGTCGGCCGGGGAGGTGCGGCGCCCGATGGCCCGCCAGCCGATGTCGCGGCGGTATTGCGCGCCGTCGAAGTGGATGGATTGCAGCACGTCGTAGGCGCGCTGCTGGGCGAGCTTGGCCGAATCGCCCAGCGCCGTCACGCACAGCACGCGGCCGCCGCTGGTCTTGACCACGCCGCCGCTTTCGGTGGTGCCTGCATGGAAGACCATGCTGTCGGCGGTTTCGGCCGGCAGGCCGCTGATGACGTCACCGGTGCGCGGCGTGTCGGGATAGTTGTGCGCGGCCATGACCACGCCCAGCGCGGTGCGGCGGTCCCAGTCGATGTTGGCCTGGTCGAGCGTGCCGGCCACGGCGTGCTCGAAGACTTCGAGCAGGTCGCTCTTGACCCGCATCATGATGGGCTGCGTTTCCGGGTCGCCCATGCGGCAGTTGAACTCCAGCACCCGCACGCCATTCGGGCCTATCATCAGCCCGGCATACAGGAAGCCGGTGAACGGGATGCCGTCCTTGGACATGCCCTGGATGGTGGGCCAGATCACCTCGCGCATGATGCGGCCGTGCAGCTCGGGCGTGACCACCGGCGCCGGCGAATACGCGCCCATGCCGCCGGTATTGGGGCCTTCGTCGTTGTCCTTGAGCCGCTTGTGGTCCTGGCTCGTGGCCAGGGGCAGCACATGCTTGCCGTCGCAAAGCACGATGAAGCTGGCTTCCTCGCCCTCGAGGAATTCCTCGATCACCACCCGCGCGCCGGCCTGGCCGAGCTTGCCGTCGCCCAGCATGGCGTCGACCGCGGCGTGGGCTTCCTCGAGCGTGGCGGCGACCACCACCCCCTTGCCGGCGGCCAGGCCGTCGGCCTTGATCACGATCGGCGCGCCCTGGGCGTCGATGTAGGCATGCGCCTGCGCCGGATCGGTGAAGGTCTGGTACTTGGCCGTGGGAATGCCGTGGCGGATCATGAAGGCCTTGGCGAAGTCCTTCGAGCTCTCGAGCTGCGCGGCGGCCTTCGTGGGACCGAAGATCTTCAGGCCGCGGGCGCGGAAAAGGTCCACCACGCCGGCGGCCAGGGGCGCCTCGGGGCCGACCACCGTCAGCGCGATGCCTTCCTTTTCGACGAAGTCGGCCAGCTGCGCGGGATCGGTGATGGGAACGTTCTGCAGGTGGGGTGTGAGCGCGGTACCGCCGTTGCCGGGAGCGACGAACACTTTCTGGGTCTTGGCCGATTTGGCCAGTTGCCAGGCCAGGGCGTGTTCGCGGCCGCCGGAACCGATGACGAGAAGTTTCATAGGGGATTACTCGTCCATGACGGCGGTGGTGTAGACCTCCTGGACGTCGTCCAGGGATTCCAGCGCGTCCAGCAGTTTCTGCATTTTCTCGGCGTCCTCGCCGGTGAGGGGTGTTTCATTGAGCGCCTTCATCACGATGCCGTCCATCTCGGCCTTCAGGCCGGCGCCGTCGAAAGCCTGCTTGACGGCGGCGTAGTCGGCGGGGGCGCAGATGACCTCGATCACGCCTTCGTCGTCGGTGATGACGTCTTCGGCGCCAGCGTCGAGGGCGAGCTCCATGACCTTGTCTTCCGGCGTGCCGGGGGCGAACAGGAACTGGCCGCAATGCTTGAACATGAAGGCCACCGAGCCTTCCTGGCCGAGGTTGCCGCCGTTCTTGGCGAAGGCATGGCGCACTTCGGCCACCGTGCGCGTGCGGTTGTCGGTCATGCAGTCGACGATGACGGCCGCCCCGCCCACGCCGTAGCCTTCGTAGCGGACTTCCTCGTAGTTGTCGCCGTCGGCACCCCCGGCGCCCCGCGCGATCGCGCGCTGGATGGTGTCCTTGGGCATGTTGGCGTCGGTCGCCTTGTCCCAGGCCAGCCGCAGGCGGGGGTTGGTGTCGGGGTCGGGCCCGCCCGCGCGGGCCGCCACGGTGACTTCACGTATCAGTTTGGTCCACAGCTTGCCGCGCTTGGCGTCCTGACGCCCTTTGCGGTGCTGGATATTGGCCCATTTGCTATGTCCGGCCATGGAAATCGCTTGTGTCGTAACGGTGAGAGGTCCATTTTAGCTTGACCGGCAGGTGCAGGCTCCCGTTGGAATATCCTCTTGCTGCCAATACCACAGCCTGCGCATCATCCGATGCCCGCGGACGGCGTTTTGACAAGACCGGCGCCTTGCGCACAGAATCGTCGCCTATCCCTCCCGGGGGTTGTCGGTTAGTTTGCATAACGGAACCATCATGGTCGCTCCCATCCTTCTCGCCAAGAACGCGAATACCGAGCTCTTCCTGCTGCCGGCCATGGCCAACCGGCATGGCTGCATCACCGGGGCGACCGGCACCGGCAAGACGGTCACGCTGCAGGTGATGGCCGAATCCTTCTCCCGGCTGGGCGTGCCGGTCTTCATGGCCGACGTCAAAGGCGACCTGACGGGAATTTCGCAAGCCGGCGCCGCCACGCCCAAGCTGGAGGCGCGGCTCAAGTCGCTGGGCCTGGACCAGCCGGAGTGGGGAGCCTGCCCGGTCACGCTGTGGGACGTATTCGGCGAGCAGGGCCATCCCGTGCGTGCGACCGTGTCGGACATGGGGCCGCTGCTGCTGGGACGCATGCTGAATCTGAACGACACCCAGGCCGGCGTGCTGACCATGGTGTTCCGCATCGCCGACGACAACGGCCTGTTGCTGCTCGATCTGAAAGACCTGCGGGCCATGCTGCAGTACGTCGGCGACAATGCCGCCCAGTTCAAGACCCGCTACGGCAACGTCTCCGCCGCGTCCGTGGGCGCGATCCAGCGCGGATTGCTGGCGCTGGAGGAGCAGGGGGGCGACCGCTTCTTCGGCGAACCCATGCTGAACATCGACGATCTCATGCAGACCGATGCCCGGGGGCACGGCGTGGTCAACATCCTGGCGGCCGACAAGCTGATGCAATCGCCGACGCTGTACGCCACCTTCCTCTTGTGGATGCTGTCCACGCTGTTCGAGCACCTGCCCGAAGCGGGCGATACCGACAAGCCGAAGTTCGTCTTCTTCTTCGACGAAGCCCACCTGCTGTTCAACGACGCGCCCAAGGCGCTGCTCGACAAGATCGAACAGGTGGTCAGGCTGATTCGCTCCAAGGCGGTAGGCGTGTATTTCTGCACCCAGAATCCGCTGGATATCCCGGAGACCGTGCTGGGCCAGCTCGGCAACAGGGTGCAGCACGCGCTGCGGGCCTTCACGCCGCGCGACCAGAAAGCCGTGAAATCGGCGGCCGAGACGATGCGGCCCAATCCCGGCCTGGACCTGGCCGCGGCGATCACCGAGCTCGGCGTGGGCGAGGCGCTGGTATCGCTGCTGGACGAAAAGGGCCGGCCCGGCATGACGGAGCGCGTCTACGTGGTGGCGCCGGGCAGCCGGATCGGCCCGGCCACCGAGCCCGAACGGCAGGCCCTGCGCCAGTCTTCGATCGTGGCGGGAGTCTACGAAAAAGCGGTGGACCGCGAGTCGGCCTATGAAATGCTGACCGCCCGGACGGCGGGTGGAGCGGCCGCCGGGACCGGGGCCGCAACACCGGCCCCCAAGGCAGGCCAGGCCGAGGATGACGGCCTCATAGGCGGCCTGCGCGACGTGCTGTTCGGGTCCACCGGCCCCCGGGGCGGGCGCCGCGAGGGCGTGCTGGAGTCGGCCGCCCGCAGTGCGGTCCGTTCCATGGGTACACAGCTCGCGCGGGACCTGACCCGCGGCCTGCTGGGATCCCTGCTGGGCAAGCGACGCTGACGCGCTTTCTTCCCTCATCGCCTGGGGCGGCGGCATAAAACCCTGCTCCGCCCAGGGCTAATAAGCCCATCTATTACTGCATTGACAACCATTGCCTATGCAGTAATAATGGCGCCATGGCTGATTCTTCTTCCCCCGACGCTCGTCCGAGCCCTTCCGCCGCGATCCGAAGCTACGACCCCAGCGAAAGCGTGGGTTACCTGATCAAGCTGGCCCATGGGTCGCTGCAGCGCGCGGTCGACGCTGAAATGATGGCGCTCGACCTGACCGCCATGCAGTGGGGCCCACTAATGCTGCTGGCGATGGGAAGGGGGGAGACGGCCGCCGAACTGGCGCGCAGCACCTGTACGGACACCGGCGCCATGACGCGCATGCTCGACCGGCTCGAATCCAAGGGCCTGATCCGGCGCGTGCGCAGCGCGGAGGACCGCCGGGTCATCAAGCTGGAGCTGACGGAGGAAGGCGTGCGCGCCACGGAGCAGATTCCACAGCGGCTGCATCATGCGGTCGACCTGCATACGCGTGGTTTTTCCGACGAGGAGCTCCGGCAGTTGAAGTCGCTATTGCGCCGCATGATCGCCAACGGCGCCAGTCTGGGCTGAGTCCATGAGCGGACGGGCCCTTTGTTTCACCCATATGACTGCCTAAGCAGTAACAGGCAAGGCAATTAAATTCAGCAGATCGTAAGCTTCCATGAAAAGATTCTTGCTAGTGGCCCTGGTCGCCGCGCTTGCCGCGTGCGCCAGTGTGGATCAGGACGCCTCCCCCCGGGCGCAACTGGTCGAGGCGTCCACGCTGGGCGCCGCTCAGGCCGACGTCCAATGGCCGGTGCAGCAATGGTGGCGCCGCTATGGCGATGCGCAGTTGAATGGCCTGATCGACGAAGCCATCGTGGGCAGTCCGTCCATCGTCATTGCCCAGGCGCGCCTGGCGCGGGCCGAGGCTGCCGTCGGCACCGCGCGGGCCAACCGCCTGCCCGAGGTCGACGCGACCTTCAACGCGACCCGGCAGCGCTATACCGAGAACGGCGCCATCCCGGCGCCGCTGGCCGGCGGCGTGCGTACCGACGCCAAGCTGGCGCTGAACGTCAGCTACGAGCTCGATTTCTGGAACAAGAACGGTTCCCTGCTGAAAGCCGCGTTGTCGGAAAGCCGTGCGGCGCAGGCCGAGAACCAGGCCGCGGTGGGCATCCTGGCCAGCTCCATCGGTACGGCGTACTTCAACCTCCAGCGCCTTTTCGCCCAGCGCGAGGTGCTGCAGGCCGCCATCGCCCAGCGCGACGGCGTCGCCGCGCTGACCCGGCAGCGCTATTCCTCCGGCCTCGATACCCAGGTGGAGGTCAAGCAGGCCGAGTCGGCGCTGGCCGAGGCGCGCACCCAATTGGCGCAGGTGGACGAGAGCATCGCCCTGCAGCGCAACGAGATCGCCGCGCTGGTGGGGGCGGGCCCGGATCGGGGCGCCGCCATCCAGCCCGTGCCGCTGGTGCCGCCGGGCACGTCGGTGCCGGCCAACGTGCCGCTGTCGCTGCTGGGCCGGCGCGCCGACATCGTCGCCGCCCGCTGGCGCGTGGAGTCCGCACAGCGCAACGTCGATGCCGCCAAGGCCATGTTCTACCCCAACATCAACCTGGCTGGCTTCATCGGCACCTCGGCGCTAGGGCTTTCCAAGCTTTTCGAGTCGGGTAGCCAGATCGTCGGCGTCGGGCCCGCTGTCACTCTACCCATCTTCGAAGGCGGCCGGCTCAATGCCAACCTGAAGGGCAGGGCCGCGGACGCCGACCTCGCCGTGGCCTCTTACAACCAGACCGTGCTGCATGCCGTCAACGAGGTGGCCGATACGCTCGCCTCGATACGCGCGCTCGACCGCGAGAGCAGCGAGCAGCGCAAGGCCAGGGAAGCCATCGACCAGGCCTACGAACTCGCGGTCAAGCGCTATCGCGCCGGCCTGGGCAACTACCTGAGCGTACTGACCGCGCAGAGCGCGGTGTTGACGCAGGCACGGCTCGATACCGACCTGAAGGCCCGCGCGCTGACGCTGGACGTGGCGCTGGCCAAGGCCCTGGGAGGCGGCGCGGAGCTGCCCGCCGGCCCGGGCGAGCCGGTGGCCGCGGCCACCCGGTAGCGCTTGAGAAAACGATACGCGAATCGCTAGATATTTACGCCAAGGTTCTGATATGGAAACCGCACAATCCGCACCCAACAATTCCCGCAAGAAACTGCTGCTGGGCGCAGCCGGCGCCTTCGCCGTCATCGCCGTGGCCTACGGCGCGTGGTGGGCGCTGGTGGCCCGCCACTATGAACATACCGATGACGCTTACGTGCAAGGCAACCTGGTGCAGATCACGCCCCAGATCGCCAGCACGGTGGTCGCCATCCAGGCCGACGATACCGATTACGTCAAGGCCGGCGATCCGCTGGTGCTGCTGGACAAGGCCGACGCGCAGGTCGCGCTGGACCAGGCCCAGGCCGCGCTCGCGCAGACCGTGCGGCAGGTCCGTACGCTCTACGCCAACAATGGCGCCCTGAGCGCCAACATCGCCGTGCGCCAGGCCGAGGTCGAGCGCGCGCGGGCCGACCTGGCCAAGGCCCAGAGCGACGCCAAGCGGCGGCAGGAGCTGGCCGAGTCGGGCGCGGTCAGCGGCGAGGAAATGCTGCATGCGCAGACCGCCGTCAGCAACGCGAAGTCGGCGCTGGCCTCCGCCCAGGCCGCCCTGGTGGCCGCGCGCGAACAGCTCGCCACCAACACCGCGCTCACCGATGGCACCAGCGTGGAGCAGCATCCCAACGTCCTGGGCGCCGCGGCCAAGGTACGCGAGGCCTATATCAATCTGTCCCGCACCTCGCTGCCCGCGCCCGTCACGGGCTATGTGGCCAAGCGCAGCGCCCAGGTCGGCCAGCGCGTCGCGCCCGGCGCCTCGCTGATGACCATCGTGCCGCTGGACCAGGTATGGGTGGATGCGAACTTCAAGGAAGTGCAGCTGGGCCGCATGCGCATCGGCCAGCCGGTGACGCTGGAGGCCGACGTCTATGGCTCCAAGGTCGAATACCACGGCAAGGTGGCCGGCCTGGGCGCGGGCACGGGAAGCGCGTTCGCGCTGCTGCCCGCGCAGAACGCCACGGGCAACTGGATCAAGGTGGTGCAGCGCGTGCCGGTGCGCATCGCGCTCGATCCCAAGGAGATCGAAACCCATCCGCTGCGCGTCGGCCTGTCGATGAACGTGTCGGTGGACGTTTCCTCCACCGACGGTCCTGCGCTGGCCGAGGTCAGCCGTACCGCGCCGGCCTATTCCACCACGGTCATGGACCACGCGCGCGAGGATGCCGATGCGCTCGTCGCCGCCACCATCGCCCAGAACCTCGGTGGCCGCGCGGCCGAAGCCAAGCCCGCCGTGGCCAAGGCGGCGCCGCTGCACATTTCCACGCCCGCGCGCGCCGACAAGGGCGGCTCGGTAACCGTCGCCCGCCACGGCGCCGGCGCGCTGTAAGGCCGTCCCCCCAACGGGTATCTTCATGACGACTTCCGCTTCTTCCCCCGCCGACGCGCCGGCCGAGCGGCCCGCGCCGCCGGCCGCCCAGGCGACGCATCCGCCGCTGCAGGGCGGCCAGCGCCTGCTGGGCACCATCGCGCTCTCGGCGGCCGTGTTCATGAACGTGCTCGACACTTCGATCGCCAACGTGTCGCTGCCGGCGATATCGGGCGACCTGGGCGTCAGCACCAGCCAGGGAACCTGGGTCATTACCTCGTTCGCCGTGGCCAACGCCATCGCGCTGCCGCTGACAGGCTGGCTCACCTTGCGTTTCGGCCAGGTGCGCCTGTTCGTCGCCTCGGTGCTGCTGTTCATCATCGCATCCTGGCTGTGCGGCCTGGCGCCCAATCTCGAATCGCTGATTGCGTTCCGCGTCCTGCAGGGGCTGGTGGCCGGACCCATGATTCCGCTTTCGCAGACCTTGATGCTGGGCAGCTATCCCCGGGAGAAATCGGGTATTGCGCTGGCGCTGTGGTCCATGACCACGCTGGTGGCGCCGGTGGCCGGCCCGCTGTTGGGCGGATGGATTTCGGACAACTATTCCTGGCCCTGGATCTTCTACATCAACATTCCGGTGGGGCTGGCGGCGGCCTGGGTGAGCTGGGCGATCTACCACAAGCGCGAGTCGCCGATCCGCAAGCTGCCGATCGACACAGTGGGGCTGGTACTGCTCGTGGTCTGGATCGCCGCCTTGCAGATCATGCTCGACAAGGGCAAGGAGCTCGATTGGTTCGCCAACGGCACCATCGTCACGCTGGCGGTGATCGCCGTGGTCGGGTTCGTCTTCTTCGTCATCTGGGAGCTGACCGACAAGCATCCGGTGGTGGACCTGCGGCTGTTCGCCGGACGCAATTTCACCGTGGGCGCATTGACGCTGTCGGTGGCCTATGCGGTTTTCTTCGGCAACGTGGTGCTGTTGCCGTTGTGGCTGCAGACGCAGATGGGCTACACCGCCACCGATGCGGGGATGGTGACCGCGCCCATCGGCCTGTTGGCGATCGTGCTGACGCCCATCATCGGCCGCATGCTGGGCCGCACCGATCCGCGCGTCCTCGTCACGGTGGCCTTCGGCGTGTTCGCCGCGGTCAGCTTCATGCGCGCCGGCTTCACGCCGCAGGCCGACATGTTGACGCTGCTCGAGCCCACCTTGCTGCAGGGCGCGGGAATGGCGGCCTTCTTCGTGCCGCTGGTATCGCTGACGCTGGCGGGCCTGCCGCCCGACAAGATCGCCAGCGCCTCGGGCCTGTCGAACTTCCTGCGCATCACCGCGGGCGCGTTCGGCACCTCCATTTCCACGACGATGTGGGAAGACCGGGCCGCCATGCACCACGCCCACCTGGTCGAGCATATTTCTCCAGGCAGTTCGGCGGCTTCGCAGGCGCTGTCCAGCATGCAGGGCGCGGGCATGTCTCCCGAGCAGGCCATGGCCTCGGTCAACAACCTCATCACCGGCCAGGCGTTGACGATGTCGGCGGTCGACATCTTCTACGGTTCGGCCGTCGTGTTCCTGGTGCTGATCGCGATGGTCTGGTTCGCGCGGCCCGGCAAGCGCGGCGCGGGCGCGCCGGTGGACGCCGGCGGCGCGCACTGACGGGGCCGCCTCGAGGCGGCCCCCTTCAGCGCGGCAGCCGGTCGCGTATGTAGGCCGCCACGCGGGCGAGCACCGCGGTCAGGTCGGCCTGCACGCGATCGAATCGGGCGTTGCGTTCGCGGCTGGCTTCGTCCATGTACACCGGGCGCCGGATCTCGATCTGAAGACTATGGCGGCGTTCGGCCGGACGTCCCATGCGCGCGATGAGCTGCACGCCCTTGTAGGGGTCGTTGCGCGCGACCGTATAGCCCTTGTCCCGCAGCTCCGCTTCGATGAGCGCGACGAAATCCGGCTCGCAGGTTGTGCCGTCGCGATCGCCCAGGACGAAGTCGGCCAGCGGGCGATCGCAGCGAATTCCCAGCCGCTCATAGACGTCGTTGGGCATGGAGTGCAGATTCAGGTGCCATAGTGCGCCGAAGCGTGCATAGCGCTCCTCGACTGCGCTGTCGAGTGTGGCGTGATACGGCAAATAGCAGGTATCGATACGCCGCTGTACCTCCCGCACCGTCAGCTTGCGGTCGTAGATCGGCGTGGCCGCGTCCATGCGGCTCCAGACCAGTCCCTTGCCGAGCCGGGTCTTCTCGCTGGGGGCGAGCGGTTCGGGCCATGGGGAGGCCAGCAGCTCCGGATCCAGGTCCGCCAGGGTCCGATTGGGATCGATGTAGACCCGGGGGAAGGTGGCCGCGATCAGGGTGGCGCCATGATCGGGCGCTGCCGACCACAGGGCGTCCACATGCGTGTCTTCGCCCTGGCGCAGGCGCGCCAGGGGCAGGGCGGCCCCGAAGTCGACCGGATAATGCGTGCCGCTGTGCGGCGAATCGCACACCAGCGGCAGGACCGGACCGGATGGATCGCGCCGCACGACCGGCTGCGGGGTGAAGCCGGCCATGCTTATTGCGCCTGGATGTTGGCGGCCTTGGCCACTTTGGCGTAGCGGTCGAGCGCCTGGTCGATCTGCCTGGCGAATTCCTCGGGCGTGGTGGGTACGAGCGTGCCGCCGACGTCCTCGGCCTTTTTCTGGAAGTCCGCGTTCTGCATGGCTTTGCGCACGGCCTGGTTCAGGCGCGTCACGACGTCGGCGGGCGTTCCCGCGGGCGCCACCAGGCCGAACCATCCGCCGGTGCCCATTTCGGGAAAGCCCAGTTCGGCATAGGTCGGCACCTCGGGCAAGAGCGGCGAACGCTGGGCGGCCAGGACGGCCAGCGGCCGCAGTCGCCCGCCCTGGAGGTGAGGCAGGGTGGACGACAGGTTGTCCGTGATCGCGTCGACCTGCCCGGCCAGCGCATCGTTCAGGGCCGGCCCGGCGCCGCGGTAGGGGACGTGCAGCAGCTTGATGCCGGACAGCATCATGAAGTTCTCGATATTGGCGTGGCCGAGCGAGCCGACGCCGGGCGACGCGAAGGAGTACTTCTGCGGATGTGCCTTGGCGAGCGCAATGAACTCTTTCATGTTCCTGGCCGGAACGGACGGATGCACCGCGAAGACGCTGGGAATGGCCAGCACGTTGGCGATAGGGGCGAAGTCCTTGCGGGCGTCGTACTTGAGGTTGGGATAGATGGCAGGGTTCGAGCCATGGGTGCTGACCGTGGCCATGCCTATGGTGTAGCCGTCAGCCGGTGCGCGGGCCACCATCTCCATGCCCAGCGCGCCGCCGGCGCCACCCTTGTTTTCCACCACGACCGGTTGCCTGAGCTCGCGGCCGGTGTACTCGGCGATGAGGCGGGCCACGATGTCGGTGGAGCCGCCAGGGGCGAAGGGAACGATCAGGCGGATCGGACGCGAGGGATAGGCATCCGCGGCGTGGGCGGCACTGCCCAGCAAGGCGGCGCCGATGGCGGTCAGAACGAGGCGCAGGGGTGACATGCTTGGCTCCGTTGGCGAAGGTGGATGTGACGAGTCTGCGCAGTGTCAGAAATTTACGAACCGGCCACAAACGACTATATTTCACCGTCGCATTACTTTTGGTAATGCAGGCCGGTACCGCATGCGCCTTCATTCTCCGTCCATGTCCGAACTGCACGCATTCGTCACGGCGGCGCAGTTGGGAAGCTTCACCAAGGCCGCCCAGGCGCTGTGCGTCACGCAGGGCGCGATCAGCCGCGCCATTGCCCGCCTGGAAACCCATTTCGGCCAACCCTTGATGGCGCGCAGCGCGCACGGCCTGGCGCTTACCGAAGCCGGCCGCCGCCTGGCCGAAGCCGCCGCCGGCCCGCTGCAGGCGATCGAATCGGTCAGCGCGGAACTGCGGGCCGCCACCCGCCGCCACCAGTTGAACCTGGCCGTCATTCCCACGCTGGCGAGCGTCTGGCTGGTGCCGCGCCTGCCGGAGTTCCATCGGCGGCATCCGCATGTCGAGCTGACGTTTTCCGCCTACAGGCGGGACGAGGACTTCTCCGGCGCGACGCCCGATGCCGCCATCCTCAGCGGTACGCCGGAGCAATGGCCGCAATGGCAATGCGATTACGTGATCGGCAAGGAGATCGTGGTGATCTGCCATCCCGACAGGCTGGCCGCGCGCCGCGGCGAGGGGCGCTGGAACGATCCCGCCGAACTGCTCGAGGAACCCTTGCTCTTTCATACCAACGCCCGCGGCAACTGGCCGTACTGGTTCCAGGCCGTGGGGGTCGAGGCCAGTCCGCGCCTGGCCAATGGCTTCGACCAGGTGTCCATCCTGGTGCGGGCGGTCATGGCCGACATGGGATTGGCCGTGCTGCAGCGCTGCCTGGTTCGCGACGAGGTAGAGTCCGGGCGGGTGGCGGCCCCCTTCGACAGGCCGGTTGCATTGCCGCGCGGCTATGTCCTGTGCGCGCCCATGCAGCGGCGCGACCATCCGGCCCTGGTCGCGTTCCGCGACTGGTTGCTCGAGACCGCCGCCAAGGAGCCTGCCTGATGATGTCTTGCCGCCTTGCCGCGTTCAGCCTGGCATCCCTGTTGCTGGTGCAGGGGTGCGCGTCCGTCGGTCCCGCACCGGGCGGGCTGGATATCGATACTTCCATCACCGCGCGCAGCCAGGGAAGCCGGGTCCGCTTCATCGTGCTGCACTACACGGTCTCGGAGTCGCCGCGGGCGCTGGATATCCTCAGCCGCGGCGAGGTCAGCAGCCATTATCTCGTGACCGACGACGAACCGCCGCGCGTCTACCGGCTGGTCGACGAAGACCGCGCCGCCTGGCATGCCGGCCAAAGCGAGTGGCAGGGCTATACCTGGCTCAATCGCAGTTCCATCGGCATCGAGATCGTCAACCGGGGGCCGGTCGGCACGGCACCGGACGGCACGACACGCTGGCAGCCCTATACGCCCTCGCAGATCCGGGTGGTCAAGGCGCTGGTGCGCGATATTGCCGACCGCCATGGCATCGCGCCGGAGAACATCGTCGGCCACAGCGACGTCGCACCGCTGCGCAAGCAGGATCCCGGGCCGCTGTTTCCATGGCGGGAACTGGCGCGGGCGGGGCTGGGGCGCTGGTACGACGAGACCGTGGCGCAGGCGCTGCGCGCGCGCTTCGAATCCCAGGGCTTGCCCGACGCGGCATGGGTCCAGCAGCAGCTCGCCAGGCTGGGATATGCCGTGCCCCGCACCGGCGTGGCGGACCGGGAAACCCAGGCCGTGCTGGCGGCCTTCCAGATGCATTACCGGCCCAGCCGCCATGACGGCGTGTTCGACGCCGAGACGGCCGGCGTACTGGCCGCGCTGGTGGCCGCGACAGGCGGGGGAGGGGAGGCTGCCGCAGCCGGCGCCTGGTAGCGCGGCGTTCCCGGCGTCAGTTCTTGGTGCCGAACAACCGGTCGCCGGCGTCGCCCAATCCCGGGACGATGTAGGCCTGGTCATCCAGGTAGTCGTCCAGCGCGGCCAGGAACATCGGTACGTCGGGATGGTGGTCGCAGTAGACGCGCATGCCCTCGGGCGACGCCACCAGCGCGACGAAGATGATGCTGGAGGCGGGTACGCCCCGTTTCTTCAGCACTTCCACCGCGTGCGCCGCCGAATAGCCGGTGCCTATCATGGGATCGCACAGGATGAAGGTGCGGCCCTCGGTTTCCGGCAGTCGCACCAGGTATTCGACCGGGCGGTGCTGGTCGTCTCGATAGAGGCCGATGTGGCCCACCCGTGCCGACGGCACCAGGTCGAGCAATCCGTCGGCCATGCCGCTGCCGGCGCGCAGCACCGGGACCACCGTGAGTTTCTTGCCGGCGATGACGGGCGCGTCCATGCGCGTCATGGGGGTGTCGATCGGCCGCAGCTCGAGCGGCAGGTTGCGCGTGACCTCATAGCCCATGAGCTGGGAGATTTCCCGCAGCAACTGGCGAAACGTCCGGGTGGACGTGTTCTTGTCGCGCATGTGGGTCAGCTTGTGCTGGATCAGCGGATGGTCGAGGATGAACAGGTTGGGAAAGCGCGGATCGGTCTTCACATGCGTACCTTGCGGATGGGCGGACGGCGCCGCATAGTGCGGTGCGGCCGATATTTTCCGCGATTGTATGCGCGATTAGAATGCGGCATGAACATTGCCCCATGAAGGAGATCCAGATGTCCAAGGCGATTCGCATCGACCAGTACGGCGGTCCCGAAGTGCTCAAATTGGTGGATGTCGACGTGCCCAAGCCCGGTCCCGGGGAAGTGCGGATCCGGCAGCATGCGGTGGGCCTGAACTTCATCGACATCTACTACCGGACCGGGCTGTATCCGACGCGCCTGCCCGCGGTGCTGGGGTTCGAGGCGGCGGGCGTGGTCGATGCGGTCGGCCCCAAGGTCAGGCACCTCAAGGTAGGCGACCGGGTCGCCTACGGCCAGAGTCCGCTGGGCGCCTATGCCGAGCTGCGCAACATGCCCGCTTTCCAGGTGGTCAGGATTCCCGACGGCGTCAGCTTCGAGGATGCCGCCGCCATCATGCTCAAGGGGTTGACCGTGCAATACCTGTTCCGCCAGACCTATCGTCTGCAGGGGCACGAGACCATACTCTTCCATGCGGCGGCCGGCGGGGTGGGGCTGATCGCGTGCCAGTGGGCCAAGGCTTTGGGCGTAAAATTGATCGGTACGGCTTCCTCCCCCGAAAAGGCCGCTCTGGCCAAGGCCAACGGCGCGTGGGAAGTCATCGATTACTCGAAGGAGAACGTGGCCGAGCGCGTGCTGGAGCTGACCAAGGGCAAGAAGGTGCCGGTGGTCTACGACGGCGTGGGCAAGGATACCTGGGAAACCTCGCTGGACTGCCTGCAGCAGCGGGGCCTGATGGTGAGTTTCGGCAATGCCTCGGGACCGGTTACCGGCGTCAATCTCGGCATCCTGGCGCAAAAGGGATCGCTGTTCGTGACGCGGCCCACGGTGGCGCACCACGTCGATACGCTCGAGAAAATGCAGGAAGCCGCATCCGAACTGTTCGAACTGGTCGTGGCCGGCAAGATCAAGCCGCGCATCGACCAGCGTTTTACGCTCGAGGAGGTCGGCCGGGCGCATGAGTCGCTGGCCGCGCGCAAGACGACGGGGTCGACGGTGTTGACGCTAGGCGGGTAGATGCCCCTACGCGTTTACGCGCGCCCTCCAGGGGGCTCTACTTCCGGACCGGCGGAGCCGGATCCGCTGTGCCCTGAGGGCATTGCCTGGGGGCGGGCTATCCGGCTACGGGCTGATTGCTGCTGGGTTTACGGGAAATTGGGATGAAATGGATCATCGTTGCGCTGTATCTGGGCGCCATCGGTTATGTGCACTTCCGGGGGAAGGTCCGGCTGCGTTTTTTCAGGCAGCTGTTCGACCATTCTTCCATCGTGGCGCCCGTCAACGCGTTCATGTATCTGTTTTCCAAGGTGCCGGCGGTGCCGTACATCCCGGTGCAGCAACTGCCGGGCCTGCAGGCCCTGGACGACAACTGGGAAGTCATCCGCGACGAGGCCGTGAGGCTGCGCGATGCCCAGCGCATCCGTGCGGCGGAGAAGAATAACGACGCGGGCTTCAATTCGTTCTTCAAGTCGGGATGGAAGCGTTTTTACCTGAAATGGTATGAAGCCCAGCATCCTTCCGCGCATGAATACTGCCCGCGCACGGTCGAGATCCTGCGCGGCATCCCGGAAGTCAAGGCGGCCATGTTCGCCGAGCTGCCCCCCGGCGCCAAGCTCAATCCCCACCGCGATCCGTTCGCGGGTTCGCTGCGCTATCACCTGGGGCTGGAGACTCCCAACGACGACCGCTGCTTCATCGAAGTGGACGGGCAGCGCTACAGCTGGCGCGACGGACAGAGCGTGGTATTCGACGAGACGTTCATCCACTGGGCCGAGAACGGCACCGATCGGGACCGCATCATCCTGTTCTGCGACGTCGAACGGCCGCTGCGCTATGGCTGGGCGCAGGCCTTCAACAAGTGGATGGGCCGCAAGGTCATGACCGCGGCCAGTTCGCCCAACGAAGAGGGCGACAAGACCGGGCTGATCAACAAGCTGTTCTACATCGTCTGGGTGGGCGGCCAGTACCGGCGCAAGCTCAAGAACTGGAACCGCACGGTCTATCGCCTGACGAAGGCCGCGCTCGTGGTCGGCGTCGTCGCGCTGATCATCTACATCTGAGCCTTGCGCCGCGCGCGACCCGCATCGAGCAACATCACAGCCCTCGCGAGCGGGCGAACAGCCCCAGGCTCAGCCCGATGACGGCGCAGGCCGCCATCAGGGGCAGGGCGTGCGACCATTCCGGTACCGAGCCCGATACGGTAACCGCCCACGTCACCAGCGGCGCGGCGGCGAACTGGCCGAGGTTGGATCCTTGCAGGAAAAGCCCTTGCAGGCTGGCGATCTGGTCGGGCGTCTTGGCCAGGCGCACCGCGGCCGACAGCGTCGCGGCAGGCAGGATGCCGCCGATGAGGTTGAGGCTGATGCAAGCCGCGAAGCGGGCGACGTCCGGCAGCCATTCCGAAAAGATCGCGCATGCGGACACGCCCACGACGACGTGAGCCGCCATGACCAGCACGCTGCCCCGTATGCCGCGCTGGAGCAGCGACGCTCCCAGCACCGATCCGCCCGCGTTGAAGAAGATGACGATCGCCGTCAGGATCGATGCGGTCCGCAGTGTCAGGCCGCGCTCCTGGATGGCCCAGGTGGGCAGGAACGTCATGACGGTGAAGAACTGGATCGCGTAGAAGGTGAACGATAGCGCGAGCACCCAGGGCACGATCTGGCGCAGTCCGCCGGTCAGCTTGCGCCAATCGAGCGCGCGCGCCGCCGGGGCCGGCGTCGCATAGCGCGACCGCCACAGCATCATCCAGAGGGCGCACGCCGCCGTCAGCGCGGCGATCAACGTCCACAGGAGGCGCCAATGGCCGCCTTCCAGCAGCAGCGGCGCGGTCAGCAGCGCCAGGCTGATGCCCAGCGGCATGTACGCGGACCACAGGGCCAGCACCAGGCGGGTCTGGTGCGGCGCGCTGCGTCCCGCCAGCAAGGCCGGTACCGAGACGACAATGGCGATCTGCCCCGTTCCCTCGAGGATGCGGCTCGCCAGCAGCATGGCATAGCTGTCGGAGACGGCACCGAGCAGGCCGCCGCCGACCAGCGCGCCCAGGCCCGCCACCGTGAAGCGCCATGCGCCCACGCGCCCCGACGCCAGACCCATGGCGGCGGCGCACAGGGTCGCGATGGTGCTGAAAAGCGAAACCACCCATCCGACCTCCCGCAGGCTTAATCCCAGATCCTGCTGCAGCAGGGGCAGGGCCGGCGGCATCTTGCCCACGCATAGCGCCACCAATATGCCGCATGCCACGCCAAGGGCGACGCCGGGCCAGTCGGTAGTGCTCCGCTGAGAGGGCGGTTTCGAATCGGATGTCATGGACGGCGGTTCCTCGGGGCGCGCGATCCGCGTGCCCTATGCTGTGGCGGCGTGGGGAAAATCGGTGGCGTCGAGACCTGGATCAACTCTTGCCGAACATGATCTTCATGGCGGGCAGGAGCTGGGCCGCGGTCTCGGGGCGCTCGAGCGCGTATTCCAGGTTCATCTGGGCGACGTCCACGTGTTCCTCCGCCAGGGCTTGCGCGCGTGCGCCTTCGCCTTTTTCCATGGCCTGGACCAGGCGATGGTGTTGCAGGTGGGCATAGACCATCCATTTCTGCCGCTCGTCGCCGGTGTTCTGCATGGGCAGCATGGTGCTGGGCGACGCGAAGGGCAGCCGGTTGTTCATCTCGATGGCCCGCGCCAACGCGAAATTGCCGGCGGCGTCGACGATCAGCTTGTGGAAGCGGTCGTTCATTTCTCCGTACAAGGCATAGTCGTCGTAGGTCATCTCGGCCTTGTTCACGGCGCGATCGCCATCGCGCAGGCAGGCACGCAGATCCAGCGACAGCTGGCGCGAAACGCCATGCTCGGCCACCAGGCGCGCCGCCATGCCCTCCAGGTGGCCCCGTACCGCGATTGCGTCGTTGATCTCGCGCGGCGTGAAGCGCCGCATCATGTAGCCATTGGTGGGCGAGGGCTCGATCAATCCTTCCTGCTCGAGCGCGGCCAGGGCGAGCCGGATCGGCGTGCGCGATACGCCCAGCTTTTCGGCGAGCGGGATCTCCGCCAGCCGCTCACCGGGCGCGAATTCCCCCTTTAGGATCAGGTCACGCAATTGCACCAGCACGCGCGTCTGTTGCGATTCCAATGTTGTTCTCCTCGGCGATGTCCCGCGGCACCTGCCGTAGCCGGGTGCTGCCCCATCGCAGTGCTATTGTATCCATGTGCATGAATGGATCCAGTTTTCTATTTCTGGTGTGCAAAAGCGCCACGTGGCTTGTGTTCGTCATAATGCTAGGGAAATCGATATGTCGATATAACTCATTGAAAATAAAGGGGGTTATTGGAGATTTGCAAATCTGGAGATCTGCTTGGATCTGTTTTTGATAGGGCATGGTTTACATGATTGGATCCATAGACTAGCATTCTGCATACACCGTTGCGCCGCGGGCTGTGCGGTCGTTATCTTTTTCGGCGTAGCCCGTGCCGCATTCCATCCAAGGAGTCCACGATGTCCCCCGAACAGAATGAACGCATCACTCGCGTCGGGCCGGGTACGCCGGCCGGCACGCTGCTGCGCCAGTATTGGCAGCCTGTCGCTCTTGTCGATGAGCTCGAGGGCGAGCGTCCCATCCGAGCCGTAAAGCTGATGGGCCAGGATTTCGTACTGTTCCGGGACGAGCAGGGCCGCTACGGCATGCTCGATCGCGACTGTCCGCACCGCGGTGCGGACCTCGCCTTCGGCCGGCTCGAGGACGGCGGGCTGCGCTGCCTGTTCCACGGCTGGTTGTTCGACGTGAACGGCGCCTGTCTGGAAACCCCGGCCGAGCCTGAAGGCAGCAAGCTGCCCCAGCGGATCAAGCAGAAGTCCTATCCCGTCGTGGAGAAAGGCGGCATCCTGTTCGCCTACATCGGCGAAGGCCAGCCGCCGGCGTTTCCGCATTTCGATTGTTTCGTCGCGCCCGACGAATATACGTTCGCGTTCAAGGGCTATCTCGACTGCAATTGGCTGCAGGCGCTGGAGGTCGGCATCGATCCGGCCCACGCTTCGTATCTGCACCGGTTCTTCGAGGACGGCGACACCGAGGCCAGCTACGGCAAGCAATTCCGCGGCGCTTCCGCCGACTCCAACCTGCCCATCACCAAGGTGCTGCGCGAGTACGATCGCCCGGAAATCAAGGTCGACGCGGCCGACTACGGCCTGCGCCTGACCGCGCTGCGCAAGCTCGACGGCGAGCAGACCCACGTGCGCGTGACCAACCTGGTGTTTCCGCAGGCCTTCATCATTCCGATGAGTTCGGAAATGACCATCGCGCAATGGCATGTTCCGGTGGACGATACGAGCTGCTATTGGTATGCCATCTTCACCAGTTTCGGGCAGCCGGTCGACAAGAAGCAGATGCGCGATCAGCGCCTGGCCCTGTACGAACTGCCCGATTACATGCCGCGCGTCGGCCGCTTCAACAACTATGGCTACAACGCCAGGGAGCAGGCCACGCAAACCTACACCGGCATGGGGCACGACATCAACGTGCACGATCAATGGGCCGTCGAATCGCAAGGCAAGATCCAGGACCGCACGCGCGAGCACCTGGGGTCCACCGACAAGGGCATCGTCGCCTACCGCCGCCTGCTGCTCGAGGCCATCGACCAGGCCGCCAAGGGCGAGAAGGCCTTGATGATGATCGACGATGCACAAGCCTGCGCGCTTACCGGCCCGCCTTCCATCGACGGCATCGGGCCGGGCGATACCTGGAGCGACTACTGGAGGATCGCGGATGAAAAGCGCCGCAAGAGCTCCAAGTGGGCGGCGTAAGCCCTCCCTGGCGCGCCTGCATGCCATTCGTGGCTGACGCAGTCGCGCAATAAAACGAACAGCGGGCAAGAACGCCGTTCTTCCCGCCGGCCTGGTACTACCCCCCCTGGGGCACAGCGGATCCGGCGCCGCCGGTCCGCCAGTGCCGCCCCCGCGAGGTGGACGCGCGAAGCGTGGAAGGGGTGACCTCCTCATTGGAGTTCTTTCATGTCTTTCGTGGATCGGTTCGGTTTGTGGTCCGAAGCTCAGCAGCATGCCGCACGCGATGTCGTCGCAGCCCTCGAGCGCGGCACGCTCGATGTGGTCAGGTTTTCGTTTCCCGACCAGCACGGCATATTGCGCGGCAAGACGCTGGTGGCGGAAGAGGCCGTGCGCGCGCTCAAGAGCGGCGTCACCATTACCACCACCATGTTCGCCAAGGACACGTCGCACCGCACGGTCTTTCCGGTGTTCACGTCGGGCGGCGGTTTCAGCCGCCCCGAGATGCAGGGCGCCGCGGACGTGCTGATGGTGGCCGATCCGCTCACCTTCAAGGTGCTGCCCTGGGCGCCGAATACCGGATGGCTGCTGTGCGACACCTATTTCCAGAGCGGGGTTCCCGTGCCGTTCGACACGCGCCAGTTGTTCCGCAAGACGCTGGGCAAGCTCAATGGCGCGGGGTTCGACCTCATCACCGGCCTGGAGGTCGAATGCCACGTGTTCAAGGTGGCGCAGCATCACATGCGTCCGGAAGACGCGGGTCAGCCCGGCCAGCCCGGGGTACCGCCCGATGTCGAGCTGATGTCGCACGGCTACCAATACCTGACCGAGTTGCGCTACGACTCGGTGGACGCGGTCATGGAGCTGGTACGTACGACGGCCCAGCAATTGTCGCTGCCGCTGCGCTCGCTCGAAGTGGAATTCGGTCCCAGCCAGTTCGAATTCACGTTCGCGCCCGGCAACGCGCTGAAGACGGCGGACGACATGATCCTGTTCCGCAGCGCGGTCAAGCAGGTGTGCCGCCGCAACGGCTTCCATGCCACGTTCATGTGCCGCCCGCGCATTCCCAATGTGGTGTCGAGTGGCTGGCACTTGCATCAATCGCTGCGCCGGCTTGCCGATGGCAGTAATGCCTTCGTTCCCGCCGAGGCGGGCATGGATCTGTCGGAAACCGGCCGCCACTACCTGGGCGGCCTGCTGGCGCATGCCTGCGGCGCCACGGCGCTCTCCACTCCTACGCTGAACGGCTACAAGCGTTATCGACCCTATTCCCTCGCGCCCGACCGCGCCATCTGGGGGCGCGACAACCGGGGCGTCATGCTGCGGGTGCTGGGCGGCGCGGGCGACAATGCCACCCGCATCGAGAACCGCGTGGGCGAGCCGGCGGCCAATCCCTATCTGTACTTCGCCTCACAGGTGCTATCGGGAATGGATGGCATGGACAGGCGCCTCGATCCCGGCCCGTCGGCCGACGTGCCCTACGAAACCGAGGCGGCCAGCCTGCCGCACACGCTTACCGAGGCCCTGCGGTGCCTGCGCGACGACGCCTGCCTGCGCGAGGGACTGGGCGCGGGATTCGTCGATTATTTCTGCCACATCAAGGAGGCAGAGATCGCCCGCTTCAATCTCGAAGTGAGCGAATGGGAGCAGCGCGAGTATTTCGACATGTTCTGATGCCGGCCGCCAGGCACGGCATCTTGCCGCGGCCCCGATGCCGGGGTCGCGGCCGAACGCGGCATGAACGGTCCTAGGCCTGGCTTCCCGCATCCTGGTGATAGCGCGTCACCAGGTCGACCTCGTTCTTCGAGCCCAGTATCACGCTTACCCGCTCATGCAGCGCCGCCGGCTCGATATCGAGGATGCGCTGCAAGCCGTTGGTCGACGCGCCGCCGGCCTGCTCCACGATCATGCTCATCGGGTTGGCCTCGTACATCAGCCGCAGCTTGCCCGGTTTGGTCGGTTCGCGCGCATCCCAGGGATACATGAAGATGCCGCCCCGGTTCAGGATGCGGTGCACGTCCGCCACCATGGAGGCGACCCAGCGCATGTTGAAATCCTTGCCGCGCGGCCCGGCCTTGCCAGCCAGGCACTCCTCGACGTAGCGTCGCACCGGCGGCGCCCAGTGGCGCATGTTCGACATGTTGATGGCGAATTCCTTGGTGTCGGCGGGAATGCGGATGTTCTCCTGCGTCAGCACCCACGAGCCCACTTCGCGGTCCAGCGTGAAGCCGAAGACGCCGGTGCCCACGGTCAGGACCAGCATGGTCTGGGGGCCGTACACCGCATAGCCGGCCACCACCTGCCGGACGCCCGGCTGCAGGAAGTCCTGCTCGGTGATCTGGCGGCCCTTGGCCGAGTCCGGGGCGCGCAGCACCGAGAAAATCGTGCCGATGGACACGTTCACGTCGATGTTGCTGGAGCCGTCCAGCGGATCGAACAGCAGCAGGTATTCGCCCTTGGGATAGTGGGTGGGAATGAGGTGGACGGTTTCCATCTCTTCCGAAGCCATCGCCGCCAGCTGGCCGCCCCACTCGTTGGCTTCGAGCAGGATCTCGTTGGAGAGAACATCCAGCTTCTTCTGTACCTCGCCCTGTACGTTCTCGGTCTCGAGGCTGCCCAGCACGCCGCCCAACGCACCCTTGCCGACGGCATGGCCGATGGCCTTGCAGGCGCGGGCGACGATTTCGACGAGCAGGCGGACTTCGGCGGGCAGGGCGGCCGGGCCGCGCTGCTGCTCGATCAGGAATTGCGTAAGCGTCTTGCGCTTCATGCGGCGATCTCCAAGGCTTTAGAAACGATTTCGGTAACGTTGCGCGACAGGGCCGGATGGTTGCGTACCTGTTGCAAGGCTTGTCGCATGGGCTCGCTCAGCTCGGGTACGTAGCGGACCCAGCGGTCCAGGGCTCGGGCGAGACGGGCGGCGATTTCGGGATTGAGGGCGTCCAGCGCGAGGACCTGCTTGGCCCAGTAGCGGTAGCCGCTGCCGTCGGCGCGATGGAAACCGTATGGATTATTGAGGCAGAACTGGAAGACCAGCGAGCGCGCCCGGTTGGGGTTGCGCAACGAGAAGGCGGGATGGACCATCAACCCCTCCACCGTTTCGACAGTGGTGCCGCGGGCCGTCGCCTGCAAGGCGAACCACTTGTCCACCACCAGCGGGTCGTCCTGCCAGCGCTCGTAGAAATCGGTCAGCGCATCGGCTGCCGCCGACGGGGCGCCAAAATTGACCAGCGCCGACAGGGCGGCCATCCGGTCGGTCATGTTCCGGGCCGAGGCGTACTGGCGCGAGGCCTGTTCCGCCGCGCCGGACACGTTTCCTGCCATCATGAAGGTCAGCGCGAGGTTCTTCAGCGCGCGCTTGCCGGCGCTGATCGGGTCCGGCGAGTAGGCGCCCGGCGTCTGGTTGGCTTCGACCGCGGCCTGCCATTGCGTCGCCAGCGCGCGGCCGAGCGCTCCCAGGACTTCGTCGCGCACCGCCGAGAGGGCGACGGGGTCGACCTTGGCCATAT
Source organism: Pigmentiphaga sp. NML080357 (assembly GCF_002188465.1). Classification (GTDB taxonomy): domain Bacteria; phylum Pseudomonadota; class Gammaproteobacteria; order Burkholderiales; family Burkholderiaceae_B; genus Pigmentiphaga. Next base: position 112,855 of record NZ_NINW01000008.1, on the reverse strand, counting down.
GTTCGGCCAGCGTTTTTTCCGAAGGCAGGGTCAAGGCGCGGGCGCGGTAGGCGGCATCGAGCCCGGGGGCGGCGAGGACGGCGCGCCAGGCCTCGATGAAGTCGTGCCCCAGCACGAAAGGCTTGCCTTCCTGCCGCTCGCGCGTCGCTGCCAGGATGACGCGGGTGGCCAGTTGCTGGCCCGCCTCCCAGCGGGCGAAGGCGTTGCCGTCGTGTTTCATCAGCAGCGCCAGTTCGCGATCGGCGTAGTCGTATTCGACGATGACCGGCGCGGAGAAATCGCGCAGCAGCGAAGGCACCGGCTTGGCGTCGATGTTTTCGAAGGTCCACTGGGCGCGTTCGGTGGTCAGTTCGAGCAGCGCGGTGTCGCGCACCGTGGCGTCGCCGGGCTGCCTGAGCGGCAGGGCCCGGCCTTCGGCGTCGAGCAGGCCAATGGCGAATGGGATATGGAAGGGCAGCTTGGCCGGGGCGCCGGGCAGGCGTTCCACGCCCACCGGTTCGCAGCGCTGCGCCAGCGTGACGGTGCATTGCCGCTTGACGGGATCGTGTTCGAGGGTGACCTTGACCCGCGGCGTGCCGGCCTGGCTGTACCAGCGCTTGAAAACGGACAGGTCGCGGCCAGGATGGTCCTGCACATAGACCGACTCCATCGCGTCCACGAAATCGTCGCAGGTGACCGCCTGGCCGTCGTGCCGGCGGAAGTATTCGTCCAATCCGCGCTTGAAGCCGGCCGGCGTCAGCAGGGTCTGCTGCATCCGTATGACTTCCGCGCCTTTCTCGTAGACGGTGGCGGTGTAGAAGTTGCCGATTTCCTGGTAGCTTTCCGGGCGGATGGGATGGGCCATGGGGCCCGCGTCCTCGGGGAACTGGGCGGCGCGCAAGGTCACGACGTCGTCGATGCGCTTGACGGTGCGGGCGCTCGCGGCGGCCTCGGCATCGAGCCCCTCGGCCATCATGTCGGCCGTGAATTCCTGGTCGCGGAAGACCGTCAGCCCTTCTTTCAGGCTCAGCTGGAACCAGTCGCGGCAGGTGACCCGGTTGCCTGTCCAGTTGTGGAAGTACTCGTGGCCGATGACGGCTTCGATCGCGCTGTAGTTGGCATCGGTGGCGCTTTCGGGGTCGGCCAGCACATAGGCGGCATTGAAGATGTTCAGGCCCTTGTTCTCCATTGCGCCCATGTTGAAGTCGCGCGCGGCCACGATCATGAATCGGTCCAGGTCGAGCTCCAGCGAGAAGCGCTGCTCGTCCCAGCGCACCGCGCGTTCCAGCGATTCGAGCGCATACTGGGTCTTGCCTTCGCTGCCGGGATCGCTGTAGACCTGGAGCAGCACCTCGCGGCCGGACCGGGTCCGCATGCGCGACTCGCGCCAGGTCAGGGCGCCGCCCACCAGCGCGAACAGGTAGCAGGGCTTGGGGAAGGGATCTTCCCAGCGAGCCTCGTGCCGGCCGTCGGGCAGGTCGGACTGGGCGACGAGGTTGCCATTGGAAAGCAGTTGTGGAAAGCGCTTCTTGTCAGCGCGCAGCACGACCGAATAGCGCGACATGACGTCCGGCCGGTCGGGGAACCAGGTGATGCGCCGGAATCCTTCCGCTTCGCACTGGGTGAAGAACACGCCATTGGAGACGTACAGGCCCATCAGCGCGGAATTGGCCTGGGGACGGCAGCGCGAGGCGATCTCGACCACGGCCTCGGCGCCCAGGCCGTCCAGCGTGAGCGTATGCTCGTCGAGCTGGTAGCGGCCGGCGTCCCAGGGCCGGCCGTCCACTTTCACCGACACCAGTTCGAGGTCTTCGCCGTTCAGTACGAGCGGGCCGTCGCCCTTGCGCCGGACCTCCAGGCGCGAGCGCACCAGCGTATCGTCGGGATCCAGGTCGAACTCCAGCTTCACCGATGCGATGTCGTACGGAAACGGAAGGTAATTCTGGCGTCTGATCGTGACGGGAGTATCGGTTCGCATGATAGGCAGATACGAGTAGCGGCGGCTGGGATTGTAGCGGGGAGGGAGGCGGCGCGCCGGTGCAGAACCGATGCGCGCCATTCCGGTCCAAGACCCATAACGGTTAAATTACGATTCTTGCTGCGGATGCGAAAGCGCCATGTGGATATCCAAATGTAATTTTCTCTTCGGCCGGGACAGGTTGGCCTGGATGGCCCGCACGGCCAAGGTCGCAGCGGTGGCCCTGCTCGCGGGGTGCGCCACTACGGTGCCCGCCCGGGTCACGACCTTCCAGCAGTGGCCCGCCGACGCCGTGGGCGCGGCGTGGACGTTCGATTCGCAGGCGGCGCAGCGCGATAGCCTGGAGTACCGCCAATACGCGGACATGATTCGTTCGGGCATCGGCCCCACCGGCATGGTCGAGGCCAAGCCCGGCCAGCCGGCGCGTTTCACCGTCAGCTTTTCCTATGGCGTCGAACCCGTGCAGGTGCGCATCGAGCGGCCGGCCTACGATCCTTTCTACGGACCATGGGGACCGTGGGGGCCCTGGGGCTACGGCTGGGGCGGCTTCGGCTACCGCGGCCGCGGTGGCCTGGGCTTTGCCTGGGGACCGCCGTATCCGCCCACCTGGACGTCTACCACGGTCGATGCCTCGCGGGCCACGCTGAAGGTGGAGATCCGCGATGCGAAGCAGAACGGCCAGAAGGTCTACGAATCCACCGCGGTGAGTACCGGTTCGGGAGATGCGTTGCCGGAGGTGATGCCGTATCTGGTGCGCGCGATTTTCGATCGATTCCCCGACACCAACGGACAAGTGAGAGAGGTGAGCTACGAAGTCGAGAAGCGCCGCTAGCCTCCGCAGCCAGCCTGAAAAAACCGTCGCCATGCGACGGTTTTTTTTGCTCTGGCCGCCCCAAGCGCAAAAGGCGCAACGTGACGGCAGCGATTGCCGAAGGCCTGGCGGGAGGCGAGCGTGACGTAGGTTCCAGCCGGATTTCAGCCCGGCAAGTTGCCCGGCCGACTGGTTTTCAGCCCCATGAAGAAGGCGTCGATGGCGTGGCCGCCCACCTCCTTGATGTCGAACTCGCCGGGTTCGAGCATCCAGTCCATGAAGAGCCCGTGCATGATGGCATGCAGGCCGAGCGCGGCGATCTTGGGATCGGTGTGGGGCGGAAGCTGGCCAAGCTCGATGGCCCGGCCAAAGCCTTCTTCGTAGCGTGCGAGCGCGATCTTGCGGCTTTCGACGTGGCGGCGGCGCATGTCGGCGGTTTCGGCCACGTACTCGCACTTGAAAAGCAGGATCTCACAGACGCGTTGCGCGCTGGCGCCCTCGGAGACCAGTTGCAGGGCGCCCACCGCGCTGCGGCGCAATTGACCGAGCGGATCGGAAGAGCTGACGTCGCAACTGCGTTCGAGCGCGTCCTCGATGGGCATCTTGACCCGCTGGAGCATGGCGTCGAGCAGATCGGTCTTGTTCTTGAAGTGCCAATAGATCGCGCCGCGGGTTACATTGGCGGCCGCCGCGATATCCTGCAGCGAGGTGTGGGACACCCCTTGTTCGCTGAAGATCTGTTCGGCGGTTTCGAGAATGCGAGTGCGGGTTTCGAGCGCTTCCTCTTTCGTTTTGCGTACCATGGCCATGCCCAGCCGGTGGTTGCCCGGCATCAGCCTGGGCTGCTGTCGGACAGAGGTGTGTGAATGATCAGTGGGATCCGCAATAGATATGCCACTGCGCAATGCTTATATACATGCATGGATGTATGTAAGCATACCACGTTTTAGGACTTGGGATTTTTTCGGGGAGGGCGCATGGCGGCCCAGATATTGGGGTTCGTAGGGCTCCTGGCTTTGTCCAATACCTTCATGACGTTTGCCTGGTACGGTCACCTGCGCTATGCGCACGGCAGTCCCTGGTATGTTGCCTTGGTCGCAAGTTGGGGCCTTGCTTTTTTTGAATATGCGATTATGGTGCCCGCCAATCGCTATGGGTTCGGCTTTCTCACGGTGACCCAGATGAAAATATTGCAGGAAGTGGTCACCCTGGCAGTGTTCGTGCCCTTCGCGTTGCTGTTCATGGACGAACGCCTGCGGCTGAACCATTTATGGGCTGCGCTTTGCCTGATCGGGGCGGTCTATTTCGCCTTCAAGAAATAGCTTTCCAGCCGGCAATAATCAAAAAGGTGGTTTTACGAAATGAGTCGTAAAACCACCTTTAATGCTGTCCGGCCGCGGAAATTCGGCCGGAGCCGCGTTTACTGGGCGATGAGAAACTGCTCTCGCGTGGCGCCGCCCGCTTCGGCCGCCACCAGCCAGCGCGGCGGCTTGCCGCGCCCGGTCCAGGTTTCGCCCGTCTCGGGGTGGCGGTATTTGGGCGCCACTTGCTTGGCCGGCTTGGAAGCCGGCTTGGCGGCACCAGCGCTGCGTTTGCGGGCAGGTACGCCCTTGGCCTGGGCCGCTTTCAGCTCGTCCAGGGTGATGGAGTACTCTTGCATCGAGCGCAGGATGGATGCAATGATCGGCTGGCGTTGTTTCAATCGGACGCTTTCCGCCTTTTCCTGCAATTTCCGGATTTGGGCTTGCAGCGACTGGTAGGTATCTTTAGCCATTTTTGTCCACGTGGTTGGTCTTGTCAGGAGTGGGCGCGGGAATGCATTTTGTGCTCATGATAACAAACGCATTTTAGAAGCGAATTTTCCGCGTTGTGAAGCCCTGATGTGAAAACGGATACATTTCAAAAGGATAGATCGGCGCAGCGGCTCAAAGTTCATTCTGAAACATTTTCCCGATAAACCCGGCGCCTGGCGCGGCGGCGCCGCCGGGAGGGTTTTGAAGCGATTTTGCAGCCGGGCTGTCCAGGGCAAAACTACTCCCCCTGGGGCGGGCCCGGCGTGGGTTTTTTAGAGAGGGTGCCGCCACGGCGGTTTTGACGGAAACATATGGCTCTTCGTTCAGTGGTTTACAAGGCGGTGCTGCAGGTAGCGGATATGGACAGGGGGTACTACGCCGAGCATTCCCTGGTGATAGCGCGGCACCCGTCCGAAACGGACGAGAGAATGATGGTGCGGGTGCTGGCTTTCGCGTTGAACGCGGAAGAAGGGCTGGCCTTCGCCCGCGGGCTGTGCATCGACGACGAGCCCGATTTGTGGCGCAAGGACCTGACCGGCGCGATCGAAACATGGATAGAAGTCGGCCTGCCCGACGAGAAATGGCTGCGCAAGGCCTGCGCCAGGGCCCGGCAGGTCATTCTTTATGCATACGGACGCACCGCCGACGGCTGGTGGGGCCAGAACCGGAACAGGCTTTCCCGGCTCGATAATCTGCGCGTTTTCCGGCTCGAGCCCGAGTCTACCTCTGCCGTAGCCGGCCTGGCCGAGCGTTCCATGCAGCTTCAATGCAACGTGCAGGACGGCGAGGCCTGGTTCGGAAACGGAGCGGAAATCGTCCGGTTGGCGCCGGAAACACTGCATCCCGTATCCTGAGCAGGGTTTTTCCGCCTGGGGCGATGCGCCGGTCGCGGCATGAACGCGCTGCGTTTTTGGTGCTAGGATAAAAAAGCAAGCAAAGTGGTTACGGATTTGGTCTACCGAAATGGCGCCGACCAAGAGGGGGGCTTTGCCTGACGAGGGTTGTGCGCCGATAAAACGCGCGTCTGTCGCGGCCGACAGGTTGTGAATACGGAAAACCCTTCATGAATGCACTTTTTTCTCAGGCTGAACGTCAACTTGCCGCATTACCCGTTCCCGTCCAGCTGATACTGCCCGACGGCACCAAGCTCGGGGCCGACAATCCCAAGGTCGGGTTCAAGTTCAAAACACTGCGTTCGTTGTCCCACCTCGTGAGGGGGCGAATCGGCGCGCTCGGCGAAGACTACGTCGAAGGGCGTGTCGATATTACCGGCAACATGCGCGACCTGATGGCCGCCGCTGCGGCCATACTGAAAGAGTCGCCCGTCGACAACTCCCGCCCGGGATGGCTGACCGAAATGGGGCGCAAGGCGGCCTCGGTCATGCGCCACTCCATCGAGCGCGACGCCCGCCAGATCGAATTCCACTACGACCTGTCCGACGATTTCTACGGCTTGTGGCAAGATCCGCGCCGCGTCTATTCGTGTGCGTATTATCGCGATTCGAATATGACGCTGGCCCAGGCCCAGGAGGCCAAGCTTGATCATATTTGCCGCAAATTGAGACTGCAGCAGGGCGAGCGCTTTCTCGACATCGGCGCCGGTTGGGGCGGCCTGCTGCTGTGGGCGGCGGAAAACTACGGTGTGGACGCGACCGGAATTACGCTGTCGAAGAACCAGCATGCCCACGTCAACCGCCTCATCGAGGAAAAAGGGCTCAAGAACCGGGTACGCATGCTGCTCCTGGATTACCGCAAGCTCGAGGAAACGCAGCCGTACGACAAAATCGCTTCGGTCGGCATGTTCGAGCATGTGGGCCGCGCTCAGCTGACCGCCTATTTCGCCAAAATCCGCCGCCTGTTGCGTCCCGGCGGCCTGGTGATGAACCATGGCATTACTTCCGGCGGCACCTATAACGCCCAACTGGGGAGCGGCATGGGCGACTTCATCGAGAAGTACATATTCCCCGGCGGCGAACTGGTCCACGTCAGCAAGGTGTTGGAAACGCTTAGCGACGGCGGGCTCGAGGCGGTCGACGTGGAGAATCTGCGTCCGCACTATGCCCGCACGCTATGGGCCTGGAGCGATGGCCTGGAAGCCAAGCTGGACGAGGCCTATCGGATATTGTCGGGCGAGCAGGGCGCCAAGTCGGTCCGGGCCTACCGGCTGTACCTGTCGGGCTGTGCGATGGCGTTCGAGCAGGGTTGGATTTCGCTGAACCAGGTGCTGTGCCAGCGGCAGGGCACGTTCGACAGCACCGAACTCGACAACCCGCCGGGCCAGGCTTACCCATTCCGGCGCGGCTACATGTACGGCTGACGGCGCCAGCCGATGCGAAATGGGCCCCGTGGCGCCGGGGCCCATTGGTTCTTTGGCTCGGGTTGCCAGCCTACAGCGAAGCCGCCGCGAACGTATCGCACTGGCGCGGGTCGCCGGTTTCCAGGCCGCGCTTGAACCAGCGCACGCGCTGCGCCGACGTGCCGTGCGTGAAGGCGTCGGGCACGACGTATCCCTGCGCCTCTTTCTGCAGCCGGTCGTCGCCGATGGCGGAGGCGGCGTTCAGCGCCTCTTCCACGTCTCCGGGCTCGAGTATCTGCCTGCTCTGGTTGGCATGGTGGGCCCAGATGCCCGCATAGCAGTCGGCCTGGAGTTCCATCCGCACCGAGAGCTGGTTGGCCTCGGCCGGACTCGCGCTCCGCTGCTGGCGGCTGACGCGTTCGGCGGTGCCCAGCAGATTCTGGACGTGGTGGCCGATCTCGTGGGCGATCACATAGGCGCGGGCGAAGTCCCCCGGGGCGTTCAGGCGGCGCTGCATCTCGCCGAAAAAGCTCATGTCGAGATAGACCCGTGTGTCGCCGGGACAATAGAACGGGCCCATTGCGGCCTGGCCCGTGCCGCAGGCCGTTCCGGTCGCGCCCGAGTAGAGCACCAGCTTGGGTTCGGTGTAGCGGCCGCCCGAGGCGCGGAAGATCTCGCCCCAGGTGTCTTCGGTGTCGGCCAGCACCTTGGAGACGAACTGGGCCTGCGGGTCGTCGGCCGGGGGAGCTCCTGCGGGCTGCTGGACCGCGGTGCCGGGGCCGGAGGCGAGATCGAGCACGACCGACGGGTCGACGCCGAAATACATGGCGACCAGCGCGAGCACCACCGCGCCTAGGCCGAGCGAACCGCGGCCGCCCAGCCGGGGGCCGCCGCCGCGCCGGTCTTCGATGTTGTTGCTTTCACGGCCGTTGTCCAGACGCATGGGGCTTCCTTTTTTCGTGCGGTGCCTAGGCGCTCGGGGCGCACGGCGAAACTATAAACCGATCCCGGCGCGCGCGTGCACGGGCTGGTTCGCCGCGGGGCAAGGGAGCGGCAAAGGTGGGGGGCCGCGTCGATGCCGCCGGTAGTGTTGTTTATGCCGCAACGCGAGCAAAGCAAAATCACAAATCGCGCAGCAGTTCCCTCGGAAAATGTGGGAGCATTCTTTCTCGGGAGCGCATGCCGCATCGGACGCCAGCGCAAGCCAGGAAAAGCCCTAGTCTCACCCGGGTTTATGCCGGCTTGACATCTTTCGGCGCTCAAATGGCGAAACAAAAAAAGTCGTTCTTTTTATACAAACATCCATGAATGTTTGTATAATCGCTTGCTTCATGATGTCCGCAATGTCTTCTCGTCCGCACCGGGCGCCACGCCCTCGGCCGCCGGACGCGCAAGGCTTTCGTCATCCCGGGATTTCGACTACGTTTCGGCTTCATCCTTGCCGCGACGTCATATGCCTAGAGGAATGCTATGCAACGCAAAAGACGCTCACCTTATCTGCTAGGCGCGGTATCGCTGGCCACCTTGCTGGCGTTGTCCGCATGCGGCAAGGGAAACGGTGGCGCACAGCAGGGCGCGGGGGCGCCTCCTCCCATGGAGATCGGTACGGTTACCGTCACGCCCACGAAGGAAGTCATCGTCAACGAACTGCCCGGCCGCCTGGAAGCGACCCGCATCGCCGAAGTAAGGGCGCGGGTCGCGGGAATCGTGCTGCAGCGGGCGTTCCGCGAAGGCACCGACGTCAAGGCTGGGCAACTGCTGTTCAAGATCGATCCGGCGCCTTTCCAGGCCGACTACAACAGCGCCAAGGCGAATCTCGAGCGTGACGAGGCCAACCTGTACCAGGCCCGCATGCTGGCCGAGCGCTACGAGCCGCTGGTCAAGGCGAACGCCGTCAGCAAGCAGGAGTATGACAACGCCGTTGCCGCGTACAAGCAGGCCCAAGCGGCGGTGTCGGCAAGCAAGGCGGCGCTCGATCGCACCAAGCTCAGCCTCGACTATGCGACCGTGACGGCACCCATTTCGGGCCGCATCGGCCGTGCGCTGGTCACCGAGGGCGCGCTGGTCGGTCAGGGCGAGGTCACGCCGCTGGCGGTCATCCAGCGCCTGGATCCGATCTACGCGAACTTCACGCAGTCCGTGGCGCAACTCAGCCAGCTGCGGTCGGCTTTCGACAGCGGCAAAATCAAGCAGGTCGCGCCCAACGAAGCCCGTGTGTCCCTGGTGCTGGACGACGGATCCCGCTATCCGTTGACCGGCAAGCTGCTGTTCTCGGACGTCACCGTCGACCAGAGCACCGGCCAGGTCACCTTGCGCGCCGAGTTCCCCAACCCGAACAACGTGCTGTTGCCGGGCATGTACGTGCGGGTGCGGGTCGAGCAGGGCATCGACGAGGCGGCGATCACCGTGCCGCAGCAGGCCGTGCAGCGCGGCGCCAACGGCGATGCCTCGGTATTCGTGGTCGGCGCCGAGAACAAGGTCGAGCCGCGGCCGATCCAGACCGGCGCGGCGGTGGGCGATCGCTGGATCGTGACGCAAGGCCTCAAGCCCAACGACGTGGTCATCGTCGAAGGCTTCCAGAAGATACGCCCGGGGGCGCAGGTCAAGCCGGTGCCCTGGAAGCCCGCAGCCGGAGCGCCCGCTTCCGGCACGCAGCCGGCGGCGGCCCAAGGCAGCAAGTCGTGATCAGTACGGCGTCCGGAGCGAAGGCAGCCCCGGGCGCGCGGGCCGGTGAAAGCCGGCCCGGTCGAGACGCAGGCAGGGCGAACCCGGCTTCGTCGACTTCGAGCCGGGTCCCGTCGGGCCGCCCGAAGCTTCTCTAAGAGAGTCACCAGACATGTCGCAATTTTTCATTAACAGGCCGATTTTTGCCTGGGTGGTCGCGCTGTTCATCATCCTGGCGGGCGTCCTGGCCATTCCCAACCTGCCCGTGTCGCAGTACCCGGCGGTGGCGCCTCCGGTCATTTCGGTGTCGGCGACCTACCCCGGCGCGTCCGCCGAAACGGTGGCCCAGTCGATCACCAGCCTGATCGAGGACGAGCTCAACGGCGCGCAAGGCATGTTGTACTTCGAGTCGCAGAGCAACTTCGGCCGCGCCGAAATCGACATCACCTTCGCGCCGGGCGTCGATCCCGACCTCGCTGCGGTGGACGTGCAGAACCGCATCAAGCGGGTCGAGTCCCGCCTGCCGCAGACCGTGCTGCAGCAAGGCCTGCGGGTGGAGAAGGCCAGCACCAACTTCCTGCTGGTGCTGACCCTGTCCTCCGAGAGCGGGAGCACCGACGCAGTGGGCCTGGGCGACTACCTGACCCGCAACGTGCTGAGTGAAATCCGCCGCATCCCCGGCGTGGGCCGGGCGCAATTGTTCGCATCGCAGCGCGCCATGCGCGTCTGGATCGATCCGGCCAAGCTGGTGGGCTTCAAGCTGTCCGCGGCGGACGTCAATGCCGCCATTGCGGGCCAGAACGTGCAGCTGCCCGCGGGCGCCATCGGCGACCAACCCAACCTGCCGGACCAGCAGATCACCGCCACCATCTCGGTGCGCGGCCAGCTCGCCACGCCGGAAGAGTTCGGCAACATCGTGCTGCGCGCCAATCCGGACGGTTCTTCCGTGCGCCTGCGCGATGTGGCGCGCATCGAGGTCGGCGCCGAGACCTACATGTTCTCGTCGCGCCTGAACGGCAAGCCGACCGCCGCCGTGGCGGTTCAGCTGGCCCCGGGCGCGAACGCGCTGTCGGCGGCCGAGGGCGTCAAGGCCAAGATGGAGGAACTGGCGGCCTATTTCCCGTCCGACTACAAATACGACATCCCGTACGACACCTCGCCCTTTGTAAAGGCGTCGATCGAGAAGGTGCTCCATACCCTGGTCGAGGCCATGGTGCTGGTGTTCCTGGTGATGTTCCTGTTCCTGCAGAACTTCCGCTATACGCTGATTCCCTCCATCGTCGTGCCGATCTGCCTGATGGGCTCGTTCGCGTGCATGCTGGTCGCCGGATTCTCGATCAACGTGCTGACCATGTTCGGCATGGTGCTGGTGATCGGTATCCTGGTGGACGATGCCATCGTGGTGGTGGAGAACGTCGAGCGGATCATGGTGGAAGAGGGCCTGCCGCCCAAGGAAGCCACGCGCAAGGCCATGGGGCAGATCAGCGGCGCCATCATCGGCATCACGCTGGTGCTGGCAGCCGTGTTCCTGCCGCTGGCCTTCATGAGCGGATCGGTCGGGGTGATCTACCGGCAGTTCTCGCTGGCCATGGCGACGTCCATCATGTTCTCGGGCTTCCTGGCTCTGTCCCTGACGCCGGCCCTGTGCGCCACGCTGCTCAAGCCCATTCCGAAGGGCGCCCATCATGACAAGAAGGGTTTCTTCGGCTGGTTCAACCGCAGCTTCAACCGCACCGCGGACGGCTATCAGAACTGGGTGGGACGCATCCTGGCCAAGACCGGGCGCTACATGGTCATCTATCTCGCGATCCTGGTGGTCCTGGGTTATACCTTCCTGCGCCTGCCATCGTCGTTCCTGCCGGCGGAAGACCAGGGCTATGTGATCACCGACATCCAGACTCCGCCCGGCGCCTCGGCCAACCGGACGCGCGAAGCCGTGGAGACCATGGAGGCGCACTATCGCGAGCGTCCGTCGGTGAAGTCCATCATCACGATCATGGGCTTCAGCTTCTCGGGCATGGGCCAGAATGCGGCGCTGTCGTTCGCCACGCTCAAGGACTGGTCCGAGCGCGGCGCGGACGAGTCGGCGCAGGCAGAGGCTTCGCGCGCCAACGGAAGTTTCTTCGCGCGCGTCAAGGACGCCATGGTGTTCTCGATCGTGCCGCCGGCCATTCCCGAACTGGGCAACGCGACTGGCTTCACGTTCCGTCTGCAGGACCGCGGCGGCCTGGGCCACAATGCCCTGCGCGATGCCCGCGACCAGTTGCTGGGCGCGGTCGCCAAGAGCCCGGTGATCGCCTACGCTCGGGTCGAAGGCCTGGAAGACGCGCCGCAACTGCGCCTGCTGATCGACCGTGAAAAGGCCAACGCCCTGGGCGTGTCGTTCGATTCGATTCGTACGGCGCTTTCCACCTCGGTGGGCTCGGCCGTGGTCAATGACTTCATCAACGTCGGCCGCGTCCAGCGCGTGGTCGTGCAGGCCGAAGCCCAGGACCGCATGTCGCCGGACGACCTGCTGCGCCTTTACGCAGCCAACGCCAGCGGCGGGCTGGTGCCGTTCTCGGCGTTCGCCACCTCCGAATGGGACAAGGGGCCCGTGCAGGTGATCCGCTACAACGGCTACCCGGCCTACAAGATCTCGGGCGATGCCAAGCCGGGCTTCAGTACCGGCGAAGCAATGGCGGAAATGGAGCGGCTGGTGCAGGAACTGCCTCCGGGTATCGGCTACGAGTGGACGGGACAATCGCTCCAAGAGCGTGTGTCCGGCGCCCAGGTGCCCATCCTGCTGACGCTGTCGCTGCTAGTGGTGTTCCTGGTGCTCGCGGCGCTGTACGAGAGCTGGTCGATTCCGTTCTCGGTGATCCTGGTGGTGCCGCTGGGGATCCTGGGCGCGGTGCTGGCGGTCACGCTGGTGGGCATGCCCAACGACGTATTCTTCAAGGTGGGCCTGATCACCATCATCGGCTTGTCGGCCAAGAACGCGATCCTGATCGTCGAGTTCGCCAAGGACCTCTACGCCGAAGGCAAGGGCCTGGCCGAAGCGACCATCGAAGCGGCCCGCCTGCGCTTCCGCCCCATCGTGATGACGTCGCTGGCGTTCATCCTGGGCGTGCTGCCCCTGGCCATCGCCACCGGCGCGAGCTCGGGCGCGCAGCGTGCCATCGGTACGGGCGTGATGGGCGGCATGATCTCCGCCACGCTGCTGGCGGTGTTCCTGGTGCCGGTGTTCTTCGTGGTGGTGCTCAGGCTGTTCAAGACCAAGCCCGAATCGCTGCACGTCATGGGGCATCATGACGACGAGCCGAAGAAGGGCGATGCCGGCACGGCGGGAGCGGTCAAGCATGAAGGAAATTGATATGAAACGACTTCCACGCGCAATGCGTTCGCTGCCCTCCAGGGCGGCGGCCAGCCCCGCCAGGCTGGCCGGCGGCGCCGGCGTGAGCAAGAAACTCGTGGCGGTGGCTGTCGCCGCCTTGTTGAGCGGATGCTCGCTGATCCCGACCTATGAGCGCCCGGCGGCGCCGGTGGAGGCGGATTTCTCCGCCCATGGCGCTGCCCCGGCGGGCTCGCAGCCGGCCGCGGCCGACATCGGCTGGAGGCAGTTCTTCGGCGACGAACGGCTGCAGCGGCTGATCGGCCTGGCGCTGGAGAACAACCGCGACCTGCGCGTGGCCGTGCTCAACATCGAGGCGGCGCGGGCGCAATACGGGGTGACGCGGGCGGACCGGTTCCCGGGGGTCAACGCCAACGCCAATGGCACCCGCCAGCGGACACCGGCCGATCTTTCGCCGTCGCGCCAGCAGACCATAGGCAGCCAATACCAGGTCAACCTCGGCGTGACCGCGTTCGAGCTGGACCTGTTCGGCCGTGTCCGCAGCCTGAGCGAAGCGGCGCTGGCGCAGTACCTGGCCAGCGAGGAAACCCGCCGCAGCACGCAGATCAGCCTGGTCGCCCAGCTCGCCAACGCCTACCTGAACGAGCGGTCCAGCGACGAGCTGCTCGCGCTCGCGCAGCGCACGCTGAAGACGCGGCAGGATTCGTACAACCTGATCAAGATGCGCTACGACGCCGGCGCGGCTTCGGAGCTGGAACTGCAGCAGGCCGAGTCGCTGGTTCAAAGCGCGCTGTCGGAACAGGCCATTGCCGAGCGCAATCGCGCCCAGGCCACCAACGCGATCGTGCTGCTGATCGGGCAACCCTTGCCGGCCGATCTTCCGCCGCCGCGTCCGCTGGACGCGCAGGCGTTGCTGGCGGATGTGCCGGTGGGCCTGACCTCCGACCTGATCGAGCGCCGGCCCGATATCCGCGCGGCCGAGCAGCAGTTGCGCAGCGCCAATGCCAACATCGGCGCCGCGCGGGCCGCTTTTTTCCCGCGCATTGCGTTGACGGGCGCTTTCGGAACGGCGAGCAGCCAGTTGTCCGGCTTGTTCGACAGCGGTTCGCTGGCGTGGAACTTCGCGCCGCAGATCAGCCTGCCGATCTTCGACGGCGGCCGCAACCGCGCCAACCGCGATCTGGCCGAAGCCCGCAAGAACATCGCCGTGGCCCAGTACGAGCAGACCATCCAGACGGCATTCCGCGAGGTTGCCGACGCGCTCGACGCCAAGAGCACTTTCGATCGGCAGATCCAGGCTCAGCAGCTATTGGTGGACGCTTCCCGCCGCAGCCTGGAGTTGTCGGACCTGCGCTACCGGAATGGTGTGGACAGTTATCTTCAACTGTTGGATGCCCAGCGCGAGCTGTTCACCGCCGAGCAGGGCCTGTTGCAGGCGCGCACGCAGCGCTTGAACAACCTGGTGGGCCTGTACAAGTCGCTTGGGGGAGGGTGGGAAGAAAATACCCTCGCTTCCGCCGGGGCGGCGGTGCCTGCCGTGCAATAAAAAAGGGCGCCGCGCGGCGCCCCCTTGCCATTCATCTTGCGAGCATCCCCATGCGGCCGGCAGCGGCGGCATGGGGATGTTGTTTTTCGGTCTCCCGGCGCCGCTAGCATGCCGCCATAAAACAAAGGGCGTCTCCCGCTGGACGGGGACGCCCTTGCATGGCGCGGGCCATGGTCGATCAGCCGTTGGCGTACTGAACGTTGTAGCGGCGAGCGGCGCTCTTCAGATCGGCGATCAGGCCGAGAATCTGGGTGGCTGCGTTGCGCAGAGCCGTGAACGGACGGGGTTGTTCGAATTCGTTGGCCAGTTCGCCACGGATCAGCTCGCGTTCGAGCGTGTCGGTCAACTTGCTGTCTTGAACGTATTTCATGGCTGGATCCCTTTCACTGTGGTTGCCTAGGTGGAATTACCTAAGTGTTAACCCTATATTAGGGGAAACCCCAGGATATGGCAAGCCTTTGGTCGGTCTGGACGTGCGAATGTGCATCCTGTTGTTGCGTCGCATCATTTCGAGCCCGGTCATTGGGAAAATATGACGTGAATCCATCATTTGCGCAGCAAGGGGGCGCGCTGCGGCCGCGCTTCCGCACGGCGGGGCCGGTAGCGCCGGGGCGTCGGGGAGGAACGTCGGTGTGTAGCCGTAGGCCGAAGAAGGGCGGCACCGTGCCGCCCCGGGGGCCTCAGCGGCGGAAGCTGCCCTTGACCAGCTGGAAGCCGAACAGCCGGCATTCCAGGGCGCCGTTGTAGACCGGCGTGCGCCGGAACGGATCGAGTCGCAGTTTTTTGGGGAGTTCGAGGTCAGTGGTAATGACGTGGAGCTGCCAGCCGCCGAACTCGCGCTTCAGGGTCGTCGCCCATTCGGACCAGAGTCGCTTGTCTTCCTCGAGATCCAGGCGTTCACCGTAGGGCGGATTGGTGATCAGCCAGCCTGCGCGTTCGTTTAGCGGGCAGGTATCCCGCGCGTCCGCCACCTCGAAATAGACCGCTTCCTCGGTCAGGCCCGCGCGATGGGCATTCTCGCGGGCGGCGTCGATCGCGCGCGGGTCGATATCGGCCCCGGCCAGCTGCATGGGCAATTCCGGCAGGATGCGGGTCCGCGCGTCGTCCTTGAGATCGCGCCAGCGCCGCTCGGGGTGATCGCGCAGGCGCTCGAAGCCGAACGGGCGCGAGATGCCGGGCGGTACGTTCAATGCCTTGAGCGCGGCTTCGATCAGGATGGTGCCGCTGCCGCAGAACGGATCGATGACCGGCACGTCTGCGGGCCAGCCGGAGAGGGCCAGCAGGCCCGCGGCGAGGTTCTCCCGCAATGGCGCCTCGCCCTTGTCCAATCGCCAGCCGCGCTTGAACAGGGACTCTCCCGAGGTGTCGAGGTAGAGCGTGGCGCTGGTTTCGTCCAGGAACGCGTGGACGCGCGCGTCGGGCCGGACGGTGTCGATGCTGGGGCGCTCTCCCTCCAGGTCGCGCAGCCGGTCGCAGATGCCGTCCTTGACGCGCAGGTTGCAGAACTGCAGGCTTTTCATGGGGCTGCGCACGGCCGAGGTGTCCACGCGCAAGGTGCGTTCGCCACCGAACCAGCGCTCCCAGGGCGTGGCCCGGGCAAGGGCCAGCAGGTCGTCTTCGTCGCGCACGGAACCATGGGCGACGCGTACCAGGATGCGAGTGGCCAGCCGCGATTCGAGATTCGCGCGCATCATGCCAGTCCAGTCCGCGGTGAAGTGGGCGCCGGCGCGGCCGGGATGGGCATCGTCGAAGCCCAGGCCATGGAGCTCGTCCACCAGTGCATGCTCGAGCCCTTGCGGGCACGGAGCAAACATCGTGAAGTTCTCGGCGTGTGCCGGCGCGGCGCGCCGTCCGAGGTCCGGCTCGGCGGCCGGGCGCCGAGCCACGGATTCCCGCCGGACACGGGCAGGCCGGCTCCTGGTTTCGTCTTCGGCGGACTTCCGGGCCGGCCGGGGGGCGGTCTCTACACGGGGGAGCGCACGAGGCGGGCGCTCGGATCGGCCTCTGGCATCGTGCCCCGGTTCGCCCCGCGGTTCGCGCCGCCCCGCGGGCCGGTCAGCCGGAGGCTCATTGCGGCTGCGGCGATTGGGCGCCTCGGGTTGGCGTTCCGTTGCGGGAGGCTGCTGCTTGCCGCTTTCAAGCGCGGCCCGCGCCACGCGATGGGCACGCGGGCCCGAACGGACGCGCCGGTCGGCATCGCGGGCGTCTTCGGCGGCGCGTCGCGGCCGCTCGCCGGCGGGGAGGGATAGCGTCTTTTTCTTGCGCTCGGAATTATCGGACAAGGTCAGGGCGATCAGAAAGGTTTGACGACAACGAAGATCGTGGCGGCCAGCAGCAGCACCACGGGGACCTCGTTGAACCAGCGGTAGAACACGTGCGACCGGGTATTGCGGCCGGCTTCGAACTTGCGCAGCAGGCTGCCACAGGCGTGGTGGTATCCGATCACCAGCACGACGACGGCCAGCTTGGCATGCATCCAGCCGTTGCCCGCGCCCCGGCCTATACCATAGCCCAGGTACAGCCACAGGCCCAGCAGCACGGCCGGCACCGCCAGCATGGTGGTGAAGCGGAACAGCCGGCGCGCCATGCCCAGCAGGCGCGTGGCGGCGGCGGCATTCGTTTCCTGCGCCAGATTGACGTAGATCCGCGGCAGGTAGAACAACCCGGCGAACCAGGAAGCGACGAATACGATATGAAAAGCTTTCACCCACAGCATGAGCGGTTCCTCGTCAGATCATGCAAGCCGCGTGCGCGGCGATATCGCGGCGGGACATGGGCCGTGGCCGCCTGTCCCGCCGCCTGGAGGCGGCGCTTCAGCCGCGCGTCTGGCCGTCGCCGGTCAATACCCATTTCAGCGTGGTCAATCCTTCCAGGCCCACCGGTCCACGCGCGTGCAGCTTGTTGGTCGAGATGCCGATTTCGGCTCCCAGGCCATATTCGTAGCCGTCGGCAAAGCATGTGGGCAGGTTGACATAGACCGAGCTGGAATCCACTTCGCGCTGGAAGCGACGGGCGGCCGCCAGGTTCTCGGTCACGATCGAATCGGTATGCTGCGACCCGTAGGTCTCGATGTGGCCGATGGCCTGGTCGAGGTCATCGACCACTTTCACAGAGAGAACGGGGCCGAGGTACTCGGTGCCCCAGTCTTCCTCGGCAGCCGGCACGGCCTGCGGCACGAGTGCCAGCGTGCGTTCGCAGCCCCGCAGCTCGACGCCGTGCTCGGCAAAGGCGCGGCCCATGGGCGGCAGGAATGCGGACGCGACCTCCGCATGCACCAGCAGCGTTTCCATCGCTCCGCAGATGCCGTAGCGGTAGGTCTTGGCATTGAAGGCGATGGTATGCGCCTTGGCGAGATCGGCGTCGCGGTCCACATAGACGTGGCAGATGCCGTCCAGGTGCTTGATCACCGGCACGCGGGCTTCTTCGGACAGGCGCTTGATCAAGCCCTTGCCGCCGCGGGGAACGATGACGTCGACGTATTCGGTCAGGGTCGCCAGCTTGCCCACCGCCGCGCGGTCGGTGGTCTCGACGACCTGCACGGCATCGGCCGGCAGGCCGGCGGCCTCCAGCCCTTCGCGCACGATGCGGCCGAGCGCGGTATTGGAATGAATGGCCTCCGAGCCGCCGCGCAGTATGCTGGCGTTGCCGGACTTCAGGCAGAGCGCGGCCGCGTCGATGGTGACGTTCGGACGCGACTCGTAGACGATGGCGATGACGCCCAGCGGCACTCGCATGCGCGCGATCTGCATGCCGTTCGGCCGCAGCCGGGTTTCGGTCAGCTCGCCCACCGGGTCCGGCATGGCGGCAATCTGCTCCAGGCCGGTCGCCATCAGTCCGAGCGCCTTGTCCGATAGCGTCAACCGGTCGACCAGGGCCGATTCCAGTCCGTTCTTGCGCGCCGCGTCGAGGTCCTTGGCGTTTTCCGCCTGCAGCCAGTCTTTGCGGTCGCGCAGGCCGGCTGCCATGGCTCGCAGCGCGGCCGCTTTCGCGCGGTCGTCGGCGCGGGCCACCTGCCGGGCGGCGGCGCGGGCGCGGGCGCCGAGCTGGCGCATGGTTTCGTCGAGATTCAGGTTATCCATTCCGTATGAACTGCGAAGAGAGTCGGCCTTGCGCTCAGGCCGCGAGCCTGAGCGCAAGGCGCGTGATTTCGTGCCAAGGATCCGGCAGGCGTCCGGGGACGCGCAAACCCTTGATGATCTTGTCCACTTCATGGGCGTGGTGCACGGCGGCGGTCCACGCCTGCGGCGGAACGCGCTTGAGCGCCTGGTTGGCCAACTGCTCGTGCGAGCCGAAGAAACGCAGGGTGCGCATCAGCGCCGGCACGCTCTGCCCTTGCTGGGCAGCCTGGGAGAGGCGCGCCAGCAGCCTGATTTCCTCGCCTACCGCCCACAGCACCAGGGGAAGGGCTTCGCCCTCGGCGCGCAGGCCTTCGATCAGTCTCACGACGCGCTGCGCGTCGCCGGCCAGCATCGCATCGCGCAGCTTGAACACGTCATAGCGCGCTACGTTCATCACGGCGTCCTGCACCTGCTCCAGCGTCAACGCGCCTTCGGGGTAGAGCAGGCCAAGCTTCAGGATTTCCTGGTGCGCGGCGAGCAGATTGCCTTCGACGCGGTCGGCCAGCCATTGCAGCACTTCGGCTGCGGCGCGCTGCTTCTGCCGCGCCAGCCGCTCGCCTATCCAGCCTGGCAGCATCGGCCGCTCGATGGTCGGCACGTCCACCACGACTCCGTGTTCGGCCAGCGCCGAGAACCAGGCCGACGAACGCGTAGTCTTGTCGAGCTTGGGCAGCATCACCACCGTGACGCTGTCGCCTTGCTGGCCCGGCGCCTGCCGGGCCAGCCGCGCGATGACCTCGCCACCGGTCTTGCCCGGCTTGCCCGTCGGGATTTTCAACTCCAGCAGCCTGCGCTCGCCGAACAGCGAGATCGATTGCGAGGCGCTCAGCAGCGCATTCCAGTCGCTGCGCGCATCCGCCACGACAGTCTCGCGCTCGGTATACCCTCCCGCCGTCGCCGCCGCGCGTAACGCGTCGCACGCCTCGATGACGAGCAAGGGCTCGTCGCCGGTAACCGTATAAAGCGGCTCCAGTTGTCCGCCGCTCCGCTGCAACTGGGCAATGAGCTGTTCCGGGCGCAATTGTTTCATGACGGTTCTCCCGGCCGAAAGCCGCCGAGGGGAGAGCGCTTCCCGGGGTTCATCAACTGGGCTGCTTCGACTCGACGGCGGCCATCCGGCGCAACACCTGCTGGACGGCTTCGTTCTGCATGTCGCGATACAGCAGGCTTGCTTCGGAATCCTTGGCCAGCACGTTGGCGTCGCTGAAGGTCAGGTCGCGCTTGAGCGCGATGGTGGTCGGCGGAATATAGTCCTGGCCCTTGCCGTCGTGGACGCGGAACGCGAACAGGTAGCGCAGTTCGAATTCCCGGACGCGGCCGGAGGCGTCGAGCGACAGGATGCTGCGTTCCTGCGTTTCCTGCAGAATCTGCAATTGCGCTTCCGCCGTCTTGGGGTCCTCGACGATGCGGGTATTGGTCGTGTTGCGCACGTACCGGCGCAATTGGGCGCCGAGTTCGGAGGTGTCGCTCGCGCTGACGTAGAGCGTCGAGAACGGCAGGTCGGCCGTGCCGCGCAGCGCGAAACCGCAGCCTGCGAGCAGCCCCAGGCCGCCAGCCATTGCGGCCTGAAGCAGCAGGCGACGCCGCTTGCCGGCAAAAGACGAAAAGGACGACGGTTTCATGCCCTCTACCCCACAACGTTGACGAGCTTGCCCGGTACAACGATAACCCGTTTGACCGGCCGTCCTTCCAGGAATTTGGCGACGGCCTCGTGGGCGACCGCCAATCCTTCGATGGCGGCCTTGTCGGCGCTGCTGGGCACCGACAGGGATCCGCGCAGCTTGCCGTTGACCTGGAGCATGAGCTCGATCTCGTCGGTGATCAGGGCGGCTTCGTCCACCTGGGGCCAGGCGGCGTCGAGCAGGTCGCCGTGCTGCTCGGCATAACCCAGGTCGCGCCAGGCCTGCCATGTGACATGCGGCACGATGGGGTAGAGGATGGACAGCAGGATGCGAGTGCCCTCGGCCAGCGCGGCATCGCCCAGCTCGCCTTCCAGCTTGGCGTCTTCCAGCGTATTGAGCAGCTTCATGCACGCCGACACGACCGTGTTGTACTGGATCCGCTGGTAATCGTAGTCGGCCTGCTTGAGGATGGCATGGACGTCGCGGCGCAGCGTCTTGATTGCCTGGCTGGCGGCCGACCAGTCGGCGGGCGCTGGGCGGCCGAGCGCGCCGTGGATGCGGTCGCGGTTGGCATGGCAGAAGCTCCACAGCCGGCGCAGGAAGCGGTGGGCGCCGTCCACGCCGGAGCCGGACCATTCCAGGGTCTGCTCCGGCGGGCTGGCGAACATCACGAACAGGCGGGCGGTGTCCGCGCCCTGCGTGTCGATCAGGGACTGCGGATCCACGCCGTTGTTCTTGGACTTCGACATGGTGCCCACGCCGCCGTACTCGATCGGCGAGCCGTCGGCCTTGAGCTTGGCGCCCACGATCGCGCCCTTGGCGTCGTAGACGTTCTCGACCTCCTCGGGCCAGAAGTATTCGATGCCGCCTTTCTCGTTCTTGCGGAAATAGATGTGGTTGAGCACCATGCCCTGGGTCAGCAGCTTGACGAAGGGTTCGCCGAACTTGACCAGGCCCATGTCGCGCATCACCTTGGTCCAGAAGCGCGCGTACAGCAGGTGCAGCACGGCATGCTCGATGCCGCCGATGTACTGGTCCATCGGCATCCAGTAGTCGTTGCGCTCGTCCACCATCGCGGCATCGTTGCCCGGCGAGGTATAGCGCATGAAGTACCAGGACGAGTCCACGAAGGTGTCCATCGTGTCCGTCTCGCGCCGGGCCGGCTTGCCGCATTGCGGGCACGTGCACTTCAGGAAGGCTTCGCTCCTGGCCAGAGGGTTGCCGCTGCCGTCCGGGATCAGGTCCTCGGGCAGCACGACAGGCAGGTCCTTCTCGGGCACCGGCACCGGGCCGCACGCATCGCAATGGATGATGGGAATGGGCGTGCCCCAGTAGCGCTGGCGCGAGATGCCCCAGTCGCGCAGGCGGAAGGTGGTGCGCTTCTCGCCCAGGCCCTTGGCCGCCAGGTCCGCTGCGATCGCGTCGACGGCCTCCTGGTGGGAGAGTCCGTCGTACTTGCCCGAGTTGACCGTGCGGGCCACCTGCTTGTCGCCGTACCATTCCTGCCAGGCGTCGGTGGAGAAGGCCTGGCCGTCGGCGGCGATGACCTGCTTGATGGGCAGGCCGTACTTCTTCGCAAACGCGAAGTCGCGCTCGTCGTGGGCGGGCACGCCCATGACGGCGCCTTCGCCGTAGCTCATGAGTACGTAGTTGCCGACCCAGACCGGTATGGCCTCGCCGGTGAGCGGGTGCTCCACGGTCAGCCCCGTCGGCAGGCCCTCCTTGTCGCGCGTGGCCAGCTCGGCCTCGGTCACGCCGCCCTTGCGGCATTCCTCGATGAAGGCGGCCAGGGCGGGATCGCCCCCGGCGGCATGCAGGGCCAGCGGATGTTCGGGGGCGACGGCACAGAACGTGACGCCCATGATGGTGTCGGCGCGCGTCGTGAAGACGTACATGCGCCCGTCCTGGATCAATTGGCCCGAGGCATCGCGGATGTCGTGAGTGAAGGCAAAGCGCGTGCCTTCGCTCTTGCCTATCCAGTGCTCCTGCATCAGGCGCACGCGCTCGGGCCAGCCGGTCAGGTTGTTCTTGACCTCTTCCAGCAACTCGTCGGCGTATTCGGTGATTCGCAGGTAATAGCCGGGAATCTCGCGCTTTTCCACCAGCGCGCCCGAGCGCCAGCCGCGGCCGTCGATGACCTGCTCATTGGCGAGCACGGTCTGGTCGACCGGGTCCCAGTTCACCACTTGGGTCTTGCGATAGGCGATGCCCTTTTCCAGCATCTTCAGGAACAGCCACTGGTTCCATTTGTAGTACTTCGGGTCGCAGGCGGCCATTTCGCGCGACCAGTCGATGCCCAGCCCCATCGCCTTCATCTGCTTCTTCATGTAGGCGATGTTGTCGTAGGTCCATTTGGCGGGCGGCACCTTGGACTTGATGGCGGCATTCTCGGCCGGCATGCCGAAGGCATCCCAGCCCATGGGCATCAAGACGTTGTAGCCCTTCATGCGCAACTGCCGGTACATGGCGTCGTTGATCGTGTAGTTGCGCACGTGTCCCATGTGGAGCTTGCCGCTGGGGTAGGGCAGCATCGAGCAGGCGTAGAACTTGGGCTTTTCGGAGCCGTCGGCGTTCTTCGCGTGTTCTACCGTGAGGTAGGCGTTGGTCGCCTCCCAGTGCTTCTGGGCGGCGGATTCGATCTCGTTCGGCGCGTAGCGTTCCTGCATGGGTTCCGGGGCTGGTCTAGGGTATTCTGGCGCGGCGATGACGCCCATGGCCGCGGGCCTGGGCCGGCTCGCAACGGGCGCGCGCCGGCTAAACCCCTCATTATAGAAGCAGGCGCCGCCGAAGCGGTGGCGAGCCGTTACAGGCACGGCGCGGCCCATCCCGGAGCGCGCGCGGTTGCCACGGGTGCTAGACTGCCTGCCGCTCTCTCTTATTCCCTGCGTCCTGCTTTATGTCCCTGCTCGACAACCTCAATCCCCCCCAGCTCGCCGCCGTTACGATCGAGCCGCGCCATGCCCTGGTGCTGGCAGGCGCGGGCAGCGGCAAGACGCGGGTGTTGACCACGCGCATGGCCTGGCTGATCCAGACCGGCCAGGTCAGTCCGCACGGGCTGATGGCCGTCACCTTCACCAACAAGGCCGCGCGCGAAATGCTGACCCGCATCAGCGCGATGCTGCCCATCAATACCCGGGGCATGTGGATAGGTACCTTCCACGGCCTGTGCAACCGCATGCTGCGCGCGCACTACCGCGACGCGGGATTGCCCCAGACCTTCCAGATCCTGGATACGGCGGACCAGCTCTCGGCCATCAAGCGCCTGCTGAAGGGAGCGGGGGTGGACGACGAGAAATATCCGCCGCGCCAGTTGCAGCACTTCATCAACGCCGCCAAGGAAGAAGGGCTGCGCCATACCGAGGTCGAGGCCTACGACAACTTCAATCGGCAGATGGTCGAACTCTACGGCATGTACGACGCCCAGTGCCAGCGCGAGGGCGTGGTCGATTTTCCCGAGCTGCTGCTGCGCTGCCATGAGCTGCTGACCCACAACGCGCCCATACGCGAACACTACCAGCATCGCTTCCGCCATATCCTGGTGGACGAGTTCCAGGACACCAACCGGTTGCAGTACCGCTGGCTCAAACTGCTGGCCGGTGGCGGCGCCGCGATCTTCGCGGTGGGCGACGACGACCAGTCCATCTATGCGTTCCGCGGCGCCAACGTCGGAAACATGGCGGAATTCGAACGCGAATTCGCCCATGAGCGCATCATCCGGCTGGAGCAGAATTACCGCTCGCACGGCCACATCCTGGATGCGGCCAATACGCTGATCCGCAATAATTCCGGCCGCCTGGGCAAGAACCTGTGGACCGACCAGGGGCATGGCGAACCCATTCGCGTCTACGAGGCGCTGTCGGACGCCCAGGAGGCCCAGTGGGTGATCGAGGAGATCCGCTCGCTGGTGGGAGAGGGGCGGCTGCGGCGCGAGATCGCCATCCTTTATCGCAGCAACGCGCAGTCGCGGGTGCTCGAGCATGCGCTGTTCTCCGCCGGCATCCCGTACAAGGTCTATGGCGGCCTGCGCTTTTTCGAACGGCAGGAGGTCAAGCATGCGCTGGCCTATCTGCGCCTGATGGAAAATCCGCACGACGATACGGCCTGGATGCGGGTGGTCAATTTTCCGGCGCGCGGCATCGGCGCGCGCACGCTCGAGCAGCAGGCCGACATCGCACGCCTGCATGGCTGCAGCCTGTATGCGGCGGTGAGCCAGGTGCCGGGCCGCGGCGGCAATAACCTGGCCCAGTTCGCCGCGCTGATCGACCGCATGCGTTTCGAGACGCAGAACCTGCCGCTGCATGAAATCGTCGACCACGTGATCGAGGCCAGCGGCCTGATCCAGCACTACCTGCAGGAAAAAGAAGGCGCCGAACGCATCGAGAACCTGCGCGAACTGGTCAATGCCGCCGCGGCGTTCGCCGCCGAGGACGGCTATGCGCTGACCGACGCCGGAGCGTTGGCCCAGACGCTGCCCGAGGCCGGCATCGAGCTGCCGTCGCCGCTGGCGGCCTTCCTGGCCCACGCGGCGCTGGAGGCGGGCGACAACCAGGCGGGCGAGGGCCAGGACGCCGTCCAGCTGATGACGGTGCACGCGGCCAAGGGCCTGGAGTTCGAGGCCGTCTTCATTACCGGGCTGGAAGAAGGGCTGTTCCCGCACGAGAACAGCATTCTCGAGCAATCCGGGCTGGAAGAGGAGCGGCGCCTGATGTACGTGGCCGTGACGCGCGCCCGCGAACGCCTGTACCTGAGCTTTTCCCAGACCCGCATGTTGCACGGGCAGACCCGCTACAACATGCGCTCGCGTTTCCTCGGCGAGGTGCCCGAGGAGTCGCTCAAGTGGCTCACGCCGCGCAATGGCCGGGCCAAGGCCGTGGATACCGCCGGCGGCTGGGGGCGGGCCGCGTGGGGCGAGGACAACGGCGGCGGCTTTTCTTCGCGCGCCGGCAAGGACGCGCCCTATGTGGGTTCGTCGGAAGGCTATTCGAGCCGCCGCACGTCCGATGCCGGCGTGGAGGTCAACGGCCGCACCTTCAAGGTGGGGCAGAGCGTGGTCCATCCCAAGTTCGGCGAAGGCGTCATCGTCAGCATGATGGGCAGCGGCCAGGATGCGCAGGTGCAGGTCAACTTCGGCGGCGTCGGCACCAAGACGCTGGCGCTGGCGATGGCCAAGCTCGAGCCCGTCTGATGGACAAAATGCTGCTACGCGGCGGCGCTGCCCCTCGGGGGGCGTCTTTCGCCTTGGGGCGGCCCTGCGGTGAAAAAAAGCCCTCGTTCATCGCGAGGGCTTTTTCATCGAAGCGGTCTTAGCGTCGGCGCGGCGGCGGGCGGTTGCCGGTGGGCGCGGGGCCGTCCTTGTGGCGGAAGCTGATGCGTCCCTTGGTCAGGTCATAGGGCGAGAGCTCCATCGTGACCCGGTCTCCGGCGAGGATGCGAATACGGTGCTTGCGCATTTTGCCCGATGCGTAGGCAGCAACCTCCATGCCGTTTTCCAGCGTGACTCGAAAGCTGGTCGACGGCAGCACCTCGGCGACGATGCCTTCCATTTCGATCAGTTCTTCCTTATTCGACATGGGTATTTCCTCCTGTGCATTGCGAAATGCAAAAAAGCGAGCTTCGGCCAGGGTGGTGCCATGGCACGCCGCAAGGCTGGCGCCGTGCGCCATCGATGACGGTGGAAGTTCGCGGTGAAGCGCCGAGGGCTGCGCAAGCCCGGGGCGCGCGTGACGTCTGCCTGGTTTGCCGCACGATTACCGGCGGCGGAAGAAGAATGCCCGAAGCATCCCGATTTATTGCTGCACGGCAGCTGTGTGGGGGAGGGAGGACGGTTCTTGCCTGGGGCGGCCGTTTCCCCCATGTCGCATCCGCGCCAGGGCGTCGCGGATGCGGTTCCGTCATCCGCCTGGGCGGCCTTCGCGCAAGCGCTGCAAAGGCCGCAAAAAACAAAACCCCCGCAAGCGGGGGTTTTGGCGGATAAGCCTATTATAGCTTACAGAGGCTGGATATTGGAAGCCTGGCGGCCCTTGGGGCCCACGGTGACTTCGAATTTGACCTTCTGGTTTTCCTGCAGGGTCTTGAACCCATCGACGCGGATTTCGGAGAAGTGCGCGAACAGGTCGTCGCCGCCCGAATCAGCGGTAATGAAGCCAAAACCCTTGGCGTCGTTGAACCATTTGACGGTACCGGTTTCCATGGTGTTTATCCTTGAAATGAAAGATCAGGAACGAGTGAAAGCAAGACAATCAAGGATGGAGACCATGAACAACCCTGTACCGCAGCGGTAAGCAATTTTGTACAGCAACTCGTACTCTTGAAAATCATGCTCCGCTTTTATACGGGCTATCGTTGTGCCCGTCAACCGCATTTTCCGGAGTAAATACGAGGAAGGCCCGTTGCCGGGCCTTCCTCGCGGGTTTTCACTGAGACCGTCAAGGCGACGCGGCGAACGCCGCCGCGGGGGGCGGGCCGAAAACGCTGGTATAGGTCGGATAGAAACTGCAATAGAGCACGGCCGCCGCCAGGAAGTTGAACGGCATCTGGATGAGCCCGGAGATGGTTCCCGACAGCCCGATCGCTTCGAGCAGGCCGCCGCCGAGCTCGAGGGCCAGCACGACCAGCAGCCACGTTGCGCCGTACATCAGGAAGGCTCCCTTGTTGCGCCAGCAGGCGATGCCGGAGAAGAAGAGCGCCTTGCGCAGGTCGAGCCGATACCAGGCCACCAGCGCGGGGGCATGCCAGAACAGTCCGGCGATGATCACGTAGAAGATGGCGAACAGGACGATGGGCGCGCGCATCGCGGCCAGCACGGGGCCCATGTCGTCCGACGACAGGCCTTGCACGGCCTCGCGCAAGCCTTCGGCGAACGGCAGGAAGGCCACCAGGCCGGCCAGCAGCACCGCGGCGACGTAGACGCCGCCCATGGCCAGCAGCTTCCTGGCCAGCCCCGGCGCCTTGAGCACCGCGAACAGCCGCAATGGGAGGACCGTCTTGCCTTGCTCGATCGCTCGGCATGCCTCCAGGGTCATGACCGTGATCGCGGGCATGGCGACAACGAACAGCAGGGGCCCGATGGGCGCGAGGATGCTGGCGATCAGCACCATGAAGCCTATGGTGAGCGCCCAGGTGAACATCGCCATGGGCTGGCGGCGGAACAGCGCGAGTCCGTCGCGCACCCATTGCCAGCCGGCGCCGGGGGCAAGGGAGGCGGCTTGCATCAGCGGGCCTCCTGGCGGTTGCGGGCGAAGGCCCGGGTCGGCGCATGCCGATGGAAAGGGTGTTTCATGGTTCAGGGAAGCGGAAAGGGTACGCCATCGCGCCGCAGGCGCAGGATGCGTTCGAAATGGGTCGGATCGTGCGGCGTCAGCGTTTGCGCCGGACGGGGCAGATAGAAGTCGCGCAGCCGCGACATCCAGAAGCGCAAGGCGGCGGCACGGAGCAGGGTGCGCCACGACGCGCGCTCGATATCGGTCAGCGGGCGCACCTGGGCATAGGCCCCGAGCAGCGCCTGCGCGAGCTCGGGGCGGAATTCGCCGCTCGCATGGTCGATGCACCAGTCGTTGGCGCAGACGGCCAGGTCGAACAGCCACGTATCGCAGCCGGCGAAGTAGAAATCGATGAAGCCGCCGAGCACGGGCGCCTCGCGCGTGCCCGCGAACAGCACGTTGTCGCGGAACAGGTCGCAGTGGGCCGGGCCGCTGGGCAGTTCGCGGTAGGCCTCGGAGCCGGCGAACGCCGCCTGGAATGCGACCTCGTCGCCCAGCATGGCCGCCGCGTCGGCGCCCAGGTAGGGCGCGACGACCGGCGCGGTTTCGCGCCACCAGTCCACGCCCAGCAGATTGGGCTGGAAGGCAGGAAAGTCCCGGCCTGCCAGGTGCATGCGGGCCAGCGTGGCGCCGACCTGCGCGCAGTGGCCGGGCAGGGGATCCATTTCGCACTTGCCGGGCAGTAGCGTGGCGATGGTGCAAGGCTTGCCGTGCAGCTCGGCCAGGCGGCGGCCATCATGCGCGGCCTGGGGATGCGGCACCGGGATGCCGTGCTCGGCAAGATGGGTCATCAGGTCGATGTAGAAGGGCAACTGCTCGCGCGTCAGGCGCTCGAACAGCGTCAGCACGTATTCGCCCCGGCTGGTCGTGAGGAAGTAGTTGGTGTTCTCGATGCCGGAAGGAATGCCGCGCAGGGCGCGCAATTCGCCCAGGGAGTAGTCGGCAAGCAGGGCGCGGGCATCCGTTTCGTTGACGGGGGTGAATACGGCCATGGATGAGCGTGGGATGGGGCTGGTATCGATGATTTACCGCATTCTAGCGTCATCGACATGTCCGCCGTCCTCGTACGCGCCCCCGCAGCCGCCGGAATGTGGCGGGAATGCCCGCGAGCGCGTACGCGCGCCGTGTCAGAGGTTCAGCAGCTGTTCGCGCTCTCCCGGCGACTGCGTGAAACCTTCATGCTGATAGAAGTCGAAGATGGCGTCGACGATGGCTTGCGGCTCGTCGATGATCTGCAGCAGGCCGGGATCGCCGGCCGAGATCAGTCCTTGCGCCAGCGGCTGCGCCCGTATCCAGTCGACCAGGCCCTGCCAGTAGTCCGAACCGACCAGGATGATGGGCATCCTGCGGCTCTTGTTGGTCTGCACCAGCGTCAGGGCTTCGAAGAGCTCGTCCAGCGTGCCGTAGCCGCCGGGCAGCACCACGTAGGCCGACGTGAATTTGACGAACGCGACCTTGCGCGGGAAGAAGTGCCGGAAGTACAGGCTGATGTTCTGGTAGCCGTTGCTCGACTGTTCGTGGGGCAGCTCGATGTTCAGGCCCACGCTGGGGCTGGGTCCTTCATAGGCTCCCTTGTTGGCCGCTTCCATGATGCCGGGGCCGCCTCCGGATATGACGGAAAAGCCCGCCTCGGACAGCTTGCGGGCGATCAGCTCGGCCTTCTCGTACCGCGGGTCGCCGGCGGGAATGCGGGCGCTGCCGAATATGCTTACCGCCGGCCGGATCTGGGCCAGGCGTTCGGAAGCCTCGAAGAACTCTGACATAATCCCCAGGACATGCCATGATTCGCGCGCCTTGGTGGCGGTGGCGCGTTCCACGCTCACCACATCCCGCAGGCCGGGGATGCGTCCGGGTTTCTTCGGGACGCTCCCGCCGCTGTCGTGGGTTTCCTTGCCTACTTCGATTTCTCTGTGTTTGATCATGATCAAGACGTTGCTGTTGGTCGACGGTTCCAGCTACCTTTATCGCGCATACCACGCCCTGCCGGACCTGCGCAACGCGCAAGGGGAGCCGACCGGCGCGCTGTACGGCGTGCTGAACATGCTGCGCCGCGCACTGAACGATCATAAGGCAGACTACCTCGCCTGCATTTTCGACGCTCCGGGCAAGACTTTCCGCGACGACCTGTATCCGGAATACAAGGCCACCCGCGCCAGCATGCCGGAAGACCTCGCGCGCCAGGTCGGCCCCATCGTCGAGGCCATACGCGCCCAGGGCTGGCCGGTCTTCGCCATCGAGGGGGTCGAAGCCGACGACGTGATAGGCACGCTCACCTGCCAGGCCGCGGCGCAGGGCATACGCAGCGTCGTGTCCACCGGCGACAAGGACATGGCGCAGCTGGTCAACGATCACGTGACCCTGGTCAACACCATGACGTCCGAGACGCTCGACGCCGAAGGGGTCCTGCAGAAATTCGGCGTGCCGCCCGAGCGTATCGTGGACTACCTGATGCTGATCGGCGATTCCGTCGACAACGTGCCTGGCGTGGAGAAGGTCGGTCCCAAGACGGCGGCCAAATGGCTCAATGAGTATGGCACGCTTGAAGAACTCGTGGCTCAGGCCGACAAGGTCAAGGGAGTGGCCGGCGCCAACCTGCGCACGGCGATCCCGAAGTTCGAGCTCACGCGCTCTCTCATCACCATACGCACCGATTGCGACCTGAGCGCCCATATCCCCAGCCTGGATGCGCTTACCATGCGGCCCATGGACCGCGAGCGGCTGGAAGCGATGTACGAGCGCTACGGATTTCGCACCTGGCTGCGCGAGCTGACCGGCGACGATGCGCGCATTCCCGAGGGCGATTCCCGCGTGCAGGCCGATGCGCCGCCGGCGCCGGAAACCGTGCTCTACGAGACCGTCAGCGATTGGGCGACGTTCGACCGGTGGCTGGCGGCCGCCCAGGCGGCGCCGCTGGCGGCCCTCGATACCGAGACCGATTCGCTGATGGAAATGGAGGCCCGGCTGGTGGGGCTGTCGATCGCCGTCAAGCCGGGCCAGGCCTGCTACATCCCGCTCGCGCACCGGCATCCGGATGCGGGCGAGCAGCTTCCCAAGGACGAGGTGCTGGCACGGCTGGCGCCGTGGCTCGAGAATGCCGACGCCCCCAAGCTGCTGCACAACGCCAAGTACGACACCCACGTATTCGCCAATGCCGGCATCGCGCTGCGCGGCGTTGCGCACGACACCATGCTGCAGGCCTACGTGCTGGAATCCCACCGCAGCGTATCGCTCGACGACCTTTCCCAGCGCTGGCTGGGGCGCAAGGGCTTGTCGTACGTCGACGTGTGCGGCAAGGGCGCGAACCAGCTCTGCTTCGACGAGGTCGCCATCGACGTGGCCACGCGCTACGCCTGCGAGGACGTCGACTACACGCTGCAATTGCATGCCACCCTGTATCCGCGCATCGAGGCCGACGCCGGCCTGGCCCGCATCTACGCGATCGAGATGCCGGTGTCGCGCGTGTTGACCATCGTCGAGCGCAACGGCGTGCGCATCGATCCGGAAGAGCTCGCCCGCCAGAGCCACGCCATCGGCCAGGAACTGCTGGTGCTCGAGCAGCGCGCCTACGAGCTGGCGGGCCAGCCGTTCAACCTCAACTCGCCCAAGCAGCTGGGCGAGATCCTGTTCGGCAAGCTGCAGCTGCCCGTGGTCAAGAAGACCGCCAGCGGCGCGCCGTCCACCGACGAAGACGTCCTCAGCAAGCTGGCCGAGGACTACCCGCTGCCGCAGGCCCTGCTGAGCTATCGCGGCCTGGCCAAGCTCAAGTCCACCTATACCGACAAGCTGCCCAAGATGATCAACCCCCGGACCCAGCGCGTGCACACCAGCTACGCGCAGGCGGCGGTGGTCACGGGGCGGCTGGCCTCGAGCGATCCCAACCTGCAGAACATCCCCGTGCGCACCCCCGAGGGCCGTCGCGTGCGCGAGGCCTTCGTGGCCGAGCCGGGCAACCTCATCATGTCTGCCGACTATTCGCAGATCGAGCTGCGCATCATGGCGCACATCTCCGGCGACGAGAATCTCTTGTCGGCATTCGCGCGGGGCGAGGACATCCACCGCGCCACCGCGGCGGAGATCTTCGCCGTGAAGCCTGAAGAGGTCAACGCCGAGCAGCGGCGCTACGCCAAGGTCATCAACTTCGGCCTGATCTACGGCATGAGCGCCTTCGGCCTGGCCAGCAACCTCGGCATCACCCGCGACGCGGCCAAGCACTACATCGACCGCTATTTCACCCGCTATCCGGGCGTGGCGCGCTACATGGACGACACGCGCGAGCAGGCGCGCGAACGCGGCTACGTCGAAACCGTCTTCGGCCGCCGCCTGTGGCTGCCCGAGATCCGCGGCGGCAGCGGCCCGCGCCGCCAGGCCGCCGAGCGCGCCGCCATCAACGCCCCCATGCAGGGCACCGCCGCCGACCTGATCAAGATGGCGATGGTCGCCGTGCAGGACTGGCTCGAGACCGACAAGCTGGGCGCCCGGCTGGTCATGCAGGTGCACGACGAACTCGTGCTCGAAGTCCCCCGCGAGGAAAGCGAAATCGTCGCCCATCGCCTGCCGGCGCTGATGTGCGGCGTGGCCGAGCTGAAGGTGCCGCTGGTGGCAGAGGTGGGGACGGGCTATACGTGGGAGCAGGCCCATTGAGGTCCCCCTACGCGCTGACGCGCGCCCCCCAGCGGGCGATGCGGGCGGACTGGCGGAGCCAGATCCGCCGTATCCTGGGGTATTACCAGGCTGGCCGAGAGCGGCGTTTTCTGCTGCCTCGTGTGTTCGTCCCCCCAGTCAATCCCGAACCACAATCCGGGTGTCTTCGAACTCGACGATCTGGCCCGCCCGGATCTTGCAGGTCTTGCGCAATTCCACTTGCCCGTCGACCCTGACCACCCCTGAGGCCACCAGGGCCTTGCCGGCGCCGCCGGAATCCGCGAGGCCCGTGAGTTTGAGCAAATCGCACAGCGGCACGTGATCGCCCGTGAGCGTGAATGTGATGGAACGCATGACCGGCCCGGGAAATGGAATGCAATCCGCCATTATCCGCCATGGGCGGACGGCTGCGCGCACGGGAGGTACACTGCGGCTCTATACCCGTATCAATGCCTGCCCCTCCCGAACATGAGAACCCGCATCCTCACCGGCATCACGACCACCGGTACGCCTCACCTCGGCAACTACGTCGGCGCCATCCGCCCCGCCGTCCAGGCGAGCCGCAACGAGGGCAACGATGCCTTCTTCTTCATGGCCGACTACCACGCCCTGATCAAGTGCGAGGATCCCGCGCGTCTGCAGCGCTCGCGCCTGCAGATCGCCGCGACCTGGCTGGCCGCGGGGCTCGATCCGCAGCGGGTGACGTTCTACCGGCAGTCCGATCTGCCCGAGATCCCGCAGCTCTGCTGGCTCTTGACTTGCGTGACCGCCAAGGGCCTGATGAACCGCGCCCATGCCTACAAGGCCGCCGTGGACCAGAACGTGGCCGAGAACGAGGATCCGGACGCCGGCATCACGATGGGGCTGTTCTCGTACCCGGTGCTGATGGCTGCCGACATCCTGTTGTTCAACGCCCATCGCGTGCCAGTGGGGCGCGACCAGATCCAGCACATCGAGATGGCGCGCGACATCGCCCAGCGATTCAGCCATCTCTACGGCGGAGGCCGAGAGCTGTTCGTGCTGCCCGAGGCGCAGATCGACGAGTCCGTGGCCACCTTGCCGGGGCTGGACGGGCGCAAGATGTCCAAGAGCTACAACAACACCATTCCGCTGTTCGAGGGCGGCAGCAAGCACCTGCGCGATGCCATTGGCCGCATCGTGACCGACTCGCGCCTGCCGGGCGAGCCCAAGGATCCGGACAACTCCCAGCTCTACACCATCTACCGCGCTTTCGCGTCCGACGCCGAGGCAGCCGCCTTCCGGCGTTCGCTGGAAGAGGGCATGGGGTGGGGCGACGCCAAGCAGGCGCTGTACGAGCGCATCGAGCGCGAAATCGGCCCCATGCGAGAACGCTATGAAAGCTTGATTGCCCGGCCGGCCGAAATCGAGGACATCCTGCAGGAAGGCGCACGCAAGGCCCGCGCCATCGCGGGACCGTTTCTTGCCGAACTGCGCGCCGCGGTGGGGCTCGACGCGGTACAGCCCGCCGCGGCGCCGGCGGCGAAGAAAAAGGCCGGCAAGCAGGCCCGTTTCGTCAGCTTCCGCGACGACGGCGGCAGCTTCCGTTTCCGCTTCCTGGCGGCCGACGGGCAAGACCTGCTGCTGTCCGAGCCCTACGCCGACGCGCAAAGCGCGGGCGCGGCGATCAAGCGCCTGCGGGGGCTGGCCGACCCGGCCGAGGCGCTGCGCGCCGACGGCGATTCCTACGCGTTGTTCCTGGACGGCGCGAAGGCCGCGCACGGCCCGGATTTCGCCGGGGCTGCCGCGCGCGACGACGCGCTCGCCAAGCTGATTGCCGAGCTGCGGGCACTGGCCGCCGAATGAGGTGGCCGCCGGCCCGGCCGGCGGCCAGGGTCACCCGGACGTTTTCCGGGCATGAGTTTTTTCGCGAGGATCAGGCGACGTGGCACAGTTCTTCTCGGTTCATCCTCAGAACCCGCAGCTGCGCCTGCTCAAGCAGGCCGCCCAGTTGATACGGGCCGGCGGGCTGGTGGCCATTCCCACCGACTCCAGCTATGCGCTGGTGGCTCCCCTGGACGACAAGCATGCCGCCGAGGCCTTGCGCCGGCTGCGCGGCGTGGACGAGCGGCACCACCTGACGGTGCTGTGCCGCGACCTGGCGGAGATCGGCCAGTTCGCCCACGTCGACAACCAGCAATATCGGCTGCTGAAGGCAGCCACGCCCGGGCCCTGGACCTTCATCCTAGAAGCCACGCGGGAGGTGCCGCGCCGGCTGTCGCACCCCTCGCGCAAGACCATAGGCATACGCGTGCCGGATCATCCGATCGCACTCTGCCTGCTGGAGGAGATCGGCTCCCCGCTGCTGTCCAGCACCCTGATCCCGGCTGGCGAAGACGAACCGCTGAACGACGCCCTGCAGATACGCGAGCGCTACGAGCACGAGCTGGCGGCGGTGGTGGACGGCGGGGCCTGCGTCCGCGAGCCGACTACGGTGGTGGACCTGTCCGGCCCGGAGCCCGTGGTGCTGCGCCGCGGGCTGGGCGATCCGGCGACGCTCGGTATTTCGGCCTAGGCCTCTTCGGAGGAGGGGGCGATCGCCGCCCTCCGACCCTTCGAGGAGCGGGAAAATCCGCCCTGGCG
This sequence comes from Pigmentiphaga sp. NML080357, assembly GCF_002188465.1. GTDB lineage: Bacteria > Pseudomonadota > Gammaproteobacteria > Burkholderiales > Burkholderiaceae_B > Pigmentiphaga. Next base: position 78,213 of record NZ_NINW01000008.1, on the reverse strand, counting down.
GGATCCGCAAGCGGCTGAGCTCTGCCGTTACAATGCCGCATGGATTCCATCATTCAGACAATCGCGGTCTATGCGATTCCGTTGATCTTCGCCATCACGCTGCATGAAGCCGCCCACGGATACGTGGCGCGCATGTTCGGCGACGATACCGCCACCCAGGCTGGACGGGTCACTCTCAACCCCATCAAGCACATCGATCCGGTCGGCACCCTGCTGGTGCCGGCGATCATCCTGCTGACCAGCAAGCTGCTGGGCGGGGCGGGCCTGCTGTTCGGCTGGGCCAAGCCGGTGCCCGTCGATTTCGGCCGCCTGCGCCGCCCCAAGCAGGACATGCTGTGGGTCGCCGCCGCGGGCCCCGGGATCAACCTGGTCATGGCCATCATCTGGGCCCTGGGCCTCAAGCTCATGGTCGGCGCCGGCGTGGACGAGACCTTCTTCGTCGCCATGGCGCTTGCCGGGGTGCAGGTCAACCTGATGCTGATGGCCTTGAACCTCCTTCCCATTCCCCCGCTCGACGGAGGACGCATCGTCTTCAGCCTCCTGCCGCATTCGCTCGCCTGGAAATACTCCAAGTTGGAGCCTTATGGCATGCTGATCCTCATCGTGTTGCTGATGACCGGCATGCTGGGTTTCCTGGTACGCCCCATGCTCACCCTGGGCGACGCCATCGTAAGATTGTTTCTGTAGGGGGGCCACTCCCTGGCGGCCTATGGCCGCTCCCCCTCAAGGGGGCGGCGCTGGCGGACCGGCAAAGCCGGATCCGCGGCGCCCTGAGTCTAGTGCGAATTTCTCAGGCCGCTATACCGTTGCTGCCGCTGGCAGCCAGCGAAGCATAGGCGCCACATTCCAAGAAAGCGGTACTAGACCCAGGATGCGGCAGATCTGGCTCCGCCAGTCCGCTCGCATCGCCCCCTTGAGGGGGAGCGGCCGCAGGCCGCCAGGGGGGCCTCCCTGGCGCGCGAAGCGCGTAGGGGGGCTCCACTTATTTCCGGTACACTTGTACGATTTCCGCTTCGTCCCTTTCGCCCCTTTCCGGGCCACCCAAGCATCGTATGGCAACCACATCTCGTACTCCTATTGAAGGCAGCATCGTTGCAATCGTCACCCCGATGCAGCCAGACGGGAAGCTCGATTTCGAGGCCTTCCGGGCGTTGCTCGACTGGCACTTGGCCGAAGGCACCGATGGCTTCGTGGTGGTGGGAACGACGGGCGAGTCGCCCACCGTTTCGGTGGAAGAACACGTCGAGCTGATCCGGTTCGCGGTCCAGCACGTGGCGGGCCGCGCGCCCGTCATCGCAGGCACCGGGGCGAACTCCACCGCCGAGGCCATCGAGCTGACGGAAGCCGCCAAGAAGGTGGGCGCCGATGCGGGCCTGTCGGTCGTGCCGTACTACAACCGTCCCACGCAGGAAGGCCTCTACCGGCACTTCAAGGCCATCGCCGAGGCGGTCGACCTGCCCATGATCGTGTACAACGTGCCGGGACGCACCGGCTGCGATCTTGCCGGCGAAACCACGCTGCGCCTGGCCCAGGTGCCGGGCATCGTCGGCCTGAAGGACGCCACCGGCGACATCGGCCGCGGTGCGCTGCTGCTGAGCCAGGTGCCTGACACGTTCGCCGTCTACAGCGGCGACGATCCCACGGCCGCTGCGCTCATGCTGCTGGGCGCGCGTGGCAACATCTCGGTCACGGCCAACGTGGCGCCGCGCCTGATGCACGAACTGTGCGTGGCGGCGCAGGCCGGCGACGCCCGCAAGACGGCGCAGATCAACCATCGCCTCGCGCTGCTCAACCGCAACTTGTTCCTCGAACCCAACCCCGTTCCCGTCAAGTGGGCGCTGGCCCAGATGGGACGCATGGCGCTGGGTTACCGCCTGCCCTTGGCCGAGCTCGGCGCGCAGCATCATGCCGCCGTCCGCGAAGCGCTCAAGGCGGCCGGCATCCAGGTCTGATCCCCCACGCCCCATGTTTTGCCCAGACATGATCCGCCGGCGCACCCATAGTCCGGCAGCGGCTTAGGAGTTATCCGTCAATGAATGCAGTTCGTATGAATCTGTCCCGCCTGGCGATGCTGCCGGTGCTGGTTTCCCTGTCCGCATTGTTTGCGGGCTGCAGCAGCGTCAACCAGTTGCTTGGCAAGGAAGAGTCGATCGACTACAAGAGCGCCTCCAAGGCGCCTTCGGCCAGGCTGGACGTGCCACCCGACCTGACCCAGCTTCCCACCGACACCCGTTTCCAGGTCCCGAGCCAGACCTCCTCGGGCTCGACGCCGCCGGCACCCTCGTCGACCACCTTCTCCAGCTATTCGACCGCCCAGCCGGAAACCAAGCCGGCCGCGAGCAACGTGCTGCCCGAGCGGTCCGACATGCGCGTCGAGCGCGACGGCGATCAGCGTTGGCTGGTGGTGATCAACCGTTCTCCGGAGCAGCTCTATCCGGTCGTGCGGCAGTTCTGGCAGGACCTCGGTTTCCTGATGCGCGAAGATCTGCCGCAGGCGGGCGTGATGGAAACGGATTGGGCCGAGAACCGCGCCAAGATCCCGCAGGACTTCATTCGCAACACGATCGGCAAGGTATTCGATTCGCTGTGGTCCACGGGCGAGCGCGACATGTTCCGTACCCGCCTCGAGCGGGTGGGTAACAACACCGAGATCTACATCAGCCATCGCGGCGCCGAAGAGGTGTTGACCGGCGCCGAGAAGAGCCAGACCACCTGGACCGCGCGCCCCAACGATCCGGGCCTGGAGGCCGAGATGCTGAGCCGCCTGATGGTGCGGCTGGGCGCCGATTTCGACCGCGCCAAGGCGGCAGTGGCCAGCGCCGCGCCGGTCAATACCGGCGCCGCGCCCCAACTGGTGACGGGGTCGGGCGACAGCGGCGCGCTGCAGATCGCCGAGCCGTTCGATCGCGCATGGCGCCGTGTCGGACTGGCCCTGGACCGCGGCGGTTTCACCGTCGAGGACCGCAACCGCGCCGAGGGCGTCTACTACGTGCGCTATGTGGACACCGATGCGGCCAGTGCCGACAGCGGCAAGCCGGGCTTCTTCGGCCGCCTGTTCGGCCGCGGCAGCGACAAGCCGGAAAGCCGTCCCCAGTACCGCGTGAAACTGCTGTCGTCCAACGACAGCACCCAGGTCACGGTGCTGAACGCGCAGGGCGCACCCGAGACCTCGGCCACCGGCCGGCGTATCCTGAACGTCCTGTCCAACCAATTGAAATAGCCCACCCCCTCCGCGCTTCGCGCGTCCCCCTCGAGGGGGCGATGCGGGTGGACCGGCGGAGCCGGATCCACCGCATCCTGGGTCTAGCACGGCTTTCTTAAATTGTTGCGCTGGTGCTTCGCTGGCTGCCAGCGGTAGCAACGGTGCCGCAAACCGATAAAGCCGTCCTGGATCCGGGGCGCCGCGGATCCGGCTTTGCCGGTCCACCAGCGCCGCCGCATGGGGCGCGTCAGCGCGCAGGGGGGGCATCACCGAGGCTTCCTTTGCGCTACACCAGTCTAGGCAGCGGCAGCGAGGGCAATGCCCTCGTGGTCGAGGCGAGGGAAGGCACTTCCGTCACCCGGGTCATGATCGACTGCGGGTTCGGGCTGCGCGAGATCGAGCGGCGGCTGCTGGCTCGCGGGATCGAGCCTTCGTCGCTGAACGGCATTCTCGTCACCCACGAGCACGGCGATCACATCGGCGGCGTTTTCCGCCTTGCGCGCCGGCATGGCATTCCCGTCTACCTCACCACCGGCACGCGCGAGGCGGTGTCCGCGCGCATTCCGGAGGGTATGACGGCGATATGCTGCGACAGTCATTCCGCGTTCGCCGTCGGCAATCTGCTCGTGCAGCCGTTTCCCGTGCCGCACGATGCCCGAGAGCCGGTGCAGTACGTATTGCATGACGGGCAATGGCGGCTGGGCGTGCTGACGGACCTGGGAGAGGGCACGCCGCACGTGCACCGTATGTTGTCCGGCTGCGATGCGCTGGTGCTCGAATGCAATCACTGCCCCGATATGCTGGCGCGCGGCGATTATCCCATCTACTTGAAATACCGCATTGCCGGGCGCTTCGGCCATCTTTCCAATGCCGCCGCCGCCGAAGTGCTGCGTGCCGTCGATCGTTCGCGGCTGAAGTTCCTGCATGCCGCCCACCTCAGCAAGAAGAACAATGTGCCGCAGCTGGCGCGGGCGGCGCTTGCGCCGGTGCTCGGATGGCAGCCCGAGGATATCGGCGTTGCCGATCAGGACGCCGGCTTCGACTGGGTGACGCTGGGGGGATGAAATGCCGAGGGCCGGAACGACAAAGCCTCCGCGAGGGAGGCTTTGTCTGCGGCCGAGGACGTCGGCCGCAGCGTGCTTGCGGAGATCCGGAGCCGGCGGGGGCTCGATGCGGGCAGGATCTCCGGGAGGCTTACTGCTGAGCGGGAGCCGGGGTGCTCGGCGTGCCTTGGTCGGCAGGCGCGGCGGGCTCGGCGGGAGCCGGGGTGGCGGGCTCGGCCGGGGCCGGAGCGGGCTCAGCCGGGGTGGTGGCAGCCGGAGGCGTGGATTCGGTGGGAGCCGGCGCGGTTTCTTCCTTCTTGCCGCAAGCCGACAGAGCGATCGCCAGCAACGATGCCAAGAGCAGGGTCTTCTTCATGATCTCTTTTCCTTTGAGGTGTCGTCAGTAATACACAAATCAGAAATAGCGGTATTTCCCGTTATTACCCAAACAAGGCTTGCTGATGTCGGCCGTTATTCGAGCACAGGGAAATTCTATCAGCGTCCCTAGGTATTTTCCATTGTGGTGGCCGAAAGTAAGTCTCGCGTAAGCAATTTGTGTATCAGTTTGGTCAATAGTGTGCGCAAGGGTTTCGGTTTGTGGTGTTTGACGCAACATTCGGCCTGCGCCGGCCCGCTCCGTTGCCGCTTCAAAGCTCCTCGCGCAGCCGCGCGAGCAGGGCTGCGATGGCTTCCTCGTTGCGCTTGTAGAAGACCCATTGGCCGATGCGCCGGGTCGTCACCAGCCCGGCGCGTTGCAAGGTGGCCAGGTGGGCGGACACGGTCGATTGGGATAATCCGCAGCGCTCGAACATGCCGGCGCAAACGCCGACTTCGAGCGGATGCTCCTGGCCGGCAAAATGTTTTTCCGGCTCCTTGAGCCATTGCAGAATATCGCGCCGCACAGGATGCGCCAGCGCCTTGATCGAGGCGTCGAGATCCATGACCTGAAAATAATCGTGCCGGAAACAGAATATCGCCGGTATTCGAATTATATATCGCTTATTTTCGATATTGCCGCGTTCAGGCCGTTCAGGCATATCGCGGCGAGCGCCAGTACTATCTCCATCCATGATGAAACGCCAACCTGCCGCCATGGCCGCGACGCTGCTCGCGGCATGGGTCGCCGTAGTGCTCGCCGGCTCGTCCGTGCTGTACCGCCAGGCGCTGGAGCGATTGCGGGCCGAACTCGAAGGCGCCGCCGATATCGCCGCCGGCCTGGTGTCGCAGCGTCTCGCCCAGCACGATGCCCATCTGACCAGCCTGGCGGCGCTCGCCCAACGATCCGACCGGATTCTCGTCGATGAAATCGGCCAGGTCGCGGGAGCGATTCGCTCGTTCTACCCGCGCATCGAAGGCGTGGACCTGGTGGCCTGGGAGGGCGATCCGCCCGAGCCGGCGGGCTGGCGCACGCTGGTTTCCAGTCATCGCGCGGGACTGGAGCCCGTCGCGCTGCCGCAATTGGCGCCGGTGCTGGCCTCGGCTCAGCCAGGGCGCCCGGTGAGCTCGGTGCCGCGGCCGGGGCGGTCCCGCTATGTCCTGGTCAAGCGCCTGCCCTCCGCGGTAGGGCGGTTTGCCCTCGTGCTGACTATCGATCTGGCGGAGCTTGTCGCAGGCGAAGAATTGCCGGCATGGGGCCAGCTCGAGTTGCGTCTGGGACCGGCTTCGGCGCGCGTGGGCCACGGAGGCGCCGCGGCACGGGCAGAGCGTTTCGGCCCGCCCGCCATGACGGCGGAGCGGATGCTGGACAATGCCGGCCAGCCCATCTCGTTGCGGCTGGTCCGCCAACCTGGCTGGAGCGACCTGGCACTGTTGCGGCCTGTCGCGCTGTTGGCGGCGGTGGCGCTGGTCCTGCTGGGACTGGCCGTTCTGCTGGCGGTGCAGCGGCGGCGTGCCGCCCAGGCGCGGGGAGAGGCCGAGCGGGCGCGGCAGGCGACGCGCCTGAGCGAACGCGAAACCGCCCAGGCCCATGCCGCCCGCGTCAATGCCATGGGCGAGATGGCGTCGGGCATCGCGCATGAACTGAACCAGCCGCTGACCGCCTTGCTCAGCCAGAGCCAGGCCGCAGTCCGGCTGGCCGGCATGCCGGCCACGGATCCGGCCGTCATGCGGCGTGTCCTCGAGGCCAACGTGCAGCAGGCGCGGCGAGCCGCCGACATTCTCGATCGCATGCGAGCCTACGTCAGTGCCCGGCCGCCCGCCGCCGGCGTCTGCGAGCTGGGCCGCATCGCCATGGACATGGCGGAGTTGATGCGCGCCGACCTGTCGGCACGCGAAATCCGCCTGGAGCTCGACGTCAGCACTCCGCCGCCCCTGGCGTGGGCCGATCCGGTGCAGGTGGGGCAGGTCATGCACAACCTGATCCGCAATGCCGCCGATGCCCTCGCCGGATCCGGGCAGGAGAACCGGCACATCGTCCTGCGGGTGGACGAGGCCGACGACATGGCCCGCATCGTGGTCTCGGACAATGGTCCCGGCGTGGCGGCGGATATGCTGCCCCACGTGTTCGAGCCGTTCCGGTCCGACAAGCCCGACGGCATGGGACTGGGGCTGGCCATCTGCGAAAGCATCGTCCATCGCTTCGACGGCCGCATCGAGGCCGCCAATCCGAGCGGCGGGGGCGCGGCGTTCACCGTGCTGCTGCCGCTCGCACGCCGCAAGGAGCACGCCTCGTGATGCCGCATCCGCCGGTGTATCTCATCGATGACGACAGCGCGGTGCGCGACGCCGTGGCGCTGCTGCTCGCGACCTACGGGATGCGAGTGGAGAGCTTTGCCCATCCGCTCGATTTTCTCGCACGCCAGCCGGAGCTCGAGCCGGGCTGCATCGTGGTGGACCTGCGCATGCCGGCCATTACGGGCCTGCAGCTGCAACAGCGGTTGAGCGAGGCCGGTTGCGGCTGGCCCGTCATCCTGCTCACCGGCCATGGCGACATGCAGGCGTGCAGGCGGGCCTTCAAGGCGGGTGCCGTGGATTTCCTCGGCAAGCCGGTGGACGAGCATGTGTTGATGGAAGCGGTCAACACGGCCTTTGCGGCGCTGGCCCGCTATCGGGAGCAGGACGAGCAGCGCTCGCTGCTGGCCCGCCTCACCGAGCGCGAGCGCCAGGTGCTCGTGCTCGTGGGCCAAGGATATCCGACCAAGGAAATCGCGGCGGCGCTGGGCCTGTCTCCGCGCACGGTGGAAACGCACCGGGCCCACATCTCGGAAAAGATCGGCAGCTCCTCGGTGGTGGAGTTCGCGCGGCTGGCGCAGGCGGCCCAGGCGCATCCGTAGCGCTACGGATGCCGGTGCGTAGGGTGCCCGATGGGCGAGGAGGGCCGCCGCCGGCACACTGCGGGTGTCGATCCAAAAGGAGAAAAATCGATGTCCCGACTGCTCAAAGCCATGTTCATCGTGGGCGCGCTCGGCTGCTCCGCCGCCCATGCCCAGACGCCCGCGTCGTTGCCGCTGGCGCAGGCGACCGAACTCGCCCAGGCTGCGGTGCAAGCCTGCTCGGCCAAGAACTACCAGGTGGCGGCCACGGTGGTGGACCGCGGCGGCAATGTCCTGGCCATGCTGCGTTCCGACCTTTCGGGGCCGCATACCGCCGAGGCCTCGCGCCGCAAGGCCTACACCTCGCTGTCGATGCGCGCTCCCACCTCGGCCATTGCCAACACGGTCGAGAACAATGCCGGTGCGCGTCAATTGGTGGCGATCGACGATTTCCTGGTGCTGGCGGGCGGCGTACCCATCAAGGTCGGCAACGACACGATCGGCGCCATCGGTGTCGGCGGCGCCCCGGGCGGTCATCTGGACGAAGAGTGCGCCAATGCGGCGCTTGCCGCGCGCAGGGCTTCGTAGGCGCGCTGGCGGGAAGCGCGGCGGCGCTGCCGCTGCCTTCCTTCCCCGTTCATGGCCGGTAGTGCAGCCAGCCGGCTTCCAGCCATTCCTGCAAGGCCGCGCGTTCGCCGTCCCTCAGCCGGGCCGGACCGCGCGCACCGCACGCCAGGCGCCGCTCGTCGGCCAGGGCACGCAAGGCGCCTCCGGCGGCGACAGGCGCCATTTCCCCGTTCACGAACAGCATCTTGTCTCGATAGATCATCTGCGTCCTGCGATCCAGCACCAGCGCGCCCGTGGCGGGCCAGTTCCGCTCGAGGTCCGGCACCGTATCCGGATCCGCCGGCTCGAATACCACCTCGGGCTTGGGCTCGGTGAGCCAGCAGCCGAGATAGCGCGCGGCCATCTGCGCGTCGAACTTCACCGCCGAGGCGGCCGCCAGGGCCGCCTGCACCAGGTCTTCCGGCAGTGCCGCCGGCCGGTCGACCGCCGGCTGCCCCGCGTCCCGGTAATGGCCGCGCAGCGCCGCCGGCGCGCGTTCGGACAGGGACTCGGACGCAAACTCCAGCATGCCTCGCGCCAGCTCGCCCAGCGAGGGCGACCGAAACCCGATCGATATGGTCATGCAGTCGTCGCCTTCGGCAATGCCGTCGTGGGCATAGGCCGGCGGCAGGTACAGCATGTCGCCGGCCTCCAGCACGAACTCCTCGGTGGGCTCGAAGCGCCGCAGTATCTTCAGCGGCGCATCCGGGTCCAGGTCCAGATCCCGCTGCCGGCCGATGCGCCAGCGCCGGCGCCCGCTTCCCTGCAGCAGGAAGACGTCGTAGCTGTCGAAATGGGGGCCCACGCCCCCGCGGTCGGTGGCGATGCTGATCATGACGTCGTCCAGCCGCGCGTCCGGCACGAAGCGGAACTGTGCCATCAGTTCGGCGGCGGCGTCATCGTGCAGGTTCACCCCCTGCACCAGCAGGCTCCATTCCGGCTCGCGCGCCGGCGGCAGCCGGGAGAACGGCCCTCGCTCCATCTGCCATTGGCCCGCTTCGCGCCAGACCAGCCGCGATTCGACGTCGTCCCGGCGCGCCAGCCGCTTGACCTGGGCGATCGTCAGCGGAGGCCGGAACCGTTCGAAGGCGCCGCGTATCAGCAGCGGCTTGCGCTGCCAGTGGCGTTGCATGAACTGGGCCGGGGTCAAGCCGTCCAGCAGGCGGGTGGGGGTATCGGGAGCCATGGAAAAAGATGGGGAAGCCGGTAAGAGGGAGCGCGGGGCAGCCTGTAAAATTACAGATCAACCAACGTATACGGGAAACCAAGATTATGACCGCTTCCAAAAGCGATCCGGCCCTGGCCGTCGGCGAGAATACCGTCGTCACGGTCGAGTTCTGGATCATGAACACGGACGGGGAAGCGCTCGACGACAGCGGTGGCCCCGTGAGTTTTCTGTATCGCGGGCTCGACAGCCTGCTGCCCCGGCTGGACGACGGCATCGAAGGCAAGAACGTCGGTTTCGACCAGACTTTCCATCTCGAGCCGACCGACGCGTTCGGCGACTACGACCCGGATCTGTTGCGTGTCGAGCCGCGCTCGCGTTTTCCGGAGCCGCTCGAGGTCGGCATGCAGTTCGAGGGCGTGCCGGGTACGCCAGGCGGCGAGGGCGAGACGGTGGTCGATGCCGACGATGGCGAGGACGACGAGAACGCGTTGATCTTCTCGGTCACGGACCTGACCGACGACAAGGTGGTGCTGGATGCGAACCATCCCTTTGCCGGCATGGCGCTGCGCGTGCGCATCAAGCTGCTCGGGATACGCGCTGCCGAGCCCGAGGAGATCGAGCAGGGCTACGCGGACAGCGATGACGAGAGCGACGAGGTCATGGACGCGATGATCGAGGCCCGGCGCAATCCCGGCACCTTGCACTGACGCGTTGCGCGAGCCTCGCAGCGTGCCGGCGCGCCGGTTCAGGGGCGGCCTCAGCGCGGCTGGGGCGGCCGCAGCACGGTATTGACCGTTTCCATCCTGAATACCTGCTTGTCGCCCGGTTCGACGCTTACCTTGATCCAGTAAGCCGGGCGGGAATGCCCGTAGGTCCGGATACGGGTGACGTTCTGCAGCGTCTTGCCGTTGAGCTTGACCGGATGGTCGGGCAGGTGGGGCTCGGGCGGCCCGTTGCCGCCATGTACCACCAGGACCTGGCCGGTATATTTGGATGCCAGCCGGGCCAGGTCTGCCTTCAGGCTGGCATAGGGATCGGTTCCGCCGGCATATTCGTGCCGGCCTTCGAAGCGCGGATCGGCGGCGAAGGCGACGACCAGGCCGCGCGTCTTGAGCTTCGCCGCCGCGGAGAATGCCTGGCGCAGCCACGACGAATCGGCCTGGACCCGTTCCTCGTATTCGCCGTTGCGCCCGGCCCCCGTGCGATAGTTGTTGTGGTTGCCGGGAACGTTCATGGTGACGAACAGGATGTCGCCGTATTCCCAGCGCGCGTTCTCGGGGTAGCCGCGAAAGCGCACGGTTTCGCTTTGCCGCTGCAGGTCCAGCGTAAGCGTGCCAAGCGAGTTGTCCGGTTCGAAGAAAAGTTCGCGCAGGCGGTTCAAGCGTTCCACGGGGCCGTATTGGCCGGCCGCGGCGCGGTCGCAATCGGCCCAGTCGTTCTCGCCCGGCGCCAGGACCAGGGGCACCGGGCTCGCATTCAAGAGGGTGTGCCGGCGGATATAGGTTTCATCGTCGCAGCGTTCGTCGCGTCCCTTGACATTGCCGGTATGGATGGCCAGGTCGGTTTCGGTGCCGAACTGGCCGAGCATCTGCGCCACGATGGTTTCGTCGGCATTGTTGAAGGGCACGTTGCCCAGCAGCGCGAAAGCGAAGCCCTGGCGGGCGGCGTAGGGCGATTCGGGATTGGTCGCGGCTGTCGCCGGAAGCGCCGGGCAGGCCAGCCCGGCCGCCAGCCCCAGGCGGCAGACGAGGCGGACGAGGCGCGGCGGCACGGCGATCATTGCGGCTGGGCCAGGCTCTTGAGTCGATAGAGTTCGTCGAGCGCTTCGCGAGGGCTGAGCCGGTCCGGGTCGAGCCCGTCGAGCGCTTCGCGCACGGCGTCCATGGCCGTTTCCTGGGCCTGTCGGCGGACCTGCTCCTCCGCCGCCTCGTCCTGCGGCGGCGCGAAGAGGGCCAGCTGCGGAACCTGTGCGCCTTGCATTTCCAGTTTCTCCAATTCGCGGCGCGCCATGCGGACGACCGCCGCCGGGATGCCCGCGCGTTGCGCCACCTGTATACCATAGCTGCGGCTCGCCGGGCCTTCGCGCACCTCGTGCAGGAACACGATGCCCTTGTGCGATTCGGCCGCCGCCAGATGGACGTTGGCCACCTCGGGGCGTAGCGAGGGCAGGCGCGTCAATTCGAAATAATGGGTGGCGAACAGGGTCAGCGCGCGGTTCTGCGAGACGAGCTGGAAGGCAATGGCCCAGGCCAGCGCCAGACCGTCGTAGGTCGAGGTGCCGCGGCCGATCTCGTCCATCAGCACCAGGCTGTCGGACGTGCTGGATGCCAGGATGGCGGCTGCCTCGATCATCTCCATCATGAACGTGGAACGGCCGCCTGCCAGGTCGTCGGCGGCGCCGATGCGAGTGAAGATGCGATCGATGCGGCCGATGCGCGCGGCGCGCGCCGGCACGAAGCTGCCGATGCGGGCGAGCAGCACGATGAGCGCGGTCTGGCGCATGTAGGTCGACTTGCCGCCCATGTTGGGGCCGGTGATGAGCAGCATGCGGCGCGTCTGCGACAGCTTGCAGTCGTTGGGGGTGAACCGCTCGATCACCCGTTCCACCACCGGATGGCGCCCTTGCTCGATGTGGATCTCGGCACCTTCGGCCAGTTCCGGCGCGACCCAGTCGTTGGTCCGGGCATGGAAGGCAAGCGCGGCCAGCACGTCGATCTCGGCCAGCGCGGCCGCGGTCCGCGTCAGTGCGCGCACGTGTGGCGCGAGCGCGTCCAGCACCTGATCGTAGAGCCACTTCTCGCGCGCCAGCGCGCGATCCTGGGCCGACAGGATCTTGTCTTCCCAGGTCTTGAGTTCGGGAGTGATGTAGCGCTCGGCGTTCTTGAGCGTCTGCCGGCGGCGATAGTCGTCGGGCACCTTGTCGGTCTGGCCGCGGGTGACTTCGATGAAGAAGCCGTGCACGCGGTTGAACTCCACGCGCAGGTTGGCGATGCCGGTGCGTTCGCGCTCGCGTTTTTCGAGCTGGACGAGAAAGTCGCCGCTATGCGATTCCAGCGTGCGCAGCTCATCCAGCTCGGCGTCGAAGCCGGCCGCGATCACCCCGCCGTCGCGCACGTTCACGCCGGGTTCGGCGGCGATGGCGCGTCCCAGCAGGTCGCCTATGGCAGGGTCGGGAGCGAGCTGCGCGGCCAATTCGGGCAGCAGGGCCTGCGCGTCGGCCGAGAGCATCGAGCCTTCGCCGGCCAGGCGCAGCACCGTGGCATGCAGGGACGGCAGCAGCGACAGCGCGTCGCGCAGGCTCGCGAGCTCGCGCGGGCGCACCGAGCGCAAGGCCACGCGCGCGGCGATCCGCTCCACGTCGGGTAGCGGCGCCAGCGCCTCCTGCAGCAGGCGGGGGTCGCCGCCGTCCAGCAGCGTTTCGATGGCGCGCAGCCGGGCCGCGGCGGGCGCGTTGTCGCGCAACGGGTGGTGCAGCCAGCGGCGCAGCAGGCGGCTGCCCATGGGCGTCTGGCAATGGTCCAGCACCGAAAAGAGGGTGGGCGATTCTTCCCCGCGCAGTGTCTCGGTCAGTTCCAGGTTACGCCGGGTGACCGGATCCAGCAGCACGTACTGGCTCGCCCGGTCGGCGGTGAGCTGCTGCACGTGCGCCAGCGCCTGCGATTGCGTATGGGAGACGTAGCGCAGCAGCGCGCCGGCAGCGCAGATGGCTTCGGGCATGTCCTCGACGTCGAAGCCCGCGAGCGAGTCCGTGCCGAAGTGGTTCAGCAACTGCTGGCGCGCGCCGCTGGTTTCGAAATGCCAGACCGGCACGGGGCTGATAGGCGCGCTGAAGTCGGCTTGCAGGGGCTGGCCTTCGGCCAGGATGACTTCGGCCGGCGAGATGCGGTGCAGTTCGCTCGCCAGCAAGGCGGGGGCGCACTCGGTGAGCCGGAACTCGCCGCTGGCCAGGTTGAGCCAGGCGATCCCCACGCGGCCGGCGCTGCCCCGCGCCTTGCCGCTGCCCGGATGGACCGCGGCGACGGCACGGTCGGCCTTGGCCGGAAGCAGGGCCTCGTCGGTCAGCGTGCCGGGAGTCACGATGCGCACGATGCGGCGCTCCACCGGCCCCTTCGAGGCCGCCGGGTCGCCGATCTGTTCGCAGATGGCGACCGACTCCCCGAGCTTGACCAGCCGGCCCAGATACTGCTCGACGGCATGGAACGGCACGCCCGCCATGCGGATGGGCACGCCGTTGGAGGCACCGCGCGTGGTGAGCGTCAGGTTCAGGAGACGCGAAGCCTTTTCCGCATCGTCGTAGAACAATTCGTAGAAGTCGCCCATACGGTAGAACAGCAGCATGGAACCGGCCTCGGCCTTGAGGCGGAGGTATTGCTGCATCATCGGCGTGTGATTGGCGACGCTAACCCCCGGAGAACCTTGATATTTCTCGGAAATCCCTTGTTTTTGCTCGTTCTCCGGCCGATCTTTCACACCATTCCTCACGCGCTTGAAACTCAACAATGCCCAACAAAACCCATCTACACTTACGCCAATAGCGTAGCTTTTTTTCGCGGTTCTGGACAGGTTACGCTGAGGGATTTTAGTATCCACAAAAAAGTTACGCTGACCTCTCGTACCGCATATGGCTTTCGACGCACGCGAAGCCCGGCTTCTTCAGCCTGGGCAACACATTACCATCGACGACCAACCAGGGCTTCGCCTGGAGGCAACCAAGACCCGGCGCACCTGGACGTATCGGTACAAAAGCCCTGTTGATGAGCGGATGCGGCAGGTGAAGGTGGGGGACTGGCCCGCCATGTCGTATCACGCGGCGGTGGCGCAATGGGAAGTGCTGCGCAAGCGCCGCGATGAGGGTATCGACCTGGCCCTGGAGAAGAAGGAGCGGCGCCAGTCAGGGCGCACGCCGGCGGCGAGTCGTCCAGGCGGCCCGACGGTGCGCGAGGTCTGCGACATCTACCTTGAGGGGCACATCAAGAACCGGGCCAAGAAGGGGCGCGACGAGGTGGCCCGAACCTTCAAGACCATGCTGACCGGCATCGAGGAAACGCCGGCCGTGGCTATTACCCGAAAGATCGCGTTCGACCATATCAAGCAGTACGACTATGCCCCGGTGCAGGCTGGAAACCTGCGGCGCGAGTTGGGGGCGGCCTGGGATTACTGCCTGGATTCTGGCGATCTTCCAGAAGACACGCCGAACTGGTGGCGCTTGGTGCTGCGCGGCAAACTGAAGTCCAAGGGCCACAACAAGCTGGGCGTCAAGAAGGGGGCCGGGAAGCGGGTATTGAGTCCGGCCGAGGCCGGCCAGGTGATTCGGTGGCTGCCGAACTTTTCCAAGAACGTCGATGACATGCTGACGCTCTACCTATGGACTGCGGTGCGCGGGGCGGAAATCGAAAAAATGGAAGGGAAGGAGGTGGCCGAGGAACCCACGGGCCTGTGGTGGACAATCCCGAAGGCGAAGACGAAGAACGCCCATCGGCCCGATGCTGACGATCAGCGGGTGCCATTGGTGGGGCGTGCGGCCGAGGTGGTGCGTCGGCGGAAGGAAGCCTATGGCGATGGCTACCTGTTCCCGTCGGACAGCAAAGAGGGGTATTTCCCGCAGAAGTCGGCGGGGGTGGCGGTGTATCACCATATGCCGTATTGCCGCACGGCTCCAGATCGCCCGAGGATGCGGCTTCCGGTCGAAAACTGGGCGCCCCACGACCTGCGGCGCACCTCGCGCACGTTCCTGGCGTCGCTTGGCTGCCCAAGGGACGTGGGCGAGGTGATCTTGGGGCACATGCTGGAGGGGGACGAAGGAACCTACAACCGCTACACCTTTGACAAGGAGCGGCGGAAGTGGCTCACGAAGCTGTCGGACTACCTTGAGAAGCTGGCGAAGCGGTAGCGGAGCGTGGCTTTTTGGCCCCGGTGTTCGGCGGGGGCGGGATATTGGAAACCGGGCGGTTTTCAGCCCATTCCGCGATTTCACGGTACAGCCAGCCCACGCGGCGCGCGGACAGCTCGCGCGGCGGCGGGAACTCGTTGCGCGCGACCATGTTCTGGATGGTGGTGGCCGAAAGAGTTGTCAGCTTCTCCAATTGCTCCAGTTCAACGCAGATCGGGGGCAGGGTCAGTTCAGCCATGATGCCCTCCATCACGCCGTGCTTGGCGCGCGTGCGCCTGCCCATAGCCAGAGGTCGGCCGGCTTTCAATGCTCGCGCCGGCGACTTTGTTTTGTTCGTCGGTCATGTCGGAATCCTTTTGTAGTTCGCGTGGTTGCGCGCCGACACCCATGATTGCAATGTCACGGATGCCGGCATGGTTCAAATTTCCGATCAGGCGCGCCGCTCCATGAAGGCTTCCTCGTGGCGGAAGTTGGCGCGGACAAGGGCCTCGGCCTGCGCGGGCGAAACGGAGTTGCCGCACATGCGCACCTGGGCCGTGATCGAAAGAGGGATGCGGGGAATCAGGCGCGGGTCGCCCGGCACCTGCACGCCGTTCTTGAACAGCAGCTTGGGGTCGGGAATCTCGTGGATGATGTAGTCGTCGGGGAACGACTGCGCCCGGTACAGCTCGCGGGCCTTCAGCATCCGCAACGTGATGTCTACCAGCACCCACCAGATGCCGCCGTAGCTCATCAGCACCAGCTCGGCTGCCTCGGGGAACAGATCGGGCAGATGTTCGTGCAGGAGCGCCGCGCACGCGCGCGCCTTCTCTCGGTGTTCGGGGGAAAGTGCCTCGGCGGGCACCTGGACGGACTGCACCAGCCCCATGCGTGCCTTGGTCGTCACCGTGGGCATGGGTTTGGCGCAGCCCGAATCCTGGCCGCCCTCGCTGTAATACTGGACGAGGTAGGCCGTCACCAGGCGCTGATTGCTGCCCGATGCAGTGATCGTGGAGATGGGCGCGCTGGCCGGCCGCCCGTCGCCGTCGTAGAACCCGCCGTTCGCCTGTTCGAAGAAGGCCGACGCGAGTACGCTGGGCACGCTGCTGGCCGTCACCGAGTTGAGCGGCGTTTCCAGGCTGCGGACGCCGCTGCTCCACCGCTTCGCGCCTGTGCTGCACGATTCCCCGTGCCCCATGTCGATGAGGTTGGCGACGACCAGGGCCTGTTCGCCCCGGTTCGCCCCCGTCACCGTCGGCAGCGGTTCGGCCGGCGTGGTGCCGGCGCGGTCGCCGTGGTGCGTCAGGTGGGCCAGATGGGCGGCCACCAGGGCGTGCTTGTTAGCCGTCACGACGGTGCCAAGCGGCGTCTCGATGTCCTGCGCGCGCGGCTGCTGGCCTTCGCGCTCTCCGTAGCCGATGGTGACGAGGTGCGCGCCCACCATCGCATGGTGCGTGCCGCTGGCCGCCACGGTGGAAAGCGGTTGCTCGACGCTGTGCCCGCCCATGTGGGCGTCGCTGGTGCCGCGCAGCGGGGCCAGGGTTGGGGCCACGACGCTGAAATGGCCGCCCTTGACCTGGGCGCAGACGGTGCGCAGCGGAGCATCCGCCGGCATCGTGCGCTGGTTGCTCGCGTTGGCGTGCTCCGTGAGGAACGGCGCCAGCGTAGGCATCACGACCGCGCGGTGGTTCTCCGTGGTCAGCGTGCCCAGCGGCTGGTTGGCTGCCGTGGGCTTGCCCGAGTACGCCGGCCCACCGGCGCCGACGAGGAACGGCATCGACGGCATGGCGTCGATGGGATGGATACCGGCCTCGTTGCCGCAGGTCGGGCACGCGCCAGGGATTCCCTCATCTTCCGGCCGCCAGGACGGGAACGTGTTGCCGCAGGTGGTGCAGCAGAAATCGTGCGGCCGCTCGGCCGTCGCCGGCGGCGTGGGGAAGATTGGCTCGAACGGCCACGGCTCCGGGTTCGCGGCCAGCGGCGCGATCACGGGCTGGCCCAGCATGTGGTGGTTGCCAGTGGTGACGGTCGGCATGGGCTGGTCGATGCCAGCGCCGGGGTGGCCGCTGGTGTTCGTCACGATGAAGGGCCGCGCGCTGCTCAGGACGTGGCGCCACAGGCCCTTGGCGACGCGCCGGCGGGTATTGGCCGCCAGCGGCTTCGGCCGGTCGAAGATGCTGGTCGCGGGCAGCCCGAAGTCGATGCACTCGGCCGCCGTTCTGTAGGGAGCCAGCATCCCGGCCAGCACCTCGCGCGAGGTCGGCTCGCCGTGCGTCGCCTCCGGCCAGATGATCGGCAGGCCGTCGCGGCGTGCCACCAGGAACAGCCGCTTTCGGATAGTCGGTGCGCCGTTGTCGCACGCGCGCAGCTCGCGCCAATCCACCTTGTAGCCGTGCTGGCGGAGCTGCCGGACGAAGCTCTCGAAGGTCTTGCCCTTCTTTGCCGGATCGGGGTAGAGGTTGCCGTCGGCGCCGACGATGACCGGCCCCCAGGTTTGAAATTCCTCGACGTTCTCCAGCATCAGCACCCTGGGTTTCGTGAGCGCCACCCAGCGCATCCCCACCCAGGCCAGTCCCCGGATGTGCTTGGAAACCGGCGTCCCGCCCTTCGCCTTCGAGAAATGCTTGCAATCGGGACTGAGCCACACCAGGCCCACCGGGCGGTTTCCCGTCACTTCGATGGGGTCGATGTCCCACACGCTTTCGCACAGGTGCTTGGTGTAGGGGTGATTCAGCGCGTGCATCGCAAGCGCCTCGGGGTCGTGGTTGATGGCGATGTCCACGGGGCGCCCGAACGCGGCTTCCAGCCCGGTCGAGGTTCCGCCGCCGCCGGCGAAGTTGTCGATGATGAGTTCGCCGGGGAACGGCAAGGCGAGTTGCGGGCGCTGCATCTGGGCGGCTCCTTCAAAAACAAGGGGCGCTCGGTGGCGCCCCTGGGGTGTTGGAATTGACGGGATAGGCCCGCGTGGCGGGCCGGCACGTTGATGAAGCGGTCGTGCGCCGCTCAATCAAAAGGGATGTCGTCGTCCATGTCGGCGAAGCTGCCCGTCGGCGGCGCCGACTGGGTGGGGCGCTGCGCAGGCGCCGCGTTGCGCGCGGCCGGCCTGGCCGCCTGCTGACGGCCTCCGCCCTGCTGGCGCGGCGGCGCTCCGCCGTCGTCATAGTGGCCGCCTTCGCCGCCACCATCGCGCCCGCCGAGCATCTGCATCTGGTCGGCGATGATGTCCGTGCTGTAGCGGTCGGCCCCGGTTTCCTTGTCCTGCCACTTGCGGGTCTTCAGGCGGCCCTCGACATAGACCGACTTGCCCTTGCGCAGGTACTCGCCGGCGATTTCTGCCAGCCGGTTGTAGAAGACGACGCGGTGCCATTCGGTGTCTTCGCGCCGCTCGCCGGTGGCCTTGTCCTTCCAGGTGGAGGTGGTGGCGATGGACACGTTGCAGATCGCGCTACCGTCTGGCGTGTAGCGCACCTCGGGGTCGCGCCCGAGGTTGCCCACCAAAATGACCTTGTTCACTGATGCCATGCTGTCTTTCCTTTTCTCGTATGGGCGGCCGCCTTCAGTGCGCGCGGTGCCAGCGCACGACCTCGGCGGCCAGGTTGCGGGCGGCCTCGTCATGGGGAAGCCGCCCGGTGTCCATCATTCCGTTGCGCCAGCCGTGCCAGTAGGACTTGCTCTTGTCGCTCCCCGGCTCCGGCGCGCCGTGCAGGCCGGCGAGGTAGCCGGCCACGCATTCGCCCTCGTCGAGGACGGCCAGCTCGTTGATGGTTGAAAGGGGTTGGTATTCGCTCATCTGGGCAGCCTCCCGCAGCAGGGCGCGACGAAGCGCGCGGCCAGCTCTTGCTTCAGACGAAAGAGCAGTGCATCCGTCGTGGCCGGGTCGAGGCCGGCCGAAAGGCAAAGCTGCACTGCTACCGCGTCATGATCGAGGTCGGCTCCGGGTATCGCGGCCCGTTCGATGGGGCCTGGGGCCGCGACAGGCCGGCAGCTAGTCGTCATCGCTGCCCCGTTGCAGGCACTTCAGCGTCACGCCCTCGGGCGCGTCGATGACCAGGGCCGGCTGGAAGCCGTTGCGGTAGTCCTGAGCCTCGATGTGCATGGGCCAGCGCGGGAAATCGCGGTCTTCGGCGTCCGGGTCGTAGTTGGCGACGCCGATCAGCCAGCTACCGCTGTTGCCAGGGCAGTGCTGGCCGGTGACGACCACGCCGAGCTGCGGCTGGCCGTCGATGGCCGGGCCGAGCACCAGGTATTCAATCGGCTTGCCGCTGGCGCAGTTGTCGTAGTCGTCCTTGAAGTGGGCGACTTCGCCGAAGGTGTCGTCGCTGTAGCCCTCGAATCGAAGAATGGGCATGGTTCTCTCCTTGGGGTTGGTGTGATGGCGCTCAGTCGCGCACGAACTTGTAGGAACCCATCGCCAGCAGCATCAGCAGCGCCCACAGGCAATGCCACGACCCGCTCATCTGGTAGAGCTTGGTGGTCGTCCAGGCGCAGGCGACGATCAGGACGATGTTCTTGACCATCACCATCAGGCCGATCAGCAGTTCAGGGGTGTATTTCTCCATCGCTCTTTCCTTGTGGCGGCCACTGGCCGCCGAGTCGCTTAATCAGGTGGCGCACGCCGCGCCGGCGCTCGCCGGTGCCGCGCACAACCCACAGGCCCGTGCCAGGCCAGAAATCGACGATCAGGTCAGCGGCCGACACGACCAGGTGCGCGCCGCCGTTCTTGGCCTCGAAGGAAATGCCGGCGGCGGTCAAGTTCCGGGCCGAGGCGTCGCGGTTTCCGGCGCGCTTGCGCTGGCTGTCTTCCTTCAGCGCGGGCTTCACGTCGCGCCAGTAGTCGCCCATGTCACCCATGCTTGACCCCCTTGGTTGAGGTGATGCCCAGTTGGGCCTTCCATTCAGCGATGCGCTCGTCGCATCGGCGCGCGCTGGCGCGGTATTCCGCCTCCCGGTCTTTCGCGCGCAGCCTGGCAATCGGGTCTTTCCGTCCAATGGGGGCGGCGCTCAGGTCGCGCGCGGTTTCGCGCGCCTGGGCGGCCAATTTCAGGAAGTGCTTCTTCTCGGCGCGTAGCCGGGCTATCTCGTCCTTGATGGCGTTGCTCATGTGACCAGCCCCTTGCGCCTACGACAGGCTTTTCAGGATGGACTGGAGCTGCCGCAGCTTGCCCAGGTTCTCCACGTTGGCCTCGCGCTCCTGCTCGATGGTCAGCGCCGCTTCCTCGATCTTCGCGGCCAGCTTCTCGAGCCGCGTGCCGAACTCATCGGCCAGGGCCACGACCTCGCCGGACAGTTCGCCCAGGATTTCGATGGGCGAAGGCTCGGGCTGGTGCGCCGGGGCGGTGACGGTCAGGGTGGGCCTGGGACTGGGTGTTGCTTGGGGCATGGGTGCTTCCTTTCTGGGTCGAGGGGTTGGGGTTCGGATGTCGGCGCGCTGGAACATGCCCGTTTCCGGCTCGCGCACGAGGCCGGCTTCGCGCAAGGCACCCAGGCAGCCGCGCACCACGCGAAGATCGGCGTTGCTGCGCTCCACCTCCTTGAGGGCGTTCCTGATCTGGATGGCCGGCCAGGCTTCGCGGATGGGGACGACCTCGAACACCTTGCGGGCGAGGTTGGTTTGCCCCTGGAGCAGGGAATTGAGCTTCGAGGGCGTCATGCGCGCGGCTCCTTGGTTGCGCCCGGCATCGCCTGGGCGCGTTGTGCTTGTTGATGCGCCTTGAGTGCGGCCTTGTAGCTGGCCTTCGCCGCCTTCTTGGTGTCGGCCCACTCGCCGGTGATTTCGCGGTAGCCGAAGCTGTCGCGGCGGTACATGCGCCATTGCCATCTGGCCTTGCCGCCCTCGTACTGGCGGCGGGCGTCGAGCGTGGGAAGCCTGCTGCCGCACAGGAACTCCCCGAACGATTCGCAGCAGTCGGCATCCAGCCATTCGCCATAGCGCGTGGGCTTCGGTGGCGGCGGAAGGCTGTCGAGGGCCACGGCGCGCCCGGCGTCGGTGACGCGGAACACGATGTCGCTGTCGGCGCAGAACTTCGGCGTGGGCGAGCGGGCCATCAGGCCCAGGGCCTCCAGCGCCTCCAGGTCTGGCATGTCGTGATGGCCTGGGCCGGCGACGAAGTGATTGCGGTACGGGTCGCGGTGGTCGATGCTCAGGCCCAGGGTGTGGTGCAGCAGCTCGACCTGCCGTTGGGTGCATTGCGAGGTCATGGCCTGGCCCTGATTCGCCAGCTCCAGCAGCACGTCCGCATGGCAAGGCTGGCCGAGCGGGCACCAGCAAGCCAGCGAGCGGCCCTTCAGTTCTTCGCGGGCTTCCTCGACGATTTCAGTCCGTCGGGCCAGATAGTCGCGGAACAGTGCGACGGCTGCCTCGGGGGTAGGCGCGGCCGGAGTGCCCACCTTGTAGGGGTTCCCCCACTTCGTGGGCCGGCCGACGAACACGGCGCCAGCGGGCATCCGCCAGCCCTTGGCCCGGCTGCGCTGTATGCGCTTCGGTGTGTCAGCCATTGCGCGCCTCCATCTCGGCCCGGTATGCGGCATCGACATCGGCGTGGGTCTGAAGCGGAACCTTCGTCCAGGCTCCCAGCAGGTACTGGCCGATGGCCGTGATGCTGTAGCGGCCGAATCCGTTGTGGCGGGCGAAGCCAAGCTCCAGAAGGCGCGCCATGCGTTTCTTGGAAACGTCGAAGCCCTCGCCATCCTCCAGGCATTCATAGAGGCGCTTCAGGGCGGACAGGTCGTGATCTGCAAGCAGCGCCTCGACCTGCGCCGGGGTTGCGGCTTTGTCGCACGGGTTCATTGGGGAATCTTCTTGCTCAGGGCGTGGGCCAAGTGGCGCGCGTAGGTGGCGACGGCGCGCCAGTACGCGGCCATCGGCCCCTTCCTGCGGCGCCAGGCGTTTTCGGCTTCGGTGTTGGCCTGATCGCGCAACTCGCGCATCACGGCCTCGATGCGCGCGCGGTCGGCCTTTGGCAGGCGGCGCAGGGCCTGGCCCGCCGGCAGTCTCAGTAGCGGGTTTTCATAGCCCATAGGCCGCCTCCGGGTAGCCGTCGTGCAGAAGGCCGTCCAGGCTTCGCCCGGCCTCTTGCTTGCCGACGCGCTGCATGTAGATGTCCTCGCCGGCATCCGGCGTGCAGTGTTCGCAGGTTCGGGTGTCCAGCCCGTGCTCGCCCAGGCGCGTGACGTGCGGCCAGCGTTTGCATTCCGGGTCGAGCGCCACGAAGTCGGTTCCGCCGCCGGTCAGGAGGCCGGAGCGCGGCGCCCACTCTCCCCATTGTTTGAACAGAAAGGCGACATCGGACGAGAGGCACTGGTCGCGCAGACGGCGCGCCCAGTTCGGGTGCATCGGACGCGCGCCGTGGCCGCTCTCGCCGCCGACGATGACCCAGTGCAGCCCGCCGTCGGCCGGCTTGCGCAACTCCATCTGTCGTTTCCCGGCGTGGGAGCGGAAGTTGCCGGTCGGCTCGCTGAAGATGTGGAACCGAAGATCGACCGGCCCCAGCAGCGGCTCGATGCTCAGGAAGCGAACGCGCGCGGGCAGTGCCAGCAGCCGGGGGATGTCGCGGTCGGCCTCCTGCTGGTTCACCACGGTGATACCCAGCCAGACGTTCGAGGGAAGGTGCGGCGCGTCCAGGTGGTCGAGCCAGAACAGTTGCCGGGCAACTTCCAGCATCATCGGGGCCACGTTGCCAACGCGCTTGGTGACGAGAAGCCAGTCAAGGTGCGGGGTGCGCTCGATGAGCTGGAACAGGTCGGCGCGCCAGGACGACGGCACGGCGTTGTCGAAAACGTCGGCCAGCGAGGCGCAGAAGACGCGGTAGCGAACGCCCAGGCGCCCGGCCTCGGCATTCCACTTCAGCGGCTTTTTCCAGATGGCATCGCTGCTGCGGCGGCGGTCGGCGCCGGCGCCCCATTGCACCAGGCCGCTGCGCTTGGCCCAGCCTTCGGCGTAGCAATGGTCGCAGCCGGGGCCGACGCGCTGGCAGCCGTACCAGGGATTGAACGTGTGGTGCGCCCACTCGATCTTGGTGTTCTCGGCCATCGTCAGCCCTCCTTTTTCTGGGCCTCGACCTCGGCGCGGTGCTGTTCGTAGTGCGCGCTGGAGCAGAAGCCCTTTCCCATCCAGAGGCTGTTCGAGGGGCGGCCGCAGAAGCAGGTCGGGAACGGGTCGGCGCGGTTGGCGTCGTACCATGCCTGCGCCTCCTTGCCGTAGGGTTCGTCCTCGTCGGGGATGAAGCCAGGGCCGGCCAGGCCGTTGTGAATCCAGGTCATGGCCGCGTCGGCTCCCTTGCCGTGCTGCCATTCAATCCACGCGGCCTGCTGGGCCACGGTCATGTCGTGGATGATCTTGCCCAGGTCGTTCGTCAGCTTCTTCGCGCGGGCCAGCTCGTCCGCTGCGGCGGCCAGGCGCGCCTCGATGTGCTCGCGCGCCTCATCGACGGTGGCGGGCGCGAAGTCGTATTGCTGGGTGCTGGCGCTGTAGCCGGTGTTGCCGACGCGGGGGTACTGGCCGGGCGCGTAGGGTTCGGGGAGCGGCCTGGCATAGACGAACACCACTTCGCCCTTGCGCGTCGTGTCCTTGAAGCCGTCGCCGTCGATCTTGCCTATGCCCTTCAGGAGCTGGGATGCGCCGGCGGCTGGGCCGGCGGCCTCGGGGGTGGTCGTCATGGTCGGGGAGTCCTTCGATGTTGATGTGCAGCGCGGCGCGCGGCCTTCATCGAAGGCGCGGCCGCGTGGGTGGTGATGCGGCCGCGTTGCCTGCCTGGCCGGTGTGGCCGGCCAGGGCGTGGCTTACGGCTTGCCGGAAATGACCGGGAACCCGGTGATTTCCTTGATGCGCGTCAGCTCGTCGGTGACGGCGCTCTTGAACACGCGGTCGGGGCGGATGAGTTCGTACCAGAACGTCACCTTGCCCTCGCGCTCGCGGTACTTGAGGCGGGCTTCCAGCGGGTAGGCGTTGCTGCTGCCGTCGAACACCGGCAGGCCCAGCGTGAAACGCTCGAACACCTGCATCTTCGTCCGGGTGTCCTTGTCCTCGTCCTCGACGAACTCGAACTGCACGCCGCCGTTTTGCAGGTTGATCTTGCTGCGCAGGCGCTTCTCGGCGTTGGCCTCGAAGCCCAGGGCCATCTGGAGGATGTCGGCGCCGCTGGGCATTCCGGGCACGGCCGCGATGTCGGGCAGGTTGTCCTCCAGCCAGGTGGCGAAATCGGCCTGGGGTAGATGCGCTTCATGGGGTGGCCTCCGTCGCCGCCGGCGCGTCCTTGGCTTTCCGCCCATGCTTCAGCGCTCCGGCGTGGCTGTAGTGCGTGCTGGCGACGGCCTCGTAGTAGTCCTGAAGCCCGCGCAAGGCGCGCGCGAGCGTGCCGTCCTTGTGCGTGTGGAGCCACCTGGCCCGCCGTCCGTATCCGGTCGACTTGGCTTCATAGACCGGCTTCTGGCCTTCCCGCTCGACCCGGACGACGGAGAGGGTCGAAAGCCGGTTGTAGCCGCTGGACTGGATGCCGGTGGCCTCCAGTCGCCAAGCAACGCGAGACTGATGCACCGTCCAGTCGTACCCCGGCATGATCTTGACCAGCTCGGCGCGAAACTCCTTGCTGTTCATGGCGCCGTCTCCTTGCTGTGCTCGATGGCCTTGTTGGGGTCGGCCGTGCGCCAGTCCGGCCACGTCCTCGCCTCGTTCTTGGCCTGCTTTGCCTTCAGCGTGGCGATGATCTGTTCGGGACTCGCGCCAGTGCGCCAAGCGCCGTCGAGAGCCAGAATCACGACATCAATCCATTCCTCCAGGTCGTCGGGCGCTTCGGCGATTTCCGCCAGCTCCTTGCGGATGTGGTCGGAGACGCCTTGCGTGCGACGGCCGGGGCCGAAGGTGTTGCGCGAGAACTTCGCCTGGCGCACCAGATGGGCGTGGAAGTCGAACGGCGTGCCGCTGGTGAGGCGCGGCCAGACTTCGGATGGCATGGCCCGGCCAAAGATCGCGTAGGGGCCGTTCTCGGTGTCGTAGATTTCCAGCAGCACCCAGCCGTCGCCGGCTGGCGGCTCCGGGTTCCAGTCCTCGATGCTGGCCGATTCCTCGAAGTAGCGTTCAGCCAGTCTCTCGTCCTGGCTCTCCAGGGAGACGAACGCGGTTTCGATGCCGAACACCGCCAGCAGGTCGTCGTAGCGCACGCTCTCGTCGCAAACCGGCATGTCCGGGTGGCTCAACCAGCCATCCGGGTCGCGCACGATGTCGCGCGGCGCCAGCAGCCGCGTGCGCAGGTCTTCGAGGCTGGCGTGCGGCTCGCTGGTCTGGGCCTCGGTGGTCGGCTCGAACAGCTTCACCTCGTGCGTGGCGTCGCACCTGTCGCACCGCCAGATGGCCTCGGCCGCGTGCTGGGTGCGGCCATGCGTCCAGTAGGGTTCGCCAGCAATGCCGGCATCGCACCCGCAGGACTTGCATTTCCACTGGTTCGGGGCCGCCTCCGGCTGCGCTCCATCGTCGAGCAGCGGCACCGATTGCACGATGCCAATGATTTCGCTGATGGCGTCGTACTTGCTGATGCCGGCCGGAGCCTGATACCGCTGGATGACGGCGGCCACCTGGCGGAGCGCGGTTTCGGCCGCGCCGCCGTGCTGGGCCGGGCCGCCCAGCGCGATGACGATGCGCTCCATCATGTCGGTCTGCTGCCCCACGAACAGTTCGCCGTTCATGAGGATGTGGGCGAGCCATCGCCCGCCGCGCAGTAGGTGGTAGGAGTTGGCTTCGCCGTTCGCGCGCCACGACACGCCGCGATAGCCTCCGGCCACGGGCGCGGGCGGCGCGCCGATCAGGAACGGCGCGGCGGCGATCAGCCCGGCCTGTACGGCAATGCCGGGTTCGATCAGGCGGCCGGCGCCGGCGTGGTGCTCCGCGCACCGCTGTTCGGCGATCTGGAACACCTCGACGGCGTGTTCCATGCGCGGGCCGTCGGCCAGTGCGATGCTCTCTCCGCGCTGGTGAAGGAACATAGCGAAATTCGCCACGTCGCGCGGGTCACCCTTGAAGACGTGCGCCAGCAGCATGTCGGACAGGGCCTGGGCGCTGACCTGGGCCTTGTCTTCCCAGCCGCCGCGCCCCTTCGCCCGAGCGTCCGCCAGCTTGGCTTTCAGCTCGGCCGCGAAGCGATCTACCGCTTCGTCGTCAGGATGGTGGGCGGCGTGGGTCATGCGGCCACCTGCTCGGGGTGGAACTTCTTGAACGGCAGGCTCTGGAGGTGCGCGCCGAAGAAGGAACCCAGCGACTCGGCGCCGATGAAGTCCGCATACACCTGCGGCTCGACGTTCGGGTAGTGGTAGATCGCACCGGCGCCGCGCTGGAACGTCACGGCCAGCGTGCGCGTGGCTTCGTCGTAGCCGACGGCCTTGATCTTGTGCGACTCCACTTCCTTCATGGGGATGTGCTGGTAGTCGGCGGCGTCGTCAAAAGCTGCTGCGGGTGCTCGGGTTGCCATGTCGGTAGTCCTTTCAGGGTTGCGGGTTGTGGCCGGGGCGGCCTGGGTTGCCGGCGCCGGCTGTCCGGCCTGCACGGTCTGGATGTGCCGCACCAGGGCGGCGCAGATGCGGGGGAAGTCGCGCTCGCGGTACAGCTTTGCCGACTTGTCGGTGGCGACGTGCGGGAAGCCCAGCGTCGCCAGCCCGTCGGCGGTCAGTGCGATGGGCGCCAGGCGCTCGTTGATCTGGCCCAGCTTCAGCGTTGCGGTGGAGACGCTGCCGCCACCGTCGCCACCCATCGGGCGGCTGTGGGCCGCGCACTGGGGGCTGGCCGTGACGAGTTCCGCCGCCGGCGTTGCTGCCATGTCCACTCCCAGGAAGGCCGATGCGTCCGCGTTGCCAGGGAAACTGTCGGGGCCGTTGTTCTCCAGCGCCGCATTGGCCGGGTGCAGCGGCACGATGGCGGCGTCTTCCGCCTCGTCAAGCGAGCGTTGCTGGGCGGCGGCCGCCTCGCGCTCCTGCTTGTCCTTCGCCTCGCGCTCCAGGCGCTCGGCTTCTTCCTTGCGGATGCGCGCGCGGTCGGCCTCCAGTCGCTCGGCCTCGGCCCGCTTGTGCGCGTCGATGCGGGCCGTGATCGCCAGCTTGAAGTCGTCCAGCGGCTTGGCCGCGAGTTGTTGCAGGTCGGGCAGCAGCGCGCGGTGTTCGGCCGCATTGGTGCCCACCCAGGCCAGTTTCGTGCGCAGGTCGGCGGCCTTCTGGTCGGCGGCGATCTTGCCGTTCGCCAGTGCGGTGTCGAGCTTGTCCTGAACGCTCGCCAGGGTCTTCAGGCCCTTGATGACGGCCGCGAAGTCCGGCGCCGGCACGTCCAGGCGCAGGTCGGCAATTTCGCGTTGGAGTTCGGCCAGGTGGTCGGCGAACGCCTTGCGGGCGGCCTCGATCTTTTCCTCGCGCCGCCGCTTTTTCTCGCTCTCCAGCAGTTTTTCTGCCATGAGGCGGTTGTCGCGCGTCAGCTTGTGCAGCGCATCCTTCGCGCGCTTCGCGGCATCGACGCCGGACACCTGGGCCAGCATCTGCGCCTCGGCGGCGTCGAGCGCATCCTCGGCGCGCTTCAGCGCCTTGATTTGCAGGTCGAGGTCGGCGAAGTCCTGGTCGGTCTGCGGCTCACGTATCAGGCGCTCGTCGAGAAACTGGCGCAGAGCCTGCTCGAACACCGTGAAGTTCTCGGCCACGGTCAGCGCGCCGGACACCTGCACCGACACGGCGGGCAGCGCCTGGACGGGTTCGGCGACGATGGCCGGCTTGGCCTCGGGCAGCACGTAGTCGGCCAGGTCGCGGTCGAACTGCGCCCAGCCAGCGCGGATGCGGTCGAACCATTCCGGGTCGGGCCGGACTTCGACCCAAACGAGGTTGCCGGGCGTGCCGTCGGAGACGACGAAGATCACGCGCGCGGCGCCCGTCACCAGCATGATCTGCTGGCACTGCGGCATGTGTTCCTCGGGCAGGATGCCGGCGCGCACCGATGCGGCCAGGGCCTCGTTCCATTGCTTGTGCTCGAACGCTGTGTCGTAGAGCATGGTCAGCCCGTCGCACGATGCCGACAGATTGCCGCCCTCGTCCTCGTTCGAGGTCGTCACCGGGTAGAGGTCTTCGCCGATGATTTCCTCGACCAGCGGCCTGGCCAGGGCTTCGACCTGGTGCCCGTAGTCGAGGATGTTCACCTGCACCCAGTCGGAGAACTCCTTCGGCGTGCCGGTGTGCTTGATGCGCAGCAGCTCGGAGCGGGTCGTTTTCTTCGACAGGCCCAGCATCGCGGCGGCTTCGCTGGCGCCGTGGTGGGTCAGGCGGAAGGCTTGCCATTCCGGGCTGCCCTGGACAAGTTCGTGGATTTTCATTGCTGCGCACCCCCTTCAGTCGCCCACGACGCGATTTCCATCTTCTGGTCGTCGGTGAGCAGTTCCTTGGTCTGAATCATTGCGATCAGGTCGTTCACCGACTTGCCGCCCTCGATGGCCTTGCGCCACCCGGCTTTCTTCTTCTCGAAGGCTTCATCGCTGCACGTCGGCAGCGAGCCGCCCTTCGAGCCGTTGCCGGCGCCAGCCCCGCCGCCGGCATTGCCCGCGCCGCCGCTCTTGCCGGCCTGTTGTTCGGCCTTGTTCTCCATGACGCTCTTCCACGAGGATTCGCCGTCGCGGATGGCACCGTAGATGCCGCGCAGATTGACCAGCTCGGCCGGCGAGCAGGTATCCAGCGTGTGGCCCAGGTATTCGGTCAGGTCGGCGGCCTTGACGCCGATTTCGCCGAAGGCATCGGCGATGCGCTTGCGCTCGGTGTCGGGGTCGCGCGCGGCTTCGTCAAGGCGGATGGCCTTGATGATGGCCTCGGCCTCGTCCTGCAAGTCGCCGGGGATGATGCGCAGGCCCAGGGTGCGGATGGCCTTGGAAATCTGCGCGGCGCGCTTGTTCAGCAGGTCGTCGTCGGTGGCGGGCACCGTATAGACGTTGCGGTTGTAGCTGTTCTTGCGAACGCTGATGTAGGTGCCGTCGTCGGACGGCTTCGACCGCTCCACCGTCTTCGTGACGCGCACGTCGAGCGGGTAGGTCAGGTTCGATTCCAGGTCGGTGACGCTGACGCGGTGGATTTCCTTGCCCTCGTCCTCGAAGATCATGCTGGTTTCGACCAGCACGTTCGTCATGCAGCGCAGGGCCACTTCGACGAAGCGAATGCCCAGGCCCTCCACGCCGTCGCCGATGGGCTTGCGGTAGTAGGCGGACTTGTTGTTGGCGAAGCTGGGGCGCTTGCACTCCTTGAGCAAGTCCTGGCGCACCTGATCCCACTGGCGCGGGCGGCGCAGCGCCATCACGTAGCGGGCCTCGACAACGGCCTTGGCCTGGGCGGCCACGTAGGCCGATGCGGTTTCCTGGGCGGCCAGGGTCGAGCTGGTGCCGCCGAAGTCCTGGCGCACGGCCAGGGCCTGATTCACGGGGGAGTTCATGAGAAGGGTTCTCCGGTAGGTTTCGATCAGTCGGCCTCGCAGCGGCGGCAGCCGCGCCCACGGCACCGGCGGCACGCGCTGTCCGCTTCGGCGTCGATCTGGCGCTCCGCTTCCTTGCGGGCAATGGGTTCCCAGTAGCCGCGCGCCAAGCGCGCCAGCGCCTCGCCAGCCGCCGCCGTGTCGCCCTCGGCCAGAAGGCGGCAAAGCGGCTCGATCTGCGGGTCGCCCGTTTCGCAAAGGGCTTCGCAGAGGTTGGCGGGGTTGAAGGGCGTGAAGCCGGGCGCGGTCAGCAGCTCGGCGGCGCGTTCGTCGATGGCCGTATCGCGGCCTTCGTCGTCGGGTGCCCTGGGGTCGTTGGGGTGGCCGGTGTAGGCCGGCCAGGTGGCCTCGTCGCCGGGGCCTGGGAGCGTGGCGAGGTTCATAGCGTCACCCCGGCCAGTTCCCAGGCCCGGCGGATGCCGTAGCCGCGTGCGCGGTAGTAGCGGTAGTCGGCGAGGCGTTTCTTCAGGCGTTTGAGGGCCTTCATTCGCGCATCGCCTCCACGCTGACTTTGCAGAACCCGAAGCGGTCGAGTGCATCCATGACCGCCCCGCAGGTGCTCTTGAACAGGGCGGTGTAGCTGTGCTGCTCGCCCGTCGCCGTTCTCACGCTCACCCGGCATTTGACGAGCCGGGCCGGCCGCGCGGCAGGCGTGGCCGCCGCGCAGGCAGTTGTCGATGCGCTCATGGATGCGCTCCTTTCAGGGGGAAATCGAAAGCGCCCCTGGCGGGGCGCTTGGGGCGGCCCGCTCGGCGGGCCTGCCCCGGACATGACACAAGCCACAGAGGGCACTACACCTTTGCGAGGCGGCCACCGACGTCGGAGGCCGAGACCTCCGCGTCGTTGCTGACGTCGAGAAGGAAGGCGCCGGCGTTCTGGCCGTCGCCCCAAGGGCCGCCGTGGTACGCCACGGCGTTCGGGTAGCTCCAGAAGTAGTCGCCGAAGGCCGATTCGTCGCGGTCGTCGCGCGTCGTGGCGGGCAAGAACACCGCGCCCAGGTCGAAACCGGCATCGCGGTCGGTGGCGCGGCGGCGGAACCAGCCATCGCCCGGCGCCTCGACATCGGTTTCCACGTAGGTCTGGCTGCCGTCGGTGGCCCAGATGCGGTATTCGCTGTCGGCATTGGTCTGCAAGCCATCGACCATCTGCCAGACGTTGCCCCACAGGCCGACGATGCCGCGCCAGGTGGCCTGGGCCACAGTTTCGTCATCGACCGCACGTACGCCGCCGCCATTCACGTTGCCGTCGCCGATGGCCTGCTGCGCGTCCGGCGTGCCCAGTTCGATCAGCAGCAGCGCCTGGATGGCCGCGAGCTGGTAGATGCTCCAGAGCATCCAGCCCTCGCCACGCGCGGCGGCGCGCGCCTGCATGGTCGGGAAGTTGATGGAGGCCAACGGCTTCAGGCCGGGCTGGCTGCCCAGCTTGTCGTCGCCGTCCGGCGTGCCCTGGAACTTCCCGACGTGGAACTGGGCCAGCTCGGCTCCGTGGTGGCGGAACGCGGGGTGCAGCTCGAAGCCGGGCGCGGGTTCGGGGCTGACCCACAGCGCCTTTTTGCCCGCGTGCTCGCCGGTGGGCACGGCGCCGGCGCGGTAGTAGAAGGCCGGCACGCGCACCAGGTGCTGGCCGTCGATCACCTCGTCGGCGATGCCGGCGTAGGTCGGGTGGGCGTCGAAGTCGCCGGCGGCCGGCGCGATGCTGTTGCCCTCGGCGTCGATGCGCTGCCAGTTGCCCAGCGCCTTGCCGATGATGATGCCGATGATGTGGCTCATGAGGATTCCTTTCTTGCTTGCTTGGGAGGGGTGGCCTACGCCGGCTCGGCGGCGGCCTGTTCTTCGTCGGCGTCCGGCTCCACGCCGACGGCGCGCATGACAAGCGCGAAGTCGTCGTCGAACAGGTAGCCGCTTGTGCGGTAGCTCTCGACCATCCGCCAGATACCGAACTGGACGGTCTGATCGGTCGTGCCCAGGTTCTCGCCGTTGATGAACAGGGCGTCGGAACCTTCCTTGCCGTAGGCCGAGACGCTGGGCAGCATCCCGGCGCGGTACAGCAGGTCGAGCAGCAGGCTCGTTCTGCCGTACAGGTTCAGCGTCACGTCATGGCCCATCGCGCGAACGACAGGCCACTTGCCGATACCGGCAGTGCGGATTTGGATGTCCATGTCGGTGTCCTTCGGGGGATTGCCCTGGCGCGGGCCGCGTTGCCGCGCTGGTGTGCGCGGCTGTTCGAGGTGTGCCTTCTCTCAGGCTGTCATGGCGCTTTCGGCTCACCATTGCGGGGCTTACGTCTGCCCAACCGGCCCGACCTACCGGGCTTCTTTGCGGCATTGATGCGACTCGGTGCGCGCGCCGCGCCCCCTGCGCGTTGCCCGTGAAAACGGGCGCCGGCTCTGGCCTTGCCTCGACCGGCTGCCGGGGGTACTGCATGTCTTTCTGCCCGTCGTTACCTGCGCCACGAACGGGTGGGCGTCTTTCGACCTGGCCTATGGCTTCGTCACGACCCCCGCGGGCCGCTCCACCAGGGAGGCCAGGATTTCGCGCGCTTTTGCTTCTACGGCGCGCGCCCAGGCGTAGGAGGTTGGCGCCGCGCTCTCGGGGAGCGGGCCTCGCCTCTATTCATCCGGCAGGTTGTTAAAGAGCACCACGCTACGACTTCTGCGCATGTCGCTGCGCGTCGTTGCGTGTTCTGGTGAGATGAATAGTAGCACCGTGCTTTCTTTTGTCAATAGCACCAAGCTAAGTTTCGAGGCAAAATAAAAGCCCGGCGACGTGCCGGGCTTGCGGAGATGGAAGATGGAAGACTGGACGGCGTTGGCGCTCTTGGTGGCCCTGGGCTTCAACCTGGTGGCTGGGGCCTGGAATTCGGCGGCGGCTATCCGCTACAGGCGGAAGGAAGCGCGCCTAGATCGGGAGGCTTGGGGGGCGCGCCCGCTGTTGCCACCCGACAAGGTAGAGGTCTTGCAGCCTGGGGATACGGTGTTGATGCTACCGTCACTGGACGGCATGACGGCCGATCAGCAGATTGCGCTGATCGCCTCGATGGAGGCGATGATCGAACCCGTCAGGGAGCGGGGCATCGAGTTCATTGTCATGCCCGATTGGGGGCAGAAGGTGATTGTCGTTTCTCGGGGGGATTTACCGGAACATGCCGACCACGGCAGCGACGCCACTCACAATGGCAGAAAGACCCAACAGAAAGGGGAGCAAGCGAGGTAAAAGCCGCTTTATACGCAGCACAGAGGGGCGCTGCGCAGGGGGGATCGGCATCCCATCTGGAACGCCGATGCCCCTGAAGATTTGCCGATCTGGCTGCGGGCCGTAATAGCAACGGCGAACCGCTCGGATAATGTAGGCCCACACATTTTTCATGAAGCGCCTCATGCGGTCGGCGCTTGGGCCAGCTCAACACGGTGCAGGACGATGGAGCGCATTTCATCTTCCCATTCGGGGACAAGGCGCGTGCGCAATACCTTTGCCCATTCGCTCGCGTCCCAATCGGTGGCAAGGTCTTCAACGTCCACCATCGGCAGCAGCAACACCGCTTGCTCGTCGTCGTCCAGCTCGGCGACGGCCTTGAAGGTCATCCTGTCGAGTTGCCGCATCGTGGCGTCGTATAGGCCGTGCGCGCTGCCCTCCTGCAAGAGAAACCCCAGGAACGCCAAGCCGTTTTCGATACCCTCGCGCGGCTCTGGCGGCGGCGCGGCGCGGAAATGCGCGATCACCCTGTCGCACACGCGACGCTTCAGCTCCGCCCGGTCGAACTGGAGCCATGTGCGAGCGGCCGAACCCAGCAAGCGCAGGCGATTGAAAAGCTCGTCGGAACGGTCTTGCGGCTCGTCTTCGTTGGGCGGCAGGTTCACCATTTCTACCTCATTCCCGCGCCCTTGAGGCCGGCCAGTATGGCGGGCACGTTGGGTTCCACGGTGGTTTCTAAAATGCGCTGCGTTTCAGCTTCTGAAAGGCCGGACTTCTTCAGGATGCGGGCGCGCACGGCGTCGCCGGTGTATTGGGGGTGGCTGCCGCGCCGCTGGCTTCTGGCGTAGGTTGCTTCAATGAAAGCCCCGGACATCGCTGCCGACGCGCACGCTGCCACGATGGTTTGCTTGTTGCTGCCCTTTTCACGCGAGGCGTCATCCCAGCATGTGTTTTCCTCGGCCAGCATTTGGTTGACGTTGCCGATTTGGTAGTTCTGGAAGGTGGCGCCGGCAATCTGGGAGATGCTATCCGCCGGCAGCAGTGTGGTATCGGCCTGGGCTATGGCGGGAAGGGTCAAGGCTGCGATGATGCCGACAGAGAGCCAGCGTGCGGTTTTGGTGACAGCGATTAGCATATTTTCTCCAGAGGATGCGTGCGGTTGTTTTTATATTTTGCACCTGACCCTAGCCGGCCGATTCAATCCAAAGTCGTTTTAACGTCCAAGATGCCAGCACGCGGCCGCATATCCTGACGGTGTTCATTTCGTCTTTTTCGACGTATTCCGGCATGTTCTTGGGGTTGTCGGAAAGGATGGCGAGACGGCCGCCTCCCATCATTTGGAGGCGCTTTACCTGCACCCCGACATCTGGCCTGGCGATCACATAAACAGCCTCCGAGTCGTAGTGATTTACCGACACATCGACAAATAGGACATCGCCATTTTCGATGGTGCCCGACATTGAGGTGCCGCGCGCCGAGATAACGCGGATGCGACTGAATAACATCCCGTCGAAGTGCTCTCGCGCCCATCGTTCGAGAACGTCGATCTGTTCTACGACTTCGGGGTATTCATTCGCAAGCTGGCCGCCGCCGGCGGCGGCCTGAACATCGAGCCGGTCGAACCGGACATATCCGGGCGCCGGCGTTGATTGCGCGGCCGTGAAGACCGGCGGCAAGGCGCTGATCTGGTTGTCCAGCATCCCTCGCTCCAGGCCGAGCTTTTCCTCTATCTCGCGCGCCAGGTCGCTCCCCATGTTGCGGGGCTTCCCTGATCGCGTGTTCGGGGCTTGGTTCTTGATCTGCAACAGGGTCGCATCGGTGCGCGCGCGGCCCAACGCCTCATTCAGTGCGGCCACGGTGCCGTGCTTCTCGATGAGCCTGGATAGCCAGTCGTGCCGGATTTCTTCAATCGTCTTCATGGCGATCATTGCATAGCGCATTGCTAACAATTGGAAGACGCACGGAGCTATTGTGTTTACGTAGCACCGTGCTATCATTCATTCTGAGTCAGACAGGCATGTACCGGAATGAACCTGAAAACCTACATCGACAAGCAGCGCGGGCGGGCCGCATCCCTGGGGCGCGCCATTGGCGTTACCCCTGTGCTCGTCTCGCAGTGGGCCAACGGCCGCCGTCCCATCCCGGCTGAACGCTGCCCTGCAATCGAGAAAGCCACCTCCGGCGAGGTGACGTGCGAGGAATTGCGCCCCGACGTGGATTGGGCGTACCTGCGCGGTGCCAACACGAAGGCCAAGGAGGCAACCGATGCCTGAAGCAAAGACCACCAGCCAAACCGAACGCACCGCCCGGCAGCCGGATACGGCCCAGGAAAGCCATGCGCCCGCGCCCGAACAGGACGCCAAGGACGAGCGCATCCAGATCGGCCCCTTGGATGTTTGAGAAAGGAGCGAGCCATGCAGGTATTCGGTCGTCTCACCGTTGATTCCGTCGAAGGGAGCAAGGTGCATTGCACCTGCGCCTGCGGCACCAAACGCATCGTCTCGATCTACTCCCTTCGGAGCGGCAATACCCGTAGCTGCGGGTGTCTCGCTCGGGAGCGCACGGCGAGCATGGGCCGGGGCAACAAGACCCACGGCATGAAGAAGACGCGCACCTACAAGGCGTGGGAGTCGATGCGCCGCCGCTGCTTCAACCCGCGCGCCGTCAATTACGAGAACTACGGCGGGCGCAGCATCACTGTTTGCGACGCCTGGAGCCGCTTCGAGAACTTCCTGGCCGACATGGGCGAGTGCCCGGACGGCCTGACGCTGGAGCGCAACAACACGAACGGCAACTACGAACCCGGCAACTGCCGCTGGGCTACGCCGGTCGAGCAGACGCGCAATCGCCGCATCACCGCAACCATCGAAATCGACGGGCGCACTCGCGTTCTCGGCGAGGTATGCGCGGAGCGCGGCGTCAGCGCCCACCTTGTCCATTGCAGGCTTCGAAGCGGCTGGCCGGTCAATGACCGCCTGTTCATGCCTTCCCTTCGCACCAGTCTCGGTGCGTGAAAGGTAGCGCGCTGTGGTTTTCATCAACTTTTCCATGCAGCAAGTCTCCGCCGTCCGCCGGGCTGGCGGTAGGCGAATCTGAAAGGGCGTTCGTCATGCGTAAACCCATCAAGCAAGTCCATCGCGCGCTGTTCCTGGCGCTTCAGGCGGATGCCAAGGAATACCCCGGCGGCGTTCGTGCCATCGCGGAAGCGATGGGCATGAACGGGAACACGCTGGCGAACGGCATCAACCCCGACCACGACGCGCCGCCGCCCAGCTTCGGCGTCATCCTCGAAATCGTCATCGTGGCCCAGGCCCGGCGCACCGTGTTCGCGCTGGCGCACCTCGTTGGCCAAGTGCCGATGGACTTCGAGCTGGAGCCGCGCGAGCCGGCCGAGGCTGTGCGCCTGTTCCTGTCGCTGGTGTCGTCGGCGTCGGAGTTGCTGGGCGTGGGTTCCGAGGCCGCGAAGGATGGCCGGTTCTGCGCCGACGAGCGCCGCGCCCTCGAACCGCTGCTGCTGGCGCTGATGAAGGCGACCGGCGAGCTGCTGCAATCCATCCGGGGAGGTGCCTTGTGAGCGCCGTCATCGCCCCGCCGCACGCGCAGCGCGCCGCGACCGCCCGCCGCCTGGGCGAGGAACAGATGCAGCTTGCCCTGGATGCGGCTACCTCGACCGACCCGAGTTTCAGCGCGCGGGCCTACACGTTCATCGTGGCCTACGTGCGCGAGCAATCCGCCCGGCTGGGCAGCGTGCCCGGCGAACAGGTGACGATGGCCGCCCGCGCCGCCGGCATCACTCCGAAGGACGACCGCGCTTTCGGCGCGATCTACGCCAAGGCCATCCGCCAGGGTGACATCCGCGTGGTGGGCGCCTGCGCCCGCGTGCGCGGCCACGGCACGGCCGGCGGACGCCTGTACGCGCCGGGTAGCGGCACGGAGGCTGCTGCATGATTTTCCACGTCGTCAGCGTCTCCGGCGGCAAGGGCAGCGCCGCCACCCTGTTGATGGCTATTGCCCGCTTCGGGCGCGCCCGTATCGTCGCCATCTTCTGCGATATCGACTCGGACATCTTCGCCCGGAACAACATCTGGAAGGCCGTGGAGTGGTCGCGCACGTCGCGCGGCGGTCGCCAGTTCGACATGCCGGCCGACCTGATCGAGCCGACGGCGTGCGCCTCGGCCTATGGCCTGTGCGACCTGGGAGAGGTTTGATGGAAGACCTCAAGAACCTGTCCGCCGAAGCCGTCATGGCGCCGTTCGTCGGCCGCGACACCCTCACGAACCGCGAGCTGTTCCAGCAACTCGCCCTGCAACTGGACATCCCCGAGGCGGCGCTGGAAGCGCGCGCGCCCGTGGGCAAGGCCGGCAAAGCCTACAACCTGTTCGAGCGCCGCGTGCGCTGGCACCAGCAGACCCTGAAGCATCTGGGCGTGCTTGAGCGCGTGGAGCGTGGCACCTGGCGCCTGAGCGGCGAGGCCAAGAAGGAGCTGACGCCGGCGCCGCGTCGCGCCGTCCTGCTGGCATTCTCGACCGACCTGGGCTGCGCGCTGTGGGCGAACGCCGAGGACGTGTTCAGCGGTCTGGGTGAGCAGATCACCCTGGCCTTCACCTCGCCGCCGTACCCACTGGCGAAGCAGCGCGCCTACGGCAACGCCGACCAGGCCAGCTACATCGACTGGCTGCTGCCCATCCTCGAACCCATCGTGGCGCACCTGCGGCCCGGCGGGAACGTGGTGCTGAACCTGGGCAATGACATCTTCGAGCCGGGTTCTCCGGCGCGCTCCCTTTACCTGGAGCGGCTGACCCTGGCGCTGCACGACAAGCTGGGCCTGCACCTGATGGAGCGGTTCGTCTGGCACAACCCGACGAAGCCGCCCGGCCCGGTGCAATGGGCATCCATCCGCCGCGTGCATCACAACACGGCCTACGAGCATGTGCTGTGGTTCACCAACGAGCCGGCCCTGGTCATAGCCGACAACCGCCGCTGCCTGCGCGAGCACACCGATAAGCACCGGCGGTTCATGGACGCCGGCGGCGTGCAGCAGTACGCCCGCTACGCCGGCGGGGCCTACACCGTCCGCGAGGGCAGCTTCAGCGCGCCCACCGATGGCGCCATTGCCCGCAACGTGCTGACCATCCCGCACCGCGACCCTGACCAGCAACCCGCGCGCGACTTCGCGGCACGGCACGGCCTGCCGGCCCATCCGGCGCTGATGCCCGTGCGCTTGGCCGAGCACTTCGTCCGGTTCCTGTCCGAGGTGGGCGACCTGATTGTTGACCCCTTCGGTGGCTGGGCCACGACGGGGCGCGGTGCCGAGCTGCACGGCCGGCGCTGGCTTGTGACCGAGCGATGCCGCGAGTACCTGATCGCGGCCGCGCAACGCTTCCGGGGTGCCCCCGGTTTTGAAACGTCGATGGAGGGCACCTATGCGTGATTACTCGAAAGTCGGCCCGAAGTTCTGGATTGGTGCCACGGGTAAGCGCCTGCGCGCGGCAGGGATGGAGGCGCAGATCGTCGCCATGTACCTGCTGACCAGCCCGCACGCCAACATGCTGGGCCTCTACTACTGCCCGACCATGTTCATTGCCCATGAAACCGGGCTGGGCTTGGAAGGGGCTTCAAAGGGGCTTCAAAGCGCCATCGAAGCCGGATTTTGCGAGTACGACGAGGCTTCCGAGGTGGTCTGGGTGATCGAAATGGCCTCGTACCAGATCGGAGAGGCGCTCAAGCCCAACGACCTGCGCGTCAAAGGGGTGCAGAACGAGTACGGCTCGCTGCCCGAAAACCCTTATCTGGCGCGGTTTTACGAGAAGTACAGCGCGGCATTCTGCATGTCGGCCTGCCGGGGGAAAACAAGCCCCTACGAAGCCCCTTCAAAGCCCCTCCGAAGCCAAGAACAGGAACAGGAGAAAGAACAGGAGCAGGAACAGAAGAGTCTTGGGGGCGACGGCCAGCCCGACGGCACCGATGGCGGCGACGGCAACGGAACCAACCCCGATGCTGCGCCTGCGGCTCCGCCGAAAACCAAGCGGGGAACCCGCTTGCCCGAGGACTGGAGACTGCCGAAGGGCTGGGGCGACTGGGCGCTGGAGAACCGCCCCGACATGACCGACGCCGACGTGCGGCACCAAGCCGCCTGCTTTGCCGACTACTGGCACGGCAAGGCCGGTGCCGATGCGCGCAAGGCCGACTGGGAGGCCACCTGGCGCAACTGGATTCGCCGCGCCGACAGCCCGCTGCCCAAGGGTGGGCCGGCGCGTCCTGGCCGCATGAACCCGCCTGCCCACCCCCAACAACCGAAGGAGCCGCGCGATGTTGTCACGAGCATCTGACCTTTTGCCTGCCAGCCTGGGGGAGCGCCACAAGGCCCCCGACACCGGCGCCAAGGCGCCGAGCCTTCCGGTCTTTCGTCAGGTGTTCGGCACCTG
The DNA here is from genome assembly GCF_002188465.1 of Pigmentiphaga sp. NML080357. GTDB lineage: Bacteria > Pseudomonadota > Gammaproteobacteria > Burkholderiales > Burkholderiaceae_B > Pigmentiphaga. The sequence continues at coordinate 38,991 of NZ_NINW01000008.1, read as the reverse complement.
CGAGCAGCACGGCCAGTACCCGCTGAACAGCCTGGACAGCGAGGGGCGCGAACGCTGGCGGCCCGATGTGTGCCCGGCCTGCGCGAAGCAATCGGCCGTGCGCCAGCTCATGCGTCGCGCCGAGATTTCGCCCCGATTCGAGGGCTGCACGTTCGATGGCTACGCTGCGACGACCCCCGACCAGGTGCAGGCCCTCGAAGTCTGCCGCGACTACGCTGATTCGTTCGCCGAGGCCCTCAAGGTTGGCCGCTGCCTCATCCTGCGCGGGAACCCTGGCACCGGGAAGAACCATCTGGCCGTCGCCATCACGAAGCAGGTGCTGGCGCAGGGCCACACCGCGCTGCACGCCACGGCCTACGAAATCGTCTGCCGCATCCGCGAGACGTGGGGGCGCCGGCAGCCGGGCGACCAGACCGAGCAGGACGTGACGCGCGCGCTGGGCGACGTTGATCTTCTGGTGATCGACGAGGTGGGCCGCCAGTACGGCACCGAGGGCGAGCAAATCCACCTGTTCCACGTCATCGACCATCGCTACCGGCTGATGAAGCCCACCATCGTCATCAGCAACAAGGAGCCGGAGGAAATCCGCGCCTACCTGGGCGAAGCCGCCTATGACCGCCTGCGCGAGGGGGGCGGCCAGATGGTGCATTTCGACTGGGAAAGCCACCGGGGCAAAGGGGGGGCGGCGTGATCGAGACGATCTTCCTGGTGGTCGTGGGCGGCCTGCTGCTGGTGGCGGGCCTGTTCGGCCTTGTCGTGGCCTCGCTGGCCGACGCCTACCGCTGCGAGCGCGACGAGTGGGAGGGCGACTGATGGACATGGTTCTGGTCAAGACTCCGAACGGCGCGCTGGCACCGGCCGACGAGGAAGCCCGTGCGCTGATCGAGAAGCTGAAGGCCGGCCAGGGCGTGCGCGCCACCATCCGCCGTACCCGGAACATCAAGTTCCACCGCAAGGCGTTCGCCCTGTTCAAGCTGGCGTTCGACGTGTGGGAGCCGGTGACACCCCTGGAATACCAGGGCTTGCCCGTCGCCAAGGACTTCGACCGCTTCCGCAAGGACATGACCATCCTGGCCGGCTTCTACAAGGCCGTTTACAACGCTCGCGGCGAGGTGCGGCTGGAGGCGGAAAGCCTGTCGTTCGCCGCCATGAGCGAAGAGCGGTTCGAGACGGTGTTCCGGGCTGTGCTGACCGTGGTGTGGAACCGCGTGCTGAAGGCCGCCGGCTACGCCAGCGAGGAAGAAGTCGAGCGCGTCGTCAATGAGCTGATGAGGTTCGACCAATGAAGCGCGCCGCCACCGCCGCCGAGAAGCGCCACATGGGCCGCGTGGCCGCGCTGGGCTGCATCCTGTGCGATCACCTGGGCCTGGGCGCCACGCCGGCGCAGGTTCATCACGTCCGCGAAGATCAGGGCGGCGCCCAGCGCGCCAGCAACTACCTGACCGTGCCCCTGTGCCCTGAGCACCACACGGGCAAGACCGGCCTGCACGGGCTGGGCACCAGAGCCTTCGAGCGCACCTACGGCCTTTCCGAACTCGACCTGCTGGCCCTGACCCTCGAACGACTGGAGGGCGGATGCCGGTAGCCCAGAAGACCGTCCGCTGCATCGACTGCGCCCACTACCGGCTCAAGGACGCCGGCGCGATGGGCCGGCTGGGGTTCGGCCTGTGCGCGCTATCCCCGAGCCGGGCGAGCTTCCCGTCTTCCGTCTATCCCCGCCAGTGCGACAAGTTCAGCGAGGCCGCCGCAGACGTGCGCGCGGCCCGGACTGCCTGGCTCGACAAGCGCGGGGAGGGCTGACCGTGGCGAACACCCTGCGCTGGAGCGAGGAACAACTGGCCGCCCACCTGCGGCGCGCGCCCGAGGCGGAGCCGGCCCAGAAGCCCGCCGCCAAGCGGCTGCCGGTGGCCGTGGGCACCGTGGCCCCGCCTGAGCTGAACCCGGCCATGAACAAGACCGAGGCCGAGTACGCCGGGATGCTGGAAGAACGCCGCCTGCGCGGCGAGGTGGCCTGGTGGCGGTACGAGGCCATCACCCTGAAGCTGGCCGACAACACGCGCTACACGCCGGACTTCCTGGTGATGCTGCCGGACGGGGTGCTGGAGATTCACGAAACCAAGGGCGGTTTCATTCGAGAGGACGGCTGGCTGAAGCTGAAGGTGGCCGCCGCATTGTTCCCGTTCCGGTTCTTCCTGTGCCAGAAGGCATCCAAGAAGGACGGCGGCGGCTGGTCGATCAAGGGGGTATAGGCGATGGCAGAGAAGAAACCGGCGGCGAACACGCGCATGGAACAGGCGGCGGCGGTCAAGACCATCGGCGCCCGGATGCGGCAGGCCCGCGAGCTGTGCAACCTGTCCCAGAGCGCGGCGGCGAAGCGCCTGGGCTACTCGAACTCGTCCAAGCTGTCCAAGGTCGAGGGGGCAACGGACACCAACAGCGTGCCCCTGTGGCTCATCCTGCGCGCGGCTAAGGTGTACGAGGTCAGCATCGACTTCCTGTTCGGCGTCACCGATGACTGGGAAGTCGGCGCCCGCATGAGCATCGAGCGGGAAACCTCGGCCTGGCTGTTCGACACCTGGGAAAAAGCCCGCCAGCGGGACATGGCGGCTCTGAAAAAATTGCATGACAAGGTGGAGGCGATGTCCGAGGCCGTGGCGCTGATGCTCACCACCACCGACGACGTGGGCGCGGCCCTGGCGCGCTTCATGGAGCTGAACCCCGGCTTTGAGGACATGCCGGGAGGCGCCCGACTCTTGAGCACGGTAGGGCGGGCCACCGGCGCCGCCAAAGGCGCCAAGGCCAAGATGGCGCGGTTCCGTGTGGAGTGCGTCCTGGCTGCTGCCGACACTCATCAACTGAGCCTGGCCCTGTAGATCGGGGAAGACGTGGGATATGGCGGCAAAACCGAAGCTGACGCCCGAGCAATGGGCGGATGTCCGAAATCACTGGGAGCACGACCCGCGCGATGGGTATTCCTGGCTCGTCGATGAGCTGGGCTTGCCCGTGTCCGCGCCGGGCGTGCGCAAGACCGCGCTGCGCGATGGCTGGGCCAAGGTTTCCGCCCATGGGGATGACGCCACCCCGGCCCCGGCCAAGACCGGCACCAAGGAGCCGAAGAAGGCCGCCCGCACGAAGGCGGAGGGCCAACCGAAAGGCGACGCCACGCCGCGCACCAGCAAGGTTTCCAAGGTTTCCGAAAACCATCAGCGAGAAACCATCAGCGAAACCATGAGCACGGGCGAAACCATGCCCCTGACCACGGCCGAAGCCCTGGAGCGCGACCCCGACCAGTTCGGCGTCCTCGCGCAACTGACTGATATGCAAGAGGTTTTCGTCCGCGAATACATGGTGGATTGGAACGGGACGCAGGCAGCTATCCGGGCTGGCTACAGTGCCAAGAGCGCGGGGGAAATCGCCTACCAGCTACTCCAGAAACCTTCGGTGCGGGAGGCGATAGAAACCTTGGCCTCGGCCCGCGCGCGCCGGCTGGGCATCGACGCCGACGAGCTGATGCGGATGTGGGCGGCGGTCGTCACCCTGGATGCCAACGAGATTTCCCAGCTTCGGCGGGTGTGCTGCCCGTACTGCTGGGGAGCCGACCACCAGCGGCAATACACCCCGTCCAGCCTGGAGGCCGCCCGAACGAAGCATGAGCGGGAGCGCCAGCGCCGCCTGAAGGCCGACCAGAACGACGACATCGGGGAGTTCCCGGCCTACACCGACGCTTGGTACGACAAGCGCCGCCCGCCGGCGGAAGACTGCCCGGAATGCCACGGCGAGGGCGTCGTGGAGGTGTTCTTCGCGGACACCCGCAACCTGTCGCCGGCCGCCCGCCTGGTCTATGCCGGCGTGAAGGAAGGCCGGGATGGCATCGAAGTCCTGACCATGAGCAAGGAGAAGGCCGCCGACAACTTGGCGCGCGCCCTGGGCCTGTTCAAGGAGAAGGAAACCGAGGTGAACATCAACATGGTGTCGGGTGACGAGCTGTTCCGCCTCTACGAGGACAAGATGCAGCAGGCGCGCGAGCGGCAGGCCCTGGTACTGTCCGAGCGCGGCATCGTCATTGACGCCGACGAGGACGGGCCGCCAGCGCCTGGCGCGGACGAACCGGAGCCGGAGGAATCCCCGTGAAGGCCGCCATCACCCGCGCGTTCGCGTTCGTCGTCACCGGCTTGGCCGTCTCTATGGCCGTTGCCAGCGCCTGGCAGCGCGCCGGCGCCGAGGCCGACCGCTGGCTGCTGGCCGGCCTGTCCGCCGTGATCGTGCTGGCTGTCCATCTGATGCCCGCGCTGCTTGGCCGGCTGTCGCGCCTGGTCGTGTGGCCGGTGTGGTGCCTGTGCTTCCTGGCTGCCCTGTGGGGGCACATCTGGTTCTTCGCCAATGCCAGCCACGGGGCCGCCGAGGGCCGGGCCGCATCGTCCGCCCAGGTGCGTGCCGTGCAGGAGCAGCGCCGCACCATCGAGGCGGCGCTGGCCGAGAACAAGGCCCGCAGTGCCGCGACCGTGGCCGGTATCCTGGCGCGAACGAAAGACCCCAAGGCCCGCGCCGCCCTGGAAATCGAGCTGACCGAAGGAAAGCGCGCGAACGAGCTGCGCGCCCAGCTCGTGGCCCTATCCGGGCAGGAGGCCGCCGCCGCGACGACTGACCCGGTGGTGTCCGGCCTGACCGAGATTACCGGGCTGCCCGTGGCGGCCCTCAACGTCTGGGCCGGCGTGCTGATCGCCATGCTGCTTGAGGTGCTGGGTTCCCTGCTGTGGCTGGCGGCCGTGCTTGGGCCGGAGCTGGGAGACGGGCCGGCGGGCGCTCTGGAGCCAGCGGAGCGCGGGCCGGGCGACGCGGAGCTGGTGGAGCTGCTGTACGAGGCACTGGAGAACAGCGAAATCAGCCCCACCGCCGAGGACATCTGCCGACGCATCGGCGGGTGCAAGAGCGAGACGGCCGCGCGGCTGCTGCGCGGCCTTGAGGCGCGGATGGCAAGGGGATGACGAAGCGCCGCCGAAACCGGAACCTGCTGGAAGACCCGCGCTACCAGGCGTTCGTCGAGCGTTACCACGCTGACCCGCTGCGATTCGCCGTGGAGGTGACGGGCTTCATGCCCAGCGCCGACCAGATGGCCTTGTTCCAGTCCATCACCGCGCCAAACGCCAAGGTGTCGGTGGTGTCTGGTACGGGTACGGGTAAGACGGCCAGCTTCGCCCGCATCGCCCTCTGGCATCTACTGTGCTTCCCCGTCGCGGTCTATGACGGCAAGGTGGAGGTGGGCAGCAACACCTACATCGGCGCCCCCTTCATTCAGCAGGTGGCCGACGGCATCTGGAAGGAGATGCAGGATGCCCGCATCGCCATTGCCAACGGGCCGCACGCCTGGATAAACGACTTCTTCACGATCACCAAGACCCGCGTGCATGTGAATGGGTACGCGGAGCAGTGGTTCATCACCCAGATCGCCATGAAGAAGGGTGAGGCCATCGGCGTGGCCGGCAAGCACCGTTACTGGCAGCTCATCATCATCGACGAAGCCGCCGGCGTGCCCGATGAGCACTTCGACGTGATCGACGGCACCCAGACCCAGCCGGGCAACCGCACGCTGATGGCATCCCAGGGCGCGCGCAGCGCCGGGCGCTTCTACGACTCCCACCATACCCTGAGCATCGAGAACGGCGGGAGCTGGCTGCCGCTACGCTTCAATTCGGAGCTGTCGCCGTTCGTCACGACGAAATGGCTGCGGGAGCGGGAATCGGAGAGCGGCGGCCGGCACTCGGTCGAGTACCAGATTCGGGTGCTGGGCCTGTTCGCCCAGAGCAGCAGCAACGTCCTGATGACGCGCGCCGACATCGAGGCGGCGTTCAAGCCCAGGAAGATCATCGGCGACGACGAGCCTTTCGGCCTGGTGGTGCTGTCCGACGTGGCCCTGGGCGAGTACCGGGACGACTCGGTGGCCATCGTCGCCAAGGTGATCGGCGACGCCGACCACGGCCCGGACGCCCGGCGGGTGGAGTTCATCGAAATCCCTATCTGCGCGAACGACAAGAACGAAATCGACCTGGCCGGCGACTTGGTGAATCTGGTGGGCAAGCTGTCCAACGCCACGCTGTACGTGGATGCTGGCGGCGTCGGCGCGACCGTCTGCAAGCTGATCGAGCGTTCGGGCGCCACGGTGACGCGCGTGAACTGGGGCGCGCCGTGTTTCAAGAACGAATACAAGTCCAGGTTCTACAACCTGCGCGCCTGCGCGATGGTGCGATTCCGCGACGCCATCCGGCAGGGCCGCGTGGTGCTGCCCCAGGGCATCTCCAAGAAGCTGCGCGAGAAGATCATCGACCAGGGTTCCAGGCTGCCGTACCACTTCAGCGAGGCCGGCGGCCTGCGGTACGTCATGGAGAGCAAGGAGAACATGCGCCGCGACGGCATCAAGTCGCCCGACATGATCGACGCCATGTCTTTCATCTTCTTGGAAGGCGCGACCTACATGGTGGCCGGTGGTGCGGCCAGCGTCGCCACCAGCCTGACCGAGACGGTGCTGGAGAAGGCCGAAGGGCTGTTCGCCGACGTGTGACCACGGCCAGGGCCGGAAAACGGCGCGCTTTCGCCCCCTGGGCGGCTCCTACCATCCTCCGAAGAAGGAGGTTCCTATGCAAACCAAGGTCATCACCTACAACCTGCGGGAGCGGGGCCGCCAGTTCCGAGGCAAGGAGCGGAATTTCAACATCCGCGCCATCTGCGACGCGATCAACGGCCCGGCCTGCCAAGAGCGGGTCAAGAACCGCGACATGCTGGGCTACTACGGGCACTGGCCCCGCATCAAATTCGGCATGAACCCGGCCGAAGGCGGCCTGGATGACGGCCGCCCGTCGCTGGTGGAGCCGGCCCTTGTCACGACCATGCTGCGGGCCAGCCCGGACGGCACCATAGAGCACCAGGCCGAGTTCCTGAACAACGACCCCGGACAGGTGGCCGCGAAGCTGTACGCCGGCCGTGTGGGCGGATTCAGCTCGGCCATCGACCAGCACCGGCCCGAGTTCTTCGGGTTCGACTACGTGCTGGAGCCGAACTACAGCACGAACCGGGGCTACACCCTTGACGACGTGCGCGACATGACGCTGGACGACATCGAGGCGGCCATCTACGACGAGCAACTGCGCGGCGTGTTGCGCCTGCTGGATTCGGCCAATGCGGAGCGCGACACGGCAAGCGAGGTCATCGAGCACCTGCGCGCGGAGAACGAGCAACTGCTGTCCATGCTGGCCGCCAAGGGCATCGACGCCGGCGCGGCGATGGACGCCGTGGCCGTGGCGCCCATCGCCGTTTCCATCGACCCGGTGGAGCGGATGCGCCGGGACGCCGCCGCCTTCCGTGGCGCCGCGTCCCTGCCGCAGTTCGTCGAGCCGCAAAGCAACGCCGACCCGGCCGAGCATGTGCCCCTGTACGGCCGCTTGCTTGGCCAGTTCCTCCGCCGGTAAGCGCCCATGCTCCAGCCCGTCAAGATCGCCCTCGGCCAGTTCATGGGCCGCTACTTCTCCACCATCGTGCCGAGCACGAAGCCCCTGGAGGGGTTCGTCACGCGCCCGCTCGCCAAGGCGATTGCCTGGGCGCCGGCGCGCATGATCGACGCCGCCGAGGAAATGCTGTCCCTCTGGCTGCGCTCCGACCTGGAGAACGCGCCCACGACGCCGCCCGAGCTGCCGGCGATCATCGTTGCCGTGGCGAAGGACTACACCCCGACCGGCCGCGACTACACCCGCCAGGTGGCCGACCGCCAGATGGTCATGATTCCCGATGATCCCAAGGAGCGGCTGTTCGGCCTGCGTGCCGTAGCGGGCGACGTGCGCGCGCAGGTCGTGGTGTTCGCCACGGATGAGCCGTCGGCGCACTCCTTGGCGGCGCAGTTCCTGCTGTTCCTCGACGAGACGGATAACCGCCGGTTCGAGGCGTCCTACCGCTTCGCTGGGCTGGATACGGCTTGGCCGGTGCAGGTCGAATCGCCGGACATGCCGGCCATGTCCATCGCCACCGACGCCAAGAACCTGACCATCCTTGCCATCGACCTGACCCTGCGCGCGGAAATCCCGCTGTTCGACGCTCCCAAGGCTGGCGAGCCGAACGACGGTAAGGGCGAGCCTGGCACGGACGACCCCGCAGGGTATCCGCTGGTGCAGACAGTGCATGTGGAAAGCGCCGAGGCCGGCGGCCAGGGCGGCGCGGCCGAAATCCGACCCTACGAGGTGTCCGACGAAGCCGGGGGCGCGCCATGATTCAGATTCAGGCGACCTTTACCGGGTACGGCGGGCGGCCGTGCTCCCTGTTCTCCGCCTACGACCCGGACGCGCGCGTGCTGGTGGTGGGCGCCGAGGCCGACTACCGCGCCGAGCGCCGCGAGGGCTGCATCGTCCTGACCAACGTGCCGGACATCGCCCGCGATGCCCTTTTCACCGACGCCGACCTGATGCCGGCCATTGCTGCCTTCTACTCGCTGAAGGTGGGCGTGGCGGCTGACGGCAAGAGTGCCCGGCTGGTGTTTGCTGACCGCGCCGCGCGCGCGAACCCCGAACAAGCCATTGAGCGCGACGGTATCGACACCAGCGGCCCCAAGTACCGGGTGGCCGAGGGTATCTCCTGCGGCCAGATCGCGGCGCTGGCGACGTGCCTGCACGCGACCCGCTCCGACACCGTGGAGCGCACCGTCAAGCTGGCCGAATCGTTCCGCCACCTGCTGGGCGGCGGCATCATGACCATCTGAGGGCCGGCCATGCTCGACAAGGACACCCGCGCCGCCAAATCCTTCTACCGCGAGGTGCGCAAGTTCGCGGAGAACACCAAACCCTGGGACACCACGGCGATCTTCTACGAGACGAAGCCGGACGAGATGTACGACCTGACGCTGGTTTCCCAGCGCGTCTATGGCCGGCGTGACGAGTTCCTGGCCGTGATGGCTGCCGCCGGCCTGGATACGGTCGATCAGCCTCTGCCGCAGAAGCGCATCGTGCTCCCCAACGAGGGGCAGCTCATCGACATCAAGCGCCGGGCCGGTTTCGAGTCCATCGACGACCTGCGCGAAGACTACGCGCCCGCCTGGGCGGAGGTGTAGGCGCAAATATCGGAAAACGTAACGGTATCGACGTTTTCAGTTCCATAGGATGGCTGAATGAAACAGAAAATCATTGGAGTCTATGCCATCCAGGCCCCTGACGGGCGGCTGTATATCGGCTCGTCTGTGGATGTAGATAAGCGATGGGCTGAACACAAGTCGCGCCTTCGGCATAGGCGGCACGACAACCCCATCCTTTCCCAGATCGCTGCCGACGCAGGCGTGGAGTCGTTGCGCTTTCGCTTGCTGCTGCGGTGTGCTCGGGATGGTTTGAGGGCCTGCGAACAGGCGGCAATTGATCGGCTGCGGCCCGCGCTGAATGTCCTTCCAACTGCCGAGCACCTGCTGACTGAGCAGTGGAAGCGTCCCGGCTTCCGGGCCAGGAACACCGCACGCGCAGCCAAACAGAACAAAGAGCGATGGAGCGACCCTGTTTTCGTTGAGAAAGCGCGAGCAAGGGCCGTGGTCATGCAGACAGACGAGGCCAAGGAGAAGGCGGCAGCTTCCCGTCGTCGAGTGATGAGGGAGCGCGGGCAGGCATATCGAAACGTAGCCGAGGCATCGGCGGCGACCCTGAAAAAGTTGCACGCCGACCCTTCTTTTGCCGCCGCGCATTCGGAACGGATGCGGGAGAACATGAAGCGGTTGAGCCAAGACCCTGAGTTTCAGAGAAAGCGCAACGAGGCGGCCAGGGTTCGGCACCAAAAGAAAATCCGCTGCATCACCACGGGAGAGGTTTTCCCTAGCAGGGGCGCGGCCGCCAAGGCGAAAGGTGTCAGCGAATCGGTCATCAGCAAGCAACTTCGCGGACTACCGACACGCTCAGGACTGACCTGGGAGTACCTGAATGGCTGATTGGTTCGGCAAGGTCAAAGGCCACGTCGGGGAAGCGAAGAGGCGCTTTGAGGCGGACGCCAAGCAGCGTGCGGACGCCGAGGCCACCGCGAAATCCACGATCCTGACTGACAAGATGCTCCAGTCGGGGCAGTGGGACTCCGGCAAGGTTCTGTTCACCACACTGAACGGTGGGCTGACGCAAATTACTGCCAACGAGCTTGCGGCTTTCCGCCACAACATGCAGCTCGCCAAGAAGCAGGCAGGGTTTTCCACCGGAAAGGGCATCACAGCACGGCAGGTCATCGACCTGGCTTCGGCGAAGCCACTGGTGTATCTGTCCGACAGGTCGGATGGGGCGAGAAGCGACATCGACCGGGCGCGCAAGGAAATCACGATGGGTGTGCCGGTGTCGGCGCTTCACGACTCCGTGCGGTTCATAACGAACGCTGGCGGCTCGACGCCAGGCGTGACGCGGCACCATGTCACGATTCAGTTGGTTGGATTCCGAAACGCGGTGGATGCCATCATCGCTTCTGGTGGCGACCAGGCCGCCGTGCGCAGGGAAGCCAACAAAATGCGCAAGGGCGGGCTGAAGTTCGATTGCAGTTGCGACCGGCATAGGTACTTCCTGCGTTACGTGGCGACCATCGGCGGGTTTAATGCCGGCCGCGACGAAACGGGTTTTCCCAAGATTCGGAACCCTGGACTGAAGGGCGTAGCCTGCAAGCACGTCCTGCGTGTCATGACGGAGTTGGAATCGTCCAATACCGTTCTGCGCTTTCTGGAGCGACATTTGCAGGGCGTGTCGGCCTACAAGGCGAATACCACGCTCAAGCAGACGGAGGCCGAAGAAGCCATCCAATCCAAGGCGCCGGCACGCATCAAGACCAGCGAGCAGCGCAAGGTCGAGGCGGATAAAGCTCGTGACAGGCGGGCCGCCAAGGCTTCGGCGAGCCGGCCGAAGGCTCGACCGCCCAAGAAGATTGACCCTTACACACGCCGGATTGACGCGGCGCTCAAGCGTGGCGCGCTGATGCCCGATCAGGTTGCGCAGATGCGCACCTGGGGTTGGGATGACAAGAAGATTTCCAGGGTGGCTCAGTGAGAAACAGCGAGGAACTGACATGCTGAACAACGTCCCGACCGGGATCAACCGTATGGCGCGCAACGTGGTCATGAACCACCCGAACGCCATGAATTGCGAGGTGTACCGCAAAACCGTCACCCGCGCGGCGCCAGACACGGTTGGCGGTTTGCCCACGATGGGCGGCTTGGGCGTGCTGGATTCGATGGACGAAGAGCAGTACGAATACGCCTTCCTTGGCTACGGCCATGCTCTTCCGGCAGAGGGCTTCGCGCCCGCGCCGATGGTCAAGCGCGGAGACGCCAACATTGGCTCCGGCGAAGAATTCCGGTTCCTGATCGAGCCGGAGGAACCCTCCGGGCACCAGGACTGGTTCGACGTGCGCACCCATGACGTGATGTACCTGCTGCTTGGAACTGGCGACACGCCGCCGAAAATGGCCTTCGAGGTCGTGGGCATCGAAACCACGTCCAACATCCCGCCTTTCACCACGCGCTACATCACAAACCGTCGGAACGATTTGGACTTGTTTTCGCAAGAGGATTACGCGAACTCTCAGGACGAGGCGCCGGATGAACCCTGATCGCATCCACGTCATCCCTCTGGGCGACTTCCGAGAGCACGAGGCCAGCCTGTCGTGTTGGTGCCATCCCGTTGCCGACGATGACGAGCCGGGCCTGATCGTGCATCGCGCGATGGATGGGCGCGAGGCGTTCGAGAGCGGCGAAAGACTCCCTTCGTAGCCCAGCGCGGGCGGATAGCAAACCCGGAAAAAGCGCCGTCTGGCGAGTTCGTGAGCCTTTGAGAATAGCTGGCAGTCGGCTACCAGCCGGCGTTCCAGTGTTTGAACTTCTCCGAAAGGACACGAAACCATGACCAAGCGCATCCATCAGGATTACTTCAAGCGCGAGACTGCCGAAGTAGCCCAATTCGTCGATTCTCTGAAGGACAACGCCACCAAGGGCGGCACCTTCGATTCTGCCGCCGCCGCCGATTTCCTGGCGACGGCCACCAGCCAGAACACGGGCGTCAAGGTGCCCGACACCCTCCAGACCGTGCTGGACGAGGCGAAGGGCGACGATGCGGCCGCTCTCGTTACTCGCGCTGTTCTGGACGGTGTTTCCGTCTATGAGGCCCAGCACGGCACCCCGGCCCCGGCCGACGTGATCGAGCTGGCGCTGCACTCGGCCTACGCCACGACCGAAGCCGCCCGCCGCAAGTTCAGTCTGGACTCGGCGACCTCGGCGCACCACGACCAGATTTCGCTGCAACCGAACCGCGCCGTGGTGGCGATTCTGGCTGCCCTGGGCGAAGCCATCCCGTTCGCGCACTACCTGCCGGCGGACATCGGCTCCAACGAGGCGCGCTTGGCGATCATGACGCACCAAGCCGGCAGCGAGTTCGGCGCCTATGCGCAAGGCGCGCTGCTGGATGGCGTCGATTCCGGCGACACCTACATCAGCTCCAGCCGCGTGCATACCTCCATGCCGGCCGGCTCGGGCGACGCCACCCCTGGCGCGGTAACGGGCAAGATTACCGCCATCCAGGCTACCGCCGACACCTGCGACCAGAACGCCGCCAACCTGAAGCTGCTGCGTGGCCGCTCCATCGTCTATGTGGATGGCCGCGTGGCTGCCCGCGAGGTCGATTCCGCTGGTAGCGGCAACTCGGCCGTGTCCGGCACCATCAATGTCGGCGGCACCAGCTATGCCATCGGCGGCACGATCAACACCGACACCGGCGCTTACTCGCTGACCACGACCCCCGCGCTGCCGGCTACCGTGCCCGTGGTGGTCGAAGGCTTCATCGACTTCGAGCGTGCGCCCGAGCTGACCCCGACGATCATCTCGGCGGTCAATACCTTCTCGCTGTTCGCCAAGCCCTGGCGCGTCACCACGCACCAGACCATCGACAGCCGCACCCAGATGGCGAACGAACTGGGCCTCGACCCGTACAGCGAAAGCGTCATCGCCATCCAGGCGCAGTTCGCCAACGAGCGCCACTACGACGTGCTGCGCAAGGGCGTTCGCCTGGCCGCGCTGAACACCGCGACCTTCGACTTCGGCGCCGCGCAGGCGCACGTCGATAGCGGCCGCTTCGGCGTGTGGCCCGAGCTGGCCTACCCGCTGAGTGTCGTGTCGCAGAAGATGGCCGAGGACACCATGAATCATGGCGTCACCCATCTGTACGTCACCAAGCGCGTGGCCGCGCAGTTCCTTGGCCTGCCCAGCACGCTGTTCCAGCCCTCGGGCATTGCCCCGCGCCCCGGCATCTATCGCCTGGGCCGCCTGTTCGGCCAGTACGACGTGTACTACACGCCGAAGGGCTTGAACGAAACCGCGACCAGCGCCCAGATTCTGGCCGTGGGCCGCGCCACCGACGTGACGCGCAACCCCGTGGTGCTGGGCGACGCCGTGCCGCCGACCGTCATCCCGCTGGCCGTCAATGCCGACCTGCGCCAGGGCGCCGGCTTCTACGCCCGCAACTTCACCGCCGTGAATCCGCACGACCCGTCGGCTCGCGGCTTCGCCCTCATCAACGTCACCAACATGTAAAGGACGGATGGAGCCATGACCCGCACTGTTGAACTGGGCGCTCCTTCCCTGACCGGGAAGGACGCCAACGACCTCGTAGCCGAGGTTTTCGCCGATGCCGCGTATCCCCTGAAGGTGGTGGTGCAGAACCACATGCCCCAGGACGTGGTGTTCCCCGAGGTCGAGGGCCTGTTCCTCCGCCACGTCGCCAATCCCAAGGACAGCCGGAAGACGGTGGTGATCGCCGATCACGACCTGTTCCAGCGCCTGGCGTCGAGCGTCGAGCAGATCGCCGAACTGAGCCGCTGCGAGTTGGCGCTGACCATCTCGGAAGCGGCCGAGGCCGCCGCCGACGCTGGCGCGCCCACTGGCGACAGCACCGAAACCGCCAAGAAGCCGTCCGATGGCCTGACCTACGACCAGCTCAAGGACGCGCTGAAGGCCAAGGGCATCGAGTTCGCGGCCAACGCCAAGAAGGCCGACCTGGCTGCGCTGCTGGATGCCGCGCCCGCCGACGCTGGCGACGGCACGGAAGGCGCTGCCGACACCGGCGCCGCGAACGCTTAATCGAGGGGAGAGGCCATGAGTACCGCTTTCGTGCGACAACTGGGTTCGGAATCCGGCGTGCAGCTCAACCCGCTGCGCGACAACTCCGAAATCCCGACCACCGACAATTCCGATCAGGTGTTCGGCATCATGATGCGGGCTACCCGTGGCCGCATCGACAAGCCGTTCGCCGTTGATCGCGGCAACGTGTTCAAGAAGCTGGGTAGCGGCGAGCAGGTGCGCCTGTCTGCGCTGAACGAGGCGTGGGTGCATGTGGTGGAGGCCCTGAACAAGGGCGCCTATCAAGCCATCGTCCAGCGTTTGAGCACGTCGGCTGCCGTCATCAAGTACGCCGTGGTGGCAGCGGAGATGAGCGAGGATGAAACCCCGGCTCCGACCGGCAATTTCACCTTCACCGTGTCCGAAAACCTGCCGGCCACGCCGTATCTGTTCGCCGTCAAGCACCTGGAGTGCTTCAACGACGGCATCGTGCTGGAGTTCCGCGCCGAGGAAGTCACCTCTGGCGGCCTGCCGGCCGACAATGACAAGCTGACCCTGCGCCTGCGGGACAAGGACGGCAACCTGCTGTACGAGTTCTACGGTTCGCTGAAAAGCGACGCCAAGGACGATTACGGCAACTCGGCCTACCTGCCCGACGTGGCCCTGGCGCAGACCGACGCGGTGGAAATCACCACGGGCGTCACCGGCGCCTCGGCTGTGATCGGCTCCGATTCCGCGGCCTACGGCTACGACACCAACGGGCAGCAGAAGTGGGCGAAGTCCGGCACGCTGGTGTGCTTCGTCGAGGGCGGCACGGCCTACACCACCCAGGACTACATGGCGGCGCGCGACAAGCTGCAATACACGCAGTTCGACTACGCCTACATCTCGTCCGGTGGCACGCAGGCCCCGGCCTTGCTGGCGCAGCTCGCCCAGCTCGCGTTCGACACGAACCGCCAGCTCCGTTTCGGCATTCCGGGCAACCTGGCGCCGGAGGCGGCCGTCGCGTTCGTGAATCAGCTCAACATGGGCGCCAGCCAGACCGCGCACCTGATGCACGCATTCTGGGCGCCGCTGAAGTCCGACGACCCGACCGGCATCAATCCGCACGGCTACTTCGGCACCGAGACGCTGAACATCGCCTACGGCTGCGGCCGCAACGCCCAGAAGAACGCCAAGGGCTTCGCGCCGAAGAACTACCCCATCGCGGGCCGGGAATGGCCGCTCCAGCGCACGCGCATCGTGCAGACCTACTCGCCGACCAATCAGGAACTCAACCTGCTGGCGCGCGCGAAGATCAACCCGGTGATCTACGAGACGTACACCGGCGGCGGCCGCTACGTGTTCCGCGATTCGCTGACCTGCGCGCTGGTCGAGTCGAGCCTGAAGAAGCTGATCGCGGTGGCGGATATGTCCACCAGCATCGACGAGTCCGTGACGCGCGCGGCCAAGGACTTCCTGCAACTTCCGATGGACGTGTCCGTGAAGAAGATGCGGGACTTCCTGACCACCCTGTTCGAGGGTGCGCAGGCGTCCGGCTGGCTGGTGCCGTCCAACGACCCGCAGATGAACGGTGCGGCCTGGGCCTACGACGTGCGCCCGAACGAGCAACGCCCCTACGACGCGATGGACGTGTCCTACTGGCTCCGCTACGACGGCACGAACCGCCAGACCTTCGTCACCCAGACGCTGACCAAGTAACCCATCACCGAGAAGGACATCAACATGAGCATGAGCGAACTGTTGCGCGGGGCGATGAAGCGCCGCGAACCCGTCAAGGTGCTGGACTCGACCGGCGACGAGCCGGCGCTGTCCGGCGCCGACGACTACACCCTCCGCGACATCAAGCTGTCGGCCATCGCGGTCGTTCAGCAGTGGGCGGAAACCGACGACCTGGACGACGGCGAAAGCTATGCCGACCGCCTGATGGCGATGTTCGTGGGCATCGCCGACGCCAACCACGACGGCGATGTCACCGAGGACGAACAGGGCGTGCTGGAAGTGGCGCTCAACGCGGCCTGGGACTACCTGGTCAAGGCTGGCGTCACCGAGGAAGACGCCGGTGCGCTGCTAAACGACTGGGACGACGACGCGGCCGACCGCGTGCGCGACCTGGTGGCTTCGGTGCTGCCCGATGGCGACGACGCGGCCAGCGCCGAAATCGACAGCTTCGTGTTTTCGGACGACGACAACGCGCCGGCCCTCGATGCGGTGTATCGCAAGACGGTGGCCGTGCGCAACGGCAAGAAGGTGCGCATCAACAAGCGCATCTCCGGCACCGTGCGCCTGTCGGCCAAGCAGAAAGTCGCCATCCGCAAGGCCCGTATGAAAAGCCACTCCGCCGGCGCCATGATGCGCCGCCTGAAGTCCATGCGCCTGCGCCGCAAGGCCGGCCTGTAACCGCTGCTCCGAGGGGGACTTGGGCGCCGCTGTGCTACCGCCGGCGGCGCCATTTTTTTGCTATGGCAACCATTCCATCCATCGGCCAAGCGGCCACGCTGGGCGCGAACGCCCTGACTTCCATCTGGGACGGGCTTTCCCCGCACCTGATCGCCACCTTCTACGAGGTGGCGAAGACGGGCGATGACGCCTGGGGTCGCATCGAGGGCAAGACCGACCCTATCGCGGTCATGGCGCCGCTGACCGACGCCAATCTGGAAATGGTGCTCAACTGGCAAAGCCCGTTCGAGCAAGCCGGCCCGGAGTCGAAGGCCCCGGCGCTGATGGCGATGCTGCAATCCGGTGCGCTCCAGCCCGTAGTCGATGCGGTCATGGGCAAGTCCAAGGAAGGCTCCGCGCAGCAGAAGTCCAACGAGTTCCTCAAGCAGTTCGAGGGACGCACCGGCATCACGAAGCTGAACAGCACGCAGGTGTTCAACGGGATGCCGCCCGTCAAGATCACGGTGACTGCGCTGTTCCGGGCCTGGCGCGATTCCGCCAGCGAAGTCGAGGCGCCATTCAACAAGCTGATGGAGTGGGCCTTGCCCATCGAGCTGTCCAAGGACGGCTCCGTGCTCGCGCGCGCGGCCGAGACGGCCAAGGGCGACATGGGCTATGTCGAGGCCCTGATGCCCTCGAAGGCGCCCACGCGGGTTGCCCTGAAATACAAGGGCCGCATCTTCTCACCCCTGGTGATCGAGTCCATCGGTATGCCCCTCAATTCCCCCGTGGATGCTAGCGGGCGGTTCGTCCAGCTCGCCGTTCCCATGACCCTCTGCACGCTGACCGCGCTCGACCGCAAGGACTGGAGCAATGCGGCCATCGTTTCCATGTAGGAGCACCAGACGATGATTCACTTTCCCCTGCTGCGCACGCGCCGCCTGACGGTGCAACTGCGCGAGCTGTCCATCGCCGAGTCCGTCGCCATCGCGTCGATGCCGACGCACCTGGAAGAAGCGTCCTGCACGGCCTTCCTGCGCGCGGCGGTGGCGTCTGCGCAGGGCATCGACGACCCCGCCGCCTGGACGGTGCAAGAGCGCATGTTGGCCGTGGCGCACTACCTGGCCGCGACGGCCGAGGACGGCCCCGACTTCGCCCTGGGTGAGGGCCACTATTCGGACTACCTGGACGGCGCGGCCGACATCCAGACCCAGGCCCCGCAGATCGAGGTGGGCGAGGTCGGCGGCGACACCTGGCACATCCGGCACCTGACCGGCGCGATGGCCGAGTCCATCGAGCGCATGACTGGCGAGGTGCAGGACGCCTCGGGCAAGCCGCTGTCCGGCCGCCTGCATTGGATTCTGGGCGCGATGGCCGCGCAGATGGTGCGCTCGGATGAGAGCGTGCCGGACGCTGACATGGCCGAGGGCGCCTTCGACGAGTTCATGGTGGCGCGCATGAAGATCATGGGCGCCTTCCCCGAAAGTGACTTCTCCGCGCTGATGGCGCTCTACTTCGCCGGCCGCGAGAAGCTGCACCACCTGTTCAAGACCGAGTTCAGCAAGGACGGCATCGTGGCGATGCCCAAAGGAGGGGCGGCAGCGAACCTGCCGCCGGCCCGATTTCCGGTTCATACCTGCCTCTCTCGAATGGCGCGCGAACTGGTCGGAAAACCTGATGAATCTGGCCTCTAGCCTCACCCTATATTCCTCGACATCCCTGGCCGACGCCATGCAGATGCAGCCCAGCACGGTCAGGAAATTCTTTGAGGGCAAGCCGTTCGACGACTGGAAAAAAGGAAGGGAGTCCGAATTGAAAACGCAGGCGGCAATTGTGAACCGACTTAACGACGTTATCCGCGCCTGCGGCATCGTCGCCAAGACCATTGCGAGGACTCGCTGATGACCGAGAAATCCAAGTACGACGAGCACTGCTTGTCTCCTGAGACGGTTTCGGCTGAAGCGGCAGATCGTGCAGTGAAGAAGGTCTTCGCCATTCTTGGTGTCGATGTCGATAGGCCGGAGAGTGTCGAGGAATTCCGCGCCGATCTTCGCTTCGGCAGGAAGCTGCGCAAGATCGCCGACCACGGAACCCTGGCCTTCATCGGTGTGGTAGCAGCAGCGCTGGCCGCTGCGGTGTGGGCCGGAATCGTCTCGAATATTTCCGGGGGAAAGTGATGGATACCAAGAGTTTGAAGGAAAGCGACTTCGAGGCGGCGGCCAAGGCGCTTGCTGTGCCCGTTGCGGCGGTGAAAGCAGTCACCGAGGTGGAAAGCCGTGGAAACGGCTTCTACGCCGATGGCCGTCCGGTGATCCTGTTCGAGCGGCACATCATGTACCGCCGACTCAAGAATGCCATCGGCCAGCAGCGTGCGGACGCCTTCGCCAAAAGCAATCCTGGCGTCGTCAATCCGACGGCCGGCGGCTACCGGGGCGGTGTCGCCGAGTGCGACCGGCTGGACGAGGCCGCCAAGATCAACCGCGCCTGTGCGCTGGAGTCCGCGAGCTGGGGCCTGTTCCAGATTATGGGCTTTCACTGGCAACTGCTGGGCTTCGCTTCGGTGCAGGCGTTCATCAACGCCATGTACCGCGACGAGGCCGCGCACCTGGACGCCTTCGTGCGCTTCGTGAAGGCCAACCCGGCCATCTGGGCGGCGCTGAAGGCGCAGGACTGGGCGAAGTTCGCCAAGAACTACAACGGGCCGAACTACGCGGCCAACAAGTACGACATCAAGATGGCCGCCGCTTTCGAGCGGCATGACACGGAGGTTGCGTAATGGACTGGAAAGACGTTGCCGGGGTCGTCGGTAAGGCGGCCCCCATTCTGGGCGGCATCCTGGGCGGGCCGGCTGGCGCCGCCGTGGGCAGCCTTGTTGCTACGGCGCTGGGCACGGATGCCACGCCCGACGCGGTTTCCACCGCGCTGCTGGGCGACCCGGACGCGGCCGTCAAGCTCAAGGAGCTGGAGGTCAATTCCAGGGTGCAGCTCCAGCAGCTCGCGGTGAGCGCCGAACAGAACCGGCTCCAGGCGGCCGCCGCGCAGTACGCCGCCGAGGCGGCCGACCGCGACAGCGCGCGCAAGCTCGCGGCCCAGCAGCCCAAGGACTGGGTGCGCCCGTCCATCACCGTCCTGCTGCTGCTCGGCGCCGGCGGCATCGTGTTTTTCGTTTTCTCCGGCATGGCCGACACGCTGCTGCGCGATGCCACCGCCAGCCTGACCATCGGCACCATCGTCGGCTACTGGTTCAACGAGCTGAAGCAAGTATTGGCGTTCTGGTTTGGCACCACCGGCGAGACGCAGCGCGCCAACGCCGAGGTGCGCCAGTTCGCGGTGACGCCGGGCACGGTGACGGCGGATTCGCCGGGCCAGAAGTAACAGGGGAAATCCGGCGCCGAACCCTGCCGGCAGCCGGAAAACCGCGCCAGTTCCACGGGCGGCCGGGCCATACAGTGCAGGGGAGTTTCATCAACCGAAAGGACACGAAATGACTGTCTCCAATGCCGCCTATCTCAAGGGCTTCTACGACACGACCCGCGCCCTGGGCGCCAAGGTCATTTCCAGCGACTTCACCTTTGAAATCGAAGGTTTCGAGGGGAACTACCTGCTGTGCAAGCAGGCTCCCTGGCCCGAGCTTTCGCCCGCTGGCGAAATCGAAGTGCCGACGCCGCTGGGCGCCACCATGTGGCAGCCGCAGCAACTGAAGGTTGCTCAGCAAGGGCAAATCTCGATGTTCGAGACGATTGCCGGCTCCATCGACCAAATGCTGGTGAACCTCATCACGCGCGGCGGCACCTACGCCAGCGGCGGGGCCACCTTCAACGCCAAGATTTACGAGGGCACGCCCACCAAGTTCCTGCGCGCCAAGCGCATCGTCGATGCGTTCATCCAGATGGACGTGCCCGACCGCGATTGGGAGAACCGCTCGCAGCCGCTGACCTTCAGCGGCACGCTGTTCTACCACTACTTCGGCGAAATCATCGCCGGCAACTCGGGCGACTACCGCTAATGGCGAAGCTGGCCGATCTGGCGCAGACCTTCGCCACGCAAGAGCGGCCGGCCGGCAACCTGCTGGACGAGGAAACGGTTCTGGCGCAGGCCGTCGCGGCGACCCGGTTCTATGCTGGGTTCGCCGCATTGCGCGCGCACGAGGGCGTCACGCCCGTGCCGGACATCGACGGCGACACCGCCATCACCACGTCCGAATGGGCGCTGATTCGCCCGCTGTTCCTGCTCTACGCGGAGCGGGAAACCGCGCTGCAACTGGAAGCGTCGCGCGGCATGGGCATCGACCCGTTCGGGCGTTCGGCCAGCGAAATCGCGGCCGAAATCACCCAGGCCGAGGCCGACATGCCGCACCGGGCGTTCTTCCAGCCCATCATCACCGTCTGAAGGGTGGGCCGTGATTCTCTTTCTCGCCGACGGCAAGCAGATTCGCGGCGACCTCATCAAGTCCGCCGTGCTGCGCTCCGACTTGGCACCGGTGCCGATGACGCTGGAGGCGGACATCCGGGCCGGCGACGCCAGCCTCGACAAGCTGCTGGCCGAGGGCCAGAAGCTCTCCATCAGCAGCGGCGATACGCTGCACATCGTCAAGTCCGTGCGCGTGGCCGAGCGCAGCACCCAGGGCACGCGCGAGATGGCGAGCTTCCGTATCACGGCGCTGCTGGAATCCTGCCTCGGCGTCGCCTACGTGCGAAGCCGCGCCATCATCAAAGAAAGCGCCGCCCTGTCGGCGATCTACAAGGCGGCCGGCGCAACCATCAAGGCGGTGGATGCCGATTTTCCTGTACCGCGCTTCTACTGCCCTGTGGGCGAGACGCCGACCTTCCACGTCGCCCGCGTGCTGCAAGAGGAAGGCGGCGTGGTGCGCTGGAAGGCCGGCCGGCTCCAGTTCGTCCGGTTGCCCGACCTATTCAAGCAGGCGCCCGTGAAGACGCTGCCCGACAACGCATCGGACGACGTGGATGGCGGCTTTCTAGAGCGCCACGAGGTGCCCTGGTTCTTCTCTCTGGACGCGAACGGCGCCGCCGTGTTCGGCAACCGCGAGAAGCCGCGCACGGTGCGCTACGCCCCGTTCAAGGATGCCCAGCGCCTGCGCAACATGACGCGCTGCCTGGTGCATCGCAAGACGGTTCGCATCGACTACGACAGCCGCATCGGCGCGGGCGACCTGATCGCCTTCGCCGGCGGCGAAAAGCTGGTGGTCGTCACGGCCGCGCACGCCTTCGGCAGCGGCACGGACGACGGCGGTGCCAGCGACACCTACACCCGGCTCTGGCTGGGCGCGCTGGAGGAATGATGGACTACGGCCTCATGCCCGGCCGCTACCCGGCCATCGTGCGCAGCTACAACCAGGCCCGGCGGACGTGCCGCGTCGAGATTCCCGGCCTGACCGACGGCGCCGACGTGCTGCCCGAGGCGGAAATCGAGTACCCCATCGGCGACAAGTCGCGCGCGGGCGCGAACACCACCGAAATCGAGATGCTGGCCGGCGATACCGTCTGGGTTGCGTTTCTCGCTGGCGATCCGCGCTACCCCATCATCACCGGCTACCGGAACCCCCAGGCGGGTAACTCGGCGGACTGGCGGCGCTGGCACCACCCGAACATGGAGCTGCTGGCCGACGGAACCATGCGCCTGGCTGTCGGCCCGTCGGAAATCGTGCTGACGCCTGACGGCATCGCCATCCGTGGCCCACGCATCGACCTGAACTGACATGCCCCTGACCTGGACGCCCGACCCGGCTACCGTGCCCTGGCATGACGTGCAGGCCGACGAGGTTTGGACAGAAGGCCCGATCACGGCCGCCGATGCCGAGGCGCTGCTAACGGTGACGGGGTATAGCTGCGAAGTCGTCGGGCTGGAGCCGCTGCCGGGACTGCTCGTCCAGGCCGACGCCGCCGGCGTCACCGCGTCGGCGCCGAAGGCTCTGGCCGGCGTATTTCCGCCGCTGGACATCGAGTACCAGATCAAGGGCGTCACCGGGCACTGCGCGGCGTTCGACGAGTTGCCGGCCGAGGCCGACGAGGTAATCCGCTTCGTGCCGAACCCGGCCAACACGAAAGACTGGACGCTGCGGGTGACGGCGCATTGCGCAGATGCCCTCACCGGGGCGGCCCAGGATTTCACCGCCGACTTCATCCTGCGCGTCTGGGCCAACTTCGACCCTGGCCGCGACGCACTCAAGGAGGCCGTCAATGCCCGCCGTCGCTAGATTCGGGGATACCTGCACGGGCCACGGCTGCTTCCCGTCGCGGGCCAACGACCAGGCTTCCGAGGACGTGTTCGTGAATGGCCTGGGCGCGCACCGCCAGGGCGATCACTGGCAGTCCCATTGCTGCGGTCCGACGTGTCACGACTCGACCCTGGCCGCAGGCTCGGGCACGGTGTTCGTGAATGGGAAGCCTCTCGGCCGCATTGGAGATTCGGTGGCGTGCGGCAGCGCCGTTGCCAGCGGCTCGGGCACGGTGTTCGCCGGCGGCTGACGGAAAACCCGCCGCGCTCGCGCGTCTGCCGGGTTCCACAATGCAGGCAGTTAGATCGCCCTGGGAAAGACACCACCATGAAGAACCTGCTTTTCAGCTTTGAAGACCTGTCGGCCAAGGACAAGGCGGCCAAGCAGGCCGCCCGCTATTTCTCGCGCGCCGGCGCGAACGTCGTCCAGCAGGACGTGCCCACGGCGGTGAAGCGTTCGTCGGGCATCACCTACCGGGAAATGGCACTGACCTTCGCCGACTCGCAGCAGGTCGTGCTGCGTATCAAGCAATCGGGCGACATCTTCCAGGTGCTGCTCAACGGCAAGGTGCTGCCGATCAAGAACCAGGACGACCATGTGAAGGCCATCGCCGAAATCGTGCAGGCGATGGACGCGGGCCGTTCCCGCTTCCAGAAACTGCTGGCCGCCGCCCAGGCGCGCCCGCCGGCGGGCATCCGCACCGCCGCGCCGAAGATGGAGCAGGTGCTCACCGAGAAGCGCGACGCCCTGAAGGCCGCCATCGCCGAGGTGCGCAGCCAGATCGAGGCCATCAAGGGCACCGCTGCACCGGCGGCCGCTTGATGACGCCTGCCGAAATCGTCGCGCGCCTGCGCGCCGTGGCCGCCGACATGGAATCCCTGGGCGCGGCGATGGACTACTTCGGCGGCTTCAACGGGCGCATGACGCAACACGGCCGCGAGATGGTGGGGGCGGCCGGAATCGCCCGCGAGTGGGCCGACGAGATAGAGGCCGAAGCGCCACCCCAATAGGGCGGAAAACGCCCCGATTTCCGCTCCAGGCCGGGCCATACCATGCCCTGCATGAGCGATTCCACGTTTCTCCACATCGAGAATGCCGCGCACGGCGGGGCCTTCGGGAACAACACGATTCCCGAACCCACCGAGGCGCAGTGCATCGCAGGCAACTACAAGGTGGGCCGGGCCAATCTCTACGGCCTGCCCCTCGCCATCGAACAGCCGCGAGGCAGCTATCGCACGGGCATTGACGCCAAGACCGGCAAGCGGTGGGCAAGCCGCATGGCAGCCCACTACGGCTACATCAGCGGCACGAAAGGCGCCGACGACGACGCCGTGGATTGTTTCATCGGCTTCTACCCGCAAAGCGAGACGGCCTACGTCATCAATCAGAACGTGGGCGGCCGCTTCGACGAGCACAAGGTAATGCTCGCCTTTCCCGACGAGGACACGGCCCGCCGGGCCTACCTGGACAGCTACGAGCGCGGCTGGAATGGCCTCGCCAGCCTGGTGCCGGCCTCGATTTCTCAACTCAAGTGGTGGCTCAAGAACGGCGACCTGCGCCGCCCGCTCCGCGCCGACAACCTCCCTCATGAAGGACTGGAAACCATGACCCGAAAAGTTCAGTGGAACAGCGACGCGCTGCCCTACGACAACACCCTCGATCACGTCCTGTACGAAATCCGCTGCGCGGACGCCGGCGAGGGCCTGCTGATGGATGCCGTGACGGCCCAGGAAATCACCGAGGATGCCGATGGCCTGCTGGCCTTCGACGCGCTGGTGTCGCCCTATGCGAAGCTGGAGCGCAAGATGGAGCTGCTGCGCGGCGTCATGGGGCGCACCGGGGACAAGGTGAAACCCGTCGCCATGCAGATCACGGAGCCGTTCAAGCAGCGCGGCGTCGCCAACGTGGCGGCCATCTTCGAGCTGTCCGACGGCCAGACCGTCTCCATCTTCTTCCACAACCCGGACGTGACGCCCGGCAAGATGGCGCCGACCGACGAGGTGATTTCGTGGAAGTGGCTGCTCAACAAGAAGGACATCACCATCGTGGTGGCACCCGAGCGCGGCGCCGACCTGAACATCCGTGAGGTGGCGCGGCGCATCATGCGCCTGGCCGAGAAGAATAGCCCTGCCTTCCAGCGGCTCAACGCGAAGCGTGCCGAGCGCATGGGCGCCATCCAGGGTCTGAAGGACGAAATCGCCGGACTGGAGGCCGAGCTGGCTGCCGCCCAGCATGAGCTGGAAGTGGCGAAGGTCGATGCCGAGGACGCCCAGAACAAGAAGAACCGCGCCTACGCCGACGCGGTGCAGCAGGTCAGTACCTTGCAGGACGCCTACCTGCGCGCCACCCAGAACGGCGGCACCGACCCCAAGACGGGGCAGACCAAGGAGGCCCTGGCTGCCCAGATCGACAGCCAAGCGGTCGAGGTACAGCGCCTGCGCGACATCGCCAACGGCGTGACGCCGGCGGCGCCCGCTACCGAGGATGGGCCGCACTATTCAGCGCAGACCCTGAAGGCCCTGGTCGATTCCTACGGCTGGGAAGACACGGGCAATGACAGCGTGGTCAAGGCGTTCCCCGGCGTTGGCCCGCTGGGCGGCCAGATGGTGCCGGACGGCACGCGGAAGATTTACGCCGGCTACCGTTTCGACGAGCGCAAGCGTTACATCGCGGCGATCTTCGGCGACGACCAGCTTTTCGACATCGACGGCCGCGACCGCGAGCCGGCCGACGTGGCGCGCGAACTGAACGAGCGCGTCGAGGCGTGGGTGGCGGAGCGCCAGGCCGCCAACGGCTATGCGAATCCGGCTCCGGCCGCCGCCTCTGCCGCCGTCGTGCCCGACCTGAGCTACCGCCACAGCGCCGACGGGCTTTTCACCACGTTCTTGCCCAACACCCCGGAGGGTGAAAAGGCGTGGCGCACCATGAACGCTACCCAGGGCAGCGAGGGCGGCAAGATTCTGGCGGCACACACCGAGGCCGTCATCCAGCAAATCCGCGACGCCGGCTACACCGTTGCCGAGGACACCAGCGGCCCGACCTCGGACGAGGAAGCCGACGCCCTGGCGGCTGCGCTGGAAGAGCCGCCGCAACCCGACGAACAGGCGCTGATCGACGCCTATTTCAAGTCGTGGGGCGAGGAAGCGGCGCAGATCAACGCCGCCGTGGCCGCGATCAACTGGGAGGGCATCACTGACACGGCCAGCGCCGCCGCCGAAATGCAGAAGCTGCGCGACGCAGCGAACAGCGACCGCCTCATCGTGAAGGCCCGCGACGCCCTGGAGGCCGTCGGCATCAAGTCCTGGGACGACCGCTTGGCGAGTGTCACCGACAGCCCCGGATTCAAGGCCCAGGGCGACGCGATGGACGCCTATCGCGCGGCCACGGACAAGATTCAGGCCATCGCCAAGGAAAAGCTGATCGAGGCCGGCAAGGCCGAGCTGGCGGCGCTGCCTGACGACGCACCTTTGGCAGACGTGGCGCGCGCCGTGTTCCGCAAACATGGCATCGACATCGGCCCGCGCGGTGAGGGCTGGGTGGCCCGTGTCGCGCAGCAGGTCGAGGCGAAGGACGCCGACGGCCTGCGCGAAATCCTGGCCGGCGTCGGCAGCGACAGCAACAAGGCCAGCATGGAGGTGTTCGAGCGCGCCACCGGCGTGAAGCTGGCGAAGACCCAGCGCGAGCGCGGCCGGCAGATCGACGAGTGGGCCGGAATCACCCCGGAGAAGCGCGCCGAGATGGATGCCGCGAAGGATGCGGCTTGGCTGGCGCGCCAGCGCGAGAGCAAGGTCAAGGACGCCTGGGACGCCCTGAAGGCCATGAACGTGCGCAACAACGGCACCGGCATCGTGTCGGACGGCCAGCAGTACCTGTTGGGACAGGTGGCTGGTGGCTATGACACGGTGGGTTCCTTCAAGCGCGGTGCAGCAACGGTCTATGGCCTGGAAAAGGGCACCGACCTGGTGTTCGTGAACAACCGCACCTTCACCAACTTCCTGAAGGCGGCCATCGCCTTCGGCGGGCTGCGCCAAGCACTGGAGCTGGTGGGTGCGGTCGAACCCAAGGCCGCCGAGGCCCAGGGCGACGCCGACAAGATTGCGGCCGTGGATGCGGCTTACCCGTTCGAGAGCGCGACAGACGGCTTCAAGCTGTGGCTGCACGAATCCCTGAACAAGGCTGACTACTCGCCGTTCGTCACCGCGAAGGCGATGGACGAGGCGGTGAAGCGCCACGGCGCGACCGTCGAATGGGACAAGGCCCTGGCCGCCCTGGATGATGTGGGCCATGCCGTGGCCTCGCTGGAGGCCAGCCTGGCGGTGGTCGAGAACAACGCCCCGATCAACCGGGCCGAGGGCGACATCTTGCAGGCCGACCTGGAAACGGACACGGCCAAGAGCATCCGCGAAGCCATCGCCACGCTGACAGAAGCCGACTACGCCCCTAGCGAAGAAGACATCGGGGGCACCTTCGAGGCCGAAGCCGTCACGCTGGACAGCACCAACGAGCCGCCCGTCAAGGCGCTGCTGGCGTCCCTGCGTTCGTTCCTGGGGCAGCAGGCCGCGCTGGACGCGGTGCCGTCCCTGGATGGAACCGAGCACGTCGGCACGATCAAGCTGGCCGGCGAGGCCATCGGCCGCATCGACATTGCCGACGACGGCAAGGCGATGGTGTATGTGGGCGCCGCCGGCGACGAGCGCGTGGTGTTCCCGTCGGGCACGCGCGCGATGTATTCGGACGACGACGCGGTGCTCATGGTCGATGCACTGTTCTCCATGCGCGATGCCGCAGCGCCCGCGCCGGCAGTTCCCTACGCCGGCAACGACCCGGACGCGCCGGGCATCTACAAGCGCGACGCCGGGTATCTGGCCGTGAAGCAGGCTGCCTCGATTCTCGGGGTGGCCGTACAGGACGCCGAGGTGGATGCAAACCTGGTCATCAACACCAGCATCGCCTACGGCGGCAAGAGCCTGAAGGTCGAGATTTCGCCCCACGGCTGGGTCAATGTCGGGAGCGCGCAGATCATGATTGAACCGAACGTCACCACGGAATCCACCGCTGCCGACGGCAAGGCCATCGCCGAAGCCGTCAAGGCTCAGGCCGAGGTGGCCGCAGCCGAAGGCGACCCCGCCGGCGGCCGGCCCGAACCCGGCGCAGGTGGCGACGACGCCGACCTTGTAGCGGTTGCCCTGGCTGCCGTTCAGTCGCGCACGCTGGCGCGGCTGAACATCAAGGGCGGCCTGCCTTACTTCATGTTCCCGGTCGATGGGGACGAGGTAATCCTGTCCGACGAGCTGCGCGCGAAGGTCGAGGCCCAGCTTGGCGAGCCGCTGGTGGAGGCCATTCTTCCGGGGCTGGAGGGACAAACCACGTTGGTGCCGCAGTCCGCCGCGCCGACGGCTGCGCCGCTCGATACCCCGCCGGACGTGCCCGAGCTGATCGCCGCTGGCTTCCGTCGCGTGCTGAACAACGACTACGTGCGTGCGGTGCAGGCCGGCGACAAGAAGCTCCAGTTCAACGTCCGGGTGACTGAAGACGGGTTCATCGTGCGCCTGACCGTGGGCTTCAATGGCGGCATCACGGGCGCGGCGACCGAGATTGGCCGGACGGCCGATGTTGGCGCAGCTATCGCCCTGGCGGATGCCGAGGCCGCCAAACGCGGCGCCGGCGACAGTCAAGCCGACCCGCAGAAGGACTCCGACCGCGCCCTGTTCCAGTCCGTCATCGACGGCACGGTGGCCGACATCCTAGCGCCCGAGCTGGCCGACGACCTGGAGGCCGCCTACACGCGCAACCAGGGCGATGCCGAATTGGCGGCCCTGTTCGAGCAGGCCGTGGCCGCCTACCAGGCCGCCATGATGGCCGCCACCTCCAGCCTTGCGTAAGAAAGGGAAGATCATGCAGAACCGTATCTCCCTCGACGACGTGGCCGCCGGCGGCGCGCTGGCCCGCCTGAAGCTGGTGGGCGAGCTGGCCCGCATCAAGGCTGGGCTGAAGGACGCGGGCGAAGGCCCGTTGGCTGCCGTCAAGCGGCTGAAGCTGGTGGCGCGCGCGAACCAGATTCGCGTCGCGCTGGGCGCTGCATCGCAGCCGAAGGCGACCCCGCCGGCGGCCGGCCCGAACCCGGCGCAGGTGGCGACGACGCCCGAGCCGCCCTCGGGCGACGACGAGCCGGTGGCCCCGCGCAACCAGACCGCGCAGTATTACGAGTTCAACCCGAACCGCAAGCCTGCGCAGCGCAAGAAGGACAACGCCGCCGCGATGGCGCTGCTGAAGCGCATCGACGCCGGCGAAGTCGATGCGGCCCGGCTGTCTCCCGAGGAAAAGCTGGCGCTGGCGAAGTATTCCGGCACCGGCGGCGCGCTGATCGGGGCCGACGGCAAGAAGGGAAGCGCCTACGAGTATTACACCCCCAAGCCCATCGCCGAGGGCATCTGGGACTTGATGGCCGAGTTGGGCTTCGCCGGCGGGAAGGTGCTCGACCCGTGCGCTGGCGTCGGCATCTTCGGCGCCACCGCGCCGCTGAACGCGGCCATCGACGCTGTGGAGCTGAACGAAACTTCCGGCCGCATCAACGGCCTGGTGAATGCCGGCCCTGGCTACACCGCCACCGTGGCGCCCTTCGAGCGCGTGGCCGCCGCCACGCCCGACGAGCAATACGATGCCGTCGTCACCAACGTGCCGTTCGGCGGCGTCGCAGATCGCGGCGGCAACCAACTGCTGGACGGGCGCTATCAGAAGGAGCCGCTGCAAAACTACTTCATCCTGCGCACGCTGGAGAAGCTGAAACCGGGCGGTCTGGCCGTGTTCATCACGCCGCCGCGCTGCGTCTCCGGCAAGGGTGGCAAGGAGGAAGAACTGCGCGTGAAGGCCAGCTACATGGCCGAGTTCCTGGGCGCGTACCGCCTGCCGAACTCCGTGTTCGGCACGGCCAGCGCGGACACCATGACGGACGTGATTGCCTTCCGCAAGTACGGGCGGGAGGCGCTGGACAAGATCGCCGAGCTGCGCGAGCAGTCGCCCAAGGCCCTGATCGACGCCAATGTGCAGTGGCAGCCCTTCATCGAGGGGCGCTACTTCGACGGCGAAGGCAAGCGGTTCATCTTGGGCGAGTTCGTGCCGAAAGACCCCAACAAATTCCGCGACGTTGATCGCGTGACGACCGACCGGCCCATTGACGAAATCGCTCGGATGCTGAAGAAGTTCCCCGGCTCGCGCGTGGATTGGGACATGCTGGGCACGGTCGAAACCACGCCCATCACCTACCGCGACGGCGACACCATCACACAGGCCGGCCAGACCCTGCAAATGCAGGATGGCCGCTGGGTGCCGATGGCGCGCGGCGAGGACAGCGCCAGCATGGCCGAGTTGGTGGGCAAGCTGACGACGCCCTACGCGGCCTTCGAGGGCCGCATCCAGTGGGCCGACGCCGAGCGGTGCGTCGATTACATGATTGAAACCTCGCAGTCGCTGGACATTCCCGACTGGCTGCGCGGTGCGATGACCGAAATCCGGCACCTGAAGGACGAAGGCGACCGCGCTCAGTTCTGGAACGCCGGCATCGTGGGCATGGCGGCCGCGCAGGTGCTGCAAGAGCGCCTGGGCGAGGAAACCGGCGTGAACTTCGCCGAGGAATATCCGGCGCTGACCGATGCCATGCAGCGCGTCGCCACCACGGCGAAGAAGCGGCCGGCGGCCCTGGGCGGCAAGCTGCGCGATGGCTTGGTGCTCATCGGCAACCACTACCAGAAGAAGACGGGCCTTTCGGCCGTCTGGCGCGGCGACGTGCAGCAGCAGGCCCCGACGGTCGAAAT
Source organism: Pigmentiphaga sp. NML080357 (assembly GCF_002188465.1). GTDB lineage: Bacteria > Pseudomonadota > Gammaproteobacteria > Burkholderiales > Burkholderiaceae_B > Pigmentiphaga. The sequence continues at coordinate 8,480 of NZ_NINW01000008.1, read as the reverse complement.
CACGGCCGACGCCAGTTTCGAGGGCCTGCGCTACAAGACGAAATCCGCCTGGGTGAGCCTGGAGGACGCCAAGGGCATCTACGGCGATGGCTTCGACCCCTACGCAGACCCGGCCTGGTGCCTGTCGCCGGACGGCAAGAGCGTCACGCGCGCCGACGACTACTACGTGGGCAACTACGCCGAGTTCCTGCGGCGCGTGGATGCGGACATTGCCAGCGCGGCCAGCGACGACATCCGGGCCAAGCTGTTGCGCCAGAAGCTCGACGCCGGCGCGCGCATCGACAAGGTGGATGTGTCGAAGCTGACCTTCAACCTGTTCAGCCCGCATGTCACCCTGGAGGAAAAGGCCGAGTTTCTGCGCCGGTTCGTGCATCCATCGGCCGCCGTCATCTACGACGAGCGCACGGGCGAGAAGCGCGTGGACATCGACGTGCCGGGCAGCAACCTAACCGACCGCGAGAAGCTGCTGAACCGCATCGGCGACTACCTGAAGAATGGCACGATCACGCTGGGCGGCGTGAAGCTGGGCATGGACGACGCCAAGGCGCTTCAAGAGCTGCGCCGGATGGTGAATACCGCCAACGAGCAGTTCAACGGCTGGGTGCGCGGCAATCGTCCCATCGTCGCGCGCCTGGAGGCAGTGGCGGCCGACCCAGCGAAGCTGCGTTTCCGCCAGGTCGAGGATGAGGCACCCATGCCCATCCCTGGCATGAACGACGGCCTGACGCTGCACGGCTACCAGAACGCCTACGTGCGTAAGACCAGCCGCGAGTTCGGCGGCATCAACGGCTTCGGCGTGGGCCTGGGCAAGACCTTCACGGCCCTGGCGGCCACCCAGTACGCCCAGAGCATCGGCGTCAAGTCCAAGACCTTTTTTGTGGTGCCCAATTCGGTGCTGTCGAACTGGCGCAAGGAAGCTGCCCGCGCCTACGCGAGCACGGACGATTGCCTGTTCGTAGGGCTGCGCGTGGGCAAGGATGGCAAGGCCACCATCAGCGCCACCAACTTCGACGCCGACCTGACGGCCGTGATGGAGAACCGGCACAGCAAGGTGTTCATGACGCTGGAAGCCTTCGAGCGCATCCGTTTGCGCGACGAAACCATCGGTGCCTACGAGGCGTTCATGCGCCAGGCGGACGCCAGTTTCGCCGAGAGCATGGACAAGAAGGAGGACGAACGGGCCAAGAGCAAGCAGGCCGGCCTGCTGTCCGTGCTGTCCAACAAGCGCGGCGGCGCGCCGTACCTGGAGGACATGGGCGTCGATAGCATCGTTTTCGACGAGGGGCACGTCTTCAAGAACTCCGCCCAGACGGTGGATTTCAAGGGCGCCAAGTTCCTGTCCCTGTCGCCGGCATCCCGGCGCGGCATCGACGCCCAGGCCAAGGCGTGGTTCATCCGGGGCAAGTCCGAGCTGAAAGACGGCGTGATGGTGCTGACCGCCACGCCGATCACCAATAGCCCGCTGGAAATCTACGCGATGCTGTCGCTGGCCGTCGGCCATGAGCGCGTGAATGACGTTTGCCTGGGCATCCGTGGCGCCGACGACTTCATGGAGATGATGTGCGCCAAGGAGAACCAGGACGACGTGACGATGGACGGCGTGGCGCGCACCACGGACGTGTTCGTCGGCCTGAACAACGTCGGCGTGCTGCGCAAGGCCATCGGCGAGGTGGCGACGATCAAGAGCGCCGAGGACGTGGGCGAGCAGATCGCGGTGCCCGACCGCGAGGAAAAGGCCGCGCCCGTGGCGCTGCCGCCCGACGTGGTGGAGCGCCTGAAGCTCTACAAGAGCGCGTTCCGCTACGCCATCGACGAGATTTCGGAGAAGTCGCCGAACCGTGGCGACCCGGAAGCCTACGCGCAGGTGGCGCAGCACTTCGGCGAGGAACTGAACCTCATCGGGCACCCGTTCAACCTCATCAACAAGATGACGCTGCTGATCGCCGACCCCGAACTCGACCAGCGCGCCACCTTCTACAGCTACCTTCCCACCCAGGCCGACAAGGCCAAGGCGGCCATCGAGCAGTTCAACGCCCGGAAATTCACGGAAGAACGCCCTCGGCCCGGCCCCATGACCGACGAGGCGGCCATCGTCGGCCACAAGACGGTCAAGGATTCCGGCGGCAACGAAACCGAGTTGCTGAAGATCGAGGTGCGCGCCAAGGCCATCGACGGCGGCCGCGTGGTGATCGACACCATCGACCCGGACGTGCAGAGCGCATTCGAGGCCATCGCGGAGAAATTGGGCCTTGATCTGGACGTGTCCGTGCCGCCGAAGCTGGCCGCCATGCTCGAAAACTTCCAGCATGAGCAGGCCAGCCCGCGCGGCATCGACGCCGACGGCCAGCGTTCGCCCATCGTCAAGCAGATCGTGTTCTGCGACATCCTGCCGCTGCACAACAAGATCAAGCGCCTGCTGACCCGCCGCGCCGGCGTGCCGTCGGCCGCCATCGCCATCATCACGGGCCGCACCAACAACACGCCCGACGAAATCCTGGCCGTGCAGGATGGGTTCAACGGCACCGGCGAGGACAACAAGTACCAGACCGTCATCGCCAACGAGAAGGCCGAGGTGGGCATCAACCTCCAGAAGGGAACCCAGGCCATCCACCACCTGACCATCGGCTGGACGCCGGACAGCCTGGAGCAGCGCAACGGGCGCGGCGTGCGCCAGGGCAACCTGACCGCGCGCGTGAGCCTCTACTACTACGACGCCGACGGCACTTTCGACACCAGCAAGCGGGCGATGGTGAACAAGAAGGCCGATTGGATTGGGCAGGTCATGGACGTGAATGGCTCCGACAGCGTGGCCGTCACCGGTGGGCTGTCCAAGGAGCAGATGGAGGCCCTGATCGACGTGGTGGGCGACGCCGACGCCATGCGCCGGATGCAGGAAACCATCGCCGCCAAGGAAGCCGCCTCGCGCGCGTCGAGCAACCGCGACAGGCAGATGATTAACCTGGACACGATTCGCAAGCAAAACGCCTTCCTGAACGACAACCAGACGGCGGCCAGTTTCGTCATCCGCAAGATCATCGGCCTGTGGGGGCTGGAGAAGCAGGCCGAGAAGCTGCGCGACCGCATCAGCAATCCGAAGGCCACGGCAACCGCCGTCGCCAAGAACGAAAGCCTGCTGGCCGAGCTGATGGCGAGCGTCGGCGGCCTGCGCCGGCAGATCGAGCAGTCCGCAACCCTGTTCCGCACGGAATGGCGCGCCGGCGGCTCGACCTCGGAGCCGGCCACCTTGGACAGCTTCTTTGCCGCAGTGCGCGGCGGGAAGAAGCAGAAGGACGACGACATCGAATCCATGCTGTTGGGCCGGTCGTATCCGTCCTTCGGGCTGAACGTCATCGAGGGCGGCCCCATCGGCAACGAATGGCAGGCCGAGGTGGATATGGCCCGGTCGATGATCGACGAGGCCAAGGCCGCGTTCGCGCGTCAAGCCGGGGAGTCCGGCGGCTACCCAGCCGGCGTGGCTGATGCCATCGCGCGCGGCGAGGGAATCATCTACAACGGCAAGCCGCTCATCCACGGAACCTTCGTGCGCGTGCCCGACGGCTTGGCGGTGCTGAAGCTGGAAAGCGGCCGTCCTGGCGCCTTCGGCCGCAGCCTCGACGGCACCCCGCTGGCCGCGAACACGGCCGCCGTCATGGCCGGCGAGTGGTTCTACCAGGGCACGGCCGGCTACGACGCCTGCCTGACGGACGCGGCCCAGATCGAGGACACCATCAACGCCTCTGGCACCGTCGAAAACGGCTTCAGCTCGGTAGTGCCCGAGGTGGCGCAGCGCCGCAAGGTGGAAGCCCTGGCGGCATACAGCACCCACGATTACCGGCTGCCGCAGCCGCATTTCCCCTTCGCTATCTCGCCGACGGACGCGGGCAAGTCCGAAGTGAAGCGCCGCATCTTCGATGCCCAGAAGGCCATCATCCGGTCGTTCGACGATGGGAAGTTTGTGGTGCCCAGCGACACGCCGGTGACGCGCCGAGCCAGCAACGAGGATTCCACCGCTCGGCATGACGCCCTGCGAGAGTTCGCCACGGCCAACGGCCTGAAGCTGACCGTGGCCGACCTCGACGACTCCGACCTCTGGGTGCAGAAGCAGATCGAGAAGACGGTTTCGCTGGATGACCTGAAGGCGGCGCTGACCGGCAGCACCGAGCCGGAGGTGATCGAACAGGCCACCGCGTTCATGCGCGCGGCCTCGCCGTGGTTCGACTGGCAGGAGAAAGACCCGGCCAGCGACTACCTGCCGTATGGCTTCAAGGCCGCTATCGCCGCCGCCGTGCGCCAGGTCGTGGCCGGTGACGACCGTTCGGCCGGGCCTTCGCCGTCGGACGTGGTGGGCATCCGGGGCAACACCAAGGTGTGGAAGGAAACCATCAAGCGGTGCGCGAACATGGCCGGCTTCGGCAAATACAAGTGGGACAGGGATGCCCTGGCGTGGAACGTGTACCGTTCCACCTGGGACTACCTCATCGCCAACTATCCCCAGGCGGCCGATCAGCTCGAACTGACCGCCGCGACCCGCTCCCTGTAAGGAAGGAAACATGGCCTACACCGAATACAAGTTCGACAAGGACGCCATCAAGGCCCTGGTGTCCGAGCGCGCGGCCGCGCTGCGCGCCAACCGGGGGTTCTCGAACCTGCTGGCCTTCGGCCTGGGCGTGGTGGCCGAGCGGCTGGGCAAAGACCCGCGCCGCTACCGCGACTACGGCCCGTACTGGTGGGCGCTGAAGGACGCTATGATCGCCGGCGGCTACAACCTGGGCAGCCAGACCGACCCGTTGGTGAAGAAGGCGTACCGGGGCGACAGCGAAGTGGAAACCCTCATCATGGCCGACGAGTTCCGCACGGCCTACTTGAAGGCGAACATGATCTACACCAACCAGTTCCTGCTGGATGCGGCCAGCCCGGACTTCTGGGTGCTGTACGACGCGGACATGGAGTTTCCCGCCGCGTAGCGCGGGCGCGCCCTATAGCGGAAAACTGCCCAGAGGGGGCCATATCGGGAAGCCTACCCTTCCCGTATGGCCGACACTCCCAACATCCCCGCTCCGACCAAGCCAGGCTTCCTGGCCCGATTCGGCTTGTCCCGCAAGCGATGGGCTTCTACGCACGTCGCGCCGGTCAAGGAAATCGACCAGTCCGACACCTATCTGTACGGTGCCGGCATCACCACCGTTGCCTCGCTGCTGGGTTCCGGCAGCCGGGGTGCTCGCTCGCGCCAGATCATCTACGAGAAGTGGATGCGGATGGAGGGCGACCCGATCATCTCCAGCGCGCTCCAGCTTCTGGTGACTTCGGCCCTGGGCGGGCACGAAACCAGCGGCGACTTGGTGTTCGTCGAAAAGACGGCCGAGGCGAAGAAGGACAAGCGCCTCGCGGCCATCGCCGATGAAATCGCCGCCGACCTGGCGCCGCTGTTCAACCGCGTGGCGTTCCAGATGGCCTACACCGGGGCCGCCTACGGCGACTCCTACGCGCGCATCTACACCGACGCGCGCGGCGTGGTCGATCTTCACTCCGACGAGATGGTGCGCCCGCAACTGGTGCAGCCTTTCGAGCGCGGCAGCCGCACGATCGGGTTTGCCGTCTCCCTCGGGGAACGCAACTTCGAGCGCCTGGACGTGTCGCAGCTCGCCCGGCTGAAGATGCCGCGCACGCAATGGATTCCGCAGTTCGGCGTGGTCGAGAAGTCCTTGAAGGGTGCGATCACCGAAAACGACATCGACAACCTGCCGATCATGCCCAGCATGGTGGGCGGTTCGCTGCTCTACAACGCCGAGGAACCCTACGACAACCTCACCGCCTCTCTGCTGGGCCTGGTGGGCCAGCGGTGGATGGACTCCATCGACGAGCAGATGGTGGCCGTCAATCTGGAGTCGATGACGCTGGAGCAGCAGGAGCGGTTCGTCGAGTCCGTCAAGGGGATGCTGCTGGCGTCGAAGAACTACGCCGAGCAGGCCGTCAAGCGCGGGCGCCCGATCATGGAGCGCATCCGGCACATCATCCCGGTCTTCAACGAGAAGCAACTGACCAACATCGGCCCCGGCAACGGCGGCCAGACCGGCCGGGCCGCGACCATCAGCATTGAGGACGTGCTGCTGCACGCTCGGTTGCTGTCCGGCGCGCTGGGCGTCGATCTTTCCATGCTGGGCTTCGCCGATCAGCTCTCGGGCGGCCTGGGCGAAGGCGGGTTCTTCCGCGTGTCGGCGCAGGCCGCCGAGCGTGCGCGCGTCATTCGCGTGGCCCTGGCCGAGTTCTTCAACCACGTCATCGACATCCACACCTACCGCCGCTACGGCATCGTGTTCAACGTCAAGGAGCGCCCCTGGGAAATCAACTTCTTCGGGTCGATTTCTGCGCTGGAAGCGGAGAAGCAGCGCACGCGCGCCGATTCGATGAACGGCGGGATGCTGCTGGTGCAGGCCATGCAAATGCTCAAGGAGATGGGCGCCAGCAAGGACATCATGACCGAGTTCCTCGCCAAGACGATGATGCTGGACGAAGACCAGGCGAAGCTGTACGCGGCCATCGTCGATGCCAAGCCGCAGGACGATGGCGGCGGCTTCGGTGGTGGTGGCGGGTTTGGCGGCGGCGGCTTCGGCGGGGGTGGAAACGGCGGCGGGCTGGATAGCGTGCTCGACGCAGCCGCGCTCGACGGCGTGGGCCAGATGGTTCCCGTGCCCATCCCCCGGCGCACCGTGGAGTGGCTGGGCTTCGATGGCGCCATGACCATGCGCGCCGACTTGCAGGCCCTGGCCGAGCGGCACCCCGAGTATTACCACGGCGACGCCGACGAGGTACTGGCCGACATCCAGTTCGTGCTGGAGCGCCCGGACGACTGGTTCATCCATAGCGGGGCGCGCGTGGCGATCTTCAGGGAGCGCGTGGGAAGCGGGTCTATCCCGCTGGTGCGCATCGAGCTGGACGTGGTGGGCGGCGCCCTTGTGGCGCGCTCCGTCTATGAAAGCGGGAAGCGGCAGATCGCCGGGAAGATGAAGGAGAAACAGAGGGTGGTTGCGCGCCTTGCGCCGGGAGCGATGCGCCCCGGAGTGCTGTCCGTTGCCGAGTATCTGCGGATGCTGGGCGACAGGTCATAGCTTCGCGCACTAAGCCAGACACGGAGCAAGCCGTTCATGGCCCGTGCAGTTCCAGGGAACCACATTACCCAACCCTCCGGCTGGGCCGCAAAGCGCACACAAGGATTTTATAGCGTATGAGCCTCTACAACAACATCGCCGAAAGTCTGTCAAGTAGCGGGCTGCTGGGTTCCATCCGCTCGGGGCTGAATGCGGCCCTGGGCGGCGTGACGGATTCGGCCACCCAGGCCCTGGGCGGCGGCAAGCTGGCCCAGACCGTGGTGGGCATGGGCAAGAGCGCAGCCGTCAATGCCGGCATGAACGCCGTGAACAAGCACATCCCCATCCAGGCGCAGCGTGCGATCAACGTGGGCGCGGGCGCCGTGGGCGACCTCATGAACGGGGATTGGAACTCGGCGGGCCTGCGCGTGCTGGATTCCGGCCTGCTGAACGAACTGCTGCCCGGCTTCGGTGGCGGCGTCGCCTCGCAGGTGGCGTACTGGGGCGCGGCCACGCCGCTGCTTGGCGGCATCAGCGCGAGCGAAGCCAAGCGCATCTATGACCAGGTGCGCAACGAACGCCTCGCCAAGAAAAACCTCTGGCTGCTGGAGGTGACGAGTCGGCTGGGCGGTGGGGGCATGAACATGCCCGACCGCTTCAACCTGTTCGCCACCGAGGTCGAGTACGCGCCCTTCATCGTCGCCGGGGACAAGCACCGCGTCGGCGGCGCGGTGATCGACGCGGTGCAGGGAGCGGAGCCGGTCGAGCTGCGCATGACGACGCTGGACGACCAGGCCGGCTCCCTGAAGAAGTGGTTTGCCGCGCACCACGGCGCCGCCGCGCCGCGCGATGGCACCGTCGGCGTGCCTGACAGCTTCGCCATCACCATCCGCGTGGTGCATTCGTTCATCACGGCAGAGAGCAACCGGGGCGGATACGAGGACATCGGCCTGTTCCGCCCGGTCAATCTCGACGTGAGCCTTTCCCGCCGTGAGGACGGCTTGCAAGAGGTGCAGATGACGTTCTCGCAGCTCGACACCTTCATGAGGTCCCGATGGCGCTGAAACATGACGCACAGGGGTTCCTGGTAGGCGACCCCATCGACCTGAGCAAGGCGGTTGCCGACTGGGCCGCCATCCGCGACGACGTGCGCGCGATTCGCCAAGCGGTGCTCGGCATCGAAAGCGCGCTGAACCGGGACGCGCCCGAGGCGCGCGCCAGCGTGCCCGCGACGCCCGGCCGGGGCGCCGGCCTGGAGGAAGCCGACCCGACGGTCAAGGCGTTCAACGAGGTGGCCCAGCCGATGGCGCGGGACGCGCGCCAGGGTGCCGACACCGCGCGCGCGCCGCAGAATCCGCAGGCCGTCCCGGCCCGCCAGGCCCTGACCGGGCAGCC
>NZ_NINW01000049.1 GCF_002188465.1 Pigmentiphaga sp. NML080357 | reverse complement strand
GACGACGGTAGGTCAGCGTGACAGGCGGAGGAGGGCGTGATGTGAGGTGGGGGCTAACTAGCACGACTGGACATGGACCAGAGGTGATCTTAAGAACAGTGAAAAACATGCGTGACGGTGTGACGACGCAGGGGGGGGCAAATAGAGCGTCATCTTATGCGACTACCCTTACGCCCGGCCCGCGCATCGGACAAGACCTTCACCGTTTGGCACGCAGGTCAATGAACTCCAAGACAGTCGTCTTATTGAATTGGATATAGAACCTCGCGTTTCTCCGCCAGCGATCGTCACTGATCACCGCCGGAGTCCTTGGTCGGTGGGGCGGGGCGAGCCCCTATCGGGGCGCATTCGGAGCCGCCGGCGAGGGCGGGCTGGGCGGGGAAGCAAGGGCGCAGCTGTTTGAGCGCGGCAGTAGGGACAGTCCTGTGGACTGTCCCCGCGCGAGTTCTGCGCCCGCCCCGCCCAGCCCGCCCTCGCCGGGAAGTCCCGCGCAGCGGGACCGGCTCCGCTGCGCCCCGATAGGGGCTCGCCCCGCCCCACCGACCAAGGACGGGTTAAGAACTGCCCGCACCCACCCGAGATCGCTAACGTCTGCGCCCTTCCAGCCAGGCCAGCGTCTCCTCGGTACGACGCGACGGCACGTACTCGGCGCCGACGAACCCGTCGTAAGGCAATCGCTCGATCTCCGCGAACACATTCGCGAAATGGATCTCGCCGGTTCCAGGCTCATGGCGCCCCGGGTTATCGGCAAACTGAATGTGCCCGATGCGCGCCCAATGCGTGCGCAAGCTGCGGATCAGATCACCCTCCATGATCTGCATGTGATAAAGGTCATACTGGATGCGCAGATTCGCATGCCCGGCGCGATCGATCACGTCGAGCGCGGACTGCGTGCCGTCGATCAGATAGCCGGGCCGGTCCACCGTATTGACCGCCTCGGTGACCACGCCCACGCCGGCGTCGGCCATGACCTCGGCGGCGTAGGCCAGGTTGGCCGCCAGCGTGTCCAGGCAGCGCTCGCGCCCGTGCCCGGCCGCCGGACATCCCGCGAGCACATTGACGTGGCGGGGCCGCAGCACCCGCGCCACCGCCGCCGCCTCGTCCACCGCATCGCGAAAAGCCGCCTCCCGGCCCGGCACGCCCGCCAGTCCCTGGCCGCCCCCCATCAAGTCTCCGGCCGGGACATTGAACAGGACCAGTTCGACGCCCGCCTCGCGCAGCGCATCGTGCCAGCGTTCGGCAGGATGGCCATAGGGAAACTGGATCTCGACGGCGTCGAATCCGGCGCGCCGGGCGGCCGCCGGCCGCTCGAGTTCAGGCACTTCGAGAAACAGCATGGACAGGTTGGCCGAGAATCGGATCATGGGCGAAGCGGCGTCCGGACGAGAACGTGGAAAGGGAACAGGCGGTCAGGACTCCTCCGGAAAACCGCGCAGGAAGAATTTGCGCGCGCGGCCCAGGAGGAAATTCAGCACCAGCCCCAGCAACGATATCGCAATCAGCGCGACGAACATGTCGACGGTGATGAAGCTGCGCGAGGCGATGACGAGCTGGTGGCCGAGTCCGTCGGTGGAGGTGATCATTTCCGCCAGGAACACCACCACGCAGGAAATGACCAGACCGATGCGGCAACCGGTCAGGATGGAGGGCATGGCGGCGGGCAGCACGATGGAGGTCACGATGCGCGAGCGCGGCGTCCCCGCGGCCAGGGCCGACCAGACCAGCTTGGGCTCGACGGTGCTGGCGCCATGCAGCGTCGCCAGCAGGATGGGAAACGTGGCGTCGGCCACGACCAGGGCCACCTTGGAAGCATGATCGAAGCCCAGCAGCAGGATGAACGCCGGATACAGCGCGACCTTGGGCAAGGGGCCCAGCACGCGGACCAGCGGCACGATGACCGCGGCGCCGAACCGCGACCGCGCGGCGGCGAGCCCGAGCCCGATGCCGAGCACCAGCGCGATGAAAAAACCCACGAACAGCCGGAACAGGGTCACGCCGGCGTCGGCAAGGAACGCGGGCGAGGCCATCTGCTCGAGGAAGCGCAGCGCGACGGCGTACAGGCTGGGAAGCTGGCTTTCCGAGACCCGTCCCGACATGGCCAGACCCTGCCAGGCCGCCAGGATGAGGACGATGGGAATGGCGCCGATGATCGCGGGAATGCGGCGGGACTTGTTCATAGGGCGGCCACCGTGGCGTCGGCGTCTTTATCGGCCCATTTCGTCAGGCGCGCGCGTACCGCCTCGAAGCACACGTCGAGCAGGATGCCCAGCGCGCCGATGACGATGATCATGGCGTAGACGGTCTCGTACTGCGCCATGTCCATGGCGTTGAAGAGGATGTTGCCGGCGCCCGTCTGGCGCGAGATCATTTCGCTGGTGATCATGGTGATCAGGCCCATGACGATGCCGGTGCGGCAGCCGGTCAGTATCTCGGGCAAGGCCGCCGGCAGCACGATCCTGAACATGCGCTGCGCGCCGTTCATGCCCATGGCGGCGGCCGACCACAGCATTTTTTCTTCCACCGCGCGGGCGCCCTGGTAGCTGTGGTACAGCAGGGGCAGGCTCACGCCGAGGAACACCACCAGGATCTTGGACGCATCGCCCACGCCCAGCCACAGCATAATCAGCGGCATCAGCGCGGCCTTGGGGATGGGATAGACCACCATCAGCAGCGGATTCATCAGCGCTTCGGCCACCGGCGAGCGGCCCATCAGCAGTCCGATGGGCGCCGCCACGACAAGCGCCAGCGCGAACCCGATCACCATGCGCCGCAGCGAATCCAGGATGTCGAATGCCGCCTGCGGATCGGCGAAGATGCGCGGCAACTCGCACAGCGCGGCGAAGGCCGTGGGCAGTCCGGGATTGCCGTACAGCCGCGCGGCGATTTCCCAGACCGCCAGCAGCGCGGCGCACACCAGCAGCGCCGACATGCCGGGGGCGCGCAGCAGCGGCCTCACGACGCGGCCTCCGGCTCGGGCTGCGTGTCTATCATGGCTTCGATGTCGATGACGTACTGCTGGTACTTGGGATTGAGCAGCAATTCGGAGCGGATGCGAGGCCTCGGCAGGTCGATCTCGATGATTTCCTTGATCCGCCCTGGCGACTTGGTCAGCACGACGACGCGGTCGGACAGGTAGACGGCCTCTTCCACGCTGTGCGTGACGAACAGCACGCTTTTCCTGTCGCGCTCCCAGATCCTGAGCAGGTCGTTCTGCAGCCGGTTGCGGGTATGCGCGTCGAGCGCGCCGAACGGCTCGTCCATCAGCAGCACCGCCGGATCGTAGGCCAGCGTGCGCGCGATGGCCACGCGCTGCTTCATGCCGCCCGAAAGCTGCTTGGCGTAGAAATCCTCGTAGCCGGACAGGCCCACCATGGACAGCAGTTCGCGGGCGCGCGCCTCCGCCGCGGGGCGGGCCACGCCCTGCTGGCGCAGGCCGTAGCTGACGTTGCCCAGCACCGTCTTCCACGGATAGAGCGCGAACTCCTGGAACACCGGTCCGCGGTCCGGCCCCGGCCCGGCTACCGGCCGGCCGTCGATCTCGACCGTGCCCGAGCTCTGCCTGACGAAGCCGCCGACGATATACAACAGCGTGGATTTGCCGCAGCCCGAGGGCCCGAGGATGGAGATGAACTCGCCGTCGCCGAGATCGAGCGAGACATCGGACAGCGCGACGTGCCGCTCGCCCTTGCCAACGGCGAAGACCTGGGAGACCTGCTTGATGGAAATCATGGAACCCTTCCGGAGCGAGCCCCGCCCGGCGGGGCTCCTGCATCGACCGCTACTTGATGGGAGCGTGGATGTCGCCGTTCTTGAACGCGGCCACGTCCACTTTCTTCGACATCAGTCCCGCCGCCGTGAAGCTGTCGAGCAGGCTCTGGATGGCGGGGAAATTGGGCGCCATGCCGGGATCGCGCGCGAAATCGTTGGCCTTGAGCAAGTAGGTGTCGAGCACGGGAACCGGCGCCTTGGTCACTTCCGAGACGATCTTCAGCGTCTCGGCGCGGTTGGCCAATACCTTGCCCATCGCCGTCGTCAGGTCACGCACGTAGGCTTTCACCACTTCGGGATGCTGATCGACGAAATCCTTGCGGCAGGCTTCCAGGATATGCACGAAGTTGGGCTGCTGGTCGGCCACCGAGAACAGCTTGCGCAATCCGCCCTTGGCCTCGGCGCGCGCGGCGAACGGCTGGTTCAGCACACCCACGTCCACCCGGCCCGAGCGGATGGCGTCCTCCGACGGCGCGAATCCGGTCTCGATCAGCTTGACGTCGGTCTTGGGATCGATGCCGTTCTTCTCCAGCATCTGCACCAGCGGTGCATAAACGCCCGCGCCGATTACCGACACGCCGATGCGCTTGCCTTTGAGGTCCTTGACACTCTTGATCGGCGAATCTTCCTTGACCGCCCAGTACACCGAGAAACTGTTTGGCGTCTCGAAGACGTGCTGAGCAACGACGGAGGTCTGCACCTTCGCCTCGATCAGCCCCTGGCCGATGGACAGGGGCGTTTGCGTGCCGCAATCCACCGCCTTGGCGGCGAACCCTTGCATGACCGGCGAAGTGCCCTGGAACTGCACCCATTCGATCTTGTACTTGGAGCCGATCTGCGGGAACTCGGCCGGCCGCTTCATCATCCAGTACTTGGCTTCCTCGGCGGGAATCAACCAGCCCACGCGGATCACCTGCTGGGCGGCGGCGGGAATGGACCATGCGGCAATGACGCCAGCCAAGGCCAGCGCGGCGGTTTTCTTCATGACGAACTCCCAGGCGGGTTGACGATAGGGTTTCAGGCAGACGCCTTTTCGCTCAGCTTGTAGATTTCCAGCGCTTCTGACTCGGGCCCGCGGGTAGCGGTGACCAGGCGGAACATCTGCGAGGCCACGGCGGTCATCGGCACCGGCGTGCCGGTCTGGCGCGCCAGTTCGACGACGCTGTCCAGGTCCTTGAGCATGGTGTAGGTGTGGCCGATGGGCGGATGGTGGATGCCCTGCGCCATGCGCGGCAGGAACAACTGCAGCGGCTTGGAATCGGCGAAGCCCCCGGCCAGGGCCTGGGGCAACAGCAGCGGATCGATGCCGGAATTGGCCGCGAGGCGCGTGGCTTCGGCCAGGATGGCCATGGTGCCGCCGACGATGATCTGGTTGCACAGCTTGGTGGTCTGGCCGGCGCCCAGCGGGCCCATGAGCGTGAAACGCTGCGCCATCTGCAGCACGTACGGCCGGACGCGTTCGAAATCGTCCTGGCTGCCCCCGGCCATGATGGCCAGCGAGCCTTCCTCCGCCCCCTTGGTGCCGCCGGAAACCGGGGCGTCCATCCAGCGCATGCCGTTGGCAGCGGCCAGCCGGGCGGCGATGTCGCGCGTGGCCTCGGGCGTGATCGAAGAGAAGTCCACCACGATCCGGCCCTCGCCGGGCGCCGACGCGAGGCCGCCCTCGCCGAACACCACTTCTTCCACCGCCGCGGCATCGGTCAGGCACATGAAAACGATGTCCGCGCCGCGCGCGACCTCGGCCGGGCTCGCCGCCACGCTGGCGCCTGCCGCGCGCGCCGGCGCGGTCTTGGCCGGCGATCGGTTCCAGACGCAGAGCGCATGGCCCGCGGCCCGCAGCCGCAACGACATGGGCAGTCCCATCAGCCCCATGCCCAGATATCCCAGTCTTGCCGTGCTCATCTCGCTTCCTCTTTACGTTGATGCCGCAGTCCGCCCATCGTCAAACCCGGGCGATGGACCGCGCGTACACATGCTTCGCCTTGCGGCACCCCTTCATTCCGCAAACCTGGCGGGCTCCGGCCATTGCGCTCCGCCGGCGTGCGTGACCGCGCCGGTGTCGGCCTGTCCGACCGTCTTGGCGTACTTGGAGAGCAGTCCCGCCTTGTGATTGGGCGGTGGCGGCTGCCAGGCGGCGCGCCGGCGAGCGAGCTCGGCCTCGTCCACGAGCAGCTCCAGCGTGCGGGCGTCGCCGTCGATGCGGATGCGGTCGCCGTCGCGCACCAGTGCGAGCGGTCCGCCGGCGGCCGCCTCGGGCGCGATGTGGCCCACGCAGATGCCGCGGGTGGCGCCGGAGAAACGGCCGTCAGTCAGCAGCGCGACCTTCTCGCCCATCTGCTGGCCGTAGATCATCGCCGTCACCCCGAGCATCTCGCGCATGCCGGGACCGCCCACCGGACCCTCGTAGCGGATGATGAGCACGTCGCCCTCGGCGTAGCGGCGCTGGCTGACGGCCTGGGCACAGGCGTCCTCGCCGTCGAATACCCGCGCCGGGCCTTCATGCACACGCTTGGCCAGGCCCGCGACCTTCAGCAGCGCGCCGCTGGGCGCGAGATTGCCCTTGAGCACGGCCAGGCCGCCGTCGACCAGGATGGGCCGGTCGGCGCTGCGCACGACCCTGTCGTCGGGATCGGGCGCCGCGCCGTGCTCTTCGGCCAGCGTACGGCCGGTCACGGTGATGCACGAGCCGTCGATATGGCCGCTGCGCACCAGCTCGCGTATGAGTACCGACACGCCGCCGATGTCGTAGACATCCTTGGCCACGTACTTGCCCCCTGGCCGCAGGTCGCCGATGAGCGGCGTGCGGGCGAAGACCTCGGCCACGTCGTCCACGGTAAAGGGGATGCCGGCTTCGTTGGCGATGGCGGGAATGTGCAGCGCGGCGTTGGTCGACCCGCCGGTGGCCGCCACCAGCGCGCAGGCGTTTTCCAGCGCCTTGCGCGTGACGATGTCGCGCGGCAGGGGGCCGCCCTTCTCGATGATGTCCATCACGATCTGCCCGGCGCGGCGCGCGATGTCGAGCCGCTCGGAATAGACGCCCGGTACCATGGCCGAGTTGGGCACGGTCAGCCCCAGCGCCTCGGCCACCATGGCCATGGTGTTGGCGGTGAACTGGCCGGCGCAAGCGCCGATGGTCGGCTTGCAGGCGCGCTCGAGCAGCATGACCTTTTCTTCGCTCATCTTGCCGGTCTGCGCGGCGCCCACGGCCTCGTAGGCGTCGAGCACCGTCACGTCGCGCCCTTCGAAGCGGCCGGGCAAGGCGCTGCCGCCGTAGACGAACACGCCGGGAACGTTGCAGCGGACCAGCCCCATCATCGCGCCGGGCAAGGTTTTGTCGCAGCCGCCGAAGGCGATCAGGCCGTCGTGCGCATGGCCGTGCACCACCGCCTCGATGGAGTCGGCGATGAGCTCGCGGCTGACGAGCGAGAACTTCATCCCCTCGTGGTTCATGCCGATGCCGTCGGACACCGAGATGGTGGCGAACTCGCGCGGCGTGCCGCCGGCGGCCACCACGCCGAGGCGGGCGGCATCGACCTGCGGGGCATGCGTCATGTTGCACGGACTCAGGTCGCCCCGCATGCTGACGATGCCGACCATGGGCTTGGCGATATCTGCGTCGTCCAGCCCGGTGGCGCGCATGAAGGCGCGATGTGGCGTCCGGTCCAACCCATCGCGGGTGATGTCGGATCGCAGGCGCTTGGTACTCATGGTCGTGGACTCCCGGTTCGGCGGCACGGCCGGCGGCGGCCGCGCAAGGGTGGGGCGGGCCGGCGCATTACCGGCTCATGGCGTCGGGCACGGCGCTGAGCCGGTCGAACACCCAGCTCACGTCCGTTTCGATGTACTTGCGAGCCTGTGCATAGTCCCCCGCCCGCAACGCGGCGACGGCGGATTCGTGCAGATGGTCCGCGGCGATGGTGTCGGTATGCAGGAACTCCCGCGTGGCGCGCAGGTATGCCCCCGATTGCAGCCACAGGCTGTCGATCATGGCGAGCATCACCGGCGACTGGGCCGCCTGGTAGATGGTGTAGTGGAAGATGCGGTTCTTCTCGAGGCTGTCGGCCAGCCCTTCGCGCGAGCGGCGCGCCACCGTGATCTCGGCCGCGAGGCGTTCGAGTTCGTCGAGCTGCGCCGGCGTCAGGCGCGGCCCCGCCCATTCGGTCACGGTGCCCTCGATCAGCACGCGGGCGCGCCGGATGTCCTCCAGGCGCCCCGGCGTGATCAGGGGCACGCGCACGGTGCCGCTGCGCATGGGCTCCAGCCCCTGCTGCGCCACCAGTTGGCGCAGCGCCTCGCGCACCGGCATGGTGCTCGTTTCCAGCGCATTGGCGAGATCCTGGATGCCCAGGAGCTGGCCGGCCGGATATTCGCCGTGCATCAGCTTGTTGCGCAGGGCCTGGTAGACCGCGTCGGACACCGAGGACCGCACGACGGGTTTGATTTCGCCCAGGGCAGGGAGCATGGCGGCCATCCTAGACGCAGTAGAAATCGATCATGGTGGGAATGACGTCGTTCATCAGCACGATCTTCTTGGCGGCGATGCGCCAGCCCTCGCCTTTCGGCCGCAGCAGGTGCTCGTAGCGGCCGAAGAAGGTGTGCTGGTCGCGGTGCTTGACGTTGTAGACATGGCAGGTCCAGGCCGACTCGACCCGCACCCGTCCTTCGCCGGCCGCCGTCGCCACGCATCCCGTCACGGCGTGACAGGTACGGGGCAAGGGAGTGGACGCGACCGACAGCCCGGACCGCACCCGCCAGACCCGGTCTTCCAGGCCCGCGCGCGCGGCGCAATACATCAACGACAACTCGCTGTCCGGCGATACCGACAGGCGATGTTCGTCGGTCCAGGCCGGCAGCCAGAAACTCGCGTCCTCGGCATACAGCGCCAGCCAGTCGTCCCAGCGCTGCGCGTCCAGGTGGGCGGCCTCCTGGAACACGACGGCCTGCGCGTCGGCCTGCACTTCCAGCGCCAGCCGGCTCATGCGAGTTTCCTCGACCAGTTGCGATAGAGCGCGTGGAACACGGTTTCGTCGCTCATTTCGAACGGCCCCGAGATCGACGTGTCGGGCGCGATGTCCAGTTCCGCCGCATGGGTGTCGGCCCCCTTCACCACCCGCCCCATGCCGCGCGCATAGCCTTGCTGCCATTCGATCTCGCCACTTTCGAAGCCGCGCTGGCAGTCCTCGAAGGTGACCGTGTCGTCGGGCGTTGCCAGGCCGCTGGGATTGAAGAAATCCTCGTACTGGCGCAGGCGCTGGCGCCGCTGCTCGGCATCCTCGCCGACCGGGGCCAGGCAATAAGAGGTGATCTCGGTCAGGTCCACCGCCAGCGGGCGGATCACGCGCATCTGCAGGGCCGCGTTGGAGGCCAGCTGCAGGTTGGGGAAGACGTTGCACTGGCGCGTGCGCAGCATCCATTCGGCGCGCGTATCGCCCACGCGCGCGCGCAGTTCGGGCAGGCGGGCATACAGGGGATGGTTCTCCACCGGCGAGGTGGTCCACACCAGCGCGTGTCCATTGGGAAAGCCGAAGGACCCCATCATTTCCTCGCGCTTCTTGCCGCCTGCCTGCCAGATCGCCGCCTCGACGTCGGTGCGCCCGGCCATGCCGGAGCGCCGGTCCAGCAGCCGCAGGTAGGACGGATGCGTGGACGTGAAGTGATAGGCGTCGGTGGAATTCTCCAGTTGCAGCTTCCAGTTGGCGCGATAGGTATAGGTGACCGCTCCCGGCACGATCTCCAGGCCGGCTTCGCTCTGGTCGACCGCCATGTCGATGAAGCGCCGGATGTCGCCCAGATGTTCGTCGAGCGGCGGCACCTCGGCCGTCAGGCTGGCGAACAGGAAACCGCGATATTCCGCGAAACGGGCGACCGGCTGGAGGTCGTGGCTGTCGTCGTCGAAGGCGGCGGGATAGTCGCCCTGCGCCTTGCCCTTGACGCCCAGGTTGCGCCCGTCGCTGCCGTAGGCCCAGCCGTGGTAGTGGCAGACATGGGTGCGGCGATTGCCGCGCCGGTGGTGGCAGACCAGGGCGCCCTTGTGGCGACAGGAATTGTGGAAGCAGCGCAGCGCGCCGTCGTGGCCGCGCATGACGACCAGCGGCTGCCGGCCGATGCCGGTCGTCAGGTAATCCTGGGGTTCGGGCACCTGGGAGGCGTGGGCGACGAACACCCAGCCGCCGTGGAAGAAGCGGTCCATTTCCCGGGCGAAGACATCCTCGCGGCGGAAGACGTCGCGATGAACGCGGAATATGCCGTCGCCGGGCCGGTCGTCGATGAGGTGGGCGATGTCTGCCGGCATGGTTCCCCCGAGGTGCGCGCCAGATTCCAATATTAGATATTCGATATTTGATCAAATCCTAGCAAGCGAATGACCCTCGCGGCCAGGAGGGTTTACCCGCGAGGCCGGGATCCGGGCGGCGCCGGTCCGTGCTCGTCGTTCCCATCCGCCTCAAGCAAAGCGCAGCGCCAGGATGGGCGGCAGATGGGTCGAGATGCAGGTCCACTCGTCGCCGCCGTCCTCGGTCAGCCACAGGCCGCCGGTGGTGGAGCCCATCGCCAGGCGATTGCCGCTCGCATCCACGTCCAGGCCGTGGCGATAGACCAGGTCGTAGGCCGGCCCCTCCGGCAAGCCGCGGCTCAGGGCCTGGAAGGTCGCCCCGCCGTCGCGCGTGCGGGTGACGACGAAGCGGCCTTCCACCGGCACGCGGCAGGCATCCTTGATCGCCGGCACGAACCACGCGGTATGCGGGTCCGCCGGATGCACCGCGACCGCGAAGCCGAAGCTCGACGGTTGCGCCTCCCGGGCTTCCCAGGCCATGCCGCCGTCGACCGACCGGAAAATGCCGTTATGGTGCTGGACCCACAAGGCATCGGGCGCATCGCGGCACGACACCATGCGATGCGGATCCTGGATGACCGGGTCTTCGGCGCGCTCGGGCGGCATGTAGTCGGCCCGCATGCCGGCGGTGGTACAGGCCCAGTTGGCGCCGCCATCGCGCGTCTGCCAGACGCCGCCGCACGACACGGCCAGCGTCACGTGGCCGCTATCGCGCGGATCGACGCAGACCGAATGGATGCCGGCCGCGTCGTAGCCGCCACCGAACCATTCGGCGCGCTCGGGCCGGTCCCAGAGCGACCGCACCAGCGTCCAGCTATCGCCGCAGTCGTCCGACCGAAACAGCCCCCCGGGAATGGTGCCCGCCCACAGCGCGCCGGGCTGGTCGGCGCCGCCGGCCTCCAGGGCCCAGATCTGCTGCAAGGTCCACGCAACCGATGCCTTGTCTTCCGGCGCGCCGCCGCCGGCGTCCGGCTGCGGCGGATAGACGGGCACGGCGCACTCCTGCCAGTCCTGGCCCGGACGGCGACGGTGCAGCTTGACGCCGAAGTGCCCGAGGTTGAGCGCGGCATAGCAGTTGCCGTCGCGCGCATCGGCCAGTACGAGATTGACCGGCTCCCCCAGGAAGGCCGTCTCGTCATTCCGCCATCGGCCGCCCGCGCCGCGCCGAAATCCGAACAAGCCCTTGCGGGTCGCAACCAGCAGATGATCGCTCATGATGTCCTCTCCTCGCCCGCCGGGCCGGTCAGCCGCCGGACAGCGCCTGCACCACGTAGACCTCGCTGCCGGCAGGCACCATATCGGTCAAGCCGGCGCGGTCGCGCACGGCCACGCCGTCGACGAATATGGCCAGATGGGCGCGCAAACGCCGCTGGTCGTCGAGGATGTAGCCGCGCAGCCTGGGCTCGACCGCGAACGCCGCATCGAGCGCCTCGCGCACGGTGCCTGCGGCGATATCCTGCGCAGCCACGGCGACGTGGCGCTGTATGGCGGGAGCGAAGACAATACGCGGCATGGGCGCTTCCAGGCAGCCTTGCACCGGACGGTGCCATCCGCCACGATACCGCGGGCCCGGCGCCGCCCGGCTTCGCGCTTACCCGCAGAAACATTCAAGGACACCGCATGCCCCTCGCCCCGCCTCCCGGCTATCCGCGCTGTTTCATCGCCCTGGGGCCGGATGCCGCCACGCGCGCGGAATTGGCGGACCGCGCCGCGCGCCTGCCCGGCACGCCTCTGCGGCCCGCCGATCTGCATCTCACCCTGGCCTTCCTCGGCGGATTGGACGCCAGCCAGGCCGACCGGCTGGCCGAAGCGCTGCGCCCGCTCGCTGCCGCCGTGCCGCCGCTCGACAGTCTCGCGTTCGAGCTCTGGCCGCAGCCCGCGCACCCGCGCGTAGCGGTTCAGGCCTACGCGCTTTCCGACAGGCTTCGCGCCCTGGTGGCCCAGATCCAGGCCATCTTGCGAACCATGGATCTGCCGGTCGAAGCCCGGCCCTTCCGGCCGCACGTCACGCTGGCGCGTTTCGCGCACGATCGCGCGGTGCCGCCGATCCCGGCCATGCCGCAGGCGCCGCCGGCGGCGTTCGACAGCCTGGGCCTGTATTGTTCGGCAGCGCGGGAAACCGGGTTGCGCTACCGGGCCCTGTATCGCTGGAGCCTGCCACGGTGACGATGCGCCGCGATCCTCATGCAGGATCCCGCCTGGGCAGGCTCCACGCGAACCACCTGCGCTCGACCCGCTCGATCGCCTGGTAAAGCAGCAGGCTCAGCACGACGAGGATGGCCAACGCCACGAAAGACTGCGGCATTTTCATCATCGACGTGGAGAACAGAATCAGGTAGCCCAGGCCGCTCTCGGCGGTGACGAACTCGCCCACCACCGCGCCGATGACGGCCAGCGTGATGCAAACCTTGAGCGCGCTGAAAATGTAGGGCACCGCGAACGGCATGCGGATGAACCAGAGTTCGCGGTTGCGGCTGGCACGCAGCGAGCGCGAGAGCTCCAGGATTTCGGCTGGCGTCGACCGCAACCCCGCCACCAGCGAAATCACCAGCGGAAAGAAGGTGATCAGGCAGGTAATGACCACGCGCGGCAGCACGCCCGCCCCCAGCGCGACGACGATGATGGGCGCCACCGCGACGATGGGCGTCGAATGGATGACCACCAGTATCGGCACCAGCGTGCGCGACAGCAGCGGCGAATGGGTAATCATGACCGCGACCGGGAAGCTGACGGCAATGGCGGCGATGAAGCCGGCGATCACCACTTCCACCGTGCTGCGGAAATGGCCGAACAATTGCGGCACGGTAAACGTTCCGGCGGCACGCACGATCTCCGACGGCGCGGGAAACACATAGGCCGGCACCGCGAACAAGCGGCAGGCAAGCTCCCAGGCCACGAGCAGCCCGACGGCCGTCAACAGCGGGGCATGGCGATGGGCGTAGGCAAGCAGCGAGTGCATCGTCTAGGACTCCGTCCTGCGGGTGAACACCTGTTCCCGGATCTCATTGGCCATGCGGTTGAAGCGCGAGTCGGTCAGCGTGTCGAGCGAACGCGGCCGGGCGAAGGGCACGTCGATCACGTCTCGCACGCGCCCCGGCCGGGCCTGCATCACGACGATGCGATCGGCCAGAAGCAATGCCTCGGGGATCGAATGCGTCACGAACACGACCGTCTTGGGCGTATCGCGCAGGATGCGCAACAGTTCCAGGCTCATCTCGTCGCGCGTGAGCGCGTCGAGCGCCGAAAACGGCTCGTCCATCAAAAGGATGTCGGGGTCGTGCAGCAGCGAACGGGCAATGCCCACCCGTTGCTGCATGCCTCCCGACAGTTCATCGGGCCGCTTGTCGATGAAATCGGCCAGCCCCACCATGCCCACCAGCTCGCGGGCGCGCGCCAGCGTCGCCGGATCCACCCGGCCCGTCTTGAGCTTGACGGGAAACGCCACGTTGTCGAGCACGCTCATCCACGGCAATAGCGTCGGGCGCTGGAAAACGATGCCGATTTCGTCGCGCGGCTCGGTCACGGGCTGGCGATAGATGCGCACGCTGCCCGCGCTGGCGGGCAGCAGTCCGGCCATCAGCCGCAACAGCGTCGACTTGCCGCAGCCCGATGGCCCGATCAGCGCGACGAACTCGTGCCGGGCAATGCCGAGGTCTATGCCGCTCAAGGCCTCCGTACTGCTGCGATCGCTGGCGATGAACGTCTTGCCGACGCCGGCCAGTTCGATGACGGGCGGCTCCATGTTCAACGATCCGGGAGCGCGCCGCGATAAACCAGTTTCTCGGGATCCACCTTGTCGGCCGGGTAGTGCTCGGACGCCGCCACCCACTCCCAGCTTTTCTTCAGAAGGCCCGGCTCGAGCGCGCCGATGCCGTCGCGCCGGCTGACGGCATTGTCGATCAACGGCATGGAAGCCGTGAACTGGGCCGTGGCGATCGCCGGATCCACTTCGGCCGACGCCTTCTGCACCGCCTTGCCGGCCGCGGCCGGGTCCTTGAGCGAAAACAGCACGGCCTTGTGGAAGGCGCGCAGGAAGCGCTTGAGCACCTCGGGCCGCTGCTCGATCAGCTTGTTGGACGCGACCAGGACCGTCCCATAGGTTTGCAGGCCGAAGGACGACCACGGCAACACCTCGACCTCCTTGCCGCGCGGGCGCAGCAGGGAGTTGGCCAGCGGCGACTGGGTGCGGAAGCTGGAAATGGCCTCGACCTTGCCGGACGCCAGCATCGGCATGAGCACATTGGCGTCCACCAGTTGCAGCTTGATCTGGTCGATGGCGATGCCATTGCGTTCGAGCACGACGGGCATGAGCACGCGCGAAGCCGACAGCGCGGTGGCGGCTACCGGCTTTCCCTTCAGGTCCTGCAGCGTCTTGATGCCGCCGCCCTTGACGACGAAGAAGGAATCGGGCGCCTCGGTGTAGAGCGAGTACACGACGCGCATGGGCATGGCGTCCTTGGCGGCGGCGCTCAGCACCGCCGCCAATCCCGAACTGGCGATGTCGGCGGCGCCGGTGGCGACCTTGGTAAGCGCATCGGACGACCCGCGCCCGGACTGCACGGTCACCTCCAGCCCCTCGGCCGCGAAGAATCCTTCATGCACGCCGACGTAGAACGGCGCCTTGTCGCCCGAAGGCAGCCAGTCGATCTG
Source organism: Pigmentiphaga sp. NML080357 (assembly GCF_002188465.1). Lineage (GTDB taxonomy): Bacteria > Pseudomonadota > Gammaproteobacteria > Burkholderiales > Burkholderiaceae_B > Pigmentiphaga. Next base: position 651,983 of record NZ_NINW01000049.1, on the reverse strand, counting down.
CGCGACCACCTTGTCGGCCGCGGCGGCCGGTCCGGCCAGCATGACCGCCACCCCCCATGCCGACAGCCCCCGCAGCGTCAGCCGCGCCACGTGCGCACAAGCGCCCTTCCATCCTGCCGCGCGTCCCGCGCCGGCCGTTCCTGCCCGCATAGCCCTGCCCCTCGAAATGGTTGACTGCCGAAAAATCCTCGCCCGCTCGCCCATCCGCCCGGTCAAGGGCCCAGCGGACGTTCGCCGGTAATGCTGACCCGCCACATCAGCCGGCGATAGCGCTCCTTGTCGTAGGGCGTGGCGCGATGGAGCGTGCATCGGTTGTCCCAGATGACGAGGTCGCGCGGCTGCCAGGCATGGCGATAGAGGAAGCGCTCCGCCGTGCACCAGGCAAGCAATTCCTGTACCAACGACAGACCGTCCTCGCCGCCCAGGCCTTCTATGGATTTGACCGTCTGGCCGCCCGGATAGAGCGACAACGAGCCGTCGACCGGATGGCGGCGCACCAGCGGCTGCGATACGTCGGGCACCCGCGCCCGCTGCTCGTCGGTCGGAACCGGCACCTTGCCGGCGAACGCGGGGTTGCTGGCGCGATCGGTGATCATCTTCATGTACGAATGCTCGACACGCAGAGGCTTGAGCTCGCCGCGCCGCGCCTCGGAGAGGCTTTCGTAGGCCAGCCGGGTATTGGCGAACTCCGTCGCCGCGCCTTCGGGCGGCACCTCCAGGCCATACAGAAAGGTGTAAGCCGTCGGTTTGGCGAAATAGGCCTGGTCCGTATGCCAGCCGTAGCCATCGGTCGACGAACCGATCGGCCGGCCGTTTTCGACGATGTTCGAGAGGATGTAGATGAAGGGATTGCCCGGCATGCAGAACTGGTCCAACACGCTCGGCTCCAGGGGGCCGAGCCTGGCGGCGGCGGCCTGGATCGCCGCGGGCGATAGCTGCTGGTCGCGAAAAATGATTACGCCGTGGCGGGCCAGCTGCCGGGGTAGATCGGCATAGAACGCCTCGTCCGCGCTGGCCAGGTCCACCCCTTGCGCGACCGCTCCCAGCGGCGCGCCGGCAACCGGCTCGTAATGCCATGCAATGGTGTTCACTTCGCAAGCTCCCAGGATGGGCCGACGTATCGGCGAACCACCATCCTAGGAAGGCAAGCGCAATCTGAAAATCAGCAAATTCAGTGCGATGCGTTCGCTTTTTCAGCACACCCGGACGCATGCGCGCAAGGCCCGGCACCTCCAGTCGCCGCCCCTACGCGAGCGCGTGCATGTGCTCCGCCAGGTAGTGCACGAAACGCGAAGTCGGCACCGATAAGGTGCGGCCGCGACGCGCCAGCAACACCAGCCGGCCCTTGGCCAGGGGCGGGTCGGCCAGCGCGATGGCAACCAGTTCGCCGCGCTCCACCTCGGCCGCGACGCCAACCGCCAGCTGAAAAAAAACGCCGCCGGACTGGCGCGCGAACTGCCCCATCAACTCGAAGCTGTCCGTTTGCAGCGCGGGGTTGACCACGTGGCCCGATTGGCGCGCCAGGCTTTCGATCAGGTTGCGCCCGCCCGCCAGCGCGGAGTTGGTGAGCGCCAGCGGATGGGCCAGGCAATCGCTCAAGTGCAGCGTCTTGCGGCGCGCGAGCGGATGATCGGGCGCCATGACGGCATGCAGCGGCGTCCTGACCTCGACCAGCCGGGTCAGCAAGGCGTTGGGAGGCGGATTGAACAACAGGCCGAGTTCGACCGTATCGTCCTGCAGTTCGTCGAAGGTACGCGCCGTCGTCCCCATATTGACCGTGAACGATACGCCGGGATATTCATCGCGGAAGGCGGAGATGGCCCGCGACAGCAGCTCCCGGGTGGCGGTCTCGTGCGACGTGATGCGGATGTGGCCGCGCCGCAATCCACGCAGGTTGTCGAACTGGAAGCGCAACAATTCGAATTCGCGCTCCTGCTTGCGGATGTGGGCCAGCAGCAGCTCGCCCGCGGCCGTGGCCCGCATTCCGCGCGGCAGGCGCTCGAACAGCTCGACGCCCAGCTCCTGTTCCAGATCCAGCAATTGCCGGTTCAGCGCCGACGCGGCGACGTGGACCTGCTCGGCCGCCTTGCGCAGCGATCCGGCGCGCGCAATGGCATCGACATAGACAAAAACGCGGGGTAGCACGGCGAGCGTCCTTCGATCGGGGGCGGCGCGCAGTGCGCCGGGATGCCTCCGACTTTACCGTGGCGCGCCGCCCGCGGCGAGCCGTCAGGCCTGCGCGCTCGGCAGCGGCGAACTTTCCGACAATCGGATCATTTCCACCGCCAGCGCGGCGATCCGCTCGTCCCGGCGCGCCCGCGCGGACGGAACGTTCCAGAGGTCCTCGACTTCGTGCGGATCCGCTTCGAGATCGTAGAACTCGCAGACGGCCGGATCGTCGGACAGGGTGAGACGATAACGGCCGTCGAACAGGGTCCGGACCTTGAACCGCCGGGGACGGCCGAACGCGTACTGCAAGGGTTCGCTCTCGACCACGATGCCGGCGCGCGGCGGCGCGTCCGCTGCGCCCCGCAGCAGCGGCAACAGGTTGGCGCCCTGGATGCCGTTGAACGGCGCGACGCCGGCGCGCGCCAGCAGGGTCTGCGCCAGGTCGACGGTGCCGGCGACGGCATCGAGGCTGGCGCCCCGCCGCGATGCCGGCAATTGCGGATCGTGCCAGACGAACGGCACCTGCGTCACGCTGCGATAGTGCATCACGCCCTTGAGCGCGATGCCGTGGTCGCCCATCATCTCGCCGTGGTCGGAGGTGAACACCACTACGGTATCGTCGCGCATACCCAGCTCGTCCAGCTTGGCCAGGACCCGGCCCACCATGTCGTCGACCAGGCTGATCGAGCCATAGGTCAGCGCGGTCACCTCGCGGCATTCGCGCTCGTTCAGCGCGAAGGGGATATAGGCCTCGCGCGATGCGCCGCCGCGCGTGCGCTCGTGCACCGCGCGCAGCAGCGCGGGCATGTTCTGCTGGTGGAAGGACGGCGGCAGCGGAATGCCGGCCGGATCGTACATGTCCCAGTATTTGCCGGGGGGCGTGAACGGGTGGTGCGGATCGGGAAACGAGCACTGGACGAAGAAGGGCCGGTCGCCGCCCTCGCGCGCATGCCGCGCCAGCCACTCGCAGGTCTGTTCGGCAACGTAGGTGGACGGATACAGCTCCACCGGCATGCGGGTACGCCACGCCTGCGGCGAGTCGTAGCGGGCGTCGGGAATGGCGTTCTCGCGGCCGCGCAGGCTGTCGGGATCGGGATGGCGTTCGGCCAGCCAGCGCGCGTAGTCGCCCTGGACGCGGTCGCCGTGCAGCGTGCACAGGCGCACGTCGTCGAAGCCGTAGAACGGCGTTTGCACCCGGAACGACGGATCGGCCTTCCAATAAGGGGTCCACTCGTTGTCGTATTCGCGTCCGCGCCGATGGTGCTTGCGCGCGTCTTTCATCGCATCGGCGGGCGGCGCGCCGCCGTTCAGGTTTTCCCAGCTTCGTATGGGCGGATTGTTGTAGCCGAAGTTCTGCAGGTGCGACTTGCCGATCAGCGCGGTCGCATAGCCCGCGTCGCGCAGCAGCTCGACGAAAGTCGTATCCTCGCGCGAGAGCGGAATGCCGTTGTGCAGCACGCCATGCAGCGAGGGCATGCGCCCCGTCATCAGCGTGGCGCGGTTGGACATGCAAGTAGGGCTGGCCACGTAGAACTGGCTGGCGCGCACGCCCTGGCGCGCCAGGCCATCGATGTGCGGCGTGCGGAGAATGGGGTTGCCATAGCAACCCAGGTGATCGGCCCGCTGCTGATCGGTCATGATCAGCAAGATGTTCGGGCGCCTGGCGGCGGACTGGTTCATGCGGTCAATCGGCGGAGATGTTGAACTCTTTGACGATCTTGCCGTAATTGTCGTATTCGGCCTTGGCCATCCGGGCCAGGTCGTCCGGCGAACCGCCCAGCGGTACTTCCCACTGCTGCTTGAGCTTGGCGGCGGTATCCGGCAGGCGCAGCACGGCATTGAACTCGCGGTTCAGCTTTTCCACGACGGCCTGCGGCGTGCCCTTGGGCGCGAACACCCCGTACCAGGCCCCGGTGGCGGTATTCGGATAGCCCTGCTCGGCCAGCGTCGGCAGCTCGGGCATCAGCGGCGAGCGCTCTTTCTCGGCCATGCCCAGGGCCACCAGGCGTCCGGCGGCGATGTGCTGCGCCACGACGCCGATGCTGGCATAGGTGATCTTCACGTGGCCGCCCAGCACGTCGGCGATCGCCGGCGCCACGCCCTTGTACGGGACGTGCAGCATGTCTACGCCGGCCGATTTCTTGAACAGCTCGCCGGCGATGTGCATGGGCGAGCCGCTGCCCGGCGTGGCATAGGCAAGGCCCGGCTGCTTCTTGAGCAGCGCCACCAGCTCCTTGGCGTTGTGGACGCCCAGCGAGGGATGGGCCACCAGCATCATGGCGCCCTTGGACGGCGCGACGACGGGCACGAAGTCTTCCAGCACGTCGAGCTTGACGTTGGCGCTCTTGGGCAGCACGTGCGGCGCGATCAGGAACGTATTGGGCGCGAACAGCAGCGTATAGCCGTCGGCCGGCGCGCGCGCCACCGCGGAGGCGCCCATCATGCCGCTCACGCCGGGACGGTTCTCGACGATGATCGGCTGGCCCATGCGGGCAGCCAGCTTTTCCCCCAGCATGCGGGCGCCGATGTCCGGGCCACCGCCGGCCGGGTAGCCGACGATGATGGTGATGGGCTTGGCCGGGAAATCGTTCGCCTGCGCGTGCGCGGTGGGGGCAGCCAGCGGCAGACAGCCCAGGGCCAGGGCGAGAGTGCGAAGCAAAGCGGTCATGGAGGCACCTATGAAAATGCGATGCGGGGAAAACGCCGGCCGGGACGATCCGTCCCCGCCGGAAAACCGCGCCGTATGGCACCGCGGCGGATCCCAGGACGGGACCCGCGAGCGCGGGAAAGCGCAGATTCTTCCCTGAAAACCGGCTCGCCTCCACCCCAATAACGCCTTATTAGGCCGCAATTCGTCTCGCCAGCGGCCGATGCCGATAAAATCGGGTGGCGGGCGCGGCCGATGGGAGGAAAGACGTGGATGTGTTGAGCGAAGTCCTGTCGGGATGCCGGGCCGATAGCGCCACGACGGGCCGCTTCACGCTGCATGCGCCCTGGTCGCTGGAGTCCACCGGCCTGCGCGGCGCCATGTTCCGCATCGCCAGGGGCGCACCCTATTGGATACACCTGGAAGGCATGGCGCCGGTGCAGGTCGAGCCCGGCGACCTCGTGCTGCTTCCCCGCGGCGGCAGGCACACCATCTCGTCCTCTCCCGGCATTCCGCCGACGCCGTTCGCGGAAGTGCTGGCCGCGCACGGCATGCGCGAGCGGGGCGAGAAGCCCCTGGTCTTCACCCTTGGCGATGCCGGCGTGCCCACGGAACTGTTCACCACCATCGTCGACTACGGACCGGTGGGGCAGAATTCGGTCCTGCGCTTCCTGCCCGGCCTCATCCACCTGCGCGAGGACGACGTGCTTCTGGCGTCCTGCCTGGCGCCGACCATGGAATTGTTCATCGAGGAAAGCCTGAACCGGCAGCCGGGCTGGAAGCTCTCGGCCGCGCGCATGGGCGACCTACTAATGGTGCACGTGCTGCGGGCCTACCTGCTGCGGCACCGCGACACCGAGCCCAACTGGCTGCGCGGTTTGTCGGATCCCAAGATCGCCCACGCCATCATGCTGATGCACCGCTGGCCAGAAAGGCCGTGGACCGTGCCGGTGCTCGCCGACGAAGTCTGCATGTCGCGGTCCCGCTTCAGCGCGCGCTTTCGCGAACTGGTCGGCGTATCGCCCATCTCGTACCTCACGGCGCGGCGCATGGAGCGGGCCGCGGAACGGCTCAAGCTCGGCCCGGTGCGCCTGGCCGACGTCGCCGAATTGGTGGGTTACGGCTCGGAGAAGATCTTCGCCCGCGCCTTCCGCCGCTGGGCGGGCGTGCCGCCCAGCGAATACGGCCGGCGCGCGGGATAGGCGCGGCGCCTCAGGGTTCCTGCTGCCGCACGATCAGCACGTCGCAGGGCGTGTGCTGGATCAATTGCTCGGCCACGCTGCCGATGGCGGTCCGCAGGATGCCGGTGCGGCCATGCGTGCCCACCACCAGCAGTTCGGTGGGATGGCGGGCGACGTAATCGGGCAGCACGTCTTCCGGCAGGCCGTGCTCGATCTTCCACTCGATATCGGGCCGGTTCAGCAGCATGGCGTTCTGCTTCATGAACGCGGCGACTTCGTTCTCGGCCGCCTGCCGCGCCTGCTCGACAGCGGCCGCCTCGGGCCGGGTCTTGGACGTGGTGAAGGCGTGATAGAGCAACGGACGGGCTTCGGGAAACAGCGCCAGCGCCGTCGTCAAGGCCTGCCGCGACCCTTCGGAGAAATCCACCGCGGCCAGGAGGTCTCGATAGGAATGATGGGGCCGCTCGCGCACGACGAGTATGGGCAAGCTGACTTCGCGGGCGAGTTTTTCCACTGTCGTGCCAAGCAGGAGGCGCCCCAGCGTCTCGTCGCGCGCCACCCCCGTGACGATCAGGTCGCACAGGTGCGCGGCGGCGGTCTTCCGGATCACTTCGACCGCGTGCCCCGGTTCCAGCACCAGCTCCACCGGGATGTCGATGTCGCCCAGGCTGGCGCGGAAGCGGCGCTCGGCGGCCTTGCGGTCGACCACCTGGCTGCGCCGGGCGGTCAGCACGTCGCCCAGCGAGTTCTCGATGACGCATACCGCCACCAGTTTCGCGCCATGCTCCCTGGCCAGCCGTACGGCGCGGTCCTGGGCCCGGTCGCAGCGGGCGCTCAGGTCGGTGGCGAGCAGAATGCAGCGCAAGGTCTCGGTGGTTACACTTTCCATGCTGATCTCCCTGGTGTGGCGGATGCGTGGCGTGAAGCCGCCGGGTGGGCGGCGATGGTCTTCGAGGCGGTGCGGGGGAACGGCGGGTGGCGCGGCGCTCTCCCTGGCCTACGATACCAATGGACGGTGTCCCTGCCAATCACATAGGCAGGCGGGCCTTCTGTTGCTCGACCGTGGTGGCCAGGGGCGGATCGTCGAGCGCTACCGTACCGACTGGGAGCCAGGGCGGATGCCCCGGCTCCCGCGCCCAATATCGCGACGGCGCTGCTGCTCGGCGAGGCCGAATCACCAGGCGGAAGGAACCGACTCAAAACCGGTGGTTGATCCCGATCGCGAAAGCCCGGTTGCCGGCCAGCGCATTGCCCACATCGTTGGCGTTCCATACCTTGTAGAAGCCGGTGGGCGACGTATTGGGCGCCTTGTTGTCGATGTAGGTGTAGGACGTGTACAGGCTGGTGCGCTTGGACAGGTCGTATACGTAGCCGATGGCGTACAGGCGCGCGTCATGGTTGTCGGCGGTGCGGTCGTTCTTGTTGATGAACGAGACGATGACGCGGCCGCGGGCGCCGGCGGGAATGCGCGCGCCCAGCAACAGGTCCTCGGATTTGTAGTTGACCGTGCCGGGCACGATGGCTCCGCGGTTGATGACGTAGTTGACGAAGGCGGTGGCCACGCCGAAGTCATACTTGGCGCCGATGAAGGTCATCTTGGCGTCTTCGCCCGGGGCGACGGCGTCGTTGGCCTTCGCGTAGGCGATCTTCATGCCGAACGGGCCCTTGGTGTAGCCCACCGAGGCGCCCAGTTGCGAGTTCGTGCTGCTGGAACCGGCGACTTCGCCCGGGGCATATGACAGCTCGCCATTGAAACCCGAGGCGTGGCCCAGGTAGTACTTGGCGACATTGTTGGCGCGATTGCTGCCGCCCTGGCCGCCGGCCGAGATCAGGCTGGCCGAGGTGCCGGTCATGCCGGTCGAGAAGGGATCGAACTCGACCTGCGCCATGGCCACGGTCGTGTACTGGCGGCCCAGCGTGAGGCGGCCCAGGCTGCCTTCGAGCCCGACCCAGGCCTGGCGGCCGAACAGCGTGCCGCCCTGGGCCGAGCTGCCGTTGTCGACGTTGACGCCGCCTTCCAGCATGAAGATGGCCTTGTTGCCCCCGCCCAGGTCTTCGCTGCCCATCAGGCCGAAGCGCGAGCCGGACATGATGCCGGAGTTGAGCTTGTTGTTGGTGCCGGCGGCATTGCCGCTGTCGTGCAAGAAGCCCATGTCTACGATCCCGAACAAGGTGACGTTGGAGGTCTGGGCGAACAGGGGCGCGCTGGCGCAGGTCGCCAGGAGAGCAGGCAGAAGTCGGGTGCGAAGCTTCATGACATTTCCTTCTATGAGCACAGGGCTGGAAGAGAGGCGTTGCCGGCCAGGCGTGGGTGGCGGCCGGCAAACCGTGGGTGGCGAGCCGCGGAAGCCCGCGTCCCGCCGTGGATCACATGGCGCGGTCAGGCTCCGTAGCCGAACATCCTGGGCAGCCACAGCGACAGTCCCGGGAACAGCACCAGCAGCAGCAGGACGCCGACCAACAGGAAGCAGAACGGCCATATCGCGCGGTTGATCTGTCCGATGGGAACGCCCGATAGCGCCGACAGCACGAACAGGATCAATCCGTAGGGCGGCGAGATGATCGCGATCATGAAGTTCAGCGTCGCGACCACGCCGAAATGCACCAGGTCGATTCCCAAGGCATGGACCGCGGGCAGCAGCACCGGCACCAGCACCAGCAGCATGACGGCGCCGTCGAGCACCGTGCCCAGCACCAGGAACATGAGGTTGACCAGCAGCAGGAACATCACGGGCGACAGGTCCAGGCCCATGACGTAGCCCGCCAGCGACTGGCTCAGCCCTTCCGAGGTGAAGGCGTAGTTGACGATGAAGGAGCTGAAGATCAGCAGCATCACCGCCGCCGACTGGCGCATGGATTGCACGAATACGGCGGCCAGGCCGCGCAGGCCGACGTTGCGGTAGACCAGCACGCCCAGCACCATGGCCCAGAAGGCCGCGACCGTGGCGGACTCGGTGGGCGTGAAAATGCCGGTCCAGATGCCCCCCAGCAGGATGACCGGCAGCGTCATGGGCACCGCGGTGCGCGCCAGCACGCCGGGCAGTTCGGACAGCGGCACCGCGCGGCCGCGCGGCAGGTCGTGGCGGCGCGCCATCCACACGATCATGGCCATCAGCGCGACGGTCATGATCAGCGCCGGCACGATGCCCGCCATGAACAGCGCGCCGATCGAGGCGCCGCTGATCAGCGCATAGATCACCATCGGGATCGACGGCGGCACCATGGGGGCGAGGCAGGACGCGGCCGCGGTGATCGCCACCGACAGGCCGCCGGGATAATTCCCGACCTTGCGCATCATGCGCGTGGCGACCATCCCGGCGCCGGCGGCCTCGCTCACCGCGCTGCCCGACAGGCTGGACATGACCAGGTTCATCAGGATGGTGACGTGGCCCATGCCGCCGCGAAAGCGGCCCACCAGGGCGTCGGCCGCGCCCCAAAGCCGCTCGCTGATGGTGGCGGCGTTCATCACGTTGCCGGCCAGGATGAACATGGGCACAGCGATCAATACGGTCATCTCGAACGACGAATTCAGGGTCTGGTCGACGATGATGCCGAGGTCCTGCCCGCTCACCCACAGGTAGAGCACGCCGGAACAGAACATGATTAGCACGACCGGGAAGCGCAGCACGGCGCCCAGGACGACGACGGCGCACAGCGCCAGGAATGCGGTGCTCATGGAACGATCAGCCGAGGATGTTGGAGTTTTCTTCAGGCGCGTCGTCAGCAACGCGCTCGCGCCAGTCCGGCCGCAACAGCTGCCAGAACTGGATGACGGCACGCACGATGACGGCCACCCAATAGACGACGAAGCAGCTGAACACCGCATCGAGGCGCCAATCGAGCACCGAGGTACGCTCGCGCCACAGGAAGGCGACGTAGTCGTAGATGGTGGGCAGGGAGGCGAGGAAGGTCACGCCGATGGCCAGTGACGCCAGCAACCCTATGCCTCGCCGGCCGCGCGGTCCGCACAAGTCGTAGACCACGTCGAACCGCACCTGCTCGCGATCGGACAGCAGCAGGCCGTCGGTCAACAGCACGACCCACAGCAGCAGCACCATCGCCAGCTCGTCCGTCCAGACCAGCGGCATGGAGAACACGTAGCGCATCACGATGCCCAGGAGCGAAATCCCGAAGATCGCCACGAAGGCCAGCGTACACAGCGCTTCCATGCCTCGCTGCAGGCGAACGAACCCTTTCCGGTACATGGCTGCCTACCTCACCGCTTCGATTTTTTCCTTCAGTCCCTTGGGCCACTTGGCGGCAATGCCCGCCTGCGCGTACTCCTTGTCGACGCTCGCGCGGAAAGCAGCCAGGTCCGGCGTCTGTATCGTCAGGCCCTTGCTCTTGAAGAAATCCACGATCTCGGCTTCTTCCTTGATGCGGCCCTGATCGTTGTAGTCGGCGGCCTGGCGGGCGGCCTGGCGTACGGCCTGCTGGCCGGCGGCGTCGATCTGGTCCCACTTCTTCTTGGCCATGGTCAGGAACACCGGCTGCACCAGGTGGCTGGTCAGCACGATGGTCTTGGTGACTTCCTGGAAGTTGTTCGCCTTGGTGATGGGCAGCGGATTTTCCTGGCCATCGATGGCGCCGGTCTTCAAGGCCAGGTAGACCTCGGACACCGCCATGGGAGTGGGCGTGACGCCCAGGCCCTTGCCGAGCGCGACCCAGCCGGGGCCGCCCGGCACGCGCAGCTTGATGCCGGACAGGTCGGCCGGCGTCTTCACGGCGCGGCCGTCGCGCAGGTTGACCTGGCGCGTGCCCAGGTACATGGGCTCGATGATCTGCAGCTCCATCTTCCTGGCCACCTCGGCGAAGTAGGCCTTGCCGATGTCGCTGTCGAACACCTTGCGGGCATGCGCGTAGTCACGGAAGAGGTAGCCCGACGAGAACACCGAGAACTCGGGAATCTGCTGTTCGACCTCGAACGTGGTCATCGTGCTCATCTCGAGGTTGCCGCGCTGCAGGGCGGGTACCTCCGTTCCCTGGCGAAACAGCGAGCTGCCGGTGTAGACCTCGACCGCGAACTTGCCCGGGGCCAGTTTCTCGAGCTGTTCCTTGAACACGCGCAGGCCGCCCGAGAGCCAGTCGGTGTCGGCCGCCGCCGACGACACGCGCAGCTTGATGGGATCGGCGGCCAGCGCGAGCGCCGGCGCCAGCGCCGCCGCAAGGCCCAGCGCGCCGGCGATCTTGGTGAAGGTCCTCTTGTCCATGGTCATGATTCCTCTGGAGTTGGGTAAAAGGGGGCCTCGCCCCTTCGACGGGGCGCGGGACGCCTGAATGCGAGGTCGGCGCGGCCGACGGCAGCCGTACTAGGGCATGTGTTCGAAGAAGTGCCGCACGGAATCGGCCAGCGCATGGCTGGGTGCCCAACCCAGTTCGCGGCGCGCGGCGGAGATGTCCGAAGGCGTATGGCGTACGTGCGGAAAGCCAGCGAATCCGCCCTTGGGCGTGACCGCCAGGCGCACGCGCAGCCCGGGGTACGCCGCGCGGACCGCATCGACGAAGTCATCGAAGCGATGCAGCGCGCCGCTGCCTATGGTGTAGACGCCCTGTGCCGGCTCGCGCGCATCGAGCGCGGCGACGTTGGCCCGGGCGCAATCGCGGGCATCGACGAATTCATCGCCACCCTCCCAGACCAGCAACGGATCGTCGATCACCGCCTCGCGGCCGGCACGGGCCGCTTCGAGCAAGGTGGCCAGCAGCTTGCCGGGCACCGAGGTGCCCGGACCGGACCATCCGCCCAGCACGGCGGCATAGCGCAACGCGACCACGTCCAGCGCATAGAGATCGCGGTACAGCAGGCCGAAGTATTCGGCGGCGACCTTGGTGCCCGCATAGATCGACCCCGGCCGATGAGCGAGCATGCGCATGGGGTAGTCCTCGGGAAAGGCCGGACCGGCGAAATCGCCGAACGCCGGATAGTGGACGGTGGTGGAACTGGCCAGCACGACGCGCTTGAACGCCAGGCGACGGGCAAGCTCGAGGATGTTGGCGGTCCCCATCACGTTGACGCGGATACCGTCCAGCGGCGAACGACGGATGGCATTGGACAGCAGGGCGGCGGTATGCACGACGCGGTCGATGCCTTCCTGCTCGGCCACGCGCGCCAGATGATCCAGGTCGGTCACGTCGCCGGTTACGACCGAGGCCCGCGGGTCGTCCACGATGGAGGCAATCGCGCCGGGAATGGGGCAGGCGTCGTAGAGCACGACCCGTTCGCCCCGCTCCGTCAGCAGACGGGCGGTATGGCAGCCGATCAGTCCCGCGCCGGTAATCAGGATGGCCATGGAATTCGCCGTTGGATATTGCTTATGCGGCGAATTCTATCCATCGAATTTTTTGCAGTAAATATAAATTCCTTGTGAATTTACATTTCAAAGGGAAATCCCTTAAGATCCAGGGAGTATGACGAAGGCTTGATTCCTCGCGGTGTCCGCGTGTTTCGCTAGCGAATCGAACCACCGGACGCTGGCTCATGGATAAAAGAAATTTATAATTTCTGCCGTACCGATCGGCGCGACGAAGCGGCGCGCCCCTCTTCAGATAAGCTTGCAGGAACCATGGCTCAGGCACCCAAGCGTACGATCTCGGAAGTCGCCCACGAGCGCATGCGCGCGGACATCATTTCCGGCGAACTGGCTCCGGGAGAAAAACTCAAGCTGGCCGATCTCCAGAAGCGCTACGATCTGGGCCTGAGTCCCATCCGCGAGGCCTTGCTGCAGCTGTCGGGCGAAGGCCTGGTCAGCAACGAAGGCCAGCGCGGCTTCCGGGTGGCGCCGCTGTCACGGGCGGACCTGGACGACCTCATGTCGGCGCGCATCGCCATCGAAAGCATGCTGTTCGAGGACGCCATCGCCCATGGCGACGACAACTGGGGCGCCGCCGTCACCTCCGCCTGGTACAAGCTTTCCAAGGCGCCCTTGCCCAACAGTCCGTCCGAACACGACGGCGCCGACTACTGGGAAGCCACGCACCGCGAATTCCACCGGGCGCTGCTGTCGGCCGCCAAGTCCAAATGGCTGCTGCGGATCAATGAGCAACTGGTCAACCATTCCGAGCGCTATCGGCGCATCCGTCTGGTCCACCCATCGTCGCAGCGCCAATTGGCCCAGGACGTGATCAGCGAGCACGAGGCCATCATGAAGGCCGCGCTCTCGGGCCAGGCCTCCAAGGCCGTGGCGCTACTCAAGCTGCACCTGATGCGCACGACCGAGGTCCTGGCCGAGCGTTTCGCCTCCGATCATTGACCGCCGTGCGGGCGTGAAATCCGGGAACCACTCCCGTTCCTGATTTTCAACTCGGCGGCAACGCCGCTTCCTATGATGCCCTGACTAGAACAGCACATAGGAGGCAATCATGAAACTGCCGTCGACCAGCCGGCGCGACACGCTGCGCATGCTGGGCGTTGCCGCCGCATCCGGGGCGCTGCCCGGCACCGCCGCCCGGGCAGCCGGCGGCCAGGACTTTCCCGCCCGCGCGCTGCGCCTCGTCGTCCCCTTCACGCCGGGCGGCGGCACGGATGTCGTCGGACGCTCCCTGGCCGCCGCCATGGCCGAGGCGCTGGGCCAATCCATCGTGGTCGACAACCGGCCCGGAGGCGGCACCGTCATCGGCTCGAACATCGTGGCCAAGGCCAAGCCCGACGGCTACACGCTGCTGCTGACGACTACGGCCCTGGCCATCAACGACACGCTGGTCAAGGACCTGCCCTACGACACCGACCGCGACTTCACCGACGTCGGCCTGATCTGCGTCGGACCGAACGTGCTGGTCACGCATCCGAAGAGCCGGTTCAAGACCCTCGATGCCGTCATCCGCTACGCCAAGGCCAATCCGGGCAAGCTGACCTACGGCTCCTCCGGCAACGGTTCGGCCGTCCATCTGGCGGCGGAACTATTCAAGATGAAGGCCGGCGTCGACCTGACTCACATCCCCTACAAAGGCGCTGCCCAGGCCTACACCGACCTGGCCGGCGGCCGCCTGGACTTCGTCTTCGCCACCGCGGGAGGCGTCGCGAAGTACGTGGAAGAAGGAACGCTGCAGGCCGTCGCGCTCACCTCGCGCGAGCGCACGCCCGCCTATCCGGGCATCCCCGCTATCGCGGAACTCGTGCCCGGCTATTCGGCGGAAGTCTGGTACGCGATCCTTGCCCCCGCGGGCACTCCGCCCGACATCGTCGCCGTGCTGAACGCCGCCTTGAACAAGGCCGCCAACGACCCCGGCTACAAGGCGCGGGTCGCCGCCGACGGCATGAAGGTCGCGGCCGGCTCGCCACAGGAAATGCGTGCCTTCCGCCAAGCCGAGCAGGCACGCTGGCGCCAGGTTATCCATGACGGCGGGATCACCACCACTTGATGCAAGGACAGCATATGACGACGAACGGCCAACGGTTGGCTGGCAAGACGGCCATCATCGTGGGCGCGGGCCAGCGCCCGGGCACGACGAGGGGCAACGGACGCGCCACCGCGGAGCGCTTCGCACAGGAAGGCGCGACGCTCCTGCTGGTGGACATCAACGGGGAATGGGCCGAGGACACGCTCGAAGCGGTCCGCCGGCTGGGCGCCACGGCGGAAGTGGCGATAGCCGACATCACCGACGAGAATGACTGCCGCCAGGTGGTGCGATCGTGCGTGGAAAGATGGGGACGCCTGGACATCCTGCACAACAACGTGGGCTTCTCCAAGGGCGACGCCAGGACCGCCGAGCTGTCGCTCGAATCCTGGCAGCGCATCATGGACGCCAACCTGACCGGCATGTTCCTGATGTGCAAGCACGCGCTGCCGCAGATGGTGGGCCAGCGGTCCGGCTGCATCATCAACGTGTCGTCGACGTCCTCGCTGTCCGGCCGGCCCACGGTCACCTACAAGACCAGCAAGGGCGCGGTCAACACGCTGACCCAGCACATCGCGTACGAAAACGCCAAGCACGGCGTGCGCGCCAACGCGATCCTGCCGGGCCTGATCGACACGCCCATGGCGATCGAACGGCGCGCCGAGGAAACCGGGGTGCCGCGCGACATGATCCGCCGCGAACGCGATGCGCTGGTGCCGATGGGCTACATGGGTGAAGCCGCCGACGTTGCGAACGCCGCGCTTTTCCTGGCGTCGGACGAAGCGCGATATGTGACGGGCGTCCTCCTTCCCGTCGATGGCGGCCTGCTGCTCAAGCGCGGCTGAAGCGCACCCGCTTGCGGCCGGGCGCTGGATCATCAGGCCGGCGCGTACTTGAAGAGCTCCCGCGCGCCTTCCGGCAAGGCCGCGGGATCACCGCACGCCATCCAGATCTGGCGGCCCGCCCATTCATCCTCGAGCGCGACGACCTCGACCCCCGTCCTCTCGGCATAGGCCCGCGCCAGACCCTCGGCCATCAGGGCCAGGCCCAGGCCCTCGCGTACGAGCATGCAGCGCGCCTCGGGATTGGAAACCTGCGCGCTGACATTGATGGGCTTGGGCAGGTTTTCCCCGATCAGCCGTTGAAAATTGGCAAGATCATGGCGCGGGAAGTAACCGACGTAATTGTGATCCAGTGTGTCGAAGAATCTTACCGGGCCGCGCCGTGCGAGCGGATGCCCCATCGGGACGACCAGGGCGACGCGTTCACGGCGGTACTCCACGCAGTGCAAGCCCGGCGGCGGAAACGGCGCGTGATAGATGCCGACTTCGGCTTCCCCCTGGGCGACCAGCGCGGGAATCACGACGCTGGACGCTTCCACGATGTCGACGCGATGATCCGGGCACGCGCGGCGCAGCATGCTGATGACGCGCGGCAGATACTGCAGCACGACCGACCGGCA
Organism: Pigmentiphaga sp. NML080357; assembly: GCF_002188465.1. GTDB lineage: Bacteria > Pseudomonadota > Gammaproteobacteria > Burkholderiales > Burkholderiaceae_B > Pigmentiphaga. The sequence goes on along the minus strand of NZ_NINW01000049.1, from coordinate 636,193 downwards.
CGCGGCGATCCTGATATGCGACTCTCCGTCGTCGCGAAAGCTCGCCAGCGTACGCTCCAGTTGCCGGGCTGCCGCCAGCAGCGAGGTCGCATGGCGATACAGCGCCTCGCCCGCCGCCGTGGGCTCGACGCCCCGTCCGGTCCGGCGCAGCAGGGATACGCCATGCTCGCGCTCGAGTTCCGCTAGGCGTTTGCTCACCGCCGAAGCGACGACATTCAGCCTCTCGGCACAGCGGCTCAGGCTTTTCTCCTCGACGCAGGCGACGAAGGTTCTCAGGCTCTGCAGATCCATGTCCTATTCCTTTCCGGGTATGCCCTCGCGCCATCATGATCCGGAAGCCGCCGACCGCAGCCCCAGTCTTCCGGCCAGGCGCGCCAGGTTGGCCCGATCCACTCCCAGCTCGCGCGCGGCAGCCGACCAATTGTTCCCATGGCGGCGCAGTGCCGCAACGATCAGGCTGCGCTGGTAGTCGTCGACCGCCAGCTTCAACGGCTGAGCCGAAACGCCTGCGCTGTTGGCCGCCGTATGATCAAGCGCGGGAGCGGGCGGCCCCGCTTCGCGCTCCTCCAGCCCGAGGTCGGCTGCCGTCAGTGTCAGGATGGCGGGACGCTTGGCCTGCCGCGACAACGCCTTCAATGCGCTGCGGCCGATCAAGTGCTCCAGTTCCCGCACATTGCCCGGCCAGTCGTAGGCCAAGAGCGCCGCCTGCGCATCGGCGGCCAGGCGCAGGTTGCGCAAACCCAGGCGCGAGCGGTTTTCCTCCAGGAACGCGCCGCTGAGCAGCAGCACGTCCCGCCCGCGCTCGCGCAAGGGCGGCACGCGCAAGGGGTACACGCTCAGCCGGTGATAGAGATCGGCACGAAAGCGCCCCTTGCGGACTTCCTCGGCAAGGTCCCGGTTGGTGGCCGCGATCAGCCGCACGTCGACATGGTGCTCGCGATCGGAGCCGACGCGCTGCAGCTGGCCGCTTTGCAGGACGCGCAACAGCTTGGCCTGCACCGTCAACGGCAGTTCGCCCACCTCGTCCAGCAGCAGCGTGCCGCCGTCGGCCAGTTCGAACTTGCCTCGGCGATCTCCCACGGCGCCCGAGAACGCACCTTTGACGTGGCCGAACAACTCGCTTTCCACCAGGGCTTCGGGCAAGGCGGCGCAATTGAGGCTGACCAGCGGGCGCGCGGCGCGCGGCGAAGCCGCATGCAGGGCCTGCGCCACCAGTTCCTTTCCGACGCCGGTCTCGCCCGTCACCAGCACGGTCAGGTCGCTGGCACCCACGGTACGCACTTCGTCCAGGAGCCGGCGGATGACGGCGCTCTGTCCGAGCAGCGGGCGCGGCGAGGTTTCGGCGGCGGCACGGTAGATTTCCGCGCGCTGGTGTTCGTCGCTGGCGCGCGAGGCCAGTTGCTGCAGACGGTCGGCCACGCTGACCGTGGCCGCGGCCAGGCTGGCGAAAGTCTGCAGGATGTCCAGGTCATGTTCGGAGAACCGCCCGGCCTCCAGCGCGTCCAGCGTCAACAGTCCCCACGGATGCTCGCCCACCCGCAGCACGCAACCCAGGCAATCGTGCACTTCCAGCTGTTCGCCTTCCATGCCTTCGACGAGGCCGTCATAGGGGTCGGGCAGGCGGCTTCCGGCCGGAAAGCGAGTCGGGCCGCCAGACTGGAGCAGCAGCTGGAAACGAGGGTGCTCGTCCACCTTGAAGCGGCGGCCCAGCGTGTCGCCGCTCAGGCCATCCACGGCAAGCGGCACCAGCCATTCGCCATCGAGCCGCAACAGCGCTGTTGCATCGCAAGGCACCAGGGCGCGAACGGCCTTGAGCAAGCGCCGGTAGCGTTCCCCTTCGGCCAGGTCGCGCGCCAGGTCGTCGACCAGCGGAACGAGCGCGTGCAGCAAGGCGTTTGCAGTCATTTTGACTATATACGAGTCATAAAAACACATGTCCAGTATATGTCATTATGACTTACTTTCGCCGCATATGGCGCAGTGCCGCGAGATTGCGCCTGGCATGCATCTTGAAAGAGAGAAGACGAAGGCTGCTTCTTCCCATGCAGCCGCTCTCCCAGGAGATCCCATGCTGTCCGCTCAACACCGAGCCATCGTCAAGGCGACCGTCCCGCTGCTGGAAACCGGCGGCGAAGCGCTGACCACCCATTTCTACCGGCTCATGCTGGCCGAGTATCCCCAGGTGCGGCCGCTGTTCAACCAGGCGCACCAGGCCAGCGGCGACCAGCCCCGCGCGCTGGCCAACGGCGTGCTGGCCTATGCCCGCCACATCGACGACCTTACGCCGCTGGGCGGCCTGGTCGGCCGCATCGTGAACAAGCACGTCGGGCTGCAGATCCTGCCCGAACACTATCCCATCGTCGGTTCGTGCCTGTTGCGCGCCATCCGCGAAGTGCTGGGCCCCGAGGTCGCGACCGACGAAGTGCTGCAGGCCTGGGGCGCGGCCTACCAGCAACTGGCTTCGCTGCTGATCGAGGCCGAGGAGCAGTGCTACGCCACCCAGGAGAAGGCGCCGGGCGGCTGGCGCGGCGCGCGGACCTTCCGGGTGGCCCGCAAGGAACCCGAAAGCGCGGAGATCACGTCTTTCTATCTCGTACCCGCCGACGGCGGCCCGGTATTGGATTTCCAGCCCGGCCAGTACATCGGCCTGACGCTGCTCGTCGACGGCGCCGAGGTTCGCCGCAACTACTCGCTATCCGCTCCTCCCAACGGACGCGAGTACCGCATCAGCGTCAAGCGCCAAGGCGACGGCGTGGTCTCCAACCACCTGCACGACAAGGTCAACGAAGGCGACACCCTCGCGCTCTTCCCGCCCTCGGGCAATTTCACGCTGCAGGCAAGCAGCAAGCCGCTGGTGCTGATCAGCGGCGGCGTCGGCATCACGCCCACCCTGGCCATGCTGCAAGCGGCCCTGGGCACATCGCGCGCGATCCACTTCATCCACTGCGCGCGCAACCGCGCCGTGCATGCTTTCCGCGACTACGTGGACGCGGCGGCGGCCAAGTTCCCGCAGCTCAAGCGCTTCTACTGCTATGACGAACCTGGCGAGGCGGCGCAGCGGCCCGACGCGGTGGGATACCTGACCAAGGAGCAATTGGCGCAATGGCTGCCGCAGGACCGGGACGTGGACGTGTACTTCCTCGGCCCTCGGCCCTTCATGCGCAACGTGAAGCGCTACCTGAAGGAACTGGGCGTGCCCGAGGCGCAGACGCGGTATGAGTTCTTCGGGCCGGAGGCGGCGGTATAGCCGGATCCGGCGCCGGGATCAGGCAAAGAGGCGGGCCATGTCGAGTCCGCGGATGATGCGCGCCGTCGCCTCCACCAGGGGCGGCAGCGGGCCGCTCGTCAGCGTGGCCAGGGTCAGGTTGTTCATGATGGTGGGATCGACGATGGTCGAGAACGTCAGGTAGTCCTGGCCCTGCATGTCGCTGAGCGCCGAGCGCGGAATGATGGTGAACATGCTTTCCTCGGTCATGGTCTCGAGGATGGTATGGACCACGTCCACCTCCGCCACGACGTTCAGCGTCACGTTGAGCTCGCGGCAGGTCCGGTCCACCAGCGCGCGTATGGTGTTGGGCGCGCTGGGCAGCACCAGCGGATAGCTGCCGAGATCGCTGGCGCGTACGTGCGGCGGCGGCGCCGGCCGGCAGGCTTTGCCATACGCCAGGACGAGGTCCTCGCGATAGATGGACTCATACCGCAGCAGCGAGGAAGGAGGCGGATCGTACAGGATCGCCAGGTCGACCCTTTCCTTGACCAGCCATTCGTTCATTTCCGAGCTCAAGCCTTCGGCCAGCGTCAACGCCGCCTCGGGATGCTGACGGCGGAACGCCTGCACGATGTGCGGCGCCATCCGGCGCGCCACGCGGTGCGGCATCCCCAGCCGCACCTTGTCCTGCGAATGCGAGCGAAAGGCATGCATGTCCTTTCTCGCGCGCGCCGCCAGGGCGTCGATGGCCTTGGCGTGTTCCAGGAAGCGCAGGCCCGCCTCGGTCGGCTCCACGCCCCGGCCGGTCCGCCGGAGCAGATGATGGCGCAGCTCGGCTTCGAGCAGCTGGATCTGCCGGCTGAGCGAAGGCTGCGACACGCCCAGCACTTCTCCCGCCCGGGAGAAGCTGTGCATTTCGCAGACCACGATGAAATAGCGGATTTGCCGAAGGTCCATGAATGCAATGGTATACGTTTTTTCTATATCAGAAGTCAGCGCGGACGCATTGCTTGCCCGACAGGGCTTGCGCATGATGCCGGATTCCCGACAGTTCCGACTTCGCCATGCCCGATTGCGCACCTCCACTGGCCGAGATCACGCCCCCGGCCCAAGCCCTGCCGGCGAACGCCTGCGACACGCATTTCCACGTCTTCGGACCGGCTGCCGTATTTCCCTACGCCGACGACCGGCCCTATACGCCGCCCGATGCGCCGTTCGAGCAATTGCTCGGCTTGCACCGGACGCTGGGTTTCCAACGCGGCGTCATCGTGCATCCGGGTTGCCACGGCACCGACCTGTCGGTCACGCTGGACGCGCTGGATCGCGGCGCGGGCCAGTATCGCGCGGTGGCGCTGCTCGATCCCGATGCAGACGAAGCGCGCATCGCCGAACTCGATCGCCGCGGCGTGCGCGGGGTGCGTTTCAATTTCGTGTCCCACCTGGCCAACGCGGGATGGGATGAATTGGCGCGCACCGTGCCGCGCATCGCTCCCTTCGGCTGGCACGTATGCATCCATTCGGACCAGGCATCGCTGGCAGGCCTGCTGCCCAAGCTGAAGACCTTGCCCGTACCCTTCGTGATCGATCACATGGGACGCGTGGCGGCAGCCGAGGGCACAGGAGGCGCGGCATTCCAGTCGCTGCTGGCGCTGCGCGACCACCCAGGCGCGTGGATCAAGATTTCGGGGCTGGACCGCACGTCCAGCACCGGCGTGCGTCCCTTCGGCGATGCCGAACCGCTGATGGCCGCGCTGCTGGAAGCCATGCCCGGGCGCCTGCTGTGGGGCACGGACTGGCCGCACCCCAATGTGCACGGCGACATGCCCGACGACGGCGAACTGCTCAATACGTTCCTGCGGTTGTGTCCCGATCCCGGGTTGCGCCGGCAGGTCCTCGTGGACAATCCGCACCGGCTGTATCGATTCGCGGAGTAAGACGCCGCGCGTCCGCCCTTGCGACGAAGACCGAGCAAGACATGCAAACGCTGTTAATCCGATTCCCGGAAGAAACGCTGGACTACGCCCGGCTGCGCGAGCTGCCCGGTGCCCCGCATGCCGGGTTGTGCCTTTATCACGCGGCCGACCATGCGGAGAGCTACGCCCTGCTGCCGGCGCCGCAGGACCTGGCGAGCCTGGCCGCCGTGCTGCGCAGGCAGCATCCCCGCGCGCAGGCCGTCGCGATGACCCTCGCCGGCTGCCTGCCCGGGCAGGCAGCCGGCATGCCGGCCCCCTGGCTCTACATGGTGGAGACGGACGTCACCCCCCAAGCCGAGGAGGACTTCGACCGCTGGTACGACCAGGAACATCTGCCCGGCCTCGCCGCCGTTCCCGGCACCGTGCGCGCGCGGCGCTATGTCGCCGCCGACGCATCGCCGCGCTACATCGCCTGCTACGACCTCGCCAGCCGCGAGACCTTCGGCTCTCCCGCATGGCTGGCGGTGCGGGCGACGGCATGGAGCGACCGCGTACGCCCTCATTTCATCAATACCAAGCGGACCATGTTCCGCGCCGTCCCAGACAACCAGGAGACTTGAGCATGCCCAGACTGAATCCGCCCGACGTCGAGCAGATGAACGAACACCAGCGCCGCGTCTATGACGCCATCGCCTCGGGGCCGCGCGGCAAGGTGCGCGGGCCGCTGGCGATCTGGCTGCACCGGCCCGGCCTGGCCGAGCATGCGCAGGCCCTGGGCCAGTATTGCCGCTACGACTCCAGCCTGCCGCCCCGGCTCTCCGAGCTGGCCATCCTGACCATGGCCGCGCTGTGGCGCGCCCCCTTCGAGTGGTGGGCGCACCATCCCATCGCGCTGAAGGCCGGACTCGATGCCGCCGTGGCGGAGCAGATCCGTACCGGCGCCTCGCCCGACTTCAGCCGGCAGGACGAATCGGTGGTCTATCGCTTCGTGCGGGAGCTGGTGGAAACGCGCCAGGTCTCGGATGCGCTGTACCGGGAAGCCATGGAGGTGCTGGGCACCGACGGTGTCGTGGACCTGGTCGGCATGGCCGGCTACTACACGCTGATCTCGATGACGCTGAGCGTCTTCGAGATCCCGCCTCCCGACGGCAGCACCGTCGAGTTCGGGCGCTGATGCGATTTCCCCCATCAAGAGACACGAGAGACAAATCATGACAGGCCGATTGGAAGGCAAGGTAGCCATCGTCACGGGCGCGGGCAGCGTCGGCACCGGCTGGGGCAACGGACGCGCCATCGCCTACCGCTTCGCACAGGAAGGCGCGCGCGTGTTCGCGGTGGACCGCGACCCCGCGGCCATGGAAGAAACCGTCGCGCGCGTGCGTGAAATCGGGGGCGAGATCGCCATCTGGCGCGCCGACGTCACCTCGTCCGACGAGGTCCGCGACATGGTGCGCGCCTGCGTGGATACCTGGGGCGGCGTGGACATCCTGGTCAACAACGTGGGCGGCTCGCGCAAGGGCGGCCCGGTGGACCTGGACGAGGAAACCTGGGACGCGCAGATCGACTTCAACCTCAAGAGCGTCTACCTCTGCTGCCGCCACGTGCTGCCGCTGATGGAGGAACAGGGCGGCGGCGCCATCGTCAACATCGCCTCGACCTCGGGCATACGCTGGACCGGCTCGGCCCAGGTCGGCTACTCCAGCGCCAAGGCCGGCGTCATCCAGCTGTCGCGCGTCGTGGCGCTGGAATATGCGAAGAAGAATATCCGCTGCAACACCGTCATCCCCGGACAGATGCACACGCCCATGGTGGAGGTCCGCCTGGCAGGGCAGCGCACCGGCGGCGACGTCGAGAAACTGCTCGCGCAGCGCCAGTCGCGCATCCCTCTGCCCTTCATGGGCGATGGACTGGACACCGCCAACGCCGCGCTGTTCCTCGCCTCGAACGAGGCCCGGTTCATCACCGCCACGGAGATCGTGGTCGATGGAGGCATGAGTGCACGCTGCGACTGACACCCCTGTGCGCTACCCCGATCCGGCCGTCATCGCGCTGGACCCGCGCTTCGAGAAACTCGTGCTGCCGCTGGCGGCCGTCGAGCGCCTGGCCACGGGATGCCGCTGGGCCGAGGGGCCGGTATGGTTCGGCGATGGCCGCTACCTATTGTGGAGCGACGTGCCCAACGACCGCATCATGCGCTGGGACGAGATCACCGGCCAGGCGCACGTGTGGCGGCCGGTGTCCGGCCATGCGAACGGCAATACGCGCGACCGCCAGGGCCGCCTCGTCACCTGCGAACACCAGGGGCGGCGCGTGACCCGCACCGAACATGACGGCCGCATCACCGTGCTGGCCGACCGCTACCGGGGCAAGCGGCTGAACTCGCCCAACGACGTCGTGGTGAAGTCCGACGGTTCCATCTGGTTCACCGATCCGCCCTTCGGCATCATCGGCTACTACCAGGGGGAAAAAGCCGAGCAGGAACTGCCCGCCGCCATCTACCGCATCGACCCCCACAGCGGCGACGTCGCGCTCGTCTGCGATACGGTCGACGGCCCCAATGGCCTGGCCTTTTCTCCTGACGAGAAACGCCTGTACGTCATCGAATCGCGTTCGCGGCCGCGCAACGTCCTGGCGTTCGACCTCTCGGACGATGGCCGGAGCCTGGGCGCGCAACGCGTGCTGTTCGACGCCGCCGACGGCACGCCCGACGGCTTTCGCGTGGACGTCCACGGCAACCTCTGGTGCGGCTGGGGCATGGGCACGCCCGAGCTCGATGGCGTACGCGTATTTTCCCCCCAGGGAGAACTCCTGGGCCGCATCGCGCTGCCCGAGCGCTGCGCCAACCTGTGTTTTGGAGGCAAGCACCGCAATCGCCTGTTCATGGCGTCCTGCACTTCGCTTTACTCGCTATTCGTCAACACCCAGGGCGCACCCGGCGGTTGAACGCCCGCGCCTCGAATGTCCATAACGATTAAGGAGAACACCATGTTCCACCTGAACTCTCCCCGCATCCTCGGCCCGCTCGCAGCGGCCCTGCTCGGCATGGCCGCCTTCGGCGCCCACGCCCAATCCGTCACCAGCCTCGTCGTCGCCTTCCCGCCCGGCGGACCGGCCGATTCGCTGGCGCGCGTGGTCGCCACGCAACTGGAAAAGGAACTCAAGCAGACCGTCGTCGTCGAGAACAAGCCCGGCGGCAACGGCGCCATCGCTGCGAACCAGGTGGCGCGCTCGCGCCCCGACGGCCACACCCTCTTCCTCAGCTCGGTGGGCGCGATCTCGATCAACCCGGCGCTCTACCCCAAGCTGATCTACGATCCCGCCAAGGATTTCGCGCCGGTCTCGCTGCTGGTTTCCACGCCCGAAGTGCTGATCGTCGGTCCCGATCATCCCAGCAAGACCGCCAAGGATTTCGTTGCCCGAGCCAAAACGCAGAAAGGCGTCACGATGGCCTCATCCGGCGTGGGCAGCATGCCGCACATGGCGATCGTGCAGCTGAAGCTGTCGACCAAGGCCAACATCCTGCACGTGCCCTACAAGGGTGCCGCGCCGGCCATTACCGACACCATAGGCGGGCAGGTGGACGGCTTCATCGGCGACATCTCCGGCCTGATGTCCAACATCAAGGCGGGCAAGGCCAAGGCGCTCGCCATCGCCGCGCCCAAGCGCTCGCCCCTGCTGCCCGACGTGCCGACCTTCGACGAGCTGGGCGTGCCCAACGTCTATGCCAACAACTGGTACGGCCTGTTCGCGCCCAAGAACACGCCGGCGGACAAGGTCGAGGCGCTGAATGCGGCGGTGCGCAAGGCGCTGGCCTCGCCCGAGCTGAAGGCCTACGCGGAATCCAGCGGCGTGGAATTGTCGCCGACCACGCCCAAGGAATTCGAGGAACTGGCCCGCAAGGACACGAAGAAGTGGGGCGACCTGATCCGCTCGGAAGGGATCAAGGCGGACGAGTAAGGCAGGCGCTTGCAGGGAAACCCTGGCCCACGTATCGTTGCGCTGCATCGGGCAAGGAGACGTGGGATGGACATGCAGGCGACATGGCGCATGCTGATATGGGGCGGCTGCCTGGCGGCCGGCTGCGCGGCGGCCGCCGAACCGCAAGCCTTTGAAACGGAACTGGGGCCGGGCGCGCAGGCCGTGCGCGTCGTCGGCCAGCCCGGCGATTCCCCCGACGCGCTGCGCGCCCGCCTCGACCGCCGCCTGGAGGAAGTGTGCCGGGGGCGGATCTACGCCGTGGCCTACCAGGAAGGGCAGAGCGTGCGGCAATGGTACGCGGCCGGCGGGTCAACCATGATGGCCGCGCCCGACACCGTCGTTCCCTACGCCGACGCCCAGGTCGTGTGCGAAGAGCGGCACGATTGACCGGCTGACGAAGCGGCGCCCATGTCCAAGGACCGCCCTACCCCCTTCGCGCCTCCCAGGAAACAGATCGCGGCAGCCAGCAATTCGCTCCTGTGGATCTTCGAGCCGCTGGAACGGGATGCCGGCTATTCGAGCAAGCGCATGTTCGGCTGCATCGCCGCCTACCTGGACGACCTGCTTTGCCTCGTGGTGGCGGACCGGGGCGACCCCTGGAACGGCCTGCTGGTGTGCACCTCGAAAGACCGCCACGCCATGCTCGTGGAGGAGTCGCCGGCGCTGCGGCCCCATCCCGTGCTGGGAAAATGGCTGTACGTACCGCAGGACGACGGCGATTTCGAGACGGTCGCTGCCAGGATGGCGGAACTGGCGCTGCGGCGCGACCCGCGCCTGGGCGTCGCGCCGCAGCCGCGAGCCAGGCGGGGCGTACCGGGTTAACCGTTCTTGCAAGCGCGCGCTACCGCCCGCCGGCGTCGCTCGGGTCGCGCGGCAGGCAGGCGAGCACCAGCAGCGAGCATGCCCCGGCACAGACGAAGGCATAGCCGTAGCCCCCGCCGGCCGAGACGAACACCGCGAACAGCGTGGGCGCCACCATATTGGTCAGGTTGACCAGGATGCTGGATCCCGCTGCGGTTTCCGAGATCAGGTGGGGCGGCGACCGGCGCGCCACTTCCGCGATCTGCACGCCGTTCCAGCTCGCCGCCGAACATCCCGCGACGAACGCTAGCAAAAGGGCCGCCCAGAGCGGCCACTCGGGGCTGGTGAATCCCAGCAGCGCCGTCGTCGCCGCCGAAAGAAGGGCCGCGATCGACAGCACCGCCGTGGCTGACCGCAGATAGTCGGACAACCACCCCAGCGCTACGCGGCCGATCACGCCGCCTGCCTGCATCACGGCAAACACCATCCCGGCCCGCCCGAGGGAATAACCCAGGCCGTCGACCAGGTAGACCACGGTGAACGTGAACCAGCAGCTCTGGGATACCGCGAACAGGCTGCCCACGATGGAGATCTTCAGCAGGCCGCGGTTGTGCATCAGCGATGCCAAGGGCACGCCCAGCGTACGCAGCGACCGCCAGGTCGGCACCGGGAAGGCGCGGCCCGTTTTCGCGGGTATCTCGTCCAGGCCGGCGCTGAGCCGCCAAGTCAGCGCGATGGGCAACAGCACGATCGCCGCGCACGCCAGGAGGGCCATGCGCCAGCCCCCCAGCGCGACCATCGCCGGCACCAGCAATCCCGCCATCACGCCGCCCAAGGGAACCCCGGCCTGCTTGATCGAGAACATCAGGTTGCGCTTGCCGGGCGGGGAAAATCGCTGCAGCACCTCGCTGCCGGCCGGATTGGCGGCGCCGTTGCTCAAGCCCATGGCAAAACATGCGGCCAGCGCGACGCCGAGGCTGGGATACAGCAACAACGCCAGGCAAACGGCCCCCAGCGACAGCGTCAGCTGCAAGGTCCTCATCCCGCCTATTTGCTTGAGCAACGCAGAGCCCGCGATCAGTATGGCCAGCCCCCCCATCGAATTGCTGGCGGTCAGGTAGCCGATGGAGCTGCCGCTCCAGCCGAACTCCGCGGACATGGCCGGCGCGACGATGGGAATGAGCCGGGTCAGGAATGACGAATTGGTCTGCAGAATGCAAATGGCCACTACGGGCATCAGCCAGGCCGGCGGGGTGCGTGTCATCGGGTCTCGTGCGGCGGTCTTGTGGATCGGCGGCAGGAAGGGCCGGCCGCGTCTCGTTTTCCCGCATGATACCCCCCGGGCTACCACGGCAGCGCAGGAATGCCCAGCGGACGATTGGCGCCGGCATCGGCCAGACAGACGTCCGGCTCCAAGCTTTCCACGCTTAGGAAAGCTCCAAAAAAGCCGTGGCCCGATGCGGGCGCGCTCCTTATATTTGTCCACCCGTAGCGCTGCTCGAGGAGCGCCGGCTGCCCGGCGCTTCTCTCCCTTTCAGGCTTGCCCCGCGATGTTCCTCGACCTAGACACCGTCACCGACTATCGAAGAAGTTTGTTCAACGCCATCGTCGCTCCCCGCCCCATAGGCTGGATAAGCACGCTTGACGAGTCGGGCCATGCCAACCTGGCGCCTTTCTCGCACTTCAACCTGGTGTCCACCGCGCCCCCGGTCCTGATGTTCTCGTGCAATGCAGCGGGCGACCGTCCCGAGAAGGACACGTTGGCCAACGTTCGCGCCACCCGGGAATTCGTGGCCAATCTGGTCACTTGGGACCTGCGGGATGCCATGAACCAGACTTCGCTGAACCTGCCGGCGGGAGTCGACGAATTCGACGTTGCCGGGCTGGAGAAACTCCCGAGCGTCAAGGTCGCCCCTCCCCGCGTGGCAGCTTCGCCTGCCCACCTGGAATGCCGCCTGCTGCAGATCGTCGAGATCGAGCCGACCCGGAACGGAGAGACCCGGAGTTCCGTCGTGTTCGGCAGCGTTATCGGCGTTCATCTGCAGGACGAGTACGTCGATGCGCAAGGGCGTTTCGACGTCGCCCGGACGCTGCCGCTGACGCGCCTCGGGGGCTCGCAGTATGCGACGGTCGGCTCATTGACCGAATTGCCCCGCCCCAGCCCCCCCATCGCTTGATTTCCCTGATCGCATACCATGAACGCTACCCCACTCACGGCGCACCACGCGGAACTCATCGAGTTTCCCGAGGCCATGTCAGCCGGCGAACGCCATGTCGGCCGCGCACAGAACTTCAGCGTCGATTGGATCGGCCATACGCAGCCTCATGTCGCAGACAGCGCGCACGAATTACTGCTGCTGCTTCCGGGCGCCGGCGCGCGCATTGAACACGGCACAAGCACGACGGCGGCACCCGGGCGGTCATTCTGCATCATTCCGGCAGGCCGGTGCACGATTACGCTCGAGGCGCCGGCACTCGGGATACTGATCGCCAGCAGCCGCAACGACCTCGGTTCTTCGGATTACCTCAACGAACGGACCCGCGATTCCCGCATCGTCGCTTCGACGCCGGCGTTCCGCCGGCGCAGCGGCGAGGGCAAACCGCTGGTCACGGCCATCGACGACATCGCCGCGCCGGCCGATAACGCACGCCTCAAGATGTATCAAACCGACACGCTGAGCATCAACTGGGTCGAGTACGACGGGCCGCGCGACCGCGCAAAGCTGAGTCCGCACAGTCACGACGATTTCGAGCAAGGATCGCTGGCGATCGAAGGCCGCTTCATGCATCACTTGCGCACGCCATGGGGCAGCAATGCCGACCTGTGGCGGGACGATGAACACCTCGCGGCCGCACCCCGTTCATTGCTGGTCATTCCGCCAGGCCTCATCCACACGACCGAAGGGGTAGGCGCGGGCTATCACCTGTTGATCGACATATTCTCTCCGCCCCGACGCGATTTCATCGCCAAAGGCTGGATCGCCAACGCAGCGGATTATGAGGATCCCACCCGGCCGGCCGCTTCCTGAAGCCGGCCAGCGACAACCACAACAACCCGCGAGACAGTCATGACCCACCCCTTCCACGCTGGCACATTCATACGCCTGGCAGCCGCGCTCGGTACGCTGGCAGCGATGTCCGCAGCGCATGCCCAAGGCACATCATCGGCGCCTCCCCTCACGATGATCATCGGCTATCCGCCCGGCGCGATCGTCGACACGGTCGCGCGCCAGCTTGCCAGCGATCTCGGCCCCCTCCTCGGCCGCACCATCGTGCCTGAAAACAAAGGCGGAGCGGCCGGCGCCGTCGCCGCGGCACAGATTGCCAAGGCGCGGCCGGATGGACAGACCATCCTCTTCACGGCCTACACCTCTCTGCAGATTGCCGCGGCGCTCGACAGGAGCCTGTCGTTCGATCCAGTGAACGACCTGCTTCCCGTCGCCTCCGTCGGCCGACCCACGACGCTGCTGCTGGTGCCCCATGATTTCCCGGCCAAGTCTTTCGATGAATTCCTCGAGGTGGTGAGGAGCCAGCCGGGAAAGATCAACTTCGGAACCAGCGGCATCGGCTCGCCCAACCACTTCGCCCTGGAACATCTCAACGCCGCGTTCGGCCTCAGGATGACGGCCGTACCCTACAAGGGCGCCGCGCAGATGTTGACGGACATGCTCGGCGGCCGCGTTCAGGCTATCTTCAGCTCGACCTCGCTGGCTGCCGGCCATTTGCAAAGCGGCGCCGTACGCGCCCTGGCGATCGGATCGCCCGATCCCAGCCCCGACTTTCCCAATCTGCCGGTCATCGCGCAGCGGGGTGCGCCGGGATTCAATGCGGCGGGCGCACTCGGCGTGTTCGCGCCGCCAGGCACGCCGCCGGAGGTTGCGCAACGACTCAACACGGCAGTCCAAGCCGCGCTCAAGGGCGAAGCCACGCGGCAGAAGCTGCGCAAGGAGGGCATCGTGCTGGAACCCCTCGACGCCGCTGCGTTTGCCGCCAAGTATCGCCGGGAAGCGGAGAACATCGCCGCCTTCATCCGCGAGCGCGGACTCAAGATCAATTGATTCGAACGCGGGAGAACGCCAGCATGCCCCACTTGTGGATCGAGTATTCCGCCAACGTCGAATCAAGCCTGGACGTCGACGAGTTCGTCCGGCACATGCACCAGGAGGCGGCGGCGGATGGGGTGTTCCCTCTGGCGGGCCTGCGCACCCGCGCCGTCCCGGTCGCGAACTACGTCATCGCCGACGGCCACCCCGACAATGCCTTCGTCCACCTCACGCTTCGCGTCCTGCCGGGCCGGGACCCAGGCACGCAAAAAGCCTCGACAGACCGGATATTCGCGGCGGCCTTGGAGCGGCTCAAGCCCTTGAGCGACAGACTGCCCATGGCCGTCTCCATGCATGTCGAGACGATCGAACCGGACCTGGGTTACCGGCTGAGCACCTATCGGACCCATATGGCCGCCCGCGCGCGGGACCGCCTGGCAGGCGAGGCATAGCCAGGCACCGCCGGCACGGCCCGCGAACGGCGCACTTATACTGTTTCGCATGGTTTCCACACCCAGGACTATCGCGGCTACACCCGCCCCCGGACGTCCGGCCTCGCCCATCCGGACCGGCATCCGGAGCGTCGAACGCGCGATCGAGCTGCTCCAGGCGCTCAATCGTCAACCCGTGTCGACGATAGACGACCTCTACCGCCGCACCGCCATCCCCAAGGCCACGATCGCTCGCCTGCTTCGCACATTCGAGGCCAAGGGCCTGGTCGGACAATCCTCGCGCTTCGGCGCCTACTACCTTGCCGCGGGCGTCGCGTCGCTCAATTGCGGGTATGTTCACGGTCCGCGGGTCATCGAAGTCGCCGCGCCGTTCTGCGACGAGCTCACGCGTGAAATCAAATGGCCCACCACGCTGGCGCTGTTCGATGTCGACGCGATGGTGGTTCGCTACAGCACGATCCCGCAGTCCCCGCTGTCGCTCCTGCATTCGTCGATCAACCTCCGGCGCAGCATGGTGGGGCGCGCGCTGGGACGCGCCTACCTTGCGTTCTGCTCGGCCGAGGAGCAGGAGCTCATCCTGGGCGTCGTCCGCCAAAGCGGCCGCGATGAAGACCGCCTGGCGCACGACCCGGCAAACCTGAAGCGCATTCTCGAGACCACGCGCGCCCGCGGCTACGCCCTCAGAGACCTGGAATTCAGCAAGCAATCCTGCACCATGGCCATCCCTGTCCGGCAGGGCGACGCCACCGTGGCCACGCTGGGATTGACCTGGTTCTCGTCGGTACTGACTCCCGAGCAGGCCGTCGAGCGATATCTGGCCAAGCTGCAGGCAACAGCGGACCGGATTTCGGCGACACTGGGCGGCTCTGAATGCAAAACCCCCGTCAACACTGAGTTTCCGGGGGTTTCTGGATCCGTGTAGTCACAGACTGCCGCGGGTATTGGTGCCGGTGAAAGGAATCGAACCCTCGACCTTCTCATTACAAGTGAGCTGCTCTACCAACTGAGCTACACCGGCAGAAGGCCGGATTGTAATGGAAATCGACGACCGCTACGCCGGCGCCGTGGCCGCCAAACGTGCCGGATCGCTGGACCAGGCGCTCCATGAGCCTGCGTACAACGATACCTTGACTCCCAGGTCCTGCACGGCGGCGATCCAGTACGAGGCCGCCACGCCCGATCCGCAGTAGGCCACTACCGGCCGCTCGTCATCGTCGAAGAGGCCGAGCTTGCGCGCAAGAGCCTGGCGCTGGTCGAGAGGCAACAGCCGGCCGTTCGCGTCCTGCCAGATTCCGGCGGGGCTGCTGACCGCCCCCGGCAAATGAGAAGGCTGCCCGCCGTCCCCGGTATAGGCCGAGACGGCCCGCGCGTCGAACAGGCGATAGGCCTGCGGATTCCCCGCGATGGCCTCGGTATCGATCGCGGTCAACCGGGGCGCGGTGGCTTGCGGGCCCGGCGCTGCAGCTTCGCCACCCCGGGCGATCCACGCGTTGAGGCCCCCGTCGAGAATGCGCACGCCCGGCAGCCCGGCCCAGGTCAATACCCACCAGGCCCTCGCCGCTGCGGAGCCCGTACCGGCGTCATAAACGACGATGCAGCCTCCACGATCCAACGCGGCCGCCGACGACCAACGCCGAACCACCTCGCGCGCGGGGAGCGGTAGACGTCCGCGAGCGGGATCGCCGGGTTCGGCGTAGTGCGTTGGCAACGCGGTTTCGATGGACCCGGGAATCAATGCTGGCGGAGGCGGGCCGGCGTCCAGGGCCACGTACACCGGCGACACTCCGCCCTCGGCCAAGCCTGCCGCCAGCGTTTCGGCCGAGATGAACGGCGTAGCCGTGTCGGAACCAGAGTGGACGATGCTCATGGATGACTCTCCTTGCAAGGGAGAGCCAGCATAGCGATCGACGCACCGACGGCTAACGAATGTTTTCGAGGTTCTTTATGCGCCGATGGATGGGAACGGAAAGAAGCACGGCGAAGCGACAGCTCCGCCGGCTCGTGAAAGGACTTACTTGATGACCGTGAGCTTCGGCCGGCCGCGGTCCGGGCCGCCCGAAGGAGCGGGATCGGTATCGTCGGGGCCCCCTTCCGGATCCGAGGACGGCGCTTCGCTCGCCGGCACCGCGGAAAGCTGCGGGCGGCTGGCGGAGGCGTTTTCCTGCGTCTCGGCCTCCGGAGCATCCTCGACCACCGGGCTGTCGGGTTGCGCGCCGCTTCCCGCGGAGGCGGGAGGCCCGGCTTCGAAGGCCATGCCATGCCCGGTTTCGCGCGCATAGATGGCCGTTACCGCATCGACGGGCACGGAAATCTGCCGCGCCACGCCGCTGAAGCGCGCCTGGAATTCGATGAACTCGTTGCCCAGCTGCAGCTTGTGCGTGGCCAGGCGGCCGACGTTCAGCACGATCTCGCCGTTCTTGACATGCTCGCGCGGCACGACGACCCGTTCGTCGACGGTGACCGCGATGTGGGGCGTGTAGCCGTTGTCGGTGCACCACTCGTGCAGCGCACGGATCAGGTAAGGCTTGGTGGAGATTTCGCTCATGGTTACACCCCTGGCACGGCGCGGCGCGGCCTCCGCGCGGCAGCGGCGGCAAGCCGGTCCGCCGCGGGTTGCCGCCTGATGGTCCGGCCGCCTCGCATCAGCGACGCATGACCTTTTCGGACGGCGTCAGCGCTTCGATATAGGCCGGACGCGAGAAAATACGCTCGGCGTACTTCTGCAGCGGCGCGGCATTCTTCGGCAACTCGATGCCATAGTGGTCGAGTCTCCACAGCAGCGGCGCGATGGCCACGTCGAGCATCGAGAACTCTTCACCAAGCATAAACTTGTTTTTCAGGAATATCGGCGCCAGCTGCGAGAGCCGGTCACGGATCTGCTGGCGGGCCTGCTCGAGGCCTTTCTCGTCGGCGCGGCTCTCGCGGGCCTCCAGCGTGCTGACGTGGACGAAGAGTTCCTTCTCGAAATTGAACAGGAACAGGCGGGCCCGGGCGCGCATCACCGGATCGGCCGGCATCAGCTGCGGATGCGGGAAGCGCTCGTCGATGTACTCGTTGATGATGTTCGACTCGTACAGCACCAGATCGCGCTCGACCAGGATGGGAACCTGGCCGTAGGGATTCATGACGGCGATGTCCTCGGGCTTGTTGTAGAGGTCGACGTCGCGGATTTCGAAATCCATGCCCTTTTCGAACAGCACGAACCGGCAGCGTTGGGAGAACGGACACGTGGTTCCGGAGTAAAGCACCATCATGGCGGGGTCTCCAGAGAGAGATGTAAAAACGTTAAAGGGCCAGCCATCCAAACGGATGCTGGCCCCGGGAAGGTAGTTCGAGAACTACTTGACGTCCTTCCAGTACACGGCGTTCAAACGCCAGGCGATGACCGTGAAGAAAGCCAGGAAAATCAGCACCCACACCCCCAGACGCACGCGATGCTGCTTCACGGGCTCGGCCATCCACGACATGAACGCCACCAGGTCGGCCACGTCGTTGTCGTAGGCCGCCGCCCTGGCGGGGTCCTTGGCCGTGAAACGTGTTTCCATCGTTTCGTGGCCATGGTAGTTCTCCACCGGCTCGTGCTTGACGGTGGCGACGCCGTTCACGTCGTAGGTAGTCGTCACGCGCTCCCAGCCGTGCTCGCCCTCGCCCTTGTGCATGGCAACGGTGGTGAGCTCGCGCGGGCCCTGGCGCTCCCAGAGGACGTGGGGCATGCCCACGTTCGGAAACACCAGGTTGTTCCAGCCGGTAGGCCGGGAGTCGTCGCGGTAGAACGTACGCAGGTAGGTGTAGAGGTAATCGGCGCCGGACGGACCCGCGTTGACGGATTTCGCCCTGGCTATGACCGACAGATCGGGGGGTGCGGCGCCGAACCATTCCTTCGCCTCTTTGGCGCTCATGGCAACGGTCATCATGTCGCCGACTTTACCGCCCGTAAACAGCAGGTTGTCCTTGATCTGTTCGTCGGTCAGGCCGATGTCCCGGAGGCGATTGTACCGCATGGACGAGGCGGAATGACAGTTGAGGCAATAGTTGACGAACAGTTTGGCCCCGTTTTGCAGGGAAGGCAGGTCGTTCAGGCGCACGGGCGCCGTCTCCAGGTGGTACCCGCCTTCGGCGGCCTGCACCCCCGTGCAGGCCAGCATCAACATCAGTACACCGAGCAGCTTCTTCATCTTGATATCCGTTAGTCTGTCGGGCCGGCGGAGCACCGCCGGCGCCGTTGGGCATCCTCAGTGGGCAGAAAAGGTGACTCGTTCAGGCACCGGCTTGAACGTGCCAAGCCGGCTCCAGAACGGCATCAGCAGGAAGAAGCCGAGGTAGAGGATCGTGCCGATCTGCGAAATGATGTTGAAGACTTCGCTGGGCGGCTGCGTGCCCAGGTAGCCCAGCACCAGGAAATTGACGATGAATACGCCATAGATCCACTTGTGCCAGCCCGGACGGTAGCGGATGGACTTGACCGGGGAGTGGTCCAGCCAGGGCAGGAAGAACAGGATGACGACCGCGCCGCCCATGGTGAGCACGCCCCAGAACTTGGCGTCCCAGACCCGCAGCAGCACGGCGATGGCCACCAGCACCACGGCCACGGCGACCTTGGCGGTCGTGCCCAGGCGGCTCTTGAACAGGAACCAGAGCGCGGCCACCACGGCGAAGAACGCCAGGACCCAGGTGAAGTCGTCGGTGCAGGCACGCAGCATCGAATAGAACGGCGTGAAGTACCAGACGGGCGCGATGTGCGGCGGGGTCTTGAGCGGATCGGCCGGGATGAAGTTGTTGTACTCGAGGAAGTACCCGCCCATTTCCGGCGCGAAGAAGACGATCGCGCTGAAGATCATCAGGAAGATGGCCACGCCGAACAGGTCGTGCACGGAGTAGTAGGGGTGGAACGGGATGCCGTCGAGCGGAATGCCGTTGGCGTCCTTTTTCTCCTTGATCTCGACGCCGTCGGGATTGTTGGAGCCCACTTCGTGCAGCGCGATGATGTGCGCGACCACCAGGCCCAGCAGTACCAGCGGCACGGCGATGACGTGGAACGAGAAGAAGCGGTTCAGCGTGGCGTCGGACACGACGTAGTCGCCGCGGATCAGGATCGCCAGGTCGGGGCCGATGAAGGGAATGGCCGAGAACAGGTTGACGATCACCTGGGCGCCCCAGTAGGACATCTGCCCCCACGGCAGCAGGTAGCCCATGAAGGCCTCGGCCATCAGGCACAGGAAGATGGCGACGCCGAAGATCCAGACCAGCTCGCGGGGCTTGCGGTAGGAGCCGTAGAACAGCCCGCGCAGCATGTGCAGGTAGACCACCACGAAGAACATGGAGGCGCCGGTGGAGTGCATGTAGCGGACCAGCCAGCCCCACGGCACTTCGCGCATGATGTATTCGACCGACTGGAACGCGCGTTCGGCGTCGGGCTTGTAGTGCATGACCAGGAAAATCCCGGTCACGATCTGGATGACCAGCACCAGGAGCGCCAGCGAACCGAAGAAATACCAGAAGTTGAAGTTCTTCGGCGCGTAGTACTCGGACAGGTGCGCTTTCCAGGTCGAGGTGAGCGGAAAGCGGGCGTCGATCCAGCCCAGGAGGCCGGTAGTCTCGACATTCTTCTCGCCAGCCATGGCTGCTGCTCCTTTTGCTCGGCGGGTTCGACGCTGCGTGTCCCGCAACGCCGACGTGTTTCGATGGCTTCGTTTAACTGGACGCGGCGTATCGCCTGCGTCGCTGCGATGACTGACGCTCAGGCCTTGTTGTTCTTGTCGACACCGACCATGATCTTGGTGTCCGACACGAACTCGTAGGGAGGTATCGTCAGGTTGTCCGGCGACGGCTTGTTCTTGTACACCCGGCCGGCCATGTCGAAGGTCGAGCCGTGGCAGGGGCACAGAAAGCCGCCGTGCCAATCGGCCGGCAGGTTGGGCTGGGCGCCGGTGGCGAACCGGGCGGTGGGCGAGCAGCCGAGATGCGGACAGATGCCGACGGCGACGAAGTACTCGGGCTTGATCGAGCGGTACTCGTTACGCGCGTACTCGGGCGTGATTTCGTTGGGATTGCGCTCGGAGTTGGGATCGGCGAGCTGGCCGTCGACTTCCTTCAGCGTGGCGAGCTGCTCGGGCGTGCGACGTATGATCCATACCGGCTTGCCCCGCCATTCGACGGTGCGCATTTCGCCCGGCTGCATGTCTCCTACCTCGACCTCCACCGGGGCTCCCGCCGCCTTCGCCCGTTCAGACGGGGCGAACGTGCTGACGAAAGGGACGGCCACGCCTACAGCCGCGACTCCCCCTACGGCACAGGTGGTTCCGACCCAAAATCGGCGGTCGGCGTCTACCACTTTGTCCTGACTCATTGATTGACCCTCAAGATTACTTCTTCTCTTTTAAGCACTTGAAAGCAGATTGGCGCTCTTGGCGTACCGGCGCCTTATAGTAACCTTCGAGTATAACGCAATGCCTACGGGGCCTGACAGACTTCGTAGCACATTCGGGGCCGCGCGCCACGGCCGAGTTCCCGTGGAAGAAAAAAATAAGAGATACTTGCCCGCGAGAATAACCAGGCAGGGAGGTACCCAATGAGCGTCATGA
Organism: Pigmentiphaga sp. NML080357; assembly: GCF_002188465.1. GTDB lineage: Bacteria > Pseudomonadota > Gammaproteobacteria > Burkholderiales > Burkholderiaceae_B > Pigmentiphaga. The sequence continues at coordinate 615,217 of NZ_NINW01000049.1, read as the reverse complement.
AAGAATTTCGCGAATTCGCGATGCGGGGCAATGTCATCGATCTGGCCGTCGGCGTGATCATCGGCGGCGCGTTCGGCAAGATCGTCGATTCCGTGGTGAAAGACATCATCATGCCGCTGGTCAATTTCATCCTTGGCGGCAGCGTCGACTTCAGCAACAAGTTCATCGTCCTGCGGGCGCCGGCCGACTACACCGGCCCGCAGACCTACGACGCGCTCAGCAAGGCCGGCGCCACCCTGCTCGGCTGGGGCAATTTCCTGACCATTCTGATCAACTTCATCCTGCTGGCCTTCGTCATTTTCTGGATGATCAAGCTCATGAACCGCGCCAAGGCAAGGTTCGAGCGCGAAGCCCCGCCCCCCGCCCCCGCCGCGCCGCCGGAAGAAGTGGCGCTGCTGCGGGAAATCCGCGACCTGTTGAAGCGGTAGATCCGGGGAAGCCCACCCCCTACACCGGGTTGTCGATGTCGACAAAATCGACCCGGATGCCGAAGCGGTCGGCGATGGCTTGGCCCAGGGCCTGGACGCCGTAGCGTTCGGTGGCATGGTGGCCGGCGGCGAGGAAGGCGGTGCCGGTTTCGCGGGCGAGGTGGACGGTCGGTTCGGAGATCTCGCCGGTGATGTAGGTCTGGGCGCCGGCGTCGATGGCGTCCTGCAGCATGCCCTGGGCGGCTCCGGTGCACCAGGCCACGCGGCCCGCCGGGCGGGAGGGGTCGCCGATCAGCAGGGGTTCGCGTTGCAGCCGCTCGGCGATCCGGGCGGCAAGTTCGCCCACGGTGGCCAGGCCAGGCGCCTGGCCGAGCCATATCAGGCTATCGTGGCCGGCGGTCTGGACCGTGCCCTCCACCAGGTGGGGCGCCAGGCCCAGCACCTCGGCCAGTTGCGCGTTGTTGCCCCACCGGGGATGGGCGTCCAAGGGAAGATGGTAGGCGAACAGATTGAGATCGTGCCCCAGCACCAGCGACAGCCGGGTACGCCGGGTGCCGCGCACGCGAGGGTCCTCGTTCTTCCAGAACCAGCCGTGATGGACCAGCAGGCCGTCCGCCCCCACCGCGATGGCGTGGCGGATGGCGGCCTCGGAGGCGGTCACGGCGGCGATAATATGTCGCACCACCGGGCGGCCCTCGACCTGCAAGCCGTTCGGACAGTAGTCGCGGAACCTGTCGACCTGCAGCTCAGCCGCCAGCCACGATGCAAGCTCCTCGGCGGCCACGCCGCCGGCGCCCTGGTTTGGTGCACCGGTTTGCCTTGAGGCCTGCCCGCCTGCGATCATTGTCAACCTCCTACGCTAGGGAAAAGTATTTTGCACATGCGCCGACTATGGCTGATCTTTGCCCAGACCACCACTGTCTGTCTGGCCATTTTATTCATCGTCGCGACCTTGCGCCCCGAGTGGCTGCCCCGCCGCGGCGGTCCGGGCAGCAATAACGCCATCGTCGTGCCGTTCTTCGAGGCCACGCCCAGCCCCGCCGGCGAAGGCGGCGCGGTCGCGTCCTATGCCGCCGCCACCCACAAGGCCGCTCCCGCGGTGGTGAACATCTTCACCAGCAAGGATACGCCCCAGCAGCCGGCCTACCCCTTCTCCGACGATCCGGTGTTCCGCCACTTCTTCGGCGAACCCGACATGAACCCGGAGCCGGTCTCCAGCCTCGGATCGGGCGTCATCGTCAGCCCCGAGGGCTACATCCTGACCAACAACCACGTGATCGAGGCCGCCGACGAGATCGAGGTCGCGCTGGCCGACGGCCGCAAGGGCAAGGCGACGCTGGTTGGCGCCGATCCCGAGACCGACCTCGCCGTGCTCAAGCTGGCGATGCCCAACCTGCCCTCGGTGACCTTCGGCCGCGCCGAAGACCTCCAGGTCGGCGACGTGGTGCTCGCCATCGGCAACCCGTTCGGCGTGGGCCAGACCACCACCATGGGGATCGTCTCGGCCCTGGGGCGCACGCACCTGGGCATCAACACCTTCGAGAACTTCATCCAGACCGACGCCGCCATCAACCCCGGCAATTCCGGCGGCGCGCTGATCGACGCCCAGGGCAACCTGGTCGGCATCAATACCGCCATCTATTCCCGCTCGGGCGGCTCGCTCGGCATCGGTTTCGCCATACCGGTGAGCACCGCGCGGCAGGTCATGGAGCAGCTCATCACCACCGGCACCGTCACCCGCGGCTATATCGGCGTGGAGCCCCAGGACCTCACGGCCGAACTGGCCGACGCCTTCAAGCTCTCGCGCAAGGAAGGCGTCATCATCGCCGGCGTGGTGCGGGGCGGGCCGGCGGCCAAGGCGGGCATACGCACGGGCGACATCGTGATCTCGGTGGACGACAAGCCCATCACGGACACGACCACCATGCTGAATGCCATCGCACAGTTGCCTCCCGGGGACAAGGTGAACATCAAGATCGTGCGCGGGGGCCAGGAGATGGATACCTCGGTCACCGTGGGGACCCGCCCCCGGCCGCGGCGCGAGGCGCAGCAGCCGTAGGCCTACCGCTTCCCCAGCCCCAGGTAGCTTTCCACCACCCGCGGGTCGTCCGCCAGCTCGTGGGCCGGCCCGGACAAGATTACCTGCCCGGTCTCCAGGACGTAGGCATAGTCGGCGGTCTGCAGAGCGGCCCGCGCGTTCTGCTCGACCAGCAGGATTGCCACGCCGCGCCGCCGCAGCTCGGCGATGATGAGGAAGATTTCCTTGACGATGCGCGGGGCCAGGCCCAGCGACGGCTCGTCCAGCAGCAGCAGCCGCGGCTTGGCCATGAGGGCCCGCCCCAGCGCCAGCATCTGCCGCTCGCCGCCCGAGAGCGTGGCGGCCAGCTGGCGGCGGCGTTCCTTCAACCGCGGGAACAGCGCGTAGACCTCTTCCATGGAAGCGGCCTGGTCGCGGTGGCCGGTGCGATAGCGCTGGAAGGCGCCGAGCAGCAGGTTGTCCTCGACGCTCATCTCGCCGAACAGCTCGCGCTTTTCGGGCACGAGGTTCAGGCCGGCGGCGACCATGTGCTCGATGTCGACCCGCCGCTGGAGCCGGCCGTCCACGCTGACGGTGCCGCGCGCGGGCAGCAGGCCCATGATGGCCGACAGCAAGGTGGTCTTGCCGGCGCCGTTGGGTCCGATCACCGTCACGATGGTGCCTGCCGGCACCGTCAAGTCTATGCCATGGAGCGCCTCGACCTTGCCGTAGGAGACGGACAGGCCCGAGACCTCGAGCAATGGCGCGGCCGCTGCCGCCGGACCCGTCATTCCACACCTCCCAGATAGGCTTCGAGCACGCGCGGGTCGCGCTGCACTTCCTCGGGCAAGCCCTCGGCGATTTTTTCGCCGAATTCCATCACGACCACGCGGTCGGCCAGGCCCATGACGAAATCCATGTCGTGTTCGACCAGCAGGATGGCCATGCCCTCGGCGCGCAGGGCGCGCAGGGTTTCGGACAAGGCCTGCTTCTCGAGATAGCGCAGGCCGGCGGCCGGCTCGTCCAGCAGCAGCAGGCAGGGATCGGCACAGAGCGCGCGGGCGATCTCCAGCATGCGCTGCTTGCCCAGCGGCAGCGAACCCGCCGGCAGGTGCAGCGCGTCGCCCAGGCCCACGCGGCGCGCCTGGCGGGCCGCCTCGGCCAGCAGCCGGGACTCCTCCCGGCGCTCCAGGTGCAGGCTGCCGAGCACCAGGCCGGACAACAGGCCCTTGCGCTCGCGCAAATGAGCCCCGAGGGCGATGTTCTCGAGCACGGTCATCTGCGGCAACAGCCGCACGTGCTGGAAGGTACGGCCCAGGCCGAGCGCCGCGATCGTCCGGGAGGGTCGGCCGGTGACGTCCTGGCCACGGAAGATCACCCGTCCCGAGGTGGGATCGTCCACGCCGGACAAGAGGTTGAACATCGTGCTCTTGCCGGCGCCGTTGGGGCCGATCAGGGCCAGCACCTCGCCCGCCGGCACGGAAAAACTGATGTTGTTGTTGGCCACCAGGCCGCCGAACTGCTTGGTCAGGCCCTGGGCCTCGAGCACGATTTCGCCGTGCGCCGGCTGCACGCGGCGCGCCAGCGGCGGCGCCTCATCATCGATGGCGCGCTCGGCATGCGCCAGCGGCAGGAACCGCCGGGCCAGCCGCACGATGACGGGCCAGAGGCCGTCCGGAGCGCGCTGCAGCGCCACTACGAGCAGGATGCCGAAGACGATGCTTTCGAAATTGCCCGAGGCTCCCACCAGGGCGGGCAGCAGGTCCTGCAGCCATTGCTTGAGCATGGTGACCAGGCCCGCACCGACCAGCGCGCCCCAGACCTGCCCCGCGCCGCCGATGACCGCCATGAACAGATACTCGATGCCGATATGCAGCCCGAACGGCGTGGGGTTCACGAAGCGTTGCATATGGGCGTAGAGCCAGCCCGAGACGCAGGCCAGCAGGGCGGCGATCATGAAGATGGCGATGCGCGAGCGCGCGGTGTCCACCCCCATCGATTCGGCCATCACCATGCCCCCCTTGAGGGCCCGGATGGCGCGCCCTTCGCGCGAATCGAGCAGGTTGCTGACCACCAGCATGGCCAGCAGCAGCACGGCCCAGATCAGCCAGAACAGGTGCCGGCCCTTGGACAGGTCGAGCCCGAATATCGAGATCGGCGGCAGGCCCGACAGCCCGGTGTGGCCGCCGAGGAAGTCCAGCGTCCCGAAAAGAAAATACAGGCTCAGGCCCCAGGCGATGGTGCCCAGCGGCAGGTAGTGCCCCGACAGGCGCAGCGCGATGGCGCCCAATACCCAGGCGGCGACGCCCGTCACGACGAGGCCTGCGGCCAGGCCGAGCCAGGGCGAGCCCCCCAGCCAGGCGAAGGCGGGCGGCAGCGTGGCAATGGACAGCCAGGCGCTGGTGTAGGCGCCCAGCCCCACGAAAGCCGCCTGGCCGAACGAAGTCAGGCCGCCCACCCCGGTGAGCAGGACCAGCCCCAGGGCGACCAGGGCGTACAAGCCTATGTAGTTGAGCAGCGTGACGGTGAATTCCGACATGCCGAACACGGCCGCGACCAGCAGGACGATGCCGGCGCCGACGAACCAGATGGGACGCAGCCGCATCATTCTTCCTCCACGTGACGGGAGGCAAGCGAACGCCAGATCAGCACGGGGATGATCAGCGTGAACACGATGACCTCCTTGTACGCGCTGGCGGCGAACGACGAGAAGGCTTCGAGCAGGCCGACCAGGACGGCGCCCGCCGCCGCAAGGGGATAGCTCGCCAGGCCGGCGATGATGGCGGCCACGAACCCCTTCAGGCCGATCAGGAAGCCGGTGTCATAGTAGATGGTGGTGATGGGCGCGATGAGGATGCCTGAGAACGCGCCGATCAGCGCGCACAGCGTAAAGCTCAGCTTGCCGGCCAGGCTGGTCGGTATGCCCATCAGCCGGGCGCCTACCCGGTTGACGGCGGTGGCGCGCAGGGCCTTGCCGTACAGGGTGCGGCCGAACACCACGGTCAGCGCGAAGATGAGCACGATGGAGCAGCCCACCACCCACAGGGTCTGGGCCGAAATGGGTATGCCGCCCAGTTCGAAGCTGCCCTCGGAGAAAGGGGGCGTGCGCGACCCTTCGGCGCCGAAGAACAGCAAACCCAGGCCCACCATGGCGACGTGCACCGCGACCGAGACGATCAGCAGCACCAGTACGCTGCTCTCGGCCACCGGCTGGAAAGCCAGGCGCCATACCATCGGCCCCATGGGCACCACGGCCAGCAGCGCGAAGACGATCTGGACCGCCAGCGGGAAGTCCTGGAAGTCGACGAACCGTGCCACCGCGAAGATGACGGCCGGATAGAGCAGATTCCAGCCCGCCGCCCGCGGAATGTGGCGCCAGTCCCCTTGGCGCCAGGCGCTCCAGAGCTCCACCACCATGACCGCGCAACCGCCGATGACCAGCAGCCATACCGTGCCCGGCAGCTTGCCGGCCTGCAGCGCGGCCAGCGTCAGCGCCCCCCAGGCGACGAATTCGCCCTGGGGGATGAAGACCACGCGCGTGACCGTGAAGGCCAGGACCAGCGCCATGCCCAGCAGGGCATAGATGGCGCCGTTGACGACGCCGTCCTGGATGAGGAAAAGGGCGATCTGCAAATCCATGTCGACTCCGGCAGGGCCGGAGGTCCGCCCTGTTCCGTCTGGAGATTATTTAATGAGCTTCCAGGCACCGTTTTCGACGGTCACCATCACGCGCGACCGGTTGTCCAGGCCGACGTGGTCCGTGGCGCTCATGTTGAACACCCCATGCGCGCCGGCCACATTCTTGACGTTTTCCAGCGCGTCGCGCAAGGCTGCGCGGAACTCCGGCGTGCCCGGCTGCGCCTTCTTGAGCGCGACCGGCACCGCGGCCTCGATCAGCTTGCCGGCGTCCCAGGCATGAGCGCCGAAAGTGGACACCGAGCCCTTGCCGTAGGCGGCCTCGTACTTCTGGACGTACTCCGTGGCCGAAGCCTTGACCGGGTTGTCCGCAGGCAGCTGGGCGGATACCAGCACCGGGCCGGCCGGCAGGAAAGTGCCTTCGATGTCCTTGCCGCCCACGCGCAGGAAATCGTTGTTGGCCACGCCGTGGGTCTGGTAGTACTTGCCGCGGTAGCCGCGTTCCTTCAGCGTTTTCTGGGGCAGTGCGGCGGGCGTGCCGGCGGCGCCGATCAGCACGGCATCGGGCTTGGCCGCGATCATCTTCAGCACCTGGCCGGTGACGGAGGTGTCGGTGCGGTTGTAGCGCTCGTTGGTCAGCACCTTGATGCCCGCGGCCTGCGCCACCTTGGAGAACTCCTGGTACCAGCCCTCGCCATAGGCGTCGGCAAACCCGATAAAGGCGACCGTCTTGACCTTCTGGCCCTGCATGTGCTCGACGATGGCTTTGGCCATCTCGGCGTCGTTCTGCGGGGTCTTGAACGCCCAGCGCTTCTTGGCGTCCTGCGGCTCCACGATGATGGCCGAGGCCGCCATGGAAATGACCGGCGTGCCGGTCTCGGCGGCGACATCGACCATGGCCAGCGAGTTGGGCGTGATGGTGGATCCGACCATCACGTCGACCTTGTCCTCGGTCACGAAGCGGCGCGCGTTCTTGACAGCGGTCGTGGTGTCGCTGGCATCGTCCAGAACGATGTAGTTGACCTTCTGGCCCGCGATGGTCTTGGGCATCAGGGCGAACGTGTTCTTCTCGGGTATGCCCAGCGACGCGGCCGGGCCGGTGGCCGACACGTTGACGCCCACGGTGATGTCGGCCTGAGCGGCCACGGCGAAGACGGCAAGGCCCATGGCCACGCCCAGTTTGCTCAAGGAAAACATGAAGGTCCCCACTTGTTGTTCGTTCTGGAATGGAATCCCCTGCCCCCGGCCGGGTGCGGCACAAGGGGCGGCCGGGCTCAGACTTTCTCGATGGCGGTCGAATCCGATTCGCGCTTCTTGATGAACCGGGCCGCCAGCAGGCCCAGCTCGTAGAGCACGCATAAAGGTACCGCCAACAGGAACTGGCTGACAACATCCGGCGGCGTGACCACCGCGGCCAGCACGAAAGCCCCCACCACCACGTACCCGCGCGCCGCCGACAGCTTGGCGACGGTGGTCACGCCGGTCTTGACCAGCAGCACCACGGCCACCGGCACCTCGAACGTCAGCCCGAACGCCAGGAACATCGTCATGACGAAGTTCAGGTAGGCCTCGATGTCCGGGGCGGGCGTGATGGATTGCGGCGCGAAGGTGGCGATGAAATGGAAGACGGTCTTGAAGACAACGAAATAGCAGAAAGCCATGCCCGCCAGGAACAGCACGGTGCTGGACACGATGAGCGGCAGCGCCAGCCGCTTCTCGTGCTGGTAGAGGCCCGGCGCGACGAAGGCCCAGGCCTGGTACAGCACGAAAGGCAGCGCGATCACGAAGGACGCCAGCAGCGTCACCTTGACCGGCACCATGAACGGCGTGATGACGCCGGTGGCGATCATGCGGGTGCCGGGGGGCAGCGTGGCCAGCATGGGCTGTGCCAGCACGTCGTAGATGGCCGAGGCGCCAGGATAGAGGAACAGCACGATGAACACGGCGACCACGGCGATGATGGCCCTGAGCAGCCGGTCGCGCAGCTCCACCAGGTGCGAGATGAAGCTGTCCTCTTGCGATGCGTCTTTTTCAGTCACGTTCTTTCGCGTACCGTCGATGCCTCGGCCGGCTGGCCGGCGGCAGGTTGATTGACAGCCGGCGGCAGCAGGTCGGCCGGGAACAGCGAACCCTGGGCCGGGTCATGATCGGGCAAGGCGTCTTGCGCGGGTGCCGGCTCGCCGGCGGCCGCGCCAGGCTCGGCCGGCGGGGTGGCCGCGGCAGTCGCTGCAGCCGCCGGGCCGGCTGCTGTCGGGGCCGGGCGCGGCGCCTGCGGCTCGGGCGCGGGCTGGCCGTGGCCGGCATCGGTACCGATCGCGGCCGTATCCGCGGCAGCATCCGCCGAAGGCTCCGGCAGCGACTCCGACGCGGCGGCCTTGACTTCGCGCGCGGCTTCCTCGACGGTTTGCTGGACTTCGTTGAACCCTTTGTTCAGGTCGTCGACGTTGGTCCTGACGGTGGTCTCGAGCGAGCGCGCGGCGTCTTCCATTTCCTTGCGCAGGTTGCGCAATTCCTCGAGCTCCATTTCGCGCCGGATGTCGCTCTTGACGTCGCTGACGTAGCGCTGGGCCCGGCCCAGCAGGTGGCCGACGGTACGGGCCACCTTGGGCAGCCGCTCGGGGCCGATGACGATCAGCGCCACCACCCCGATGGTGAGAAGTTCGGTAAAACTGACGTCGAACATTCAGCGCCTGTGGGGGGAAGCCCACCCCGGGCGGTCTTCGACCGCGCCCCTCGAGGGGCGGCACTGGCGGACCGGCAAAGCCGGATCCGCAGTGCCCTCGGATGGGCAGGTTGTTGTCATGGCGCGGAGCGCCTTCGTGTTAGTCATGGATCTGGAGGGAGGCCCTATCAGGTCCGTTCTTTTTCTTTGGCTTCCACGTCGATCGTGTCGGCGGAAACGCGCTTGGGATCGGCGGAGGTGCTTTCCGAGTTCGAAGCCGCGGCGTCGCCGCCTTCCTTCATGCCTTCCTTGAATCCCTTCACGGCGCCGCCGAGATCCTGCCCGAGATTCTTCAGCTTCTTGGTGCCGAAGATCAGGACCACGATCACGAGAACAACCAGCCAGTGCCAAATGCTAAAGCTACCCATTACATGCTCCACGCCTTGCGGCGGATAATCGTCCAGTCAAATACGGGCGGAAACCGCCGGCTCAGTTGCGCTTCCAGGGGCGAGGGCCGCCTATCACGTGATAGTGCAGGTGCGGCACCTCCTGCCCGCCGTCCGCGCCGTTGTTGGCGACCAGACGGAACCCCCCTTCGGGCCCGGGGCGGCAGCCCTGTTCGAGCGCCAGGCGGGGGATCAGAACTTGCATTCTACCCAACAGCGGTACGTCGCTTGCGGCCACCTCCTGCAGCGAGGCGACGTGCCGCTTGGGAATGACCAGAAAGTGCACGGGCGCGATGGGGTTGATGTCGTGGAAGGCGAAGATCTCGTCGTCTTCGTAGACCTTGCGCGAGGGGATCTCCCCCCGCGCGATCTTGCAGAAAATACAGTTGTCGCTCATCTCATTGGTTCGTGGCGTTGCCGCTTCTCGCGGCCTTTTCATCCAAACCCGACAAGCCCTCGCGCCGCGCGAGCTCGGCGACGACCTGTTCGGGACGCAAACCGTAATACTCCAGCATGACGAGGCAATGAAACCAGAGATCGGCGGTCTCGTAAATGATCTTTTCGGGCACGCCATCCTTGGCCGCCATCACCGTCTCGGTGGCCTCCTCGCCGATCTTCTTCAGGATGCCGTCAGGTCCCTTGCTGAGCAGGCGGGCCACATAGGACGAATCGGGCGAACCGCCCCGGTCGGGCCGGCGGCTGGCGATCGTGTCGGCCAGCCGCGCCAGGAAATCGTTCATTTGTAGATGCTCTCCGGATCCTTGAGGACCGGGTCGGTCTCGACCCACCGCGCGCCGCCCTCGCCTTCGGTTTCCAGGCGGCGGTAGAAACAGCGCTCGCGCCCGGTATGGCAGGCGATGCCGCCGACCTGCTCGACCCGCAGCAAGACCACGTCGCCATCGCAATCGAGCCGGATCTCGCGCACACGCTGCACGTGTCCGGACTCCTCGCCCTTGCGCCACAGGCGGTTGCGCGAACGCGACCAATAGGTGGCATTGCCGGTGCGCAGGGTCTCGCGCAGCGACTCGCGGTTCAGGAACGCGAACATGATGACCTTGTCGGTCGTCACGTCCTGCGCAATGCCGGGCACCAGGCCATGTTCGTCGTAGACGATGGCGTCGAGCCAGGCTTCCTGGTCCGCGGAAAGGGTATCGGTCGTGGCCGCCATCAGTCGTCCAGCCTCATGCGTATGCCGCGCCCGGCCATGAAGCGCTTGGCCTCCTGCACCGTGTGCTGCCCATAGTGGAAGATGCTGGCGGCCAGCACCGCGTCGGCATGGCCTTCGGTGATGCCGTCCGCGAGGTCCTGGAGCGAACCGACGCCGCCGGAGGCGATCACGGGAATCGACACCGCGTCGGAGACCGCGCGCGTCAACGCAAGGTCGAAGCCCGACCGCGTCCCGTCCCGATCCATGCTGGTGAGCAGGATCTCGCCGGCGCCGTACTCGGCCATCTTGCGTGCCCATTGCACGGCATCCAGCCCGGTGGCGTTGCGCCCGCCATGGGTGAACACCTCCCAGCGCGGCGCCTCGCCCTCGGCCGAGACGCGCTTGGCGTCGATGGCGACGACGATGCATTGCGCCCCATAGCGCCCGGACGCCTCGCGCACCAGCTCGGGATTGGTCACCGCCGAGGTATTGATGCCCACCTTGTCGGCTCCGGCGTTCAGGAGCCGGCGCACGTCCGCCACCTGCCGCACCCCGCCGCCCACGGTGAGCGGAATGAACACCTGCGACGCCACCTGCTCGATCACCGAAAGAATGATGTCGCGCTGGTCGCTCGAAGCGGTAATGTCCAGGAACGTGATCTCGTCCGCGCCCTGCTCGTCATAGCGGCGCGCAATCTCCACCGGATCCCCGGCATCGACCAGATTCACGAAATTGATCCCCTTGACGACCCGCCCGGCGGTCACGTCCAAGCAAGGAATGATACGTCGCGTCAACATCACAGAATTCCAAAAATACTCGTCACCTGGAGCGAAAAACACCCCAGGTCAGCCCTATACGATACGCCGATTCCCCCCACGCCGCCGAGAAGCAACGCCCCACAAAATCGCCGCTCCCCCGCCAGCCCAGTGGTACCCCAGGGCACCGCGGATCCGGCTTTGCCGGTCCGCCAGTGCCGCCCCCCTGGGGGGGCGCCCGTCAGGGCGCAGGGGGGGGGCTCAATTCATCTGCCCGGGCCTGCGCCGCCTGGAAATCCAGCGTGCCCTCGTAGATGCTGCGGCCCAGGATGGCGCCTTCCACGCCTTCGTCCTCCACCGCGCAGAGCTTCTCGATGTCGGTCAGGTTGGCGATGCCTCCCGAGGCAATGACGGGAATGCGGACGTGCTGGGCCAGCTTGACCGTGGCCTCGACGTTGACGCCCGACAGCATGCCGTCGCGGCCGATGTCGGTGTAGATGATGGACGAGCAGCCGTAGTCCTCGAATTTCTTGGCCAGGTCGGTCACGTCGTGGCCGGTCAGCTTGCTCCAGCCATCGGTGGCCACCTTGCCGTCCTTGGCGTCGAGCCCGACGATGATCTGTCCGGGAAAGGCACTGCAGGCGTCGTGCAGGAATCCCGGGTTCTTGACCGCGGCGGTACCGATGATGACGTAGGAAATGCCGTTGTCCAGGTAGCGCTCGATGGTGTCGAGGTCGCGGATGCCGCCGCCGATCTGGACGGGGATTTCGTCGCCCAGGGCCTCGACGATGGCCTTGATGGACGCCTCGTTCTTGGGCTTGCCGGCCACGGCGCCGTTCAGATCGACCAGGTGCAGCCGGCGCGCTCCCTGGTCCAGCCAATGGGTGGCCATGGCGGCGGGTTCTTCGGAGAACACGGTGGCATCGTCGAGATCGCCCTGGCGCAGGCGGACACAACGACCGTCTTTGAGATCAATCGCGGGAATGAGAAGCATGGCGAATCAGGGTGTCGTTCGTATCGGGAAGCACTGACTGGGCGACTAGGCGAAAAAGAGCAGCCGTACCTCGGCGGGCGGGGTTCATGGGTTCCATCCCACGAAATTCTGGTAAATGCGCAAGCCCGCGCCGGCGCTTTTCTCGGGGTGGAACTGGGTTGCAAAGATGTTATCTCTCGCTACCGCGCAGGTAAAGGCGAGGCCGTAATCGGATTGCCCGGCAATTACCCCTAGATCGGCAGGCGCCACGTAGTAGCTGTGGACGAAGTAGAAATAGGTCCCGTCGGCCACGCCGTCCCAGAGGGGATGGGATAGCGTCTGGCGCACGCGGTTCCAGCCCATGTGCGGCACCTTCAGGCGTTCCGGCCCCTCGAAGGGAGGGCCGGCGAAGCGGACCACCTCGCCCTCGAATATGCCCAGGCCGTCCGCAGGGCCCTCTTCGCTGCGCTGGAACAGCATTTGCTCGCCCACGCACACGCCCAGCAGCGGCTTGGTCCGGGAGGCTTCGACCACGGCCTCTCGCAGGCCGGTTTCCTCCAGGTACCGCATGCAATCGGGCATCGCGCCCTGGCCCGGAAACACCACCCGGTCGGCGGCCCGCACCCCGGCCGCATCGCTGCAGATGCGCACCTCGGCCTCGGGAGCGACGTGTTCGAGCGCCCGGGCAACCGAGCGCAGGTTGCCCATGCCGTAGTCGACGACGGCAATGCGGGTCATAGCACCCCCTTGGTCGACGGCACGGCGCCGCCGGCGCGCGGATCGACCTCGAGCGCCATGCGCAGGGCCCGGCCGAAGGCCTTGAACACCGTCTCGCACTGGTGATGGGCATTGACGCCGCGCAGGTTGTCGACGTGCAAGGTCACCAGGGCGTGGTTGACGAAACCCTGGAAGAATTCGCGCGTCAGGTCGACGTCGAACTGGCCGATCATCGCGCGCGTGAACGGCACGTGGAACTCCAGGCCGGGGCGGCCCGAGAAATCCACCACCACGCGCGAAAGCGCCTCGTCCAGCGGCACGTAGGCGTGGCCATAGCGGCGGATGCCGGCCTTGTTGCCGACCGCCTTGGCCACCGCCTGGCCGAGCGTAATACCGACGTCCTCCACCGTATGGTGGGCGTCGATGTGCAGGTCGCCCTCGGCCACGATGTCGATGTCGATCAGGCCGTGGCGCACGATCTGGTCGAGCATGTGGTCCAGGAACGGCACGCCGGTCTGCAGGTTCTGCTTGCCGGTGCCGTCGAGGTTGACGACCGCGCGGATGCGCGTTTCGTTGGTATTGCGGGTGATCTCGGCGGTGCGCATGATCGTTTCCGGGTAGTCTCGTTGAAGGGGCGGCGTCGGTTTCATGGCGAGCCGGCAGGCTGCCCTTGGGCGGCCGGACCATCGTCCAGGCGGTATTCGGCGCTGCGCGCATGCGCCTGCAGCCCCTCGCCGTAGGCCAGGGTGGCGGCAACGCGTCCCAGGGTCTGCGCGCCGGCGCCCGATACCTTGATCAGGCTGGACCGTTTCTGGAAATCGTACACGCCCAGCGGCGAAGAGAACCGCGCGGTGCGCGAGGTCGGCAGCACGTGGTTGGGTCCCGCGCAATAGTCGCCCAGCGATTCGGAACTGTGCGGCCCCATGAAGATGGCGCCGGCGTGCCGGATCAGGTCGGCCCAGCGCTCGGGCTCGGCGGTCGAGATCTCCAGGTGTTCCGGGGCGATGTCGTTGGCGATGGCGCACGCCTCGGCCAGGTCCCGCACGAGGATCAGCGCGCCGCGGTTGGCCAGGCTGGTGCGGATGATGTCGGCGCGCGGCATGGTCGGCAGCAGCCGGGCGATGGCGGCCTCCACGGCGTCGACATAGGCAGCGTCGGGACACAGCAGGATGGCCTGGGCCAGTTCGTCGTGCTCGGCCTGGGAGAACAGGTCCATGGCGATCCAGTCGGCCGGCGTCTTGCCGTCGCAGATGACGAGAATCTCGCTGGGACCCGCGATCATGTCGATGCCCACGGTGCCGTACACGCGCCGCTTGGCGGCCGCGACGTAGGCATTGCCCGGGCCGACTATCTTGTCCACCGGCGCGATGGACGGCGTGCCGTAGGCCAGCGCGCCCACGGCCTGGGCGCCGCCGATGGCGATCGCGCGGTCCACGCCGGCGATGGCGGCGGCCGCGAGCACCATGGGATTGCGCACGCCGTCGGGCGTGGGCGTGACCATGACGACTTCCCCGACGCCGGCCACCTTGGCCGGGATGGCGTTCATCAGCAGCGACGACGGATAGGCCGCCTTGCCGCCGGGCACGTAGAGCCCCACGCGGTCCAGCGGCGTGACCTTCTGCCCCAGTACGGTGCCGTCGGCCTCGGTGTAGGTCCAGGTCTCGGCGCGCTGGCGCTCGTGGTAGGCGCGGATGCGGTCGGCGGCCGCCTCCAGCGCCAGGCGCTGGTCGCGCGGCAGCGCGTCGAGGGCCGCGGCCCAGTCGGCGCGCGGGATGTCCAGCTCCTGGATGGACGAGGCCTGCACCCGATCGAAGCGATGGGTATATTCGAGCACGGCGCCGTCGCCGCGCGTGCGCACGTCCAGCAGGATATCGGCCACCGCCCGTTCGATGGAAGCGTCTTCGGACGCTTCGAAGGCCAGCAGCGATTGCAGGCGGGCTCGGAAGTCGTCGCTACGGGTGTCGAGTCGGTTGATGAGGGACATAACTAGCTCTGCAAAGTCGGTTTCCGGAGGGCAGCCCGGCCCCGCGCCGGGAGGCGCGGCGGCAATGGACAACGCAGCCTCTGCATGGCGCGGGGGGGCAGGCCGCGCTTCGAGCGTCTCGCGCGGCGCTTGGTCAGGCCGGCATGGCCAGGCTGGCGCGCGCGAAGGCGTCGATCAGAGGCTGCAACCGGTGTCGCCGCGTTTTCAGGGCCGCCTGGTTCACCACCAGGCGCGACGATATGTCCATGATATCTTCGACCGCGACCAGGTTGTTGGCGCGCAGCGTGCCGCCGGTGGACACCAGGTCGACGATCACGTCGGCCAGCCCGACCAGCGGCGCGAGCTCCATCGAGCCGTAGAGCTTGATGAGATCCACGTGCACGCCCTTGGCGGCGAAATGCTCGCGCGCGGCCTGCACGTATTTGGTAGCCACGCGCAGGCGGGCGCCCTGGCGCACGGCGCTCGCGTAGTCGAACCCGTCGGGCACCGCCACGCACAGCCGGCACTTGCCGATGCGCAGGTCCACGGGCTGGTACAGCACGCCAGGATGCTGGGCGGTGTGCTCGATCAGCACGTCCTTGCCGGCCACACCCAGGTCGGCGGCCCCATACTGGACATAGGTCGGCACGTCCGAGGCGCGCACGATGATGATGCGTACGCCCGGATCGCTGGTGGGCAGGATGAGCTTGCGCGACTTCTCCGGATCCTCGGCCACCGTGATGCCGGCCTCGGCCAGCAGCGGCATGGTCTCGGTGAAGATGCGGCCCTTGGACAGCGCCAGCGTGATCGGCGCACCGGGGTCGGCCGGGGCGAAGGCGCTCATCGCGCTACCTCCTGATACGAGGCCGGGGCTCGGCGTACCGTCATGCCTGCCCTCCACCGCCGCTCACGCGGCGGATGTCGGCGCCCAGGCGCAGGAGCTTGCGCTCCATGTGCTCGTAGCCGCGATCCAGGTGGTAGATGCGGTCGATGACGGTCTGGCCGTCGGCGACCAGGCCTGCGATGACCAGGCTGGCCGAGGCCCGCAGATCGGTCGCCATGACGATGGCCCCGGACAGGCGAGCCACGCCCTTGACCACGGCCGTGTGGCCGTCGATCTCGATGTCCGCGCCCAGGCGCCGCAGCTCCTGGACGTGCATGTAGCGGTTCTCGAAGATCGTCTCGGTAATGACCGCCGTCCCTTCGGCGATGGCGTTCAAGGCCATCAGCTGGGCCTGCATGTCGGTGGCGAAACCGGGATACTCGAGCGTGCGAAAGCCCACGGCGCGCGGGCGGCCGCGCATGCCGGCCTGGACCCAGTCGGTACCGCATTCGATGGCCACGCCGGCCTCCGCAAGCTTGTCGAGCGTGGCGCCCATGCTGGCCGGATCGGCGTTGCGCAGCACGATTTCACCGCCCACCGCCCCCACCGCGCACAGGAAGGTGCCGGCCTCGATGCGATCGGGCATGACGCGGTGGGTCGTGCCGTGCAGCCGGGCGACGCCCTCGACCACGATGCGGTCCGTGCCGTGGCCGCTGATGCGCGCGCCCATCTTGATGAGCATTTCCGCCAGATCGACGATCTCGGGCTCGCGCGCCGCGTTCTCCAGCACCGTCAGCCCTTCGGCCAGCACCGCGGCCATGAGCAGGTTCTCGGTCCCGGTCACGGTAACCATGTCGGTGCGTATGGCGGCGCCTTTCAGGCGCTTCGCGCGCGCAACCACGAAACCGTGCTCGATGCTGATGTCGGCGCCCATGGCCGCCAGCCCCTTGATGTGCTGGTCGATGGGCCGCTGGCCGATGGCGCAGCCCCCGGGCAAGCTGACCCGCGCCTCGCCGAATCGGGCCAGCAGCGGTCCCAGCACCAGGATGGAGGCCCGCATGGTCTTGACCAGCTCGTACGGCGCTTCCAACGAATCGACCTGACTCGCCTCGAGCGTGACGCGATCGCCCGGTTCGTCCTCGCTGCCGTGGCGTTCGGCCTTGACGCCAAGGCGGCGCAAGAGGCGCAGCGTGGTGCCGATGTCGTTGAGCTGCGGCACGTTCTCGAGCGTCACCGCATCGGCGGTCAGCAGCGAAGCGCACAGGCAGGGCAGCGCGGCGTTCTTCGCCCCCGACACCTCGACTTCCCCACGCAGGGGACGACCGCCGGTGATCTGCAGCTTATCCATCAATTGCCCGCCTTGAATTCTTGTGGAGTGAGAGTGCGCATCGACAATGCGTGGATTTCCTCGCGCATGCGCTCGCCCAATGCGGCATAGACCAATTGGTGCCGCGCGATGGGACGCTTGCCGGCGAATTCGGAACTGACGATGAGCGCCTCGAAATGCTGGCCGTCGCCCTGCACATCGACATGCTCGCAAGACAGTCCGTCGAGAATGTACTGCCGGACCTGCTCGGGAGTGGGAAGCATGGTACTCATCTTAGTTGTCCGAAACACTGCGCGCGACGCGCAGCCGATGAAAGTACACGGCCCGAGTCAGCGCGTAGGGGGATACTCTCATCTCAATAGCGAAGTTTGTAGCCGGTGGACAACAGCCGCAGCGCGAACGAAGCCACCAGCACGAAAGTCCCGGCGACAACCGCCAGGCTATGCCAGGGGGAAACGTCCGCGACGCCGAAAAACCCATAACGGAAGCCGTCTATGGTGTAGAAGATGGGGTTCCAGTGCGACACGGCCTGCCAGAACGGCGGCAGCGAATGCACGGAATAGAATACCCCGGACAAGAAGGTGGCAGGCACGATCAGGAAATTCTGGAAGGCCGCCATCTGGTCGAACTTCTCGGCCCAGATGCCCGCGATCAGCCCGAGCACCCCCATGATGCCGCTGCCGAGCACGGCGAACACCAGCATCCACAGCGGTTCGGCAAAGCGCGGCTCGGCGAAGAACAGCGATACGGCGTAGATGCCCAGGCCGACGAACAGCGCCCGCACGATCGCGGCCAGCACGTAGGCCCAGAAGAATTCCCAATGGGTCAACGGCGGCAGCAGCATGAACACCAGGTTGCCGGTGACGCGGCTCTGCATCAGCGACGACGACGAATTGGCGAAGGCGTTCTGCAGCATGCTCATCATCATGAGCCCGGGGATCAGGAACGCCGTATATGGCACCGTTTCGTACACCGTGACCCGCCCTTCCAGCACGTGGGCAAAGATCAGCAGGTACAGCACGGCCGTGACCACAGGCGCGGCGACGGTCTGGAAACCGACTTTCCAGAACCGGAGCATTTCCTTGTAGAACAGGGTCAGGAAACCGGATCCCGCATTCAGGTTGGGCTGCAGGCCAATGAAGCCGGCAGGCCTGGCGCCCTGCTCGGCCTCGGTCCGACGATCGGTAGGCTGGACCGCGCTCATCGCATCGCCCTCATGCCGCCTTCTCCAGCGCCGCGGGCGCCGAGGCGCCGTGCATGATGTCGAGGAAGGCGTCTTCCAGATCGGCGGGCAGGACCTCGATGCCCTCGATCACGCCACCGGCCGTGCGCACCTGGGCCAGCAGCGTCTCCAGCTCGGTGCTGTTGTCCAGGCGGAGCACGGCGCGATTGCCCTGGCGCTGGACCAGGCGTTCGTCCAGCGCCCGGTTCTTGCCCTCGGGCCACCCCGAAGCGCCCATGTGCAGCACCAGGCGCGAACCGCCGACCTTGGCCAGCAGCGCCCGGGTGGTGTCCAGCGCCACGATGCGCCCGGCCTTGAGCATGGCGATGCGGCCGCACAGCTCCTCGGCTTCTTCGAGGTAATGCGTAGTCAGCAATATGGTGTGCCCCATCCGGTTCAGCCGCGAGATGAACTGCCACAGCGTACGCCGCAAGTCGACGTCCACCCCCGCGGTGGGTTCGTCCAGCACGATCACCGGCGGCCGATGCACCAGGGCCTGGGCGACCAGCACCCGCCGCTTCATGCCGCCCGACAGCGCGCGCATGTTCTCGTCGGCCTTGGAGGTCAGGCCCAGGTTCTCGAGGATCTCGTCGATCCAGTCATCGTTGTTGCGCAGCCCGAAATAGCCGGACTGGATGCGCAGCGTCTCGCGCACGGTGAAGAACGGATCGAACACCAGTTCCTGCGGCACCACGCCCAGCGCGCGGCGCGCGGCCCGGAACTGCGTGGCGACGTCGTAGCCGCAGATCGACACCTGCCCGGTCGTGGCCTTGGACAGGCCCGCCAGGATGGCGATCAGCGACGTCTTGCCGGCCCCGTTGGGCCCTAGCAGGCCGAAGAACTCGCCAGGTGCGATCTCGAGGCTGACGTCGTTCAGCGCCTGAAACCCTTCCCCGGCCGCGCCAGCACCCACGCGCCGCCACAAGCTCGTCTGCTTGGGATAGACCTTGGAAACATGTTCGATACGAACGGCGGATGACATGGCTTGAATAGAAAAACGCTTCCGCGCCCACAAAACGGCCTGCAACCGGCTCGCACGCGCAGGGGAGGCTCAAAAAGCGCAATCCCGGCAGATGCCGGGCGAATCCCCCATTATAAGCCAATGGGAGGGAAGCCTACCCCTTGCGGCCTTCGGCCGCTCCCCTCAAGGGGAAGGAAAGCCCCCCACGAGACCCGGCGCAGGGCCGCCCCAAGGCGGGTCCCGACCCCCTCGGGGGGCTGCCGCTTAGCGGCTGGGGTCTATACCATTCGGGGCGCGCGTCAGCGCGTAGGGGGGACTTCTACCGCTCGAACTGGCGGTTGCGCTCCGCCAGCGACTTGATCAGGCCGTCGATGCCGTTCTGGCTGATCTGCTGCGAAAACTGGTTGCGGTAGTTCTCGATCAGCCAGACGCCCAGCACGTTGACGTCATAGATCTTCCAGCCCTGGCTTTCCTTTTCCATCCGGTAGTCCACGGGGATGGGATCGCCGGCCGGCTGCTTGATGACGGTCTTCACGACCACGTCGGTGGCATCGGCCGGGTAGTGCGAGGGGCGCAACTCCACGGCCGTCTGCTGTTTCACCGACGATACCGCTCCGCTGTAGGTCCGCACCAGCGTGGTGCGGAACTCCTTGACCAACGCCTTTTGCTGGTCGGGCGTGGCCTGGCGCCAGTAGCGGCCGGCAGCCAGGCGCGTCGTCTTTTCGAAATCGACGTACGGAAGGATCTTTTCATCCACCAGCTGCAGCAGCCGCTGGGGATTGCCGGACTGCACCGACGGATCGGACTTGATCGCGGCCAGGACCTCGCCCGTTACTTTCTGGACCAGCGCCTCCGGCGAACCGGGGTTCTGCGCATGGGCGCGGGCGCCCGCCAGGGCGAGCGCCAGGCCCAGGAACAGCGCGGCCAGCCACGCAAACCCCCGCGGCGCGGCCGCGGTCATCGTCACATGCTTGAAAACCATGGGAAATCCTTGTCCTTATTGTTGCGGCTTGCCCGATGCGGGAGCGGGCGCCGCAGGCTCGTCATCATCGTCGTAATTGGGCAGCGAATAATCCGGCAGATCGCCATCCTCCGATTTTACGCCGCGGATCAGGCTTGCCCGGCGCTGCAGGTAGGCGTCGCGCGTGAAGCTATAGGGATCGAGCGCAACCTGGTCGAGCAGGTTGCCCACTTCCAGCAGGTTGGCGCGCGCATTGACGACCCGCAGCCCGTACACCGTGTTGCGCACCGGGATGTTGTCGATGTTGCGGACGGCCACCGGATCGGCGACGAAATCGACCGCCGTGCCGCCGGCGTCGCGGACGGTGCTGGGGCCCAGGAACGGCAGCACCAGGTACGGCCCCGAGCCGACGCCCCAGACGCCCAGGGTCTGGCCGAAATCGGCCTTGTTGCGCGGCAGCCCGTTCTGCGTGGCGAGGTCGAAGCAGCCGAACACGCCCATGGTGGTGTTCAGCAATACCCGGAAGGTGGTGTTGATGCCATCGGGTGCGCGATTCTGCAGGAAGCTGTTGATAGCGGACATCACGTCGCCCACGTTGGCGAACATGTTGCGCACGCAGCTGCGAACCGGCGACGGCACCACGTCCACATAGCCCTGCGCCACCGGCTTGAGCACGGCCCGGTCGACCGTGTCGTTGAACTTGTACACGCTGCGGTTGAACCCTTCCAGCGGGTCCCGCGGATCGGCCGGCCGGCCTTCGGGTGCGGTGGCACAGCCGGCGAGGCCGGCCGCCAGCACGATTGCCAGGAATTTCTTATTCATATTCATTCGCTTGTCGTCATTTCGGGGCGGACTCGCCACCCGATCCGGAGTTGCTCCCCTCGGCCGCCTTGCTGTAGAGGAACTGGCTGATCAGATTCTCGAGCACGACCGCACTCTGGGTATAACGGATCTTGTCGCCGGCGACGAAGTTCTTGTCGTCGCCGCCGGGCTCGATGCCGATGTACTGCTCGCCCAACAGCCCCGAGGTCAGGATCTTGGCGGACGAATCGGTGGGAAACACGTAGCGGGCATCCAGGTCCAGGGTCACCACGCCCTGGAACATCTTGTCGTCGAACGTAATGCTCGAGACGCGGCCCACGACGACGCCGGCGCTCTTGACCGGCGCCCGCGGCTTGAGCCCTCCGATGTTGTCGAAGTTGGCCGTCACCGAATAGGTCTTGCCGACCGCCAGCACGTTCAGCAGGTTGCCTGCCTTGAGCGCCAGGAACACCAAGGCGAGCGCGCCCAGCAGCACGAAGATTCCCACCCAGAGATCGACTTTCTCTCGCGACATTTCGTATTCCTCCGGACTCCCCGCCCGCGCGGCGCGTCCTTGCCAGTTCTTCACCGCGGGCGCCCACGAGCGGGCGCCGCGTCATTCAATTGCCGAACATCCAGGCCGTGAGCAGGAAGTCCAGGCCCAGCACGGCCAGCGACCCCGCCACGACGGTGCGCGTGGTCGCGCGCGATACGCCTTCCGGCGTCGCCGTGGCGTGGTAGCCCTGGTAGAGCGCGATCAGCGTCACCGCCACGCCGAAGACGAGGCTCTTGAGCACGCCGTTGCCCACGTCTTCCCAGACGTCGACTCCGTTCTGCATCTGCGACCAGAAGGCCCCTTCGTCCACGCCGATGAGCTGCACGCCCACGCCCCAGCCGCCCAGTATGCCGACTGCCGAGAATACGGCGGCCAGCAGCGGCATGGCGATGATGCCGCCCCAGAAGCGCGGAACCAGGACTCGCCGAACCGGATCGACGGCCATGACTTCCATGGCCGACAGCTGCTCGCCGGCCTTCATCAGCCCGATCTCCGCGGTCAGCGACGTGCCGGCGCGCCCCGCGAACAGGAGCGCGGTCACGACCGGGCCGAGCTCTCGCACCAGGCTGAGCGCGACCAGCAGGCCCAGCGCCTGCTCCGAGCCGTAGCGATTGAGCGTGTAGTACCCCTGGAGCCCCAGCACGAAGCCGACGAACAGCCCCGATACGGCGATAATCACCAGCGAATAATTGCCGATGAAGTGGACTTGCTGCACCACCAGCCGCGGCCGCCGCAACGCCGTGCCGCTCTTGAGCAGGAGCTGCGCGAAGAACCGGGCAAAGGCGCCCAGGCCGGCGATCGAGGTGCGCGTGCCGGCGCCCAGGCCGATCAGGAAACGGGTGAGCGCGGCCATCAGCGTGCCCTCCGCTGGCGTTCGAGCCAGGCGCGATAGGCCGGCGTTTCGGGATACTCGAAGGCCACCGGGCCGTCGGGCTCGCCATGGAGGAATTGATGCACGAACGGATCCTTGGAGGCGGACAGTTCGGCCGGCGTCCCGCTGGCCACGAGCGACCCCCGCCCCAGCAGGTAGACCTGATCGGTAATGTGGAACGACTCCTGCACGTCGTGCGTGATCAGGACCGAGGCGCATCCCAGCCGATCGGTCATGGTGCGTATCAATTGCGCCGTCACCCCCATGGAAATGGGATCCAGGCCGGCAAAGGGCTCGTCATAGAGGATGAGTTCGGGTTCCAGCACCACGGCGCGGGCCAGCGCGACACGCCGCGCCATGCCCCCGGAGATCTCGGACGTACGCAGGAACGCGGCGGCCTTCAGCCCGACCGCGTCCAGCTTGGACAGCACGCGCTCGAGGATCTCCGGCTCGGTCATCGACGTGTGCTCGCGCAGCGGAAAGGCCACGTTCTCGTAGACGTCCAGGTCGGTGAACAGCGCGCCCTGCTGGAACAACACGCCCATGCGCTTGCGCAGCGCGAACAGACGATCGCCCGACAGCGCGGAGAGATCCTCGCCCAGCGTCACCACTCGTCCCGCCTGGGGGGAAAGCTGCCCCGTCGCGGCACGCAGCAGGGTAGTCTTTCCCGACCCCGAGCCGCCCATGATCGCGACCACCTGCCCGCGCCGGACCTGCATGTCGATGTTCTGCAGGATCGTACGGTCGCCATAGCCTACCGACAGACGGTCGAAGGCCAGTGCGACGTCGGAGGATTGAGAAGATCGTGCCGAATCGGGCATGTAAGCGGAAGAATTGAAAAGATGGGCGTTGCTTGACGAAAGTATCAGCGAATTCGAGGGAAATCAGCGGGGGATTCTAACAGCAGCCCGTCTCGATACCGGGGTTACCCTAGCCTGGCAACGGGTATTGTCGGGGAAACGTAGCACTGCCCTTCCAGGGAAAGGACGCTCGCGCGTGCCGGCAGCCGGCCCGGACGGCCGTCGGCGCAGCCCTCGCGCGGGAGTGCAGATTATGAACCACGGCGTCCCGCGCGGGTTTACGTTTTTACAACAGTCCGGCCGCTCCTTGTATCGGCTGGAAACCAGCGCCGGACACAGGCGTGGCGCGCGGGAGAAGTCTGCCGGAGCGCTGTTAAGAAGTTTTTAAGCGACGCTTGCGCCCCACGGGCGCCTCGGCGCGCGTCCGGCCCGGGGGCGGCGGACCGGACGCGGCGCCCTCCGCTCAGCGCGGCAGCTCGGTCGAGCCCATCAGGAAACTGTCCACGGAAGCGGCGCACTGCCGGCCTTCGCGGATCGCCCACACCACCAGCGACTGCCCGCGCCGCATGTCGCCGGCGGCGAAGACCTTGTCCACGCTGGTACGGTAGTCCTCGGTATTGGCCCGGGCGTTGCCGCGCGCGTCGCGCTCGACGCCGAACGCATCCAGGACTTGTTGCACGGGCGACACGAACCCCATTGCAAACAGCACCAGGTCGGCCGGGATCTCGAACTCGGAGCCCTCGACCTCGGCCATCTTCATCTGGCCGTTGTCACCGCGCACCCATTCGACCCGGCACGCCACCAGCGAGGTCACCTTGCCGTTCTTGCCCTTGAAGGTCTTGGTGGACACCGCCCAGTCGCGCTCCACTCCTTCCTCGTGCGAGGACGACGTACGCAGCTTGAGCGGCCAGTACGGCCAGGTCAGCTCCTTGTTCTCGGTGGCGGGGGGCTGCGGCATCACCTCGAACTGGGTCACCGACGCGGCGCCATGGCGATTGCTCGTGCCGACGCAGTCCGAGCCGGTGTCGCCGCCGCCGATCACGACCACGTGCTTGCCCGTGGCGACGATCTGGTCCTTGACCTTGTCGCCGGCCACCACCTTGTTCTGCTGGCGCAGGAAATCCATCGCGAAATGCACGCCTTGCAGCTCGCGGCCCGGCACCGGCAGGTCGCGCGGGGTTTCCGCCCCGCCGGAGATGACGATGGCGTCGAACTCGGCCTGCAATTCCTCGGGCGTCTTGACGGTGGCGGAGATGCCCAGCGCCTTGGCGTCCTCGGCGCGGCCGACGAAGGTCGACGGACGGAACACCACGCCCTCCTGCTCCATCTGGGCCATGCGGCGGTCGATCTGCCACTTCTCCAGCTTGAAATCGGGAATGCCGTAGCGCAGCAGCCCGCCGACGCGGTCGCTCTTCTCGAACACCGTCACGTCGTGGCCGGCGCGCGCCAGCTGCTGGGCGCAAGCCAGGCCGGCGGGGCCGGAACCGACCACGGCCACCTTCTTGCCGGTCTTGGCCTTGGGCGGCAGGGGCGTGACCCAGCCGTGCTCCCAGCCATGATCGATGATGGCATGCTCGATCGACTTGATGCCGACGGCGTCATTATTGATGTTGAGCGTGCACGCGGCTTCGCAGGGCGCGGGGCAGATGCGGCCCGTGAACTCGGGGAAGTTGTTGGTGGAGTGCAGCACCGCCAGGGCCTGCTTCCAGTTCTGGCGATAGACCAGGTCGTTCCAGTCCGGAATGATGTTGTTGACCGGACAGCCGTTGGTGCAGAACGGAATGCCGCAGTCCATGCAGCGCGCGCCCTGCTGCTTCGCCTGCTCGGTGTTCAGGTGGAGGACGAACTCCTTCCAGTGCTTGACGCGCACCTCCGGCGCTTCGGCCGCTTCCTGCAGACGCTGGTATTCCAGAAATCCGGTGACCTTACCCATGACTCTTTCCTGACAATTCTGTTTGATGCCGGGCACGGCATCGACGCCTTGCGCCCGGCTTCCGATTCGTTACTGTTCGCCTTGCCGCCGCGAGGCCGGACCGCACGCGCCCTCGCGCCCGGTCCGCCACGGCCGCGATGCGGCCTTACGCAGCCAGCTTCTCCGGATTCTGGGCGTCCCACAGTTCGCCCAGCGCGCGCCGGTATTCGGTCGGCATGACCTTGACGAACTTGGCGCGGGAAGCCTCCCAGCTGTCCATGATGTCGCGCGCGCGAAAGCTGCCGGTATAGCGGAAGTGGTTTTCCACGAGGCGGCGCAGGATGGCTTCGTCGGTGTCGCGCTCGCCGCCGCGCATCATGCTGTGCCACAGGCGGCGCGAACCTTCCTTCTCCTGCAGGGCGGCGGGCACCACGGATTCCAGCTCCACCATGGCGAGGTTGGCCCGCTGGCGGAACGTGCCGTCCGGATCGTAGACATAGGCCACGCCGCCCGACATGCCCGCGGCGAAGTTGCGGCCGGTCTCGCCCAGCACGACGACGGTGCCGCCGGTCATGTATTCGCAGCCGTGGTCGCCCACGCCTTCCACCACCGCCGCGGCGCCCGAGTTGCGCACCGCGAAGCGCTCGCCGGCCACGCCGTTGAAGTAGGCCTCGCCCGAAAGCGCGCCGTACAGCACCGTGTTGCCGACGATGATGTGCTCGGGGCCATGCCCGCGGAAGTCGTTGGGCGAACGGACGATGATGCGACCGCCGGAGAGCCCCTTGCCGACGTAGTCGTTGCCGTCGCCCACGAGGTCCAGCGTGACGCCGTGCGCGAGGAAGGCGCCGAAGCTCTGGCCCGCCGTGCCGTTGCACTGGATGTGGATGGTGTCGTCGGGCAGCCCTTCGTAGCCGTACTTGCGGGCCACCATGCCCGACAGCATCGCGCCTATGGTGCGATTGACGTTGCGCACGGTCGTGATGAACGACACTTTCTCGCCGCGGTCCAGGGCGGGCCTGGCGCGTTCGATCAGCTGGTGGTCGAGCGCCTTGGCCAAGCCATGGTCCTGGTCTTCCACGTGGCGGCGCGCCACGTCGGCGGCCGCCGCCGGCTGGTAGAACACGCGGCTGAAGTCCAGCCCGCGCGCCTTCCAGTGCTCGATGCCGGCGCGCATGTCGAGCAGGTCGGACCGGCCGATGAGGTCGTCGAACTTGCGGATGCCCAGCTGGGCCATGAGTTCGCGCACTTCCTCGGCGATGAAGAAGAAGAAGTTCACAACGTGCTCGGGCTTGCCCTGGAACTTGGCGCGCAGCACCGGATCCTGCGTGGCCACGCCCACCGGGCAGGTGTTCAGGTGGCACTTGCGCATCATGATGCAGCCTTCGACCACCAGCGGGGCCGTGGCGAAGCCGAACTCGTCGGCGCCGAGCAACGCGCCGATCACGACGTCGCGGCCCGTCTTCATCTGGCCGTCGGCCTGCACGCGGATGCGGCCGCGCAGGTGATTCAGCACCAGCGTCTGCTGCGTTTCGGCCAGGCCCAGCTCCCACGGCGTGCCGGCGTGCTTGATGGACGACACGGGCGAGGCGCCGGTGCCGCCGTCATGGCCGGCGATCACCACGTGATCGGATTTGGCCTTGGCCACGCCCGCCGCCACCGTGCCCACGCCGACTTCGGACACCAGCTTGACCGAGATCGAAGCCTGCGGGTTGACGTTCTTCAGGTCATGGATGAGCTGGGCCAGGTCCTCGATGGAATAGATGTCGTGGTGCGGCGGGGGCGAGATCAGGCCGACGCCCGGCACCGAGAAACGCAGCTTGGCGATGTACTCGGACACCTTGTGGCCCGGCAGCTGGCCGCCTTCGCCCGGTTTGGCGCCCTGCGCCATCTTGATCTGGATCTGGTCGGCGCTCGCCAGGTATTCGGCCGAGACGCCGAAGCGGCCCGAGGCAACCTGCTTGATGCGCGAGCGCAGCGAATCGCCGGCCTTGAGCGGCACGTCGGCCACCACGCGGTCGGCGCCCAGGACCGAAGCGAGCGTATCGCCGTCCTTGATGCCGGCCTTGCCGTGCTGCAGCTCGGCGCGATAGCGCAGTTCGTCCTCGCCGCCCTCGCCCGTGTTGGACTTGCCGCCGATGCGGTTCATCGCGATCGCCAGCACCGAATGGGCCTCGGTCGAGATCGAGCCCAGCGACATGGCGCCGGTGGCGAAGCGCTTGACGATCTCCTTGGCCGGCTCGACTTCGTCCAGCGGGATGGCGTTGGCCGGATCGAACTTGAACTCGAACAGCCCTCGCAGCGTCATGTGGCGCTTGCTCTGGTCGTTGATGATCTGCGCGTATTCCTTGTAGGTGCGGTAGTTGTCCGCACGGGTGGAATGCTGCAGCTTGGCGATCGCGTCCGGCGTCCACATGTGCTCTTCGCCGCGGATGCGGAAGGCGTACTCGCCGCCCTCGTCCAGCGCGTTCTCGAGCAGCGGGTCGTCGCCGAAGGCGGCCTTGTGCATGCGCAGGGATTCCTCGGCCACCTCGAAGATGCCGATGCCCTCGATATTGCTGGCCGTGCCGGGGAAGTACTGCTCCACCAGGGCGCGGTTCAGGCCGACTGCCTCGAAGATCTGCGCGCCGGTGTAGGACATGTAGGTCGAGATGCCCATCTTGGACATGACCTTCTGCAAGCCCTTGCCGATGGCCTTCACGTAGTTGTAGATGGCCTTGTCGGCCGGCACCTTGGCGTCGTGCTCGTGTTCGTGCACCAGGGCTTCCATGGCCAGGTAGGGATGCACGGCCTCGGCGCCGTAGCCGCCGAGCAGGGCGAAGTGGTGCACTTCGCGCGCCGAGCCGGTTTCCACCACCAGGCCGGTGCTGGTGCGCAGGCCGGCGCGGATCAGGTGCTGGTGCACGGCCGAGGTCGCCAGCAACGCGGGAATGGGCACGCGCGTGGCGTCGACCAGGCGGTCGGACACGATCAGAATGTTGTAGCCGCTCTTGACGGCGTCCACGGCCTGGGCGCACAGCGCCGCCACCCGCGCCTGGATGCCTTCCTTGCCCCAGCCGGCCGGGTACGTGATGTCGAGCTCGAAACTCTTGAACTTGCCGTTGGTGACGCGCTCGATGTGGCGGATCTGCGCCATGTCGGCGAAATCCAGCACCGGCTGCGCCACTTCCAGCCGCAGCGGCGGGTTGACGTTGTTGATGTCGAGCACGTTGGGCTTGGGCCCGATGAACGACACCAGCGACATCACCAGGTTTTCGCGGATGGGGTCGATGGGCGGGTTGGTGACCTGCGCGAACAATTGCCGGAAATAGTTATAGAGGCTCTTGTTCTTGTTCGACAGCACCGCCAGCGGCGCATCGTTGCCCATGGAACCGGTGGTTTCCTCGCCCAGCACGGCCATGGGGCGCAGGATGAACTTGTAGTCTTCCTGGGTCCAGCCGAAGGCCTGCTGGCGGTCGAGCATGGGCACCGACGAGCGCCCTTCCTCGATCTCTTCCTTGATGGGTTCGGCCAGCGTGTCCAGCTTGATGCGGATGCGCTCGATCCACTGGCGGTAGGGCTTGCTGTTGGCGAGCTGGTCCTTGAGCTCCTTGTCGTCGATGATGCGGCCCTGCTCCAGGTCGATCAGGAACATCTTGCCCGGCTGCAGGCGCCACTTCTTGACGATCTTGCTCTGCGGGACGGGCAGCACGCCCGACTCCGAGGCCATGATGACGAGGTCGTCGTCGGTGACGATGTAGCGCGCCGGACGCAGGCCGTTGCGGTCGAGCGTGGCGCCGATCTGGCGGCCGTCGGTGAAGGCGATCGCGGCCGGGCCGTCCCACGGCTCCATCATGGCGGCGTGGTATTCGTAGAAGGCGCGGCGCGCCTCGTCCATTTCGGCGTGCTGTTCCCAGGCCTCGGGAATCATCATCATCATCGCGTGCGAGATGGAATAGCCCGACATCACCAGCAGCTCGAGGCAGTTGTCGAACGTGGCGGTATCGGACTGCCCTTCGTAGACGATGGGATAGAGCTTCTTGAGGTCGTCGCCCAGGACGGGCGACTGCATCACGCCTTCGCGCGCACGCAGCCAGTTGAAATTGCCCTTGACCGTGTTGATCTCGCCGTTGTGGGCGATCAGGCGGTACGGGTGGGCCAGCGGCCAGGCCGGAAAGGTATTGGTGGAGAAGCGCTGGTGCACCAGCGCCAGCGCGGTCACGGCCCGCGAGTCGGCCAGGTCGCGGTAGTAGCGGCCCACCTGGTCGGCCAGCAGCAGGCCCTTGTAGACCACGGTGCGGCTGGAAATGGACGGCACGAAATATTCCTTGCCGTGCTTGAGGTGCATCTTCTGGATGGCGTGCGAAGCCATCTTGCGGATCACGTACAGCTTGCGCTCGAGCGCATCGGGCACCATGACGTCGCCGCCGCGGCCGATGAAGAGCTGGCGGATGACCGGCTCGACCTGCTTGACGTTGGGCGACATCGGCATGTCCTTGTCGATGGGCACGTCGCGCCAGCCCAGCACCACCTGCCCCTCGGCGCGCACGGCGCGCTCGAGCTCGGCCTCACAGGCGAGGCGGGAGGCGATTTCCTGCGGCAGGAACACCATGGCGACGCCGTACTCGCCCGGGGCGGGCAGTTCGACGCCTTGAGCGGCCATTTCCTCGCGGTACAGCGCATCGGGAATCTGGATCAGGATGCCGGCCCCGTCGCCCATCAGCGGATCGGCCCCTACCGCGCCGCGGTGGTCGATGTTCTCGAGGATCTTCAGGCCCTGCTGGATGATCGAGTGGCTCTTCTTGCCCTTGATGTGCGCAACGAAGCCCACGCCACAGGCGTCGTGTTCATTGGCCGGGTCGTACAGCCCCTGGGCCTGGGGCGCCTTGCGCGGCGTCGGCAGCCCGATGCGGGAAGCGTCGATGACGGCGGTCTGCGGCGCCGGGGCCGAAAGGTGTTCCTGACTGGATTGAGGCATGGTGCGCTCCGCTGGGGGATTCGTTCGGCGAGGACGAACCCGGGTACTGGGACATCGAGGGCGGGCAGCGCAGTCATGCGCGCCACCGGCCGACACTCGCACCGCGGCGCACGCACGCATGGCGCGCCGCGGGAAAGCGACGATACTGCGGCGCATCAGGCGGCGCAAGAAAAATAAAACGGGGAACGTCCCCAATTATTATTCGGGGCTGAAAACCTGGAAATTAAATAAGGGACGCACCATTGTCGTGCATTTTGGCGGCTATTCGGCCGCGGCCGGCGTCTTGCGCGGCCGGCCGCGCTTGGCGGCGGCAGGTCGGCGGCTGCTGGTCGCTTCCAGGCCCTGCACGAAAGCCGGCCCGCCCAGCGCCCATTGGCCATGCAATGCCTGTTCGATGCGTGCCGACGTGGCCGCGGGCAGCCCTTCCAGCACCATCGCGCGATAATTGGCCTGGCGATCGAACGGCGTATTGCCGCAAGCCCAGTAGTCGGCGTGGTCCTGCAGCGAGCCGCCCGGCGCCGCACCCATGTGGGCGGCGGCCGACGACCAGCGCCAGAGTTCGGCATCCGCCGCCAACCCCTGGCGCAGCGGCGCCGTCTCCAGCCAGATCAGGCTGGGCAGGACCCATGCGCCGGGCTCCACCAGCGTGGAGCGGAACCTGCCCGCGAACACCCGGCCGATATGCAGACGCGCGGCCAGCCGGCGGCCCAGCGACTGGACCAGGCTGGAAATGCCATTGGGCCCCGCCGGGGTAGCCAGCAGCAGCAACTGGTCGAAAGTAAGCGTCCATCCGTGGACGGCGACTCCGTACTGCTTTGCGTCGGCTACCGCCCAGGATGCGACCTGGTCCAGCATGGCGCCGCCCTCGCCGCCCGCCGACAAGGGAACGGTGAACCGGGCCTGGGCGAGATGCGGAAGGTCCGGGGCGTACAAGCGGGGAAGACGAGCCATGATTAATTAGGGACGCACCAATGCCGAAGGTACGGAAGTTGCTGATTTCCGCGAACGATACGCCGATTTCATGGTCTATGCAGCATGAGACCCTGATTGCGTCGCTCCGCCCCGCCCGCCGGCACGATAGAAGTATTTGCGGACGCGGGTGCGCTTCCTTGCTGCACTGCACAGCCATCAGCTTGTTCTATCGACGTCATCAAAAAGACCGATTAGCACTCTTTGCCCCGGAGTGCTAACCTTCTTGCATGGAGGTAAGCCGTTTATGAAACGTTCGTCGAATCAGTCCAACGCCCTAGTTCCCGCCACAAGCGGCCCCGGCGCGCTGGCACTTGCCATTGCCAACCCTGGCGCGCTTGGCACGATCGAAGCCTATATCGGCGCCGTCAACCGCCTGCCCGTGCTCACCGCCGAGCAGGAACACGAGCTGGCCCAGCGCTATCAAGAAAAGCAGGACCTGAACGCCGCCCGCGAGCTGGTGTTGTCGCACCTGCGCCTGGTGGTCGCCATCGCCCGGCAGTACCTGGGCTACGGCCTGCCGCATGCGGACCTGATCCAGGAAGGCAACGTCGGCCTGATGAAGGCCGTCAAGCGCTTCGACCCCAACCGCGGCGTAAGGCTGGTTTCGTTCGCCATCCACTGGGTGAAGGCCGAAATCCACGAATACATCCTGAAGAACTGGCGCCTGGTCAAGGTGGCCACCACCAAGGCCCAGCGCAAGCTGTTCTTCAACCTGCGCAGCCTCAAACCGGACAGCCATGCGCTCACGCCCGAGCAGGTGGAGGAAATCGCCGCCAGCCTGAACGTGCGTCCGCAAGACGTGACGGAAATGGAAGTCCGGCTCTCGGGCCAGGACATGGCCCTCGAAGGACGCACCGACGACGGCGAGACCGAGTTTGCGCCCATCGCCTATCTATCGGACGAAGGCCAGCACGAGCCGAGCTCCATCCTGGAAGAACGCCGTCGCGACGAACTCCATGGCCACGGGCTGCAACACGCCCTGGAAAGCCTGGACGACCGCTCGCGCCGCATCATCGAGGCGCGCTGGCTGAAGGACGAAGGTGGCGCCACGCTGCAGGAACTGGCCGACGAATTCGGCGTCTCCGCGGAACGCATCCGCCAGATCGAGGCGCGCGCCATGACCAAGATGCGTGGCGCACTGGCCGAGTACGCCTGATCCCCAGCGTTGCGC
This sequence comes from Pigmentiphaga sp. NML080357, assembly GCF_002188465.1. Classification (GTDB taxonomy): domain Bacteria; phylum Pseudomonadota; class Gammaproteobacteria; order Burkholderiales; family Burkholderiaceae_B; genus Pigmentiphaga. The sequence continues at coordinate 583,142 of NZ_NINW01000049.1, read as the reverse complement.
TCTACCGTCGCAGGGCGGTTTCCGGGAAAATCTCCCGGAAACCGCCTTTTGTTTTCGGGCACCTGGCAATCGTCACGTTTCGTTACGCATCTGGCGGAAATTTACGTGAAACCACGGGTAGCGCGTGAACTTCTGGAGCTTAATGGAACCTAACCATCAGGTGGGACGCGCGTGGGTGCAACGCCTTGCGCGTCGGAACGTCGGGCTTCCCCCCGCTTCGACGTTTCTTCCGGCGCAGTTTGCCGGTACCAGCCGATACGTCCGCCTCTGCTTTTCTCCTCCCTCCCCCCCACTTGAGGCGGATATGTTGACGGGACACCTCACGGTGTCCCGTTTTTTTATGGGAGAAAGCCCACCCCCTCCGCGCTTCGCGCGTCCCCCTCAAGGGGGCGGCACTGGCGGACCGGCAAAGCCGGATCCGCTGTGCCCTGGGGTACAACCAGGCTGGCGAGGGGCGGCGTCTTTTTGCCACATTGGCAGCAAGCCGAAGGGACCGGCGGAGTCGGATGCCCCTTGAGGGGCGGGGCCACAGGCCCCGTGGGGTGGACTTCCCTTCCGGTCCGCTAGGGCCGCCCCCTTGAGGGGGAGCGGCCGAAGGCCGCAAGGGGGTGGACTTCCCCCCCTACAGCAGCTGCCGGATGTCGCTGGTCAGGGCTTCGGCGCCGGTGTTGTGGCGGGCGAAGAGGCGCAGGTGGCCTTCGGGGTCGTAGATGTAGACGCCGGCGGTATGGTCCACGGTGTAGGAACCGGGTTCCTTGCCGGGCACCTTGGCATAGAACACCTTGAACGACTTGGCCACGCGGGCGGTCGCGTCGGCATCGCCGCGCAAGCCGAGGAAGCTGGGATCGAACTGGGTGACGTACTCACGCAGGATTTCCGGCGTATCCCGCTCGGGGTCGACCGTGACGAACACCACCTGCAGCCGCTCGCCGTCCTGGCCGAGCTGGTTCTTCACCTGCTTGAACTCGGCCAGGGCCGTCGGGCAAACGTCGGGGCACTGCACGAAGCCGAAGAACACCACCAGCACCTTGCCCTTGAAGTCCTGCAGGGTCCGGGGGTTGCCGTTGAAGTCGGTCAACGACAGATCCGTTCCGAGATCCGATCCGCTCACGTCGGTGCTGTTGAACGACGGCTTCTTTCCGCAGGCGGCGAGCAAGGCCGCTGCGATCGCGGCGGCCCCGCTGCGCAGGACGAAACGGCGGGAAACGCGAAAATCGGCAGTCATGAATATCCTCGGCAGGCAGATAAAGCGACGGTTACTGGCGTACTGCTGGGGAGCGGTGCCCTATAGCCAATGGTCGACCAGCAGCGCGGCAAACAAGAGCGCCAGGTACAAAATCGAGAACCGGAACAGCCGGCGGGCCAGGTCGTCTCTGTACTGGCGGTAGAGCTTCCAGGCATAGCCCACGAACACCGCGCCCAGCGCCACGGCGCTCACCAGGTAGACCAGGCCGCTCATGCGGATGACGTACGGCAGCACCGAGGTGGCGAACAGCGCCACCGAATACAGCAGGATATGCAGGCGCGTGATCTTCTGCCCATGCGTGACCGGCAGCATGGGCAATCCGGCGTTCTCGTAGTCCTTGGTGCGGTACAGCGCCAGCGCCCAGAAATGCGGCGGAGTCCAGATGAAGATGATCAACACCAGCAGCCAGGCTTCGGCCGGTACGCTGTTGGCCACCGCCGCCCACCCCAGCGCGGGCGGCATCGCGCCGGACAGCCCGCCAATGACGATGTTCTGCGGCGTGCGCGGCTTGAGGATCACGGTGTAGATGACGGCATAGCCGACGAACGTGGCGAAGGTCAGCCACATGGTGAGCGGATTGACCAGGGTGTAGAGCACCAGCATGCCGAGCCCGCCGACCACGCCCGACATCGCGATGATCTGCAGGGCGCCGATGTCGCCCCGCGCGCTGGGCCGATGGGCGGTGCGCGCCATGCGGGCGTCGATCTGTTCTTCGATCAGGCAGTTGATGGCGAAAGCCGCGGCCGCGAGCAGCCAGATGCCGATCGTCGCCGCCACCACGGTGCGCCACGGCGGCACCGCGGGCGTGGCGAGGAACATGCCGATCACCGCACAGAATACGGCCAGCTGGCTTACCCGGGGCTTGGTGAGCACCCAATATTGCCGAAGACGCAAACCGACGGTAGACACGCTAATGCTATCCATGAGGAACCCGGAACATCAAAAAGCGCGCGCACGGTAATCGGGCGCGCGTCGGACCCGCGACAGCCTGACCAGCAGCGTCACGCACAGAACGGTCAGGACGGCGGCTCCGCCGTTATGCAGCACGGCAATCACTATAGGCCATTGCAGGAAAATGCTGGTCAACCCCGTAAGAAGCTGCACGCCCAGCATGGCCAGCAGCGCGTGCGACGGCCCCCTGAGGCCATCGTAGCGGCGCAGCTTGAGCGCCAGCCAACCCAGATAGACCAGCACCACGAACGCGAAGTTGCGATGCGTCCAGTGGATCGCGGTCAGCGCGCTCTGCGAGATGATCTCGCCCGAAGGCAGCTCGCCCAGCGCACGCAGGATCGAGTAGCCGCCGTGGAAATCCATCTCCGGCACCCACTGCCCGTGGCAGGTCGGAAAATCCATGCAGGCCAGGGCCGCGTAATTGGTGCTGACCCAGCCGCCCAGCGCCAGCTGGGTATAGAGCAGCGCCAGGCCGAAGGCGGCGTACCCCCACCATCTGCCGGCTTCCCCCGGAATGTCGGGCAGCACCGTCTGCCTGGCCGATAGCCAGGTCAGCAGCGCCAGCAGGCTGATGCCTCCCAGCAGATGCGCCGTGACGACGGCCGGCATGAGCAAGTGGGTGACCGTCCATGCCCCGAAGGCGCCTTGCAGGCAGACGGCGGGCAGGATCACCGTTGCCAGCCAGGGCGACTGCGCGAGCGCCTTGCGATGGCGCCATGCCATCACCACGATCGCGATGATCAGGATGCCCAGCAAGGTGCCCGCGTAGCGGTGGACCATTTCTATCCAGGCCTTCGATAGTGTAACCGGTCCCTCGGGCATGGCCGCCGCGGCGGCGTGGATGTCATGCAGGGCGCCGATGGGCGAGGCCTTGCCGTAGCAGCCCGGCCAGTCGGGGCAGCCGAGCCCCGAATCGGTGAGCCGCACGAAGGCGCCGAACATGATGAGGTCGAAGGTCAGGAACATGGTGACCGCTACGAGCTTGGCATAGCGGGCCCGTATGCGGGCGGTCCGGTCCGCGGACGGCTGTACCGTTTCCATCTCGCCTACCCTATGCGCGACGCATGCAGCAGCTTGCCGATGTCCTGGCGCAATTGCGTGGGATCGGGATTCTCGGGAAAGCGCAGCATCTGGTTGTTGCGCGGATCGATCAGCCAGATGTGCTGCCGCAGCGCCTGCGCGGTGGGGGTCACTCCTTCGGGCAGGGCCAGAAAACGCGCCACCTGCTCGGCATTCGCCCGCACCATGTGCGTGCCTTCATAGGCACGGATCACGATCGTGGGTACCGGCTCGTCGTCGAGGATCAGCCACACGCGTTCGATGCGCGTCACGTTCTTGCCCGTGCTGGCGTGGGTCTGGCGCATGATGTAGAGCTTCTTGGCGCAGTCTTCGCCGCAGTCGCCGCCATCGGCGGCAAGCATCACCCATTTGCCGGTCAGGCTGCGCAGGTCGAACGGCGTACCGTCCAGGTCGGTCAATTGCAGCTGCGAGGCTTCCGGAACCGGGCGCTGGGGCTCGACGAGGTCGCCGTAGTTGGTGCCGGCTCCCTCGGGGCGCCAGTCGAGGAAATAGACGAGGGCCGCCGCGACGACGGGTGCCGCGCATACCGCCAGCACCGCGTACAGCGAGAACAGGGAGCGCTTCGGAGGAGCGGACCGCCGGGCGTCAGCGTGTCGAGCGGAGGGTTCGGACAAGGAGGACTCCAAATGCGATGGCGGCGATGGCCGCGAAGGAAAACCACTGCAGCGCGTATCCGCGATGCGTATCGATATTCGTGGGCGGGCCCGCCCAATCACGGACCAGCCCGTCCCCGGCCGCTTCGGTCTGCTCGAGCACGGCCGGCAACAGCGCGAGCCCTGCCGCTTGTGCGTAAGGCTCCAGCTCCAGGTTCTGCACACGAGGCGGCTCGCCGGCCTCGCCCGGCCATTCCGGCGACAGGCGCTCCGGATGGCCACCCAATGCGCCCAGGTCGAGCAGGCGCGGAATGTGCGGAACCAGCACGCCGCGCACCGTAACCGGCCCGGACGGCGTCTCGACGGCTACCGGCCCGTCCGGCATGGGGCGAGGCAGCCAGCCGCGCAAGACCGCGACCGCCCCGGCCGGACCGCCCTGGTCGAGTGCCAGCGGCGTCACCACCCAGAACCCCGGGCGACCGCCGGACATGCGGTTCTCCAGCAATACCGTGCGATCGGCCAGCCAATGTCCCGAAGCCTGCGCCGGCCGCCACGGCACCAGTTCGTCCCCCGTCAGCGACGGTGCCAGCCTTAGCGGCGGCAGCTGGCGCCCCGCCTCGACCTGTGCCAGGACCGCGCGCTTTTCCGCCGCCCGGTCCAACTGCCAGCGGCCGAGCGACACGGTCGCCGCGACCGTCGCCGCCAGCAGCACCAGCGCCAGCCAGGACTTGCGGCGGCCGAGCCGGCGCGCCACCGCGGGAGATGCACCCAAGGCCGCCTCCGTCAATTCCCCGCGCCTGCGATAATGCCAGGCAGGAGGAGAAATACGATGCGCTTCGTGGTCGCCATAGCCTTCATCGGCATTCTTTACAGTCTGGGTTCGGCACTCGTTTTCCTGATGAAGGACACCGGCAAGAGCAAACGCATGGTCTATGCGCTTACCGCGCGCATCGGCCTGTCCGTCCTGCTGTTCCTGTTCGTGCTGTTCGCCCACTGGATGGGCTGGATACAGGCCAGCGGCTTCAAGTGACCGGCGCGCCCCGGCGCGTGCCCTGGGAAACCCCGCCGCGACGGACCGGCCGGGCCGGATCCGCCTGCCTACCCCGGAAATCGGGCGAGCTGGCGGGTTTCGTGGGGTTGCACCGGAACACGGCTAGATCGGAACGGGCAGCCTGCCAGCCGAGAAGGGGTCCGCGGCCACTGCGCCACCCCTTATTTTGCCCCACCCCCTCGGGCCGCGGGTACGGCAAAACGTCGCACCCCGCGCCGACCACGGGCGGGGGCGACGCGAGGAAACGCCTGTCAGAACCAGTAGACGAACAGGTACAGGCCCAGCCACACCACGTCGACGAAGTGCCAGTACCAGGCGGCGCCTTCGAAACCGAAATGATGGGTAGGCGTGAAGTCGCCCCGGAGCAGGCGGCGCAGCATCACGGCCAGCATGATGGCGCCCATCGTGACGTGGAAACCGTGGAAACCCGTCAGCATGTAGAAAGTCGAGCCGAAGGCGCCCGAGGTGAGCTTCAGGTTCAGCTCGGTGTACGCGTGGAAATATTCATAGGCCTGACAGCCCATGAAGATCGCGCCCAGCAGGATGGTGATGAAGAGCCAGAGCGCGGCGCGGGCACGGTTGTTGGCCAGCAGCGCGTGGTGCGAGATGGTGAGCGTCACGCCCGAGGTCAGCAGCAGGGCCGTGTTGATGGTGGGGATCCAGAAGGGTCCCATCGCCGTGAAGGGCTCGATGGTGCCGGCCGGACCCGTGTTCGGCCAGACGCCGGTGAAGTCGGGCCACAGCACCATCCTGTTGTCGAGATCGGACAGCCACGGCGTGGTGTACACGCGGGCATAGAACAGGGCGCCGAAGAACGCCGCGAAGAACATGACCTCGGAGAAGATGAACCAGCTCATGCTCCAGCGGTACGAGACATCGACGCGCTTGCTGTAGAGCCCGCCGGTGGACTCGGCAATGGCATCGCCGAACCAGCGGTAGAGCACGAACAGGAAGCCGAGCACGCCCGCCAGCACGAACCATGGCCCGACGCCCACGCCGTTGACCCACAGGGCCATGCCCAGGAGGAAGAACAGCAACGCCAGGCTTGCCGTGGCGGGATGCATGGACGGGGCCGGCACGAAATAGTACGGCGCCTCCTTGCCGGGAACCGAGTGACTTGCACTCATCTCAACTCTCCTTCGCGAATTCCACAAAACCGCACATGATTTGGAAAACGGCCTCCCGGCCATCCTTGTTCTTCTAGCTGACGACCGCCCTGACGATCAGCAGCAGCACCACCACGAACACCACCGCCATCAGGATGCCGGCGATGATGACATAGATAGGATTGAGCTTGGCGGCATCGTTGCGGTAGTCCGCACCGCGCCTCAAGCCCGTGAACGACCACAGCACCGCGCCCAGGGTCTGGAAGAAGTTGAGCTTGCGGCCGGCCGCCGACTTCAGGTCGTCGCTCAACTCTTGTCCTCCGGCCGCGCGCCTGCCGCGGGCTGCGCGCCGGCCGACCGGCCGCCCACCTCGAAGAAGGTGTAGGACAGCGTGATCGTATGCACGTCCTTCGGCAGCTTGGGGTCCACCACGAAAACCACGGGAAACTGGCGCGTCTCGCGCGCCTTCAGGTCCTGCTGCGAAAAGCAGAAGCACTCGAGCTTCTTGAAGTACTGGCCGGCCAGCATGGGGGCGTAGCTCGGGATGGCCTGCCCGGCCATCTCGCGATCCTGCTGGTTGGCGATTTCGTAGACGATGGTGGCCAGTTCGCCCGGATTGACGTCCATCGAACCCTGCACGGGGCGGAACCGCCACGGCCCATGGATGTTCGCGTCGAACACGATCCTGACCGTCCGGCTGGTATCCACTTGCGTACTGCGCGCGAAGCGGGCCGCGTCCTCGTCCACCTTCGTCAGCACGTTGATGCCCGTGATCTCGCAGATGGCGCGATACATCGGCACCAGCGCGTACCCGAAGCCGAACATCAGCGCGATGATGACGGCCAGCTTGCCGAGCATCCGGCGGTTGTCCACTCCCTGATCCGACTTTTCCATAAGCACCTGCTCTCTACCTAGCGCCCTCCACGCCTCCATGCATGTCGCCGCAGGCGCGTGGGAGGTGACCTACCCCATCCAGACCTTGCGCAGGATCACCGCCAGGAAGAAAACGGCAACCAGAAGTGCCAGCGCAAGGCCCGTGCGCCGGTTGCGCCGGCGCTGCTCGGGAGTCACCATTTACTTGACCATGGGCGGCGTTTCGAACGAGTGGTACGGAGCCGGCGAAGGCAGCGTCCATTCCAGGCCGCCGTCCTCGGCACCCCACGGATTGGCGGGCGCCGGCTCGCCGTGGCCGCGATACGCCTTCAACACCACGTACAGGAACAACAGCTGCGACAGGCCGAACCAGAAGGCGCCGATGGTGGCGATCTGGTGGAAGTCGGTGAATTGCGCGGCATAGTCGGCATAGCGGCGGGGCATGCCGGCCAGGCCCAGGAAGTGCATCGGGAAGAAGGTGACGTTGAACGAGATCAGCGACGACCAGAAATGGATCTTGCCCAGCTTTTCGTCGTACATGACGCCCGTCCACTTGGGCAGCCAGTAGTAGGTGCCACCGAACAGCGCGAACAGCGAACCCGCCACCAGCACGTAATGGAAGTGCGCCACCACGTAGTAGGTATCCTGCACCTGGATGTCGATCGGCGCCACGGCGAGGATCAGGCCGGTGAAACCACCCATGGTGAACACGAAGATGAAGCCGATGGCGAACAGCATCGGGGTTTCGAAGGTCATCGCGCCGCGCCACATGGTCGCCAGCCAGTTGAAGATCTTCACGCCGGTGGGCACGGCGATCAGCATGGTGGCGTACATGAAGAACAGCTGGCCGGTGACGGGCATGCCGGTCGTGAACATGTGGTGGGCCCACACGATGAACGACAGGATGGCGATCGACGCGGTGGCATACACCATCGAGGCATAGCCGAACAGGCGCTTGCGGGCGAACACCGGCACGATCGACGACACGATGCCGAAGGCCGGCAGGATCATGATGTAGACCTCGGGATGCCCGAAGAACCAGAAGATGTGCTGGTACATGACGGGATCGCCGCCGCCGGCCGCGTTGAAGAACGAGGTGCCGAAGTGGCGGTCGGTCAGCACCATGGTGATGGCGCCGGCCAGCACGGGCATCACGGCGATCAGCAGGTAGGCGGTGATGAGCCAGGTCCAGCAGAACAGCGGCATCTTCATCAGCGTCATGCCGGGCGCGCGCATGTTCAGGATCGTGACGATGATGTTGATCGCGCCCATGATGGACGAAGCGCCCATGATGTGGACCGCGAAGATCGCGAAGTCCATGCCGGGGCCCATCTGGACCGACAGCGGCGCATAGAGCGTCCAGCCTGCGGCGGTGGCGCCGCCCGGCACGAAGAACGACACGGTCAGCAGGATGGCGGCGACGGGCAGCAGCCAGAAGCTGAAGTTGTTCATCCGCGCGAAGGCCATGTCGGAGGCGCCGATCTGCAGCGGGATCATCCAGTTCGCGAAGCCGACGAAGGCCGGCATGATCGCGCCGAACACCATGATCAGGCCGTGCATGGTGGTGAACTGGTTGAACAGCTCGGGCCGGAAGAACTGGATGCCCGGCTCGAACAGCTCGGTACGCAGCAGCAGCGCGAGCAGCCCCCCCTCCAGCAGCATCGTGAAGGAGAAGATCAGGTACATCGTACCGATGTCTTTGTGGTTCGTGGCGAACAGCCAGCGCCGCCAGCCAGTCGGATGGCCGTGGGCGTGGTCGTCATGATCGTGCCCGTGGGCGTGATCGATCGCGGTGCTGCTCATGATGGCTCCTTGCTGCTCCGTACTGCCGTCTTCGCTATCGTGACGAAGGCATCAATATGTGAAAACTGAACCGGTACTGCATGGCCGACCCAAGCGGCCGCTCGGCCCTAGCGGGCGGATTTCACGTCGGCCGGCTGCACGACGGGATCCTGGCCCTTGCCCGCATTGCTCCAGGCATGGCGGGTGTAGGTGATGACAGCGGCGATCTCCACGTCGGACAGGTGCGCGAACGAGGCCATGGCGGTGCCTGGGCGGCCCTTGAGCACGGTCTCGATCTGCTTGTCCTTGGGGCCCAGTACGGTCGGGTCGGCGTCCAGCGCGGGGAAGGTGCCCGGCACGCCCTTGCCGTTGGCCTGATGACAGGCCACGCAATTGGACGCGAACACCTTTTCGCCGCGGGTCTTGAGCTCGTCGGCCGTCCAGGTCTTGTTGGGATCGTCGGCGAGCGCGGCCATCTTGGCCTTCTGTTCTTCGACCCACTTACTATAGTCTTCTTCGGACACCACCTTCACCACGATGGGCATGAAGGCGTGGTCCTTGCCACAAAGCTCGGCGCACTGGCCGCGGAATTCGCCGATTTTCTCGGCCCGGAACCAGGTATCGCGCACGAAACCGGGGATGGCGTCCTGCTTCACGCCGAAGGCCGGCACCATCCAGGCATGGATGACGTCATTGGCGGTAGTGATGACGCGGACCTTCTTGTTGACCGGCACGACCAGGGGATTGTCGACCTCGATCAGGTAGTTGTCGCCCTTGGGCTCGGCGCCGGTGCGCTGGGCCATGGGGGTGGACAGGTTGGACAGGAAGGAAATGCCCTCGCCCTCGCCGTTGAGGTAGTCGTAACCCCATTTCCACTGGTAGCCGGTTGCCTTGACGGTGAGGTCGGCGTTGGAGGTGTCCTTCATCGCGACCACGGTCTTGGTGGCCGGCAGCGCCATGCCGATGACGATCAGGAACGGGATGACGGTCCAGGCGACTTCGACGCCTATGCTCTCGTGGAAGGAGGCGGGTTTGACGCCCCGGGACTTGCGGTGTGCCCAGATGGAATAGAACATCACCGCGAACACGCCGATGAAGATGACCAGGCAAATGCCCAGCATCATCCAGTGCAGCCATTCGATCTGCGCCGCGATGCTGGTGACCGGCTCGTGCAGATTGAGCTGATTGACTTTCGGGCCGCCGACACTGTCATTGACGGCAAGTGCAGCGCTGCTGGCCAACATGTTGACCACCATCGCCCCCAACGACCCACCCAACCACTTCTTCATGTCCGACCTCGAAGAACAGCGTTTAGTGTTATTCAGGCGGCCGAAACCGTGCGCAGCTTGCGCGGGCCCCCTCCGCCACAAAACTCCTCAACCATGCGCATTGGAAAATAATTATGTTGCGAGCGCATAGAATCGCAGGATTATACGGGTTGCCAGACGACCCCAGCAACCCGAGGTGCTTTGAGCAGGCTCAACGCATGCCGCCGCGGCCGATCGAGGAGACCGGAATGCGCGTCTCGCCGGGCGCGGCGCGGTACGACGCGGCGCGCCATGCATGGCCGTACGCGACCTCGGCGGTAAGCCGGATCAGGCCGTCCGGGCCGCGCCCGGCCTCGAGCGCGTCGGCGAGCCTGCGCCGCCACGCGGGCGTGGCGAGCCCTCGCCTGCGGCCGCGCGCGGGATTGCCGCCCAGCCGGCGCACGTCGTCGAGCAGGCTGTCCACGTGCCGATAGGTGAACGTGAGCGTCTCCTGGTCCATGACCGGGTCGGCGAATCCGCTTTCGATCAGCAGATCGCCGAAATCGTGCATGTCCACGAAGCTCGGCGTGGCCGTATCCAACCCGGCCCGCGCCACCGCGTCGCGCAATTCGCGGAACGTCCCCGGCCCGAGGCAGCTGAACATCGCCAGGCCTCCCGTGCGCAGGACGCGGCGCCATTCGGCCAGCACCGCATGAGGCTCGGGATGCCAGTGCAGCGCCATGTTGGACCAGACGAGATCCTGCGATTCCGGCGCCAGGCCGGTCGCGCCCATGTCGGCCTCGATGAACGCCGGCAGCCCCGATGCGGCGCGCCCCGCCAGCTTCAGCGCCGATTGCCGCAGGCGCGCGCCCAGGGACGGCAGGTGGCGCCGGCGAGCATGCTCCAGCACCGCCCCGCTCAGGTCCAGGCCGGTATAGGCCGCCCCGGGATAGCGCTCGTGCAGGCGGGCGTATGCCGCCCCGGCCCCGCAGCCCGCGTCCAGGATGGCCTTGGGAGCCAGGCGTATGTAGTCGAGCCGCTCGAACATGCGGACGCCGATCTCGCCGTAGAGGAACTGCCCCGCCTCCAGGTCGCCGCGGCGCCCGAACTGGCGCGCCACGTGTTCGCGCACCAGCGGCAGCGACGGCAGGCGTTCCGGATGGGAGTTTTCTGTCATTGGGTACCGCGCAAATATCCGAAGAATCCTTAAACTGCCACACGGCCGCCCCGCCGCGGCACGGCGGAAACGGCCCGCGGACCCACCCCGGCGCCGGGCCGCCGCCCCGGCCCGATGGCGCCCACGGGCGCGCAGCCAGCCTCCATGATGCCACTGCCAGGTTTTTCATGCCCACGCTCCCCCGCCTGCCCTTGCCGCGGTGGCGCTTCGCCGCCGCCATGCTTCGGGCGCTCGTTCCGTCCGATTGCCCGCTGTGCGCCGCCCGCAGCCGCGGCGGCCTGCTCTGCGCGGCGTGCGAAGAGTCCGTCTGCTGGGCTGCGCGCACGCCGGCCTCGCTCGGCCTGCCCTGGCGCTGCGGCCGCTGCGCCCTGCCGCTGCCGGAACACGACACGGCGTGCCCCGATTGCGCGGAGCGCGCGACCGCCTTCGAACGGACCATCATCGCCTTCGACTACGCCCCGCCGGCCGACGCCTTGATCCTGCAATTGAAGAACGGCCTGCGCTATGGACGGGCGGACCTGCTCGGGAACCTGCTGGCCGAAGCCGTGCGCCACCACGTCCTGCCCCTGGCTCCGGCGACCGTATTGGTTCCCATTCCGGCCTCCACCGCGTCGCTGCGGCGCCGCGGCTTCAATCCTGCGGCGGAAATCGCCCGGGCGCTGGGCAGGGACCTGGAACTGCCAGTACGGCGCGACCTCCTGCGGCGCGACCGGGAACAGGCCAAGCAAAGCAGCCTGGGGCGGCTGGGCAGGCGCCAGGCCGCGCAAAACCTGTATGCTTCTTCTCCCCGCGCGCGCGGGTTGCACATCGGCCTGGTCGACGACGTCATGACCACCGGCAGCACCATGCACGCGGCGGCAGCCGCGCTCCGCGCCGCCGGGGCGGCATCGGTCGTGGCGCTGGCTGCCGCGCGCACCCCCGGGCAATTCCCAGCCGCCCCGCCGCGGCGGCCACGGGCAGAATGGCGCGGCTGACGCGAACAAACGATTTCGATCGATTTCAAACCCCGGGTCCTTGTCAACACTTTGAGGTGCAACTGGAATACCTTAGAGGGCGCCGCGATGCGGGCTTTTTTCCGCGCGGCGAGATTCAGCAAGCCTTTTCCGGAACTCCATGGCCGACATCCCCCCCCAGCCCGAGCGGGCACCTTCTTCCTCCATGTCGAACGGCAAGAAAAAACGGCGCTGGCTCTGGCTGGCGATCGCCGTGATCCTGGCCGGTGCCGGATACTGGTGGTGGCACGCGAGCCATCGGCCCGCGCCGGCCGCAGGCGGCGGTCCGGGCGCACGGGGCCCGGCCGGACCCGGCGCCGCCGCCTTCCAGATGCCGACGCCGGTCCGGGTCGTGGCGGCGCGCGCCGAGGACATGAAGGTCTACATCAAGGCGCTCGGCACGGTCACTTCCTATAACACGGTCACCGTGCGCAGCAAGGTCGACGGCGAACTGCTGAAAGTGCTCTTCCAGGAAGGCCAGCTCGTCAAGGCCGGCGACCTGCTGGTGCAGATCGATCCCCGCCCCTACCAGGTGGCGCTGGCGCAGGCCCAGGGCACCCTGGAGCAGAACCGCGCCCAACTGGACAACGCCCGCCGCGACCTCGAACGCTACCAGACGCTCTACGCGCAGGACTCCATCGCGCGCCAGCAGGTCGACACCCAGACGGCCCTGGTGCGCCAGTACGAAGGGACGCTCAAGACCAACCAGGCGGCGGTGGACAACGCCCGGCTGCAGCTCGACTACACTCGCGTCACCGCGCCCATTTCGGGCCGGCTGGGCCTGCGCCAGGTCGATCAGGGCAACCTGGTCCGCAGCAGCGACACCAACGGACTGGTGATCATCACCCAGACCCAGCCCATTTCCGTGCTGTTCACCATCGCCGAGGGCGACCTGCCCGACGTCCTGACACCGTTGCGGGCCGGCAAGACCTTGACCGTGCAGGCCTACGACCGGGCCGACATCCGTCACATCGCCGACGGCGTGCTGACCACGGTCGACAACCAGATCGACACCACCACCGGCACCGTCAAGCTCAAGGCCCGCTTCGACAACAAGGACGAAAGCCTCTTTCCCAACCAGTTCGTCAACGTGCGGCTGCACGTGCGCACGCTGGCCGGCGCCACCGTCATTCCTACCGGCGCCGTGCAGCGCGGCACGCCCGGCACGTTCGTTTATGTGGTCAAGGAAGACAACACGGTCGCGCTGCGCGTGCTCAAGCTCGGTCCGGCGGATGGCGAACGGGTCGCCGTGCTCGATGGCCTCAAGCCCGGTGACCGGGTCGTGGTGGAAGGCGTCGACCGCCTGCGCGACGGCGCCCAGGTGCAGGTCGTGACCGGCACGGAAACGGTGCCCGAGGCCGCCGGCGGCCAGTTGCAACGCGGCGCCAACCAGGGCGCCCGCCGCCGCGCGACGGGACGCGCCGCGCCATGAATCCGTCGCGGATATTCATCCTGCGGCCCATCGCCACCTCGCTGGCGATGTTGGCGATCCTGCTGTCGGGTCTGATCGCCTACAGGATGCTGCCGGTGTCGGCGCTGCCCGAGGTGGACTACCCGACGATCCAGGTGGTCACGCAATATCCCGGCGCCAGTCCCGACGTCATGACTTCGCTGGTGACCGCGCCGCTCGAGCGCCAGTTCGGGCAGATGCCGGGACTCAACCAGATGTCGTCCATCAGCTCCGGCGGCGCCTCGGTCATCACGCTCAAGTTCAACCTCGACCTGCCGCTGGACGTGGCCGAACAGGAAGTGCAGGCGGCGATCAATGCCGGGTCGAACCTGCTGCCCGGCGACCTGCCCACCCCGCCCATCTACAACAAGGTCAACCCGGCTGACACGCCGGTCCTGACGCTTGCCATCAGTTCCCCCACCCTGCCGCTCTACCAGGTGCGCGACCTGATCGATACGCGCATGGCGCAGAAGATTTCGCAGGTCTCGGGCGTGGGCCTGGTAAGCATCGCCGGCGGCCAGCGGCCGGCCGTGCGCATCCGCGCCAATCCGCAGGCCCTGGCGGCCTACGGGCTTAACCTGAGCAATATCCGCACCGCCATCACCGGCGCCAACGTCAACCAGCCCAAGGGCAACTTCGACGGACCCACGCGGGCGACCACGCTCGACGCCAACGACCAGCTCAAGACCGTCGAGCAATACCGCGACCTCATCATCGCCTATACCAACAACGCGCCGGTGCGCCTGTCGGACGTGGCCGAGACCGTGCAGGACGCCGAGAACATCCGCCAGGCGGCCTGGGCCAACGGCAAGCCCGCGATCCTGCTCAACGTGCAGCGCCAGCCGGGCGCCAACGTGATCCAGGTGGTGGACAACATCCGCCGGCTGCTGCCCGACCTGCAGGCAGCACTGCCCAGCACGCTGGACGTCACGGTGCTCTCCGACCGGACCGAATCCATACGTTCCTCGGTCAAGGACGTGCAGTTCGAACTGATGCTGGCGGTCGCGCTGGTGGTGATGGTGACCTTCGTCTTCCTGCGCAACCTCACGGCCACCATCATTCCCAGCGTGGTCGTGCCGCTGTCGCTGATCGGCACCTTCGGCATCATGTACCTGGCCGGGTTCAGCATCAACAACCTGACGCTGATGGCGCTGACCATCGCCACCGGCTTCGTGGTGGACGACGCCATCGTCATGATCGAGAACATCGCCCGCTACCTCGAGCAGGGCGAGACGCCTGCGCAGGCGGCGCTCAAGGGCGCCGCGCAGATCGGCTTCACCCTGATTTCGCTCACCTTCTCGCTGATCGCCGTGCTCATCCCGCTGCTGTTCATGGGCGACGTGATCGGCCGGCTGTTCCGCGAATTCGCGATCACGCTGGCGGTGGCCATCCTGATCTCGCTGGTGGTGTCGCTGAGCCTGACGCCCATGATGTGTTCGAAATACCTGCGCCACATCCCGGACGAGGAACAAGGATGGTTCTACCGCAAGAGCGGCCAATGGTTCGACCGCATCATCGCCGGCTATGACCGCATGCTGCAGCGGGTGCTTGCCCACCAGCCGCTGACCCTGCTGGTGGCGCTGGGCACCCTGCTGCTGACCGTGCTGCTGTACGTGGCGATTCCCAAGGGCTTCTTTCCGCAGCAAGACACCGGCGTCATCCAGGCCATCAGCGAAAGCTCGCCGTCGGTGTCCTTTGCCGCCATGGCACGGCGCCAGCAGGCCGCGGCCGACATCATCCTGCGTGACCCGGACGTCGCCAGCCTGTCTTCCTTCATCGGCGTGGACGGCACCAACGCCACCCTCAACAGCGGGCGGCTGCAGATCAACCTGAAGCCCCACGGCGAACGCGGCGCCTCGGCGGCGCAGGTCATCGCCCGCCTGCAGCCCGAGCTCGACAAGCTCGAGGACATTCGGCTCTACATGCAGCCGGTACAAGACCTGACCATCGAGGACAGCGTCAGCCGCACCCAGTACCAATTCACGCTGCAGGACCCCGACCTGGAGAACCTGGGCATATGGACGCGCAAGCTGGTCGAGCGGCTGCAGTCGCTGCCGCAGCTGGCCGACGTGAACCACGACCTGCAGGACCGCGGACTGCAGACCTACGTCGAGATCGACCGCAACGCCGCCTCCCGGCTCGGCGTGACCGCGGCCGACATCAACAACGCCCTGTACGACGCGCTGGGCCAGCGGCTGATATCGACCATCTTCACCCAGGCCAACCAGTACCGGGTCGTGCTGGAAGTGGCCCCGCAGTTCCGGCAGAGCCCGGCCTCGCTGTCGCAGATCTACGTCCGCACCACCGACGGCAAGCAGGTGCCGCTGACCAACATCGTGCGCGTGTCCGAACGGACGACGCCCCTGTCCATCAGCCATCTGGGTCAGTTCCCGTCCGCCACGGTATCGTTCAACCTGGCGCCCGGCGCCTCGCTCAGCAGCGCCGTGGACGCGATCCTGCAGGCCGAGCGCGACATCGGCATGCCGCTGGGCATACAGACCAGCTTCCAGGGCGCGGCCCAGGCCTTCCAGGCCTCGCTCAACAGCACGCTGCTGCTGATCCTGGCCGCCATCGCGACGATGTATATCGTGCTGGGCGTGCTCTACGAGAGCTACATCCATCCCATCACCATCCTGTCCACGCTGCCCTCGGCCGGCGTGGGCGCGCTGCTGGCGCTGATGCTCGCCGGCAGCGACCTCGACATGATCGGGATCATCGGCATCATCCTCCTGATCGGCATCGTCAAGAAGAATGCCATCATGATGATCGACTTCGCGCTCGAAGCCGAGCGCAAGCAGGGCATGGCGCCGCGCGACGCCATCCACCAGGCGGCGCTGCTGCGCTTCCGGCCCATCCTGATGACCACCTGCGCCGCCCTGTTCGGCGCCGTGCCGCTGATGCTCAGCACGGGTAGCGGCGCCGAGCTGCGCCAGCCGCTCGGCATCGTCATGGTGGGCGGGCTGCTGGTCAGCCAGCTGCTCACGCTGTTCACCACCCCGGTCATCTACCTGATGTTCGACCGCCTGGGGCACGCGATGAATCGAAGGCGCGGCCGCCGCGCGGTCTCGGCAGGCCAGGCGGGCGGTGCGCCATGAATATTTCGGCGCCGTTCATCATGCGGCCGGTGGCCACCGTGCTGCTGTCGATCGCGGTGGTGCTTGCCGGCGCGCTGGCCTTCGTCAAGCTGCCGGTGGCGCCGCTGCCGCAGGTCGATTTCCCCACCATATCGGTGCGGGCCAGCCTGCCGGGGGCGAGCCCCGAAACCATGGCCTCGAGCGTCGCCACGCCGCTGGAGCGCTCGCTGGGCAGCATCGCCGGCATCAGCGAGATGACCTCGCGCAGCACGCAGGGCTCGACCAGCATCACGCTGCAGTTCGACCTGAGCCGCGACATCGACGGCGCCGCGCGCGACGTGCAGGGGGCCATCAATGCCGCCCGCAACATGCTGCCTTCTTCCCTGCGCAGCAACCCGACCTACACCAAGCGCAACCCGGCGTCGGCGCCGATCATGGTGCTGGCGCTCACCTCCGCGACGCTAGACCAGGGACAGCTCTACGACGTCGGCTCCACCATCCTCGCCCAGCGCATCGCGCAGATCAAGGGTGTTAGCGACGTGCAGGTGGGCGGCAGTTCGCTGCCGGCGGTGCGGGTGGAACTGAACCCCACGGCTCTCAACCAGTACGGCATCGCGCTCGACGAGGTGCGCACCGCGCTGAACAACGCCAACGCGCGCGGCCCCAAGGGCATGCTGGAGAACGACGAGACCAGCTGGCTGGTCGCCACCAACGACCAGCTGCGCAAGGCCCGGGAATACCGCGGGCTGGTCGTGGCCTACCGCAACGGCTCGCCCGTGCTGTTGAGCGACGTGGCGCGGGTCGAGGACTCGGTGGAAGACCTGTTCAACATGGGGTTCCTCAACAACAGCCCGGCCATCCTGCTGGTGGTGGGACGGCAGGCCGACGCCAACATCATCGAGACGGTGGACCGCATCCACGAGGCCCTGCCGCAGATGCGCGCCCTGCTGCCCGGCGACGTCGCCCTGACCGTGGCCCAGGACCGCACGCCCAGCATCCGCGCCTCGCTAGCCGAGGCCGAGCACACGCTCATCATCGCGGTCATCCTGGTCATCCTGGTCGTGCTGCTGTTCCTGCGCAACGTGCGCGCCGCGCTGATACCCAGCGTGGCGGTGCCGGTCTCGCTCATCGCCACCTTCGCCGTCATGTACCTGTGCGGCTACTCGCTCAATACCATGTCGCTGATGGCGCTGATCGTGGCCACCGGCTTCGTCGTCGACGACGCGATCGTGGTGCTGGAGAACATCGCCCGTCACCTGGAGACCGGCATGTCGCCGCTGCGCGCGGCGCTGCTCGGCTCGCGCGAGGTGGGCTTCACCGTGTTGTCGATGAGCCTGTCGCTGGTGGCGGTCTTCATTCCCATCCTGCTGATGGGCGACATCGTGGGCCGCCTGTTCCGCGAATTCTCGGTCACCCTGTCGGCGGCCATCCTGATCTCGCTGATCGTGTCGGTCACGCTCACGCCCATGATGTGCGCGCGCATGCTGCGGCCCGCGCGCGAAGAGCGGCCCCCGGGCCGGGTGGCGCGCGCGCTGGAATCGCTCCTGTCCGGCATGACGCGCGGCTACGGCAAGGCGCTGCAGTGGGTACTGCGGCATTCGCTGCTGACGCTGGTCGTGCTGCTGGTGGTCATCGGGCTGAACGTGTACCTGTACGTGAAGGTCCCGAAGGGCTTCTTCCCGCAGCAGGACACCGGGCAATTGATGGGTTTCATCCGCGCCGACCAGGGCACCTCGTTCCAGGCCATGCGGCCCAAGCTGGAATATTTCCGCAAGGTGGTGCTGGCCGACCCGGCGGTCGAGAGCATGGTGGGCTACAGCGGCGGACGCGGCGGCAGCAACACCAGTTTCATGATGATCCAGCTCAAGCCGCTGGCCGAACGCAAGGTTTCGGTGGACGAGGTCATGAACCGCCTGCGCGGCAAGCTGGGCAACGTGCCGGGCGCACGCATGTTCCTGATGCCCAACCAGGACATCCGCATCGGCGCGCGCATGTCAAATTCCGGCTACCAATATTCCTTGATGGCGTCCGAGCTGTCGGTGCTGCGGACCTGGATGCCGCGCGTCACGCGCGCGCTGGCGGCGCTGCCCGAGCTGACCGACATCGACGTCGACGTCGAGGACAAGGGGCGGCAGATCTCGCTGGAGATCGACCGCGAGACGGCCACGCGCCTGGGTGTGAACATGTCCATGATCGCGGCGGTGCTGAACAACTCCTTCAGCCAGCGGCAGGTCTCGGTCATCTACAACCCGCTCAACCAGTACCGGGTGGTGATGGAGGTCGACCAGCGCTTCGCCCAGGATGCCGGGGCGCTGGAAAAGGTCAACGTCATCACCGCGGACGGCAGCCGGGTGCCGCTGTCGGCCTTCGCGAAGTGGCGCATGACCAATGCGCCGCTGAGCGTCTCGCACGAGAGCCAGTTCGCCGCCGACACCATTTCGTTCAACCTCGCGCCCGGCGTGTCGCTGGAACAGGCCACGCGCGCGATCAACGACGCGGTGGCGCGCATCAGCCTGCCCACCACCGAGATCCAGGCCGGCTTCGCGGGCAGCGCCAAGGCGCTGCAGTCGGCGCTCAGCGCGCAGCCATGGCTGATCCTGGCGGCGCTCGTCACCATGTATCTGGTGCTGGGCATGCTCTACGAGAGCTACATCCATCCGCTCACCATCCTCTCGACCCTGCCGTCGGCGGGGCTGGGAGCGCTGCTGGCGCTGATGATGCTCGGGCGCGAGTTCACGCTCATCGCGCTGATCGGCGTCTTCCTGCTGATCGGCATCGTCAAGAAAAACGCGATCATGATGGTGGACTTCGCGCTCGATGCCGAGCGGCGGCGCGGGCTGAGCTCGCGCGAGGCCATCCACGAGGCCTGCCTGATGCGGTTCCGCCCCATCCTGATGACCACGATGGCCGCCATCCTGGGCGCCGTGCCGCTGGTCATCAGCACCGGCGCCGGCGCCGAGCTGCGCCAGCCGCTGGGCATCACCATCGTCGGCGGGCTCGTCGTCAGCCAGTTGCTGACGCTGTTCACCACGCCCGTGGTCTATCTGTACCTCGACCGCCTGCACCTGCGGGCGCAACGGCGCTGGGGCCGTCCGCGATCCGCGGGCCTGGCGCTACCCGGAGACAATCTATGAGCAAGACGTGGCCCGCGCGGGCGGGCACGCCCTCCAAACCCCTGCCGTCCCGCCGCCGTACGTTCGCCGCCGGCGCGCGCGTGGCGGCCGGCATCGCCCTGATCACCATGCTGGGGGCTTGCGCCATGGGGCCCGACTACGTGCGGCCGACCGTCGCCAGCGGCGTCCAGTTCAAGGAAGCGGCCGGCTGGAAAGCCGCCGAGCCGCGCGACGACGCGCACCGCGGACCATGGTGGGAGGTCTTCGGCGACCCCGAGCTGTCGCGCCTCATGGTCCAGGTGGCGACCGCCAACCAGACCGTCGCCCAGGCCGAGGCCCAATACCGGCAAGCCATGGCGGTGCTGCAGGCCACGCGCGCCGGCCAGTTCCCCAGTGTCAGCGCCAACGCCTCGGCCACCCGCAGCGGCACCGGCACGAGCAGCAGCACCACCACCAACAGCAGCGGCGTCGTGATCAGCCAGGGCGGCTCGCAAAGCATACGCAACCAGTTCAGCATGAATGCCACCGCCAGCTGGGAGGCCGATCTTTGGGGGCGGATCCGGCGCAGCGTCGAGGCCGACACCGCCAGCGCGCAGGCCAGCGCGGCCAACCTGGCCAATGCCCACCTGAGCGCGCAGGCCGAACTGGCGCGCAGCTATTTTCAATTGCGCATCATGGACGAGCAGCAACGGCTGCTCGAGGCCACGATCAAAGTCTATGAACGTTCGCTGCGCCTGAACGAGAACCGCTATGCGGTAGGCGTCGCGGCCAAGGCCGAGATCGCCCAGGCCCGCACGCAGCTGGAATCCACGCGCGCCCAGGCCGTCGACCTGCGCTGGCAGCGCGCCCAGCTGGAGCACGCCATTGCGATCCTGGTGGGGCAGCCGCCCTCCGCGTTCAGCCTCGCCCCGGCCGACTTCCGCGCCGTGCTGCCCGCCATTCCGGTGGGCTTGCCGTCGGAACTGCTGGAACGCCGGCCCGACATCGCCGCCGCGGAGCGCCAGGTACAGGCGGCCAATGCCCGCATCGGCGTCGCCCAGGCGGCCTATTTCCCCTCGCTGACCCTGTCCGCCTCGCTCGGCTATCGCAGTTCGCAATTCTCCGACTGGCTGACCGCGCCGGCCCGCTTCTGGTCGCTCGGCCCCGCGCTCGCCGCCCCCCTGTTCGATGCCGGCCTGCGGCGCGCACAGACCCGGCAAGCCGAAGCCACCTACGACCAGCAGGTCGCGGCCTACCGGCAGACCGTGCTGTCGGCGCTGGCTGAAGTGGAGAACTACCTGTCCCAGTTGCGCGTCATGGAGGAAGAGCAGGTCGTGCAACAGCGCGCCCTCGACGCGGCGCGCGAGTCGCTGCGGCTGACCACCAACCAGTTCGAATCCGGCCTGATCGACTACCTGAGCGTGGTGTCGGTGCAGACGGCGGCGCTCAGCAACGAGCGCACCGCGTTGTCGCTGCTGGGCAACCGGCTCGCGGCGAGCGTAAACCTCATCGCCGCGCTGGGAGGAGGCTGGCATGCGGACGCGCTTGCCTCGTCGCGCAACGAAACGTCCACGGGATCGACCACGCAATGAAAAACGACGCCTGCTCCATCGAACGCTGCGGTCCCGCCGACATCGACGAATGGGCGCGGATGCGCGACGCCCTGTGGCCAGGGGACACGCTTGCGTCGCATCGGGAAGAGCTCGAGGCGATGCTGGCCGGGGCGGGCACGGAAGTGGCGTGGATCGCCCGCGATGACCAGGGCCGCGCCGTGGGTTTTGCCGAAGCCTCGCTGCGGCACGACTACGTGAACGGTTGCACGTCTACGCCCGTCGGCTTTCTCGAAGGCATCTACGTGGTCCCTGACCGGCGGCGCCAAGGCATAGCGCGGCGGCTATGCGGGGCGGCCGAGGACTGGGCGCGGTCCATGGGTTGCATGGAATTCGCTTCCGATGCGGCGGCCGACGCGATCGCCTCGCACCGCATGCACCAGGCCCTGGGGTTCGAGGAAACCGAGCGGGTGGTGTATTTCCGCAAGCCGCTGGAAAGCCAGGCATAGCCCGCGCCCCGGACTCCTAGCCTCCCCGCGCCGCCGCCTCCAGGCCCGCAACGTCCAGCTTCACCATCTTGAGCATGGCCTCGGACACTCGCTTGGCCGCGGCCGGATCGCCGCTCTGCATCAGCTCGCCCAGGCGCTTGGGCACGATCTGCCAGCACAGTCCCCATCAATCGCGCAGCCAGCCGCACCGCTCGATCGAACCGCCTTCCTTCAGCGCATCCCAAAGGCGGTCGACCTCGGCCTGGTCCTCGCACTCGACGTGGATCGAGAAAGAGTGATTGAACGGATCCAGCGGCCCGGCCTCGATCGCCATGTAGCGCTGGTCACCCAGCTTGAACGAGGCAAGGTGCACGCTGCCGGCCGGCCCGCTCGGGGTATCCGCGGGAATCGGCGTCGTCCACTCGATCGACGAGCCGGGGATCAGCGATGTATAGAAGCGGATCGCCGCGTCCATGTCGGCGGCGAACCAGAGGTGCTGAGTAACCTTGGCCATCGGCTTCCCCTATACGTCCAGGAGGGGAACGAAGCCGCCGATGATCATCCGCTTGCCGTCGAAGGGCATGGTCTCGCCCATGGCCTGCATGCGCGGATCGGTCATCATTTTCTGCACGGCGGCGTCGCGCACCTCTTTCGACGGGTACTCGAACCAGCTGAACACCACGACCTCGTCGTCCTTGGCCTGGACGGCGCGGCGAAAATCGGTGAGCTTGCCCTCCGGCACGTCGTCCCCCCAGCATTCGACCATGCGCGTGACGCCGAACTCCTTGAACAGCGGCGCCGCGTCGGCGGCGTGCTTGCGGTAGAGCTCCTTGTTGGCGGCGGGCACGGCTGCGACAAACCCTTCTACGTACTTCATCGTCGGTCTCCTTGCGGACTGAATGGGCGGGATGAACGCCATCCCTGGTAGCGATCATGCATCGCCAATTTGACATTTACGTTGATATCAACATAATAAACGGACCATGTCAAAGAAAATTCCGTTCGCCGCCACGCTCGAGGTACGCGATGCCTGCCTGTGCCTTCACGTGCAGCGCGCCGCACGGGCGCTGGGCAAGCGCTTCGACGAGGCCCTGCGGCCCGTGGGCTTGACCAATGGGCAGTTTTCGCTGCTGATGTCGCTCAATCGTCCGGAGCCGCCGCCCATGGCGCCCGTGGCCCGGTTGCTGGCCATGGACAGGACGACGCTCACCGCGGCCTTGAAGCCGCTCGAGCGCGAAGGGCTGGTGCGCGTGGAAGTGGATCCCGCGGACCGGCGCAGCCGTCTGCTGGTCCTGACCGACAAGGGGCACGCGGCGCTGGCTCGGGCGCTGCCGATCTGGCGCGCCACCCACAGGGCGATCGAATCCGCGCTGGACGGGCTCTCGGCGGACGAATTGCGCGCAGGGCTGGCCGCGCTGTCCTGAAAGACCTGCGGCGTGCGGGGCCAGACGGCGCCGCTGAACCGTACGCCTCCCCCGGTACAAACCCGTCTACAGGAAGCCGATCCACCGGCCCGCCAGGATGGCCGACAGCCAGACCAGCATGGACCCGGCGGCCTGGGCGCGGACGGTCAGGGGCACCCGCGGCTCTCCGAGGGCCCGGCGCCACGCGCGGCTCCGGTGCAGGACCGCGGCATTCAGGATGCCGAGCGCAAGCAGACCGAGCTTGGCCAGAAACGCGGGGTTGGCCGCATATTCGGCCGGCCGCACCGAGAACAGCCAGAATCCCGTGAGCATCGCCAGGACCAGCCCGGCGGCGGCCATGCGGGACAGGAACGGCCCGGCCGACGCCAGCGGCAGGGCCGGGAACACCCCCAGCAAGCGCAAGTCGAGGGCCACGATGGCGCCCAGCAGCACGCCTATGGAGGCAATATGCGCGGCGTTGACGAACAGGTAGGCCGTGCCTGAGTGCCGCAGCACGGCGGCGTGAGGCAGGCTCTCCAGCCATTCGAGCATGCGGGTCAGCGCCGGATGCGTTCGGGATAGATGTCGTAGGTCTTGCCGCCCACCGAGATCTGCACCGCCTTCATGCGCTTCTCGGCGCGGTCTTGCGAACGGTTGCCGGTGGCGACGACGGCGTCGCCGGGCTTGGCCGACCCTTCCACGAAGCCCGCGCGCTGCGTTTGGGACGGGTTGCCCAGCTCGACCCGCCAAAGGCCGTCATCGGCGGTCTGCACGTCCAGCCAGGGATGCGGCGGAGCGATCTGCACCTGCTTGACGACCCCGCGCAGCTGCATTTGCTCGGCCTCGGCCCAGGACCAGCCGTGATGGGCCCAGGCGGTGGCTGTGCCTGCCGCGATGGCCAGCGCGGCGACGAGGATTGCCGTTGATCGTAGGGACATGCGCGCCTCCTGCGGGAGATGAGACGACCACTATAGCGGCAAGCCATGACGCGAGATAGCGTCCACCTTTGCGTAACATATCGCTCGTTGCGCAACCCCAGGCCCTTTCATGGCAAGCAAGCCCTCCCCCGCCTCGACGACCGGCACGCCGGCAACCAAGACCGCATCCCGCCGCAGCAAGGTGCAGTCGGCCGGCACCGGCATGACGGTGCTCAAGACCCTGGCCGCCATGGGCGGGGCCGCCTCGCTCACCGCGCTGGCGGGACGGCTGGGCGAGAGTCCCGCCAAGGTCCACCGCTACCTCGCCAGCCTGGTGGAGGCCGACTTCGTCATCCAGGACCCGGTCACCTCGCGGTATCTGCTCGGCCCCGAATCGCTGGCCATCGGCCTGGCCGCCATGCGCCAATCGGATGCGCTGACCCTGGCTTCGACCGAACTGGCGCGGCTGAACGAGTCGCACAACCTGTCGTGCTTCGTCTCCGTACTGGGCAATTGCGGCCCGACCATCGTGCGCTGGAGCGAACCGGCGCAGCCGGTCGCCGTCAACGTGCGCGTGGGATCGGTCATGCCGGTGCTGTGGTCGGCCACCGGCCGCGCCTTCGGCGCCTTCTGCCGCTCGGCCGTGCTGGACGCGCTGATCGCGAGGGAGCTGGACGGCGCGACGGCGGACCAGCGCCGCCAGGTGGCGGACCGGCCGGCGGCGGACCGCCTGTTCGAGCAGATCCGGAACCAGGGCTGCGCACCCGTGCGCGACCTGATGCTCAACGGCATCAGTGCCGTCGCGGCGCCCGTTTTCAACGCCGACGGCAGCGTCACCGTGGTCATGACCGCGCTCGGGCCTTCCGGCGCCTTCGACCCCGCGCCCGAAGGCGAGATCGCCGGGGCCGTGCGTGGGGCGGCAGGAGCCGTCAGCAGGCGCCTGGGCTACGGCCTCTAGCGTCTGCCCCCCGGCGGCGGGGAACGCTGCCCGCGACGGTACCTCGACGAACGACGAGGCTAGGTGTTATCGTCAGTTCTGTTTTTACGCATTGCGTACAATAATTACGCAAATGATTCCATCCTCGGGATCCGGCAACAGGAGACGACCATGGCTGCGACCCCGCCCCGCGCCGCAGGCTGCCCCATCCACCAGTCCGCGCCAGCCGGCACAGGCCCGACCGGCTGCCCCATCAGCGCGCGCGCCGCCGAGTTCGATCCCTTCGGCGACGGTTATCAGCAAGACCCGCCCGAATACGTCCGCTGGGCGCGCGAGCAGGAACCGATTTTCTACAGTCCGAAGCTGGGGTACTGGGTGGTCACGCGCTATGACGCGATCAAGGCCATCTTCCGCGACAACCTCACCTTCAGCCCCTCGATCGCGCTGGAGAAGATCACCCCCACCGGCCCCGAGGCCAACGCCGTGCTCGAGCAGTACGGCTATGCGATGAACCGCACGCTGGTCAACGAGGACGAGCCCGCGCACATGCCGCGCCGGCGCATCCTCATGGAGCCCTTCACGCCCGAGCATCTCAGGCACCACGAACCCATGGTGCGGCGGCTGGCGCGCGAATACGTGGACCGCTTC
Source organism: Pigmentiphaga sp. NML080357 (assembly GCF_002188465.1). Lineage (GTDB taxonomy): Bacteria > Pseudomonadota > Gammaproteobacteria > Burkholderiales > Burkholderiaceae_B > Pigmentiphaga. The sequence continues at coordinate 557,485 of NZ_NINW01000049.1, read as the reverse complement.
ATCGACGACGGCCGCGCCGACCTGGTCGACCAGATGCTGTGGGAAGTGCCGCTGACCGTGGCGCTGCATTTCCTCGGCGTGCCCGAGGAAGACATGGACACGCTGCGGCGCTACTCGATCGCCCATACGGTGAACACCTGGGGCCGCCCCAAGCCGGAGGAACAAGTGGCCGTGGCCCATGCCGTGGGCAACTTCTGGCAATATGCCGGCAAAGTGCTGGAAAAGATGCGCCAGGATCCGGACCAGCCCGGCTGGATGCGCTACGGCATACGCAAGCAGAAAGAGCACCCGGAGGTCGTGACCGACTCCTACCTGCATTCGATGATGATGGCCGGCATCGTCGCCGCTCACGAAACCACGGCCAACGCGACCGCCAACGCGATCAAGCTGCTGCTGCAGCATCCGGACGCCTGGCGCGAGATCTGCGAGGACCCCAGTCTCATCCCCAATGCGGTCGAGGAATGCCTGCGCCACAACGGCTCGGTGGCCGCCTGGCGCCGGCTGGTCACCCGCGATACGCAGATCGAGGGCGTGGACGTTCCCGCAGGCTCCAAGCTGCTCATCGTCACCTCGTCGGCCAACCATGACGACCGCCACTTCGCCGACGCCGATTTCTTCGACATCCGGCGCGAGAACTCCAGTGACCACCTGACCTTCGGCTACGGTTCGCACCAGTGCATGGGCAAGAACCTGGCGCGGATGGAAATGCAGATCTTCCTGGAAGAGCTCACGCGCCGACTGCCCCACATGCGCCTGGCCGAACAGCGCTTCACCTACGTGCCCAATACCTCGTTCCGGGGGCCGGAGCACCTGTGGGTGGAATGGGATCCGGCGCAGAACCCCGAGCGCCGCAATCCCGCCCTCCTGCGGACGCAGGTTCCGGTGCGCATCGGCGAGCCCTCGCGCCATGCCATCGCCCGCCCCGTCGTGGTGGAAAGCGTCACCCGCGTGGCCGACGGCATCCTGAAGCTGCGCCTGGTCTCGCCCGACGGCCGCGCGCTGCCGCGGTGGACGCCCGGCTCGCACATCGACGTGGAATGCGGCGACCCGGACCGGTCGCGCCAGTACTCGCTGTGCGGAGACCCGGCCGACACGGGAGCGCTGGAAATCGCCGTCCTGCACGAGCCCGAGGGACGCGGCGGCTCTTCCTGGATCCACGGCCAAGTGCGAGCCGGCGACAGGCTGCGGATACGCGGGCCGCGCAACCACTTCCGCATGGACGAAGCGGCGAAGAAGCTCATCTTCATCGCCGGCGGCATCGGCATCACGCCCATCAGCGCCATGGCCCGCCGGGCCCGGGAGCTGGGCCTGGACTACGAGCTGCACTACAGCGGCCGCCGGCGCGCCGGCATGGCCTTCCTGGACGAACTGGCCGCGCTGCATGGCGAGCGGCTGCACGTGTATGTCTCCGAGGAGGGCCGGCGCAACGACCTGGCCGCCTTGCTCGGCCAGCCGCGCGAAGGCTGGCAGGTCTGCGCCTGCGGCCCCAAGCGCATGCTGGAGGCGCTCGAGGCGCACTGCGCCGCCTGGCCCGACGATGCGCTGCGCATCGAACACTTCGAATCGAACCTGGCCCAGCTCGACCCGGCCCGGGAACACGCATTCGAAGTGGAACTGAAGGATTCCGGCATCACCGTGGCGGTGCCGGCGGACCGCACTGTGCTGGCATCGCTGCGCGCCGCCAACATCGACGTGCCCAGCGACTGCGAGGAAGGGCTGTGCGGCTCGTGCGAAGTGCGCGTGCTGGCCGGCGAGATCGATCACCGTGACATGGTGCTCACCAAGGCGGAGCGGGAAGCGAACGACCGGATGATGACGTGCTGTTCGCGCGCCTGCGGAGGGAAGCTGGTGTTGGAACTGTAGCGGCGGACCTGCCGCAGAAACTCGTCATTGCGGGATGCGGTACCATCGCCCCATTGTTTCGGTTACATCCCGCACCGTGTTCCACGTCGTCCTCGTCCATCCGGAAATCCCTCCCAATACCGGCAACGCCATCCGGCTCGCCGCCAATACCGGCGTGCAGTTGCACCTGGTGCGCCCGCTGGGATTCGAGCTCGAGGATGCCAAGCTGCGGCGGGCGGGCCTGGACTACCACGAATGGGCGTCGGTCAAGGTGCACGACGACCTCGGCGCCGCGATCGCGGCAACCGGCGCGGCGGCGGACCGGGTGTTCGCCTTCACCACGCGGGGATCCAGGTTGTTCGGAACGGCGACGTTCCAGGCGGGCGACGTATTCGTGTTCGGCAGCGAGACCGCGGGATTGCCGCCCGCGATCCGGGACGCGTTCCCGCCGGACCAGCGGCTGCGGCTGCCCATGCGGCCGGGGCAGCGCAGCCTGAATCTGTCCAACTCCGTCGCGGTAGTCGTGTTCGAGGCCTGGCGCCAGGCGGGATATGCGGGCGGACTCTAGGCGCTGTTCGCGACTAAGATACGAACGACCGGGCGCGCTCGCCCGCATCGCTTTTCAGGCGGCCACGCCGCCTCATGAAAAAGAGGAATGTAATGGCTATTCTGACCACCCATGTCGGCAGTCTTCCCCGCGGCGATGAACTGGCGCAACTGCTGCTCGCGCGCGACCACGGCCAGGAGGTCGATGCCGATCGCTTCGAGCAGACCGTGCAGGCCGCGATCGACGACGCGGTACGCAGGCAAGTGGAAGCCGGCGTCGACATCATGAGCGACGGCGAGCTCGGCAAGGTGGGCTATGCCACCTACATCACCGAGCGGCTGGAAGGCTTCGGCGGCCACATCGACCGCATGCCCGCCAAGGACCTGGCCGACTTTCCCGAGCTCAGGAAGAAGCTGGCCGCGATCATGGGCGCGCAGGAATTCGTGCGGGCCGCCTGCATCGGCCCGGTAAAGCTGCGGACGATGGAGCCCTGCCATGCCGACATCCGCCGCTTCAAGTCGGCCGTCGAACGGTACGGCCAAGGCCGCCGCGGATTCATGAATGCGGCGTCTCCCGGCCTGGTGACGGCATTCCAGCCGAACAAGCACTACCCCACGCACGAGGCCTACCTGGCCGACCTGGTCGAGGCGATGCGGCCCGAGTACGAAGCCATCGTCGCCGCGGGCTTCGACCTCCAGCTCGACTGCCCGGACCTCGCCATGGCGGCCCACACCGGCTACCAGAACCTGAGCGAGGCGGAGTTCCTCGAGCGCGCCAGGCAGAATGTCGAAGCCCTCAATGCGGCGACCCGCGGCATTCCCGCCGAAAAGCTGCGCATGCACATCTGCTGGGGCAATTACGAAGGGCCGCATCATTGCGACATCGCGCTCGAGAAGGTCATCGACATCGTCCTGGCCGCCCGGCCGGCGACCATCCTGTTCGAGGCCGCCAATCCGCGCCACGAGCATGAATGGGAAATCTGGCGCGCCGCCAAGCCAAAGGACAAGATCCTGGCCCCGGGGCTGATCGACAGTTGCTCCAACTACGTCGAGCATCCCGAGCTGATCCGGCAGCGGATCGAACGCTACGTGGACTTCATGGGCGAAGACCGCGTGCTGGCGAGCACCGACTGCGGCTTCGGGACCTTCGCCAACTACGGCAAGATCGATCCGGCAGTGACCTGGATGAAGCTCTCGGCGCTGCGGGAAGGCGCCGATCGGGCCGCCCGGCGGCCGCAGGCCTGAGGCGCAACAGGGGACGCGGGGCGGACACGTTTGGTGGACCGCCCGCTTCTGCTACCACTCCACGGCGACGTACTTCGTCTCCATGTATTCCTGCATCCCCTCCCGGCTTCCTTCCCTGCCCAGCCCGCTCTGCTTCACCCCGCCGAACGGCGCGGCGGGATCCGATACCAGCCCGCGGTTGAGCGCCACCATGCCGAACTCCAGCCGCTCCGCCAGCTTCAGGCCCTTGGCGAGATCCCGGGTGTAGAGATACGCCGCCAGCCCGTACTCCGTGCCGTTGGCAAGCGCCACCATCTCGTCCTCGGACGCGACGCGCACGATGGGCGCGACCGGGCCGAAGATTTCCTCGCGCAGGACGCGGCTGTCGACCGGGACTTCTCCCAACACCGTGGGCGGGTAGAAATAACCGGGACCGGGGATCTTCTCTCCTCCGCACAGGATGCAGGCGCCGCGCGCCACGGCATCGCGGACCAGCTCGTCGACCTTGTCTCGCGTGGCGGCGTCGACCAGACTGCCGACCTGGCTGGCCTCGTCCAGGCCGTGGCCGATCGTCAGGGCCCGCATGCGCTCGACGAAGGCCCGCACGAACGCATCGTAGATCCCGGCGCCGACATAGAAGCGATTGGCGGCGGTGCACGCTTCGCCCATGTTGCGCATCTTGGCGACCATGGCGCCTTCGACGGCAGCGTCCACGTCGGCATCGTCCAGGACCAGGAAAGGCGCATTGCCGCCGAGCTCCATCGGCGTCTTCAGAACCTGGTCGGCGGCCGATTTGAGCAGGACCCGGCCGACTTCGGTGGAACCGGTGAAGGATACGAGCCGTACCCGGGGATCGTGCAGCCAATGATCGACCAGCGGCCCCGAGCGCGATGAAGGCACGATGTTGACCGCGCCGCCGGGCACGCCAGCCTCGGTCAGGATGTCGGCCAAGGCCAGCATGCTGAGCGGGGTCAGCGAAGCCGGCTTGACCAGGACCGTGCATCCGGCCGCGAGCGCGGGCGCGATCTTGCGAGCTCCCATGGCGCAGGGGAAGTTCCACGGCGTCACCAGCACGACCACGCCTATGGGCTGGTGCTGGACCAGAATGCGATAGCCGCCGCCCGGCGCATGGCTGACCGATCCCAGGTTGCGGCAGGCTTCCTCGGAATACCAGCGGAAGAACTCCGCGGCGTACCGGACTTCGGCCCGGCTGTCGGTCAGCGGCTTGCCGTTCTCCAGCGTGATGATGCGCGCCAGGGGCTCGAGGCGTTCGATCATCAGGGCATGGACCTTCCTCAGCACTTCGGCCCGGGTGCGGGGCGGCGTGGCGCTCCACGCCGGCAAGGCCGCGGCGGCGGCGTCGGCGGCCGCCCGCGCATCAGGCAGATCGCCATCGGCGACATGGGCAACCAGCTCTCCGGTAGCCGGATCGGAGACGGGAAACGAGCGGGGATGGGCCGGCTGCGACCAGCGTCCGGCGATGTACAGATCGGCGGCCAATGGGGAAGATGTCATCGGACGTTCTCCGGCTATGCGGGGTGGCGGCCGACGAAGAAATCGCCGTTGGGCGCATCGGTAGGCGTGATGCCGGACTTGACCAGCGCCTGCCGCAGGCTGTTCATGGTGTTCTCGTTGATGCGCATGGTCGGCTGGCGCACGGGACCGCCGTTGAAGCCGTTGAGCCACCCCTCGAACTTCCACAGCATGCGGTTCAGGAACTGGGTCTGCGAGGAATACGCGTTGGCCGCGGCGCGAGCCTTGCGGGCCGGAGTCAGTTGCCAGTAGAGCCGTGTGGCCTCGTCGTAGTTCTTTTCCAGGATCAGGTTGAAGATGCGCGGGATCATGCCGCCGTAGTATTCCGTGTCGCTGGTACCGATGAACTGGATGGGCACCAGCTGGGCCAGCGCCAGCGCGTACTGCTCGAGCGGCATGGTGACGACCACCTCCTTGCTGAACAGGCGGTAGGCCTCGACCCATCCCATGATGCTGGGCATGCCGCCCTCGGCCTTCAGCGCCGCGAGGGCCCGCGCGGCGGCAGCGATCAGCACGTCCATCCGAATCCCGCCACACTTGTTGCTCCCGCCGTCCGGCGTCCCGAGCCTAATCTAGCACACGCCTATCAACCGCACGCCGCGCTCGGAATTCAACGAACGCCGGCGGACTTCATGGAGAAACGACGATGCGACACGCGACAGCAACCCGGGAAGAATGGCTGGCCGCGCGGCTCGAGCTGCTCGAGGCGGAGAAAGCGTTGACACGGCGCAGCGACGAGGTGGCGCGGCAGCGCCAGGCGCTGCCCTGGGTCCGGGTCGGCAAGGACTACCGCTTCGAGACCGACGCCGGCGCCGCCAGCCTGGCGGACCTGTTCGAGGGACGCTCCCAGCTTCTGGTCTATCACTTCATGTTCGGACCCGACTATACGGCGGGGTGCCCCTCCTGCTCGGCGATCGCCGATGGCTTCGACGGCGCCGCCGTTCACCTGGCCAACCATGACGTCACGCTCGCGGCGGTCTCTCGCGCCCCGCTGGCCAAGCTGCAGGCCTACAAGCAACGCATGGGCTGGCGCTTTCCCTGGGCCTCGTCCCAGGGCGGCGACTTCAACTTCGATTTCAACGTGTCCTATACCGAAGCCCAGCAACAGGAACATGGCATCGAGTACAACTATCAGCGCGAACCCGTGTTCGCCTGGCGTCCGGAACAGGACGAGGGCGGCGACAAGGCGGAAGCCCGGTTCGCGGCCATGTGCGGCACCGATACGGCCACGTACCATCGCGACCGCCCCGGCATGAGCGCTTTCGTGATAGAGGACGGCGTCATCTACCACACCTACTCCACGTATGCGCGCGGACTGGATGGCCTCTGGCCCATGTACCAATGGCTGGATCGTGCGCCCAAGGGCCGCAACGAGACCGGCGTCTGGTGGCGCCGCCACGATGAATACGGCCGGCGCTGACCGGTTCTCCTCCAAGGTCGCGCTGCGAGGATCCGGCGTGCTCGAGGAACGCGCCGCCCGACGGCTCTTCTACGGCGTCTCGGTCCTTCTCGCGACGGGCGGGGCAGCCGCCGGCGGCGCGATGTCGCCGGCGGCTGCCATGAATATTTTCTGCGGCGGAGCGGGACCGATGGCGTGGCTCCCCATGCCGGGCCGCACCTGGGCCGGCACGACGGCCGCATTCCTTGGCATGTGGATGGCCATGATGATGGCGATGATGCTGCCTTCGCTGGCTCCGGCGCTGTGGCGGTACCGGTTGGCGGCAGGCGCGTCGGGCGCCGGGGCCCCGGGCCGCTTGGCCGTGGCGGCCGAGCTGGGCTACTTTTCCGTCTGGACGGTCGCCGGCGCAGCGGTGTTCGCGTCCGGCGCCGCGCTGGCTTCGGGCGGCATGTGGCTGGCCGGCACGAGTGCCGCATCGATAGCGACCGGCGCGGTCGTCCTCGCCGCCGGCCTGTTCCAGCTCACGCCGGTCAAGGCACGCCACCTCGCGGGTTGCCGCGATACGCCGGCATGCGGCCACGGCGTTCCGCCGGATGCCCGGGACGCATGGCGCTTCGGCCTTCGCCTCGGCCTGCATTGTTGCGTCTCGTGCGCCGGGCTGACCGCCTGCCTGCTCGCCGCCGGAATGATGGATCCGGCCGCCATGGCCATCGTGACGGCGGCCATTGCCGCGGAGCGCCTCGCCCCGCACGGCGAACGCGTCGCACGCGCCATCGGCATCCTGGCCATGCTCCTCGGACTCGCCCTGCTCGCCCACGCCCAGGGATCGTAGACCCGGCCCCGGAGCGCCGCGGAGCCGGCGCGGCCAGAGGCCGCTCGGGGTGCCCTCCCTAGTCCAGCGTCAGGTTCAACCGCTTGATCACGGCACCCAGTGTCTGCTGTTCCTTCTTGATCAGCGCGGTCAGCTCGGCCGGCGTGGATGGCGCGGCCGTGAAGTACTGGACGTTCAGCTGCTTCTGCACTTCATCGCTCTTGATGATCTGCACCAGTTCCTTGTTCAGCCGGTCGATGATGGGCTGCGGCGTGCCGGCGGGCATCAGGATGGCTTGCCAGGAAATCACCTCGAAGTCCGGCACGCCCTGCTCGGCCATGGTCGGCAGGTCGGGCAGCGCGGGGCTGCGCCTGGCGCTGGTCACGGCCAGGGCCTTGAGCTTGCCGTCGCGCACCTGGGGCATGGCGATGGCGGGCACCATGAAGCCGGCCTGCAGCTGGCCGCCCAGCATCGCGGTCACCACTTGCGGGAAGCCGGCGTAGGGCACGTGCAGGATGTCGAGCCCCTCCTTGCCCTTGAGCAGCTCCATCGCCAGGTGGCCCGAGCTGCCGGCGCCGACGGAACCGTAGTTGAGCTTGCCGGGCTCTTTCTTGACCAGCGCGTTGAAGGCGCCGACCGAGTCCACGTTCAGCGACGGCGGCACGACCAGCACGTTGGGACTGGTGGCCACCAGCGTGACGGGCGCGAGGTCCTTGAGCGGATCGTAGTTGAGCTTGGTGTAGAGCGCGGGCGCCGTCGCCAGGGGCCCGTTGATGGTGAACAGCATGGTATAGCCGTCGGGTGCCGAATGGGCTACGGTGCCGGTGCCGATGTTGCCGCCCGCGCCAGGCTTGTTGTCGATGACGATGGCCTGGCCCAGCTGCTTGCTCAAGGGCTGCGAGATCACCCGCGCGATGATGTCGGGCGAGGAGCCGGCCGGGAACGGCACGACGAGCTTGATGGGACGGCTGGGCCAGTCGCCGTGCTGGGCGGCGGCAGGCGTGGCGGCGGCGAGGCCGGCGGCCGCGGCCACGGCGGTGCCGAGCAGGCGGCGGCGCAGGGCCGACGCGGGGGATGCGGAAAAGCGCATGGATATCTCCGTTATTGGTGTTGGTCCGGCGGGCGGCACTGCTTCAGACCGCCTCGCTGTTCTTGACCCATCGGTCCACGTTTACCGGCTGCGCGCTGGCGAGGCGATCCAGCAGGCGGCCGATATCGGTATCGACGATCAGCGCCTCGAGATGCACGGCGCGCACGAAACCCTGCTCGTGGGCGTGGCGCGCGAAGGCAAGCAAGGCGTCGTAGTAGCCGTTGGCGTTGAGCAACCCCACCGGCTTGGTGTGATAGCCGATCTGTTGCCAGGTCAGCACCTCGAAAAGCTCGTCCAGTGTGCCGAAGCCGCCCGGCAAGGCGACGAAGGCGTCCGAAAGCTCGACCATGCGCGCCTTGCGAGCGTGCATGGTGGGCACGACGAACATATCGGTCAGGCCCTTGTGCCCGACCTCTTTTTCCCACAGGCGCTCGGGAATGACGCCCGTCACGAGGCCGCCCGCTTCGAGCGCGGCATTGGCCACGTGGCCCATCAGGCCGACGCTGCCGCCGCCGTACACCAGGCGCATCCCGCGCTCGGCCACCGCGCGCCCGAAATCGCGCGCCAGCTCGGCGTAGAAGGGATCGTTCCCCGGACTCGCGCCGCAATACACACAAACCGCATCCATCTAGACTCCTTAAGAACCCCCGCCGCCCCCGGAACCGGACGCTCCCGACCCAGGATGCCGCGGATCCGGCTCCGCCGGTCCGCCAGCATCGCCCCCCGGGGGGCGCGCGGCAGCGCGTAGGGGGGGGCTCACCCCGGGGGCTTCAACCTTCGGGTCCCGGGCGAGCAGGCGCGACACGGCGTCCGCCGGCGGCACGCGCTCGAACAGCACCGCGCATACGGCCTCGGTAATGGGCATCTCGATGCCGCAGCGGCGCGCGAGATCGCGCACGGCCGGCGCGCAGCGCACGCCTTCGGCCACCTGCGTCATGTCGCCGAGGATCTCGTCCAGGGCCCGGCCTCGCCCGATCTCCAGGCCGACGTGGCGGTTGCGGGAGAGGTCGCCGGTAGCGGTCAGGATCAGGTCGCCCAGGCCGGTCAAGCCGGAGAAGGTATCGGCCTGCGCGCCCAGAGCCACGCCCAGGCGCGTCATTTCCGCCAGGCCGCGGGTGATGAGCGCGGCGCGGGCGTTGGCACCCATGCCCAGGCCGTCGCCGATGCCGCAGGCGATGGCCATGATGTTCTTGACCGCGCCGCCCACTTCCACGCCGATCACGTCCTCGCTGCCGTAGACCCGGATGGCGCCGCCGTGGAGCGCTTCGGTCACCCGGTCGCGCAACTCCGCGCTGGCGCTGGCAATGGTCAACGCCACCGGCAGGCCGCGTGCGACTTCGCGGGCGAAGGAAGGACCGGACAGGACGCCGGTCGAAATGGCGGCTGCGCCGGCGAAGGCGTCGTCGGCGATGGCGTGCGGCAGGCGGCCGGTCCGGGCGTCCAGCCCCTTGCAGGTCCAGACCACGGCGAGGTCTCGCATGCCGTGGCGGGCCACGCCGACCGCGACCTCGCGGCACGCCTGTTCCATGCCCGCCACGGGCACGCCGAGAATCAGCAAAGGCCGGACGGCGCCCTGGAGATGGCCGAATACCTCGGCGATGTCGGCCGCGGTGCGCAAGTCCGCCGGCAGCGCGATCCCGGGCAGGTAGTCGGCATTCTCATGGGTATCGGCGATGCGGCGCGCCAGTTCGCTCCGGCGCGCCCACAGCATGGTGGGATGGCTGCGGGCGCAGGCGGCGGCCAGCGCCGTCCCCCAGCTGCCCGCCCCCAGGACGGCGACCCGCAATCCCGGAGCCGTCGTATCCGCCATGATCGAGCCGGCCGGTCAGTGCTTGGTGCCGACGCCGGGCGGCAGGATCAGGCCGCTGTCCTTGCCGGCCTCGGCCACTTGCTGCTCGGCGGCCGCCTGGGCGACGCGCTGTTCGTAGATCGCCTGGAAGTTGACTTCGGCCAGGTGCAGCGGCGCCATCGAGGCGCGGGTGATGGCATCGGCGATGTTGCTGCGCAGGTAGGGATAGATGATGCCCGGGCAAGCGATGCCGAGGATGGGATCGAGCTGTTCCAGCGGGATGTTGGCCAGCTCGAAGATGCCGGCCTGCTTGCCTTCGACCAGGTACAGGACCTTGTCGCCGATCTTGGTGGTGACGGTGGCGGTGACGGTCACCTCGAACACGGTCTCGGCCAGCGCCTGGGCGCCGACGTCGATGGCCACTTCCACGCCCGGCTGCTCGGTTTCCAGGAAGATCTGCGGCGCGTTCGGCAGCTCCAGCGAGAGGTCCTTCAGGTAGACGCGCTGGATGTTGAAAACGGGGGCTTGCTGCTCTTGATTGTCGGACATGGGGAAGGAATTCAGAAAACGAAAAGCCTGCTGGCTGGACCCGGCTCCCGGTGCGCGCGGAGCCGAAACGTGTACACCAATGAAAACACGCCGGGGCGTTCCCGGCCACTACGAAATCAATGCCCCGGCGCGGCCTCGCCGTTGAGCAGGGGCACCAGGCCGCCCGCGCGGTCGAGCGCGGCCAGGTCGTCGAAGCCGCCCACGTGGGTGTCGCCGATGTAGATCTGCGGCACGGTGCGCCGCCCGGTCCGTTCGATCATCTCGCCGCGGCGCTCGGGCTCGGCGTCGATTCGCACCTTCTCGATCTGCTCCACGCCGCGCTGCTTGAGCAGCATTTCGGCGCGCATGCAGTAGGGGCAATACCCCGTCGAATACATCAATACCTTTTGCATGACGCTATCCTTTGGCGACCGGCATCCCGGCCTGGACCCAGCCGGTCAGTCCGCCGGCCAGGCTGCTCACGTCGGCGAACCCCTGGGCCTTGAACTGGGCCACGGCCTTGGCCGCGTCGCGGCCGTTGGCACCCACCAGGATGAGCGGTTTGTTCTTGGGCAGGCTCCCGGCCTTCTGCGGGAGCTCGGCGATGGGCACGCTGCGCGATTGCGCGATGTGCCCGGCCGCGAACTCGGCTGCCGGACGGACGTCGACGAACACGGCGTGCCGCTGATTGACCGCGGCGGTGGCCTCGGCCGCGCTGATCGATCCGCCGGTCTTGCCGCCCCGGACGGATTGCCACAGCAGCATGCCGCCCGAAACGAGCGCCAATGCGATCAAGAGAATGTTGTCGACGATGAATTTCACGAACGGATCCTGGAAAGAAGGCGGGCGTTACGCACGCTTACGAAATCGCAAACGGCGGGAAAAGCTGCATGGCCCGCCGGATTTTCGCCGCCGGAGCGGGCCGAATCCGGGCCTGCGGCCAAGATAATGCCGCAGGATTATAAAATGTCGGGATAGGCTGGCGTTTTTCAAGCCGGGCGGTGCCCACCCCACCGGTTTTCGGCGGGCAGCCGAATTGTATTCAACCTTTACGCGCAGCGCGCCTGCGCCCTCCAAACATGGTCAAACTCGTACTGATGCGTCATGGCGAAAGCCAATGGAACCTGGAAAACCGCTTCACCGGCTGGACCGACGTCGATCTGACGGAAAAGGGCCGCGAAGAAGCCCGCAAGGCCGGCGAACTGCTCAAGCAGGAAGGGTACGACTTCGACCTGGCCTACACCTCGGTGCTGCGCCGCGCCATCCGCACGCTCTGGATCGCCCTGGACGCCCTCGACCGCATGTACCTGCCCATCGAGCACAGCTGGCGCCTGAACGAACGCCACTACGGCGCGCTGCAGGGGTTGAACAAGGCCGAGACCGCGGCCAAGTTCGGCGAAGAACAGGTGCTGATATGGCGCCGGGCCTACGCCATCGCGCCGGACCCCCTGTCGCCGGACGACGAGCGCCACGCCCGCTTCGACGCCCGCTACAGCCAGCTCGACCCGTCCGAGCTGCCGGCCACGGAATGCCTGAAGGACACCGTCGCGCGGGTCGTTCCCTATTGGAACGAAACCATCGCTCCCTCGCTCAAAGCCGGCAAGCGCGTGCTGATCGCGGCCCATGGCAATAGCCTGCGCGCGCTGATCAAGCACCTGGACAACATTTCCGACGACGACATCGTGGGCCTGAACATCCCCACCGCCCAACCGCTGGTCTACGAACTGGACGACGACCTGAAGCCGATCCGGCACTACTACCTGGGCAACGCGGAGGAAATCGCCGCCGCCATGGCCGCCGTGGCGGCCCAAGGAAAGGCCCAGGCCAAGTGAAGCGACTCGCGGCGGCCCTGCTGATCGCCCTGCCCGTGGCTTCGGGCTGGCCGCCCGCCGCGGTCGCCGCGGACGCGGGCAAGACGGCCGATCCGGCCGCGGTTGCGCGCGAGCGCGAGGCCCTGCGCAAGCGCCTGGAGGCGCTCAAGAAGGACATCGCCGAGGGCGAGGAAGAGCACGCCGACGCCGCCGACGCGCTGAAAGAATCCGAACAGACCATCTCCAAGGTCAACCGCCGCCTGGTCGAGCTGGGCAACGCGCAGCGCCGGGCCAACGCCGAGCTCGAGCGCCAGAAACAGGCCATTGCCGAAAAGGAAAAGCACCTGTCGCAGCGGCAGGCGCACCTGGCCGACCTGCTGCGCCGCCAGTACGCGGTAGGCGGGCTCACGCCGTGGGGCGCCCTGCTGTCGGGCGACGACCCCCAGCGCCTGAACCGCAATCTCGCCTATCTGGGCTACATCGCCCAGGCGCGCGCCAAGACCGTGACCGAACTGCAGGCCGAGCTGGAAGAGCTGGCCCGGTTGCGGGCCCAGGCGGACGCCAAGCGCGGCGAACTCGAACAGCTGGCCGCCGAGGAAAACAACCAGCGACAGGAACTGCTCAAGCAGTCCGAGGAACGCCGCAAGGTGCTGGCCGACATATCCTCCAAGCTCAAGACCCAGCGCCGCCAGGCCGCCAACCTGGAGCGCGACGAAAAGCGCCTGTCCCGCGTCATCGACAACCTGACGCGCATGCTGGCCCGGCAGGCCGAGGAAGCCCGGCGCAAGGCCGAACAGGCGCGCCGCGCGGAACAGGCCCGCCGCGCCGCCGAACAGGCCGCCCGCGAGGCCGGCAAGCCTCCCCCGCCGCGTACCGAGCCGCCGCCGGAACAGGCGGTGGCGCGCAACAGCCTGGTACCCGATCCCTCCCTCACCGGCCAGTTCGAGAAACTGCGCGGTCGCCTGCGCCTGCCGGTGCCGGGCGACGTGGTGGGCCGCTTCGGCGCCTCGCGCGGCGAAGGCGGGACCTGGAAAGGCGTCTTCATCCGCGCCCCCGAAGGCACCGACGTACGCGCGGTGGCGGCCGGCAAGGTAGTCTTCGCCGACTGGCTGCGCGGATTCGGCAACCTGCTCATCATCGACCACGGCAGCCAGTACCTGTCGATATACGGCAACAACCAGGCGGTGCTGCGCCACGTCGGAGACGACGTCAAGAGCGGCGACATCGTCGCCAACGTAGGCGCCACGGGGGGCCAGTCCGAATCGGGCCTATACTTTGAGTTGCGGCACCGAGGCGCGCCGTTCGACCCGCTCAAATGGGCCTCGTTGCGCTGATCCACCCGACCCGGATATCCTGATCGCCAAGCGCGCACGCACCACATTCACCATTTCGACAATCGACGAGAACCCGAGAGGCCCCCTGGGTGTCAAACCTTTCACATCCCAGCCCCGGGCCCGGAGGAATACATGGGCAGCAAGAGTAAAGTTCGCAGTATCGGCCTGGTCAGCCTCGGCGTCGTTGCCGGCGTGCTGGTCAGCCTGGGCATCACGGCGGTCGCGCAGCGGGAAACCCGCGGCCCCTTGCCGCTCGAAGAGATCCGCCAGTTCTCGAATGTCTTCGCCACCATCAAGAACAACTACGTCGAGCCGGTCGAGGACAAGAAGCTGATCGACGGCGCCATCGCCGGCATGCTGTCCGACCTGGATCCGCACTCGGCCTACCTGGATGCCGACGCCTACCGCGAAATGCAGACGGCCACCCAGGGCGAGTTCGGCGGCCTGGGCATCGAGGTCGGCACCGAGGACGGCTTCGTCAAGGTCATCTCGCCCATCGAGGACACCCCCGCGGCGCGCGCCGGCGTCAAGGCCGGCGACTTGATCGTCAAGATCGACGACAAGTCCACCAAGGGCCTGCTGCTGAACGACGCCGTCAAGCTGATGCGCGGCAAGCCCAAGACCTCGATCACGCTGACCCTGGTGCGCAAGAACGAGGCCCAACCCATCGTCGTCACCATCCAGCGCGACATCATCAAGGTCCAGAGCGTACGCAGCAAGATGCTGGACGGCAATACGGCCTACGTCCGCATCGCCCAGTTCCAGGAACAGACCGGCGCCGATCTCGCCACGCACCTGGAGCGCCTGGGCAAGAACGGCGCGCCCAAGTCGCTGGTGCTGGACCTGCGCAACGATCCGGGCGGCCTGCTGCACAGCGCGATCGCGGTCTCGGCCGCCTTCCTGCCGCAGAACACCCTAGTGGTATCCACCGACGGCCGCACGCCGGACGCCAAGCGCAAGTACCAGACCATTCCGGCCGACTACCTGCGCAGCAGCGACGACTACGTCAAGCGCCTGCCGGGCTGGACCAAGACCGTGCCCATGGTGGTGCTGGTCAACGCCGGCTCGGCCTCGGCCTCGGAAATCGTGGCCGGCGCCCTGCAGGACCAGAAGCGGGCCAAGGTGCTGGGCGCCCAGACCTTCGGCAAGGGCTCGGTGCAGGTCATCCTGCCGATCTCGCGCGATTCGGCCATCAAGCTGACCACCTCGCGCTACTACACGCCGAGCGGACGCTCGATCCAGGCCAAGGGCATCGTGCCGGACTTCCCCGTCACGGATACGCCCGAAGGCGATCTGTTCGAGCGGCCCCGCGAGGCCGACCTGGCCAAGCACCTGCTCAATGACAAGGATCCGAACGGCGAGATCAAGTCCGGCCCGCAGGATCCGGCCAAGGCCGCCGAACGCAAGACGATCAAGCCCATCGAGTTCGGCAGCGCGGACGACTTCCAGCTGACCCAGGCGCTGAACCTGCTGGCCGGCAAGCCGGTGCAGCTGGCCAAGGCCGAAGAAGTGGCCAAGGATGCCGCCGAACTGGCCGAGCGCAACAAGACGCCCGCCGAGAAAGCCAAGGAAGCGACCAAGGACGAAAAGCCGGCCGCCCCCCTGCCGGCACCGCCCGAGAAACCCGTTCCCGCGCCGGCCAAGTGAACGACGAGCAGTTACTGCGCTATTCGCGGCATGTGCTGCTCGACGAAATCGGCATCGAAGGGCAGCAGCGCCTCCTCGAGGCGCGTGCCCTGATCGTGGGCGCGGGCGGCCTGGGGTCGCCCGCGGCGTTCTATCTGGCTTCGGCCGGCCTGGGCAGCCTGGTGCTGGCCGACGACGACACGGTGGACCTCACCAACCTGCAGCGGCAGATCCTGCACACCACCGAACGGGTGGGCCGCTACAAGGCGGAATCCGGCAAGGAAACCCTGAATGCCATCAACCCCGAGGTTGCCGTCCACGCCTTGACGCAGCGGCTGGCGGACGACGGGCTCGATGCCCAGGTCGCGGCGGCCGACATCGTGCTCGACTGCACCGACAACTTCGCTACCCGCCACGCCATCAACCGCGCCTGCGTCCGGCACCGCAAGCCGCTGGTATCCGGCGCCGCCATCCGCTTCGACGGGCAGGTCGGCGTGTTCGACCTGCGGCGGCACGACGCCCCGTGCTACCACTGCCTGTTCCCGGACGGCGAGGACGTGGAAGAGGTCAATTGCGCGACGATGGGCGTCTTCGCGCCGCTGGTGGGCATCATCGGCGCCACCCAGGCCGCCGAAGCCATCAAGGTAGTGACCGGCGTGGGCACCAGCCTGTCGGGGCGCCTGCTGATGCTGGATGCCCTGTCGATGAAGTGGCACGAGGTACGGGTGGGCCGGGATCCGGGGTGCCCGGTGTGCGGCGGCTAAGGCGCGCGAAAAAGGGCGGCTACGCCGGCGACTGCGCCACGCCCGGCACCCCGCGCCGGATGTTCCGCGAAAACGACTCCGCGTCGGACGTCTCGAGCGCCCGTTCCGTATAGCGGCCGCCGCGGCGATACGCGGCCACGTCGGGCGCCCCTTGCAACGCGCCCAGCTCGAACAGGTACTCCGGCAGATAGCCCGACATGAGCAGCCGGTAGTCCAACGGCAGGCCGGGCACGATCCGCTGCGCCATCTGGAACACCAGCGTGGTGCAGTTGGCGGTCAAGGTGTTGTAGAAGCGCGGCCGGCGCACCAGCCCGTTGGCGGTGTCCACGTAGGCCAGGAACAGCGAGCACGCCGCTTCGCGAGGCATGTGGATACGGTACAGGTAGCCGTCCTCGCCCCGCACATTGGTGCGCACGCGCAGGCTGTCCTCTTCGGCGGAAGCGATCACGCTCAATTCATAGTTCCGGAAGAACCCGCCGATCTCGGAGAACGCATCCCCCTGCTTGCGCCGGATTTCCACCGAGAAAACGACATACTGCCCGTCGGTGAACCCGAACGACACCATGGCGTGCGCGATCGCCGGCCGCCCCCAATAGGACAGGACGAGATCGACCGAACACAGCCGGGAAAGATAGTAGGTGCGGGTTTCCCACCGGGCGTCGAAGTCGGTGGCGCTCCGCCAATCGAAGTTGCGCACGTTGTGCAACGTGACCCGGTCGCCCTCCACGTTGCCATGGGTCTGCCTGGCAACCTCGGGTATCCATGGCCGGTCGTTCGAGGGACGGATGCGTGACCACCATGCGAGCAAGGCCAGCGCCGCCGCGCCGAATATCGCCGGGCCGACGAAAGAACCGAACGCCATGCTGGCCAGGGCGGCCGCGGTCACGGCGAGCCAGGCCGCCAGCGCAGCAACGCGCACCCTCCCCTGCACCGCCGTGCAATAACCGAGGGCCAGGGCACCCCACGCGCCGAACAGGATCACGGCGGCGGCCAGAAGCATCATGCCCATGGACGGATCACCGACGCGTCATTTGGAAGGAACGGGACAGCTCAGATCGCCCTCTTTGCACTTCAGGTATCCATGCAAGGCCTCGGTGCGGGCCCGGGTCTGCTGGTCGAGGCACATGGCCTGCACCATCGGGTAGGCGGACCCGCCCTCGGCCATGGAACTCGAGAACGCGCATTCCGCATCGCGATAGGCCACCCATGCCCGCTGTGCGGCGACGAGACGCTGCGTGAGCTCCTTGTCGTCCTTCAACCGGCCGAGAATGGTCTTGTAGGCCTTGTTCAGTTCCGCGTCGGATTTCTTGTAGGCGCGGCTGGCGCATTCGCTCATCCCCGCCTGGCTGGTTTGGCCGTCGCAATCGGATTGCGCGCCGACCGGCGCTGCAAGCGCCATCAACAGCGCGAATGATGCCCATCTACGCATCGGTGTTTTCTCCCTGAAAATGGTACGGATACGCGTCGGTTTTCCCGGACGCTGCTGCCGCACGGCACAGCGGATCCGGCTCCGGCAAAAAGGAAAGGAAAAAGAACGCCGTTCCTCGCCAGCCGGGTGGTACCCCAGGGCACAGCGGATCCGGCTCCGCCGGTCCGTAAGTAGAGCCCCCTGGGGGGCGCGCGTAAGCGCGTAGGGGGGGTCACCATACGTGGCGCGCGTAAGCGCGTAGGGGGCATTTCAAGACCGCGCACGCTGTGAAGCAGCCTCCCTGTCCTGGCGACGCCAACCTTCACGCAGCTTGGCGATCTGGCGCACGGCGGCCTGCGACATCTTCCACCAGCCGAAGGGCCGGGGATCGGCGAGCATGCTCATCGCCCGCGCGTAGTCGAGCGTCAGGCCGGGCGTCCACGCCATGGTCACCGCGCGCTTGCGGATCTGCGCCGCGACCCATAGCTCCGGCGTCAGCAGCAGCCGTACCAGGACCTTCCACCCCGCCCCGGGGCCATGCAGGCGTCCGACCACGCCGTCCAACGCCGCCTCCAGCGCATTGGAAACCGTGCTCGAACAGTTGCGATAAGTCAGGTTGTACGTAGTGTTCTTGCGGTACTCGTCCCAGAACGCGGCCAGCTTCGCCGCATCGTAATTGCGGATGCGGACCTGGACGTTGGACGGCCGCCAGGCCTTGGACTCGGTCCCGTAGTCGGGCTGGAACAGGCCGGGAACGTTGTTTTCCGCCGTGGCCCGCAGCATGGTGCCGAACTCGTCCGGCGAATGATCGATCTCCACGCCCGGATACAGGCTGATGTAGATGCCCTCGGGCGATTCGAGCGCGGCATGGCCGGTCGACACCACGCCATTGACGTCCACCGCAGCGATGTACCGGTTGACGACGGGGTAGTTCCGGGTTTCGGCCTTGGCGGATCCCGAAGGCGTCCAGACGTGGATGGTGAGCGCCCGTTCGGACTCCGTGGGCGGGCCATCCCATACGGTCCGGCCGCCGGCGACCTCGGGGCCGGTGGGCATGAAGCTGAGGTGCTGCTCGGACTGGAAGGCGGGATTGGTTGCCAGGTGCTTGACCCGCAGCGCCAGCGTCAGCAGCTTCAACCCGGCAAAGGCCAGGAAGAGTCCGAGGCAATACGGCAAGGTCCCCACGTAATTGGTCGGATAGGGCTGGAAGAAGAAAATCGCAAGCAGGATCTCCACGATGCCCCACGCGAAAACGTACTTCCACCGCTCGTAGCGGACGACGTAGCCGGCGATGCACTGCATGAGCCCGTCGATCAGGAAGAGCGCCCCGAATATCATCGACAGGACGAAATTGCCGTGATGATGGCCCGCCAGGATCAACGCTCCGGCAACCAGCACGAAGATCCCTTTCGCATAGCGCAGCACTTTCTGCCCGCCAACGCCGGTCTTCGCCGTCGCCAGCGTGGCCAGCCCCTCGAGGATGAAAAGCACGGCGAAGAAATTGAGCGGGAAATAGTGGGCGCCGTCCAGCGCATCGATGAACACCACCACGCCCGCGATCAGGAAGACTGCCCCGGCAATCGCCAGCGCCCGCCAGCGCTTGCGCAGATAGTCGACGCCGAGCAGGATCAGGATCAGTTGAGCCATGGCGCGGCCCCCTCGCCGAGTGTGCGCAGCTTTCCGCAGTTCATCTTGCCCCCCATGCTCGCATGCAAACGCTGTCTTAGCGCAACGGGAGGAATTACTCCAGTTTTTGGCCCTTCACGCAATATGCCGTTACATTATGTCAACGCCCACGGCGTTCCCATTCACGCGGAGTCCTCCATGAAGATCAAGCACATCGCGCTGGTCGTTCCCGATCTCGAAGCCGCCGCCACGTTCTACGAGACTGCCTTCGACATGAAGCGCGTGGGCCGCGACGACCTCGAGATGGGCTCCGGCATCTATTTGTCGGACGGCAGCACCAACCTGGCGCTGCTGCAGTACAAGGAAGGCCATCCCCTTGCGCCATCCAGCGGCCACGCGGGCGTGCACCATTTCGGATTCCAGGTCGATGACCTCGACGAAGCGGAGCGCCGGATCGAAGCCGCGGGCGGCAAGTTCTTTTTCTCGCTTGGCAACGACCCCGAGAAAAAGAACTTCGAGAAGAAATTCAAGGATCCGTTCGGCGTGGTGTTCGATATCTCGAAGAACGGATGGGAAGGCACGAACGGCGATTGATCCGGGATGTTCAGGCCAGCATGATCTGTATCTGCACGTCGATGAACTCCGACGGCGATTTCTTCCACCCGCTCTTGGCGTAGCGCTGCCACCGTCCCAGGATGAAATGCAGGATCAGGCTGGCGCGCGCATGGATGTCGTCGGTGGGAGGCAGCTCGTTCAATGCCAGCGCGTTGCGCAGGCATTGCCGCAACGAGGCTTCGATGCGGTCCAGGAACTGGTTCATGCGCTCCTGCAGCCGTTCGTCCTCGGACACCAGGGCATCGCCGATCAGGACCCGCGTCATGCCCTTGTTGCGCTCGGCGAAGGTGAGCAGCATCAGGATGGCCTTGCGCGCCTGGATGAGGCCGCTGGTCTCCGATTCCGAGATGACGTTGAACAAGCCGAACACCGAGTTCTCGATGAACTCGATGAGGCCCTCGAACATCTGGGCCTTGCTGGCGAAATGCCGGTAAAGCGCCGCTTCGGAAACCTGCAAGCGCGCGGCCAATGCCGCGGTGGTGATGCGTTCGCCTTTGGGATGCTCGAGCATCTCGGCCAGCATCTGGAGGATCTGAGTCTTGCGCTCGCCCGACTTGCTAGAGGCCATGTCGCGGTGGGTTTCCGTGCAAAGAAGGAGAAAAGATCGCCCGCTTTGCAGGACCGCCTTCGGCGGAAGGCGGCTAACTGCGCCGCAGGGCGCGACGCTGTAACAACAAGTGACTGACCGAGTTTACTTGAAGGTCGATAAAAAGCGGGCGTCCGCGATGTGTCTTTGCGAAGGGCGTGCCCGGGTGCCGGACGTAGACGGTGCGCATGCCTGCTTTCCGCGCCCCGCGCAGGTTGGCGGACGTGTCCTCCACCAACACCGAGTTGTGAGCGCTTACTCCCTCCATTGCCATGACATGACGGAGCAAGGCCGGCGAAGGCTTGACCCGGAATTCGCCGTGGAAGTACATGTCCTCCACCGCCCAGAGGCTGTCGAAACAGTGCAGAATGCCCAGATGGGTCAGGATCGTCCGCGCATAGTTGTGTGGCGCATTCGTCAACAGGATCTTGCGCCCCGGCAGGCGTGACAAACGGTTACGCAAATCCTTGTCGGCCCGCACCAGCGGGCGGATGTCGAAACTGTGGCTGCGATGCAGGAAATCCGCCGCCGATACCCCGTGGTGCTTGACCATCCCGATCAGCGTCGCCCCATAGCGCTGCCAGTAACGCTTGCGCAGCGTGTGGGCTTCTTCCAGCGACACGTTCAGCGTCTCCATGACCGCCTGGGTCATGGACAGATCGATATGCGAGAAGATGGCGTGGGATGCGTCGTGGAGGGTATTGTCCAGGTCGAAAAACCAGACCGGCTCGCCCCGTCCCGCCGCCCTCAACGGCCGCCGCGTCGCCCGCACCCGGCTGAGCGGCCTGCGGATCTGCCGCCGCGCCGTGGCCAGCGACGGCACCCCTGTCACCGCCGCCGCAATCTCGCTGACGACCAGCTCCCCCTTACGCCCTTCCGGGCGCCCCCCACGGGACGGCGCGAGCGGACTGGCGGAGCCGGAGCCGCCGCGTCCTGGATCGAAAGGCGGCGTCTCGGGCTGGGAATTGTCGTGACTCATGTAAAAAGTATTCTTTGCAAATATCGCGCGTGGCTGTGGCGAACGGCACTTCACCTTGCGACAGGCCGCGGGCTTGATCCCCGGGGCACAGTGGCTCCGGCTTTGCCGGTCCGGCTGTGCCGCCCCTGGGTGCGCGCGAAGCGCGCAGGGGTATATCAGTGCGATTTGATCATCGTGCCCACGCCTTGCGCGGTCAGGATTTCCAGCAGCAGGCAGTGCTCGACGCGGCCGTCGACGATGTGCACGGAATTGACGCCGCTCTTGGCGGCCTCCAGCGCCGAGGAGATCTTGGGCAGCATCCCCCCCGAAATGGTGCCGTCGGCGAACAGTTCGTCGATCTTGGCCGCGGTCAGTCCCGTCAGCAGGTTGCCGTTCTTGTCCAGCACGCCCGGCGTGTTGGTCATCATGATCAGCTTTTCGGCGTGCATGACCTCGGCGACCTTTCCGGCCACGAGGTCGGCGTTGATGTTGTAGGCCATGCCGTCCTCGCCGAAGCCGATGGGCGAGATGACCGGGATGAACTGATCGTCCTGCAAGGCCTTCACCACCGACGGATCGATGGAGGCGATCTCGCCCACGAAGCCCAGGTCCAGCTGCGCGCCGGGATTGTTCTTGTCCGGCATCAGCATCTTGCGAGCGCGGATCAGCCCGCCGTCCTTGCCGGTCAGGCCCACGGCCTTGCCGCCGAACTCATTGATCATCATGACGATGTCCTGCTGGACCTGGCCGCCCAGCACCCACTCCACCACTTCCATGGTCTCGGCGTCGGTCACGCGCATGCCCTGGACGAAGGTGCCCTGCTTGCCCACGCGCTTGAGCGCATCGTCGATCTGCGGACCGCCGCCATGGACCACGATGGGATTCAGGCCCACCAGCTTGAGCAGCACCACGTCGTGGGCGAAGCTGCGTTGCAGGCGCTCCTCGGTCATGGCGTTGCCGCCGTACTTGACCACGATGGTCTTGCCATGGAAGCGGCGGATATAAGGCAGGGCTTCGGCCAGCACGCTGGCCTTGACGCGCGGCGTGAGGGTGGCCAGGGGCCCCTGTTCGGAAGACGAGGAATCGGCTTGGTTGATGTCGGTCATGGCGGCGCGCCCGGGCGAAGGATGGACAAACAGCCCCAATTGTAGCCACTGCGCGCGCAGGGATTCCGTCCACAGGATATCCCACCCTTATCCCGCGCTTATCCCGGCCTTGTCCCCAGGCTTGCCCACCGGTCATGCACCGCTTCTTCACAGGGTTCCGCACCGCTTTTCCACAGGCGCGAGGGCGGTTGTCCACCCACTGTCCCCTGGCAGTGCACAGCTTTCCCACAGCCTGCCCACAGCCATCTCCACAGCTTTTCCACATGGCTGTCCACGGGCTTTCCACCGGATTTCCACACACTTTCCCACAAGGTTTTCCACCGGCTTGACTTGAACCTGTGCGCGGCACCCCCATTTACTTTGCCATGATGTCAAGGTTTAGAATCTTGCCAGGCCATCCGCGAACTGAACCGGGGGCCGGCGCCGCGCACCCATGCCGGCGCGCGCGACACACACCGATGGACGAGCAGGCACGAAGACCGTCATGCAAACGCTGAATATTGGACAAGCCGCCGAGGCATCCGGCGTATCGGCCAAAATGATCCGCCACTACGAGGCCATCGGCCTGATCCCGGCGGCGCACCGCACCGAGGCCGGCTATCGCCTGTACGGCGAGAGCGACATCCATACGCTGCAGTTCATTCGCAATGCGCGGGATCTCGGTTTCTCGATCCCGCAGATCGGTACGCTCCTGGAACTGTGGAACGACCGCGGCCGGCCGAGCTCGGAAGTCAAGCAACTGGCCTGCGAGCATATCGCCGAACTCGAAGACAAGATCCGTGGTCTACAAGCCATGAAGGCCACGCTCGAGCAATTGGCTTCGCACTGCCATGGCGATCACCGGCCCGACTGCCCCATCCTGACGGGCCTGGCGACGCCGGGCATGGGCAACCGCGGATCGGCCGCTCCCAACCACTCCCACGCCCGCAAACCATGAAACCAATCCTTGCACCCGACCTGCGCCGCCGCCGAACCCTGTTAGCATTGACCGGACTGGCGCTGCCCGCGCTGGCCACGGCGAGCCCGGCGACGCTGCCGCGCATTGTCGTGTACAAGACCCAATACTGCGGCTGCTGCAAAGCCTGGATCAGCCATCTCGAACAGGCCGGGTTTCCGGTCGAGGCCCACGACGTGGCCGACACCGCTGCCTGGCGCGCCAAGCTGCGCATGCCGGACGCCTACGGCTCATGCCATACGGCGGCCGTCGAAGGCTACGCGCTCGAAGGCCACGTGCCCGCCGCCGACATCAAGCGCCTGCTCGCCGAAAGGCCCCGCGCCGTCGGCCTGGCAGTCCCTGGCATGCCGGTCGGTTCGCCCGGCATGGAAGCGGGCGGCCGCAGCGATCCCTACGACGTGCTGCTGGTCACGGCCGATGGCCGCTCGCGCGTCTACCGCGCTTATCGCTAGAAGGAGAATGCAGTGAAACGTCTACTCGCCCTGATCGCCACGGTTGCCGGACTCGGGCTGACCGTGGGCGCCGCGCTCGCGCAGGCGCTCAACGCCGAAGGCGAGGTGCGCCGCATCGATGCCGCCCACGGCAAGATCACGCTCAAGCACGGCCCCATTCCCAACCTGCAGCTGCCCGCCATGACGCTGGTCTTCAAGGTGGCCGACCCGGCCATGCTGAGCCAGGTCAAGCCGGGCGACACGGTGCGCTTCGCGGCCGACAAGGTCGAGGGCCAATACACCATCACGGCGATCCAGCCAAAATAACCGGGGCAAGGGCGGTTCTGTCCGTCAGCGGAAGAGCCGCCCGATGATCCGCCCTACAGCACGTAGCGCGCCAGGTCCTGGTGCGCCGCGGCCTCTTCCAGCTGCTTGTTCACATAGTCCGCATCGATGCGCACCACCTCCCCGCTCTTGCGGGAGGCGTCGAACGACAGTTCCTCGAGCAGCTTTTCCATGACGGTATAGAGCCGGCGCGCGCCGATGTTCTCGGTCTTCTCGTTCACCGCGAAGGCGAGCTCCGCGAGACGCTCGATGCCTTCGTCGGTGAACTCGAGCTTCACGCCTTCGGTCTCCAGCAGCGCGGTGTATTGCTTGACCAGCGAGGCGTCGGTTTCCGAAAGGATGCGCACGAAGTCCTTGGCCGAGAGCGAATCGAGCTCGACCCGGATCGGAAAGCGCCCTTGCAGCTCGGGAATCAGGTCGGACGGCCGCGACAGGTGGAACGCCCCCGAGGCGATGAACAGGATGTGGTCGGTGCGCACCATGCCGTACTTGGTGTTGACGGTCGTGCCTTCGACCAGCGGCAGCAGGTCGCGCTGCACGCCCTGGCGCGACACGTCCGAACCGCCGACTTCCTGGCGCGTGGCGATCTTGTCGATCTCGTCCAGGAACACGATGCCGTTCTGCTCGACGCTGGCCAGCGCCTTGGTGCGCAGCTCTTCCTCGTTCACCCGGCGGCCGGCTTCTTCGTCCACCAGCAACTTGAAGGCTTCCTTGATGCGCAGCTTGCGCGTCTTCTTCTTGCCCTGCGCCAGTCCGGCGAACATGCCGCGGATCTGCTCGGTCATCTCTTCCATGCCGGGAGGAGACATGATTTCCATCTGCGGCACCGGCTGGGCCACCTCGATTTCGATTTCCTTGTCGTCCAGCTGTCCTTCGCGCAAACGCTTGCGGAAGGTCTGGCGCGCGGAATTGTCCTCGCGCTGCGGATTGCCGAGCGCATCGCGCGCCGGCGGCACCAGCACGTCGAGGATGCGGTCCTCGGCGGCGTCCTCCGCCTGGGTGCGCACACGCCGCATCTCGGCTTCGCGAACCTGCTTGACCGCCACCTCCGCCAGGTCGCGGATGATGGTATCCACGTCGCGGCCCACGTAGCCCACCTCGGTGAACTTGGTGGCCTCGATCTTGACGAACGGCGCATCGGCCAGCCTGGCGAGGCGGCGAGCGATCTCGGTCTTGCCCACGCCCGTGGGACCGATCATCAGGATGTTCTTGGGATGGATCTCGTGGCGCAGGGGCTCGGGCACCTGCTGGCGCCGCCACCGGTTGCGCAGCGCGATCGCCACCGAACGCTTGGCCCTGTCCTGGCCGACGATGTACTTGTCCAGTTCGGAGACGATTTCACCGGGTGTCATCATGTTCATTCCAACACCTCGACGGTGTGATGCTGGTTGGTGTAAATGCAAAGATCGCCGGCGATGGCCAGCGATTTCCTGACGATGTCTTCAGGCGCCATGTCGGTGTTCTGCAGCAGCGCCAGGCCGGCCGATTGCGCATAGGCGCCGCCGGAGCCGATCGCGGCCAGCCCGTGCTCGGGCTCGAGCACGTCGCCGTTGCCGGTCAGCACCAGGGTCGATTCGCGGTCGGCCACGATCAGCATGGCTTCCAGCCTGCGCAGCACGCGATCGGTGCGCCAGTCCCGCGTCAGGTCGACAGCCGCCCGCAGCAGGTGGCCCTGATGCTTTTCCAGCTTGCCTTCGAAACGTTCGATCAAGGTGAACGCATCGGCCGTGGCGCCGGCAAAACCCGCCAGCACCGAATCCTTGTACAAGCGCCGCACCTTGCGGGCGCTTCCCTTCATGACGATGTTTCCCAGGGTGACCTGCCCGTCGCCGCCGAGGGCAACCCGGTTGCCGCGACGCACGCTGATGATGGTCGTGCCGTGGAATTGTTCCATTTGCTTTTCCTGATGGGCCTGCCCCTCCGGGGGCAGCGCGAGCGGACCGGCGGGCCGGATCCGCGACACCCCGTGCGGGGTGGATACGATTTTTACGATAGTGAGGCCGGGGTAGCCTTTCTTCAAGAGCGTCGAAAAAAAACGGCGCCCCGGGGCGCCGTCGTGCGAGCCCTCGGCTTGGGATCAGTCGCCGTAGAGCTTCTGCCGCAGTTCGCGGCGCTGCTGCGCCTCCAGCGACAGCGTGGCCGTGGGCCGAGCGAGCAAGCGGGCGATCCCGATGGGCTCGCCGGTTTCCTCGCACCAGCCGTATTCGCCCGACTCGATACGGGCAAGGGCCTGCTGCACCTTCTTGAGCAGCTTGCGCTCGCGATCGCGCGTGCGCAATTCCAGCGCATGCTCTTCCTCGATCGTGGCGCGGTCGGCGGGATCGGGCACGAAAGGCGTCTCGCGCAGATGCTCGGTGGTTTCGCCGGCATTCTGCAGCAGTTCGCGTTCGATTTCCTGCAGCCTGCTCTTGAAGAAGGCAAGCTGGGCTTCGTTCATGTAGTCGGCCTCGGGCATGGCCAACAACTCTTTTTCAGAGAGCACGGCAGCAGCCGGCTTGGTCATCACGTTTTCCAACGCGTCCTCCTGAGTGACTCTTAACGTTTTGCTTGACGCTTTCGTTGCCATGAAAATGCTCCGCGCGTATCAATAAAGAAGCCGTCCAATTCCACAGCATCCCCCAACCCAGGATGCGGTGGATCCGGCTCCGCCGGTCCACCCGCATCGCCCCCCGGGGGGCGCGCGTAAGCGCGTAGGGGGGGGGCTAATTCACCAAGCACTGCTCCAAACCGTGCATGAATACGTCGCGGGGCAGGTTGCGGCCGATGAAGACCAGCTTGCTGCCGCGTTTTTCCCCCGGCGCCCATGCCCGGCCGGCATCGGCCCCCATCAGCATGTGCACGCCCTGGAACAACATCCGGCGGTTGACGCCACTCATGTACAAGATACCCTTGTACCGCAATAAATCGGTTCCGTACACCTGCACCACGCCGCCCAGGAATTCCTCCAGCCGCATGGGGTCGAAGGGCTTGTCCGACTTGAACACGAACGCCCCGATGGCGTCGTCGTGATGGTGGTGATGATGGCCGTGGCCATGGTGGTGGCTCGGGTCGTTGCAGCCCTCGACCGCGCAATGTTCGTCGTGCTCATGGCCGTGGTCGTGGCCGTGCTCGTGACCGTGGTCATGGTCATGCGCCGCGGCGTCGGGATGCTCCTCGGCCAGGAACTCCGGATCGATGTCCAGGATGGCGTTCAGGTTGAAGCCATTGATGTCAAGGATTTCCTTGAGGTCGACCTGCCCGAAGTTGACCGGCGTGATCGTGGCGCGCGGATTGATGTGGACCAGGCGCGAACGCAGGGCCTGGTAATCGGCATCGCTGACCAGGTCCACCTTGGAGACCAGCAGGCGGTCGGCGAAGCCCACCTGGTTGAGCGCCTCGGGCTGCTCGTCCAGGGTCTGCATGCCGTGCTTGGCGTCCACCACGGTAATGACCGCGTCGAGCCTGAAGTAGCTGGCGACCTCGTCTTCCATGAAGAAGGTCTGGCACACCGGGCCGGGGTTGGCCATGCCCGTGGTCTCGATGATGACCCGCTCGAAATTGAGCGCGCCGGCGCGCCGCTTGTCCTTCAGGTCGATCAGGATGCGCACCAGGTCGCCGCGTACGGTGCAGCATACGCAGCCGTTGTTCATCTCGACGATCTGCTCGTCGCGATCCTGGATCAAGAGGTCGTTGTCCACGCCTTCCGGCCCGAACTCGTTCTCGATCACCGCGATCCGGCGGCCGTGGTGTTCGTTGAGAATACGGTTGAGCAGCGTCGTCTTGCCCGCTCCCAGGAACCCTGTCAGGACAGTGACCGGAATCTGCTTCGGTGTTTTGTCCGCAGCCTTCATCTATACAGCTCCTTGCACATGCGTCCTCCTGGACGCGTCAATGCGTTTTGCGCCCATCGCCGGCCTCCCGGCCGGCCCGCACGCAGGCGGGACAACGCCCGCGCACGACCATTTCGACATCGCGCCCTTCGAACCCGTCGGGCAGGCGATCGAGATTCTGCTGGATACCAACCGGCGCATCGATACAGAACATGCGGCGGCAGACATCGCACTGAAAATGCCCATGCGGCTCGCCATGGTGGTGATGCGCATGGTCGGAACCCGCCTCGTCTCCGGGCCGCGCGACGCTGAAGCGCCAGACGCGGTCTTCGCCCGCGATGCGGTGCGCCAGGCCGGTCTGCACCAGCCACTCCAGCACCCGGTACACGGTGACCCGGTCCACGGAAACCGACGATCCGATGCGGTCGAACAGCTCCTGGTGCGACAGGGCGCTGGCCGCTTCCATCAGGGTCGCCAAGACGTGCACCCGGGTCGCGGTGACTCGCGCTCCCTGGGCACGTATCGCCTCGCGGGCCAAATCCTCCACGCGTCACTCCTTCTCGCGTTCGGCCCAACGAGCGGGGCCGGATTACAGCACAAGCCGCTTCCCTAGGGCAAACCCGGGCTAACCCCCGGTTGCCGCGAAGTCGGCAAAACACCGGACGGTGTAACACGAATTGCCCTCGGCAAACGGGAGATATGGGGTCGGTTTGGGGGATTTCAAGCCCGACCATGGGTTTTGGTAACGGATTGCGACGGCGGCAAGCGCCTTTCTACACCCGCTGCAGCAGCAGGCCCTTCAGATACTCGCCCTCGGGGTGAGTCATGCGCATGGGATGGTCGATGCCGGCGGCCAACCGCTCCAACAGCACGAAATCCTCGCGGGAATCGATGGCTGCGCCCGCGACGATCTTCTGGAACAGGTCCACGCCGATGGCACCCGAACACGAAAACGTCAGCAGGTAGCCGCCGGGCTTGACCAGCTTCATGCCCTTCAGGTTCACGTCCTTGTAGGCACGCGCCGCCTTGTCCACGTGATGGGCCGAAGGCGCGAACTTGGGCGGGTCGAGCACCACGATATCGAACTGCCGTCCTTCCGCGGCCAACGCCTTCTGCGCATCGGCCACCTTGGAGACGCGGCACTCGAAAGCCGCTTCCGGCAGGCCGTTGCGGGCGGCATTGCGCGCGGCCATCGCCAGCGCGTCCGCCGAGGAATCCACCGAGACGGCATGGGCCGCGCCGGCGCGCATGGCGGCCAGCGAAAAACCGCCGGTATAGGAAAAGCAGTTCAACACCGTGGCGGACGGGCCGGCCAGCGCGGCCAGCTCCGCCACCCGCCTGCGGCTTTCGCGCTGGTCCAGGTAAAAGCCGGTCTTGTGGCCGTTGACGACATCCACGCCATAGCGCACGCCGTCCTCCACGATCTCCACCTCGGCGGGAGGATGCTCCCCGCGCAGGACGCCGGTACGAACCGCCAGCCCCTCGCGCTCGCGCGCCGCGGCGTCGGAGCGTTCGTACACGTTGCGGCACCCGGTGACACAGACCAGGGCATCCACCAGCGCGTCGCGCCAACGCTCGACCCCGGCGGCGAGGAACTGCACCACGAGCTGGTCCGCGTAGCGGTCGGCGACGAATCCAGGCAAGGCGTCGGCTTCGCCGAATACCAGCCGGACCGCGTCGGTGCGCGCCGCCAGGCTGGCGCGACGGGCCACCGCCTCGGATACGCGCGCGGCCATCCAGCCGGCATCGATCCGCTCGTCTTCCCGGAAGCCCCAGCAGCGCACGCGTATCTGCGACTCGGGGCTGTAGGCCCCCCAGGCGAGGAAATTGCCGCGGCTGTCGATCACGCGCACGGTATCGCCAGCCAGCGGCCGGCCGACGGCCTGCGCCACGGCGGTGGCGTAGACCCAGGGATGGCGCCGCAGCAGGGACTTTTCCTTGCCGGGCTTGAGAACGACGTCATTCATGGGGAATCTTCGAAGCGGAATGAAGCCGGGGCAGCGGAACGCGCCACCGGCATGATCACGGACCGCCATCGTACTTCGGCCGGCACGGCATCCCAAATCCGGAAGCCGGCCCTCCCCCTTACTTCTCGTCCTTGCGTGTCCGCCCCGCCCGCGGATGCGCCTTGTCGTACACCTTCGCCAGATGTTGGAAATCCAGCCGGGTATAGATCTGCGTCGTGGAGATGCTGGCGTGGCCCAGCATCTCCTGCACCGCGCGCAAGTCCTCGGCCGATTGCAGCACGTGGCTGGCAAAGCTGTGGCGCAGCACGTGGGGATGCACATGGGTCGGCACGCCGGCGGCCTGGCCGCGCTTGGCAAGCTGCGCCTGCACCACCCGGGTCGAGATGCGGCGGCCGCGCAGGCCCACGAAAAGCGCATGAGCATCGCCGCCGCGCGCGCCCGCGGCGAGCACCTGCCGCGCCGCGAGCCAGGCCCGAATCGCCTCGCAGGCCTGGCTGCCCACCGGCACGATGCGGCGCTTGCTGCCCTTGCCCAGCACGCTGACCTCGGCCTCGGCAAGGTCCAGCCAGCTGGAAGATTCGTAGCCGCCCTCGCGGGCATAGGCGACATCCAGGCCGACCAGTTCGGACAGGCGCAATCCGCTGGAGTAGAAAAGCTCGAACATGGCGGTGTCGCGCAGCGCGATGGCGCGCCGCTGCTCGGCGCTCTGCCCTGCCGTTTCGGGGACGACGGCCGGCGCATGATCGAGCAGGGCCTGGGCCTGGTCCACGGACAACGCCTTGGGCAGGCCGCGAGGCGCCTTCGGGCCGCGCACGCCTGCCGCCGGATTGCCCGGCATGCCCGCGCGCGGCGCCCACCATTGATAGAAGCCGCGCCAACTCGCAAGCAGGCGAGCCAGGCTGCGCGGGCTCATGCCCCGCGCATGCAGCAACCCCAGGTAACGCCGTACGTGGCCCTGCGAGATGCGCTCCAGCGGCAGGCCATCGGCCAGTTCGACCAGGTGGGCGAGATCGCGGCGGTACGCCGCCAGGGTATGGGGAGAATAGCGACGGCCCGAGCTCAGGTGTTCGAGCCATTCAAGCATGGGTCGGCCGAGTGCCGGCCCCGTATCGCCGGGCGAAGGGGGCGCGGCGTCGGCCACGGCGCGGCGCGTCAGGCAGCCGGGCCCTCGGCCAGCAGCCGCGACAGCGATGCGCTGGCCAGCTCGCCGATGCGCGACAGGAAGGCCGTCCCCATGGAAGGCGTGAAGCGCTCGGCATCGGGGGAAGCCAGGACCAGAAGACCGAAGGCTTCGGGCGCGATGCCCACGCGCAGCGGGATCAGCGCCAGCGAACGGACCTCCCGTTCCAGCCACGCGGCGGCCTCGAATCCCGAGTTGGGGCCGCAGTACGGCGACATCAGGCCGTTGGCGAAAGTCCGGGCGTCGGCCGAGACCTCGCCGCGCCAGGGCGCCTGGGCATCGCCCGGCGCGGTGTCCGCCCAGATCCGCAGCGCCACGTCGGGCACGCTGAAGATCTCGGCCAGGCCCTGGGTGACGGCCGCCGGCAGCGCCTGGGGGTCGCGTTCCTTGAGCAGGCTGCGGCTCCAGAGCAGCAGGCGGTCGGAAATGTGTTCGTTCTCGGACGCGGCGCGCACCAGTTCCGCCACCCGCAGCTCCATGCCCCGCACGCGATCACGCAACGCCAGCACCTGCCGCTCGGCCAGGGATACGGCCTTGCCCTCGTGGGGATGCGGCACCTTCATGGAAACGAACAGCTCGGCGTGCCGTTCGAAGAAATCGGTGTTGTCCCTCAAGTATTGTGCGACTTCGTTGGCGTCCATGTGCTTTCCGGAATTCCTCGTTGATGTAGGGTGCGGCGCGTCGGCCATTCAGCCCAGCAGGCGGTCGACGTCGACGGTGCCTTCGAACACGGTGACGGCCGGGCCGGTCATCAGCAACTGCTCGCCGTCCCAGGCGATGGTCAGGACGCCTCCGCGCGTCTGCACCCGCACCGGCGATTCGAGCAGGCCGCGGCGGATCCCCGCCGCCACCGCCGCGCACGCGCCCGTGCCGCAGGCCAGGGTTTCCCCCGCACCGCGCTCGTAGACGCGCAGCCGGATGTTGTGGCGATCGACGATCTGCATGAAACCGGCGTTGACCCGGCGGGGAAAACGCGGATGGCTCTCGATGCGAGGACCGATGCTGGCGACCGGCGCGGCATCGACGTCGTCGACCACCTGCACGGCGTGCGGATTGGAAATGCCCAGTGCCGAGACCCAGACGATGCGTTCCGGCTCGCCGGGCGCCGATACGTCGATCGGCCAGAGGGTGTCCTCGCCTTCCTTCCTGGGCGTCAGGCCGGCGGAATCGAACGGCACCGCGGCCGGCTCGAAGCTGGTGCGGCCCATGTCGACGCTGACCTCGCCGTCGTCCTGCTCGTTCAGGACGATGATGCCGGTGCAGATCTCGGCGCGCACCGGGTTGCGATCGGTCAGGCCCTGCTCGTGCACGAAGCGCACGAAGCAGCGGGCGCCATTGCCGCAGTGCTCGACCTCTCCGCCGTCGGCATTGAAGATGCGATAGCGGAAATCGGCATCGGATCGCGTGGGCCGCTCGACTAGCAGGATCTGGTCGGCGCCGACGCCGAACTGGCGATGGGCGAGCTTGCGCGCCCGCTCGGGAGTGAGCCGGATATCTTGGCGCACGCCGTCCAGGACGACGAAATCATTGCCCGCGCCGTGCATTTTGGTGAAGTGCCAGGTCATTGAAGGATTATATAGTCGGCGTGGGTTCGTCACCTTTCCCCGAAGCGAGCGGCCCGCCACCGCCAAACCGGGTCTACTCCCGCGCTTCCCTGTATCCTATGACCATGTCCACGAGATCGCACATTATCTTGGTGTTCCACGATACTTCCCACGCCGGCCTCCGCCCCCTCCCGGGCACCGCGGAGCCGGCTTTGCCGGTCCGCCAGTGCCGCCCCCCGGGGGGCGCGCGAAGCGCGTAGGGGGGACACCAGATGGCACGCATCGTCCCCGACGGCTGGCGGGAAATCAGCGCCACTGGCGCGGCCCGCCGGGAAATCGAAACCCTGGCCACGCTCGAACGCGGCCTGCCCGATTCCTACACGGTCTACCATGCCGTCCACTGGACGAACGTGGAACATGGCTTTTCCGTCTACGGCGACATCGACTTCGCCATCGTCAACGCCGCGGGCGACCTGCTGCTGATCGAGCAGTTGAGCGGTTTCCTGGAAGAAACGCCCGAGGGGCTGTGCAAGAAATACCCCAGCCACAGCACCAACGTACCCGTGCAGATCGCGCGCCAGCTCGCGGTGCTGCGCACCCGGCTGGCGCGCCGCCCGCACCTGGACGCCATCCGGGTCGAGTACCTGCTCTACTGCCCCGACTACACGGTGCGCCACCCCGAGACCGCCGGACTGTCGTCGGAGCGCATCGTCGATGCGACGGAGCGGGACCGCCTGTGCTCGGTCATCCAGCTCTCGCTGCCGCAGGCGCCGGCCACGCCCGCCGCGCCGGCCGTGCGGCGCTTCCTGGACGACATCATCCAACTCGAGCCCGACGCCAATGCGCTCGTGGGCCAGGCGCGGGCGCTGGTCACCCGCATTTCGGGCGGCCTCGCCCATTGGGCGCGCAGGCTGGAGTTCGAGCCATTCCGGCTGCGCGTCGTCGGCACCGCGGGGTCGGGCAAGACCCAGCTCGCCCATGCCGAGTACCGCGCGGCGCTCGACGCCGGCCGCCGTCCGCTTTACGTCTGCTTCAACCGCCCGCTGGCGGACCACTTCAACGGCATCGCGCCCGAAGGCGGCCTGGCCTGCACCTTCCATACGTTGTGCGACAAGGTGCTCCATGCGGCCGGCCAGCCGGTCGACTTCTCGGGCCCCAACGCATTCGACAACCTGGTCGGGCGTGCCGCGCGCGAAGCCGTGCCCGACCACCTGCGCTTCGACACCATCATCGTCGACGAGGGCCAGGATTTCTCGGACGACTGGCGCGACCAGATCCTGCGCCACGCCCGCGAAGACGCGCGCATGATCTGGCTCGAAGACCCGATGCAGAACCTCTACGGGAAACCGGCCGTGCAGCTGCCCGGCTGGGTCACGCTGCGAGCCCAGAGCAATTACCGCAGCCCGCGCAGCATCGTGAAGCTGCTCGACCGGCTCGTGCCCGACGACCTGCACATCGAGCCGCGCGGCCCCATCGCCGCGGGCGGGCTGGACGTGCTGGTCTACGAGAACGAGGCCGAACTGCTGGCCCATACCAAGAAGGCCATTTCGCAATGCCTGGCCGCCGGTTTCAAGCGCGCCGACATCGCCGTCGTCAGTTTCCGCGGCCGCGACAGTTCCGCCCTGCTGGGGCAGGCGCAGCTCGGACCTCACTCCATGCGCACTTTCACCGGCCGGTACGACCTTTTCGGCAAGCCCGAATTCTCCGCGGGCGAAGTACTGATGGAATCGGTCTACCGATTCAAGGGCCAGGCAGCTCCCGCGGTCGTCTTTACCGAGATCGATTTCGACCAGCTCGACGAAAGAGCCGCCCGCAAGCTGTTCGTCGGGGCGACGCGGGCCATGCTGCGGCTGGAGCTGGTGGTGTCGCGGCACGCCATGGAGCACGGGCTCCAGGCCGTACTGGAAGACGGTCGGTAGACGCCCGCGGGGAAAGCGCGCCGCCGTTCATTCGGCCGGCGCCTTGACCCCCGCCCGCTCGATCACCTTGCCCCATTTCTTTGTGTCGGCCGCGATGAGGGTGGCGAACTCCTCGGGGGTATTCGCCACGGCCTCCCCGCCCACCGCGGTCATGATCTGCGTCTTCACGTCCGGTTGCGCCAGTATGCGCGCAAGGGCCGCATGCAGCGTCCGCACGGCCGCCTCGGGCGTGCCGCGCGGCGCCACGAGCCCGTACCAGACGCTGGCCTCGAATCCCGGCACGCCGCTCTCGGCCACGGTGGGTATCGCCGGATAGCCGCCGAGGCGCGTCGCCGAGGTCACGCCGAGCACGCGCGCCTTGCCGCCGTTGACGATGGGCATCACGTCATTGCCGAAGGTCATCTGGATCACGCCCGCCGCCAACTCGTTGTTGCGCGTGGCCGTGGCCTTGTACGGAACGTGCACGGTCTGCACCCCGGCCATGTCATTGAACAGTTCGGCGGCAAGATGCGACGACGTGCCGTTGCCGGACGACCCGACATTCAAGGTACGCGGATGCCCCTTTGCCAGGTCGATCAGCTCGCGTACGGTCCGCGCCGGCACGGACGCGTTGACCGCCAGGAAGAAGGGGGTCGATGCGACCACCGTGACGGGCGCGAAATCGCGGACGGGATCGTATCGCAAGTGACCGTAGAGCGAGGGATTGATCGACAGCGTCGTCACCGTCGCCATCAGCAATGTATAGCCGTCGCCGGGCGACCGCGCGACGTGCTCGGCCGCCAGCATGGTGCTGGCGCCCGGACGGTTTTCGACGATGACGGTCTGGCCCAGCGCCTGCCCGAGCTTCTCGGCGACGATGCGCGACAACTGGTCCGCCGCGCCGCCCGGCGCGTGGGCGCAGACGATGCGCACGGGCTTGTCGGGATAATCCGCCCGGGCGGGTCCGGCCGCGACCAGCGCCAGGCATAGCGACAGCGGGAAGAGATGCGATGCGGGGGGAGTGCGGCCCTTCATGATCATGTCTCCGGTCGTTGCTGTTATAGTCGGATCGTCCCGGCGCATCGCCGGGACCGCTCGGCTTGCCGGCACAGCTGCACTGGCTTCGAGGGACAGCACAGCGCCGACGCGGCAAGGCCTACTGTGTAAAAGAAGCAGCTCGCGCACAATCCATTTAATCTCATGAGGGTGTGAGTTTTCTTCATACGATGCGACGGCTTCCCCCTCTCAATGCCATCCGCGCCTTCGAAGCGGCCGCGCGGCATCTGAGCTTCACCAAGGCCGCCCACGAGCTTTGCGTCACCCACGGCGCCGTCAGCCGCCAGGTGGCTGCCCTGGAGAACCATCTCGGGCTCGCGCTGTTCCATCGGCTCAACCACCAGATCCAGCTGACCGACGAAGGCCGCGCCCTGCTGTCGGAAGTCGGACCGGCGCTGGACCGCATCGCGCTGTCCACCTACTCGCTCACGCGCAAGGCCGGCCGGGTGGTGCTGGCCATCAATGCCCCGCCCACCTTCACCATGAAGTGGCTCATCCCGCGGCTGTCGGGATTCCAGCGCCAGCACCCCGAGGTCGAGCTGCGCTTGACGACCGGCGTCGCGGCGGTCGAATCCATGGCGCTGCCGGAACTCGACGCGGTCATACGCCGGCTGTCCGCCCCGCTGCCCAGGTTCGATTGCCACGAGTTCCTCCGCACCAATCTCGTCGCCGTATGCGCGCCCGAAATCCTGGAACTCGCGCCGGTGCGCGGGCCGCAGGACCTCAAGCAGCACACGCTCATCAACGCCTCGACGCACCCCCATGCCTGGGAACAGTGGTTTGCCGCCGCCGGACTGGAAGCGGTCGCGCCGGGCGGCACGCTGATGTTCGAAGAAATGTACTTTGCGCACCAGGCCGCCGTGGACGGGCTGGGCATCGCGCTCGTGCCCGAACCGCTGGCGATCGACGACCTTGCCGCCGGGCGCCTCTCGGCCCCGCTGGGTGCGCCCAGGGTGTATGACCCCAGTTACTTCCTGATCGCGTCTCCCCACACTCGCCATCGCGCCTTGCTGGAAGATTTCCTGGCCTGGCTGCAAGACCAAGGGGAAGAGTCGGACAGGCTCTGTGACGAGGTGCTGGGCGCGATGCGGGGCGGTCAACCGGGATCGCGGTAAGGCACGGCACGCTTGCTCGCCTGCCATATCGCGCGGGCGGAATGGGTGGCCTGTTCCTCGAGCAGGTGGCCGACCAGGCCTGCCGCCCGCGAGACGACCGAATAGCAGCGCATGGCCTGCAAAGGTATGCCGATCTCCAGGAAGAGCGCCCCCATCGCGCCGGTCGCATTGATCGTGAGGTGCCGGCCATGGATACGATCCACTTCGGCGCCGACCCGCTGCAACAGGCCCACATACCGCCCCGCGTAGCCGGCCTGGGCGGCGATCTCGAACAGGCGCGGCGTACGAGGGTCGTCGGGCTTGTGCGTGGCATGCCCGAAGCCGGGAACCGGCCGCCGGCCATCGTGCAAGGCTTGCACGCGACCGGCGATGGCCTCATCGATACCCGTCCGTTGCGATGCGCGCTCGATGTCGAGCAGCATGCGGGCGCAGTCCTCGGTCGTCCCCGCGAACACGCTGCCTATCGCCAGCAGCCCGCCGGCGACCGCCACCTGCGGTTCTTCCGGCACGCTGTCCGCCATCAGGCGGGCGATCACGGCGCTGGGAGTCAGCCCGTGTTCCGCCAAAGTCACGAGGCAGGCATCCAGGACGCGCGCCTGCCCTGGATCAGGCTTGCGCCCGCAGGTGAGGAAGTACAGCATCTCGGTAAAGGTGCAATGCCCGACCAGCTCGCCGAGCAGGTCCTTGCCGCGGACCCGGACCGACCTTGCGTCGGAGAAGCCGGTGTGGGTGCATAGCGATGGCGAATCGGGCATTGCGTCCTCCGGGACATCAGGTCAGGCGCGCGTAGCCGACCAAGGTCTTGCCGAACTGGGACTCGCACTGGGCCTGTCCATCGTCGTCGAGCGACACCTTCAGTTCGTCGCCCGGGCAGACCGGCGCGATGAACTTGACCGACAGCTCGCCGCGATAGTGCCACTCCTTGCCGTATTGGCGCGCCGCCAGGTCGGCCACATAGCCCAGGTACATCAGGCCGTGGCCCAGCGTTCCGCGGAATCCGCGCTGGCGGGCATATTCGTCGTCGTAGTGGAGGATGTCGTTGTCGCCATTGAGCCGGCCGTAGGCGTCGAACATTTCCTGGGTCTGGGGGATGACTCGTTCCATGGTTTTCCTCATTCCGGGAAAGCGGAGGTATGGAGAATGCGGGTCAGCTTCTGGCCGTCGGCGCGGGTGAAGTCGACCGAGTAGCAGATGTATTTCCTGCCCTTCTTCTCGTATTTGTCCTCCAGTTTTCCGGTGCCGATGACCTCGGTGTCCTCGTCGGCCCAGATCGGATGGTGGAACGAGAAGGTGTTGCCGATCATGATGCCGCCTTGCTGGGGCGGGTACTTGCGGTACATCACCGCCATCAGGTAGACGGCCACGACGTTGGGCGGCGCGGCGCGGCGGCCGTCGATCACGTAGGCCTCGGGGGTGGCGTTCACCACCGACATGTACTCGTCGATGACGTCCGGCGTGATGGTGAAGCGCAGCTCGGGAAACTCCGCGCCCACCTGCCAGTCCTTGTACAGGGCCGCGGGCAGGTCGCCTTCCCGGGGCTTGACTTCGCTAGGTCGCGTCATGCTCGTCCTCCTTCGGAAATGACACGTTGTTGAACCAGGGTATCGATCGCGGCATCGCCGTAGCCGCACAGGCGCCGCAACAGATCGCGGGTGTCCCCGCCCAGGCTGGGCGGATAGGGGAGCGGTCGGGCGGCCTCGTACTTGAATGGGTTGCCGAGGAACTTCATGGCCTGGCCGGAGCGGGGATGGGGCAACTCTTCCACCATGGCGCGCATCCGGGCCAACGGCTGCCCGACGGCGTCCGCCACGCTGTTGACCGGCGCCGCCGGCACGCGCGACGCAAACAGGTGCTCGCTCCATTGGGCCGAGGTCCGGGAAGCGAATACGTCGTTCAGGATCTCCGTGAGCGCCTCGACGTTGTCGATGCGGTCCTTAGCCTCCTTGAACCGTGGATCGGCGGCGAGGTCCTCGCGCCCGATCGCATCGCAAAAAGTCCGCCAGAACTGCTGGCCGGTCGGCGAGACGGCGATGTAGCGGCCGTCCAGGCAAGGATAGATGTCGCTGGGCGCGATGACGGGATGGCGGGCGCCGTTCGCCGAGGGCACTTCGCCCGACAGGAAATAGTTCTGCGCCTGCCAGGTCAACAGCGCCAGCTGGCAGTCGAGCAGGGAAACCTGCACCAGTTCGCCACGGCCGTCGCGCAGCGCCTTGAGCATGCCGCCCATGCATGCCAGCGCCAGGTACAGACCGCCCGCCAGGTCGGCGATCTGGTAGCCGACCCGCACGGGCTTGCCGCCGTTCTCGCCGGTAATGCTCATGACACCGCTGAGCGCTTGCACGATCAGGTCGAACGCGGGTGCGTTGGCGTAGGGAGGTTGATCGTGCAGGCCGATCAATTGGGCAATGCAAAGCCGGGGGTTCACGGCCAGCAGCGAGTCCTTGTCCAGCCCGAGCCGCGCCGGCACGTCCGGCGCGAAGCCATAGAGCACGGCATGGCTTTGCCTGACGAGGTCGTACAGGACTTCGCGGCCCCGGGGGTGCTTGAGGTCCAGGGCGATGCTCTTCTTGCCGCGATTGACCGAAAGGAAGAACCCGGGGTCGCCCTCGAACTCCATCGCATGCCGCGAAACCTGGCGCGCCAGGTCGCCTTCGAGCGGCTCGACCTTGATGACTTCCGCGCCCAATTGAGCGAGCAACTGGCCGGCGAAAGGGCCTCCCAGTACCCAGGTCAGGTCCAGGACGATGAACGATGAAAGCATGGTCTCCTCGCGCTTGCATGATCGAAGGCCGGCATCGGTCTGTGCCGGCCAGACAGATCATGCGCAGCGCCAGGCATGCGCTCAATCGAAATAGTGAGGGAGGGACGTGAGAGAAACTCACACGGGAATCGGCCCCCTCAATCCACGGTCGCCCCCGACTCCCGGACCACCGCGCCCAGCTTGTCGATCTCGCTGCGGATGAACCGGCCGAACGACTCCGGCGTATCCCCCACCGGCTGCATGACCTGGGCCAGCAGCTTTTCCTTGACGTCCTTGTCCTGCAGCGCGGCCGCGGTCTTGCGATGCAAGATCTCGATGACCGCTTTGGGCGTGCCCGCCGGCGCCAGCAGGCCGAGCCAGCCAGTGAACGCGTAGCCGGGCAGCGTTTCGGCCACGGTGGGTATGTCGGGCATGGATTCGAAGCGCTTGGCGCTGGTCACGGCCAGCGCACGCAGCTTGCCCGACTCCACGTGCGGCATCGCCACCGGGATGCTCTCGAAATCCACGTCGATCTGGCCCGCCAGCAGCGCGGCCACCGCCGGCGCGCTGCCGCGGTAAGGAACGTGGGTCATGCGCGTGCCGGCCAGGCTGTTGAACAGTTCTCCGGCGATGTGCATGGAAGTGCCGTTGCCGGCCGAGCCGCGGTTCACCTTGCCGGGATGCTTGCGCACGTAGCTCAGGAACTCGGCCATGTTGGTGGCCGGGACGGTGGCCGGATTGACGATCAGCACCAGCGGATAGGACACCACCTGCGTGATCGGCTCGAAGTCGGCCAGCGCGTCGTAGTTGAGCTTGCGATAGAGCGCGGGGTTGATGCCGTGGGTGCTGACGGATCCCATCAGGATGGTGTAGCCGTCCGGCTCGGCGCGCGCCACGGTTTCCGACGCGATGACGCCTCCGCCGCCGCCGCGGTTCTCGACGATGAAGGGTACGCCCGTGCTTTGCGAGAGTTTTTCGCCCAGCAGCCGGGCCACCAGGTCGGTCGGCCCGCCGGGCGCCGCGCCGACGATGATGCGCACCGGCTTGGAGGGATAGCTGTTCTGCGCCAGAGCGGGCCCGGCCGCGGCGATTCCCAGCGCCAGCAAGATCGGACAGAGCAAAGTACGCATGGTGGTCTCCTCGTTGTCAGGGTTGCGGCAAGCAGGGGGCCTCGCGATACGCGGCCCGTCCGGGAAACGGGTGCGCGCCGGGCGATGCATGCCGATACGGCCCCGATGGCGGGGCCGGCAAGACCCGCGGTACTGGTGCGGCTAGGCCGCGGGCGTCACCACGCGGCCGTGCGTGATGTGGCGATTGAATATCCAGGCGTCATAGCGCTTGCGGGTGTCGCCCAGCGCGGAGTGCTTCAGGTGCCAGTCGAGGGCGGCCTGGTCTTTCCATTCCTCGAACAGGAACACCCGATCGTCCATGGGCGCGGACGGCGTGATGATCTTGAACTGCAGGCAGCCCTCCTCTTTCAGCGAATTGGCGGCATGTGCCTGCATGACCGCGAGGAATTCCTCGCGGTGTTCGGGCTTGATGGAGAATTCGACGATCAGCGAAATGGCTTGCATGGATCTGTCCCGTAGGTTCGGTTGTCGGAATGAGTGACCGGTCATGCCGTGGAAGCCGTCCACAGCTTCCGGCAGCGATCGACGGCAATGCGCACCACTTCGTCGGGGGCGCACGCCCACCAGTCGGTGGAGAAGATCTCGACTTCGTAGGGCCCGCGATAGCCGTTGCGTTCGAGGCGCCGCACCAGCCCCGGGAGGTCCGCGGCGCCGTCGCCCATCATCGCGCGGTCGTTGACGGGATGGCGGGTCGGCACGCGCCAGTCGCACAGCTGCACGGTCGCGACATGCGGCAGATGGCGCGAGTCGAGACTGGCATGCAGGTCCGGATCCCACCAGGTGTGGAAGACGTCGACCACCACGCCGCACCCCGCGCCGGCCTCCTCGCACAGCCGCAATGCCTGCGCGAGCGTGTTGACGCAGCCGCGCTCGGCCGCGTGCATGGGATGGAACGGTTCGATGCCGAGCCGCACGCCGGCCCGCGCGGCCAGCGGCGCCGCTTCGCACAGCAGCTCCAGCACCTCGGCGCGGGCTCGTTCGAGCCCTGCCGCCGCGCCGCCGCCGCATACGAATACGATTGCCCCCGCCCCGATCTCGGCGGCTTCGTCGATGGCGCGCCGGCAATCGTCCCAGGCGGCGCGGGGACCCGCCTCGCGCCATTGCGCGAGATCCCCGGCCTTGCACAGCGAGGGCACCCAGGCCCCGGCACCGCGCAGCAACCGCCGCGCCCTGCCCACGCCGCATTCGGCCAGCTTGTCGCGCCAGACGCCTATGCCGTGCACGCCATGCCGCGCATAACCGGCAACGGCCTGCTCCAGCGACCAGGCCGGCGTGGTGATCTGGTTGATGGCGAGCCGCTCCAGCATCACGCGCCTCCCCCGCTTGCGCCCAGCAGCTTCATCGCGCCCGCAAGGCGTCGATGTTGCGCACTTCCGCCACCTTGCGCACATACTCCTCGGGCGGAGCCTGGTACAGCAGCTTGCGGCTCACGTGTACGCCGGTCATCTGCTTCATGGCGACCACCATCTCCGTGGCCTTGACCAGCAGGCGGTAGCAATCGAGCAGCGGCACGCCGTCGACCTCGAATATGCCGCGCTGCGCCAGCAACGTGGAGGAAGGCCCGGCGGGAATCACCACTTCGGCGCCGCGCTCGATGGAGCGGCGCGCGGCGGCCAGAATCTGCTCCACGCAATCGTCGCCGACGCCCTGGTCGGTGAACACGGTGTCGAATCCGCGAATGTTCGAGAACTCGATGTACTCGACCGATGCCAGCCGGTCGCGCAATCCGTACCCGATGGGGATCTCGCGATAGCGCGGAACCATTTTCTCGTTCGGCACCACCAGGCCGAAGCATTCCCCCATGGTGCAGGCATGGAAGCAGCAGACCTCCATGAACGAGACGACGGGAATGTCGAGGATCTCGCGCAGTTCGACCAGCGCGGGATCCAGCGAGTTGGCCAGCACGAACGCGTCGTAGCCTCCCTGCTGGCGGATGGCCAATGCGTTGTCGATGATCTCGCGCACGTCGTAGTTCCAGAAGAGCCGGAACTGGTCGCCCAGCGCGCCCTGCTTCGTGCCTCGCACCTCGACCTTGGTGCCGGGCAAGGCGGCGCCGTCGCACAGGGCCTGCGTGGCGCGCAGGAAGTTCGCCATGCCAGTTTCCGACGAGACGAGCTGATACCAGATTCGCATTACTGCCTCCTTGAGTGAGTCGTGAAGGACATGGCCGCGCTATGCCCCGAGCAAAACGTACTGTTCGCGGTCGAGCCGCAGTCCGGTACCCAGGTCGCGGCTGAGGTCCGCGACCTTCTCCATCAACCGCCGGGCCTCGGGGCCCTCCGCCAGTCTCGGCAAGCCATCCGGTTCGGCTGCGCCGCTCCACAGCACGAGC
The DNA here is from genome assembly GCF_002188465.1 of Pigmentiphaga sp. NML080357. GTDB lineage: Bacteria > Pseudomonadota > Gammaproteobacteria > Burkholderiales > Burkholderiaceae_B > Pigmentiphaga. The sequence goes on along the minus strand of NZ_NINW01000049.1, from coordinate 514,387 downwards.
GGCCGGACCGTGAACGCGGGCGGCTCGCCGCGCCGGCACGATAGCCGCACCAGCAGAGCCTCCCAAGGCGAGCGATGGCGATAGAACCCCGCGCTCTCGCGCCGGGCGCGATAGACCTCGCCCAGTTCCGCGTCGCCCATGGCATAAGCCTCGAAGAAATCGGCAGGCTGCGTCGGGAACAGATAGGGCTGGAACACGAAAGCCCCGATGCCGTGGAAAATGGGACGGCCCTGGTGCACCTGCACGCCCCGCACACCGTGGGCGCCGTGCGCGATGACCGCATCGGCCCCCGCCTCTACGGCGCGACAGGCCAGCTCCACGGCGAACGCGGCGGGCACTTCGGGCCGGCTGTCGTATTCATGCGTGTGCAGGCTCAGCAGCACCCATTCGGCATCGCGGCGCGCCGCGCGCACGGCCGCCTCGATGTCCGCCGCATCGTCGGGAGCGGCCCACGACTCCACACCGAACGCGTCGCCGCGCACGAATTGCGTACCGAACAGGGACAGCGTTTCTCCGCGCTCCTTGTCGTAGTTCCGCGCGAGCGGGTGTTCGCGGTGCTTGGCGTGTCCGTCGCGCGGCAGGTTCCGGGCGATGCGTTCGAGCGCCGCATACGCCTGGGCATCGACGCGGTACCGCGTGCCGAAACGGAGCGGCGAAACGCCCGGGCGCCCCGGCGCATCCGGGCGCCGGCGGCCTGCCCGCGCGTGGTCCGGGTGACTGGACGAGACGGCCAGCACCGCGACGCGCCCTCCCGGCGTGTCGATTACCGTGTGGCGGCGCGCCTGGGCAAGATCGGCGCCGGTGCCGGCATACCGGATGCCGAGTCGGCACAGCGTCTCTTCCGTCTGCCGCAAGCCGTCGGCGCCGTAATCGCCCGCATGGTTGTTGGCGGTGGACACCACGTTGATCCCCAGCCAGGCAAGCTCGTCACCCAGCGCCGCGGGCGCCCCGGCCCATGCGCCAGGGGCCTGGGCCGCCGCGGCGGTGGGTCGCTGCAGCAACTGGACTTCGAGATTGGCAAAGCGCACGTCGCACGCGCGCAGCGCCCGGACCGCCGCGGCGAACCCGGGATCGGCCTGCGCGCGCAACGCCTTGCCGATGTAGATATCGCCAACCGCGCCCACGGTGACCGCGCCGCCTTCCGGGAAGTCCGGATCGATGCGAGCCATGGCGTCTACTCGGCCCGGATGTTGGCGGCCTTCACCACCTTGGCGACGCGGGCGCGTTCGCGCGCGATGAAGTCGGCGAACTGCTGGCGCGTGCCGGGCGCCGGCGTGGCCCCCAAGTCCGTGAGCCGTTGCGATATCGCGGACTCGGCCACGACCTCGCGCAGAACGGCATTCAGGCGATCGAGCACGGCGGGCGGCGTGGCGGCAGGCGCGGCCAGGCCATACCACACCGACTCCTCGTAACCGGGCAGCCCGGCCTCGGCCGCGGTCGGCACGTCGGGCAGCAGGTCCATGCGCTGCGGCCGGGCGATCGCCAGCGCCCGCAACTTGCCCGCCTTGATGTGCGACATCGATTCCACCGTATTGAGCGGCATGAACGAGATGCGTCCGCCCAGCATGTCAGCCAGTGCCGGCGCCGCCCCCTTGTAGGGAACGTGCAGCACGTCGATGGAAGCGGCCTGCTTGAGCGATTCGCCCGCGAGGTGGGCCGAGCTGCCCACGCCGGGCGAAGCGTAGGTCAGCGCGCCCGGCTTGCTCCGCGCCTGTGCCAGCAACTGGCCCAGGGTCTTGAACGGCGAAGCCGCGGGCACGGCCACCACCAGCGGCGCGGAGGCGATCATGCCTATGGGCGCGAAGTCGCGCTGGCCGTCGAACGGCAGGTCTGGAAACAGGCTGTTGTTGGTCGCGATGGAGTTGGCCACCAGCAGGATGGTGTAGCCGTCCGCCGGCGCACGGGCAACGGCCTGCATGCCGATGTTGGAGCTGCCGCCGGGCTTGTTCTCGACGATGAAGGGCTGTCCCAGCCGGTCCGCCATCCGCTGCCCCACCAGACGCGCGACCGCGTCCGTGGCGCCTCCCGGCGCATAAGGCACGACGATGGTGACCGGGTGCGTAGGCCAGGCCTCCGCGGCCGTTGCCGCCATGGGCAACAGGAGCGCAAAGCTCGCCAGGACGCGTCGAATCATGGCCGTCTCCTCATTTATTAAACCAACGTTTGAATTATTATTGGCGATTATAGGACGTGATCGACGCCTCGCCACGAGGGTTAACCCGCGGAACGCGCCTGGCCCGGAGCAACACCGCGCGCTCCCGGATGCGCGGCATCCAGCATGCGCCCGTCCAGGACATGCACGCCACCGCGCCGCATCCCGCAGGGCGGGAGCGGCGCAAAAGGAACGGGAAAGGAGAAGGCCGCGGGCGGGCGTCAGTCCGCCAGCAGGCCGGCCACGAAGAAGCGCACCATGCGGTCGACCATCTCGTCGGGCCGGTGGGCGATGGGCAGCGGCGCCGACGCGAAGGCCGCGGGCGGCCGCTCCATGCGCTCGGAACCGCCCATGGCGTAGATGATGCCGCCCACCATCAGGTTGTAGCGCCAGATGACCTCTTCCAGCGGCAAGCGGGGAAGCAGGTGCTTGAGCGCCAGGATGAACCGGCTGCGCACGGGCTCGTAGTACGTCTGCAGGAACTCGTTCTCGCCCGGCGAGGCGAAGGCGCGCGACAGGAACTGCATGACGACCAGCGCCGAATTGCTGCTGCGGGTGCTGATGGCCGCCGTCAGCTTCATGGGCGGTTCGACGAAGGCCCGCACCACGGCCTCCACGGTGGGCGCCCCGCTCGCCAGCGCCGCGTCCAGCAGGGCCAGCCGCTCGTCGTTCAGGGGTACGACCCTGCGCTTGAACATTTCCTCGAACAGCTGGGCCTTGCCGCCGAAGTGGTACGTGATGGCGGCCAGGTTCACGCCCGCCGCCTCGCTGATGGCGCGCACCGACAAGGCCTCGAACCCCTCCGCGGCGCAGATGCGCTCGGCCACGTCCAGGATAGTGGCCCGCGTTTCCTCGCCGGCGGCGTTCTGCGTACCACGCGACCGCCCGCGCGGCGCGGACGGAACGGACAGGGCGGAAGCGGATTTACGGGCCATGGATCGACGGGAAGGACGCTGACGAGAACGGATTGTACGTCGTTAGCATTGACCTGGGCAGGCGGCCTTTCTTATAATTTAAACAAACGTATGTATTTAACAGAGGAGAGGGACGTGGCTACTGTCATCCTGACCTGCGCCATCACGGGCGGCGACGACACCGCGGGTCGTTTTCCCGCGGTACCGGTGACACCGCGCCAGATCGCCGAATCGGCCGTGCAAGCATGCCGGGCGGGCGCGGCCATTGCCCATATCCACGTCCGCGATCCGGCCACCGGCAAACCGTCGCTGGATCCGGCGCTCTACCGCGAAGTGGTGGAACGGGTGCGGGACAGCGGCTCGCCGGTCATCCTGAACCTGACGACGGGCGCCGGCGCGCGCTTCCTGCCGGACGATGCGGCGGCCAACACCGCCGCCGCAGGCTCCAACCTGCACCCGCCGGCGCAGCGGTGCGCGCACATCGCGGAACTGCGGCCGGAAATCTGCACGCTGGACATGGGCTCGCTCAACTTCGGCAAGGGCGCCCTCATCAACGTGCCCAGCCACATCGAGGCCATTGCCGCGACGATACGCGCGGCCGGTTCCAAGGCCGAACTGGAAATCTTCGACACCGGTCACATCGCGCTCGCCAGGCACTTGATCGACCGCGGCGTGATCGAGCCCGACCCGCTGTGGCAACTGGTGCTCGGCGTTCCGTGGGGCGCGCCGGCCAATCCCGAGACCATGCTGCACATGCGAAACCAGTTGCCCGCCGGCGCCCGCTGGGCCGCGTTCGGAATCGGCCGCGCGGAATTCCCCATGCTGGCGCAGGCCGCGCTGCTGGGCGGCCATGTGCGGGTCGGCCTGGAGGACAACCTGTACCTCTCGCACGGCGTCCCGGCGCAAAGCAACGCGCAGCTCGTCGACCGCGCGGTGGAGATCCTGCGCGCCCTCGACATCGAACCGGCCCCGCCGGACGCCGCGCGCCGCATGATCGGGCTGCCGCAGCGATGATGCCGGAGACCGGCCTGCGCGTAGCGCTCGCCCAGTTGCGGCCCGATGCGGACCTGGGCCGCAATCTCGACGACATCGCCGCGGCGGCCATCCGGGCACGCCGCGCGGGCGCGCACTGGCTGCTGCTTCCCGAATATGCCGCCATGCTGCATGGCAGCCGGCGCGAAATGCGCGCGGCCGCCGAGCGCGCCGGCGAGGTCGAGGCTGCGGTCGCCGGCCTGGCCCGCGACCTCGGCATGTGGATACTGCTCGGCTCCCTGGTCGTGCCGGACGGCCCCGAACGCATGTTCAACCGCAGCCTGCTGTTCGACGCCGAAGGGCGTCTCGCGGCGCGTTACGACAAGCTGCACATGTTCGACGTCGCGCTGCCGGATGGCCGTGAAATACGCGAATCCTCGGCTTATACGGCCGGCGCCGAGGGCGTGGCGGCCGACACGCCGTGGGGCCGGGTGGGCTTGTCCATCTGCTACGACCTGCGATTTCCCGGGCTTTATCGGACCCTGGCGCGGGCCGGCGCCACGGTCTTCGCCGTGCCCGCGGCATTCGTCCGCGCAACCGGCGAAGCCCACTGGCACGCGCTGCTGCGGGCGCGCGCCATCGAGAACGGCGCTTTCGTGCTGGCGCCCGCCACCTGCGGCGACAGCCCGGGCGGGCGCGCCAGCTACGGCCACAGCCTGGTCTTCGATCCCTGGGGCAAGCTGCTCGGGGAGCTCGGCACCGAGCCCGATTGCCTGGTGGTAACGATCGATCCGGCCGAAGCGGCGCGGGTACGCAGCCGCCTGCCCAGCCTCGCCCACGAACGCGAGTTCCGCGTACGCGTGGCCGGGTGCCCCTCTCTTTCCTCCTCTGACGGTATCCGCCATGAAGCAAGCCTATGACCAGCGCCCCCCCGCCCGGGCGACCCAGCCGGCCGACCTGCAGTCCCGCTACGTCGATGCGGCCGCCATGCCCTGGCAGCCCACCGAATTCCCGGGCATCGACATGAAGATCCTTTACGCCGACGCTGATACCGGCATGTCCACCATCCTGTTCCGGATGGCCCCCGGCGCCGTCGTGCCACTGCACGAACACACGGCCGTCGAGCAGACCTATGTGCTGTCCGGGCGCCTGGTCGACGACGAAGGCGAAGCGGGCGAAGGCGGATTCGTCTGGCGGCCGGGCGGCAACGTCCATATTGCCCGTGCGCCGGAGGGGGCGGTGTTCCTGTCGGTTTTCATGAAACCCAACCGCTTCTTCGGCGGGGCGAAATTCTTCACCGAGTGACGCGCCCGCCGCGTCAGGCCGCGGGCGGCGCCTCGCCCCGCGGCGCCTTGTAGCGGTTGTAGCCCCACAGGTATTGCTCGGGACAGCGCCGTATCATCGCTTCCATGCCGGCATTGACCCACGCCGCCTGCGCCTCCGGGGTCTCGGGCACCGGGCCGGGCAACCGCACGAAATGGATCTTCCAGCCGCGCGCATCGGGCAGGCGTTCGCCGGCTGCCAGCACCACGGCCGCACCGGTCTGCGCGGCCAGCCGGCCGGGCAGCACCATGGAAAAAGCGGGCCGGCCGAAGAACGGGGCCCAGATACCCTCGCCGTTGCCCGGCACCTGGTCCGGCAGGATGCCGATCGCTTCCCCCTTGCGCAGGGCCCGCACCAATTGGCGCACGCCCTGCAGGTTGGCCGGCGCCGTATCCAGATTGGGGCCGCGCCGCCCGCCTTCGACCAGCTGCGACACCCAGGCCTTGCGCGGCGGCCGGTACAACACGGTGATCGGGCCGCCCCGATGGGCGTAGTAGCGGGCCGCCACCTCGAAGCAGCCCAGGTGCGGCGTCAGGAACAGAATGCCCTTGCCGTCGTCCAGCGCACCTTGCACGGCGTCCCAGTCGTCGGTGCGGCACTCGGCCAGCGCCTCGTCGGGCCTGAACCAGACGCGCGGAATCTCCAGCGCCCCTTCGCCCGCGGCGGCGGCCGAACGGCGGGCGAAGGCTTCGCCCTCGTAGCCCGCGAGCGCGGCGTTGGCGCGCAGGCGCGCGGCATAGTCCGCCGAACTGCGGTACACCAGGAGTCCCAGCCAGCGGCCCAGGCGATGCAGCCACCCCAGGGGCAGCCGCGCGAGCAAACGATAGAAAGTCAGAAGCATCGGAAGATTCGAAAATGACAGGGGTGGGCTCCCCCCGGATTTTCCCCTAAAATAGCCGGGATCGCCGAGTTAACAGACAACTTGCGGGGCGATCGCGGCGCCGGCTTCCGGCGCCCGCATAAATGCCGCTAAAGCGTCGCTGCTCGAAACAGGTCCAAGACCCAACGTGCAACACGCCGCGGAACCGATAGCCGGCATGCTCGCACGCCGGTCAGCTTTTAAAGGACTATCGAGTGGCCAATTCCTACCTCTTCACTTCGGAATCCGTCTCCGAAGGACACCCCGACAAAGTCGCCGACCAGGTCTCCGACGCCATCCTCGACGCCATCCTGGCGCAGGACCCGACCTCGCGCGTCGCCGCGGAAACGCTGTGCAACACGGGGCTGGTCGTGCTCGCGGGCGAGATCACCACGCGCGCCAACGTCGACTACATCCAGGTCGCGCGCGACACGATCAAGCGCATCGGGTACGACAACACCGACTACGGCATCGACTACAAGGGCTGCGCGGTGCTGGTTGCCTACGACAAACAGTCGCCGGACATCGCCCAGGGCGTGGACCGCGCCTCGGACGACTACCTGAACCAGGGCGCCGGCGACCAGGGCCTGATGTTCGGCTACGCCTGCGACGAAACGCCCGACCTGATGCCCGCCCCCATCTGGTACTCGCACCGCCTGGTCCAGCGCCAGAGCGAACTGCGCAAGGACGGCCGCCTTCCCTGGCTGCGTCCCGATGCGAAGTCCCAGGTCACCTTCCGCTACGTGGACGGCAAGCCGGTGGAGGTGGACACCGTGGTGCTCTCCACCCAGCATGCGCCCGAAGTCAGCCAGGAAACGATCCGCGAAGCGGTCATCGAAGAGATCATCAAGAAGACCTTCCCTGAAGGCCTCATCACCGACAAGACCCGCTACCTGGTCAACCCCACCGGCCGCTTCGTCATCGGCGGCCCGCAAGGCGACTGCGGCCTGACCGGCCGCAAGATCATCGTCGACACCTACGGCGGCGCATGCCCGCACGGCGGCGGCGCGTTCTCGGGCAAGGATCCCTCGAAGGTGGACCGCTCGGCGGCCTACGCCGCGCGCTACGTGGCCAAGAACATCGTCGCCGCCGGCCTGGCCACCCGCGCGCAGATCCAGGTCAGCTACGCCATCGGCGTGGCCGAGCCCATCAACATCACGGTCCACACCTTCGGCACCGGCGTGCTGCCCGACGAACAGATCGCCAAGCTCGTGCGCGAGCACTTCGACCTGCGTCCCAAGGGCATCATCAACATGCTGGACCTGCTGCGCCCGATCTACCAGAAGTCGGCGGCCTACGGCCACTTCGGCCGCTCCGAGCCCGAGTTCAGCTGGGAAGCGACCGACAAGGCGGCCGTGCTGCGGTCGGCGCGGTAATCGCCGCCCTCTTCCGAGGGCAAGCACGCGCAACGAAGGCGAAGCGGCTCCTGCCGCTTCGCTTTTCTAGTTCTTGGACAGCTTCAACACGTTCGGATGGAACAGTTCCTCGGGCGCCACCTTGCGCGGCGACAGGCCTTGCTCGTGGTGATAGCGGGTGAAGGCGTCCAGCACGTGGCGGTTGGCCTCGAGGCCGTAGCTCCAGAAATCGTCGCCCATCAGTTCGCGCGATGCGTGATATTCGGCCACGCCCCACGGCAGTGACGCATACAGGTGGCCGATCTGCGCCAGCTCCTCCATGGCGAGTCGCTTGGCCTCGACGAATGCCTTGTAGACGCTGACGGGCAACCAGGGGTGCCGATCCACGAGCGCGCGGCGGATGCCCACCACGTGCATGATCGGAAAGATCCGCGTGCGTTCGAAGTAGGCGCGCTCCACTTCCCTGAACCGCGGGAACAGCAGGCCGACGTGGGGCGCACCCCGGGTGACGCACGACGGCGCCTTGGCGCTGAAGACGGCATCCAGTTCGCCCGACTCGAGCTGGCCGGACAAGGTGTCGGTATCCGGAATCTGCCGCAAGTCGATATCCGGCGGCAACTGGAGCGGCGCCCGCTCCTCGCGCCCGGGCTGCTCGACGCCGCCTCGCCGCCAGCGCACTTCGTTCGGCCTGACGCCGTAGTCGTCCTGGAGCATGCCGCGTATCCATACGTTGGCGGTGATCTGGTACTCGGGAACGCCGATCGTCCGGCCCTTGAGATCTTCCGGGCGCTCGATGCCGCGATCCGTCCGGATATAGATGCCGGAGTGGCGGAACACGCGCGAGACGAACGCGGGAATGGCGACATAGTCCGCCTGCCCTCTGGCCGTCATGACGGTGTGGCTGCTCAACGAGAGCTCGCAAATGTCGAACTCCTGGCCGTTGAAGGCGCGGTGGAATATCTCCTCGGGGTGGAGGGCGAGCGGGACCAGGTCGCATCCTTCGATGGCGACGCGGCCATCGAACAGCGCGCGGGTGCGGTCGTAGTCGCAGCAACCTAGGCTGAGCTGCAGTCTGGACATCATGAATCCTCGAATGAATGGAAGAAATGCCGCTTACTCGGCCTGGATATTGGCTTCCTTGGCGACCCTGGCGTATTTCTCATAGTCGGCGCGCACCAGCTTCATCATGTCCGCGGGATTCATCACCAGCATGTCCAGGCCAGCATCGCGCAGCTTCTTCTGCACATCGGGCATCATCGCCACGCGGTGCACGTCGGCCTCTATCTTTTTCTGCACAGCCGCAGGCGTTCCCGGCGGTGCCATGAAACCGTAGTAGTTGTCGAGCGAGAAATCCTTCAGCTCCGGAATGCCCGACTCCCGTATCGTCGGCACGCCGGGCGCCGATTCCCCGCGTTCGCTCGAGAACAGGCCGAGCGCATTGAGGCGGCCGTTCTTCGTGAAGGCGATGGCGGCCGGCGCGGATACGGCGGCAGCATGGACATGTCCCGCGAGAACGTCGGCGACAGCCGGGGTGCAGCCGCGATAAGGAACGTGCAGCGCCTGGATGCCCACCGCGCGCTTGTACATCTCGAGGCCGAAATGATGGGGACTGGCCACATTGCAGCTGGCGATCTCGTACTTGCCGGGATTGGCCTTGAGCAAGTCGGTGAACGCCTTCACCGTTTTTACGGGCAGCGAGGGATGGGTCACCAGCATCATGGGCGACGAGGTCACCAGTCCCAGCGGCGCGAAATCCTTGGTGAAATCGAAGGTCAGGTTGGGGTAGACCACCTGGTTGATGATGTGCGTGTTGGTCGCCAGCAGCAGCGTATAGCCGTCCGCCGGCGAGCGCAGCACCGCCTCGGCGCCGATCGAGCCGCCCGCGCCGGGGCGGTTTTCCACCACCACGCCCTGTTTCCACAGCTCGGCCAGTTTTTCGGCGAACACCCGGGCGGTAACGTCGGCCGCGCCTCCGGGCGTGAACGTCACCACGACCTTCACCGGCCGCACGGGGTAGTCCTGGGCGGCGGCAAGGCCGGGAAATACGATCGCGGCAAGCGCGAGACAAAGGTATCGAATGGAACGGCTCATGGCGACCTCGAGTCGAAAACAGATATTGAAGAAAGCAGCCCGATCTCTTTTTTGAGACAGAACGATTCAAAAAAACCGCCCTACCTTGGCGCGTCGTGCGACTCGGTGGGCAGCCCGGCATCCCGAAAAGGTGCAAACGGCATGCCGACACGAACGAAAATCCCGCACCCTTCCCCAAGCAAACAACGGACCAGGTGCGCGGGGACTACCTGGACCGCGAGCGAACACCGCTAGGCCTGTTCCGTCTCCTTGCCGAACACGCCATAGATCTCGCGCGGGTTGTGCACGAGGATGCGTTCGAGCACGGCCCGGTCTTCCACCCAATCATCCAGCAGGTCGAACAGATCGCCGTCGTTGGGCATGCGCCTGCCTTGCATGTTGGTATGCGGCCAGTCGCTGCCCCACAGCAGCCGGTCGGGAGCATGGCGCACCAGGGCACGAGCCATGGGCGTGACCTCGGCATAGGGATAATCGCCGGGCGTGCAGCGCATGGAGCCGGAGATCTTCACCCAGACCCGGCCGGTGTCGAGCAACTCCAGCAAGCGCCGGAAAGCCGGCTGGTCCACGCCGCCGGCCGCGGGGATGCAGGCGAAATGATCCAGCACGATGCGATTGGGCAGCCGAAGCAGCGCTTCGGCATGCTCGAGCAGGTCGGTGCCGTGCGGATAGAACTGCACGTGCCAGCCGAACTCGGCCACCAATTCCGGAATGCGCGGCGACGAGAGCCTGGGCAGCGCCCCGCGATGCCCATGGCTGACGAACCGGGCGCCGCGTACGCCGAGCGCGTCGAGCTCGGCCACCTTCGCGCGATCGACATCGTCGGGCAGCAACGCGACGCCCCGGAAACGATGCGGAAAGCGCGCCAGAACATCGGCCAGGTGGTCGGCGTTCTGCCCATAGCCGGCGCCGCTGACCACGACGGCCCCGCTCAGCCCCAGCGTATCCTGCAAAGCGATGTTGGTTTCAGGCAGCGCATCCGCCGAACGGTACTTGCTGCCGGGATGGAACGGGTAACGGGTGGCGGGACCGAACAGGTGCACGTGGCAATCGATGGCGCCCGCCGGCGCGGCCAGGCGGGGCTTGCGCGGATGGGGATCGGGCGGCGGAGTCAGGGGCGGCAGCGCGGAGTCGGACATGGACGTCGATCAGTTGGCTGTGATGCGGGCGCGCCGCACCACGTCTTTCCATTGCGCGATCTCACCTGCGATCATCCTGGCGAAGGCTTCGGGCGTATTGGTCCTGGGCTCCACGCCGGCGGCCTGCAACTGGGCCGTCCACGCCGGGTCCCGGCCGATTGCAGCGATCGTCCGGTGCAGCACGTCGATCGTCGCGGGCGGCGTTCCCGCGGGCGCCAGCACGCCCAGCCACAGGATCCCTTCATAGCCCGGCACGCCCGACTCGGCGATGGTCGGCACGTCGGGCAGCAACTTAGAGCGCGATGCGCTGGCGATGGCCAGCGGCTTGATCCGCCCGCTGGCGAAATGCGGCTGGGAAGTGGTGACGGTATCCATCTTGACCGCGATCTGGCCGCCCAGCAGGTCGTTGAGCGCGGGCGCCGCGCCCTTGTATGGCACGTGCACGACGGCTATACCCAGCTTGAGCAGCAACAGCTCCATCGTGACGTGAGGCAGCGTGCCATTGCCCGCCGACCCGTAGGTCAGCTTGCCGGGATGATTGCGGGCATAGTCGACGAACCCCTTGAAATCGTCGAACGGCTGGTTGCCGCTCGCCACCAGCAGCTCGGGAATCTGCGCCACCAGGCCGACGGGAGCGAAGTCCTTTTCCGTATCGAAGGCCAGGCGGTTCATGATCGCCGGGTTGATGGTGTGGTTCGGCGTGGTGAACAACAGCGTGTACCCGTCGGGCGCGGCGCGCGCGACGCGCTGGGTGGAAATTACGCCGCCCGCCCCCGGCACGTTCTCCACCACCACCTGGGTCTGCAACCGCTTGCCGAGCTGCGCCGCCAGCATGCGCGCCACCGCATCCACCGACCCGCCGGCCGGGAACGGCAACACCATCGTGATCGGCTTGGCCGGATAGCCGGCGGCGGCGGCCGACGCGGCCAGCAGGAGCCCGGCCGCCATGCCCGGCACGGCACGCAGCCGCAACACCCGGGCAGCGAATTGAAACAGCATCGTGTATCGCCCTCCACGCACACATGCTTGCGGGACGGTGAGCTTAGAGGCGCGCGAATGTTGCCTCAAATGATTGTTTTGCACCCGTCCATGAATTCCTTGCATGTAGGCGGGCCAGTGATGATGATGTCGGCTGTCCGGTTTTACCTGGCGAGGCGACCATGCAAATCGATTTCCTCGGCATGCAGGCATTTCTCTGCATCGTCGAGCAAGGCGGCTTCCTGCCCGCCGCCGCCCACCTGAATCTTTCCCAGACCGCGATCAGCCACCGGTTGCGCAAGCTGGAAGACGGCCTGGGCATGAAACTGCTGACTCGCACCACGCGCGCCATCACGCTGACCGACGCCGGCCGCGCTCTGCTGCCGCGGGTGCGCAAGGCCATGCAGGAACTGGAGCTGTCCTACGATACCGTGCGGCAACATGCCAAGACCGCCCCGCGCTGGCTGGTGTTCGGCTGCCTGCCGACCCTGGCGGTCACGCAGCTTTCGACTGCGCTGCAACGCTTTGCGGCGCAGTACCCGGACATCGCGGTGCGGGTGCTGGACGATTCCATCGGCGAAATCGCCGAGCACGTCCACAACGGCGCCGCGGCCTTCGGCGTATCGCTCGCCAGTTCGAACCGCTTCGGCCTGGACATGGAGGTCTTCGCCGAGGAGCCCTTCGCGCTGGTGTGCCCGCCACGCCACCGCCTGGCGCGGGCCAAAGAGGTGGACTGGGAACGATTGCGCGGCGAGCCGCTGATCCGCATCAGCCTGCCCGCCGGCAACGCGGCCACCATCGACGACGCGCTGGGCGATCGCCGCCTGCAGTTCCGCTGGGCGTACGAGGCGCAGCATACGGCGGTCGCGCTGGACTTCGTCGCCAACGGGCTGGGGCTCACGATCGTGCCCGCGCTTTCGGCCATCAAGGCGCCGGGAGTGGCGGTACGCCGGCTGGCGGGCCCCCGGGTGGCCCGCCACCTGGCGGTCGTCACCCGCCACGGCGCCACGCTGGCCCCGGCCGCCCAGGCCATGCGCGACCTGCTGGTCGGCGAAATCCGCCAAAGGCTCGCGGCCATCGATGAACGGCGCGAATAAATCCGCCAAACAATTCATTTGTCGGCGATACGCCTCGTGCATAGACTGGCTGCGCATCGACGGCCCTCCCGCAATGCCTCGCCTCGGATCCGGGCCGCGCACGAGGAGACCACCATGTTCCAACGCGCCGCCCTGCAGCGCCTGGCTACCGGCCGGTGGCGACAGCGCCTGGCATTCGCCGCCGCACTGTCGCTCCCCGCGACCGGCCCTGTCCATGCCCGGGAAGACAACTATCCCGACCAGCCCATCCGGGTGGTCGTGCCGTTCGGCGTGGGCGGGCTGGCCGACATCTCGCTGCGCCTGGTCACGCAACGGCTCTCGGAACGGCTGGGGCAGCAGGTCATCGTCGAGAACAAGCCCGGGGCGGGCGGCGTCGTGGCCGCCAACGCCGTACTGGCCGCGCCGCGCGATGGCTACACGCTGGCGGTCTTCGCCAACGGCACGGCGATCAGCAAGACCCTATTCAAGCTGCCGTACGATCCCGTCGCCGATTTCGAGCCTATCTCCACCGTCGCCTATTTCGATCTCGTCCTGCTGGCCAACGCCAAGGGCAAGCTGCGCTCCCTGCCCGACCTGCTCGCCGAGGGCAAGAAACGCCAGTTGGTGCTTGGCACCATCAATCCGGGCAGCACGCAGAACCTGTCGGCCGAACTCTTCAAGTCCATGGCTGGCATCAACGCCATGGTCGTGCCGTTCAAGAGCACCCCGGAGGTACTGACGGCGCTGCTGCGCGGCGACATCGACGTCATGTTCGAATCCTATGCCGCGCTCAAAGGCGCGATCTCTTCCGGGCAGGCCAGGGTGATCGCAGCCACCGGCAAAAGCCGCTCGAGCTGGCTTCCCGACGCGCCCACGGTCGCCGAAAGCGGCGTGCCCCGCTACGAAGTCACGGGTTGGAACGCCGTGTTCGCGCCCGCCGGCACGCCGCCCCGGCGCCTGGCCCGCCTGAACGCGGCCTTGAACGACGTCCTGCGCGAACCGGCCATCCAGCAGCGCCTGGAAGAGCTCGGCACACAGGCCAAGGGCAGCAGCCGCGAGGAGCTGGCCGCCGTGTTCAAGCGCGACATCGCCAAATGGGCGGACGTCATCCGCAAGGCAGGCCTCCCCACTCAGCAGAACTAGCAGGAGCCTTTCGTGACCTTTGCCACCTCCCCGGCCGACGCGGTGCTGGTCGATGCCCACGTCCATGTCTTCAAGCGCGACATGCCGCTCGTTCCCAATCCGCGGCACAGCCCCGACTACAGCTTCACCGTGGAGCAGCTGCTGGCCACCATGGACGGGAATGGGGTGCACTACGCGGTCATTGCCGCCGCCAGTCCATGGGGCGACTACAACGACTACGTCATCGAGTCGCTGCGCAAGTCGCCGCGCTTGCGCGGCACCGTCATCACGGCCCCGGCCGTGGAGAAGGTCGTGCTGGACGACATGCACGCCGCCGGCATACGCGGCGTGCGGCTGCCCTTCATCGGATCGGAACGGCTGCCCGACCTGCAATCGTGGGACTACCGCAAATTCCTGCGCCGCCTGGTTGACCTCGACTGGCACGCGCACGTGCACATCGAAGGGCCGCGCCTCCCGGCGGTGCTGCCCGCGCTCGAACAGTCGGGCGTGAAGATCGTCATCGACCACATCGGCCGCCCCGATCCCGTCGCGGGAACGGAAAGCGAAGGTTTCCGGGCCATGCTGCAGTCGGTCCGCAAGGGCCGCACGTGGGTGAAACTGTCGGGCGCCTACCGCCTTGGCGCCAACGCCCGCGCATGCGCGCAGGCGCTGTACCGGGAGGTGGGCGTGGACCGGCTCATGTGGGCCAGCGACTGCCCCTTCGTGGGCGCGGAATCGACCATGACCTACGAGGCCGCGATCGCCTGGCTCGAGGAAACGATCCCGGATGCGGCCGACCGCCGGCGGATATTCGGCGGCAACGCGCTGCGCTTTTATTTCTCCTGAAGCGGGCGCCTGCGATCAACGCACCGAATCGCCCCAGCGATAGACGTGCGTCAGGTCGTCGAGCCGCTGCTTCAACCCGGCGTCGAGCGCGTAGTCGGCGGCCGCCAGCGTGTCGGTCAATTGCTCGGGCCGGCTGGCCCCCAGCAGCGGCGCGGTGACGGCCGGATTGGCGAGCACCCAGGCGACGGACAGCGTCGTCAGCGACACACCGGCCTCCTGCGCCAACGCCTGCAACTGGTCCACCGTATCGAAATACCGGTCGGCCCAGTAGCGCTCCTGGTAGCGCTCGGCCGCATTGCCCAGCGTGAAGCGGGTGCCTTCGGTGGGCGCACCGCGGCGATGCTTGCCGGTCAAGAGGCCGCCGGCCAGCGGGTTGTATGGAATCACGCCCAGGCCCTCTTCCTGCGCCAGCGGCAGCAGCTCGCGCTCGATCTCGCGGAACAGCAGGCTGTAGCGCGGCTGCACCGAGACGAAGGTGGTCAATCCGCGTAGCTCGGCCCGCCCGAGCGCCCGGGCCAGCCGGTACGCAAGGAAATTGGAGACACCGACGTACCGGGCGCGTCCGGACCGCACGATCGTATTCAGCGCCTCCAGGGTCTCGTCGAGCGGCGTGCTCGCGTCGTCGCCGTGAAGCTGGTAGAGATCGACATAGTCGGTCTGCAGGCGCTTGAGCGAGGCGTCGATCGCATCCAGCAGGTGCTTGCGCGACGAGCCCTGGTCCCAGGGATGCGGCCCCATTCTCCCGAACGCCTTGGTGGCCACGATGAAACCGGCGCGCCTGCCGGGCGCGGCGCGCAGCCAGCGGCCGAGGATCTCCTCGGTCGCGCCGGCCGTCTCCAGCCCGCCTCCCAGCGGATAGACGTCGGCCGTGTCGAGGAAATTGATGCCGCCCTCGGCGGCCTTGTCGAGAATCTGGTGCGCGACCGGTTCTTCGGTCTGCAGGCCGAAAGTCATGGTGCCGAGCGCGAGGCGGCTTACGGTCAGGCCGGTACGGCCGAGGCGGGTGGTGGCCAGCGTCATGGTAGGGGCAGTAGCACGGAATGGAAGGAACTGCCTATGCTAGATCAGCTTGGCGGTTCCTGGAACCAATCGGCGGGATTAAGGATATGCCGCAAGCAGCGCCTGGAAAGTCGAAGAGGACGTCCGAAAGGTACGGGCGGATGGCGCTACACTCCCCCCTATATGACCGCCAAGCCCCCTGTTCCCGACTCCCCTCCTCGCGCCTCCTCCACCGCCGACTCGCCTTGCGTGGCGGTATGTTCCACCCTGTTCGACGACATCTGCCGCGGGTGCGGCCGCACGGCCATGGAAGTGGCCAACTGGGTCATGCTGAGCGACGAGGAAAAGCAGGCGGTATGGCAGCGCATCCGGGCGCAGGGATATCCGCGGCGCAAGGGCTGATGGTGGAAAACGCATGAGTCGCGGCCCCGGCCGCGTCATGACAGTCTTCGGCCTGTCACATGCGGCAGGCTAAATAGCGCCATCGCACCGACTCCTCCAGGCCCATGCGCATCGTCCTCGTCACGGATGCCTGGCATCCGCAAATCAACGGCGTCGTCCACACCTGGACGTACATGCAGAAAACGCTGACCTCCTGGGGCCACGAGCTCATCGTCGTCAGCCCGGTCGGCAGCCGCACCATTCCCACCCCCACCGAACCCGACGTGCGCCTGTGCGTGGAGCCGCGCCGCCACCTGCTGCGCACGCTCGCCGGCCGCGAACCCGATACCCTGCACATCGCCACCGAGGGACCGCTGGGCCTGGCGGCGCGCCGGCTGGCGCGGCAACGGGGCTGGCGCTACACCACCTCCTTCCACACGATGTTCCCGGACTATCTGCGGGCCCGGCTCGGCATACCGGCCTCCTGGACGTGGCGCTTCATGCGCTGGTTCCACCGGCCTTCGCAGCGGGTCCTCGTGCCCACCCCCACGGTGCGCGACACCCTGGCCGCGCGCGGCCTGCGCAACCTGCATATCTGGGCGCGCGGGGTGGATACCGAGCGGTTCCGCCCCGAGGCCGGCGACGCCCTGCCCTATCCCGGTCCCATCTTCCTGAGCGTGGGCCGCCTGGCCAAGGAAAAAAACCTCGACGCCTTCCTGTCCCTCGACCTGCCCGGCACCAAGGTGGTGGTGGGCGGCGGTCCCGACGAGGCCAGGCTGCGGCGCAAGTTTCCGCAGGCGGTGTTCCTCGGCATGAAGGCGCATGGCGAACTGGCGCGCTACTACGCCGGCGCCGACGTTTTCGTCTTTCCCAGCCAGACCGACACCTTCGGCCTGGTCATGCTGGAAGCGATCGCCTGCGGCACGCCCGTGGCCGCCTACCGCTGCGAAGCGCCGATGGCGGTCGTGAGCGAAGGCCGCACCGGCGTCCTGCACGACGACCTGCGCGCGGCCTGCATGGGCGCGCTGGAGCTGTCTGGCACCGACATTCGCCAGCATGCGCTCGAGCACAGCTGGTCCGCCATCGCTTATCGGCTGCTGGAATTGCAGGTGCCAGCCGATCCGAGAAGGGAGAAGGCCGATCTGGACTGGTATCCGCAAGGGGCAACATAAGACGATCCCCACATTGTCCGTCGCCAGCGGGAACCGGCTACAATGCCAGGCACCTGAGGAGCGTTGCGACGACCGGCACCCCGTGCCTGGCCGCCAGGCTCAGGTTTCCGATCGGCAGGCCAGCCATGGCGCCGGTCCCGGCAACGGCGCTCGCCCCTGAACCTGCCCTCTGCAGGCCACGCGGCGAGCCTTCCCGGTTCACGCCGCGGCGTCAGAGGGCAAGCACTTTGGAGTCCCCATGAACGCTGTACCCAACGCCAAGACCACCGACTACCGCATCGCCGACATCGCGCTGGCCGACTGGGGCCGCCGCGAGATCAGCATTGCCGAGACCGAAATGCCCGGGCTGATGGCGATCCGCGAGGAGTTCGCCGCCTCCCAGCCGCTCAAGGGCGCCCGCATTGCCGGCAGCCTGCACATGACCATCCAGACCGCGGTGCTGATCGAGACGCTCAAGGCGCTCGGCGCCGACGTGCGCTGGGCCTCGTGCAACATCTTCTCGACCCAGGACCACGCCGCCGCGGCCATCGCCGCCTCGGGCACGCCGGTGTTCGCGATCAAGGGCGAGTCGCTGGCCGACTACTGGGAATACACCCACCAGATCTTCGAATGGCCGGCCGGCGCCCACGCCAACATGATCCTGGACGACGGCGGCGACGCCACGCTGCTGCTGCACCTGGGCACCAAGGCCGAGCAGGATCCCTCGGTGCTGTCCAAGCCCGGCAGCGAAGAGGAAGTCGCGCTGTTCGACTCGATCCGCGCCACGCTCAAGCGCGATCCGCAGTGGTACTCCACCCGCCTCGCCCAGATCAAGGGCGTGACCGAGGAAACCACGACCGGCGTGCATCGCCTCTACCAGATGTCCAAGAAGGGTGAACTGGCCTTTGCCGCCATCAACGTCAACGACTCGGTCACCAAGTCCAAGTTCGACAACCTGTACGGCTGCCGCGAGTCGCTGGTGGACGGCATCAAGCGCGCCACCGACGTGATGGTCGCGGGCAAGGTCGCGGTGGTGTGCGGCTACGGCGACGTGGGCAAGGGCTGCGCGCAGGCGCTGGCCGCGCTGCGCGCGCAAGTATGGGTGACGGAAGTCGATCCCATCTGCGCGCTGCAGGCCGCGATGGAAGGCTACAAGGTCGTGACGATGGACTACGCGGCCGACAAGGCCGACATCTTCGTCACCGCGACCGGCAACTACCACGTCATCACGCACGAGCACCTGGTCGCCATGAAGGACGAGGCCATCGTCTGCAACATCGGCCACTTCGACAACGAGATCGACGTCGCCTCGTTGCGGCAATACAAGTGGGAAGAGATCAAGCCCCAGGTCGACCACATCGTCCTGCCGTCGGGCAAGCGCATCATCCTGCTGGCGCAGGGCCGCCTGGTGAACCTGGGCTGCGCGACCGGCCACCCGTCGTTCGTGATGTCCTCGTCGTTCGCCAACCAGACGATCGCGCAGATCGAGCTCTGGACGCAGAACGAGAAGTACACGAAGGGCCAGGTCTACGTGCTGCCCAAGCACCTCGACGAAAAGGTGGCGCGCCTGCACCTGAAGAAGCTGGGCGCCCAGCTCACGCAGCTGCGCCCGGACCAGGCGGCGTACATCAACGTACCGGTGGAAGGCCCGTACAAACCCGAGCACTACCGCTACTGATCGTTCCATCCAGCGCTCCCGGGGCGGTCCCGCCCCGGTGCGTCCGCCCCCCCACTTGGCAAGGAGTTCGCGATGACCCTGTTACTCGTCTGGTTGCTCAACGCCGTAGCGCTTCTGGTCGTGGCCTATCTGCTGCCCGGCATCACCGTGGCCAGCTTCGGCTCGGCGCTGATCGCGGCGCTGGTGCTGGGCCTCCTGAACTCGCTGGTCAAGCCGGTCCTGGTGCTGCTCACGCTGCCGATCACCATCGTCACGCTGGGCCTGTTCCTGATCGTGCTGAACGCGCTGCTGTTCTGGTTCGCAGGGTCCATCCTCAAGGGCTTCCAGGTCAACGGCTTCTGGTGGGCGGTCATCGGGGCGCTGCTCTACAGTCTGATTTCGGGTCTGCTGTCGGCCATCGTGCCGAGCTGATCCGCTCTACCTACAGGTTGCTCCCAAGTGAGTTCGTCCGTCCCTTCCGACACGGCGCCGGCCGACGCCGCGCCGGTCTTCAGCCTGGAATTCTTCCCGCCGCGCGACATCGCGGCGCAGGAAAGGCTGGTTCGCACGGCCAAGCAGCTGCATGGCCTGCATCCCCATTTCGCCAGCGTGACGTTCGGCGCCGGCGGTTCCACCCGCGACGGCACGATGCTGGCGGTGACCATGCTGCAGAAGCTGGGCTACGAGGTCGCGCCCCACCTGTCCTGCATCGGCTCCACGCCCGATAGCCTGCGCGACATCCTCTATGCCTACCGCCAGGCCGGCATCAGGCGGCTGGTTGCCTTGCGGGGCGACATGCCTTCGGGCATGGGCGACATGGGCGAGCTCCGGTATGCGCGGGACCTGGTGCGGTTCGTGCGCGAGGAAACGGGCGACTGGTTCCATATCGAGGTGGCGGCCTATCCCGAAATGCATCCGCAGGCCCATGATCCGGAGGCGGATCTGGATCATTTCGTGGAGAAGATGCGGGCCGGCGCCGACAGCGCGATTACGCAGTATTTTTTCAATGCGGACGCGTATTTCGATTTCGTCGACCGCGCGACGGCCAAGGGGGTGCTGGCGCCTATCGTGCCGGGCATCATGCCGATCACGAACTACACGCAGCTGGCGCGTTTTTCGGACATGTGCGGGGCGGAGATCCCCCGCTGGATCCGGCTGAGGTTGGCGTCGTACGGGGATGACAAGGCCTCGATCCGGGCCTTCGGGCACGACGTGGTGACCGAGCTTTGCCAGACATTGCTGGATGGGGGCGCGCCTGGATTGCATTTCTATACGATGAACCAGGCGGACTCTGTCCAGGCCATCTGGAAAGAGCTGGAGCGGTAACGCTCGTTCTTCAGGCGGTTCGTGCGGCCCCTTATCGCGCAGCGTGGGGGCCGGCCATCCATCCTTCCTCACTGATGATCTCGTCCAGCCGCATGTCGTGCGGTTCGGGCACGTGCACGTCCGGGGCCAGGCGGCCGCAGGCATAGGCGATGCCCAGGGCCAGGGTCTCGCGGCCGCCTTGGCGCAGGGCGGCCAGGGTGCGGTCGTAATAGCCGCCTCCATAGCCGATGCGATCGCCGTCGACGGTGTATCCGAGCGTGGGGACCAGGACGATGTCCGGCACGCGCGCGGGCGTGCCTTGGGGTTCGGGAATCCGGTAGGCGCCCGGGGCCATGGCGGTGCCGGGGGTCCAGGCACGGAACTCGAGGGGCGCCGCGGGGGTCAGGACGACGGGCAGGGCCAATTCGAGCCGGTCGTCCTGCGCCCAGGCATGGAGCGCCGGACGCAGGTCCGGCTCGTCGCCGATGGGCCAGAAGGCGGACAGCACGACGCGCCTGCCGCCCCAGCGGCCGCTGGCGAGGTAGTCGTGTATCCTGCCCTGCAGGAAACCGGCGATGCGGGCGTCGGCCTCGGCGCGCTCGGCGGCCGGCATGGCCGCGCGCAAGGCGCGCAGGCGCGGGCGCAGGGCGGCCGCGGTGGGTGCGCCGGCCGGATCCGCCTCTTTTCGCGGCGTAGCGCCGGCTCGGCCGGACGCGCGGTCTTCCCTGGGTTTTCCCGATGCTATTCTTGCTGCCATGGCCTATACCGCTTTCCTGAACAGAATCCGCATTACAGCACTTGCCGCCGTCCTGGCAAGCGCCGCCATGGGCAGCGCCTGCGCGCAGGTCTCCGCATCCTCGTCGGACGACGCGCTGCTGGCGGCACGCACGGCGGTGCAGACCGGTAACTGGGACATCCTCCGTTCGCTGGTTCCGCGCGTCCAAGGCCATGTGCTGGCGGCCTATCCGCAGTACTGGTGGCTGCGCCAGCAATTGAACGATCCGCGCAAGCCGCTGCCGGAAACCGAGCTCAACGAGTTCGTCAGCACGCACCGCGGCACTTATCTTGCCGAGCGGCTGCGCGGCGAATGGCTGCTGGCTGCGGCCAAGCAGGCCGACTACGCCACCGTGCGGTCGCTGGCCGACACGTCGGTCAATACCCCGCAAATCGACTGTGCGGTGCTGCTGGCCATGCATGCCCGCGGCGAACGGGTGACGGCCCTGCAGGCCATGGGCAAGTTCGAACCGGGCGACAGCTGCTGGACGCTGTACGACCGGCTGCAGGCCGACGGCGTCATGCAGTGGGAAGATTTCTCCGCGCAGATGCGCAACCTGCTGGAAACCAATTCGCTGGCCAACGCCAGGCGCATGGCCCGCTATGTGTTCGAAGCCGGGCAATTGAAGACGCTCAACGCCGTGATGGACCAGCCCATGGCGTGGCTCGTGCGGCAGAACGCGCTCCCGCGCGACCGCGCCAGCCGCGAGCTCGTGGTGGTGGCCCTCAGCCGCCTCGCGCGCAACGACATGCAGGTGGGCTACGACTATTTCGAGCGCAGCTGGGCGCGGCAGTTGCCGGCCGACGACGCCAACTGGGTGCGCAACCAGCTCGCCCTGCAGGCCTCGTTCAAGCTCGACCCGATCGCGGTGGCCTGGTATCGCGCGGGCGAAGGCGGCAAGCTCACGGAATACAACCAGGCCTGGCGCGCGCGCATGGTGCTGCGCCAGCAGCCGGTCGACTGGCGGACGCTGAACCGCTATATCGAACAAATGCCGTCCTCCATGCGCGAGGACCCCACCTGGATCTATTGGCACTCGCGCGGACTGGTCGCGCTCGGCGCGATACAGGAAGGGCAGGCGGGATTCCGCAGCATCGCCGGCCAGTTCAATTTCTATGGCCAGCTGGCCGCCGAAGAGCTCGGCATCGCCACGACCATTCCCACGTCGGGCGCGCCCATCACGCCCGACGAACTGGCCAGGGCGCAGTACAACCCGGGCCTGCAGCGCGCCATCGCGCTGTTCCGACTGGGCTGGCGCACCGAGGCGGTCCGCGAGTGGAACTATGCGCTGCGAGGCATGGACGACAGGCAGTTGCTGGCGGCCGCCCAGCTCGCGCACCGCGAGAACCTCTACGATCGCGCGGTCAACACGGCCGAGCGCACGCGCGACCAGCACGACTTCAACCTGCGGTTCCTCACCCCTTTCCGCGACCAGCTGGTGGACAAGGCGCGCGAGATCGGCGTGGACGCGACCTGGGTCTACGGCCTCATCCGCCAGGAGTCCCGGTTCGTCATGGATGCCCGTTCCAGCGTCGGCGCGTCGGGGCTGATGCAGCTGATGCCGGCAACCGCCAAATGGGTGGCGCGCCGCATAGGCATGTCCGACTACGCGCAGCACCGCGTCAACGACATGGACACCAACCTCACGCTCGGTACGAGCTATCTGCGCATCGTCCTGGACGACCTGGGCGGTTCGCCGCTGCTGGCTTCGGCCGGCTACAATGCCGGCCCGCGCCGGCCGCACGCCTGGCGCTCGACGCTGCCAGGCCCGGTGGAAGGCGCGATCTTCGCCGAGACCATTCCCTTCACCGAGACCCGCGACTACGTCAAGAAGGTCCTGTCCAATGCCACGTACTACGCGGCCTTGTTCACGGGCCAGCCGCAATCGCTCAAGGCCAGGCTGGGAACGGTCGTACCGCAGGCGGTGGAGACCACCGCCATTCCCTGAGGAAGTACAACGCCATGACCATGATCTACCCGCGCATACTCGTGCTAGGCGGTTCGGGCTTCATAGGCAGCCACCTGGTGGCGCGTCTTGCAGCCCAGGGCCGCAAGCTGCTGGTTCCCACCCGCCGCTACATGAACGCCCGCCACCTGCTGCCGCTGCCCACGGTGGACATCGTCCTGGCCGACCTGTTCGACGATGCCGCGCTCGCGCGCCTGGTAAGGGGACAGGATGCGGTCATCAACCTTATCGGCGTGCTGCACGGGGACCGGGGCACCCCGTATGGAAAGACTTTCCGCAAGCTGCACGTCGATCTCCCCGAGCGCATCGCGCGCGCCTGCGTGGCCCAGGGCGTCACGCGGCTCATCCACATGAGCGCGCTGGGCGCCGACTCGCACGGCGCCAGCATGTACCAGCGCTCCAAGGGCGACGGCGAAGCCGCCGTCCGGCGTGTATTCGATGCCTGGCCCGACGGTGCGCTGACGGTTTTCCGGCCATCGGTGGTGTTCGGTCCGGACGATCGCTTCCTCAATACCTTCGCGTCGCTGGCCCGCTGCTTCCCGGTGCTGCCGGTGGCGGGCAGCTCCTCGCGCCTGCAACCCATCTACGTCGGTGACGTCACGGAGGCCATGGCCAACGCGCTCGACGACCACCGGACCTACGGCAAGACCTATCCCATAGCCGGTCCGCAGGCCTATACGCTGCGCGAGCTGATCGAAAAAGCCGCCGCCTGGAGCGGCCATCCCCGCCGCGTGCTGCCGCTCCCCATGGGGCTGGGCAAGCTGCAGGCGGCCGGCATGGAAATGCTGCCGGGCGAACCGTTGATCTCGCGCGACAACCTCGACTCGCTGCAGCGGGACAACGTGCTCGAGACGCCGCTGGCGCCCGAGCTGGGCGTCCATCCCGCGTCGCTGGAAGCGCTTGCGCCCGACTACCTGGGGCGGAAAGAACACACCCGCTTCGACCTCTTCCGCATGCGCCATGGCCGGCGCTGACCGCGCGCCTGCGCTTCCCGGCGGGCCGCGGCCCGCGGGCGAGGCGGACCCCGCCACCGAGGGCCTCGCGGTCTTCGTCGTGGGCGGCGCCGTGCGCGATGCGCTGCTCGGACTGCCAGCGGGCGATCGCGACTGGGTGGTGGTCGGCGCCACGCCTGAACAGATGTCGGAACGTGGTTTCGTGCCCGTCGGCGGCGACTTCCCCGTATTCCTGCATCCCGTCACCCGCGAGGAATACGCGCTCGCCCGCACCGAGCGCAAGTCGGGCCGCGGCTACAAAGGGTTTACCTTCCATACCGGCCCCGACGTGACGCTCGAGGACGACCTCGGTCGGCGCGACCTCACCATCAACGCCATCGCCCAGGCGCCCGACGGTCGCCTGATCGATCCCTACGGAGGCGAGGCCGATCTGCGCGCCCGGCGCTTCCGGCACGTCGGGCCGGCCTTTGCCGAGGATCCCGTCCGCATCCTGCGGCTGGCGCGCTTCGCGGCGCGTTTCCATGACTTCGAGGTGGCGCCGGAGACCCTGGAACTGTGCCGCCGCATGGTCGCGGAAGGCGAGGTCGACGCCCTGGTGCCCGAACGCGTCTGGCGCGAGCTGTCGCGGGGATTGATGCAGGAGCGGCCTTCCCGCATGCTGCGGGTCCTGGCCGATACCGAGGCGCTGCCGCGCGTCGCGCCGGGACTGGCGATGGACGACGGCCTGCTTGCCGTGCTGGACCAGGCTGCGGACGCAGGCCTGCCGCTGGCCTCGCGCTACGCGCTGCTGTGCTCGGACAGCGCCGACCCGGCGGCGCTGGGCAAGCGCCTGCGGGCCTCGAACGACTGCAACGACATGGCGCGCCTGCTGCAGCGGGTCCTGGCCGACCTGCCGGGCGTTGGCCGGGATCCTGTGCGCGTGCTGGCCCTGCTGGAACATACGGATGCCCTGCGCAAGCCGGAGCGCTTCGACCAGCTGCTGGAAGCCGCGCGGCAGCGGATGCCGGTGGATGCGGCGCGGTGGGCGGCATGGCGCGACACGGTCAAGGCGGTGGACGCCGGCGCCGTCGCCGCCCGGTACGCCGGCCAGCCTTCGGGCATACGCGAAGCGGTTCGGGCGGCCCGGCTGGCCGCCCTGGCGCCGGCGGTAAAGACGGACGGGGCCTGACGCCCGGCCTAGGCGCCGCCGTCCTTGGCCCTGGCCGCCACCTGCTCGAACACCGCCCTCAACACGCCCAGCGCCGGCTTGTCGACGTCCGCGCGGCGGCAGACGAAGGCGATCTGGCGCCGCGGCCCGTTCCGCCCCAATGGCAGTTCGCGGAAGCGATAGGCCTTGCGCAACGGATCGTAGGGCTGCGGAATGATGGAGACCCCCAGCCCCGCCGAGACCATCGCGATGATGGCGTGGCTGGACAGCAGATCGATGCGGCTTTTCATGCGCGGATGCAGGCGGCGCACGTATTGCGCGGCTATACGGCCGCCGGTGGAGGTCTTGTCGAAGCGTATCCAGTCGTGGCCGCGCAGCAACTGCTCGACCGTGTCGCCCCGCGCGTCCGGCGGCGCTACCAGCACCATGGTCTCGTGCATCAGCGTCTGCCAGTAGAGCCGGCTCGATCCGCCCGACTGCGGCTTGACCAGCACCGCGGCGTCGATCGCGCCATCCCGCAATTCGCCCAGCAGGCGCTCGGACCGGCCCCGGGCCAGGTGCACGTCCAGTTCGGGATAGTCCGATTGCAGCGCCTTCATCGCCATGGGCAGCAGCGTGGCCTGGATCGAGTCGATGGTGCCCAGCGTCACCTTGCCCGACACGCGGGTCTGGCGCCGCGCGCGCAGCGCTTCGAGCGATTCGAGCGTCCCCTGGACCAGCGCCGCCAGCTCGTGGGCGAACGGCGTGGGCCGGGCCTGGCGCGCCGCCCTGTCGAACAGGGGCTGGCCGAAATGCTGCTCAAGGTACTTGATGTGCTGGCTGACCGCGCCCGGGGTCAGGCTCACCTCCTCGGCCGCGGCCGCGAAAGTGCCCCGCCGCAGGACGGCGCAAAGGGTTTGCAGGAATTCCAGTTTCATTAGATTTCCTAAACTCTCGTATCACGAAAAATCGCTTTTCGTAGTTTATCGAGTGTCTAGAATCCGTCGGATAACCATGACAGGAGACATTCGTGAATACCTTGCCGCCCGCCCCTGCCTTGCCGCTCTTCCGTCCCGGCCGCCGCGCCGTCTGCGTGGCCGCGATACTGGCCTGCGCCGGACCGGCGCAAGTCCTGGCCCTGGAAGCCTTTCCCTCCCGCCCGGTCACGCTGATCGTGCCCAACCCGCCCGGCGGCTCCAACGACGTGTTCGCCCGAGCGATCGGCAAGCGCCTGGGCGACGCGCTGGGCCAGCCCGTGGTGGTGGACAACAAGGCCGGCGCGGGCGGCAGCGTGGGCGCGGGGCTGGCGGCGCGCGCCCAGCCGGACGGCTACACGCTGCTGTTCGTGTCGTCCACCTACACCACCAACGCGGCCATCCACACCAACCTGCCGTTCGATTCGGTGCATGCGTTCGCACCGGTCGCCATGGTCGCCAAGGGTCCGATGATCCTGACGGTGAACAACGACCTGCCCGTCAAGACGCCTCAGGATCTGCTCGCGCTGGCGAAAAGCCAGCCGGACAAGCTGAACTACGCCAGTTCGGGCGTGGGCAGCATCAATCACTTCGCCACTCACCAGTACGCGCAGGTCGCGGGCGTACAGATGGCGCATGTACCGTACAAGGGCATGGCGCCGGCCATCAACGACTTGATCGGCGGACACATCCAGGTGCTGATCGCCAGCGGCCCGTCCATCCTGCCCACCGTCAAGGCAGGCAAAGTGCGCGCGCTGGGCGTGACCAGCGCCACGCCCTCCGCTGTCGCGCCGGGGCTGGCGCCGCTGGCGGCCAACGGCGCGCCCGGCTACGAGTCGGGCCTGTGGTGGGGCATCCTGGCGCCCGCCGGCACGCCCGCGCCCGTCGTGGCTCGCCTGAACACCGAGATCAACCGTATCCTGGGACAGGACGAGATCAAGGACCTGCTGCTGCGCGAAGGCGCGGAACCCGACCCCAAGACCCCGGACGCATTCGGCGCCCAGTTGCGGGGCGACATCGAGCAATGGCGGCGCATCGCCCGGCAGGCGAACATCAAGGCGGACTGATGGCATCGTTGAAGCAACGCGGTTACGAATCGGGCGCGGGCGGCCCGCTGGCGGGCGTCCGCATCCTGGACCTGTCGCGGCTGGTGGCGGGCAATACGCTCACCCAGGTGCTGGCGGACTTCGGCGCCGACGTGGTCAAGGTGGAAAGCCCGGACGGCGACACGCTGCGCGCCTGGCGCACCCAGGACGTGGACACCAACTGGAAGCTGTACGCGCGCAACAAGAAAAGCCTGGGCCTGGACCTGCGCCAGCCGGCGGCGCGCGAGCTGCTGCTGGAGCTGGCGGCGTCGGCCGCGGTGCTGGTCGAGAGCTTCAAGCCGGGCGTACTGGAGGCCATGGGGCTCGCGCCCGACGTGCTGCTGGCACGCAATCCGCGCCTGGTCGTGGTGCGCATCTCGGGCTGGGGCCAGACCGGGCCGTATCGCGGCCGGCCCGGCTTCGGCACGCTGGTCGAAGGCATCTCGGGGTTCGCGGCGATGAACGGCTTCGCCGACCGCGAACCGGTGCTGCCGCCCATGTACCTGGCCGACACGGTGGCCGGGCTGTACGGCGCGGCGGGACTGCTGATCGCGTTGCGCGAGGTCGAGGTCAACGGCGGGCGCGGACAAGTGATCGACCTGCCCCTGCTCGATCCCCTGTTCGCGGTCCTGGGTCCGCAGGCGGCCAATTACCGCCTGACGGGACGCGTCAAGCCGCGTACCGGCAGCCGCTCCACCAACTCGGGGCCGCGCAACGCGTATCGCTGCAAGGACGGTCTCTATGTGGGCCTGTCGGCCTCCACGCAGAAGATGGCAGAGCGCCTGTTCGTGTCCATCGGCCGGCCCGACCTCGTCGAAGATCCCCGCTACCGCACCAATGCCGGCCGCGTGCGCCACGCCGAAGAGCTCGACGCCATCATCGGCGCCTTCATCGCGCAGCGCACGCAGGCCGAGAACGTCCGCTTCTTCGAAGAAGCGCAGGTCACCATCGGCCCCATCTACGACATCTCGCAGATCGTGGACGATCCACACTTCATCGACCGCGAGATCCTCGCCGACTACCCCGACCCGGACATGGGGTCGTTTCCCATGCATCACGTGGTGCCGCGCATGAGCGGCACGCCCGGCGCGATCCGCGCTCCCGCGCCGGCCATCGGCCAGCACAACCGCGAAGTGCTCGCCGCGCTGGGCGTGGACGACCAGCGCTATCGTGCGCTGCTGCAGGAAGGCGCCGTGCACCAGGCAGGGGCAGGCCCCCGGCCCGGCCCATCCGCCAAGGAATGACGCATGCGCAGCAAGCTTTTCGTACCGGGCTCCCGGCCCGAGCTATTCGCCAAGGCGCTGGCCAGCGACGCCGACGCGCTCTCGTTCGACCTGGAAGACGCCGTGCCGCAGGCGCGCAAGCACGAAGCGCGCGACGCCGTCGCCGGATTCCTCGCATCGCGGGCAGGCGGCGACGGCAAGCTCATGGTCGTGCGCGTCAACGCCTGGGAGACGCCGCATTTCGGCGCCGACCTGGATGCGGTGGCGCAGCCCGCCCTGGATCTGCTCAACCTGCCCAAGGCCGAATCGCCCCGCGCCATTCAGGCCGCCGCCCGGCAGTTGGATAGACTCGAGCGGGAGCGGGGCATCGTCCGGCCGATAGGCATTCTGGTCAATATCGAAACGCCCGAGGCGCTGGCGTGCGCCGCGGAACTGGCCGGCGCCCATCCGCGCGTGGCCGGCCTTCAGGTCGGGCTGGGCGATCTTTTCGAGGACCTGGGCGTGGACCGCCGCGATGCCGCCGCCGTCCACCACGTCCTCCTGTCCATACGGCTGGCCGCCGGCCGCGCGGGCGTGTGGGCGTGCGACGGCGCCTATGCCGACCTCGCGGATCGCGAGGGTTTCCTGGCCGAAGCGCGAATGGCCAGGCGGCTCGGCTACGTGGGCAAGAGCTGCATCCATCCCAGCCAGGTGGCCGCGGCCAACGACACGTTTCGCCCCACCGACGACGAGATCCGGCACGCGGCACGGGTGCTGCAGGCGGAACGGGAAGCAGCACGAGCCGGCCGGGGCGCCTTCACCGTGGACGACCGCATGGTGGACGCGCCCTTCATCCGCCGCGCCGGCGCCGTCATGGAGACGGCCCGCCGCCTGGGCCTGGCCGACGATGATGACCCTACAGCGAGTGGCTCCGGTCCCCGCGGCTGAATCCGGTCAGCGGCTGCGCGATGCCGCGGCCGACGGCCAGCACCTTGAACAGCTCGCCCATCTCGGCCGGCGACAGCAGTTTCTGTACCGGCGCCACCGCGCGCGCGTAGGCCGGCGCATCGGCGGGGTCGAACCCGGCCAGCAGGTCCATCAGGCCGGCGTTCATCAGGAATCCGGCCTGGGAGGTGTAGCCGAGCACGTCCAGCCCGCCATCGACCGCGGCCTCCGCCATCGCGGTGAAGTCCACGTGCGCGGTGATGTCCTGCACACCCACGGCAATCAGCGGATCGGCGTGGGCGACGTGCCGCAGGTGGCACATCAGCGTGCCTTCCACGCGCTGCGGATGGTAGTACTCCCCGCGCACGAAGCCGTAGTCCACCAGTAGCGCCGCGCCGGCCTTCAGCCAACTTCCCATGCCGCGCATGAAGGCCTCGGCCTGCAGGTTGATTTCCGAGACGTAACCCGGCAGCGCCGGCATGCGGGCCGACACCGCGTCGGCCAGGTCCGGCGGGGCGGGCCGGTCTTCCCAGGCGAAGCCGCCTTCGCCCGCGAGCGCGACGCCGCGCTCCTGCAAGCCGGTCTCGGCCCAGCGGAACAGGCGCACCGGCATCGCGTCGAGCACTTCGTTGCCCACCACGCAGCCGGTGAACGACTCGGGCAGCGCATCGAGCCAGCGGACCCGGTCGCCATGGGCGGCCAGACGGCGGCGCTGTCGCTCGCGCAAGTCGGCCGAGACCTCGACGATGCGATAGGAAGCCCGCACGCCCGCCTCGTCGAGCGCCGCCAGCAGCCCTTCGGCCAGCGCGCCGGTGCCGGCGCCGAACTCCAGGATCTCGGTCCCGCCGCAGGCCTCCAGCACCTGCGCCACCTGGCGCGCGAGGGTGCGCGCGAAAAGGGGGGTCAGTTCAGGAGCGGTGACGAAATCGCCCGCGGGCGCGGCCCCGCCCGCCGCCAGCTTCTGGCTGCCGGCGGCGTAGTAGCCCAGGCCGGGGGCATACAGGGCCAGCGACATCCAGCGGTCGAACGGCAGCCAGCCGCCCGCCGCGCGGATTTCGTCGGCAATGTAACGGGCGACGCGCCGGGAATGCGCCTCGGAAACGGGATCCAGTTCGGGAAGATTCGTCATGAAACGGATTTTCCCACGTTCCGGGGCGCCGTCCGGGCTTGCGGCGGCCGGGCCTTGCTAAACTTGTGGTCTTTGCCGTTCGACCCGGATTTCGTGCCGCCATGAGCGAAACGAGCCCCAGCTCCTCCCGTCCCGTCGCGCTCGTCACCGGCGCCGCCCGGCGCATCGGCCGCGAGATCGCGCTCGCCCTGGCGCGCGCCGGCTGGAACGTGGCGGTGCACTATGCCACCTCGCGCGACGCCGCGCAGGAAACCTGCGCCATGCTGCACGGGCTGGGCGCCGAGGCCGAAAGCTTCGCCTGCGACCTCTCCGACCAGACCGCGCTGGCGGCCCTGGTGCCGGCCGTGACGGCCCGCTTCGGCCGCATCGACGCCGTGGTGAACAACGCCTCGACCTTCGAGTACGACGATGCGCGCACGTTCGACGCCGGCATGCTGCAGGCCCACATGCTGCCCAACCTCGTGGCGCCCGTGGTGCTGGCGCGCGAACTGGCCACGGCGGTCGCCGCCCGCGATCCGCAGGCGCGCGGGGTGGTGGTCAACCTGCTGGATCAGAAGCTCTGGAACTACAATCCCGACTTCTTTTCCTACACCCTGAGCAAGGCCGCGCTGGAAGCGGCCACGACCATGCTGGCGCAGGCGCTGGCGCCGGCCGTGCGGGTGGTGGGCGTGGCGCCGGGGTTGACGATGATCAGCCACCTGCAGACGCCGCAGCAATTCGCCCGCACCCACGCCATGGCGCCGCTGGGCCATGCCAGCCATCCCGAAGACGTTGCGCACGCGGTCCTGTTCGCGGTGCAGAACCGCTCGATCACCGGCACCACGGTGCTGGTGGACGGCGGCCAGCACCTGGTGGGATTCACGCGCGATTTCAGCATGATGAACCCGCCGGCGGACACCGCTCCCGCCGGCAATCCTTGAGCACAACCATGGGCACACGCCGCATTTTCTTCAACCGCCTGGCCGTCGATGCGCAGATAGGCATACTGGACCACGAGCGCGGCGCGACCCAGCCCCTGCACGTGGACGCCGAGATCGACCTCGAGGGCGTGGAAAAGCCGCAGCACGACGGCATCCAGGAGGTGCTCGACTACCGTCGGCTGCGCGAGTGCATC
This sequence comes from Pigmentiphaga sp. NML080357, assembly GCF_002188465.1. Classification (GTDB taxonomy): domain Bacteria; phylum Pseudomonadota; class Gammaproteobacteria; order Burkholderiales; family Burkholderiaceae_B; genus Pigmentiphaga. The sequence goes on along the minus strand of NZ_NINW01000049.1, from coordinate 482,801 downwards.
ATCGACGAATGCACGCGCACCCACGTCAACCTGCTCGAAACCCTGTGCGACCGCCTGGCGGCCCGGCTGCTGGCGCAGTTCGCCGAGATCCGCGACGTGCGCCTGCGCGTGTCCAAGCCGCAGGCCTTCGCCGATTGCGCCGCCGTGGGCATCGAGGTCACGGCAAGCCGCGGCCATTGATGGAAGCATGACATGAACGCCATCGTATCCGCCGTCGCCAACGCCCCCGACGCGGGGCGGGCGCGGCTCAAGCTCGAGCGCGAGCGCAACAAGCTGGAAAAGCGCCTGATGCGCGAAGCCGGCCGGGCCATTGCCGATTTCAACATGATCGAGGCGGGCGACCGCGTGATGGTCTGCCTGTCGGGCGGCAAGGACTCCTACGGGATGCTGGACATCCTGCTCAAGCTGCGCGAGCGCGCGCCCATCGATTTCGACATCGTCGCCGTCAACCTCGACCAGAAGCAGCCGGGCTTTCCCGACGACGTGCTGCCGCGCTACCTGAGCGAGCTCGGCGTGCCATTCCACATCGAGACCCAGGACACCTATTCCATCGTCACCCGCGTCATCCCCGAAGGCAAGACGATGTGCTCGCTCTGCTCGCGGCTGCGGCGCGGCATCCTGTACCGCGTCGCCGACGAGCTGAAGGCCACCAAGATCGCGCTCGGCCATCATCGGGACGACATCCTCGCCACTTTCTTCCTCAACATGTTCTATGGCGGGCAGTTGAAGAGCATGCCGCCCAAGCTGGTGTCGGACGACGGCCGCCATACCGTCATCCGGCCGCTCGCCTACGTCAAGGAAGACGATCTCGTCGCCTATGCCGAGTGGAAGGCTTTCCCTATCATCCCGTGCAACCTGTGCGGATCGCAGGAAAACCTCAAGCGCAAGGAAGCCGGCCGCCTGATCGACGAGTGGGAGCGCGCCTTCCCCGGGCGGATCGAGAACATCTTCAACGCCCTGTCGCGCGTCACGCCCTCGCACCTGCTCGATCGCGAACTGTTCGATTTCGCGAACCTCAAGCCCACGGGCGTGCCCGACCCCGGTGGCGACGTCGCGTTCGACCACGTCGATCCGCAGCCTTCTTCCTCCGGCTGCAACGACGACGCGGATGGGGACCTCTCGGAACAGACGGTGCGCTTCTTCCGCGCCGGCCCGGGCCGTTGAACGGCCCGCCCGTCCTGGAGGCGCAAGGCATCGCCCGCCGTTTTCCCAACGGCGTGGAAGCCCTGTCGCCGCTCGACCTCGCCGTGCGTCCCGGGGAATTCGTCACCCTGCTGGGCCCATCCGGCTGCGGCAAGACGACCTTGCTGCGCATCTTCGCCGGGCTGGATGCTCCCACGTCGGGCACCCTGCGGCGGCATGCGGACGTGGACGAGCTGTCCTACGTGTTCCAGGACGCCACGCTGATGCCATGGGCCTCCGTGGCCACGAACGTGCGGCTGCCGCTGGACCTCGAGCGCGGGGATCGCAGGCAAGGCATGGAGGCGCGCCGGGACAAGGTCCGGCGCGCGCTCGAGCGCGTGGGCCTGGCCGATTTCGCGCACGCTCTTCCGCGCGAGCTCTCGGGCGGCATGCGCATGCGCGTGTCCATCGCGCGGGCGCTGGTGACCGAGCCCAGGCTGCTGCTGATGGACGAGCCGTTCGGCGCGCTCGACGACATCACCCGCCAGCACCTGGACGATGAACTGCTGGGCCTGGCGGCGACGCAGGACCTGACGGTGGTCTTCGTGACCCACAGCATCTTCGAGGCGGTATATCTATCGGACCGCGTCATCGTCATGTCCCGCCGGCCCGGCCGCATCGTCGCCGACATCCCGATCGAAGCCCCCAGCCGCGATGCCGCCTTCCGCGTCTCGCCCGGGTTCGCGATGCAGGCCGCACGGTTGCAGGCCGCGCTGCTGGAGGGCCAGCGATGAGGCCCGCACCGCTCCTGGCGCCTCCTGGAGGCTGGGCATGAACGCCGGACTGCGCCTGGGCGCACCCGTGCTGGTCGCGCTCGTCGTGATCGCGCTCTGGCACGGATTGGTGCGCGCCTTCGACGTCCCTGTCTACCTGGTGCCCTCGCCCCTGGACGTGGCCCATACCCTGGTCCAGGACTGGGACCTGCTGGCCGGATCGCTGTGGATCACGCTCAAGATCACCGGCCTGGCCCTGCTCGCGGCCACCGTGCTGGGCGTGCTGCTGGCCTTTCTCTTCGTGCAGAGCCGCGTCATCGAGGCCAGCCTCTTCCCCTACGCGGTGCTGCTGCAGGTGACCCCCATCGTCGCCATCGCGCCGCTCATCATCATCTGGGTCAAGAACACCCTGGCGGCCCTGACCCTCTGCGCCACCATCGTCGCCATCTTCCCCATCATCAGCAACACGGTGCTGGGCCTGCGCAGCATCGACCCGGGCCTGCTGGACTTCTTCCGCCTCAAGCGCGCCAGCCGCTGGCAGATCCTCTGGCGCCTGCGCCTGCCCTCCGCCCTGCCCGCCTTCTTCGGCGGCCTGCGGATCGCCTGCGGCCTGGCCCTCATCGGCGCCGTCGTGGCCGAATTCGTCGCCGGCACCGGCGGCTCGCAAACCGGCCTCGCCTACCAGATTCTGCAGGCGGGCTACCAGATCAACATCCCGCGCCTGTTCGCGGCGCTGCTGCTGATCACCATCGCCGGGGTCATCCTATTCGCGGCAATGACGCTGCTCTCGCGCCTGGTACTTGCCCGCTGGCACGAGGTGAATTGACCCACCGCTCGCCCGAGCAGTGGCATGACGGCGCACCGTATGGCGAGATACCGCCGCCGTCGGTACCATGGCACCCATTGCCGTTTCTTTCCCCGGAGCACGCACGATGCGTAACGCCCCTTCACTGACCCGGTCGCTGCTGGCCGGCGCCGCCCTGGCGCTGGGCCTGGCCGGACACGCTCACGCACAAACCCCAGGCGCCCCGACCAAACTCGTCTTCGGCTCCAACTGGTACGCCCAGGCCGAACACGGCGGCTTCTACCAGGCCGTGGCGGAAGGCATCTACAAGAAGCACGGACTGGACGTCACCATCAAGATGGGCGGCCCCCAGATCAACGTCCTGCAGCTGCTGCTGGCCGGCCAATACGACATCGCCATGGGCGACGACCTGCAAACCTACAAGGGCGTCGAACAGGGCCTGCCGCTCGTCACAGTGGCCACCACCTTCCAGCAGTCCCCCACCGTCCTCGTCTCCCACCCCGGCCCCAAGACCCTGGCGGACCTCAAGGGCAAGACCCTCTACATCGGCCAGGCCAGCGAAACCACCTACTGGCCCTGGCTCAAGACCAAGTACGGCTTCACCGAGGCCCAGAAAAAGCCCTACACCTTCTCGGTGCAGCCCTTCCTGGTGGACAAGAATTCCGCCGTCCAGGGCTACCTGGCTTCCGAGCCCTACACCATCGAGACCCAGGGTGGCTTCAAGCCCACGGTCTTCCTGCTGGGCGCCTACGGCTATCCGCCCTACGCGCAGACCATCGTCGCCACCAAGTCCGGACTGGCCGCAAAGAAAGACGCCATCCGGCGCTTCGTCGAGGCCAGCGCCGAAGGCTGGAAGAGCTACCTGAAAAATCCCGCGCCAGGCAACGCGCTCATCCTCAAGGACAATCCGCAGATGACCCGTGCGCTGCTGAACTACGGTGTCGAGGCCCTGCGCGACGCCAGGCTGGTCGACGGCGGCGACGCGCGCACGCGAGGCCTGCTGACCATGACGGACTCGCGCTGGAAGAAGACCTACGACTTCATGGTGCGGGAAAAGCTGCTCAGCCCCAAGGTCGATTACCGCTCGGCATTTACCACCGAGATCGTCGACCAGGTCCGCGTGCTGCCCTGACCCGGCGCGGTCTTGCGAGGCGGATCCGCCATGCATAGCGACGAGCTCGACTGCTTCTACCAGGTCGCCCAGTGCGGCGGCATACGCAAGGCTTCGGAGCGGCTGGACCTCGCGCCGTCGGTCGTGAGCCGGCAGATCGGGCGCCTGGAGGCGGAGCTGCAGATCAAGCTGTTCGACCGCAACAGCCGCAACATGACGCTGACGCCCGCGGGCAAGGTCTACCTGAACTACGTCGAGAGCCTGCGCCAGAGCCGCAAGCTGGTGCTCGAGGAACTGGATGCGCTCAAGGGTCTGCGCACCGGTCACGTGAAACTGCGCACGATAGAGGGCTATGCGGCCGAACTGGCGGCCTCCAGCATCGCGACCTTCCGGCGGCAATACCCGGGCATCACCTTCGAGCTCGCCATGGACGGCAGCGACCAGATCATGGCGGCCATCGAGGCGGGGCGCGCGGACATCGGCATCGCGCTGTCGCCGCGCGCGGCCAGCGCGGTCGAATGCGCCGTCCGCCTGCCGGCGCCGCTATGCGCCGTGGTATGGCCAGGCCATCCCCTGGCCGGACGGACCTCGGTATCGCTGGCCGAGCTGCTGGCGTATCCGCTGGCGCTGCCGCCGCCGGACACGGGCATCCGCCACCTGCTGGACGCGGTCGCCCGCATCGACAAGCTGGAACTGGCGCCGGCCCTGGTTACGAGTTCGATCGCTGCGATGCAGGCGTTCGTGCGCGACGAAGGGGGCGTCGCGATCCTCCTGGGCGTGTCCCTGCACCGGCAAGGTCCGGGCGCCCAGGTGGTGGGCGTGCCCCTGTCCGACCCGCTGCTGGGCAGGACCGCGCTCGAGATCTGCGTGCTGGGCAGACGCCGCCTGACACCGGCGGTCAACGCCTTTCTGCGCCATCTGCGCGGCCAGGTCGGCGATCCCGTGCGCTGAAGGCGTCTTTTCCGCGGCGCTAGTCCAGCGTCACGCCAGCCCGCTTGATGAACCCTCGCCACTTCTCGGTGTCCTTGCGCACGAACTCCGCCAGCTCTTCCGGCGAGCTCGTGGCCAGCTCGGCGCCCTGCTCCGACAACCGGCGCATCACCTCCGGCGACTGCAGGCTGGCCACCACCGTGTCGTGCAAGACCTTGACCACGGGTTGCGGGATGCCGGCGGGGCCCATGACCGCATACCACAGCGAAGCGTCGAAGCCGGTCAGTCCCGCCTCGGCCAGTGTCGGCAGCTCGGGCAGCACCGCCGAGCGCCGGGGCGTGGTCACGCCTATGGCCCGCAAGGCGCCGCTGCGTATGTGCGGCAGCATGGTGGGCAGGCTCTCGAACGCCATCTGCACGCGCCCCGCGAGCAGGTCGACGACGGCGGGCGCCGTTCCCTTGTAGGGCACGTGCGCCGTCTGCACGCCCGCCAGCTGGTTGAACATCACGCCGGAGAGGTGCTGGATGGAACCGGCGCCCACCGACGAATAGTTCAGCTTGTTCGGATTGGCCTTGGCGTAGGCGATCAATGCCTTCAGGTCGGCCGCCGGCACGCTGGGATGCACCACCAGCACGTTGGCCACGGTCGCCACCAGCGTGATGGGCGTGAAGTCCTTGACCGGGTCGTAGGGCAGCTTGCTGTAGATGGCCGGAGCGGTGGCATGGGTGGCGGCGCTGGCCAGCGTCAGGGTGTAGCCGTCGGGCGCGGCGCGCGCCACCTGGGCAGTGCCTATGGTGCCGGTGGCGCCGGGGCGGTTCTCCACGACTACCGGCTGCCCGAGCCGGCTGGCCAATTGCTCGCCCAGCGCGCGCGACAGGATGTCGTTGCCGCCGCCGGCGGTCCAGGGCGAGATCCACTGTATGGGCCTGGCCGGATAGTTCTGGGCGCCCGCGCCTTGCCAGCCGAGCAGGCCCGCCGCGAGCAGGATGACGGCAGGCAGTTTCCTTGCATGGTTCATGATGCGTTCCTCAGTCAGCAACAAGCGCCCGCCGCACGAAATCCAGGCGATCCTGTCCGAAGAACAGTTCGCCGTCGATGACGAAACTCGGCACGCCGAATACGCCCTGCGCCAGGGCTTCCTGGGTATGGGCCTCGAAAAGATCGCGACAGGGCGCGGTGCCGCCCTCGGCGACCAGCGCGCGCCCCGGATAGCCGGCCTCGTCGGCGATGCAGGCCAGCGTGCCCGCATCGGATATGTCCAGGTCCCGCACCCATACGCCAGCCAGGATGGCCTGCGCCAGGGGCCACACGGCCAGGCCGGCGCGCTCGGCGGCGAGTACGGCGCAGGCGGCGCGCGTTTCGTCCACGGGATGATGGCGCGGCTGCTCCTTGATCGGCATGTCCAGGTACCGCGCCCAGCGCCGCCGCTCCACGGCGCGGTAGGCGCGGCGCGACGGATGCAGGCCCGCCAGCGGCGCGCCGCCGGTCTCGCGGAACACGCGCAGCAGGTCGATGGGCCGGTAGACGATGCGGGTGCCGGTTTCGGCGGCCAGTTCGTGCAGCCTGGGGCCTGCCATGTAGACCCAGGGCGACAGCAGCGAAAAATAGAAGGTTAGGGTCTTCATGCGCGTCTCTCCTCTTCCGGATCGCGGGTGAGCAGCACCGCATCGAGCGCGGCGGCGCCCCGGCCGGCGTCGAACACCCGGAAAGGATTGATGTCGATGGACGCGATGCGGTCGGCGTGCTGGTACGCGAACACCGACAGCCGCACGATGGCGCGGACCAGGGCGTCCAGGTCGGCGCGGGGCCTGCCCCGCGCGCCGTACAGCAACGGAAAGGCCTTGAGCTCGCACACCATCCGCAACGCGCCATCGGCATCCACCGGGGCAATGCGCAGCGATATGTCGTCCAGGAGTTCGGCGTAGATGCCTCCCATCCCTACCATCACCACCGGACCGAAAACGGGGTCGCGCTGCACGCCGAGGATCATTTCCACGCCGGCCGGCGCCATGGGCGCCACCAGCATGCCCTCGATGCGCGCCTGCGGCACGGCCTGCGCGACGCGTTCGCGCATGGCGGCCCAGGCCTGGCGCAACCCTTCCTCGTCGGCGATGTCCAGCGCCACGCCGCCCGCCTCGCTCTTGTGCACGATATCGGGCGACAGCACCTTGAGCGCCACGGGATAGCCCAGCTCCCGCGCGGCCGCGCAGGCGTCGTCGATGCCCGCGGTCGCCCGCTCCGGCAGCACGGGGATCCCCACACGGGCCAGGACTTCCTTGGCCGCGTATTCGTTGGCCGCCTCCAGTACCGGGAAGTGCGGCACGCGCGGCAGGGTGGCCAGGTCGACCGGCCCGGGACTGGGCTGCGACAGGGCGCGCAGCGCGGACAGCGCCCGGATCGCACGCGAGGCATCCTCGATCAGCAGGTATCCCTGGTCGGCCAGTTCGTCCTGCAGCGCCTGCGGCGCCAGCATGGACAGCACCAGGACCGGCTCGGGAAACTCGCGCCGCAGGTCCGCGAAGATCTCGGCCAGCGGCTGCTGCAGCGGCGGCGAATACGGCATCGCCGTCAGGAAGAACACCACCGCCTCGTAGCGCCCCTCGCGCAGCATGGTGCGCAAAAAGCGCCGGAACAACGCCATGTCGCTCCAGATCTGCGCCGTGCCGTCCACGGGATTGCGCACGGCGGCCAGCGGCAGCATGGCGCGCAATGCGTCCTGGGCCGGCTGCGGCAGCGGCGCCATGTCCAGGCCCTCGTGCTCGGCCACGTCGGCCATCAGCACGCCCACGCCGCCCGACACGGTGAACACGCCCACCCGCCCTTCGGCGATGCGCTTGCCGCTGCCCGCCGCGTACGCGGCATCGAAGAAGGATTCGATGGAATCGGCGCGATGCACGCCGTACTGCCGGAACAGGCTGTCGAAGACGCGGTCGTTGCCGGCCAGCGCGCCCGTGTGCGACTGCGCCGCCGCCCGTCCCACGTCCGAGCTGCCCGCCTTGACCATGACCACGCGCTTGCCGCGCTCGCGCGCCAGCGCCAGCGCGTGCACGAGCCGGTCGGGGCTGCGGCAGCCTTCCATGTAGCCCATGATGACGTCGGTCTCGTCGTCGCGCGCGAAGTGGGCCAGGCAGTCGGCCATTTCGACGTCGCACTCGTTGCCGGTGGTCACCCACGCGCCCAGGGGCAGGCCCCGGCGGCGGGCCATCACCAGCGCCTGACCGCCGAACGCGCCGCTCTGGCTGACCAGCGCGGTGCGGCCCAGGCGCGGCAGTCCCAGGTCCACCATGAAGGCGAAGCTGGCGATCATGCCGATGCGGAAGTTCATCACACCCATGCAGTTCGGCCCGATGATGCGCATGCCGCTCTCGCGCGCCAGCGCCGACAGCCGGGCCTGCATGGCGGCGCCTTCCGGTCCGACTTCCGCGAAGCCGGCGCTGAACACGGTCAGTGCTTTGACGCCACGGTCGGCGCAGGCCTGCGCGGCGTCCAGCACCGCCGCGGCCGGCAGCGCCACGACCGCATGGTCCACGCCCCACGGCAGCTCGGCGACGCTGCGCAGCGCCGGCAGCCCCTGCACGTCGCCCCCCCGGGGGTTCACCGGCAGGATGGTCCCGCCATAGCCGTGCGCCTTCAGGAACTTGATGGGACGTCCGCCTATCTTCAGCGGATCGGCCGAGGCCCCCAGCACGGCGATCGAGGCCGGCGAGAACAACGGATCCAGGGAGCCGGTCGCGTGCTCGCAAACGGGGGATTCAATGCTGTCCAGCATGATGCAGGGGTCCTCCGGACAGGGCCGGGAAGCCGCAGTCCTTGACGGCGATGACATCGATGAATTCGGCGCGTTGCGCCAGGCCCTCGGCCAGGCAGGCGCGTGCGGCCTGCACCCAGGCCGCGTAGGGCGGCACGGCCTCGCCCGCGGCGCGCAGGCGGCCGGCGATCCGGGCGCGCGTGGCCGCATCGGGCGCATCGGCGGCCTTGGCCAGCGCGCGCTCGGCGAAGAAGAGATGCAGCAGGGCCCGGGCCTGCGGCCCCTCGGCCAGTTGCGCGAAACGATCGCGCTCGGCCTCACAGCCCTGCTCGAAGGGCAGGGCCGCGGCGGCCAGGATCAGGTCGATGGCCTGCGGGCCGGCATCGCGGCCGGGGAAAGCCTGCGCGGCCACGTCCAGATAGCGCGCACGCAACGCATCGGCCGACGCGCCGTCCGGAACGGGCAGCTCGGCGGTGCGTCGCCACGGCAGGCGGCCCGAGGCGATGTCGTTGGCACGGCGCACGGCGGCTGCAACCGGATCGTCGGCCACCTCATCCAACAGCCCCAGCGCCAGCGCGGTCGCGGCATCCACGCCGCGGGCCCGCACCACCATGTCCAGTGCGGCTTCCAGCCCCACCAGGCGCGGCAGCCGCTGCGTCCCGCCGGCGCCGGGCACCAGGCCCAGGTTCAGTTCGGGCAGCATCAGCAACGCGTCGCCGGCGCCGACTCGCGCATGGCAGGCCAGGGACAGCAGCGTGCCGCCGCCTATGCACTTGCCGCGCACCGCGGCCACGACGGGCTTGGGAAAGGTCTCGATGCGCCAGGCCAGATCGGCCATGCGGACCGTGCCGGGCGCATCGGGCCGGCCGATCTCGCGCAGGTCGCCGCCGCCCGAGAACATGCGGCCCGTGCCGGCCACGACCACGCCGCGCAGGGCCGCGTCATGCTCGACGCCGGTTAGCGCCTGATCGAGGGCGGCGCGCACCTCCGATCCGATGGCGTTGACCGGCGGGTGATCGATCCACAGGATGGCAATGCCGTCCCGCGGCACGGATGAAACGAAGGAGGAAGACACGAGACCGTCCGGGAAATGCCAGGCGCCCATTCTCGCGGGCGCTACCCGCGCGGACAATCACCGTGGGCGGAACATTGCGTTGCTGGACGAGCAACGCAGGCGAAGGCATCGGACGGGTTCGCCGGACGCGAGGGACTACGGCCGCTCGATCTTCTGCACGACCTGGTCCAGGAAATCGCCATTGGCCTCGTTCGACAGCACGCGCACGGGCAGCCAGTCGTGCGCGGGCGCCAGCCACACCTCGATCTTCTGGCCGTCGTCATGGTCGCGCTCGCGCACCAGGTGCACCGCCTCGATGCTGCCCATGGGCGTGGACAGCTTATCTCGGCCCGCCACCCGGAAACGCCAGTTGTCCGATTGGCTGGAACCCGCCACGCGGAAGGGCACGACCTTGCCGTCGGCGAAGGCGCCGCTGTCGGCCCGGCCGATCGACGCCAGTTGCAGCAGCACCGACATGCGGTCCTGCGTTCCCGGCTTGAGCGGCTCCTCGTTGCCGCTGGGCAGGCGCAGGCGTCCGGCGGCGGCATCGAACTCGGCCACCTTGACGCGCTTGTTGCGGGTCTCCTGGTAGCGCACCGGCTGCAGGCCCGCATCGCTCACCTTGCCGGTGCTTTCCCAGACGAAGCTGAAGAAAAGGAAGCTGCCGCGGTTCACCAGCCGGTAGTCGCCGCCACTACGCCGCCATTCCAGCGTGCTGTCCACGTTGATCTTGAAGCCCTTGGCCGAGGCATTGAGCTTGTAGGTCAGCACGGCCGAGGCGGGTGGCTCGTAACGCTCGGCGGCATGCAGCGCAGGCGCCGCGGCGACCAGCGCCAGGGCCGCGCAGGCGCGGGCGAAATGTCGACGGGAGGAACGGAAGGAGAAGTACATGGCGGTCCCGGGCCACGGTCGCGCGGCCCTCGATACGGTGATGTCCTCTATCGTACTGGACGGGCGGGGCCGGGCTGTTAGCGACTGCTACGGGGCTCCAGTCCGCGCCGTGTTACTGTTCGGCTTCTTGTCTCCCCACCGCATTTCTTCCACGCAGCCATGAAACTCGCTTCCTACCGTGACGGTTCGCGCGACGGCCAGCTGATCGTCGTCTCGCGCGACCTGCGCAGTGCCCATTTCGCCACCGAGATCGCGCCCACGCTGCAGCGCGCGCTGGACGACTGGAACTTCATCGCGCCGCAGTTGCAGGACCTGTACGACGCGCTCAATGCAGGCCGCGCGCCCCGGCCCTTCGAGTTTTCGGCGGAACAATGCGCCGCGCCGCTGCCGCGCGCCTTCCAATGGGCCGACGGTTCGGCCTACGTCAATCACGTCGAACTGGTGCGCAAGGCACGCAATGCCGAGATGCCGGAGACGTTCTGGACCGATCCGCTCATGTACCAGGGCGGCAGCGATGACTTCCTCGGCCCTACGGACGACATCGTCTGCGGCGCGGAAGCCTTCGGCATCGACTTCGAAGGCGAAGTGGCGGTCATCACCGGCGACGTCGCCATGGGCGCCACGCCGGCCGAGGCGGCCGACGCGATCCGTCTCGTCATGCTGGCCAACGACGTTTCGCTGCGCAACCTGATTCCGAACGAACTGGCCAAGGGCTTCGGCTTTTTCCAGAGCAAGCCCGCCACGGCATTCTCGCCGGTCGCCATCACGCCCGACGAACTGGGCCACGCATGGCGCGACGGCATGGTGCACCTGCCGCTCACCGTCACCTGGAACGGCAAGGTCGTCGGCCGCCCGCATGCCGGCACCGACATGGTGTTCAATTTCCCGCGGCTGATCTCCCACATCTGCAAGACCCGCAACTGCCGCGCGGGCAGCATCGTCGGCTCGGGTACTATTTCCAACAAGGACCCGCAGGTGGGCTATGCCTGCATCGCCGAGAAGCGCTGCCTGGAAATCATCGCCAACGGGTCGGCCAGCACCGAGTTCATGAAATTCGGCGACACTATCCGCATGGAAATGTTCGACGAGACCGGCGCCAGCCTGTTCGGCGCCATCGACCAGGTCGTTGCCGCGCCCAAATAGCGCCTTGCGACCGAGGAAACCGCCATGGCCTCTCAATCCTCCAACTCCGCCGGCGCAGCTCATCCGTTCGGCATACCGGGCCTGCAGTTGCCGGGCGCCGATGGCAACGTCGCCAATCCGGTGCTGCAAAGCATGGAGATGATGCGGCAGGTGTGGAGCACCCTGGGCACGCTGTCGCAGACCACGCCGGTCTCCCCGGCCATGGGACTGGACGAGCTCGACCGGCGCATTACCGATTTGCGCGCCGTCGAGAACTGGCTGAACCTGAACCTCACCATGCTGCGCGGGACCATCCAGGGCCTGGAAGTGCAGCGCGCCACCATCTCGACCCTGCGCTCGTTCGCGCAGACGGCAAGCGAAGCTTATGGCACCGGCGCCCAGGACGCGCCGCCCTCTCCGCTGGAAGTCGCGCTGGGGCTGCGGCGCCCGCCCGAGGCCGCCAAGCCGAAGGCGCCTGACGGGCCCGGCGCCGGTCCCGAAGGAGTCGAGACCGCTCCCCCCGGGGCGGCAGGCGCATCCGACCGGCCGTCCTCCGCGAAACCGGCCGAACCCCCGGCCGCCGCGGGCCTCTGGTGGAACATGCTGCAGGAGCAATTCGGCCGCATGGCGGCAGCGGCCGCATCGATGCCCGGCGCGCCGGCGCCCGCACCCAAGGCGAATGCCAAGGCCGCCTCCAAGCCGGCAAGTCCACGCAAGGCGACCGCAAAACCTGCCGGCACGGCGACGCGGCGCACTCGTCCATCCAAGGCCTAGGCCCCAGCCATGAGCTCGCAGTTCCCCTGGGCCCATGCCACGCATCCCGACTGGCGCATGTCGGCTTCGCTGTGCCTCGCGCAGATCGAACGGGCCAGCCGGGTCGGCGCCGGCGCAGCCGCGACGCTGGGCTTTCTCTACCTGACCGATCACCACGCCGGCGAAGCCGCCGAGATCCTCGCTTTCCTGCGCGAACGCACGGGCGTGACGCACTGGACCGGCGCCATCGGCGTGGGCATTGCCGCCGGCATGGCCGAATACATCGACGAACCGGCCATGGCCCTGATGCTGGCGGATTTCGCGCCGGACGATTTCCAGGTGTTCTCCGGCGCCACGCGGCCGCCCGGACGGCTGGCGCGAACGCCGGACGGCCGCCGGGCCGCATGGACCGCGCTGGTTCACGCCGACGCCGCCACGCCCGACCTGCCGGACCTGATCCAGGACATGCGCGGCAAACTCGCGGGCGCCGCCGTGTTCGGCGGCGTCTCGAGCAGCCGCCATCCGCAGACCATGATCGCCGACAGCGTGCTGTCCGGCGGATTGTCGGGCGTGGTGCTGTCCGAGAACATCACCGTGGCCAGCCGGGTCAGCCAGAGCTGCCAGCCCATCGGCCCGGTCCATCGCATCACCGAATCCGCCGGGCACCGGCTCAATCGGCTGGACGGCGCGCCGGCGCTGGACGTCCTGATGCACGACATGGGCATGCCGGCCGACGCCGGATCGCGGCCCGGCGCCTCTGCATCGGCCGGCCAGATTCCCGCCGCGGTGCAGATGTTGCAGGGGACGTTCGTCGGCATGGGCACCGGCGACGCCTTCATGCACGGCGACTACCAGGTGCGGCCGCTGATCGGCATCGACCCGCACGAAGGCGCGCTGGCCGTCGGCACCGACCTGGAAGCCGCCGACCACGTGGTGTTCTGCCGGCGCGACCGCGCCTCGGCGCAAGCCGACCTGATCCGCGCCTGCACCGCGCTGCGCGAACACATCGAATCCGAGCACGGCGGCATGGACAAGGTCCGCGGCGCCCTCTACATCTCGTGTCTCGGCCGTACCGGCACCCTGTTCGGCGGGCCGTCGGCCGAGATGCAGCTCGTGCAGCAGCAGCTGGGCGACCTGCCCTTGATCGGCCTCTACGCCAACGGCGAGATCTTCAAAGACCGGCTATATTGGTATGCGGGTGTGCTGGCCGTCTTCCTCTGACGGCGCGCATCCGCCGGGAGCCGCATCATGAAGCCGTCCCATTCCGCACGCCTTGCCGCCGCGTCGCCCGCTTTGCGCCGGCGCCTGCTCTGGCTGGGCGCCGCCTTGCTCGCCGCCGCGGCGCTGCTGTCCATGCCACAGATCGCCCGTGCCGCCGACCCCGCAGCCGCGCCGTCCAGCTGCCCTGCCCTGCTCGACGTGAGCTTCCCCCGGCTGCAGGACGAATCGCCGCAGAACCTCTGCCAATACCGGGGCAAGGTGCTGCTGGTGGTCAACACCGCCAGCTATTGCGGCTACACGCGCCAGTACGAAGGGCTGGAGCGCATCTACGCCAAGTACCGCGACCGGGGACTGGTCGTGCTGGCCTTTCCTTCCAATGATTTCGGCCAGCAGGAACCGGGCTCCAAGGAACAGATCGCCGACCTGTGCTTCAACACCTATGGCGTCAAGTTCCCCATCTTCTCCAAATCGGTGGTGACCGGCAGGGACGCCAATCCGCTGTTCTCCGCGCTGGCCAAGTCGACCGGGCAACCGCCCAAGTGGAATTTCCACAAGTACCTCGTCGGCCGCGACGGCAAGCCGGTTACCGCTTTCCCGAGCGCGGTCGAGCCGACCGACGCGCGGGTGACGCGGGAAATCGAGAGGCTGCTGGCAGGCTGAGCGGCGGCAAGGGACCGCTGGCGGGTCTTCCCCTAGCGCCCGGCGCCCTGGCCCGACAGGGCCAGGAAATCGTCCGACAGCTTGCGCAGGCGCTCTCGTGCCCTTTCGCGCTGGGCGGGCGTGGCCATGTTGAACAAGTCGGCCGTCAATTGCGCTCGCGCGCGCGCTCCCTCCTCGTGGCGGGCGCGCACGTCCGCGGCCACGGGGGTTTCCAGGTCGGCAAAGAAGGCCCGCAGCCTGGCCGAGGTCCGCGGCGGGGATTGGCGTTGCATCGCATCGTCCACGATGCCGACGAAGGCTTGCTGCCTCGCCTCGCGCAGGCCCAGGCGCCACGGCGCATCCGACGGGTGCGCCCCGACCCACTGCTCGATGTGGGCGCGCTGGGCCGGCGCAAGGCGCCCCAGCCACAGCTCGTAGCGGTCCACCAGTTGGTCGATGCGCCGCTTGCGCACGGCGGCCTCGCCGGCGTGCAGGTAGTCTTCGCGGAACTCCTCGTTGCTTTCCGCCAGTCGGGCCAACAGGCGCCGGCGCTGGGGCGGGCCGAACTGCGTCAGTACGTCGGCGAACTCGTCGGCCGTCCGGCTGCCGAGCTCCAGCAAGCGGCCTGTCACTTGTTGTTGCAGAGTCAGCAGTTCGGATACGGACAAGGGCGCCGGATCCTCCAGCCGCCGTTCCGCCGCGCGCAGGATGTGGACGTAGCGGGGCAACTCCTCGCGCCGGTGCCACGCCAGCACCCGGTGCAGGCGCTCCCGCGCGGGCTCGCGCATGGCCTCGGAAAGGCCGAACCAGTCGTCCATGCGGTAGGCCAGCACCTTCTCGGCGCTGTTGTAGCCCAGCTTGACGCCGCTGCAGGCGGCCAGCAGGCCCAGGATGACAACGATCAATACACTTCGGATCATCTGCTTGTCTCGAAGCTGCCTTAAACTGCCACGCTTTGACCAATCTCCAACCGGAGTAGTGCCGCAAAATGCTCAACATCGTGATCCTTGCCGCCGGCATGGGCAAGCGCATGAAGTCCGACCTGCCCAAAGTCCTGCACGGACTGGCAGGCCGCCCCATGCTGACCCACGTGCTCGGTGCCGCGCGGGCGCTGGACCCCGCCCGCATCGTGCTGGTGGTCGGCCACGGCGCCGAGACGGTCAAGCGCCACTATGAGCGCGACACGGATCTCAGCTTCGTTTTACAACAACCGCAGCTCGGCACGGGGCACGCGGTGCAACAGGCCGTCCCCGAACTCGCCGGCGGCGAGACGGGCGACGACGTCACGCTGGTCCTCTACGGCGACGTGCCCCTGGTGGGCAGCGCCACCTTGAGACGCCTGCTCGATACCCAGGCCTCGCAGCCGGGCGCCGTCGCGGTGCTGACGGTCGAACTCGCCGACGCCACCGGCTACGGCCGCATCGTGCGCAACGCTTCCGGCTCCATAGACCGGGTGGTCGAGCACAAGGACGCCTCCGCCGAAGAGCTGGCCATCCGCGAGGTCAACACCGGCATCCTGGCCGTGCCGACCGCCGCGCTCAAGCGCTGGCTGGGCGCGCTCAAGAACGACAACGCGCAGGGCGAGTACTACCTGACCGACATCATCGCCATGGCCGTCGCCGACGGCGCGCCGGTCCTGGCCGCCGCACCCGACCACGAGTGGGAAACCCTGGGCGTGAACAGCCGCGTGCAGCAGGCCGAGCTGGAGCGCATCTACCAGCGCACCCAGGCCGAGCGCCAGCTGGAAGCGGGCGTCACGCTGGCCGATCCGTCGCGGTTCGACCTGCGCGGCACGCTGACCTGCGGCCGCGACGTCTTCATCGACGTCGGCTGCGTGTTCGAAGGAACGGTGGAACTGGCCGACGGCGTTGCCGTCGGCCCGCACTGCGTGCTGCGCGACGTGCGCATCGGCGCCGGCACGCGGGTGGCCGCATTCAGTCACCTGGACGGCGCCAGCGTGGGCGCCGACGCCCGGATCGGCCCGTACGCCCGGCTGCGGCCCGGCACCGAGCTCGCCGACCAGACCCACGTCGGCAATTTCGTCGAGATCAAGAACAGCAGTTTCGACACCGGCTCCAAGGCCAACCACCTCAGCTACGTCGGCGATGCGACCGTGGGCGCGCGAGTGAACATCGGCGCCGGCACCATCACCTGCAACTACGATGGCGTCAACAAGGCGCGCACGGTCATCGAGGACGACGCCTTCATCGGGTCGGACACGCAACTCGTCGCACCGGTGACCGTGGGCAAGGGCGCGACCCTGGGCGCCGGCACCACCTTGACCAAGGATGCGCCGGCGGGCCAGCTCACGCTTTCGCGCACGCGGCAAAGCACGGTGCCGGGCTGGCAGCGTCCCACGAAAAACAAGTAGCCATCCGGCGTGCGGCCGCCCGGCGGCCGTGCGCTTCCCCTCACAACGCCACGCGCGTATCGAACTTGCTCCGGTGCACGGAAAAGAACGTGCGCACGTTGCGCACGTTGCCCTGTCCGGTGAACGCCCTGTGCACGAGGGCGTGATAGGCCGCCATGTCGGGCACCTGCACCACCAGCACGAAGTCGGGACCGGTCGACACCCGGTAGCACTGCGTCACCGCCGCCTCCCCCGCCATCGCCGCCTCGAACTCGGCCAGCCGTTCGGCCGCCTGCACGTCCAGCGTGATCTCGACGATGCCGGTCAACCCCGCGCCCACCTTCTCCGGCGACACGATGGCGACCTGCTTTTCGATCACGCCTTGTTCCACCAGCCGCCGGACCCGGCGCAGGCAGGTCGGGGCCGAAACGTGGACGCGGGCGGCCAGTTCCTGGTTGGTCAGGGTCGCGTCGTTCTGCAAGACCGAAAGAATGCGGCGGTCCAGGTCGTCGAGCGGGAAAGTCATCGTATTGCCATAGTCATGAAATTGAAGAAAAACTCTTCTTGATTATTTTTCAAATAATTCCCGCGATCAAAATAGTGAAATTTTCAAAAAATTATACGAAAAAATAGCAATTACATTTCTCCCCAAAAGCACCAGAATTCGCCGGACCCGTATACCAAGGACAAGGCATCATGTGTGGCATCGTCGGCGCCGTCGCCCAGCGCGACATCGTTCCCGTTCTGATCGAAGGCCTGAAGCGCCTCGAATACCGCGGCTATGACTCGTGCGGCGTCGCCGTCCACCTCGAGGGCGAACTGCGGCGCACCCGCAGCACCTCGCGCGTGGCCGAGCTCGAATCGCTGATCGCGGCCGAAACGCTGACCGGCTTCACCGGCATCGCCCATACCCGTTGGGCCACGCACGGCGCGCCGGCCACCAACAACGCCCATCCCCATTTCTCGGCCGACCGCAATGGCCGCAGCCGCGTCGCGCTGGTGCACAACGGCATCATCGAGAACTACGAGGAACTGCGCGCCGAGCTGCAAGGCTACGGCTACGAGTTCGAGAGCCAGACCGACACCGAGGTCATCGCCCACCTGCTCAACCACCTTTACGACGGCGACCTGTTCGCCGCCGTACAGCAGACCGTCAAACGCTTGCAGGGCGCCTACGCCATCGCCGCGTTCTGCCGCGACGAGCCGCATCGCGTGGTCGGCGCCCGCCACGGTTCGCCGCTCATCGTCGGCCTGGGCGAAGGCGAGAACTTCCTGGCGTCCGACGCGCTGGCGCTGACCGGCACCACCAACAACATCATCTATCTGGAAGACGGCGACGTCGTCGACCTGCAGCTCGCGCGTGTCTGGATCGTCGACGTCGACGGCCAGCCGGTGGAGCGCCCGGTGCGCACGGTGGTCGCCCACACGGCGGCGGCGGACCTCGGTCCCTACCGGCACTACATGCAGAAGGAAATCTTCGAGCAGCCGCGCGCCATCGGCGACACCCTGCAGGACATCGAGACCGTCACGCCCGACCTGTTCGGCGAATCCGCGGACGGCATTTTCCGCAACATCGACTCGGTACTGATCCTGGCCTGCGGCACCAGCTACTACGCCGGTCTCACCGCCAAGTACTGGATCGAGGCCATCGCCAAGGTGCCGGTCGCCGTCGAAATCGCCAGCGAATACCGCTACCGCACCAGCGTGCCCAACCCGCGCGCCCTCGTCGTCACCATCTCGCAATCGGGCGAGACGGCCGATACCCTGGCCGCGCTCAAGCACGCGCAGCAACAGGGCATGACCAACACGCTCACCATCTGCAACGTCGCCACCAGCGCCATGGTGCGCGAATGCAAGCTCAACTTCCTGACGCGCGCGGGCGTCGAGATCGGCGTGGCCTCCACCAAGGCCTTCACCACCCAGCTCGTGGGCCTGTTCCTGCTGACGCTGTCGCTGGCGAAGATCAAGGGCCGCCTCACCGACGAGCAGGAAGCCGACCACATCCGCTCGCTGCGCCACCTGCCGGTCGCCATCCAGGCCGTGCTGGCCCTCGAGCCGCAGATCATCTCGTGGGCCGAGGAGTTCGTGCGCAAGGAAAACGCCCTCTTCCTGGGCCGCGGCATGCACTACCCGATCGCGCTCGAGGGCGCGCTCAAGCTCAAGGAAATCAGCTACATCCACGCCGAGGCCTATCCGGCCGGCGAACTCAAGCACGGCCCGCTGGCCCTGGTCACCGACCAGATGCCCGTGATCACCGTGGCGCCGCAGGATGCCCTGCTCAAGAAGCTGCAATCCAACATGCAGGAAGTGCGCGCGCGGGGCGGCCACCTGTATGTGTTCGCCGACGCCGGCAGCAACATCCGCACCGAGACCGGCGTGCACGTGATCCGCATGCCCGAGCACTACGGCTGGCTCTCGCCCATCCTGCACGTGGTGCCGATGCAGTTGCTCGCCTATCACACGGCGTGCGCGCGCGGGACGGACGTGGACAAGCCCAGGAACCTGGCCAAGAGCGTGACGGTGGAGTGAGCTAGTCCGGCCTCATGCCATAAGGGTCGCTAGCCAGCCGGCCGCTGACCCGCGCCAGGACCGCATGCGCCTGGCCGTCGTCCGCGCCCCGCCAGGCGACGATCTGGTCGGGCCGGATGAGAACCAGCGGCGCCTCGTACAACGCCCGCAGCGCCGGGGACGCAAGCCGGACGGCCTCCAGGTCGATGCCCAGTTCGCGCGCGGCGGCCTCGAAGCCTGCGTGCGGCGCCTCGTCCTCACCCAGCACCAGCAGCGTCCATTCGCGGTGGAACAGGTCGAACAGCGAGCGGCCGTCGTCCAGCCACATGTGGGGCGGACGGCCGCCGGGACTGGCGGTATGGACATAGCGGTTGGGCTCGTCGGGCGGCAGCGGGGCGCCGTCGCCTACGATGATGGGCGAACCGTCGTAGCGGCCGCCGAAGGTGACGCCCGGGATGTTGAATTCCAGCCTTGCATGCTCGTCCAGGTGCCGCGCGGCCGCCTCGCGCTCGGCCTCGCCCTGCGGCGAGTCCTCTTCCAGCACGGCCCTGGCCTGGAACAGGCCCACCGAGTCCGCGAAGCGCCGGGCGAATCCGGTATTGCGTTCGGCCAGCGGCCGACGCTCGGCCTCGTAGCTGTCCAAGAGGGACATCGGCGCTTGCCCTTTGAGCACACTCGCGAGCTTCCAGGCCAGGTTCACGGCATCCTCGACCGCCGTGTTGTAGCCCAGGCCACCGGTGGGCGTGAACAGATGCGCCGCGTCGCCGGCGATGAACACGCGGCCGTGGCGGAAGCGCCGGGCGACGAGCGCGTGCCCGGCCAGCCAGGTGCCCATGGACAGGATTTCCATCGGCACGTCCGTCCCCACCGCTTCCGCGAAGATGCGGCGGGCGTCCGCCTCGGTCCAGCTTTCCGGGTTCTCCCCGGGATGAACCGCCGCATGGAAAGCGAATTCGGCAACGCCGTCCACGGACGCCATGAAGGCGCGCCGTTGATGATTGACCGCGACGTACATCCAGGCCTTCGGATGAGGCAGCCTGGACAGGAACTCGGGCGAGCGCAGGTAGATGGCGAACATCTTGCCTCCCATGAACTCTCGCTGGATGCCGGTGACGCCGCCCCACTCGATGCCCAGCCGGCCCCTGACGAAGCTGCGCGCGCCGTCGGCGCCCACCAGGAACCGGGCCTTCACTTCCAGGGGCTCGCCGCCATCGACGGCCTGCACCGTGGCGACGACGCCATCATCCTCTTCTCGGAATGCCTGCAGGACCCATCCATACCGCAGGTCGATCGAAGGCCAGGACTGAGCGTGGCGCCGCAGCGCGGCCTCGACGAATTTCTGCGACACGCGGTGCGGCAGCTCGGCCGCGCTCCAGGAACCCGTCATCGTCCTGATCCGCACCGTGGCCTCGGCGGCGGTCGGCAGCTTGATGCGCGCGAGCTCATGTCCGGTGTAGCGCGTGAAATAGGCGATGTCGGTAGGATGATCGGCCGGCAGCCCCAGCGCGCGGATCTCGTGCGCGAAACCCAGCCGGCGGAAATGTTCCATGGTGCGGGCCTGGGTGGCGTTGGCCTGCGGGTTGAACGCGGTGCCGGGCTTGGCATCCACGATCAGGCAGCGCACGCCGCGCGGTCCCAATTCGTTCGCGAGCATCAACCCGCATGGCCCGCCCCCCGCGACCAGCACGTCGACCTCGAGCCGGATCGGCTCGCTCACAGTAGACTGCGCGTCGTCAAGCATCGTATGTTCCCTTTTTCGGATAGCCCGGCCCGATATTTATTTAGGTTACCAAAGCAAATAGCTGCGCACAATTCGAATCGATCCCGTGAAAACCCTCGATAGCAACGCCTACCAATGGCGCACCCACAACCCCGGCCGCGTGCTCAACAGCGCACTGCGCCGTTTCGAGCAGCGCGTCATGGACCTCATGGCCGAGGCCGGGCATGCCGAAACCCGCCGGTGGCACGTGAACCTGACCCGTCATCTGGACCTGGAGGGCACCCGCATCACCGACCTCGCCAGGCGCTCGGCGATGACCAACGCGGCCATGAACGAACTGGTCGGGCAGTGCGAAGAGCTGGGGCTGGTGGAGCGCGTGGCGGATCCGGCGGACAAGCGGGCGCGCATCGTGCGCTTCACGCCCGCGGGACTGGCGTGGCTGGATGACTTCGGCCGGGCCGTGGCGGTGGCCGAGGAAGAGATGATGAAAGAAGTGGGCAGCCGCAATCTGTCGATCCTGCTGAAGAACCTGGCCGCTTATGCGGCAGCGGCCGATTGAAGCGTCAGCCCAGAGGAGGCTTGGCCGGCGCAGGCTGCGCCGAGGCCGGCAAGCCGAACAGGCTATCGAAAACCAGATTGAAGACGAAGGTATAGACCAGGAAGAAAACGATGAGGCCGAGATCCAGCAGGAAGGCATGCCATAGCGAGACCTCCAGCCACCAGGCAAACAGCGGCACCAGCATGAAGACCAGGCCCGCCTCGAAGCCGACGGCATGCGCCACCCTGCGCCAGAACCCGCGCCCGCGCTTGGCCTGGCGGGCTTCCCACCATTCGAAGGCGGTGTTGTAGGCGAGGTTCCAGAGCACCGCGATGGCCGACGAAGCGACGGCGGCGACGCTCGCATGCCCCACGCCCTGGTCGGAAAAAAGCGAAAAGCCGATGGTGGTGACGGCGACGGCAATGAGTTCGAAGAACGTGACGTAGACGATTTTTCTTTTGAAGCCCTGCATGGCCGGCAATTCCGTTTGTGTTGCTGCGTAGCAGGGGCATTCTACTTGTGGCTGCCCCTGCTCGCGCCGGGATTGCACGGCGCCCGCTCAAACGCGGGCGCACATCACCTCCAGCCCGCCCCCGGCGGTCTGGAGTCCGTCCTTGCGGCGCGCGAAGTAGCGCCCGTTCAGGTCTGCCGAACCCAGGCTGACGGCGTGGGCGTAGCCCATTTCATGCAGGCGCGCCCGCAAGGCTTCGGGTTCGAATGCCGACAGCCATGGTTCGCCCATCGCTGCGAACATGGCCGCGACATGTTCTTCCATGACGCGCTCTATCGCGTTCAGGCGCTGCGGCGCCACGCGGTAGTCGAACGTGACCGCGCTACCCGGCGGCAGGCGGGCGATGAAATCCAGCACGGCCCATATCGCTTCATCGTCCAGGTACGGAGTGACGCCCAGCCAGGAGAAAAACGCCGGCTGATCGCGGCGCAAGCCCGCTCGCTCCAGCGCATGGGCCAGCGATCCCTGCCGCAGATCCACCGGCACCATGACTGCAGAACCGTGCAGCGCGATGCCGGCTTGCGCCATCAGTTCGCGCTTGAACTGCTGCGCCCGCGGATGATCGACCTCGAACATCCGCAGCCCCATCGCCGCATGAGGCGCGCGCAGGGCCAGGGTGTCCAGCCCTGCGCCGAGGATCACGCACTGGCGAACGCCTGCTTCCGTGGCCATGCGCAGCTCGTCTTCGGCGCACAAGGTGCGCGCGACGATGGCGGCGCGCATGCTGCGGGCCATGGGATCGTTGAGCGTGAACGGGTCTTCGCGCAGCCGGTGCTCGAGCTCGGGCCCCAGTATGGGCAACGCATAGGGATCGGCAAATACGAGCGGCTCGTCCAGCAACTGGTGCACCGCCCGCGCCATGGCCACGCGCAGCGCCGACCCGCCGGCTTCCTGCCGGCCGGCGGCCGTTTTCTGGTGATTAGTCATGAGACCTCCTGTGCAAACGGCGCAGGATAGGGCCTCACGTCCACGTGAGGGTCAAGGGGTCCGGCGGCGCTGCCTCGCGGGAGCCTTGGCGGACTTGGCCCGATCCGCGGCCTCGACACGCTCGCGAGCAGCCCGCGCCCGATCGATGAACGCCCGCATTGCCGGCTCGATCACATGGCCGATCCGCAGGATCGGTTCTTCGCGGTAGGCCCGCTCGAATTTCTCCCGCAATACCGGGTCGTGGCCGGTAGTATCGTCCAGCAGATCGTCCCATTCCCGAAGGAGCGCCTGCGCCGGGCCGCCTGCGGGAGACGCGCCGCGCTCCATCGACTGGCCGATACGGCGGGCCAGGTCCGCCCAGCGCGGTCCCTGGCGCTTGTCGATGCGTTCCAGCTCCTCGTCCGACAGGTGACGCCGGAACGCGGCCATGCGCAGGCTGACAGCTTGCTCCATGTACTGGATGACCGCCGCATCGAGGCCCGTCTTCCCGCTGGCCGCCGCCGTCTGCCCGACCATGCGTCCCCAGCGGACGGCGAGTTCCATGTCGCCCCCCATCCAGCGCATCGACACATCCATCCAGCGCGCCGCCAGCCGCTGCGCTTCGTCGCTTTCCGGGGCAATACGCCGATCCCGGGCATTCCTCACCGCGCCGAGGAGGTCTTCCCATTCCGCGCGCGTCCCACGCCACCGCTCGAAGATGCGCCGCAGCTGCGCCGGCGTGAGGAACTTGCGATACGCCTCGACCTGCTCGAGCGTTGCAAGCCATTGCCCCGGGTCTGGCGCCCGGTCCGCGGCGAGCGTGGCCTGCAACAGCGCCAGGCGCGTACGCAACTCGCGGGCGCGCGCCATCTCCTCGTCCAGCGCCCGGATCTGCCCGGCCACGATATCGGCCAGCGGCACGGTTCCGCCCTGCAGCAGCCCGCCGATGGCCGACAGCGAGAACCCCAGCTGCCGCAGTCCCTGTATCGCGTGCAGCCGCGTGATGTCATCGGCGCCATACAGCCGATAGCCCGATGACGAACGGGCGGATGGCTTGAGCAGGCCGATCTCGTCGTAGTGATGCAGCGTGCGCACCGTCAGTCCGGTCTTGCGCGCGAGCTCTCCGACTTTGAGCAACATGGAGGCTGCCTCAGGCGGAATGCAGCGCTTCGAAGCGCATCAGCGTCCGGGTCCGCGCCCGCGCATGATCCACCACGGGCAGCGGATAGTCCCGGCCCGGCCGCACGCCGCACGCATCGGCGTCCGCCGGCCGCATGGCCGCCGGAAAGTGGATGAACCGGTCGGGCACGCGCGCCAGCTCGGGCAGGTAGCGGCGAATGAAGGCGCCGCCGGGATCGAACTTCTGCGACTGCGTGACCGGGTTGAAAATGCGGAACCACGGCTGCGCGTCGCAGCCGGTGGACGCCGCCCACTGCCAGCCGCCGTTGTTGGCCGCGAGATCGTAGTCGTTCAGGTGATCGGCGAAATGCCGCTCGCCCCGGCGCCAGTCTATGCCCAGGTCCTTGGTCAGGAACGAGGCCGCCACCATGCGCAGGCGATTGTGCATATATCCGGTCTGGTGCAGCTGGCGCATGGCGGCATCCACGAGCGGATAACCCGTCCGCGCCTCGCACCAGGCCTGCCAGAGCTCGGGCGCGTCGTCCCAGGACAGGCGGTCGAAATCGGGCTTGAAGCAGCCTTGCACCACATGTGGGTGGTGCCATAGGATCATCTGGTAGAACTCGCGCCAGATCAGCTCCGACAGCCAGGTCTGCGCCCCTTCGCCGCCGTCGCGCTGCGTCAGGTCCACCAGCTGTCGGATGGATACCGTGCCAAAGCGCAGGTGCACCGACAGATATGACACGCCCCTGCGTGCGGGGTAGTCTCGCGTTTCATGATAGCGCTCGATGCGCCCCGCGAACTCTCGCAGCAGTTCCTTCCCGCCCCGCATGCCAGGCGGCAGCGCCAAGTTCGACAGGTTCGTCCGCTCGAACCCCAGCTCCTCCAGGCTTGGCGGATGCTCTCCGCGCGGCTTGGGCGCCAGGTGCGCGGCATGGCGTTCGACGGGATGGGATGAGAGCCGCGAGCCGTCCACCCGTTGCAGCCAGGCGCGCTTGTAGGGCGTGAACACGCTGTAGGGCTGGCCCTGCTGCGTCAATAGCTCGCCGCGCTCCAGCACCACCTGGTCCTTGTAGTCGCTGAAGGCGATGCCGCATGCCTCGAGCTCCTGCGCCACGCGTCGGTCGCGCGCGATGGCGCCGGGTTCGTAGTCGCGGTTGGCCAGCACCTCGCGCACGCCCAGTTCCCGCGCCAACCGGACGATGCACTCGGGGGCGCTGCCATGGCGGACGATGAGGCCGCCCCCCGCCGCGCCGGCCTGGCGGCCGAGACGGTCCAGCGCCTCGTCCAGCTCCAGCACGCAAGCATGGATGAACTCCACGCGTCGGTCGGAACGCGAGGGCAAGGCATCCAATATGTCGGTGTCGAAAACGAAGACGCAATGCACGCGCTCGTAGCGGCGCAGCGCCTGGCAAAGCGCGGCATGATCGAAACTGCGCAGATCGCGCCGGAACCAGACCAGGGCCGAATCAGCCATGCGCCCTCGCAATGCCGACGCTGGCGCGCATGGAGACTTGCGCGGCCGACCCGGCCGGGCCCTCACTCGTCATAGCTGGCCACCTTCTTCCTGGCGGCACGCGGGGCGGCGGCCTGCGCGGGCGAGCGCTCGGCCGCCGTACGCATGGCGGGCCGGCCGCGCTGCGGCTGAGATCGCTCCGACACCCGCCGCGACAGTTCCCGCGTGGAGGGAATGCGCATGCTGCGCTCGTCGGCTTTCGCCTCGTCCTCGGCCAGGTTGGTGATGATGCCGAGCAATACCTTCCGCGCGACCGCGACCTCCGCGGCGGTCAGGCCCTTGACGCCGATGCGGTTCACCTCCTCCGCCAGCGGGATGAGAACGCTCTCGAGTTCGCGGCCCTTCTCGGTCAGATAGACGTGCACGTTCTTCTTGTTTCCCGGCAGGTGCTTGCGCTCCACATAGCCGCGCGCTTCCATCGCCTTCAGCGCACTGTAGGTGGTGGGTTCCATGACCCCCGCCTCTTCGCTCAGTTCGCGTTGCGTCAATCCATCCTGCACCCAGAGGATGCGCAGGAACGCCCAATGGCCGAACGACACGTGGTGCTGGTTCAGCCGCATCTGCAGCCCCCGGACGAGCGCCCGGGTAGCGTCTTTGACGAGGTGGGCGAGGCGGTCGTTGGGCGCGGCGCTTTGCCAGTGCTCGAGGATCTTGCGGGTGTCTTCTGGGGAACTCATGCTTGTCCGTGGGCCTGTGCTCGTGCAAATCATACTCGGCCCCTCGGGGAAGCCCGGGGGTTGAAAAATACTTAGAGCTTTAATATTATTATCTTAGAGCTCTAATTAAAAGCCTCCGTCCAGATGGTCTGGATGCGGCCCGAGCACCGGAGCGCCAGGGAAAAGGCGCGTAGCCACCAAGGAGACCCCCATGAATCTTCATACTCGCCACCTCGCCCGCGCCCTGCCGGCGCGCCTGGTCCGTGCCGGTCTTGCGGCCCTGCTGGCCTGTGCGCCGGCGCTGGCCAGCGCCGATGACCTGGCCGACTACCCTTCGCGTCCCGTGCGCTTTATCGTTCCCTATGCCACCGGCGGCCTGCCCGATACGGTGGCCCGCATCATCGGGCAGCGATTGACCGAGAACCTGGGCAAGTCGTTCGTGGTGGAGAACAAGCCTGGCGCCAACGGCGTGGTGGCCGCCCAGACGCTGATGGGCAGCCCGCACGACGGCTACACCTTCCTGGTGACAGACGGCTCGATGATGTCGATCAACCCGTCGCTGTACAAAGACCTCGCCTACGACCCCAAGCGGGATTTCATGCCGGTGGCGCTGGTGGCGACCTCGCCCCTGTTCATCGCCGCGCGCCCGGATTTCCCGGCCAATACGCTGAAGGAGTTCGTGGACCTGGCCAAGAAAAGCACCACCGGCATCACCTACGGTTCGTCCGGGGTCGGCAGCAGCCACCACCTGACCATGGAGGCCATGAAAAGCGCGTTGAACCTGCGGCTGGACCACGTGCCGTTCCGGGGCTCGGGCCAGGCCGTGCCGGCGCTGGTGGGCAAGCAGGTGGACATCGTGGTGGCCGCGCTGCCGTCCTTGTCGGGCTTCGCGCAAAAGGGGCAGGCCAAGATCCTCGCCACCAACTCGCTCAAGCGCTCGACGCTGGCGCCCGACATCCCGGCGGTGTCCGAGATCATCCCCGATTTCAATTTCGCGGTGACGGTAGGCGTACTGGCGCCCACCGGCACGCCCAAGGCGATCGTGAAAAAGCTCAGCGACGAAGTCGCCAAGGTGGTCAGACAGCCCGAGGTCATCAAGCAGTTGCAGGGCCTGGGCATCGAGCCGGTGGGCGGCTCGCCCGAGGAATACGCGAAGGCCATCGACGAGGAAGCGCGGCGCTATGCCGGCCCCATCAAGGCCGCGGGGATCAAGCCCGAAAATTGAAGGAGAAGCAGGATGTTGACGCGTGAAAAGAACGAGCGGCTGTGCCGGGTGGAAGGCGACGCGCCCATGGGCGCGCTGATGCGCCGGTTCTGGCTGCCTTTGTGCCTGATCGAAGAAGTGGCCGAACCGGACGGAGCGCCCGTGCACGCCCGCGTGCTGGGCCAGGACCTGGTCGTCTTCCGCGACAGCGAAGGACGCATCGGCGCGCTGGACGAGAAGTGTCCGCACCGCCGTGTGTCGCTGGTCTACGGCCGCAACGAGGAGGGCGGCCTGCGCTGCCTCTACCACGGCTGGAAGATGGACGTACATGGGCAAGTGCTGGAGATGGCGTCCGAACCGGAGACCAGCCCCATTGCCTCGAAGGTGCGGACGACGGCTTACCCCACCCGCGAATGGGGCGGCATGGTCTGGGTGTTCCTCGGCAAGGAGGAAGACGCGCCCGGGTTCGTTCCGCCGCCCTGGGCGCCCACCAAAGACGCCAAGGTCAGCATCGCCAAGATCCTGCTGCCGTGCAATTGGGCGCAGATCCTGGAAGGCGCGATCGATTCGGCCCACAGCTCCAGCCTGCACTCCTCGGATTTCGTGCCGGCCAAGGTCAGCGGGGCCGAAGCCACCGACAAGAACTGGCTGCGCCCTTCCACCGACAAGGCGCCGCGGATGCAGGTGGAACGCACGCCCTATGGCTTCCGCTATGCGGCCATCCGGCGTCCGATCTTCGATCCGGACACGCAGGACTACGTGCGCTCCACGGTGTTCGTCGCCCCCTTCACGGTTCTTGTTCCGCCCAACAACCTGTACAACGTCGCCAACGTCAACGTCCCCATGGACGATACGCATACGGCGTTCTACTTCCTGGCCTGGGGCCATCCCGCCAAGACGCCGGATACCGAAACATGGCGCAAGTTCCTGCGCGCGCAGGTCGGCCCGGACCTCGACGAGCGCTACCGGCCGCACCGCAACCACGACAACCGCTTCTGGCAGGACCGCCAGGCCATGAAGGCCGGCAACTTCACGGGCATCACCGGCTTTCCCAACCAGGACATCGCCATGTGGGTGACCATGGGTCCCATCGCCGATCGCTCCGAGGAACGGCTGGGCACCAGCGACCTCGCCATCGTCGAATTCCGCCGCCGCATGCTGGCCGCTCTGGACGAGTTCGCGGGAGGCGCGGAACCGGTGGGCCTGGGCGCCAACGCCATCCCCAAGGAAATCTGTTCGTTCCAGGCCATCGTGCCCAAGTCGGTCGACTGGCGCGAGTACCGGGTTTCCTATGTATGGGACGATGTTCCGGCGGGCCGGAAGCTGGAATCCAACTATGAGGTGGGGTAGGCTCCCCCCTACGCGCTGACGCGCGCCCCCCAGGGGGCGATGCGGGTGGACCGGCGGAGCCGGATCCACCGCATCCTGGGGTACCACCAGGCTGACCGCGCACGGCGTTCTTTTGGTACCTCGGTGGAAAGCCTAGGCAAGGACGCCGTCCTCGGTCAGCCTGGTGGTACCCCAGTGCCCTGGCCTGACTACGTACATGGAGGAGTTCTGATGTCGTTTTCTCCGCTGCGGCTGGGTGTCGCGGGACTGGGCCGGGCCTTTTCGCTGATGCTGCCGACCTTTCTGCGCGATCCGCGTATCGTGCTGGCGGCGGCCTGTGATCCGCGGTCCGCTGCGAGGGAGCAGTTCGCGCGTGATTTCGGCGCGGCGGTGCATGCGGACATCGAGGCCCTGGCGGCCGATCCGTCGCTGGACGCGATATACGTCGCCAGCCCTCACCAGTTTCACGCGCGCCATACGGAGATCGCGGCCGCGCATGGCAAGCACGTGCTGGTGGAAAAGCCCATGGCGCTCGCGCTGGAAGAATGCGACCGCATGATCGCCGCCTGCGACCGCGCCGGCGTTCATCTCATCGTCGGGCACTGCCACAGCTTCGACATGCCGTACCTGAAGACGCGCGAGCTGATCGACAGCGGCGAGTTCGGCGGCGTGCGGATGATCCATGCGCTCAACTACACCGACTATCTCTATCGGCCACGCAGGCCGGAGGAGCTCGTCACCGCCGAGGGCGGGGGCGCCGTCTTCAGCCAGGCCGCGCACCAGGTCGACATCGTCCGCCTGCTGGCGGGATCGCGCCCGGTCCGCCTGCGGGCCGCATTGGGCAACTGGGACCCCCGGCGCGCGACGGAAGGCGCCTACTCGGCGATGCTGTGGTTCGAATCGGGAGCCTACGCGTCCTTGTCCTACAACGGCTATGCCCACTTCGACTCCGACGAGTGGACGAACTGGTTGGGCGAGATGGGCAACCGCAAATCGCCCGACGACTATGGCGCCGCGCGCAGAAAACTCGCGGCGGTGGACTCGCCCGATGCGGAGGCCCGCGCCAAGGCCGACGGGACCTACGGGGGCGCTTCTTACAAGCCGCCCGAAAGCGGGGAAGCGCGGTCATACCAGCACTTCGGTCCCATCATCGTCTCGTGCGATCATGCCGACCTGCGGCCGCTACCGGACGGGATCGCGGTCTATGGGGACGATGCCAAGCGATGGATCCCCCTCGACAAACCGGCCGTGCCCCGCCACGAAGTGATCGACGAACTGGCGTCCGCCGTCCGCGGCGGCACGCCGCCGCGCCACGACGGGCGCTGGGCCAGGGCGACGCTGGAGATATGCCTTGCGATGCTGCGATCGGCGGCGTCTCAGCAGGATATTGGGTTGACAGAGGGTCCCTCCCCTTCGCGCTGACGAGCGCCACCCAGGGGGCGATGCGGATGGAACGGCGGAGCCGGGCGTTATTGGTAGTCGCCTCGCGGATGCGCCAGGAAATCGCCGACGTAGACGAGGTGCTCGAACGGAAGCTCGCGGCGGCTCGCCACTTCCACCAGCGTATCCAGCGTGGCGCGCAGGACCTCCTGCTTGGCGGCGTTGCCCGCATGGCAGACGATGGCCACCGGCGTATCGCCGGGATAGCCGGCGCGCAATTCCTCCACGACCCGGCCAAGGTCCGTCTTCATCGTGAACAGCACGAGCGCGCTGCGGCTCTGGGCGAGCACCGAAAGGCGGTCGCTGCCGGCATAGCCGGCGTTCGCATTCTTGCCCAGGCTCAGGATCACGGACTGGCTCGTGCTCCCGCCGGTAAGGGCGCAGGCCAGCGCGGCATTGGCCGCCGCGAAGCTCGAAATCCCCGGGACGACCTCCGGCTGCAGGTCGCGGAAGGCGTCGAGATAACCGACTTGCGGGCCGTAGAGCGTCGGATCGCCGAAACTGAGCACCGCCACCGTGCCTCCGGCGGCGATGCAGTCGCGTATGGCCGTCCGGCGCCGGCCCTCCTCCGCATCGACCGCCTCGGGTGTGTCGCGGCGGCGCGCCATGGGTGTGAACAAACCGTGCCCGGCCTCCATGAAAGGCTTGCCGGCCAGTTGGCCGGCGTAGCGCACCGGCGCATCGCCGGGGCCGAGCACCAGGTCGGCGGCGCGCATGATGCGATCGGCGCGCAGGGTCAACTGGTCCGGATCGCCGGTGCCCAGGCTCACGAGATAAAGCTTGCCGGTGTCGGTCGGCATCGGCGCCTCCTGCGTTGTCGATAAGGGTGGGTGCACAGAATGGCCGACGTTCAGCGGCTCGTCCGCCACATTCCGTCGCGCGCCATTCTCTCGACGATCTCGCCGATCAGCGCGGCGATGGCGGACACCGCCTTGCCGGGGCCCTTGGTCTTGGCGAAGACCAGCGCCACGGTGCGCTGGAACGGCGGATCCACGATGCGGGCGGCCTGCACGTCGCCGTTGGCGACCTCGGTCCATACGGCGTGCAGCGGCAGCACGGTATAGAGCCGCTCGCGCGCAACCAGCGAGGCCTGCAGCGGCAGCGAATCGGCTTCGATCACGGGCGCCAGCGTGATGTGCTCCTGCCGCGCCATGGAATCGAGCGCGGTGCGCAGCCCGTTGGGCGCGCTGGGCAGGATGAAGGGAAGCTCGTGCAGGCTCCGGAACGGCACCTCTTCCTGCGCAGTGAGGCGGTCGCCCGCGGGCCCGATCAGGTAACTGTCGACAGTGGCCAGGCACTGCTCGTGCTCGGGCAGTGTGCCGCCGTACCGGTACAGGATGCCGATGTCGACCCGGGCATCGGCCAGCCATTCCTCGACCTGGCCGCTGGAACCCTCCAGTACCTTGAGGCTGACGCCGGGGTAGCGCGCCCGGACCTCGGTGAACAGCTGCCCCACGAGATGGTGGCCGATGGACGGCAGCGTGCCCAGCGTGACGCGCCCGCTGGCGTCGCGCGCCTGCTCCCGGATCTCGTTCTCGAGCTGCTCGGCATCGGCCAGCAAGGCCCGCACCTGCGGGAAGATGCGCTGGCCCACGTCCGACAGCTCCACCCCCCGGCCGGTGCGCACGAACAGCCGCGTGCCGCACTCGCGTTCGAGCGCGTTCAGTTGCCGGCTCAATAACGACTGGTTGCTGTTCAGGAACAGGGCGGCGCGGGTAAGGCTGCCCAGTTCGCCGATGGCGAGGAATGCCCGCCATTTCTGCAAGCTGGCGGTCACGTCCAGCTGGATACTGGTGGCTTTCGGATGCTGCATCGCAAACGGCGCTCGTCCGGGAAAAGAAGACGAGTTTATACCCGCCCGCTCCCGGCGGGACGCCCTGGAGAGCCGTGCGCTACCGGCCCTTGAACACCGGCGCGCGCTTTTCGCGGAACGCGGCCTGCGCCTCGGCGGCATCCTCGGTGGTGGCGATGATCGCCGTCATGTCCTGCTCGTAGCGATAGCCGTCGCGCAGGCTCATGTCCTCGATGGTGTTCAGCGTGTGCTTGCCCATGCGCGTGGAGACCGGGCTCTTGGAAGCGATGACGCCCGCCATCTCCATGGCGGCGGGCAGCAGGTCCTCCGGCGCCGTGCAGGCCTCGACGATGCCCAGCCGGTAGAGTTCGGCCGCCGGCACCCGATGCCCCGTCAACATCATGCGCCGCAGCAGCGAATGGGGGAACAAACGCATCGCATGGCGGCATCCGCCCAAGAGGCCCACGTCCACTTCGGGCAGGCCCAGGGTGGCGCGCTCGGAAGCGATCAGCACGTCGGCCGAGGCGACCATCGCCAGCCCGGATCCCAGCGCCGGTCCGTTGATCGCCGCCACCACCGGCTTGGCGCATTCGCGGATGGCGTGGAAGCACTCGCGGGTGCGGCGCAGGTGCGCGGGCAGGTCGCCGGGCCCCTTGATTACATCGGCCCGGCCTTTCAGGTCGGCGCCGGCGCAGAACACCTTCCCCGCGCCCGTCAGCACGACCACGCGGACGTCGGGCGTCTCGGAGATCCAGTCCAGCGCGGCGGTCAGTTCGTCGTTCAGGACGCGGGTCAGCGCGTTGACCGGCGGGCTGTCCAGAGTCACCAGCGCGATGTGGCCGTCTATCCGCAGTTGCAGTTGCTTGTATTCGTTCATGGGAAGGTCGTGGTCGAAGCGACGAGGCAGGATACGCAGCGAGTCTAGGCGCGCGCGGCGCCCGCGCAAAGGCGGGCCGGGTCAAGGCTGCTATGCGCCCCGCGCCATAGCGCCGCCGCGCGTGGCGTCCGATAATGCGCCCAGAAGAGAGGAGCCCATGCCGAGAATCGACCTGCCCACGCCCGAAACCATGAGCCCGGAACAACGCCGGGTGCACGATAAAGTCGTCGCCGGCAAGCGCGGCCGGCTGCGGGGGCCGCTGCGCGCCGCGCTGTACAACCCCGAACTGGCCGAGCGCTGGTCGGCGCTGGGCGAACTGCTGCGCTACGACACCACGCTGCCGCCCCGGCTGTCGGAGCTGGCCATCCTGGTCACGGCCCGGGCCTGCCATTCCCCCTTCGAATGGGCGGCCCACCGGACCGAGGCCGAGAAGGCAGGCGTGGAAGCCTGGATCATCGAGGCCCTGTGCGAACGCCGCATCCCCGACGAACTGGCGCCCGACGACGCGCTGGTGGTGCGCTACGCCAGCGAGCTGAATGCCCACCGGTCGGTGTCCAACGCGACCTACGCCGCCGCGCTGGCGCGTTTCGGCGCGCGCACGGTGGTGGAGCTGACCGCGCTGGTCGGCTACTACACGCTGGTGGCGATGACCCTGAACGCGCACGAGATTCCGCTGGAGCCCGGCGTGGTCGCCGCCTTCCCGCTGCCCCAGGACGACGCGGCGGCATGGGGCCAGGCGCGATGAGCGGCGATGCGCGACAGGCTCCCACCCCGATCACGGGCTGGGACTGCCATAACCACCTGCTGGGCCCCTATGATCGCTTCCCGCTGGCGGCCGAACGCAGCTACACGCCGCCCGAGGCGCTGGTCGCGGACCATTCGGCCATGCTGGCCGGCCAGGGGCTGTCGCATGCGGTGCTGGTGCATCCCAGCGCGTACGGGGAAGACTACTCGCTGCTGTTCCACGCGCTCTCGACGCACGACCACTTGCGCGGCGTCATCGTCGCGCGACCGGGCACGCCCCTGGATCTGGCCACGCTGCGCGGGCGCGGCGTACGCGCGCTGCGCTACAGCCATCGCAGCGGCGCGGCGGGGAATTTCGCCGGCAGCGCCTCGATCGACGACCTGCGGCAGATGGCCTCCGCCGTCGCCGACGCCGGGCTGCACGTCGAGCTCTGGACCGACTGCGAGGCGCTGCCCGGCATCGCGCCGCTGCTGGCCAGCCTGCCCTGCCCGGTCGTGATCGACCACATGGGAAGTTTCGACGTACGGGCCGGCACGGAGGATCCCGGCTTCCAGCAATTGCTGCGCCTGCTGGCAGACGGCAAGGCATGGGTCAAGCTGTCGGCCTATCGCAGCCTGCTGAAAACGCCGGACATGGAGCCCGGACGCCCCTTTCACCGCAAGCTGCTGGAAGCCAATCCCGACCAGCTCGTCTGGGGCAGCGACTGGCCCCACATCCGCATCGATCCGTTGCCCGACACGCGCAAGCTGTTCGACACCTTCCGCGCATGGACCGGCAGCGAGTCGCTGGTGCGCAGGATCCTGGTCGACAACCCGACCCGGCTCTACGGCTGAAGCGTCTCATCCCTCCAGCACGGGCTCGGTGCTCCGGAACGATGGCCGGGCTGCGATCCGGGCATGCCACGCGGCCAGTTGCGGTGCGCGCTCGCGCCATTGCAGGAATGCAAAGCGGAAATCCATGTAGCCCAGCGCGCAGCCGAGGCCGATGTGACCGATGCCGAACGGCGCGGACTCCAGCGCCCGGGCTTCGCTTTCCAGCTGGCGCAGCGCCGCCTCGGTCTTGATCCGGAACGCGTCGATGAGCGCATCCGACCGCTGGCCATCGCCGCGGTCGGCCTCGTTGCGCCACAGGATGAGGACGTCCAGCAGGCCGTCGGCGAAGGCATGCCAGCGCAGGGCCCGCCACTTCTCCTCGCCCCGCGCCGGGAACAGCCCGCCGCCGGCCAGCGCGTCGAGGTATTCGCAGATGACGGCCGAATCGAACAGCGCCGATCCGTCGTCCAGCACCAGCGTCGGGATCTTGCTCAGGGGATTGTCCCGCATGATCTGCGGATTGGGCCGGAGCATGGCCGCGACCGAGCGCACCCGCTCCACGCGGTCGTCCAGCCCGAGTTCCTGCAGGCAGACCATGACCTTGCGCACGTAAGGCGACTTGGGAGACCAATGCAATTTCATGCGCGTCCCCCTCAGATCGCGCCCGCGGCGCGCAGCGCCTCGATGCCGGCGGCGTCGTAGCCCAATTCGGCCAGGATCTCGGCGCTGTGCTGGCCGAGCGTGGGCGGGGCGGCGAGGTCGGGCAACGCGGCATCGGCGAACCGCATGGGGCTGGCGACCTGAGGCACCTGGCCGCCGCTGGGATGGTCGATATGGCGCAGCATCCCGCGCGCGATCGTCTGCGGCTCCTCGAACACTTCCGCCACCGTGTTGATCGGCCCGCACGGCACGCCGGCGCGATCCAGCAGCGCGAGCAGGCCGGCGCGGTCGCGGCGCGCCAGCACTTCGCGCAGCATCGCCGACAGCCGGTCGATGTTCCGCACGCGCTGCGCGTTGGTGGCGAAGCGCTCGTCCGCGGCCCACTCCGCATGTCCCAGCGCTTCGCACAGCTTGCGGAACTGGCCGTCGTTGCCGACGACCAGGATGATGTCGCCGTCGGCGCACCGATAGACGTCCTGCGGCTGGATGTTGGGGTGGGCGTTGCCGTTGCGCCGCGGCGGCTTGCCGGACACCAGGTAGTTCATGGCCTGGTTGGCCAGGGTCGCCACCTGCACGTCGAACATGCCGATGTCGATGTACTCGCCTTCGCCCGTTTCGTTGCGGCGGGCCAGCGCAGCCAGTACCGCCACGGCGGTGTACATGCCGGTCATCAGGTCGACGATGGGCACGCCCACCTTCTGCGGACCGCCGCCGGGCCGGTCGTCGCGTTCTCCGGTCACGCTCATCAGGCCGCCCATGGCCTGTATCAGGAAGTCGTAGGCGGGCTGATCGCGGCGCGGCCCCGTCTGGCCGAATCCGGTGACCGAGCAATAGATCAGCCTCGGGTTGAGCGCCCGCAGCGATGCCTGGTCGAGCCCGTAGCGGGCCAGCGTGCCGACCTTGTAGTTCTCCAGCAGGATGTCGGCGCGCATGGCCAGCTCCCGCACGATGCGCTGGCCCTCGGGCGTGTCGAGCCCGATCGTGATCGAGCGCTTGCCGCGGTTGACCGCGAGGTAGTAGCCGGCCTCCTCGGTATCCTGCCCCTGCCCGTCCTTCAGGAAAGGCGGCCCCCAGGCGCGGGTGTCGTCGCCGCTGCCGGGACGCTCCACCTTGATGACGTCGGCGCCGAGATCGGCCAGGGTCTGGCTGGCCCACGGCGCCGCCAGGATGCGGCTCAGGTCCAGGACTTTGACGTGCGACAGCGGGCCCGTCGTTCGATGCATACATTCCTCCGCGTGCGCGCCGACGGCCGGACGAGCCTCATCCGTCCGCGCCTGTCGCCGCTGTGCGGACTCTAGGGGCCCGACGCCCGCTTGCCTACTGCCTGGGCCGGCAAGACTGCAATGCGTCCATGCGCATAACGCCGTCCATGGTCCGCTATATCCGCCGGGCACAGGCAGAAATGCCTGCCGGGTGCACCACGCGCGCGACAGGGGCCGGAATAATGGAGCGAGAGCGGGCTGCCGCCGGCGGACTCGCAGCCCCCCATATCCGCAGGAGACATCACCGATGGACAACGCCCAAGAACGGACCATGCCGGCTCCCGGCCGCCTGAGGATAGGCATCGCCGGAGCGGGCGCCATCGGCGGATTCCTGGCGGCGCGGCTGGCCCTGGCGGGCAACGACGTCAGCGTGCTGGCGCGAGGCGCCACGCTGCGCGCGGTGAACGAACGGGGCATACGCCTGGACAGCGGCGGCGTGGAATCGGTGGCCCGGGTGCGCGCCAGCGACGATCCCGGGCGGCTGGGCGTGCAAGACCTGGTGATACTCGCGGTCAAATCGCCCTCGCTGCCGGCGCTGGCCGACCGGCTCGCGCCGTTGCTGGGGCCGGACACAGTCGTGCTGCCCGCCCTGAACGGCGTGCCATGGTGGTTCTTCCAGCCAGGGGGCGGCCCGCTGGCGGGACATCGCCTGCGCGCGGTGGATCCGGAGGGACGGCTCGAGCGGGCCATTCCCGCCGATCGCATCCTGGGCTTCGTCGTTTTCCCGTCCTGCTCGTGCCCGGAACCCGGCGTGGTGGTCCACGCATCCGGATCGCGGCTGGTGGTGGGCGAACCGGGCGGCGGGTCCAGCCCGAGGGCGCAAGCCGCGGCGCAGCGCCTTGCCGACGCCGGCTTCGACGCATCGGCCAGCCCCAACATCCGCGGCGTGGTCTGGGAAAAACTGCTGGGCAACGCCTGCTTCAATCCCGTCAGCCTGCTGACGGGCTCGGCCACCGACCTCTTGATCGACGACGAGCGCGTCAACCGCCTGTTCCAGGCCATGATGCGGGAACTCCTGGCGATGGGAGAAGCGCTGGGCCTGCCGCTGGCCATCTCGCCTCCCGAGCGCCTGGCGGTCACGCGCAAGCTGGGGCACGTCAAGACGTCGATGCTGCAGGACGTGGAGGCCGGCCGCGCGGTAGAGCTGGACAGCATCCTCGGCGCCGCCGTGGAGATTGCCGGCGAGCTGGGCATGCCCGCGCCGCTGCTCGAGACCGTCTACGCGCTGGCGCGCGTGCGCGCCGAACGGCTGGGCCTCTACACCTCGCCCGGCCGTTAACGCGCACGCCATAGCAGCTTTGCACCGCGGCGCCTATCGACGCCGCGGCACGCCCGATACCATGCCCGGACATCGACAAGACGCGGCGGCACCGCCCGCCGAAGAGGAGACTGCCATGCGCGCCAGACGCCTTGCGGCATGCCTGATCGCAAGCTGCACCCTGGGAATTTTCTCGGCACCGATCCTGGCGCAAAGCGCCTCCTGGCCCACCCGGCCGATCCGCTTCATCGTGCCCTTCCCGCCCGGCGGGCCGACCGACACCTACGTGCGCACCATCGCGGGTCCGCTGGGCGAGGCCCTCAAGCAGCCCATCGTCGTCGAGAACCGCGCCGGGGCCGGCGGCTCCATCGGCACCGCGGCGGTGGCCAAGGCGACGCCGGACGGCTACACGATGGGACTGGGCGCGGGCGGCGCGCTGATGGTGATGCCCCACCTGATGAAAGTTCCCTATTCGGTGCAGCAGGACTTCACCTACGTCTCCAGCCTGGCGCAGGTGCCGGCGGTCATCGCCGTCAACGCCAAGTCCGGCATCACCAATATGGCGCAGTTCCTGGAGCGGGCCAAGAGCCACCCGGGCAAGATGAACTACGGCAGCGCCGGCACCGGAACCATGGTCCACCTGGCCGGAGAGCGTTTCAAGCGCGCGGCCGGCGTCGACATCGTGCACGTGCCCTACGCCGGCGCGGCGCCTGCGATCACCGATCTGCTGGGCGGACAGGTCGAGTCCATGGTCTCGGACCTGACGCCCATCCTGCCTCACGTCCAGGCCGGCACCGTGCGGGTGCTGGCGGTCACCACGGAAAAGCGCACGCCGCTGCTGCCCGACGCCCCCACCCTGGTCGAGCTGGGCTATCCCAAGGTCGTGCAGGCGACCGAGTACGGCGTCATCATGCCGCCCGGCACGCCGGCCGCCATCGTCGATCGCGTCCAGCGGGAACTGGCAACGATCATGGCTACCCCCGAAGTGCGCAAGGCTTACGAGCAGATGGGCTCGCTTGCCGTCTCGAGCTCGCCCGAGCAGTATCGCAAGAACGTGCTCGCCAGCTACGAGTTCTGGGGCCAGTTCATCAAGGAAACCGGCATTTCGCTCAACTGATCGGTCCAATAGGAACTTGCCATGCCAGCCTCCACCGGCCAGACCATCGCCCAGAAGATCCTGGCCCGCGCCGCCGGCCGGGAGACCGTGGCGCCGGGCGAATACGTCAATTGCGTGCCGGACCACGTGGTCACCCAGGAGATGGTCTGGCCCATGCACAAGCGCAACCTGGAGAAGATAGGCGCGACCTCGTTCGCCCGGCCCGAGAAAGCCATCATCGTCATCGACCACACGCCGGCGGCCGCCACCGGTTCGCCGCACGCGGCGACGCACCACATGCTCAAGCAACTGACGCGCGACTTCGGCGTCGACAACTTCTACGGCCCCAACACCGGGCTGCGCCACCTGGTGCTGGTCGAACGCGGCTTTGCCCGGCCCGGGTCCCTGGTGTTTTCGGACGAAGGCAACATCGCGTCGATCGGCGCGGTCGGCGCCCTGAACATTCCCATGTCCACCGACGTGCTGGCGCCGTTGCTGAACGACCGGCACTGGGTGTGCGTGCCGCGCACGGTACGCATCGAGCTGGTGGGCAGCCTGCCCTTCGGCGTGACCGGGCGGGACCTGGTCCAGGCCATCATCCGCGACCACGAGGAACAGGGTACCTTCCTGCAATGCTGCGTCGAATACGGCGGGCCGGCGCTGGCGCAGCTGAGCCTGGACGACAGGCAGGCCATCCTGGCCTCGACCTTCCATACCGGTTCGGACACCGCCATCATGGACGTGGACGCGCGCGCGCTGGACTACGTCGACGAACGCGCGGACGGCCGGCCCTACCAGGTGATGCGCAGCGACCCGGACGCGGACTACGCGGCGGTGCTGACCTACGACCTGTCGCAGCTGACGCCCATGGTGACCGTGCCGCCCACGCAAAGCGGCGCGGTGGACGTCGCGCGGGTGGCGGGCCGGCGCATCGACCAGGCCGCCGTCGGGTCCTGCGCCAACAACCGGCTCGACGACATGCGGGCGGCGGCCGCCGTGCTGCGCGGCCGCCGGATCGCCCCGCACGTCACGATGTACATCTCGCCCGGCAGCCAGAACGTCTACGCCGCGGCCGCGCGCGAAGGGCTGCTCGAGGTGTTCGCCGAGGCTGGCGCCACGGTGCTGTCGCCCGGTTGCAATACCTGTTGGGGCTACCTGGGCGTGCTGAGCGGCGAGGACGTCTCGATCACCACCCACCAGTTCAACTACCAGGGCCGCAACGGCAGCACCCAGGCCTCGGTGCACCTGGCCTCGCCTTATACGGTGGCGGCATCGGCCGTGGCGGGAGAGATCGCGGATCCGCGCCCGCTGCTGGCGGGCAGGCTTTGAGGAGCGGCACGACATGAACGAAGCATCCTCCGTGCGCACCCTGCGGGGCCGGGTCTGGAAATTCGGCGACCAGGTCTGCGGCGACGATGGCATCATCGAATTCGCCGCGGTGCGGGACGGCTTCGGCAAGCCGTTCGACCTGGACGCGCTCAGGCAGATGTGCTTTCGCCAGCTGCGGCCCGAGTTCCCGTCGCAAGTCCGGCCGGGCGACATCGTCGTCGGCGGCAAGAACTTCGCGCATCACAACCACGTGGAAGTCAGCGTCGCCATCAAGGCCTCGGGCATCGCGGCCGTGCTGGTGGAGTCCTGCGAATCGGGCTTCATCCGGCGGGCGCTCAGCCAGGGGCTGCCGATACTGCTGGTTCCAGGCATCACGCAGGCCGTGGCCGATGGCGACGTAATCGGCGTCACGCCGGCCACCGGAGAGATCGAACTGGCCGACGGCCGCGTCATCCCGTCACCGCCGTTCTCGCCGCAGATGGTGCGGATCTGGGAAAGCGGCGGACTGGTCAACGCGCTGGCGAGCGAGTTCGCCGCGCGCTAGCTTCGACGGCGGGGATGAGGACTTCTGTCGGCACTAACCTGGTTTTTGCAGGCGCGGGTCGAACTGCACGGTCCGGCGCAGGGATTCGCGCTCGGCCATGCTGTCGGCCCAGGCCGACAGGCGCGGCCGCGTGGCGCGCCACTGCAGGTCGGCAAACCGGAAATCCGCGTGGCCGACCCCGACCGCCACGCCCAGGTGGCCGATGTCGAACTCGCGACGGTCCAGCTCGTCCACCGTGGCTTCGAGCGCGTCCAGCGTAGCCAGCGTCTTGGCACGGTAGGAGGACAGGTGCGCCGGCGACTGGAGCGCCGGATCGCGCCCCCGCTCGTTGTTCCACAGGATCAGGATGTCGGTCAGCCCGTTGCCCAGCGCATGCCAGCGCAGCGCTTCGAGGCGCTGGTCGAACTCACGCGGGAACAGCCGGCCCTTGCGGCTGTGGTGGTCCAGGTATTCGCAGATGACCAGCGAGTCGTACAGGGCCACGCCCTCGTCGGTCACCAGGGTGGGTATCTTGCCCAGCGGGTTGTCGCGCTCCACGTCGGCGTTCACGGTCGACAGCGAGACGATGGACAGCCGGGTCTGGATGGACGCGTCCAGCCCGGTCTCGATGGCCGCCGCCATGACCTTGCGCACGTAGGGCGAACGGGTGGACCAATGCAGCTTCATGCGCTCCTTCCGTCGAGACATTGCACGTGCCGGCCAGTATATCCACCACGGTTCCGGACAGACGCCCGCAAAGCAGGTGTGCCGGCCGGGTGATAGCAGCGGCCCGGCCGCGTCGTTATAGTCCGGAGACCAGGAACGCGCGCGCCCCGACGCGCCACAGGGGAGACAGATGGCCATCAGCTACGACCTCGTGCGGTCGGTCAGCGCCCAGCTCTACGAACGCGCGCTGAAGAAGATACCCGAGGACACCAAGGCGGCGCTGCGCGAGGCCGAGCAAGGCGAGCGCAACGAGGTCGCGCGCGGCACGCTGCGCATCATGCTGCAAAGCGCGGATGCCGCCGAGGCTCGCCAGCACTTCGTCTGCTCCGACTCCGGCGTCCCGGTGTACTTCGTCGGCATCGGCACCGCCGCCCGGCTGGAGGGCGACATCAAGCGCGCCTTCGCCGACGGTTTCGACGATCTGGTCGCCGCCATCCAGCCGCCGCTGCTCGCCCACGTGACCAATCCCCTCACCAACGAGCGCGGCTACAAGGGCAAGGACATGCCCATCGTCACTTTCGACCTGATCGACGGCGCCGACTACGTGGACATCACCTGTTCGCCCAAGGCGCTGGGCTCGGGCCGCTGGGCCGCGCTGGAGATCTTCACCTTTCCCAGCCTGGAGACCATCGAGCGCTACGTGATGGAGGTCATCCTCAAAGCCGGGTCGCAGCATTGTCCGCCGGTGGTGATCGGCGTGGGCATAGGCGGCACGTTCGACTATGCCGCCAAGCTGGCCAAACAGGCCACGCTTCGGTCCATCGGTACGGTCAACCCCGAGCCCGTGCTGGCCGCCATGGAGGATCGCCTCAAGGAAGCGGCCAACGCGACGGGTTTCGGCCCCATGGGCACCGGCGGCGACAGCACGGCGATGGCCGTGCACGTGGACTATGCCTCGGGCCACGGTTTCACGCCGGTGGCGGTATGTTTCAACTGCTGGATCAACCGCCGCACCCGCGCCCGCATCCATGATTCGGGCCGCGTGGAGATCATCGAATGACTGGCCGTCATGACAAGGACCCGACACCGTGAGCACCGTCCACGAACTTGAGTTGCCGCTGAGCGAAGAGGCGGTCCGGTCGCTACGCGTGGGCGACCAGGTCCGGCTGCATGGCGAGGTCGTGCTGTGCGCCGGCATGACGACGCATGAACGGCTGATGGAACTGCTCGACCGTGGCGAGGCGCCCCCCATCGACCTGAAGGACGCCGCGCTGCTGCACCTGGGCAGCTACAGCCGGGAAGCCGGCGGCCATTTCGAGGTGCTATACCTGAACCCGACGACGAGCACGCGATTCAACGGGTTCATGCCGCGGTTGATACGCGGATTGGGGTTGCGGGTGGCGGGCGGCAAGGGCGGGCTGGACGCTCGCAGCGTCGAGGCGATGCGGGAGGCGGGGTGCGTCTACCTGTCGTTCCTGGGGGGTGGATGCACGCTTCTATCCGAGGCGATACGGGAAGTGGTGGCGGTGCACTGGAACGACCTGGTGCACCACTACCGGCTGGTGAAGCTGCGGGTGGAGGGGCTGGGCCCCGCCACGGTGGGGATCGACGCGCAAGGCAACAGCCTTTACGGCGACCTGGCGGAGACGGCCCGGGAGCGGTTGCCTGAGATACTGGCCCGGTTGGATGAGCGGCGGAGTTCCGCCCGGGATTGAGCTCTAAGGTCTGGGGGCTGGATCAGGCTCCGCGCCGGGCTGGCGTTGGAGCATGGGGCGGTGGAAGATCTCGCCCAGCGCGGCGTAGAACGGGCCGCCCAGGCGGGCCACGGGGCGCATGGCGGCGCTGTTGACGCGGCGGCCGTCGTAGATGTCGGGAGACAGGTGGAAGGCGACGACCTGCCCGATGTAGAGGGTGTTATAGCCTTCGCCCAGGGGGATGGCCTGGTCCAGGCGGCATTCCATCTGGACAGGGGTGGAAGCGATGCGGGGCGGCCGGACATGGTGGCTCGGAAGGAGCGCGATGCCCAGGGCTTCGGGCTCGCTGATCTCGGGCGGGTACTCGGCCGCGCTGGCATGCATGGTCTCCAGGTCGGCCTCGGTCGAGACGTTGACGACGAACTCGCCGGTTTCCACGATATTGCGGGCCGTGTCCTTGAGCTCTCCGTCCAGCGTCGAGATGTTGACGGCCAGCATGGGCGGCCGGCTGGCGACGTAATTGTAGGAACTGAAGGGGGCGGCGTTGACCCGGCCGCTCCGATCCTGGGTGGTGATCCAGGCAACGGGACGCGGCACCACGCATCCCACGACCAGTCGATAGGCGTCCGCGGGATCGAGGCCGGGGACGTCGACGCGAATGAATTCTTTCATGTTCTCCGCTTCCGGGCGCGGCGCGAGGAAGGCGCCGCGCCGTGGTGTTTCATTTGGCCAGCATGTCCAGGGCGCCCAGCAGTTCCGTCATCGCGGTCTTGTCCTTCTGCGCGAAGGCGGTGACTTCCGAAGGCGTCATGTTGTCGATGCTGCCGTCCTGCTGCGCCAGGAAGCGCTGGTGTTCCGGCTCGGCGTTGATCGCCGTCAGCGCCGCGCTCAGCTTCTCGATGATAGCCGCTGGCGTGCCGCGTGGCGCGGCCAGGGCGTACCAGGTGGAGACCTCGTTCCAGTTCTTGATGCCGGCCTCTGTCATGGTCGGCACGTCGGGCAGCAGCGAGGACCGCTTGGCGCCGGTATAGGCGATGGCCTTGAGCCGGCCGTCCTTGACGAAGGGCAGCACGGGCGAGGCGCTCAGCATGCCCAGCTCGACCTGGCCACCGATCAGGTCCTGCAAGGCCGGGGCGGCGCCCTTGTAGGGAACGTGGGTGATCTCTATGCCGGCGCGGCGGCGCAGCAATTCCCCGGCCAGGTGGGTCGGGCCGCCGGTGCCGGCCGACGCGAAATTCAGCTTGCCCGGCTGCTTGCGCGCCCGGTCGAGCAGGTCCTGCATGGTGTTGATGCCGAGCTTGGCGTTGGCCACCAGGACCACGGGCTGGTTGGCCACCAGCCCGACGAGTTCGAAGTCCTTCAGGCCGTCGTAGGTCACGCGCTCGATCAGCGGGCCGACCACCATGCCGGGCGAAGTGCCCATCAGCAGGGTATAGCCATCGGGCTTGGCGCGCGCCACGTAGCCGGTGCCGACCATGGCTCCGCTGCCCGCCTTGTTCTCGACGACCACGGGCTGGCCCAGGCGCTCCTTCAGCCGGGATGCCAGTTCCCGGGCCAGCGTGTCGGCGGGGCCGCCCGGCGCGTAGGGATTGACCAGGGTGATCGGCCGGCTGGGATAGTCGGACTGGGCGTGGGCGGCGGGCAGCAGCAGGGCCGTGGCCGCCAGGCCTCCGAGCAGGATGGCGAATGCGCGTTTCAAGGTCGTCTCCATGGCTTATGGTTGTCCGCCATCCGGCCGCCTGCGGCCATGGCGCTGCGACCCACTATAGAAGCGCGCCCTTCCCCATCCCAGGACCGGAGAAGGCAAAGCTGATATGTATGGCGGCGCAACCGGCGCCGCCGTGGAGGCTATTCCGCCTGGATCCCCGCGTGCCGGATCTGCGCGCCCCATTCCTCGTACTGGGCGCGCACGAAGCGCTGGAACTCGTCCCCGGCCAGGAAGTCGGTTTCCATGCCCATGCCGCGCAGGCGTTCCCTGACCTCCGGCTTGTTCAGCGACAGCTTCAACTGCTCCTGCCACCACTGCACCGCCTGCGCCGGCAGCCGCGCCG
Organism: Pigmentiphaga sp. NML080357; assembly: GCF_002188465.1. Taxonomy (GTDB): domain Bacteria; phylum Pseudomonadota; class Gammaproteobacteria; order Burkholderiales; family Burkholderiaceae_B; genus Pigmentiphaga. The sequence continues at coordinate 438,070 of NZ_NINW01000049.1, read as the reverse complement.
GCCCCGCCACGCCTATCCAGCCGGTCAGATCCAGCCCGGACAGCCCGAGCTCGGCGGCGGTGGGGACACCGGGCAGGATGGTGGAGCGCTTGTTGGACACCAGCGCGACCGCGTGCAGGTTGTGCGCGCCGATCTGCGGCAGCACGGCCCCCAGGTCGGAGGAGACGAAGTCGACCCGGCCGCCCAGCAGGTCGGTCACCGCCGCGGGCTGCCCTTTGTAGGGCACGCTCAGCACCTCCATGCCGGCGGCGCGGCTGAAGGCGGCCGAAGCGACCTGGCCCGTGCCCGAGCCATAGCCGGTGGCCAGCGATTTCGGCTTGGCGCGGGCGGCGGCGATCAGGCTTTTCGCGTCGGCGTAGCCGCCCGCCGCGCGGGTCACGACCACCACGTCGAAGCGCACCATGCGGGCCACCTGGGTGAAGTCGGCCAGCGCGTCGTGCTTCTGGATGGCCTTGGACAGGAACGGCCCCGAGGAACTGGTGGCGCTGGAACTGGGCATCATGGTGTAGCCGTCCGGCGCGGCGCGCGCCACCGCGTCCACGCCCAGCGCACCCAGCGCCCCGGCCTTATTCTCGATGACGATCACGGCGCCGGTGCGGGCGCGGATGTCGTCCAGCACGATGCGCGACACGTTGTCGATGGAGCTGCCGGCCGGAAAGCCGATCACGAAGCGTATGGTCCTGCCCGCCTCGGGATAGGACTGGGCCTGCGCGGGCATCCAGGCCATGAGGGCGGCGCTTGCCAACCCCAGCGCGATCACCTTCCGCATAGAAGTCTCCTCTGTCGTCCCTCTGGTCAACGCGATGCGGCCGTCCTAGCCGCGCAGCACTTCGTCGGTATGCTCGCCCAGGTTCGGCGCGTGCCGCCGGATGTCCCCCGGCGTTGCGCCAAAGTGCACGGGAATACCGGCCTGGCGCAGGCGGCCCTCGGTCGGATGGTCGCATTCGCGCCAGAAGCCGATTGCCGCCAGATGGGGATCGCGCAGCAGATCGTCGAACGCGTTGACGGGCGCGAAGGGAATGTCCGCCGTCGCGAGGGCATCCAGCCATTGGGCGGTGGTCCGCGTGCGCAGCGTGTCCTCGACGTACCGGTACAGCTCGGGGAAATGCCGGCTGCGATCCCGGGCGGTGCGATAACGCGGATCGTCCGCCATGCCGGGATCGCCCGCCAGGGCGAAGAAGCGGCGCCACTGGGCGTCGGTGTAGGGCACGACGCTGAGGTAGCCGTCCCGGGTGGCGAACGGCCGCCGGTACTCGTTGAGCAGGCGCGCATAGCCGGCCGGACCCTCCGGCGGCACGAAGGTCCGGCCGGCCAGGTGTTCGGGCGCGAGAAACGCCACCATGCATTCGAACATGGGCACCTCGACGGCCTGCCCGGCGCCGGTCCGCTCGCGGGCGTACAGCGCGCAGGCGATGGCATTGGCCACATAAAGGGCGACCACCTTGTCGGCGACCACCGAATTCACGTAGCGTGGCGCCTGCCCGCCGGCGCCTCCCTGCAGCCACGCCAGGCCGGATACCGCCTGGATGGTGTCGTCGATGGCCGGCCTGCCGGCATACGGCCCGCGCTCGGAATAGCCGTAGCAGACGCAATGGATGAGCCGGGGAAAGCGCCCGGCCAGAGAGGCATGGTCCAATCCCAGCCGGCGCAGGGCCGGCGCGCGCATGTTGGACACGAAGACGTCCGCCTCCTCGAGCAGCGCGACGAGCTGTCGCCGGCCGGCCTCGGTCTTGGCGTCGATCACCGCACTGCGCTTATTGCGGTTCAGGTTCAAGTGCGCGTGGCTCATGCCGGGATGGCGCTGGGGCGTGACGTGGCGGAACACGTCACCCTCGGGCGGCTCGACCTTGATCACGTCGGCGCCCATGTCGCCCAGCATCTGTGTCGCCATCGGCCCCATGCCCACGGCGCTCATGTCCAGGATGCGTACGCCGTCGAGCGGGCCGGCCATGTCATTCCTCCCCCAGCAGGCGCCGCGCCAGCCGCAGGTGCGGCCGGTCGATCATCTTGCCGTCCAGGTTCAGCGCGCCGGCGCCGGGATGGGCATCGAACGCCGCCACCACCGCCCGGGCCCACTGGAGCATGGCCGCGTCGGGCGACATGAGCGCATTGATGGCATCCACGTGCCTGGGATGAATGGCGAGCTTGCCGACGAAGCCGTCGCGCACGGCCTCGCGGGTTTCCTCGGCCAGCACCTCGGGCGCGTCAAGATCCACGCACACGGTATCGACGGCGCGCACGCCGGCAGCGGCCGCGGCCATCAGGCACAGGGAACGCGCCAGCCGGAACGGTTCGGTGTAGCGGCCCGCCGCGCGGTTGGCCTGGGCGCCCACGTCGGCGGCGAGATCCTCCGCGCCCCACGACAGGCCCCAGAGCCTGGGCGTGGCGCCGGCATAGTCGTGCAGGCCGAACAGCGACCGCGCGGTCTCGGTCGCGATGGCCAGGATGCGGACATCGCCCGCCGGCAGGCCCGCCATGGCCTCGCAGGCGTCGAGGTAGTGCGCGGCCCGCTGAAGATCGGCGCGGCCCGCGCACTTGGGCAGCACGATGCCGAACGGCCGCCCGGGCACGACGGCGGCGAGGTCCTCGAGCGCGACGCCGCTGTCCAATGCGTTGATCCGCACCCATAGCTGCTTGCCGGCGGGCGGCCGGTCCAGCATGCCGCGCACCGTATCCCGCGCCGCCGGCTTGGCATCGGGCGCCACCGAGTCCTCCAGATCGAGGATCAGGGCGTCTGCGGAACTCGCGGCGGCCTTGTCGAACTTGCGCGGCGAATCGCCGGGCACGAACAGCATGGAGCGGATCATGGCGGACTCCTAGGCCGGCGCCTTGTGCATCAAGGCGGAGCGCTTGCAGCGGGCGACGATGTCGTCGTCCTGGTTCAACGCGACGTGCTCGAACTCCACGATGCCGGCGTTCGGACGCGAGCGGCTCTCGCGCACCGATAGCACGCGGGTGCGCACGTGCAGCGTATCGCCGGCGAACACCGGCTTGGGAAAAGCCACTTCGGTCATGCCCAGGTTGGCCACCGTCGTGCCGAGCGTGGTGTCGTTCACGGTCATGCCTATCATCAGGCCCAGCGTGAACAGGCTGTTCACCAGCGGCCGCTTGAACTCGGTCTGCGCGGCGAAATGGGCGTCGATATGCAGGGGCTGGACGTTCATCGTCAGGGAACTGAACAGCACGTTGTCCATCTCCGTGACGGTACGCGTCCAGTCATGGACGAATTCCTGCCCGGGCGAGAACTGCTCGAAATACAGTCCGGCCATCGATGTCTCCTTCCGGTTCGATCGTTCTTATTTATGAATAAAAGTTTATATACTTGAACAAAAACATTCAACCGGGGATTTCCGCCCGGGAAAGTAGCGCCGCCCCCTTCGTGCATATAGACTTTTTGCCATGAACACGAACGACGTAAAAAGCGCCAAGCGCGTGCTGACCATCCTGCAGTACTTCGCGCAGACCAAGGCGCCCGCCTCGCTGTCGCAGATCTCGGCAGCCCTGGGTTTTCCCAAGTCCAGTTGCCTGGCGCTGCTCGACACGCTCGAGGGAGAAGGCTACGCCCACCAGGCCGGCGGGCGCTACTACCTGACGCGCCGGTGGTTCAACGAGGCCCGAGTCATCGCCGAGCACGACCAGTTGACGGCCCGTATCCGCCCGGTGCTCGAAGAGTTGCGGGAAAGCCTGAGGGAAACACTGATCCTGGCCCAGCGCTCCGGCGACCAGGTGGTCTACCTCGACGTGGCCGAGCCCGAGCGCATCGTCCGCTTCACCGCCCGGACCGGCGAACGCAAGCCGCTGCACGCCGCCGCGTCGGGACGCGCGCTGCTGGCCGCCATGGCGCCCGCAGAGCGCGACGAGCTGATCGCCCGCATGCCGCTGTCCCGCTTCACCGACCGGACGCCGACCACACGGGAACAATTGCGCAAGGCGCTGGAAGAAGGAGACCGGCGGGGCTATCACGTCAACCTGGGGGAACACCAGGCCGATACGCTGTCGGTGGCCGCGCCTCTCGTGCTGTACGGCACGCCCTACGCGCTCACGGTCGGCGCGCCGCTGGAACGGGCCAAGCCGCGCGTGCGCGAGATCGGGCGGATGCTGGTCGACGCGGCGGAGAAACTGGCCGCGGAGGCCGACTCGGCTTCGGCATGAATCGCGGCGCCGACCCGGCCTCCGGCCCGCCGGGGCTCAGGCCTGTTCGTGCAGGTGCAGCGACCGGGCCAGTTCGCTGATGCGGTTCTTGGTTTCCTCGACCAGGCCGTCGATCTCGCCGGCCGACTTGGAAGAGCGCATCGCCAGCTTGCGAACCTCGTCGGCCACCACGGCGAAGCCCCGTCCCGCATCGCCCGCGCGAGCGGCTTCGATTGCCGCGTTGAGCGACAGCAGGTTGGTCTGCGCCGCAATCTCGTTGATGACGGCCACGATCTGGCCGATCTGCTCGCTCGAGGCCAGCACGGAACTCATCGCGCTGTGCGTCGTCTGGCGCTCCTCGTGCTCGGCCTGCACGTTCTTGACGAAGGCGGTATAGGCGATCTTGCCTTCCAGCCGGATCTTCGAGAGCGACAGCAATCCCCAGATGCGGGTGCCGTCCTTGCGCTCGATGGGCACTTCGCGGCTGGTGCCCACGATCTTGTCCACGCCGGTGCTGCGGTTGGCATGGACCAGCCGGTCGTGGTCGCCCTGGATGGCCTGCGGCACGAGCATCTTCACGTTACGGCCGATAACCTCGTCGCGGCGGTAGCCCCACATCCGCTCGGCCGCGGCGTTGAAGAAGGTGACGAGGTTGTTCTCGTCGATGGTGACCACCGCGTCCAGCGCCTGCTCCAGCGTCTGGTTCATCATTTCGCGCGCGTCGCGCTCGCGGGTGATGTCCTTGACGAAAGCGGTGTAGGTCACGCGGTCGCCCACGCGTACCCGCGACAGCGACAGGTTGCCCCATACCGAGGAACCATCCTTGCGTTCGATCAGGACGTCGCGGCTGGTGCCTACGATCTTGTCCACGCCGGTGCTGCGGTTGGCGTTCACGTAGCTGTCGTGCACGGCCTGGATGGCATGCGGCACCAGCATCTTCACGTTGCGCCCGACCACCTCCGACCGTTCGTAGCCCCACAAGCGCTCGGCCGCCGCGTTGAAGAAGGTCACGTTGTTTTCGCCATCGATGGACACGACGGCATCCAGGGCCTGCTCCAGCGTCTGGTTGATGACCTCCCGCACTTCGCGCTCGCGCGAGATGTCCTTCACGAACGCGGTATAGACGATGCGCTCGCCGACGCGGATCTTGGACAGCGACAACGCCCCCCAGGCCAGGGTGCCATCCTTACGCTCGACCTGCACCTCGCGGCTGGTGCCTACGATCTTGTCCCGGCCCGTCTTGCGATTGGCATCCACGTAGTCGTCGTGCATGGGCTGGATGCCCCGTGGCACCAGCATCTTCACGTTGCGGCCCAGCACTTCGTCGCGCGCATAGCCCCAGAAGCGCTCGGCCGCGGCGTTGAAAAACGTGACGTTGTTCCGTTCATCGATGGAGACGACGGCGTCCAGGGCCTGCTCCAGCGTCTGGTTGATGGTCTCGCGCTCCTCGTGCTGGGCCGTGATGTCGCGCACGAAGGCGGTATAGGTAATGTGCCGGCCGATCTGCACCCGCGACAGCGACAGGCTCACCCAGACCTTGCCGCCGTCCTTGCGCTCGACCTGTACCTTGCGGCTGGTTCCCACGATCTTGTTGCGGCCGGTCTCGCGGTTGGCATTCACGTAGCCGTCATGCGCCGCCTGGATGGCCTGGGGCACGAGCATCTTCACGTTACGGCCGATAACCTCGGCACGGGTGTATCCCCAGAGCCGCTCGGCGGCGGCATTGTAGAAGGTCACGTTGTTGTGCTGGTCGATACTGACCACCGCATCGATGGCCTGCTCCAGCACCTGCGTCGAGCGGTCCCAGCGGAACTCCAGTACGCGCGCCAAGCGATTGCCACTTCCCGACATGCCGATCTCCTGTTGTCCACGACTTCACGTGGCGATTGTCGACCGTTCACGAAAAGGGCACGCATGGATAAGAAGTCGGATCGCGTGCCATTTCGCGCGAGAGCCGCCGACGAGGCAACAGGATCTCGGCACGTTGCCGATCAGAGTGGACTCAGGAAAACCCTTGCGCCGCTGAAGTTGCAGAAGAAGGATTTTGCGCAGTCCGCATGAAAACCCCATGAATCTGCGAATTACGCAAATCGATTGCCGGCCCGGCCCACATGGACCGCCGCGTACCCTCTTCCTACGATCCCTTCAGCCGCACGACATCGAACACCTGCTCCAGGCGCCTCACCTCACGGGCATAGATGCCGCCCGCCTCCCCGGCCGATTGCGCATGCCGCAAGGGTATGCCTCCCGATTCGCGGATGAAACTCTGGAACGCCTCTTTCTTCATGGCCGCATCCACGGCGGCCCGGACCTTGTCGACCACGGCATCCGGCGTGTCCTTGTGCACGAACACACCGGTCCACACGGTGTAGTCGAAGTCCTTCAGGGCGGCTTCGGTCCTGAGCGAGGGAGCCCGGTCCAGATGAAGCACCGGTCCGGTGCCGGAGGTCCCCAGCAGCCGCAGTTTGCCCTGGTTGATGAAACCGGTCAGGTTGCCGGCCAGGGGCAGGAAGGCCACGTCGACCTGGCTGCCTAGCAGGTCGTTGATTTCCGGCGCGATGCCGCGATAAGGAACGTGGGTCAGCGCGGCGCCCGTCAGTTGCCGAAAATGCTCGCTGACCAGATGGTAGAGCGTGCCGCTGCCGGGGGTCGCGTAGTTCACGCTGGCCGAGCCCTTGCCGGTCGTGTGCGCGAGCAACTCCTTCAGGTTCTTGAACGGCGCGTCCGGGCGCGCGACCAGGGCCAGCTGCGTATGCGACAGTTGCGTGACCAGCTTCAGGTCCTCGGGCCGGTACGTTACCGAGGGCAAGGTGCGCGGCGGCAGGATGGGCTCGGCCAACGTAGTCAGCAACAGCGTGTGGCCATCGGGCGGCGCGGCCAGCACCTTGCCGACGCCGATCGAACCGCCGGCGCCGCTGAAATTTTCCACGATCACGGTCTGGCCCAGCACTTCGCGCATGGCCGGCTGCAGCACGCGTGCCGTGCCGTCGGCGGGCCCGCCCGCCGGGAACGGCACCACGATGCTGACCGTCCTGCGCGGATAGGTCTCCGCGGCGGCGGCATGCCCGATGGACGACAGACCCAGGACGCTCAACGCAATGAGCGCGCGGGAAAGGAAGTTGCGTTCGATATTCATGACGGCCTCGCTACGGTGACGGCGTCGATGGCGAATCCAGTTCAGCGCCCCAGCGCCGCCCGGTCGATCCGGTACAGCCGGCAGGCATTGCCGCCGAGAATGTGCTCCAGCGCGTCCTGCGGGATCTCGGGCATGCCTATCTCCGCCGCCACTTCGTTGATTGACATCACCGTCTTGTGGAAGGTGCGCATGAAAGGATTTTCCGAGCCGTACAGCAGGCGATCCCAGGAATTCACACAGCCGAAGTCGTGGATCAGCTGGTAGACCTTGCGCGGATGGTGGAAACCGAGCGCGCTCAGGTCGGCATGGAAGTTCTCGTGCCGCGACACCAGCCCCATGGCTTCCTCCGCATAGGGATAGCCCATGTGGCACACCACCACCTTGAGCTTTGGAAAACGGCGCCCGACCTCGTCCAGCAGCCACGGCTGCTGCAGTTTCATGTCGGCGCCGCAGACCGGCGTATAGCCCATGTGGAAATGAATGGGAATACCGAGCGCCGAGGCGGCTTCGTACACGGGCTCGCACGCCTTGTCGCGCGGGTCGAAGTGGGCGTAGGTGGGATACAGCTTGCATCCGCGGAAGTCCTCGTCGCGGACGCAACGCTCCAGTTCGTCGGCCGCATCCCACGGATCTACGATGGGGTCCACGCTGCAGATCCCGATCAGCCGTCCGCCCGATTGCGCTACCTGCGTGGCGACGAAGGCATTCGGCACGTTGTAGGGCCGCTGCTCCGGGGGCAGGACGCGGTTCCAGTTACCCGCCAGCACGCAGCAGACATCCAGCCCCGCCTCGTCCATGACGTCCACCAGCGCCGTCACCTCCCGCTTCTCGGATGCCACTTCGACGCTGTGATAGCGAAAGCCGCGTTCCGTCCAGTTCTTGCGCAATTCCTTATAGATGTAATCCGACACGTGCACGCCCGGCTGGCCGAGGTGGATGTGGTTGTCGACGATGAACATGTCTCCTCCGTCCTCCATTGATGAGGCGGAGCATAGTCGGATATTTGTTCATCGTCAAACAGTTTTATATCGAACAATATCGGCGAATCCATCCCGGAGCGTGAAACGATGACTTTCAGTACACTCGCTCACGACATGGCCAAGACTATCCAGCAAAGCAGCCTGCCCAAGCTGATCGGTTTCAAGCTGCGCCGCGCCCACTCCGCCGCGCTGCGCGACATCGACGCCAGCCTGGCCGAACTCCAGCTCACCACCGCCATGCATGGCGCGCTCGAGGTCCTGGACGCCAACGAATTCGTCGCCCAGGGCGCGCTCGGCCAGGTCCTGGGCCTGAGCCGGTCCGCCATGGTGCCCATCATCGAGAAACTGCAGCAGCGCGGCCTGGTCGCGCGCGAGCGGACGAGCGAGGACCGGCGCACGGTCCTGCTGCGCATCACGCCGGCGGGGCGCCGGCAATTGGTTGAGCTGCGGCGCCTGGTAGCCGCGCACGAGGCGCGGCTTCACAAGGCGCTGGAAGGCGTAGACCTGGACGGCTTCATGAAGGCGCTGGACCGGCTGATCCGGTTGGGGTGAGGCCATGCGGAGCCGGATCCGTGGCGCCCTTGAAAAAGCGCGCCGGTTCCATGCCGCGCCCAGGTCCCCGGCTTCAGGGAGACGGCTTGCGCCCCGCCAGCATCGCCAGCCCGACGACCAGAGCCGTGCCTCCCATTGCCAGCAGGTAGATCTTCGGCGGCGTGAAGCTCCACGCCGCCCAGGCGGCGAAGAAGGATCCGAGCACGAGGAGGCCTCCTATCGTGCGCGCCAGCGGTCCGCCATAGAAGCGCGTGCGCCCGGCCTGCGGCGTACCGGCAGGCTGGGACGCATGCCAGGCTTCGATGGACCGGATGAACTGCCCGCACAGGCGGGCATAGTGGCCGGTCTGGCGGCCGGCGACGAGCAAGGTGGTCCGGCCGGCGCGCTTGAGCTTGAGATAGTCGTCGGCGCCGTAGCTCAGGATCTCCGAATAAGGCACCCAGCCCCGGCGCGAAAACGCCAGACCATGGGGCTGGACCACCACGGTGTCTTTGGACGGAAAGCCCCGGAACGCAATCAGCCCGGGGCCCAGCAGGCCGATCATGCCGAGCACGATCCCGATGACGAAATCGTGCCAAAAATGGATCACGGATATGGCAAGCGCCGGGCACAGCACGATGCCGCCGATGACGGACCCTTGGTGCCAACGGGTATAGACGCTCACGAGCAACTCGTCAGGGGGATCCATTCCGGCACGGCATTCATTCGCCATAAGCGGCCATCTTCCTCGCAGAAAAACAAAACGCCCGCACGCGGGCGTTTTTCGTTCAGACCGCGGCGGGCATTCGCCCATCCTGTCGGACCCAGGGCACAGCGGATCGGGCTTTGCCGGTCCGCCAGTGCCGCTCCCTACGGGGCCCGACGTCCTCGCGGGGCTGCCGCGTAGCGGCTGGGGGGCTCACCGCCGGGCGCGCGTAAGCGCGCAGGGGGGAGCCTCTCTCTAGCCCAGCTTGGCCAGTGCCGCGTTCAGCGTGGCGCTGGGACGCATGGCCTTGCTGGTCAGCTCGGGGCTGGGGCGATAGTAGCCGCCGATGTCGTTCGGCTTGCCCTGCACCGCAGCCAGCTCGGCCACGATCTTGGCCTCGTTGTCGGCCAGTTCCTTGGCGATCGGGGCAAAGGCGGCCTGCAACTCCTTGTCCTCGGTCTGGGCGGCCAGGGCCTGGGCCCAGTACAGGGCCAGGTAGAAGTGGCTGCCGCGGTTGTCCAGGCCGCCGACCTTGCGGGCGGGCGACTTGTCCTCGTCCAGGAACTTGCCGGTAGCCTGGTCCAGCGTGGTGGCCAGCACCTTGGCCTTGGCGTTCTTGTACGTGTCGGCCAGGTGTTCGATGGAAGCGGCCAGGGCCAGGAACTCGCCCAGCGAATCCCAGCGCAGGAAGCCTTCTTCCAGGAACTGCTGCACGTGCTTGGGCGCCGAGCCGCCGGCGCCGGTCTCGAACAGGCCGCCGCCCGCCATCAGCGGAACGATGGACAGCATCTTGGCGCTGGTGCCCAGTTCCATGATGGGGAACAGGTCGGTGAGGTAGTCGCGCAGCACGTTGCCGGTGACCGAGATGGTGTCCTGGCCCTTGCGGATGCGCTCGACCGACAGCCTGGTGGCCTCGACCGGCGACAGGATGCGGAGATCCAGGCCGCTGGTGTCGTGGTCCTTCAGGTACTTCTCGACCTTGGCGATGATCTGGGCATCGTGGGCGCGGTTCTTGTCCAGCCAGAACACGGCCGGGGCGCCGGTGGCGCGGGCACGGCTGACGGCCAGCTTGACCCAGTCCTGGATCGGAGCGTCCTTGGTCTGGCACATGCGGAAGATGTCGCCGGCTTCCACGGGCTGCTCGAGCAGCACCTTGCCGGCCTCGTCCACCACCCGGACCGTGCCGTCGGCCGGAAGCTGGAAGGTCTTGTCGTGCGAACCGTATTCCTCGGCGGCCTGCGCCATCAGGCCGACGTTGGGCACCGAGCCCATGGTGACGGGATCGAACGGACCGTTCTTCTTGCAGTCCTCGATGACGACCTGGTAGATGTCGGCGTAGCTGCGGTCGGGAATGACGGCCTTGGCGTCGTGCAGCTGGCCGTCGGGGCCCCACATCTTGCCCGACTCGCGGATCATCGCGGGCATCGAGGCGTCGATGATGACGTCGCTGGGCACGTGCAGGTTGGTGATGCCCTTGTCCGAATTGACCATGGCCAGTTCGGGACGCTTGGCGTATTCGGCCTTGATGTCGGCCTCGATCTCGGCCTGCTTGTCGGCCGGCAGTTCCTTGATCTTGGCGTACAGGTCGCCCAGGCCGTTGTTGGGGTCGAAGCCGACCTGCTTGAGCGCGTCGGCGTGCTTGGCCAGCACGTCCTTGAAGAATACCGAGACGACCTGGCCGAACAGGATGGGGTCCGAGACCTTCATCATGGTGGCCTTCAGGTGCACCGAGAACAGCACGCCCTGCTTCTTGGCGTCTTCGATCTGCGCCTCGATGAAGCTGGAGAGCGCCTTCTTGCTCATGACGGCGGCGTCGATGATCTCGCCCGCCTTGACCGCGATCTTCTCCTTCAGGACCTTGGTGGAGCCGTCCTTGCCGACCAGTTCGATCCGGACATTGCCGGCGTTCGCCACCACGGTCGATTTCTCGCTGCCGTAGAAATCGCCGCCGTCCATGTGGGCGACGTGCGACTTCGAGTCGGCGCTCCAGGCGCCCATCTTGTGGGGGTGCTTGCGGGCGTAGTTCTTGACCGACAGCGGCGCGCGGCGATCGGAGTTGCCTTCGCGCAGGACCGGGTTCACGGCGCTGCCCTTGACCTTGTCGTAGCGGGCCTTGACGTCCTTGTCGGTGTCGTTCTTGACCTCGTCCGGATAGTCCGGAAGCTTGTAGCCCTTCTGCTGCAGTTCCTTGATCGCGGCCTTGAGCTGCGGGATCGAGGCGCTGATGTTGGGCAGCTTGATGATGTTGGCTTCGGGCTTGGTCGCCAGCTGGCCGAGGTAGGCCAGGTCGTCCGAGATCTTCTGCGCGTCGGTCAGGTACTCGGGGAACACGGCGATGATGCGGCCGGAAAGGGAGATGTCCCGCGTTTCGACGTCGACGCCGGCGGAACGGGTGAAAGCCTGGACGATGGGCAGCAGCGAGTACGTCGCCAATGCAGGCGCTTCGTCAGTGAGGGTATAGATGATCTTCGACGATGTAGACATTCTTTATTGAATCTCACTCGATTACGGAAGTAGCGGAGATTCTCCGGCGATGCGGAGCGGCCCGGGCCGCCGGACCCGGGTTGGAAGGCTCCGCTGCGCTGGAAGAATCGCGTCCTCGCGAAGGCCGGGGTGACGGGGGCCGCCCGGGGCGGTCCGGTCCTTGGCTTTCACAATGTGGTTTCGGATTTTAGCACCGCCTGCGCGCGCGAATCCCCTGGCGCTCCTCCCCGGCTCGACCGGCGGGCACGGTGCTTGCGCAGGCAACGCGCCGGCGATGAGGGCGCCAGCGCCCCCCGCCTCCCACCCACTCTTCCGGAGACATTCATGCGCGCCATCCTGCTCTGGCTTCTGGGCGTTCCCATTCCCATCATCATCCTGCTCGCCCTGTTCTGGCATTAGCGGGTACTTCGCGGTTCGACGCCTCTCTAAACCACAAAAAAGGCCACGCCATGGAAAACGCTACGCCCGTTGGTAATTCTTACGTATCCGGCACCGCCGCCGCGCGGGTCCATGAATCCCCGACCTCGGCGGTATCCTGGGCCGCCGTCATCGCCGGCGCCGTCATCGCTTCCGCCGTCTCTTTCATGCTGCTTGCCGGCGGTACCGGACTGGGCTTCGTGTCGATGTCGCCCTGGTCCGGGGAAGGCGCCTCCGCCGCCACGCTAGGCATCGGCGCCATCGTCTGGATGATCGCCACCCACATCATTTCCTTCGGAATAGGGGGCTACATCGCCGGCCGCCTGCGCACGAAATGGGTAGGCGTCCATACCGACGAGACCTACTTCCGCGATACCGCGCACGGCTTCCTGGTCTGGGCTCTGAGCGCGGTCGTCAGCGCCATCCTGATCGGCTCGGCGCTGATATCGGCCGCGGCGGGCACCGCGCGCGCCGGCGCGGCCATCGCCGCGGGAACCGGTACCGCCGCCGCGGCGGCTGCCGGGCAGGCGCTTCCCGGCGGCCAGGGCGGCATGCCCACCGACTACGTCGCCGACCTGCTGCTGCGGGCCGAACAGCCCAATCCCGCCGGCGAGCCGGGGGCGGCGCGCGCCGAAGTGGGCCGCATCGTCGCCGCCAGCCTGGCCAAGGGGGAAATGAGCGCCGAGGACCGGACCTACGTGGCCCGGGTCGTGGCGGCACAGACCGGCGTCGACCAGCCCACCGCGGAAAGGCGCGTGGACGAGGTGATCAACCGCGCCCGGCAGGCGGCGGAGCAAGCCAAACAGACCGCCCGCGAAGCGGCGGACACGGCGCGCAAGGCCGCGGCCGCCTTCGCCTTGTGGGCCTTCGCCTCGATGCTGATCGGCGCGTTCGTCGCGAGCTGGATGGCCACGGTGGGCGGCAAGGGACGGGACGACATCGTCTAGCCCCACCTGCGCCAGCGGGGCCGCCGCTGCCGGCCCCGCCGATTTGCGCGACAATGACGGGATTGTCCATACGCGGCGCCGGCCGGTGCCGCCCCGTGGCGGGCCGTCATCGCCGACCCGCCGGCATGCCGGCCGGCGCCACCATCCCTTCCCCTACCGATGACAGCGCCGAGCAGCGATACCCCCTTCAGCCTCAAGAAAATCGCCATCCCGGCATTCGGTCCCTCGGTACTCTACGGCGTCGGCAACGGCGCGATCCTTCCGGTCATCGCGCTGAGCGCGCGCGAGCTCGACGCCTCCGTCGCGCTGTCAGGGCTCATCGTGGCGCTGATCGGCATCGGGTCCCTGGTCAGCAACATCCCCGCGGCGATGATCACATCCCGCTACGGGGAACGGCGGTCCATGGTCGGCGCCGCGATCCTCAGCGTGCTGTCGCTGTTGCTGTGCATTTTCGCGACCCATACCTGGATGCTGGCGACGGGCGTCTTCCTGGTCGGCGTCGCCGCTTCGGTCTTCCTGCTCGCCCGCCAGACCTACCTGATGGACGCCGTGCCATCCTACATGCGGGCCCGGGCACTCTCCACGCTGGGCGGCACCAACCGCATCGGGGTTTTCGTCGGCCCGTTCGCCGGGGCGGCCATGATCCACTTCGTGGGGCTGCAAGGCGGCTACTGGGTGGCCGTGGCGGCCTTGGCCGGCGCCGGCCTGATCGCGCACCTGGCGCCCGAAATGGCCCCGGCCCAGCGCCCCGGCGCACCGCAGGCAAAGCCGCGGGTCCAGGACATCGCGCGCGACCATGCCAAGGTCTTCCTCACGCTCGGCCTGGGCATCCTGCTCGTCAGCGCCCTGCGCGCCTCGCGCCAGGTGGTGGTCCCGCTGTGGGCCGACCACCTTGGGCTGACGGCGACGTCGACCTCCATCATCTACGGCCTGGTGGCCGCCATCGACATGTCGGTGTTCTATCCCGCCGGCACGATCATGGATCGGCACGGAAGGCTGTGGGTCGCGCTGCCGTCCGCGCTGCTGATGGGCTTCGCGCTGATGGCCACCTCGCTGACGACGGGCGTGGCCACATTCCTCATCGTGTCGCTGATCCTCGGCTTCGGCAACGGCATCAGCTCGGGCATCGTCATGACCCTGGGCGCCGACGCCTCCCCCGCCCACGGCCGCACCGAGTTCCTCGGCATCTGGCGGCTGATCGCCGACCTCGGCAACAGCCTGGGACCGGTCGTACTGTCCGCCATCACCGCCGTCGCGTCGCTGGCGGTAGGCGTGGCGGCGATCGGCACGCTGGGGCTGGCAGCGGCCGCGGTCTTCTGGAAATGGCTGCCGGCTAATAGGCCGCCCCCTGCGCGCTGAGGGGAAACCCACCCCTCCGCGCTTCGCGCGTAAGCCGCGAGGAGTGGGCTTCCCCTCGATTCACCTTGTTACAGGCCCGCTATGATGGCGTGTATAGACTCGACTTCCTAGCACGATCAAGGTGATGCCATTGGACTCCTCTGCCATGGATACTTCCAGGCTCCAGGCCGAGACAGACGACACAGGAGCCCGCCCGCCGGCGGAGCTTGCGTACGATACGGAAGCCAGTTTCCGGATGCTGGTCAACGGCATCGAGGACTACGCCATCTTCATGCTGGACCCGACCGGATGCGTGGCGACCTGGAACGCCGGTGCGACCAAGATCAAGGGCTATGCAGCCGAAGAGATCATCGGCAGGCATTTCTCGGTGTTCTACACCGACGAGGCCAACGCGCGCGCCTGGCCCCAGTACGAACTGGAAGAGGCCGCCCTCCACGGCCGTTTCGAAGACGAAGGCTGGCGCGTGCGCAAGGATGGCACCACCTTCTGGGCCAATGTCGTCATCACCGCCCTGCACGATGCCTCCGGCGCGCTCAAGGGCTACGCCAAGGTCACACGGGACCTGACCGAGCGCCGGCGGCACTCCGAAGCGCTGCGGCAAAGCGAGGAGCGCTTCCGGCTCCTGCTCGAAGGCGTCGAGGGCTATGCGATCTACATGCTCGACGCCGACGGCATCATCACGAGCTGGAACACGGGGGCATCGCAGATTACCGGCTATCGGCGCGACGAGGTCCTCGGCCGCCATTTCTCCCTCTTCCATCCGGTCGACGACACATCGGGCGAGAAGGCGGACGACGTACTGCGCCGGGCACGGGCCGAAGGCCGCTTCGAAGAGGAAGGCTGGCGCCAGCGCAAGGACGGAACGCTGTTCTGGGCCAATGTGACCACCACGGCCGTCTATAACGAGACCGAAGAGCTCCGGGGCTATGCCGAGATCACGCGCGACATGAGCGAGCGCAAGCGCCTGGAAGAGCTGGAGCTCGCCAACCGGCGCATGAGCGAGTTCCTGGCGACGCTGGGGCACGAGCTGCGCAACCCGCTGGCGCCGGTGCGCAACGCCATCGGGATCCTGCAGATGGACCAGGACATCAGCCCGACCGTGGCGCGATGCCGCGACATGATCGATCGCCAGCTCTCGCATCTGGCGCGGCTGGTCGACGACCTGCTGGACATCGGCCGCATCACCTCCGGCAAGATGGAATTGCGCCTGGCGGAGATCGACATCCGCAACGTCGTCGAGCGCAGCATCGAGTCCTCGCGTTTCCATCTTGACGCCAAGCACCAGCGCATCGCCGTCGACCTGCCGGCCGAGCCGCTGACCGTCAAGGGAGACATGACCCGTCTGGTGCAGGTGGTGCACAACCTGCTGCACAACGCCTCGAAGTTCTCCCCTCCCGACTGCACGATAGCGGTCTCCGCCACCAAGCACACCCGGTCCGTGGTGATAACGGTGCGCGACCCGGGACAAGGCATACCGGAGCATGCGCTCGACTCCATCTTCCAATTGTTCGTGCAGGAGGACAGGACGGCCAATCCTACCGAAAGCGGGCTCGGCATCGGACTGACCCTTTGCCGCTCGCTGGTGCACATGCATAGCGGCGCGATATCCGCCGCCAGCGCCGGGCCAGGGCAGGGCAGCACCTTCACGATCCGGCTGCCGGTGGCCGAACCGGAGTCCCGCTCGCTGCAGGCCTCCGCCGCGGCCCGCCCCGTTTCGGACACCAAGCGCATCATCGTCCTGGACGACAACCGGGATTCGGCCGACAGCCTGGCCATGCTGCTGGAACTCAAGGGCCACCAGGCGCGGGCGCTGTACAGCGCCGAAGCGGCCTTGCGGCTCGCGCCCAGCTTCCAGCCCCACGTGGTCTTCATCGACCTGGCCATGCCCCTGATGGACGGCTTCGAGGCCCTGCGCGCGCTCAAGGCCCTGCCTCAGCTGGCGGGGACGGCATTCATCGCCATGACGGGCTATGGTCAGGAACACGACCGCCGACAGACCGCGGAGGCCGGCTTCGACCTGCACCTGGTTAAGCCGGTGGACATTTCCCAGCTCGGCCATATCGTCGACGCCGCGCCGCACGTATCATTGCCTCCCAAATGAAAGGGCCGGATCATCCCGGGGAGATTCCATGAACGACGAGCTCGTTTTCTATACCCACCCGATGTCGCGGGGCCGAATCGCCCGCTGGATGCTGGAAGAAGTCGGCCAGCCCTACCGCATCGAAGTGCTGGATTTCGCGACCTCCATGAAGAGCCTTTCCTACCGGGCGATCAACCCGATGGGCAAGGTCCCCGCCATCCGCCACGGCGACACGGTCGTGACCGAGGCGGCGGCGATCTGCGCCTACCTGGCGGACGCCTTCCCGCAAGCCGGGCTCGCACCCCCGCCCTCGAGTCCGCTGCGCGGCCCTTACTATCGGTGGATGTTCTTCTGCGCCGGGCCGGTGGAAGCCGCGGTAACCAACCAGGCGCTGGGAATAAGCATTCCCGAGGACAGGCAGAGAATGGTCGGCTACGGCACGCTGGCGGCCACGCTCGATACCCTCGAGTCGGCCGTGGCCGGCGACGCCTACGTGGCGGGCGACCGCTTTACGGCCGCCGACGTCTACGTCGGCTCGCAACTGGCGTGGGGCATGATGTTCGGCACCATAGAAAAGCGCCCGGCCTACGAACGGTACGTACGGCGCGTCACCAGCCGCCCGGCGGCGGCCCGGGCCGCGCAGCTCGACGACGAGCTGGGCGCGGCGCTCAAGTCCGGCCAGGGCGGCTGAACGCAGGCCGCCGCTATCGCACCACGTGCAGGTAGTGGCGGTGCCGCTCGTACTGGTCGAGGATGTCGCCGATGACCGCGTCGCGGCTCCATCCCATGATGTCGTAGTCCTGCCCGCCCTCGCGCAGATGGACTTCGGCGCGGAAGTATTTGCGCTGCTCCTCGTTCGCGGCTTCCTCGGCGGTCAGGCTGGGCCGCACGAAGGACAACGCGCGCACGGCATAGGAAAAGTCCAGGGCGCCCTGGTGCACCACCTCCAGCGCCACCTCGCCTTCTTCGCCATCGGTTACCCGCGCCTCGTAGCCCAGCTTCTGGAGTTCCTCCACCACCGCTTCCATCGAAGGCCGCACCACGTCGGCGAGGAAGCGCATCACGTGCGCGCGGCGCGGCATCATGACCATGTTGCGCAGCCGCGATTCCCATGATTCCCCTCCCCCCACGGGCCGCGACAGCGCCAGGGACTGATAGTGGATACGGCGCTTGGTGGCGTCGAGCTTCAAGGCCTTGAACAATCCCCACAGGGAGAGCAACAGCACCAGGGAGAACGGCAGCGCGCTGGCGATGGTCGCGGTCTGCAGCGCCTGCAGACCGTCGGCCAGCAGCAGGGCCACCGCCACCACGCCGGTGAGCACCGACCAGAAGATGCGCTGCCAGACCGGCGTCGATTCCGCGCCGCCCGAAGCCAGCAGGTCGACCACCAGCGCCCCGGAGTCGGCGGAAGTCACGAAGAACACCACCACCATGGCAATGGCCAGCATGGAAATCGCATAACCCCACGGATAGTGCTCGAGGAAGGCGAACAGGGCCAGCGAGCTGTCCGCCTTGACGGTGTCGGCCAGGCTGCCGAAGTGCTCGAACAGGACCAGGTGGATGGCCGAGCCGCCGAATACCGTCATCCAAAGGAAGGTGAACCCGGTGGGTACCAGCAGCACGCCCATCACGAACTCGCGTATGGTCCGCCCCCGCGAGATGCGGGCGATGAAGAGCCCGACGAAGGGCGACCAGGCGATCCACCAGCCCCAATAGAACAGCGTCCAGCCGCCGATCCAGTCGGTGGGATGGTAGGCATAGAGGTTGAATGTCTTGGCGACGATGTCCGACAGATAGGCGCCGATGTTCTGCAGGAAACTCTGCAGGAGGAAGATCGTGGGCCCGACGACCAGCACGAAGATCAGCAGGATCACCGCCAGGTACAGGTTGACCTCGGACAGGATGCGTATCCCCCGGTCCAGGCCGCTGGCCACCGACAGGGTGGCGAGGCCGCAGGCAATGGCGATCAGGATGATCTGGGTGAGCGTGTCGACCGGCAGGCCGAACAAATGGTTGAGGCCGCTGTTGATCTGCGCCACCCCCAGCCCCAGGGAGGTCGCCACGCCGAACACGGTGCTGATGATGGCGAAGATGTCGACGGCGTTGCCCATGGGTCCGTGGATGCGGTCCCCGATGAACGGATACAGCGCCGACCGCAGCGTCAGCGGCAGGTTGTGGCGATAGCTGAAGTAGGCCAGGATCAGCGCCACCACCGCATAGATCGACCACGCGTGCAGTCCCCAGTGGAAGAACGTGATCTTCATCGCCTCGCGGGCGGCCGCCACGGTGCCCGCCTCGCCGACCGGCGGGGCGATCAGGTGCATGACCGGCTCGGCCACGCCGAAGAACATCAGCCCTATCCCCATGCCGGCCGAGAACAGCATCGCGAACCAGGTGAAGTTGCGATAGTCCGGCTCGCTATGGTCCGGCCCGAGCTTGATGTTGCCATAGCGGCTGACCGCGACGAACACGACGGACAGCAGGATGATGGCCACCGACAGGATGTAGAACCAGCTGGTGTTGGTCAGTATCCATTTCTGGATCGCATCGAACACGCCTTGCACGATGCGCGGCACGGCTATGGCGCACGCGACCAGCGCCAGGATGAAAGCGGCCGCCGTGAAGAAGACCGGGCGATCTATCGTTGTTTTCATGAGAACTCCCCGTTGGACATGCATGCGCACGCCTGCGGCGCGCGCGGGGCGGGTGTCGCCTGGGCCGCATTTTTTCATCCAAAGCCTGCCGCTGGCAAACGGTGGCTGGTGTTAACCAGTTAACCGACGCCGTTGCGGGAGCCATGCAGAATGCCTTTCATCCTTGTGGAGCACTGCGATGCCGTCGATACGCGCCGTCCTGGCAACCCTGCTGATCGTATCCGCGACGGCCCCCGCCGCCGCGGCCGAATTCCCCATTCGCCCCCTGAGCCTCGTCGTTCCCTTCGCCGCCGGCGGCACGACCGATCTGCTCGCTCGTACGGTCGCCGCAGGGATGAGCAAGCGCCTGGGGCAAACCGTCGTCGTCATCAACCGGCCGGGAGCGGGAACCGTAGTCGCCGCGCAATCGGTAGCCAAGGCCGCTCCCGATGGCTATACGCTGCTGGTGGCCAGCAATGCCACGCTGGCCATCAATCCGTTGTTGATGAAGGACGTCGGCTACTCGCCCATCGACTCCTTCAGCTACGTATCCCTGCTCGGATCCGTCCCCAATGTCGTCGTCGCGCGGCCCGACGCCCCTTGGCAAACCCTTGCACAGGCATTGGACCAGTCGCGCAGCCGCCCCAAAGGACTGTCGTACGGATCGATGGGCGCCGGCACGTCCAACCACATCGCGATGGAACTGGTGGGACTCGAGCGATCCGCCGCGCTGCTGCACGTACCCTACAAGGGCAGCGCGCCGGCGCTCGTGGATCTGCTGGGCGGCAACGTCGATACGGTGGTCGATACGCTCGCCGCCACATTGCCCCAGATCCGCGCCGGCAAGCTCAAGGCTCTGGCGATCCTCAGCGCCCGACGATCGCCGCTGGCGCAGGAAATCGGCACCGCCAGAGAACAGGGCGCCGGAGACGTCGATCTCTATTCATGGTTCGGCATCGTCGCGCCAGCCGGTACGCCGGAACCGGTTGTCGAACAGCTCAACGCCAGCGTGCGCGCCGCCTTGGCGGACCCCGCCATCGCGGCAGCGCTGCGGCAAGCGGCCATTGAACCGTCGGGTTCCACGCCATGGGAATTCGCCGCCTTCGCCCGCGAACAACGCGACATCTATGCCCGCATCATCGAACGCACCGGCATCACGCTCAATTGACAGGCCTCATGCACCCATTCGCTTCTTTCATCAATCCCCCGCGCCTGCCGCCTCCCAACGGTTTCTCCCACGTGGCCATCGCGCCGGCAGGCCGTTTGGTCGTCGTCTCGGGCCAGGTCGCCTACGCGCCGGACGGCCGCATCATCGGCAAAGGCGACCTGGCAGCGCAGACGCGGCAAGTGCTCGAGAACCTGTCGATCGCGCTGGAAGCAGCGGGCTCCTCGCTGCGACACGCCGTCAAGTTGACCTACTTCGTCAAAGACCTGACCGAAGACGCCGTGGCGATCATCCGCCGGGAGCGGGCGCCTTACCTGGATCCCGGCCGTCTTCCGGCCAGCACATTGGTCGGCGTCGCGGCGCTGGCCAAGGCCGACCTGCTGCTCGAGGTCGAGTGCCTCGCGCTGACGGGACCTCAGCAGGCACCCGTATAAAGACCGACCAGGCGAGCCGCTTCAGGTATCAGCAGTCGGCCGCGCGCCCGTCGAACCAGGCCGGCGCGCTCGAACTCCGCCAGCCGCAGGCTCACCCACGTGCGGCTGATTCCGGCCATCTTGGCGAGGTCGGTCTGGGTCACGCCGACGATTTCCACCGAGCCACCGTCATAGCCGGGTACGGCAAGTGCGAGATCGTGCAGGATGCGCGCCAGTTTTGCGGTGGCGGAATCCAGAACCCGCGGGCCTGAGCGGGCAATGCTGTTGGCCGCCAGCGAAGCCGCGACCTTGGCAACGTTGATGGCAAACCGTGGCATTGTTTCCATCAGCGCGAGCAGGTCGGCGCGCTCCATGGACAGCAGCGACACTGTCTCCAGCGCCTCGCACGAAATGGCGCGCGGCTGGTCCAGCAGTGCGCTCAACAAGCCCAGCGTATGGCCGGTGGACCACACCGCGGTCGTGAATTCTTCACCCCCAGGCGAAAGATGGTAGGTCCGCATGCGCCCCGACCGGATCACCCAGAAACGAGGGCTCGGCTCGGCTTGGCGGAAAAGCGTCTGTCCGGGCGACAGCCTGCGATGAGCCAGGCACCGATGCACGGCGTCCGCCTGCGCATCGGGCAGGCCGTCCAATAGCAAGGCGAAGGCGGTTTCGCGGGTGGCCATGCGGCATTCTTGTAGGCGCCGAGGGAAAAATCAATCACCCGTGACCGGCGATTCATTACACTAGGCCCAGCAGTTCCTGTCCTGTCTACCCATCGCGGAAACCACGATGCTCCAACCGTACGCGGAACGCCTGCTCTCCGGCACCCTGAACGAACTCGTCAAGCGCGGCACGCTGGAAGTCTCGATGCCGAACGGCAAGCGCCTGGTCTTCGGTGACGGCACGGCTCCACGCGCAGCCATCCGCTTTGCCGATACCAGCGCGGCCTTCGCCCTGTTGCTCGATCCGGACCTGCGCCTGGGCGAACTCTTCATGGACGAGCGCCTGGTGGTCGAGGAAGGCCGGATCTACGACGTGCTGGAACTGCTGCTGCGCGACGCCAAGGCGGTACAGCCCGGCCCGGCCGTGCGCATGCTCGACGCCCTGCGCATGTCGGTGCGCCGTTTCCTGCAGAACAACCGTCCCGGGCGGGCGCGGGCCAACGTCGCCCACCACTACGACCTGGACGATCGGCTCTACGCCCTGTTCCTGGACGACGAACGCCAGTATTCGTGCGCCTATTTCGAACATCCCGGACAAAGCCTCGAAGAGGCCCAGCGCGCCAAGCAACGGCACATCGCCGCCAAGCTGCTGATCGAACCCGGGCACCGGGTGCTGGACATCGGCTGCGGATGGGGCGGCCTGACCCGCTATCTGGTCGAGGTCGCCGGCGCCGGCCACGTCACCGGTACCACGCTATCGTCCGAACAGCTCAAGGGCGCGCGGGAGCTCGCCGCCCGCAGCGCGCATCCGCAGGCCTACGAATACCGGCTGGAAGACTACCGCGCCACCCGAGGCGCATTCGACCGCATCGTCTCGGTGGGCATGTTCGAGCACGTGGGCGTGGGCTTCCACGACGCGTTCTTCCGACGATGCCGCGAACTCATGGCCGAAGACGGCGTCATGCTGCTGCACTTCATCGGCAATTCCGACGTGCCGGACTTCAACAATCCCTGGATAGAGAAATACATCTTCCCCGGGGGCCACATTCCTTCGATGTCGGAATTCACGCCCGCCATCGAGCGCTCCGGACTCGTCATCACCGACATCGAGGTGCTGCGGCTGCACTATGCGCGCACGCTGCGGCTGTGGCGCGAGCGCTTCCTTGCGCGGCGCGCCGAAGCGGTGGCCCTGTACGACGAGCGTTTCGCGCGGATGTGGGAGTATTACCTGTCGATGTCGGAAACCGCGTTCCGCTACCAGGACATCGCCATTTTCCAGGTGCAGCTGGCCCGGCGCCAGGAAAGCGTCCCGCTGACGCGCGACTACGTGCGCGAGCGGGAAGCCGCGCTGCGCGAGGCCGAGCGGCGAATCGAAGGCGCAATGGCCGCCGCCGGCTAGGATGCCGTCCCGGCGATGCGCCGCATGACGGGCGTTCCGCCAGGGACCGGAGCCCGTGCGTCAGGCCTTCAGGAACATGAAGGCGCTCATCACGACGCCCACCGCGACCACGACGGCCCGCATCCAGGCGGCCGGCACGCGGCGCGCCAGCCGCGCCCCGAGAAACCCGCCCGCCGTCGCGCCGACGGCCATCACCGCGGCTTCGCGCCATTCGACAAGACCACCCGCCGCATACACGATGGCCGCCACCACGGTCAGCACTCCCGAAAGGAGGTTCTTGATTCCGTTGATGGCGCTGAAACTGCGGTGTTTCGACATGCCGAACAGGGCGAGCAGCATGATGCCCATGCCGCCGTTGAAATAGCCGCCGTACAGGCTCACGGCGCCCAGGCCCGCCGCCGTGCCCGCGGAAGACAGAACCTGGCCCCGCGCCGCCCTCGGCATGACGGGTGCGCAAAGGAACACGACCGTGGCGAACAGCAGCAGCCACGGCGCGAGACTCCGGAACATGCCGCCCGACGTCCAGAGCAGCAGCAACGCTCCCGCGCTCCCGCCCGCCAGGGCGATGGCCGAGAGAAACGCGAGCGAGCCCGGCTCGGACTGCGCAATGTCCCGCCGCAATGCCCAGGCGCCCGTCAGGTAGCCCGGCAGCAGGGCGACGGTGCCGGTGGCGTTCGCCACCGACGCAGGCAAGCCCACCGCGACCAGGGCGGGCAGCGTGAGGAAACTCCCGCCGCCCGCCGCGGCGTTGAGCATGCCCGCGCCGCAGGCCGCCGCCAGCAAGAGCAAATCCGACATGCCTTCCCCGCTACCTGAGCCGCGCGCTCCGGAGCGGGGCGACCGCGCGCATGTCTATGCCCGGGTCGCGGCCGCTCGCGACGTCGGCGATCACGCGCCCCGTCAACGCCGCCAAAGTGACGCCCAGATGTCCGTGTCCATAGGCGAGCAGGACATGGGGCGCCCCGGGCGCCTGCCCCAGGATGGGCCGGCTGTCGGGCACGGACGGGCGCGGGCCGACCCATCTAGAAACCGGCTCGGCGTCCAGGCCCTGGACGAACCGCTCCAGTCCGCGGAACACCCGCTCCGCCCGCGCATGGTCCGCCCGGGCATCTGCCGCCGCAAACTCCGCCACGCTGGCCATCCGGATCCCCGCCGCCATGGGCGTCAGCGCGACCTTGCGCTCCACCATCAACACCGGCATGCGTAGCGGGCTGCTGCCCGGAGCCAGCATGACGTGATAGCCGCGCTCGGAGACCAAGGGGATGTCCACGCCCAGTCCGCGCGCCAGCCGATGGGACCATGCGCCGGCGGCCAGCACCACGCGGTCTGCGTCGAGCCGTCCCTCCTTCGTGCGCACGCCGCGGGCGTCCACGCCCGTCGCCTCCGCGCGCAAGATGCGGCCGCCGCGCGATTCGATACGCTCGGCCAGGCGCCGCGCCAAAGCCAGCGTGTCGGTCACATAGCCCATCCCGGGTATCCATACGACGGCGCCTACCTGCTCGGTGAGCGCGGGCTCCATGGTCCGCGCCTGTTCGAGATCGACAGGCGTGCACGTCACCCCGAGGCTGCGCCGCAGGTCGTAGGCGGCCTGCGCAGCCCGCAATGCCGCCTGCGAGCCGAAGACGTGCAATGCGCCGGACTGGCGCACCAGCTCGCCGCCGCCGATGTCTTCCAGCACGGGCTGCCAGGCGTCCCAGGCTTGCGCCATCATCGCGGCCATGGCGTGGGTTCCGGCGCGCGCGCGCTCGGCCGTTCCCTGTGCGACGAAGCGGGCGAACCAGGGCAGGTGCCGGGCGGCATAGCCGGGCCGGACGATGAGCGGACCCGCGGGGTCCTTCAACAACCGGATCGTCTGCCCGATAATGCCTGGCGTCGACTGGGGAATGATGGAAGCGATGGCGATGTGGGCGGCATTGCCGAAGCTCGCCCCCTCCCCGACGCCTCCGCGATCGACCACCGTCACGGTGAACCCATCGCGTTGCAAGGCGTGGGCGCAGGCAAGTCCCACCAGACCCGCGCCCAGCACGACGACGGAACCGCGCGGACGCACCGGTGTGGCCTCCTGTCGCTGCGCGACATCCTCCCCGGGGGAGGACGCGCCCCCTTCGGGCGGCCGGGCGGGCGCGCTAACTGGACCACCCTCCTGTCGCTGCGCGACATCCTCCCCGGGGGAGGACGCGCCCCCTTCGGGCGGCCGGGCGGGCGCGCTCATGCCGCCTCCTTGCCCGCGCGATCGCGCAGGCTGGCCAGGCTATCTGCGCGCAGGGCGCGCCACAGTACGCCGGCTGCGAGGAGGGTGGCGTTGCGCAAGTGTTTTTCGTCCACCAGCGCTCTCGTATCAGCGGGAGTGAGCAGCAGGCGCAGCGCGCTGTCCGGCTCGTCGAATCCCGCGATCAGGCGCAGCGCGGGAATGCCGCAAGCCGCGAAATTCGCATGGTCGCTGTTGGCCATCAGCGGCAGATGAACGCCCAGGTCGCCGCCGGCCAGCCGTGCGCCCGCCCGGGCGAATTCGCCCAGGCGATCGAATCCCGAGGTCAGCGCGGTCAGGCGGGCGGATCCCGCCAGCGAATCGAGGTTGACGTTGAGCGCCATGGCCGCGCGCCGGGCCTCGGGCAGGGCCGCCAGCCACTCGCGCGAACCGTTCAGGGCCCATTCTTCCGCGCTGAACAGACACAATGTCAGGCCTCGGCGCATGGCGTGCATGCGGGGCGCGAATGCGCGGGCGAGCGCAATCGCCGCCGCCACGCCCGTCGCGTTGTCCAGGGCGCTCTCGGCCAGCGGATGGCCGTCGATGTGCGCGGACAGCACCACGCGCTCTTCGGCTTGGCGGCCTTCGCCGCCCGGCAGGTCGAGCACCAGGGTGTCGGTCCGTGCCTGCGGCAGGTCTTCCCCGCTGATGGCGAGGCGGACACGCGCGCCCGAAACCTGCAGCGCCCGCGCAGCCTCGGCGGAAATGCCCATGGCGGGAATGCCCGGACCGCCCGCCCGCCCCGAAGAGCCCGACACCGGACCTATCCCTGCTTCCGGCTGGACGACCAGCAAGGCGGCCGCCCCCGCTCGCTGTGCGGCGGCGAGCTTGACGCGCCGGTGAACGGTCTGGGAGGAAAAGGGATACTCGTGCCGGACCATGACCGCATGTCCGCGGACGGCATCGCCCGCGGCATCGATCATGTCGGGCGTCCCCCGTCCCAGGTCGAGCACCGGCAAGTCCAGCCCCTCCGGCGGCGTGAACGCCGTTCCCAGCAGGGGAACCGCCTCCAGCGGCAGGCCATCGGGCTGGCGCGTCAATGCGGCATGGTCGCACCGCCATCCGGCATAGGATGTCGGCTCGCGCGACACCGTGCCGAAGGCGGCCAACTGGTGTTCGCACCAGTCCTGGGCGGCCCGCTCGCTCGCGGTGCCTGCCAGGCGTCCGCCGTGCCGGCACAAGGCCTCGAAATCGGTCCACAGCTCCTCGTCGTGACGAAGGTGCCTGCCGATCTCGTCGAATGCCGCCCGCTCCGTCTCCGCGCCGCCTCTCGCTTCGCCTGCCGTCATGCCAGGTGCTCTTCGAGGAACGCCAGCGTGCGCTGCTGGGCCTGGGCCGCCGACTCCGCGTGATAAAGATCGCGCTGGTCGCAGTTGAAGCCATGTCCGGTGGGATAGAAGTGGACGGTTACCGCGGGAGCGGCGCGGCCGGGCTCCAGCATCTTCTCCTTGGATACCAGGTGGTCGTGCTCGCCCCAGTGCAGCATCATGGGAATGCGCGGCGTAGGCTCTAGCACGGTGGGAATCGCGTTGCCGTAGTATGAGACCGCGCATGCGAATCCCGTGCCGCGTCCCGCCGCCACCCAGGCCGCGGTGCCTCCCCAGCAGAAACCGACGATGCCCACCTTGCCCGCTTCGGCCGCAAGGCGGCCGGCGGCCTCGATGTCCTTCAGCGCGTCGTCCCAGTCGACGCGCCGCATCAGCGCCTGCCCTTTGCGCACGTCGTCCTCGCCATACCCCAGGTCCAATCCCGGCTCCACACGGTCGAAGACGCTGGGCGCCACGGCCAGGTATCCCCACCCCGCGTACCGGTCGGCGACGCTGCGGATATGGCTGTTCACGCCGAATATCTCGGGCAGGATGACGACCCCGGCGCGAGGCGCGCCCGCCGGCCGGGCCACGTAGCCGTCGAATTCGAAACCGTCCGCCGCCGTCAGACGCGTCAGCACACCGCTCATTTCTCATGTCCTCCTTGTTCGCACGAACGCCTGTCGGCGCAATCCATCAATCCACTTTGATGCCGGCCCGCGCGACGACATCGCGCCAGGCAGCAAGGTCTTTGCTCATCATGCCTGCGAAGGCTCCCGCATCGCGCGCCGACGGCGAGATTCCCAGCGCCGCGAAGCGTTCCACGATGGCCGGCTCGCGCATGGCCGATTCCACGGCCTTCGCGATGCGGGCCGATATGTCGGCGGGCAGCCCGGCCGGCGCGACCACGCCCCACCAGTTCAATACATGGACGCCTTGCACGCCGAATTGCGCGAACGTGGGGATGTCGGGAAACTCCTTGATGGGCTGCGGCGCCGCGACGGCAAGCGCCCGCAGGCGACCGCTCTTGACCAGCGGCATGCCCGAAGCCGTGCTGGTAAAAGTGGCATCGACCTGGCCCGCGATGGTCTCGTTGAGCGCGAGCCCCGATCCGCGATAAGGCACGCTCACCAGCGTCGTCTGCGTGCGCAGCTGGAGCAGCTCGGCGGCCAGGTGGCCCAGCGAACCGGGGCCGGCATTGGCGACGTTCATGGGACGGTCGCGCCCCTGCTTGAGGAACGACGGCAGGTCCGCCGCGCCCGAGGCCGGGACGAACAGCACCAGCGGCGCGGCCCCGACCTGGACGATCGGGGTGAAATCCTTCGCCACGTCGTATCCCGGCGAGGAACTGCGTACCGCGGCATTGAGCACCAGGGCCGCGTCGGCCAGCATGATGGTGTACCCGTCCGGAGTGGCCCGTGCCAGCTGGGTGGCGGCAATGGCCGTGTTCGCCCCGGCGCGATTGATGACCACTACCGATACGCCGAGCTGCTTCTGCAAGTGCGGCGCCAGCGCCCTCACGACGATATCGGAGGCGCCGCCCGGCGCGTACGGCACGACGAACTCGATCGGCCTTGAAGGATAGGAGTCGGCAAGAGCGGGAACGGAAGCCGCCGCCGCGGCGCAGGCCGCGCCGGCCAGGAAAAGGCGGCGAGAGGAAAAGGCACGCATGTCGTGGACGCCCGGTAGAAAGAGAGGCGCCACATTAAGTTCACGTCCGGGAGGGGTCAAACGAAAACTTCAGGACCCTCATTCCTCCATGGAATGCCACGAATCCAGGTGCTTTTGTATGCGCATCTGCGTCGTCTCGGACTCGACCAGCATCCAGTCCAGGAAGCGGTCGCGGGCCGCGCCATGGCTGGCGCCCGTAGGCAGCACGGCGTGATAGGCGTACCGGGTACGCACGCACTCTCCCAGGGGCCGCACCAGGCGGCCGGCCTCGAGCTGGTCGAGCACGAGGAAGAGCGGGCATATGGCCACGCCCAGCCCGGCAACCACCGCCGGAATCAGGACGGAGAACCCTTCGAACAGCAATCCCGCGCCGGCACGGGGGTTCCAGCCTGGTGCCGCGCTTGCGCTCCATTCCCGCCAGTCATAGCCGCGCTGCGCACGATGCAGCACGGGCAGGCCCTGAAGCTGCCGCAGCGTGGCACGCGTGTCCCCCAGCAGTTCGGGACTGGCCACGAGCGCCATTTCCCGGCCGAGCAGACGAATGGCGCGGGCGTCGGGCCATCGCCCCGCTCCCACCCGGACCTCCAGATCGAAGCGCTCGGTGACGGGCGAAAAATCCGGTAGCCGGGGACGAACGATCAGCCGCGTGCCGGGCGCCCGCTCGCGGAAACCCGGCAGGCGCGGGATCAGCCAGTACGAAGCGAAGGCCGGCGATGCGGAAATCTCGACCGCGGAGGCGGGCGCCTTCTCCCCGGCCACCTCCTGCGCGATCGCACGGCCTTCCTGGAGCATGGCCAGCGCGTCGTTCGCATGCGCCAGGTACGCGTGCCCGGCGGGCGTCAGCGCCAAGGTTTTCCCCGAACGCACGAACAGCCGGCAGCCCAGTTGTTCCTCCAGCGTCTGGACCTGCTTGCTGACGGCGCTCTGGGTCAGGCACAGCGTATCGGCCGCGCGGGTGAAACTGTTGCACCGGGCAACCTCGATAAAGGCGCGCAGCACGGGAATGGACGGAATATTCATGGTGAAGGACGCAGAACCGGAAGACCCGCCGGCAAGCGGCACTCGCCGCCGCTCTTCATAACATTCGCTTATCGATGGCGCCGAGAATTCGATTATGCGGCCGGGCGCGGGACGACACAGAATGGCTCAAGTCTAATCCAGAGCCATCCCGGAGCGTTCGATGCCGGACATCATCGGCGAATATGTGGACCGTCTCGTCACGGTCGAAATGCGCAATCGCGCAATGAATCACAACATCATCGGCAGGATCTACGAGCAGGCGCGCGCGGAAGGCGGCGGAAGGCCGATCAGCGCGCGCGCCGCGCAAGCCCTGGTCGAAAGAGTGCGGCCCGGCGATCGGGTCCTGATCGTGACGGGAGCCGGCTACGCGCCCGAGGCGCCGAACGGCGAAAGCGACGGGCCGCCCGGCGCGGCGGCACTGGCCCACGCGCTGTTCTGGGGGCTGCGGGCGGTACCGGTATTCGTGACCGAACCCTGTCATGCCCCGCCGGTCGTGGCCAGCAGCCGGGCCGCGGGCATCATGGTGCGCGACTATGAACTATGCCGCGACCGCCGGATGGGCGCGGCGCTCGCCGTCTCGCCCGAGCGGCAGGACGAGGTGCGGGCATGGGCGGCCGCCCTGCTCGACGAGTACCGCCCGAGCGCCATCCTGGCCGTCGAGCGCCTCGGCCCCAACGAGCAGGGTGTGATCCATTACTCCACCGGCGTGCGTCCGGAACATTGCATCGACCTCGCCCCGCTCTTCGAGCTGGCCGCCGAGCGCCGCGTCCTGTCGATCGGGATCGGCGACAACGGCAACGAGATAGGCTTCGGACGGATCTTCGCGTTCATGAAGGACTTCCATCCGTATGGCCGCCGATGCCAGTACCCGGGTGGCGCCGGCGTCCCGACCGTAGTCCCGACCGACATCTTCCTTCCCGCCTCGATATCCAACTGGGGGGCCTACGGCCTGAGCGCCATGCTGGCCTTCCTGTGCCGCCGGCTCGACGTCCTGCACACCCCGGCCATCGAACGCGACATCCTGCGGGCGTGCCTGGATGCCGGCGGCTGGGAGATGCGCTATTGCACGTCGCGCTTCATCGTGGACGGCACCGAAGGCGAAAGCTCGATGGCGATCATCCAGCTGCTGCGCGACATGGTCCGCGTCAACATCGCGCAGCCCGACCGCGGGCTGTCCCACGGCACCCTGGATCATTGATTCCCCCCTCTCAGGAGTTCAACATGTCCGCATCGCTCAGGCGCGTGCTCGCCTTCCTGCTCGCCTCGCTCGGCGCATCCGGCGCCGTCCACGCCCAGGCGCCGGCGCCTTCGGGTCCCCGCCCGTTGCGTATCGTCGTGCCTTACGCCGCCGGCGGACTGGCCGACATCACGGCCCGGCTGCTTGCCGACCACCTGGCCGCGCGCCTGCAGCAGCCCGTGGTCGTGGAGAACAAGCCGGGCGCCAACGGCACGATCGGCACGGCGCTCGTGGCGAAAGCCCCCGCCGATGGCAACACGCTGGCGCTGGTGGTCAGTTCGCACGTGTTCGGGCGCGCGCTCATGCCCGACCTGCCATACGACCCGATCAAGGATTTCGCGCCCGTCACGCTCGCCACGCGCACGGCCATGGTGCTGGTGGCAACGCCCTCTCTTCCCGTGAGCAACGTGCCGGAACTCGTGGCCTATGTCCGCGCGCGGCCGGGCCAGCTTGCCTTTGCCTCGGCGGGCAACGGCAGCAATGTCCACGTTTTCGGTCAATGGTTCGCCGACCTTGCCGGACTCAGGATGACCCACGTGCCCTACAAAGGCAGCGCAGCCGCGCATCTGGACCTGATCGCGGGCCGCACGCACATCGTCTTCGATACGCTGGGCGCCGTGCAGCCGCACATCGCCGCGGGCAATCTCAAGGTGCTGGCTGCGGGCGCGGAGCGGATGCGGCAATTCCCCGACGTGGCCACGGTCGCCGAGGCCGGATACCCCGGATTCCGTGCCGAGTCCTGGGGCGCCGTGCTGGCGCCCGCGGGCACGCCGCCTGCGCGCATCGACCAGCTCAACCGCGAGATCGTCGCGGCACTGCGGACGCCGGCGATACGCAAGCGGCTCGAAGATGCCGGCGCGCAAGTGATCGGCGGCACGCCGGCCGAACTGGGCGAGGTGCTGATGTCCGAGGAACGCAAGTACGGCGAACTCATCCGCCGCATGGGAATCAAGCTTGACTAAACCCACGCCGAGAAGCACATATCCATGAAAGCCGTTTCCCTTTATGCCCCCTATGGCTGGAAGGCCAAGATCGGGCTGATCGTCCCCTCCACCAATACGGTGAACGAACCCGAGTTCTGGCGCATGGCGCCCACGGGCGTCGGCGTGTTCGCCGCCCGGGCGCTGCTGCTGGGCCACGCGACCCAGGAATCCTACGTCGCGATGGCGCAGGCCGTCGGTGCAGCCGCCGAGCAGCTGGCCACCGCCGAGATCGACATCGTCGCCTATGGCTGCACGTCGGGCTCGTTCATGTGCCCGATGTCCGAGCTCGTCTCCGACATGCAAGCGCGCACCGGCAAGCCTGCCCTGGCCGCCGCGGGCGCGGTCGTCGCCGCGCTGCGGGCGCTCGGTGTCCGAAGGGTGGCGGTCGCGACGCCCTACGTGGAATTCGTCAACCGCCGCGAGCGGGAATTCCTCGAGGAGTACGGGTTCCAGGTGACCTCATTGCAAGGACTCGGACTGGGCGAAACCCAGGAGGAACGGCGTGGCATCGGACGCGTTCCACCCGAGGCCATCTATCGGCTGGCCCGCATGGTCGACCGGCCGGAGGCGGACGCCGTCTTCATTTCCTGCACCAACCTGGCCTCGCTCGGGGTGATCGCGGCGCTGGAGCGGGACCTCGGCAAGCCCGTCATCACCAGCAATCAGGCCTGCTTCTGGGCATGCCTGCGTCGCCTGGGCCTCGGCGATGCGCCGCAAGGCTACGGACGGTTGCTCGAGACCTGCGTCGCGCCTGTCGACGACTCCGCCTTCGAAGTATCATCGGCCCTGTCCGCGCCCCGATGACCTCTTCGCTGCCTTGCCACGCCCGCTGAACTTCCGCCAGCTAGAAGCATTCCGCGCCGTCATGCTGACCGGCAGCATGACAGGCGCGGGGCATTTGATGTCCATTTCGCAACCGGCGGTCTCGCGCCTGGTCCACGACCTCGAGCACGAGCTGAAGCTGGCGTTGTTCCAGCGGCAGGGCGTGCAAATCATCGCGACCGACGCGGCGCATCAGCTATACAGGGAAGTGGAGCGACACTTCTCCGGCGCCGAGCGGATCCGCGAAGCGGCCCGCGCGATCCGTCTTTCGACGGCGGGCTACCTGCACGTGGGCGCCATGCCGAACCTGTCCTCGCATTGCCTTCCCGAAGCCATCGGCCTGTTGCTGCGGCACCATCCCGACGTCGTCGTCTCGGTCCATCCCGACAGTTCGATCAATCTCATCTCCATGCTTCGCCATGCGCAGCTGGACATTGCGTTCGCGTCGCCGCCGCCGGACCTGGGAGGCCTGGAGCACGACCCCTTTCCGGCAACGCAGGCGGTCTGCGTCATGCCCAAGGACCATAGGCTGGCGGGAAAGAAGCAGATTTCGATCAACGACCTGGACGGCGAGGATTTCATCGCGCTGGGGCAGAGCAGCCATCAGCGCATGCAGCTCAACGGCGCGATGCTGGAAGCCGGCGTCAAGCCCAACATACGCGTGGAGACCATGCACTCCTCCTCCGTCATCGGCTACGTGAGCCGGGGAGTGGGAATCGCCGTCATCGATCCCATCGCCATCATCGGCTCCCAGACGTCCACGGTCGCCATCCGGCCATTCACGCCCACGATCTCGATGGCGTTCTCGGCCGTCTATCGCCGCCCCGCGCCCCGATCGATTGTCGCCGCCACGCTCACCCATCTGCTCAAGCAAGTCGTCGCCGACCGCCTGCGCGCGCTGGATACCCGGATTCCCCGCACGGGTCGCCGCAAGCCGGGCAAGGTTTAGAATGACCGCAAATCTCCCTCGACGATCCCGATCATGTCCCAAGGCTTCACTACCCGCATCCTGCACAGCGACCGCCGCTCCTCCGTCGAACACGGCGCGCTGCACAAACCCATGCACACCGCCTCCGCCTTCGGCTACGAAGACGCGCAGACGCTGGTCGACGTATTCCAGGGCCGCAACCCCGGCTATTCCTACGGCCGCCAGGGCAATCCGACGACCGCGGCGCTGGAGACCAAGATCACCGACATGGAAGACGGCATCGGCACGGTCTCGTTCGCAACCGGCATGGCGGCCATCGCCGCGGTGCTGACGACCTTGCTGCGCGAGGGCGACCACATCGTCTCCAGCGGCTTTCTGTTCGGCAACACCAACAGCCTGTTCGCCACGCTCAAGGGCCTGGGCGTGGAGGTGGACTTCGTCGACGCCACCGAGGTCGCCAACGTCGAACGCGCGCTGCGCCCCAATACGCGGCTCGTATTCGTCGAAACCATCGCCAACCCGCGCACCCAGGTCGCCGCGCTGGCCGAGATCGGCGCACTGTGCAAGGCCAAGGGCGTGCTGTACGTGGTGGACAACACCATGACCTCGCCCTACCTGTTCCGCCCCAAGGCGGTCCAGGCGGACCTGAGCATCAATTCGCTCACCAAATACATCTGCGGCCATGGCAACGCGCTGGGCGGCACGGTTACCGATACGGGCCTGTTCGACTGGACGGCCTATCCCAACATCAATCCCGCCTACCGCGGCGTCAAGCCGGCCATGCAGGGGCTGCAGCAGATCAAGAAGAAAGGCTTGCGCGACATGGGCGCGACGCTGGGTTCGGAAGCCGCCCACCGCATCGCCGCGGGCGCCGAAACGCTCAGCCTGCGCATGGAGCGGGCCTGTGCCACGGCGGCCGCGCTGGCCGCGCAACTGGCCGCCCATCCCAAGGTCAAGCGGGTCTACCACCCCAGCCTGCCGGATCATCCGCAGCACGAACGCGCCCGGGCGCTGTTCAAGCGCGGCGGCGCCCTGCTGAGCTTCGAGCTGCAGGACGGGCTGGATCCGGTCCGCTTCCAGAACCTGCTGCGCATCGTCATCTCCGCCACGCACCTGGGTGACAACCGCACCCTGGCCATACCGGTGGCGCAGACCATTTATTGGGAAATGGGCCCGGAGCGGCGGCGCGAGATGGACATTGCCGATTCGCTGATCCGCGTGTCGGTGGGTATCGAGGACCCGGAAGACCTGCTCGGCGATTTCGCGCAGGCCTGCGACGCAATCTAGGACTGCCCCGCGGCGCCGCCTTCGTCCGCGGGGGCGGCGCCTTCGCTGCTGCCGCGTATGGCGGCGATAAGGGTCGCCGCGCGATAGGGCTTGGTCACGTGGGTCTGGAAGCCGCTGGCGAGCGCGCGGCGGCGATCGTCGTCGCGGGCCAGGGCGGTAACGGCCACCGCCCGCAATCTCTTCGCGTCCACCCCCATGCCTTTGCGCACGGTCTCGATCAACTGGTAGCCGTCCATGCCCGGCATGCCGATGTCGGCCACCAGCACGGTATAGAAGTCGGGACCACGTTCGGCCAGTTCCTCGAGCGCCGCGTAGGCCGAGGTCACGCCGGTGACCTCCGCGCCGTATTCCCTCAGCAGGTAGATGAGATATTCCAGCACGTCGGGCTGGTCTTCCACGGCCAGGATGAGCTGGCCGGCCAAGCTGTCGGCATGCAGCAGGTCGCCTTTCTCGCCATGGATCTCGCCCGCCTCGGTGGCGATGAGCGGCGACCGGTAGACCGGCAGGCTGACGGTGAAGCAGGCACCGCGATTCAGGCCTTCGCTTTCGGCCCAGACCTCGCCGCCATGCATCTCCACCAATTGCTTGACGATGGACAGGCCCAGCCCCAGCCCGCCGTAGCGGCGCGACGTGGAGCCGTCGGCCTGGCGGAAACGGTCGAACAGGTGAGGTAGGAAGTCGGGCTCGATGCCCACGCCGCTGTCGGCCACCGACACCTCGAACCGCGAGCCGGTGTTACGGGCCGCAATGCTGATACGGCCATTGGGCGGGGTGAATTTGATCGCGTTGGAAAGCAGGTTCCACAGGATCTGCTGCAGCCGCGTGGCGTCGGCCAGCACCAGGCAGACCTCGAAGCTGTGCTGGAACTCCAGCCGTATCCCCTTGCCCTGCATGGAGGGCTCGCTCGATTGCACCACGCGCGCCACGTGCTCGAAGCCGTCCAGCGGCTCGAGGTCGAGCTTGACCTTGCCCAGGAAGATCGCGCTCATGTCCAGCATGTCGGAAATCAGCGTGGCCTGCGTGCGGGCGCTCTGCAGGATGTTGGCCAGGCCCTTGCGCTGCTGCTCGTTGTTCGGATCGGCGCGCTTGAGCAGCAACTGGCTCCAGCCGATGATGACCGACAGCGGCGTGCGAAGCTCGTGCGACAGCGTGGCGAGGAATTCGTCCTTCATGCGGGTGGCGGTCTCCGCATCCCGCCGCGCCGCGCGCTCGGCTTCCAGCAGCTGCTCGCGCTGCGACTCCATCATGTAGCGCTCGGTGATGTCGCTGAACAGGATGGCGACCGTGGCATCCTCCGGCTCGCCCAGGCGGAAGGCATAGACGTCGAACCAGCGGCCCAGCGCCTCGGCCCGATGCTCGAAACGGGCGGGCCGGCCGGTCAGCGCGACGTCGCCGTAGATCTGGTACCAGTGCTCTTCATGGCCGGGCGCGAGCTCGCGCATGCGCTTGCCCAGCACGTGCCTGAGGCCGGTATGGGTCTCGAAAGCGGGATTCGCCTCGAGGAAACGGTAGTCGACCGGCTTGTCGCCGTCGAACAGCATCTGGACGACACAGAACCCCTGGTCGATGGACTCGAACAGCAGACGGTACCGGTGCTCGCTGCGTCGCAAGGCATCCGCGGTGGCCTCTTCATCCAGGCGCCGCTTGCCTCGGAACCGGTAGGACGCGATATCCCACGGCTGCATGCGCGTCGTTGCCCCCGTTCGCTGGTTGCCGATCGAAGCCGCAGTGTACTCGCGCCCCGGAGAGCATGTGTTTCAAGGCATGACCCTTGCGAAACTCGCCCGTTCGCGGAAATGCGGGGCGGGATGCTAGCATCCGGCTGACCCTGTCCCGCCGCCGGGCGGGCACTCCTACTCTGCCATGCCGTGAGTTCTTCGTCGCCCGATTCCCCCGAAAACACGTCCCAGCGCCACGTCGTGACGCTGGAACCGCAGCAATGGACCTTCACCGCCGGGCCGGACGAGAGCCTGTTCCAGGCTGCGCGCCGCGCCGGCATCCGGCTGCCCAGCATCTGCCGCAACGGCACATGCCGCACCTGCTATTCCAGGATGGAAAGCGGCAGCGTCCGCTACCTGGTCGAATGGCCGGGGCTGAGCGCGCGCGAAAAGGAGGAAGGCTTCATCCTGCCCTGCGTGGCGGTGGCGACCGCGCCCATCGTCATGGTGAATCCTCACGCCGAGAAGACCGAGGGCGCGTCCGGCTGAGGCTGCCGGGCGGCGGTGCGCCGCTCTCCAGAAACAATTCGGCCAGGGTCTGCCTCAGCCAGGCGTGGCCGGGATCGCGGTGGTACCGCGCATGCCAGTACTGGTTGACGCCATAGTGTTCGATGGGGATGGGCGGCGCATGGACGCGCAGCCCTTCCTGACGGGCGACGATCTCGCCCAGCAGCCGGGGCACGGTGGCGACCAGGTCGGTCTGCGCGATGACGGCGGCCAGGCCCAGGTAGCTCGGCAGCCGCAGCACGACCTGCCGCGCCAGCCCGGCGCGCCGTATGGCCTGCTCCACGATCAATTGACTGGTGGTCGAAGGCGACACGTCGATATGACCTTCGCGCGCGAAATCGGCGCGCGTGAAGGCCTTGCGGATGCGCGGATGGCGGGGCCCGGCCACGCACACGAAGTCCTGCTCGAACAGCCGCTGGCGATAAAACCCGGCATCGAGCTGCGGCATGAAGCCGATCGAGAGATCCGCTTCGCCGCTTGCCATGTGGGCCGGCGTATCGGGGCTGATGCGCTGGACCTCGATGCGCACGCCGGGCGCGACCTCGCGCAGGTGGTTCACGATGCGCGGCAGCAACACGATATGGCTGATGTCGGTCATGCTCAACCGGAATACCCGGTCGGACGCTTCCGGCAGGAAGGTGGGCGGCTCCAGCAGGGCCTGCATCGCGGCCAGCGCGGCGGCGACCCGGTTTTCGAGCTCCAGCGCCCGGGCGGTCGGCTCCATGCCGGCGGGCGTGCGCACGAACAGCGGATCGCCGAACACCTCGCGCAGCTTGGCCAGGAAGAAACTCATGGTGGACTGGCTCATGCCCATGCGCTCGGCCGCCACCGATACGCTGCCGGTGCGGCGGATTTCGTCGAACACCCGCAACAGTTTCGTATCGATATTTTCCAATTCTCAATGCCGTCTATATCGAGTATATCGATTCAGCCTATCGATAGCGCTCCATGGAGTCAAGCGCGCCGGCTCACTAAGATGGCGGCCATCCATCCCCACATGTGCGAGGCGCCACTCCAATGACTACAGCAACCCAAGCAACCGCCATCGTCGTCGGTGGCGGCATCGGCGGCCTGGCGGCCGCCCTGGCACTGGCCAAGGAAGGCGTGGCGGTCGAGCTGCTGGAACAGAGCCCCACCATCGGCGAGATCGGCGCGGGCATCCAGCTCGGCCCCAACGCCTTCGCCGCGCTGGACGCGCTGGGCGTGGGCGAGGCCGCCCGCCGCCGCGCCGTCTTCACCGAACGGCTCATCATGATGGACGCCGTGGATGCCACCGAAGTCGGCGGTTTCGAGGTGGGCGAGGCGTTCCGCAAGCGCTTCGGCAATCCCTATGCGGTCATCCACCGCGCCGACATCCACCTTTCCATCCTGGAAGCGGTGCAGGTCCATCCGCTCATCCGCTTCAAGACCTCGACCCGGGTGCGGGCGCTGGAACTGGGCGACGGCAAGGCGACCGTGGTGGATGACCAGGGCGGACGCCATACGGCCGACGTGGTGGTGGGCGCAGACGGCGTCAAGTCGGTCATCCGCGACACCCTGATCGGCGACGAGGCCAAGGTCACCGGCCACGTCGTCTACCGGGCCGTGGTCGAGGAGGCCGACATGCCCGAAGACCTGAAGATCAACGCCCCGGTGGTATGGGCTGGCCCGAACTGCCACCTGGTGCACTACCCGCTGCGCGGCGGGCACCAGTACAACCTGGTCGTGACTTTCCACAGCCGCGAGCCCGAGGTCTGGGGGGTGCGCGAAGGCAGCAAGGAAGAAGTGCTTTCCTACTTCGAGGGCATCCACCCCCGTCCGCACCAGATGCTGCACCGACCGACCTCGTGGAAGCGCTGGGCCACCGCCGACCGCGACCCGCAGCCGCGCTGGGGCCATGGCCGCGCCACCGTGCTGGGCGACGCCGCGCATCCGATGACGCAATACCTGGCGCAGGGCGCCTGCATGGCGCTGGAGGACGCAGCCACGCTGGGGGCGGCCGTGCGCCATTGCCGGGGCGACCTGGAAGCGGCGTTCCGGCTGTACGAGAATTCGCGCATCACGCGCACGGCCCGCGTGGTGCTCTCCACCCGCGCCATGGGCACGCTCTACCATGCCAAGGGCGTGGAGCGCCTGGTGCGCAACTCGCTGTGGGTGGGCCGCACCCAGGAGCAGTACTACGACGCGATGCAGTGGCTGTACGGCTGGCGCGTGGAGACCTGCCTGAACCACTCGGTGCAGAAGGCCTGACGGGACGGGGCTGATGCCCCGTCTTTTTATCCCGCCCTTTATTGAGACTAATTCGCGTTATCATTCCCCATCATCAAAAGACTCGGGGAATCGCCGCGGCCCGGCGGCGATGCATGCTCATGCTGCGCAAATTCGGAGTTCTGCTGCACCGCTGGATAGGCCTCAGCGTGGCGGTTTTCCTGTTCATCGCCGGCCTGACCGGCGCCTTCATCTCGTGGGACCACGAGCTGGACGCCTGGCTCAACCCGCATTTGTACGAACCGGCCACCCAGGGCGACCCCCTGCCGGTCGAGACCTTGATCGCCAGGCTGGAGGCCCAGGATCCGCGCGTCATGGTCACCTTCAGTCCGCTGGAGGTCGAACCCGGCCATGCCTTGCTGGTATCGGTCACGGGCCGCATCGATCCCTCCACCGGCAAGGCCTACGACCTCGGCTTCAACCAGGTCGCGCTCGACCCGGTCACCGGCCAGATCCAGGGCAAGCGCGAGTGGGGCGCGATCTCCCTCAGCCGCGAGAACCTGCTGCCCTTCCTGTACAAGCTGCACTACACCATGCATCTGCCCAACGTGAACGGCGTCGAGCTCGGCATGTGGTTCATGGGGTTCGTCAGCATCGCATGGTTCCTCGATTGCTTCATCGCCCTGTACCTGTCGTTTCCGTCCTGGCGCACCTGGCGCAAGTCCTTTGCGTTCCGGCTGCGCAAGGGGGGCTATGCGCTCAATTTCGACCTGCACCGTTCGGGCGGCGTCTGGCTGTGGGGCCTGCTGTTGCTGCTGGCGGTCACCTCGATCTCGCTGAACCTGAACACCGAGGTGGTGCGGCCCGTGGTCAACATGATCTCGCCATTGACGCCGACGCCGTTCGAGACGCGGCCCATGCGGCCGCTCGACGAGCCCATCATGCCC
The DNA here is from genome assembly GCF_002188465.1 of Pigmentiphaga sp. NML080357. Lineage (GTDB taxonomy): Bacteria > Pseudomonadota > Gammaproteobacteria > Burkholderiales > Burkholderiaceae_B > Pigmentiphaga. The sequence continues at coordinate 398,162 of NZ_NINW01000049.1, read as the reverse complement.
GCCCTGCAGCGCACGCAGATCGTCGAGCTGGCCAGGGCCGAGGCCCGGCGCCTGGACATCGCCGAGCCGGCCGGGGGCGTGTTCTATGGGGCCTTGCAGGGCATCTACGGCGTCGGCTTCTACGAGCCGGGCAACGACCACGGCGATGGCGGCCTGGGCAACACCTGGCTGTATTTCGACGAAAAGGACGGCAAGCCGCTGGGCGCCCACATCCCGGGCACCGGCAGCGCGGGCGACATCTTCATGCAGGCGCAGTTCCCGCTCCACTCGGGCCGCATCCTCGGCATCCCGGGCCGCATCCTGGTGTCGCTGCTCGGCCTGACCGTGGCCATGCTGAGCGTGACCGGGGTGGTCATCTGGGCCAGGAAACGCAAGGGCCGCACGGCATCTGCCAAAAACGCGCCGGCGGGCGTGCGCCTGGGCACGGACCGCGCGCCGGCGGTGCAATAGCTATCGATTCGCCTGGTCTTTCCTGGCGAGGGACGGAAACGGCCGGTGCGTGGACCGGCCGGACACGCCCGGAAAGGCGATGGACAGCGCGAGCGCGTCCAGGGCCGTATTGCAGCCGAGAACCAGCGTGGCGTTGAGCGTATCCAGCAACCGCATCATGCGGCCGCGCATGGCTTCGAAAGGCGCGATGCCGTCCGCTCGCTCGAGGTCGTCCAGGCTCATGGGCAGGGTCGGGTAGCTGCCGATGCTGTTGCCATGGCCCACGAACAGCTCCACGCGCTCGAAACTCGGCCGGGCGCCCACCACGATGCGCCGGTTCACGCCGGGCCAGCGGGCGACACAGGCGATCGAGGCCGCGACCAGCGAAAACACGTCCTCCCCATACCCCCGCACGAGCAGCGGATGGCCAGGCAGGTCCGCGTCCACGTGCCGGACGTACCCCCCGGGTGAGATGCGATGCGCGTCCACCGCCGCTTGGGCGAGCAAACCCAGATCGCAAAGCGGGCCTGCCACGTGCGGCTCGGCCAACTCGCCAATTCGGTCGTTCATGGAATTCGATGCGCCAGGACGGAACTACGTCGCACCGAGTCTACGTATAAGCCGCGAAACGATTCGCAAACAATGCACAACGAACGCGATGGCGGGGTGCCGTGGCGCTTCGATGCCGGCCGCCTGCTCAGGCGGCCGGCCTTCCGGACCGAAGACCCGGGGGAATACGCCCTAGTAGGCGCTGGCCCGCGTCAGCAGGTCCAGGGCCTCCTGCCCCAGCGCGAGATGCGCCGCGGCCTCGAGCGAATCGAGTTGCGCCTCGGACGTCGCGCTGGCGATGGGAGCCGTCACCGCCGGCTGGTGCAACAGCCAGGCCAGGGCCACCGCGGCGGGCGTGGACCGGTATTGCGCCGCCACCTCGTCCAGCGCCGCCAGGATACGCAGGCCACGCTCGTTCAGGTATGAGGCGACGCGGCCGCCGCGGGCCTTGCCTTCGAGGTCGGCCGCCGTGCGGTACTTGCCGCTCAGGAAACCGCTGGCCAGGGCGTAGTAGTTGATGACCGCGATCCGGTTCTTCAGCGCCACCGGCGCCAGTTCGGTCTCGAACGCCTGGCGTTCGACCAGGTTGTACTCGGGCTGCAGGGTGGCATAGGCGGCCAGGCCGTTGGCCTGGCTCACGTCCAGGGCTTGCTGGAAGCGGGCCGCGGTGTAGTTGGATGCGCCGATGGCGCGGACCTTGCCGGCCCGCACCAGCTTGTCGAACGCCGCCAGGCTTTCTTCGAGCGGCGTATCGGCGTCGTCGTCATGGGCCTGGTAGAGGTCGATGTAGTCGGTCTGCAAGCGGCGCAGCGAACCCTCCACCGCCTTTTCGATATAGGCCGCCGACAACCCGCCCGGGTTGCCCAGCGCGGGCTTGCCCACCTTGGTGGCGAGGATCACGCTGTTGCGCTTGCCGGTGCGCTTGAACCAGTTGCCGATAATGGTTTCCGACTCGCCGCCCTGGTTGCCGGGCACCCAGCGCGAATAGGCGTCCGCGGTGTCGATGAAATTCATGCCGCGGCCGGCCAGCGCGTCGAGGATGCGGAACGAGGCCGCCTCGTCGAGCGTCCAACCGAAGACGTTGCCGCCGAAGGTGATGGGAAATACTTGCAGGCCGGTGGTGCCGAGCGCGCGATGAGTCATGGCTGCCTCGAACGGAGTGGGACGGAACCGGAAATAGTAGGGGATTCCGCTTGCCCGGCCAAATGCGCAAAGCGCATGGACCGGGCCCGTTAACGTTGCTCAGCCCTGCGCCTGCCCGGCCGTGCGCTCCTTGATCGCCTGGTGACGCCGCTCCATTTCCTGCCGCAGCTCGCGCCGCAGTTGCGCGGCCTCGAAGCGCTGGCGCTCTTCCTCGGTCTGCGGCTCCAGCGGCGGCACCGGCACGGGCACGCCGGCGTCGTCCACGGCCACCATCGTGAAATAACAGCTGTTGGCGTGGCGCACCGTCTTGCTGCGGATGTCCTCGGTCACCACCTTGATGCCGATCTCCATGGAGGTCCTGCCGGTGTAGTTGACCGAGGCGTAGAAGGTGACCAGCTCGCCGACGTGGATGGGCTGGCGGAACACGACCTGGTCCACCGACAGCGTGACCACGTAGCGGCCCGCATAGCGGCTGGCACAGGCATAGGCGACCTGGTCGAGGTACTTGAGGATCGTGCCGCCATGGACGTTGCCCGAGAAGTTGGCCATGTCGGGCGTCATCAGGATCGTCATGGAGAGCTTGTGCTGGGAATCGTTCATGGCGAACCTTCGCTGCGGGGATACTGGCGCCATTGTAGCCACCGGCCGCCGCGGCAGGCCGGGCGGCGTTAACATGCGGGAAAGAAGCGGTCACGCCCGCTTTCCCACTTCCCAGGACATGCCATGCCGAGCCGAACCATCGCCCTCCTGCATCCCGGCGCCATGGGCGCAGCCCTAGGCGCCTGCCTCGTATCGCGCGGGCATCGCGTACTTTGGAGTTCCGCCGGCCGCAGCGCCGCCACCGCGCGGCGGGCGCAGGCCGCCGGCCTGGAAGACGCGGAAAACATGGCGGCCGCGCTGCGGGACGCGGACATCGCCATTTCGGTCTGTCCGCCTCACAACGCGCTCGAACTGGCGCGCGCCGTGGCCGAAAACCGGTACGCGGGCGTCTTCGTCGATGCCAACGCCGTCTCGCCCGCCACGGTCCGCCAGATCGAGGAAGCGGTGCGGGCCGGCGGCGCGGACTTTGTCGATGGCGGCATCATCGGCCAGCCGCCGCGCAAACCGGGCAGCACACGGCTGTACCTCGCCGGCGGCAAGGCGGCCGAGACCGCGGCCCTGTTCGCCGGCAGCGCGCTGGAAGCCATCGCCCTGGACGGCCCGGCTGGCAGCGCATCGGCGCTGAAGATCTGCTATGCCGCCTGGAGCAAAGGCGCCACCGCCCTGCTCGGCGGCATCCGGGCCCTGGCCCGGCACGAAGGCGTGGAGGCGGCGCTGCTTGCCGAATGGCAGTTGTCGAGCCCGCAGACGCCCGCGCGCTCGGAAGAGGTCGCGCAAAAGGCGGAAAAGGCCTGGCGCTGGGTGGGGGAAATGGAAGAGATCGCCGCCACGTTCCACGCCGCCGGCCTGCCTTCGGGCTTTCACCTGGCGGCGGCGGACATCTACCGGCGGCTCGACGTCTACAAGGATGCGGCCCAGCCTCCCGCCGTGGACGAGGCGCTGGACCGGCTGCGGCGCTGAGCCTATCCGGCCGTGGCGCCTGATCCTCGTCAGGCAGCCTCCGGCAGTCGCGGGGCGGGCAGGTCCAGGCCCAGGTGATGGCGAAAGGTCGGCCCTTCGTAATCGAGGCGGAACAGGCCGCGCCGCTGCAGCACCGGCACCACCAGTTCCGCGAACGCCTCCACCGCGCCCGGCACGTAGGCCGGGAAGATGTTGAAACCATCCGCCGCCCTGGCATCGAACCACGACTGGATGAAATCGGCGACCTCTTCCGGATTGCCCACGACGACGGCGCCCATCGCGCCGGCGGTATCGATGAGGTCGCGGTAGGTGATGCGGCGCGCACCGCCCTCGAGCGTCCGGCGCGTGCGGCGCGCGGTTTCATCGATCAATTGCCGTCCCGCATCGGATACGCGCGCATACAGCCCCGGCGCGACCGCCTCGCCGTAGCCGTTGCCGCGCACGTCCACGCCCAGGACGTCGGACAATGCGCCGAGGTTGCGGCGGCGGCCGCGGCCCAGCCCGCCCTTGCGGACCTCGCCCACCGCGTCCTCCGGATCGAGGGGCAGGAAGGCATTGAGGCGATCGTAGATGGCGACCGCCTCTTCGGTCGTGGCCGCCACGATGGGCGTGAGGCCGGGCAGGATGGCGATCTCGTGCTCGCCGCGCCCGTGGCGGCGGGCGCGTGCCTTGATGTCCGCGTAATAGGCCTGCGCGGACGGCAGGTCCGGCTGGCCGGCGAAGATGACGTCGGCTTCGCGGGCGCCGAGTTCGCGCGATCGGTCCGAGGTACCGGCATGCAGGATGACCGCGTGCCGCTGCGGCAGGCGCGGGACGTCGAGCGGACCTTCAATGCGGAAATGCGCACCCTCGTGCCGCAGCGGCAGGCCGGCCGGGTGCACCTCCGAGGGAGCGCCGTCCCACAGCGCCTTGACCACGCTTACGAATTCGTCGGCCCAGTCGTAGCGCTTCTGGGTCTCCCAATGCTCGGTGCGGCTGAAGTTGGCCGCGGCGATGTCGTCCGCGCCCGTCACGATATTCCACGAGGCGCGTCCGCCGCTGACGTGGTCGAGCGAACCGATCAGCCGCGCCACGGTGTAGGGGTCGTAATAGGTCGGATTGGCCGTGACCACGATACCGATGCGCGAAGTGGCCGCCGCCAGGCTGGCGGCGGCGGTAAAGGGCTCCAGGCGGGACATCTGCGAAGGATTGGTGCGCTGCAGCCTGGGATCGGTGGCCAGCCGGTCCCCCAGGAACAGGAAATCGAACCTGGCGCGTTCCGCGATCTGCGTCACGTGCTGCAGGAACTCGATGTCGAAGGCGGCATCCTCTTTCGAACCTGGCAGCCGCCACCCGGCGGCGTGGGTGCCGGTGGCCCAGAACATCAGGCCCAGGTGCAGGCGGCGGTTTGTCGTGCTCATGTCGTTTGTCCGGAAAGGGTTGGCGCAGCGGCATGGCGGTTGGCCGGGCGCGCCAGGCCCAGGCGCTCGCGCAGGGTGGCGCCCACGCCGGGCGCCGGCCCGATGGCGCCGCGGCGCGCCAGTTCGGGCAGCACGGCCTCGGCGAAACGCGGCCACTGGCCGGCCACGGGCGCCGGCAGCACCGCATAGCCATCCGCGACGCCTTGTTCGACCCACCCATGGAGGCGATCCGCGACCTCCCCGGCCGTCCCCGCCGCCACGATGCCGGCGGGCAAAAGGGGCGCCCATCGCGCGTGCAGGTCGGCCGCCTCGGACGGGCTCGTCCCTACCAGGGGCACCACCCGGGCCAGCACGGCGAGGGCATCGGCATCCCGTCCGCCGTCGGCGGCCCCCAAGCGCAGGGCTGCGCGAGCCGATCGCGCGCCAGCCTCGTCCGGCTCGGCCACGATGACGACGTCGGCCTCGGTTGCCGCCCATTCCCGGGTCGCGGCGGAACGCTCGACGTGCACGAGCGGCAATTGCCCCTGCGGCGGACGCGCCACGTTCAGGGGTCCCTGGACCTGGAAGTGCTCGCCGCGATGGGCGATGGCGTGGATCTTGGTCCCGTCGACGAAACGGCCGGTTTCCTTGTCGCGGATGAAGGCGTCGTCTTCCCAGCTGTCCCAGAGGCTGCGCACGATATGCAGGAATTCTTCGGCATGGCGCTGCCCGTCCTCGGGGGCCGCGCGATGACGCACGCCGAAATTGGCCGCCGCCGACCGCGCCGGATCGAGCGTCAGGTTGAGCGCCGCGCGGCCGTGCGTAATGTGGTCCAGCGACGCGGTCAGGCGCGCCAGGTTGAACGGTTCGTAGTAGGCGGCATCGGCCGTGACGGCGAGGCCCAGGTGCCGGGTGCGGGTCGCTACGAACGACGCCGCGGTGAAAGGGTCGAGGCGTGCGGCCGGCACCGGGCCTCCGGCCTTCGGTTCGTCGTCGAACAGCAGGAAGTCGAAACCGGCGCGTTCGACCTCGAGCGCGAGGCGCGTGAGCCGTGCGGCAAGATCACCGGCGGGCTCGGCCGCGCGATGCAGATAGGCGAGCCGCATGCCGGAGCGGGGCGCAGGCAACGTGGAGGAGTCGATGGATGCGGACATGGCGGGAAACGGTGGCGGGTCAACCCGCCGCCGCCAGGGCGCGCAGGGGCGCCCTGGCTGGCGACGCGTCGTGGTCGATGGCATGCAGGGCGTCGTAGATCGCGGCTTCCAGCTTCAGGAGCGCAAGATCGCCGCGACGACGCGGCCGGGGCGCGCCCACGCGGAAGGTCTCGAACACCTCTCCGGGCCGCGGCGAGAGCAGCACGATGCGGTCGGCGAGGAACACCGCCTCCCCCACGTCGTGCGTGACGAACACCACCGTACGGCGATGGGCCTGCCAGATCCGGATCAGGTCCTCCTGCAGCTTGATGCGCGTGATGTGGTCCACGGCGCCGAACGGCTCGTCCATCAGCAGCACGCCGGGCTCGTTGGCCAAAGCTCGCGCGATGCCCGCGCGTTGCCGCATGCCTCCCGACAACTGGTGCGGATACTTGTCGCCGAAGCCGGCCAGGCCGACCAATTCCAGGTACGCATCCGCCGTCTGCCTGCGCCAGGCCTTGTCCCGCCCCCGGATTTCCAGGCCCAGCTGGACATTGCGCGCAACGGTGCGCCAGGGCAGCAGCGAAGCATCCTGGAACACCACGCCTACCGAGGGGAACGGGCCGGCGATGGGACGGCCGTCGAACAGCGCCTGGCCGCTGGTGGGGCGCTGCAAGCCGGCCAGGATCTCCAGCAGCGTGCTCTTGCCGCAGCCGCTGGGGCCGAGCAGGACGACGAACTCCCCTTCGCCGACCTCGAGATCGATATCGCGCAATGCATGCACCGGCTGCGCGCCGCCGTAGACCTGGTTGAGCTTCCTGATCGAGAAAATGGACACGGCCGGGACTCCCTTGGTCAGCCTTTCAGCGCCGCCGATTGATTGGGATAGACGAATGGCTTGACGTATTCCCTGGGCAGGAAGCGCAGGTCGATGTACTTGCCCGCGTCGTAGAGGACCTTCTGGTTCTGCTGCGCGATCTCCACCCGCTGGGTGGCCTCGATCGCGGCCGGGTCGACGTCGGGATTGTTGTCCCAGATGTCGTCCTCCTGCTTGAGCGCCAGCTCCACCGCCCGCGGATTGAGCTTGAGCCGGGCCTGCAGCCAGGGCAGGTATTCCGGATAGTGGGCCTTGGCGTAGGCGTAGGACTTGAAATACGCCCGCAGTCCGCGCCGCAGCAGGTCGGGATCGGCCGCAATGAGCCGGTCCCCGGCGATGAGCACGCCGGTGTGATAGGTGGGCAGGTAGTCCCAGCCCCGCGCGAGCGTGCGGCTGGTCTTCTCGAGCTCGCCCAGGGCGGCGAAGGGCTGATGGATGATGGTGGCGTCGACCTGGCCCGAGATCAACGTGCCGTAGGCCTGTTGGGTCGAACCGTTGGCGAAGAGGGTCACGTCGCGGCGCGGATCGAGCCCGTTGCGCACGAGTATGGTCCGCAGCACGGTGTCGAGGTTGGACCCCGCCTGCGCATTGCCCACCGTCTTGCCCTTGAGGCCGGCGATGGCCGGTATGCCGGGGCGCGCGATCAGGAAATACGGTCCCTTGCTGCGAAAGCCCGACGACACGATCTTGATCGGCGCGCCCAGCGCCGCCGCGCGCAGGTAGACGCTGGTCGGCCCGAACGCGAACGACAGCTCGCCAGTGGCGACGCCGGTCACGGCATCTTGCGCGTCGACGAACTCGACCTCCAGGCCTTCTTCCCTGAAGAACCCCTTCTCGACCCCGAAGACGATGGGTTGCTGGGTATAGCTGTTGGTGGCGGCGAGCTTGAGCTTCCTGGAAGCGCCGGCCCCCTGGGCGAACGGAATGCCGGGTACGGAGGCCGCCGCGGCCAGCGCGGCGATGCGCGACAGCGCGTCGCGTCGATTGGAGTTCATGAGAGGACCTGTGGACGGACGAAAAAATGGGCGCGGACGGTGCGTCAGACATGCTTCCACCTGAGCAGGACGCGTTTTTCCAGCTGCTCGACGACGAAGATGATGAGCAAGGCGAAGACGGTGATGGTGGCCACCAGCGCGAACACGGCGGCGGTATCGTAGACACCCGTCGCCCGGTTCAGCAGGTTGCCGATGCCGGCCTTGGACGCCACGATTTCGGCAAGCAGCGCGGCCACGACGCACATCACGGCCTCGACGCGCACCGCCGCCATGATGGCCGGAATGGCCGAGGGCAGCACGATCTTGAAGATGCGCTGCGCCGGCGTGGCGCCCAGCACCCTGGCCACCTTCAGGTGGTTCTCCTGCACCTGCCGGATCCCGGCGATGGTGTTGAACACGAAGATGAAGTAGCCGAACAGGACGACGATGAAGACCTTGTGGGCATAGCCTATGCCCAGGTAGAGCGTGAGCAGCGGAATGATGGCGACCTTGGGTATGGCCATCAGCGCCACCAGGAAGGGATTGAGGAAGCGATGCACCGCCGGCAGCAGTCCCATCACGACACCCGTCGCGATGCCGGCGACGAATGCGATGGCCAGGCCCAGGAGCGCCTCGGACAGCGTGGTCAGCAAATGGCGGACCAGGCCCTCTTCGACGACCAGCCGCGGAAAGGCCTCGAGCACCTGGGTGGGCGACGCCAGGTAGATGGGCTTGACCGTGCCGCTGTCGACCAGGAACTGCACGTAGAAGAGGATGGCGGCAAGCAGGGCGACCTGTCCCGACACGATCAGGACGGCCGCGGGAATGCGGCGTGCGCGCGCGGGACCGCCCGCCTCGATGGCAGGCACCGCGCGCACGGCATGCAGACGGGACGGAACGCTGGACATGGGATAGACGATGTGATGCACAGGAGGATCACTCTATGTCGCCCGCCCGCGGCCACGAAGGAATTTGTCCGCATATCGATCCTCGCACCGGGCGCATATGCAATGCCGCAAATCGCATTTCCCCCGGACACCGCCGGTTGGTAGATTGCGGCCTTTCGGCAAGCGCCGCATACGGAACGACTCATGCGCACCATCGATCTGGGATCCACCGGGCTGCGGGTATCGCGGCTGGCATTCGGCGCCTCCAGCTACGGATCCAGGGACTGGATGCCCTGGGCCTTGTCGGAAGACGACGCCCAGCCCCACTACCGGGCGGCCTTCGAGCACGGCTTCAATTTCTTCGACACGGCCGAGTCCTATTCCAGCGGCCTGTCGGAAGAGATACTGGGGCGCGCCGTCAAGCGCTACGGCCCGGGCCGCGACAAGGTCGTCATTGCCACCAAGGTGGGCCTGGCCAAGGGCGACGAGACCAGCCACGGCCTGTCGCGCAAGCGCATACGCCACGCCATCGAGGGCAGCCTCAGGCGGCTGGGTACCGACTACGTGGACCTCTACCAGATACACCGGCTCGACCCGCGCACGCCGCTGGAAGAAGTCATGCTTGCGCTGGATGACGCGGTGCGCGCCGGCAAGGTGCTCTACGTCGGCGCGAGCAGCATGCACGCATGGCAGTTCGCAACCCTGCAGCAGCTTGCCGAGCGCAATGGGCTGGCGCGGTTCTCGACCATGCAGAACAAGTACAACCTGCTGTATCGCGAGGAGGAACGCGAAACGCTGCCGCTATGCCTGCACCAGGGCGTGGCCGTGCTGCCCTATAGCCCGCTCGCGCGCGGGCTGCTGGCGGGCAGCCGGCGGCAGGACACCGAACGCTCGCGCGTCGTCCGCGACTTCGTCCGTCCGGAGGACGAGAGGGTCGTGGACCGGGTGATCCAGGTCGCCGACGAGCGGGGCGTCAAGCCGGCGCAGATCGCGCTGGCCTGGCTGCTGCACAACCCCGCGGTCACCGCGCCCATCGTGGGCGCCACACGCGTCGGCCACCTGGATGACGCCGTGGCCGCGCTGGACATCGTGCTGACGGCGGAAGAACTCGATCGCCTGGAAGCGCCCTATGTGCCGCAACAGGTGCAGCTCGACCGCAACGTCGCGCCCGCTCCCGGCCAGACCGCGTCTCCCGACCTGCTGCCGCTGTTCCGCCGGCGATCGGGAATCACGCCGGCACGCGCAGCCTGACGAGCAGTCCGCCGCCTTCGCGCAGGGCCGCTTCGACGCTTCCGCCGTGCCTATGCATGGCCGCGGCGGCAATCGCCAGCCCGAGGCCCGCCCCGCCGCTCTCCCGGTCGCGGGCGTCGCCCGAACGGAAGAAGGGCTCGAACAGGTGGGGCAGCGCGTCGGCCGGCACGCCCGGGCCGCGGTCGGCGACTTCCATGGCATAGGCGCCGCCGTCGTCGCGCAGGGTGACGCTGACCTCGCCGCCGCGCGGCGAGAAGCGCAAGGCGTTGCGCAGCACGTTGTCGAAGGCGCTGGCCAGGGCGCCGCGTTCGGCTTGCACCACGGCGCCTTCGATGCCCGCCACCTTGACGGCCACCTCCTTGGCCTGCGCCTCGAACCTCGCGTTGTCGACCACCTCCCGCACCAGGTCGTCCAGCCGGACGGGCTCCCGCGCCTGGATAGGCTTGCCGCGCAAGCGGGCTACCTGGAGGATCTGGCCGATCATGGCATCCAGGCGTTCGCATTCGCGCTCGATGCGATCCAGCTGCGTGGGCAGCCGCGGGCCGCCGCGCCGCGCCAGGTCGAGCGCCACGCGCAGCCGCGCAAGCGGCGAGCGCAGTTCGTGCGAAACGTCGCGCAGCAGCCGCTCCTTGGTGGCCACCAGTTCGTGGATGCGGCTGGCCATGGCGTCGAAGTCGCGGGCCAGCACGCCCAGTTCGTCGCGCCGGCGCCCCAGCGGCTTGCCGGCGCGCACCCCGAGATCCCCCGAGGCCAGGCGCCGCACGCCGTCGCGCAACTGGCCGACCGGGCCGCTGATGGTGCGCGCCAGCAGCCAGCAGATCGGCGCGCTGACGGCGAAACAGAACAGGAGAAGCAGCCACCACACGTGGGGCTGGTCGAGCACGTCGAGCTCCGAGAGGGCAAAGGGGTCGAACAGCAGATCGAACCTGCGGCCGTCCTCCAGCGTCAGCCGGCGGATGTTCCACCAGGACGGCTGATACTCGGGCGGCGTGGCCTCGGGCGGCGGCACCGGCGTGCCGCCGACGGGAGCCAGGCCCAGCGAGGCGCGCCAGTGGTTGCGCGCCCGGTAGGAACGCAGGCGATCGGCCGTCAGCACGGACAAGGTCTGGCCGGCGATGTCGCGGTCGTCCGCGTCGACGATATAGGCGCCCAGGGCCGGATGACGCGCATGCAGCGCGGCCAGCCACTCGCGCAGCGAGGGGATCCCGCCGGACAGCGCAGCCTGTCTGGCCTCCCGCGCGAGCTGGTCGGGATTGACCTCGTACAGCGACTTCACGCGGTACGACTGCACCGAACCCATGATCGCCATGCCCCCCGTCAGGATCAGGCCCATGGCGATCCAGAACGACAGGAAGATGCGCAGGAACAGCGATTTCACGCGCCGCCCGCCAGCAGCATGTATCCCAGATTGCGCAGCCCGCGTATTTCGGGCGCCGCGCCCGGCCCCGTACACTCGCGCAGCTTGCGCCGCAGGTTGCTGACGTGGGTGTCCAGGCTGCGATCGTAGGCCTCGAGCTGCCGGCCGAGGGCGGCTTCGGTCAGGTGCTCGCGAGTGACGGGGGTGCCGGCGTGGCGCACGAGGATCTCGAGCACCCGCAGTTCCGCCGAAGTCAGCGCCAGCGCCTCGTCGCCCATGTAGGCGCGCTGCGACCGGGGCAGGATCCGCAGCCGGCCGATGGCGATGCCCGGGTCGGCCTGCGGCGGCTGGGGCGGGGCCGGCGGCTGCGGCAGGGTGCGGCGCATGACGGCGCGCATGCGGGCAAGCAGCTCGGCCGGGCTGAAAGGCTTGCACACGTAGTCGTCGGCGCCGGATTCCAGGCCCTCGATGCGGTCCTCCTGCGTGGTGCGGGCAGTCATCATGATGACGGGAATGCTGGAAATCCGGCGCACCTGCCTGAGCACGTCGAACCCCGACAGCCGCGGCAGCATGACATCGAGCAGCAGGAGGTCGAAGCGGCGCCGGCTCACCATCTCGGCCGCGGCCGCGCCGTCCTGGGCGACGTGCAGTTCGAATGGCTCGCCGGCGAAGAACTCCGCCAGCATCTGCGTCAGCTCGGCGTCGTCGTCGGCCAGCAGCACCGTGGCCTGCCCGGCTGCCGCCGGCGCCACGGCCATGCCGGCCGCCTCATGTCGTGCATACCGCACACTCATGCCCTTCTTGTCCAAAGATAACTAAAGAAACGTCAAGAAATCCAAAGATCCAAACCTTGACGCGAGGAATCGGTCGAGCGGCCATTATAGTCAATAGAAATCATTCTCATTTGTTTGTCGACGTGTCCGATCCGGTCAGCCCGGACCCGGCCCTTCATTCCTCAGAGCCACCCATGTTCCAAGCCCCCTCCCGGCCGCCAGCGGCGGCACGCAGCACTCCCTTTGCGCGCTCCATCCTCCGCACCGCCCTGCTCGCGGGCTTTGCCGCTCAGGCCGCCGCCCAGGACGCCACCGCGCCGACCCAGTCGCTGGATACGGTGGTGGTCACCGCCTCGGGCTTCGAACAGGACATCAAGCAGGCGCCGGCCTCGATCAGCGTCGTGACCCGCGAGGAACTGGAACAAGGCGCCTTCCGCGACCTGACCGACGCCCTGCGGACCATCGAAGGGGTGAGCATCACCGGCGCGGCGGCTCAGGCGGGCGGCGGCGGCCAGGATATCAGCATCCGCGGCATGCCCGGCGCCTATACGCTGATCCTGGTCGACGGCAAGCGCCAGAACACGCGCGAGGCGCGCACCAACGGCAATGCCGGATACGAGCAGGGATGGATTCCGCCGCTGGAAGCGATCGAGCGCATCGAGGTCATCCGCGGTCCGATGTCGTCGCTGTACGGTTCCGATGCGATGGGCGGGGTGATCAACATCATCACCCGCAAGGTCGCCACCCGCTGGGGCGGCTCGGCCAAGATCGAGGGAACGCTGCAAGAGCGCTCCTCCGCCGGCAACTCCGTCGGCACCAACTTCTACCTCAGCGGCCCGATCAAGGAAGACATGCTGGGGCTGGCCATCTACGGCGGCTACTTCAACCGCTCCGAAGACGAGATCGTCAACGGCTTCAACAAGGCCAGGAACTACAACCTGAACGGCCGACTCTCGCTGACGCCCAACCGCAACCACGATTTCGTGCTGGACTTCGGCCGCAGCCGACAGGACAGCATCTACCACCGCGGGGTGTCGGTCACCGACGCCACCGCCTCGACCCGCAGCATGAACGAGCGCGAAAACATCTCGCTCACCCACACCGGCCGCTGGGGCGACTGGGGCACGTCGACCGTCAGCCTCTATCAGGAAAGAGCCTTCCGCCGCAACTTCAACCTCGAGACCAATGCCGTGCCGGCCGACCCGAACGTGCTGCGCAACACGGTGCTCGACGGCAAGTGGACGCTGCCCGTCAAGAACCATCTCGTCACGATGGGCGGGCAGTATCGCAAGGAGGCATTCACCGCCACCAACTACGTCGGGCGCGAGTGCATACGGACCAACCCGTCCGATCCCTATTACGGCTGCTTCGTGCCCGGCACGAACGATCCTTATCCCGGCATGCCGAACAACGGGTCCTCGTGGCGCACCGTGACCGATTCCAGCGCCAAGCTGTCGACCGTCATGAAGGCGGTCTTCATCGAGGACGAATGGAGCGTGACCGACAAGCTCGCCCTGACCGGCGGGCTGCGCCTGGACGACCACGAGGTCTTCGGCCGCGAGTGGACGCCGCGCGCCTACGCGGTCTACCACGTGAACGACAACTGGACGGTGAAGGGCGGCGTCTCCAAGGGCTACAAGGCCCCCTCGGCGCGCGACATCCTGCCAGGCTACGCGCTCTCGTCGGGCGGCGGCAACGGCGGCGGCTCCATCGTCATCCGCTCCAATCCCGACCTGCAGCCCGAGACCAGCATCAACCAGGAAATCGGCCTGCACTACGGCGACGGCGGCCGGCTGTCGGGCGGCGTGACCCTGTTCAACAACGACTTCAAGAACAAGATCACCGAAGTCACCCTGCCCGGAGTGGAGGATCCGAATTATCCCGGCGCCACCATCCGCTCGCGGGTGAACGTGGGCAAGGCCGTGATGCGGGGCGTGGAAGGCAACCTGAAATGGGCGCTGACCGATACGGTCACGGTACGCGGCACCTACACCTACATCCGTTCCAAGATCACCGATGATCCCGTCAATGGCCAGACCGGCCTGCAGCTGGCCGGCACGCCCAAGCAGATCTTCAGCGGCACGGTGGAATGGAAGCCGACCCAGGCCGCGACCGGCTGGGCGCGCGTCTGGGCCTACGACAAGCAGATGAAGCTCAACCGCACCAGCGCCGTGCCGACCATGTCGCCCGGCTACGTGCAGGTAGACCTGGGCGGTTCGTACCGGGTGAACAAGACGGTCACCCTGCATGCGGCCATCTACAACCTGGGCGACAAGCGCCTGGACTACGACGTGGCCAACCTGTACCTCGACGGCCGGCGCCTGTGGGTGGCGATGAATGTCCAGTTCTGACCGCAACCCGGCGACGGCACGCTACCGGGCGTCGATCGCACTGCGCGGTGCCGTGGCCATCGCGGGCGGGTACGCGCTCGCGGTCGCCGTCGGCAAGCTGGCGGCGCTTGCGCTGCCGCTGCCCCGGGTCGACGCGGTGCTGGCGGCAACCATGCTGGCCTTCGTCGTGTACGCGTGGGTCGCCCTCTGGGCGTTCCGCTGCGCAAGCCTCGCCAGGCTGTCCGGCGTGGTAGCCGGTTTCTACGGCGCCTGCCTGCTGCTGACCCACGGGCTGGACTGGGGCGCGCGATGAGGGCGGATGGCAGGCCGGAGGGCCTGCGCCAATCGATGGCGTGGGCGCACACCTGGTCGGGACTCGTGCTGGGCTGGCTGCTGTACGCGGTGTTTCTTACCGGCACCCTCAGCTTCTTCCTCGACGAGATCAACCAGTGGATGCGGCCGGAACTGCACCGGTCCGCTCCCCACGCGGACACGGCCCGTGTCGCGGTCGACGCCATCGAGCGCCTGGCGCCCGATGCCGCGACGTGGACCCTGGCACTGCCTGGAGCGCGCCATTCCGAGGTGCAGGCGTCTTGGCGCGAACCGGGCGCCGCCGCCGGCCGGGCGGGCACCCGGCGCGCCTATCTGGACGCCGGCAGCGGAGAAGTGATCGAGGCGCGCGAAACGCGCGGCGGCAACTTCCTGTACCGCTTCCATTTCGAGCTCTACGGCATGGACCGCATCTGGGCGCGATGGATCGTGGGGCTGGCGACCATGTTCATGTTCGCCGCCCTCATCAGCGGCGTCATCACCCACAAGAAGATCTTCGCCGATTTCTTCACCTTCCGCCGCGACAAGGGGCAGCGGACCTGGCTCGACGCGCACAACGCCACCGCCGTGTTCGCCCTGCCCTTTCACCTCGTCATCACGTTCAGCGGACTCCTGCTGCTCATGGGCACCCTGATGCCCGGGCCGCGCGAAGCCTTGTACGGAAGCGAAGGAGGCGGCCGGTTCGTATCGGAGCTGCGCGGCGGCGCGGCGGGCGGGCAAAGCACCGGGCGGCCGGCCGAGCGCGACGCCGGCGCACCGCAGCGGGTGGAGGCGGACGTGGCCACCCTGCTGGCCCGGGCTTCCGAGCAATGGGCAGGCGCCGAGGCGGGCGCCATCGTCATGACGCGCACGGCCGGCGGCCGGCCCGTCCTGGAGATCCGCGAAAAAGGCGGCGCGAGCCTGGCCGACCGCGGCACGCCGCGCCGCTTGCGCTTCGACGGCGTGGACGGCCGCGCGCTCGAAGCCCCCGCCACCGCGGCACCCTCGGCCGTGCGGGCCACCTACAACGTCATGGCGAGCCTGCACCTGGGCCGGTTCGCCGGTCCGGCCATGCGCTGGATCCTGTTCCTGTCCGGCGTGCTGGGCACGCTGATGGTCGCCACGGGCCTCATGCTGTGGGTGTCCAAGCGCCTGCCCGAGCGCGCGCGGCTCGGCCGCACGCCGGCCGGACATCGCCTGGTAGAGGTCCTGAACGTCGCCGCCATCGCCGGGCTGGCCGTGGCGACGGCGGCCTACTTCTTCTGCAACCGGCTGCTGCCCGCCGGCATGGCGGGCCGGGCCGACTGGGAGATACGCGGCTTCTTCATCGTCTGGGCGCTGGCGCTGGCCCATGCGCTGGTCCGGCCCCACGCGCGGGCCTGGCAGGAACAGCTGGGCGCGGCGGCGGCCTTGTTCGCGGCGATCCCGCTGCTGAACGCCTGGACCGGCGGCCACGGCCTGGCCACGAGCATCCCCGCCGGGCAGTGGGCCATCGCGGGCTTCGACCTGGCCGCCGTGCTGGCCGGGGTACTGCTGGCCTGGGCCGCCGCGCGCATCGGCCGTCCCGCGCCTGCCCGGAAAAACCGTCTTCCCGCGCGTGCGCCCTCCGCGCCGGGCGGGAACGAGGCCGCGTCATGAATCTCTTCTCGACGGCGGCCCTGGCCTATGCCGCCATGACTTGCCTGGCCATGGCCAGCGAAAGATACCGTCATGGCGCACACGGCCCGGCCGCGCCGGCACTGGCCTGGCTGCGCGGCGCGGGCTGGGCCCTGCTGGCCATCGCGGCGCTGCCGGCGGCGGCCGGATGGGGCGTCTCGGTCGGCCTCGCGCTATGGATCGCGGTGACAGGGTTCGCGGCCTTCTGTTGCACCCTGCTCATCAGCTTCCGCCCTTCCTGGGTTCCCCACGGCGGCCTGCTCAGCCTGGCGGCGGGCCTCGCCGGGCTGGCGCTGGGCTGAGGGCTCAGGCCTTGAACCAGCCCAGACACGCCGCCGGCAACAGCGAGCCGCCTACCCACATGGCACCGTGGCGATAGAGCGCCGAGGTGCGATAACCCGCCCCCGGCCTGATCGCCCAGAGCTGGCCCGACGCATCGCTCCACAGAAGATCCGCATCGACGCGGCTCAAGGTTGCCAGGGCCTCGGGCGCGGTGGTGCCCGGCGTGAACAGGACCACGACCGCGTTCGTGCCGGGCGGCGGACGCAGCGACCACGGCAAGGCGATGGCCACGGCGGCGAGCAGCGCCGCCAAGCCGGCCCGTCCGCCGCCCCGCTTGCCGCCTCCACGCCGCCGCAGCCCCCAGCCGGCAGCCGCGATGCCCAGGCCGAACACCACGAACCACGCCAAGTCCCACAACAGCGGATTCGCCGCGTCCATCCGTATGCGGTGTATGCCCAGCAGCCAATGGGACAGCACCGCGTCCAGCACGTGCCAAGCGCCGAACCCGATCAATACATACGCCCACAGCAGCCGGCCCGCGCCCGGCTGCCCATACTGAGCGCGCGTGCGCCACAACGCCCACAGTCCCGCCAGCGCCACCACGTACATCGCCAGGTGGAACAGGCCGTCCGCCATGACTTGCACCCGCAGGTCGCGCCATGGCCCGCCCTCGAGCCCGCTGAGCAAGTGATGCCATTGCAGGATCTGGTGCAGGAGGATGCCGTCGAAGAATCCGCCCAACGCAAAACCCAGCAGATAACCCGACCAGCGGAACAGCCTGGAGGGAACCCATACCACTTCGGCCAGGGACGCGCTTTTCATGATCGATCGCTCCATTCTCCTGAGATCCATGCCAGGGCCCGGGGCACGCGTCTTGCTGCGCAGCGGCCTTTCCGGAGGCCTATCCCATGAAACCCGACAAGCCAGACACCGCCCCCAAGCCCGCCACCGTCATACGGGAACGCCCCGCCGACCCGAACTGGCTCGGCGTGGGCTCCGAAGGCAAGCCGCGCGAGAAGGTCGAGCCCCCATCCGGGTCGGAGCCCGCGGACGTCGGCAGGAAAATGCCCGGCGAGATACCGCCGGCGGCGGATCCGCCGCGGCGCAAGGGGCGCGATCCCGACCTGGCCTGAAGCCAGTCGCCCCGGCTTGCGCGAAACGATGGCGGGCGGCCTGCCGCCGCGATCAGACGCCGGCCCAGGCACTGGCGCCCGGTATTTCAATCCTCCCCTTCTTTTTCAACACGCTCGAGCCATTCCCGCCGGCGCTCCACGCCCTCCGTGCCGCCGGCAGTCATGCCTTCACCCAGCGTGTTGCCGCTGCCAGCCGCGGGGGCGTGCCGTTCTTCCGAATCGCCTTCGCGCTTGGCGTTACCCTCGGCGCCGTCGCTGCGCACCTCCACGTCGGCGCCCTGCTGGCCGCGCTGCGCGGGCGTGAAATCATCGGAACCGGGCAGCGTCCCGGTTCGCGCTTCCTGGCTGGCTTGCGCCGTTCCCCGGTCGAACTCCGTCGTGGCTCCCGGCGCACCGGGAGGATGGTCCATGTCGGGACGCGGGGCGTCCTCGGAAGAAACGTGGCGCGGGCGCGGCGCGCCGGCATTCGGATCGGGCGGTTGCTTCATGATCGGCTCCTGCAATAGGGCCGGTACCGGCAGCAGCTTTCGTACCCGGACCCCGGCGATGCACGGTGCGCCCGGCCCGCGCTCGGTCCGGCGAGATCGCATCGCACGCGGTGACGGGCCGCTCCTGGCTCATCTGTAGCAAAATAAGCCCCCATACGGCCTTGCGCCGCCCCCTCTCGAATTACCGGATTTCCCCATGCCCGTCATCACCTGCATCGAAGACCTGCGCCAGCTCGCCAGGAAGCGCGTGCCCCGCGCCTTCTACGACTACGCCGACAGCGGCTCTTATACCGAGTGCACCTACCGCGCCAACACCGACGACCTGGCCGCCATCAAGCTGCGCCAGCGCGTCGCGGTCAACGTCGACAACCGCTCGACCAAGAGCACGCTGCTGGGGCAGGAAGTGAGCATGCCCGTGGCCATTGCGCCCACCGGCCTGGCGGGCATGCAATGGGCCGATGGCGAAGTCCTCGGGGCCCAGGCGGCGGAGCAGTTCGGCATTCCCTTTACCCTGTCCACGATGAGCATCTGCTCCATCGAGGACGTGGCGGCGGCCACTACCAAGCCGTTCTGGTTCCAGCTGTACGTGATGCGCGACCGCGAGTTCATCGCGTCGCTGATCCAGCGCGCCAAGGCCGCCAAGTGCTCGGCGCTGGTCCTGACCCTGGACCTGCAGATCCTCGGCCAGCGCCACAAGGACCTGAAGAACGGCATGACCGTGCCGCTGCGGCCGACCGTGGGCAACCTGCTGGACCTGGCGAGCAAGCCCGCCTGGGCGCTGCGCATGCTCGGCTCCAGGCGCAAGACCTTCGGCAACCTGGCGGGCTACGTCAAGGATGCCGACGGCATCAACAGCCTCGCCCGCTGGACCGCCCGGCAGTTCGACCCGACCCTGTCGTGGAAGGACGTCGAGTGGATCAAGCAGCAATGGGGCGGCAAGCTCATCATGAAAGGCATCCTTGATCCCGAGGACGCCCGCATCGCCGCGTCCTGCGGCGCGGACGCCATCGTGGTGAGCAACCACGGCGGACGCCAGCTCGACGGCGCGCTCTCGTCCATCGCCGCCCTGCCCGCCATCGTCGAGGCCGTGGGCGACAAGACCGAAGTGCTGTTCGACGGCGGCGTGCGCAGCGGCCAGGATGTGCTCAAGGCGCTGGCCCTGGGCGCGCGCGGCGCGATGATAGGACGCGCCTTCCTGTACGGGCTGGGCGCCATGGGACGCCCCGGCGTCGATGCCGCGCTGGGCATCATCCAGCGCGAACTCGACGTCAGCATGGCCCTCACCGGCACGCGGACCATCGAGGAGATCGGTCCGCACGTCCTGGTGCGCCACTGAGGCCGCGCCGGGAGGGCGCGCAAAAAAAGCGGCCGCCCGGCAACCGGCTACAGCACCGGCGCGAACATTCGCGCCACGTGCATCACGACGCGCGGCAGCAAGGGGATGCGCGCCCACTCGTCGGGCTTCACTTCCACCGCATGGGCGAAGTCGGCCAGCAGCATCGCCTCCACGTCGGCGGCAAAGGCCGGGCTGACCGTCAGCACGGTCAATTCGAAATTGAGCCGGAAGGAACGGTTGTCCAGGTTGGCGCTGCCCACGGCCGCCGTATCGTCGTCGACCAGCACCACCTTCTGATGCAGGAATCCGGGCTGGTAGCGATAGATTTTCACGCCGGCGCGCACCGCCTCGTAGGTGTGGAACAGGGAAGCCTGGTAGACCGTGAAATGATCGGGACGGCAGGGCACCAGCACCCGCACGTCCACGCCGCGCAGCACCGCCAGCCGCAATGCCGACTGCACGGCCGAATCGGGCACGAAGTACGGCGACGCCAGCCAGATGCGCCGCTGCGCCGCCTGGATGGCCTGCACCATGAACAGCGAGCCGGTTTCCTGGTGATCGGCGGGACCGCTGGGCACGGCCAGGCACATCATGTCGCCGGGTGTGGTCTCGGGCATGTGCAGGTCGGGCAGCTCCTGGGTGACCCAGTACCAGTCTTCGCTGAAGGTGCGCTGGACCTGCGCGACGACGGGTCCCGAAAGCCGGATGTGCGTGTCCCGCCATGGCGACAGCCTGGGGTTCTCGCCCAGGTACTCCACGCCGACATTGTGGCCGCCGACGAATGCCGTCTGCCCGTCGACCACGACGATCTTGCGGTGATTGCGGAAGTTGAGCTGGAACCGGTTGCTGAAGCGCCGTATCGCGAAGGCATGGATCTGGACGCCGCCGGCCCGCAGGGACTCGACGTAGCGCCGCGCGAGGGCGTGGCTGCCGATGCCGTCGTAGAGGAAATAGACCTTGACGCCGGCCGCCGCGCGTTCCAGCAGGCGGCGATGCAGTTCGCGGCCCAGCGGGTCGTCGCGGACCACGAAGAACTGCACCAGCACGTAGCGCTCGGCGCGGCCGATGGCGGCGAAGATCGCGTCGAACGTCGCTGCGCCGTTGCGCAGCAGGCTGACCTCGTTGCCCGCCAGGAACCGGCGGCCGACCAGGCGATCCAGCGCCACGAAACGGCGCAGCGCAGGCTCGGCCGCCGCGTCGCGGCGCGCGTTCACGGTAAGCTGGGACTGGTTGACCTCGGCTTCCGTGCGGGCCCGCGCCCGCGCACTGTTGAACCGGTGTTCGTCCACATAGCCCGCAAAGCGGCTGCGGCCCAGGAACAGATAGGGGATGAGCGTCAGGTACGGAATCGAAACGAGCGCCACCGCCCAGGCCACCGCGCCCTGCGAGGTGCGGGTGTTCATGACGGCATGGCATGCGGCGATGATGCCCAGCACGTGGATGGCTGCGACTTCCAGGCCGATCGACAGCAGACTTTCCGCCATGGGTGGCTGATCTCCGTTGTTCCCCCGGCCGTATCTTATAGCGTCGGCGGGCCGGGGCGGCGGGCGGTCAGTCGTCGCTGCGCGGGTCCAGGCCGGGGAACAGGACTTCGGTGAAGCCGAACTTGGAGAAATCCTCGATGCGCGAAGGATACAGGCGCCCGATGAGATGGTCGCATTCGTGCTGGACGACGCGCGCATGGAAGCCTTCGGCGACGCGGTCGATGGGCGCGCCCGAGGGGTCGACGCCGGTATAGCGGATCGAGACATGGCGCGGCACGGACCCGCGCAGTCCCGGCACCGACAGGCAGCCCTCCCATCCTTCTTCCCGCTCTTCGGACAACGGCGTGATGACCGGGTTGACGAGGATCGTGCGCGGCACGGCCGGCGCGTCGGGATAGCGCTCGCTGTGGTCGAAGCCGAAGATCACCACTTGCAGGTCCACGCCTATCTGGGGCGCGGCCAATCCCACGCCCCCGGCCGCTTCCATGGTGTCGAACATGTCGCGAATGAGCGACTCGAGCTCCGGCGTGCCTACCCGTTCGACAGGCTTGGCGATACGCAGCAGCCGTTCATCGCCCATCCTGAGGATTTCGCGGATCATGCCAGCTTCTGCTTCAACACGCCCTGCGCCGAGGGCCGGCCGCTGACGCGCTCGTACCACTGGGCCAGCGCCGGCGTCTCGGGGCGTTCGACCGGCATCAGGAACCAGCGGTCCACCGCGCAGCCGACGGCGATGTCTCCCATGGTGAAGCGATCGCCGGCCACGTACTGCCGGCCGTCCGCCATCACGCCCTCGAGCACGCCCAGCAGGCGATTGGTGCGGGCGATGGAGTCGGCGATGGCTTGCGGATTGCGCTGCGCTTCGGTCTGCCGGATCAGGCCCCAGAAGGCCGGCGTCAAGGCCGGCCCGAACTCGGTGGCCTGCCAGTCGAGCCAGCGGTCGCTCAGCCCGCGCTCGCGCGGATCGGTGGGCCACAGCGTCCCGGCGCCGTAGGTCGCGGCCAGGTAGCGGACGATGGAGTTCGATTCCCAGAGGATGTAGCCGTCGTCGTCCAGCGTGGGGATCTTGCTGTTGGGATTCATCGCCACGTATTCCGGCTTATCCAGGCCGCCGTATGGGCCGCCCACGTCGATGCGCTCGAATTTCAACCCCAGTTCCTGGGCGGTCCACACCGCCTTGGCTACGTTGATGGAAGTCAGGCGGCCCCAGATCGTCATCATGGTGAATGCTCCGTGTAGGTGTGCAATGAATCGTGTGTACCGGCCGGCGCGAAGCCTCAGGGAGATCGGCCCGCGCCGGACTGCAACGCTGCTTGCGCCACGGCATCCAGGACGCCCGGCAGCTCGGACAGGACCGGCAACGCCGTGAGCCGGACCCCGGGATGCGCCGCCTCGGCCTGCGCCAGCAGCCGCGGCAGGTCGCGCGTCACGTGGCCGCCCGCCGCCCAGAATACCGGCAGGACGGCAATGTCGGTCGCACCCCGGGCCACGAGCCGGGCCACCGCCGTCTCCAGCGTGGGGGGCATGAGTTCGAGAAAGGCGGTCTCGACCGCCGCGCCGGGATCGCGCGCGCCCACCGCCTGCGCCAGGCGCTCCAGCGGCCGCGCCCATTGCGGATCCCGCGAGCCATGGGCGAACAGCACGATGCCGCGCGAGCTCACTGGACTACCCTCCTGTCGCTGCGCGACATCCTCCCCAAGGGAGGGAGCGCGCCCTTCGGGCGGCCGGGCGGGCGCGCTCACTGGACTACCCTCCTGTCGCTGCGCGACATCCTCCCCAGGGGAGGGAGCGCGCCCTTCGGGCGGCCGGGCGGGCGCGCTCACTGGACTACCCTCCTGTCGCTGCGCGACATCCTCCCCAGGGGAGGGAGCGCGCCCTTCGGGCGGCCGGGCGGGCGCGCTCATGCCGCCCTCCCCATGCGCGCGACGGTGTCCAGGATGGCGTCGCGCTGGGCCGCGATCGGCGCCGGCAAGGATTCCCGCCCCTGCTGGATCGCGCGCACCCAGTCGGCGGTGGCGGCGGCATCGCGCGGCGGCAGGCCGGGCAGTTGCGCCTCGGCGCGTTCGGCGCCTTCCACCGCCGTGTCTTGCGCGCCGTCCAGCCATCGCGCGATGCGCTGGGGGCGACGGGTGTTGGCCACCGCTTCGCCTTCGGTGCCGCGCATCAGCAGCGCCGGCTCGCGCCGCAGCGCGAACAGTTCCGCCAGCATGGCGCCGAATTCGGGATGGGTATAGGCCGACAGCAACAGGCTCGGGCCCCGCACCGGCCGCAGCAGCTTGGCGAGGGTATGCGCCACGTTGCGTACGCCCAGGATGCGGCGCAGGCTCACCAGGCGCGCCAGCCCCGGGCTCGCCGCCGCCAGGGGCAGGTAGGCCAGGCCCCGGTCGCCCAGCGCCTGCGCGGCCGACCCGGTATCGGGAGAAGCGGGAATGCCGAGCGCCTCCAGGATCTCGAGCGTCGGCACCCGCGAGATATTTGAACCGGCGCCGGGCTGGCTCGGGTCCGAAGCCTGCCCGTGCATCAGGACCGGCACGCCGGCCTGCGCCACCGACCAGGCCAGCAGCGGCACCAGATTGGGCGCGTGGCGGGCGCCGTTGTAGGTAGGCAGGACCACCGCGGGGCCGCCTCCTGGCAGGGTCACGCGCGCCATGCGCGCTTCGGCGGCATCCAGGAAGCCGGCCACCTCGGACACCGATTCGCCCTTCATCCGCAGCGCCAGCAGCACGCCCCCCAGCTCCAGGTCGCTCACCCGGCCGTCGAGCATCGCCCCCATCAATTCGCGCGCCGGCTCGCGCGCCAGCGCGCGGGAGCCGTCCTTGCCCCGGCCGATCTCGCGTATCAGCGGCGCACACGGGTATGGCTCGTTCATCGGCGCTCCCGGAAGCAAGGCGTAGGCAGAGTCTTCCAAGGTTACACGCGCTTCATCAAATCGTTAATGCGCTCGGCGGCCCGGCACAGCAGGGGCAGCAGGTCGTCCTGCATCTGCCGCGCGGTGATGCGGTGCGCCTGCCCGCTCAGGTTCAGCGCCGCGACGGTGCGCCCGCTGCGATCGCGGATGGGCGCGGCGATGGCGACCAGGCCCGTCTCCAGTTCGCGGTCCACCAGCGACCAGCCTTGCTGGCGCACCTTGAGGATGGCCTCCTTGAGCCGGACGGGATCGGTCACGGTCAGCGGCGTGTGGGCGCGCAGCTCGGAGCGGGCCAGCACCGCCTCGATTTCCTCGTCGGCCAGCCCGGCCAGCAGCACTCGCCCCATGGCCGAGCAATAGGCCGGCAGGCGGCTGCCTATGCCGAGGTTGATGGACATGATGCGGCCGGTGGGAATGCGCAGCACGTAGACGATGTCCGTGCCGTCGAGCACCGTTGCGGAACAGGACTGGTGCGCCTCGTTGGCCAGTTCCTCCATGATGGGCTCGGCCAGGTCCCAGAACGGCATGGAGGTAAGGTAGGCGAAGCCGAGCTCCAGGATGCGGGGCGTCAGCCGGAACAGGCGCCCCTCGGCGACCACGTAGCCCAGTTGCACCAAGGTCAGCAGGATACGGCGCGCGCCCGCCCGCGTCAGTCCCGCGGCATCGGCGACCTCGGTCAGCGTCATGGCGGGGCGCTCGGCATTGAACGCGCGGATGACCGCGAGCCCCCGCGCGAACGACTGCACGTAGGCGTCGCTGGGCTTGACCGCGTCGCCCGCCTGGCTGGCGCCGGCGACGGGCCGGTCCGCCGGGCCGGCGCTCGCGCCCCGTCCGGCCGGCTTGCCGCCGGCCGCTGCGTGTTGCGTCATGCAGCCCTGGCGCTCAGAGCAGCTCGAAGGCCATGGCGGTGGCCTCGCCGCCGCCGATGCACAGCGACGCCACGCCGCGCTTGACCTTGCGCTGGCGCATGGCGCCGAGCAGGGTCGCGATCAGCCGCGCGCCGCTCGCACCGATGGGGTGGCCCAGCGCGGTCGCCCCGCCGTGCACGTTGACTTTCTCGTGCGGCAGCTTGTGTTCGGTCATGGCGGCCATGGTCACGACGGCGAAAGCTTCGTTGATCTCGTAGAGGTCGACGTCTTCCGCCTTCCAGCCGGTCTTGGCGAACAGCGCGGCCAGCGCCCCCACCGGCGCGGTGGTGAACCACTGCGGCTCCTGCGAATGCTCGGCGTGCGCGACCACCCGGGCCAGCGGCTTGACGCCGAGCTTCTCGGCGGTGGAGGCGCGCATCATCACCAAGGCGGCGGCGCCGTCGGAAATGGACGAAGCGTTGGCGGCGGTAACGGTGCCGTCTTTCTTGAACGCGGGCTTGAGGGTCGGGATCTTCTCGGGCATGGCCTTGAAGGGCGCCTCGTCGCGGGCGATGACCTTCTCGCCCTTGCGATCGGCCACGGTGACGGGCGCGATCTCCCATTCGAAGCTGCCGTCCTCGTTGGCGGCCTTGGCGCGGCGCAGCGACTCGAGCGCATAGGCGTCCTGCTGCTCGCGGGTGAACTGGTACTTGGCGGCGCATTCCTCGGCGAACACGCCCATGGCGCGGCCACGGTCGTAGGCGTCTTCCAGGCCGTCCAGCGCCATGTGGTCGTACATGGTGGCGTGGCCGTAGCGGTAGCCCTGGCGCCCCTTGGGAACCAGGTAGGGGGCGTTGGTCATGCTCTCCATGCCGCCGGCCACGGCGACCTGGACGCTGCCGGCCACGAGCAGGTCGTGCGCCAGCATCGCGGCCTTCATGCCGGAGCCGCACATCTTGTTGATGGTGGAGCAGCCCACCGGCAGCGGCAGCCCGGCGCCAAGGGCGGCCTGGCGGGCGGGCGCCTGGCCCTGGCCGGCCTGCAGCACGTTGCCCATGATCACTTCCTGGATCTGCTCGGGCTTGAGGCCCGCGCGCTCGACCGCAGCCTTGATGGCGACCGCCCCCAGCTGGTTGGCGGACAATCCGGAGAGTTCGCCCAGCATGGCACCCATGGGGGTGCGGGCGACCGATACGATGACTACGGGATCCGACATCTTCGACTCCTGGTTCTGGAAAACGGCAGGCGCCACATGGGGCGCGCGGATGGTGTGCAGCGGCGCGGCTCGAGCCGGCCGGGAGGGCGCCTGCCGGGCAATGGGTACACTAGCTGTAATTTACCAACAAGTTGCCTGCCCATTTTAGTCCCCCGCACGCGGGGCCGCCCAAAACCGGCCAGGCACCCCGGACCCGTCATGAATCCTCTCGAACACGAACTGAAATACCCGCTGGGCGACACGCTGCCCGAAGCCGGCGCGGCGATCGAGGTCGCGCCCGGCATACGCTGGATCCGCATGCCGCTGCCCTTCGCCCTGGACCACATCAACCTGTGGCTGCTGCGGGACCGTTTCGAGGGACGCGACGGCTGGACCATCGTCGACTGCGGCATCGCGCGCGACGAAGTGAAGGCGCTGTGGGAGCAAGTGTTCGCCACCCAGCTCGACGGGCTGCCGGTGGTGCGGGTCATCGTCACCCACATGCATCCCGACCACATCGGCCTGGCCCACTGGCTGACCGAGAAATGGGGCGTGCCGCTGCAGATGAGCGCCACCGACTTCCTCACGGCCCACTTGTTCGTGGAAGGCAAGGCCATTTCCGGCGGCGAGCGGATGGCGGCCCATTTCGAGCGCAACGGCATGACCGACCCCGAGGCGCTGGCCGGCGTACGCGCCCGCACCCGCTACTATCCCCAGCTCGTGCCCCAGGTGCCGGCGCACTTCAACCGCATCATGGACCGCGACGTGCTGCGCATCGGCGGCCACGAATGGCAGGCCATCGCCGGCTACGGCCATGCCCCGGAGCACATCTCGCTGTACTGCAAGGAGCTGAACATCGTCATCTCCGGCGACATGGTGCTGCCGCGCATCTCCACCAACGTCAGCGTCACCGACATCGATCCGGAAAGCAACCCGCTGCAGCTCTACCTGGATTCCCTCGGCGGCTACGCCCACGTGCCGGCCGACGCGCTGGTGCTGCCCTCGCATGGCCGGCCCTTCGTCGGCATCCATACGCGCATCGCCCAGCAGCATGCCCACCATGCCGACCACCTCTCGCGGGTCAAGGAAGCCTGTACCGGCCAGGCCAAGTCGGCCTACGACATCGTGCCGGTACTGTTCAAGCGCAAGCTCGACCTGCACCAGATGACCTTCGCGCTGGGCGAGGCCATCGCCCATCTCCACATGCTCTACTACCAGGGCGTGGTGAGCCGCGAAACCGGCGCCGACGGCGTCCTCCGGTTCCGCGTCCCGGCCTGATCTCCCGCGCGGCCGGCGGCCGCGCCCGTTCTGCTGCTATGCTTGGCGCCGCGGCCGCCGCCGCGCGCGGCGGCTTTTCCCTGGCCGCAGGAGTCTGCGATGAAGCCCATGTACAAGTATTTTTTCCGTGGCCTGATCACCATCCTGCCCCTGGCGCTGACCATCTATCTGCTCTATGTGTGCATATCATGGATGGAAGCCCTGGCGCTGGCGGTGCTGCATCCTTTCGTCGGCGATTTCTACTTTCCCGGCATGGGGCTGATACTGGGCGTGCTCTGCATCATCGCGGTCGGCATGATGGTGTCCAAGCACCGGGTGCGCCGCCTGCTGTCCTACGTGGAATGGCCCTTCACCAGCATTCCCGTCATCAAGAGCATCTATTCCTCGCTCAAGAGCTTCGCCGACTACTTCTCGCCCAGCACGGCGCAGGGCGGCCAGCAGGTCGTCATCCTGCGCCTGCCGGGACAGGAGCTCGAGCTGGTGGGCCTGGTCACGCGCCGCAGCACCGTTGGGCTGCCCGAAGGCTTCCTGCCCGGCGAACGGGTCGCGGTGTACTTGCCCATGGGCTACATGATCGGCGGCTACACGGTGTTCGTGCCGACGTCCTGGCTCACGCCCATCGACATGTCGGTGGAAGAGGCCATGCGCTCCTCGCTGATCGCCTGGATGGCGCGCGCGCCGGCGGCGCCGGCCGCCCCGAGAACGACCGACTCCGGCAACGGATACAGTCCATGAAGAACTGAATTCCCGATCCCTGGACCCAGCCTGATCGCCGCGCGCGCCTACTGCCCGCCCTTACCGGCTCCAGGGCAGGGGCGCGGCGTTCGTGCCCCAGTAATAGCTCTTCTGGTTCGTGTATTCCAGGATGCCGAGGCGGCCCTTCTCGCGGCCGGTCCCGCTCATCTTCACGCCGCCGAACGGCGTGCTGACCGAGAACAGCTTGTAGGTATTGACCCATACCGTGCCGGTCTGCAGGGCCGCGCCGATGCGCCAGGCGGTCTTGTAGTCGCGCGTCCAGATGCCCGAGGCCAGACCATACATGCTGTCGTTGCACTGGGCGATCAGGTCGGACTCGTCGCTCCAGGGCAGCAGCGCGAGGACCGGGCCGAAGATTTCCTCCTGGCACATGCGGGCCTGGTTGGGCAGTCCCTCGATGACGGTGGGCAGGTAATAGCTGCCGCGGCCGTATTCGTCGCCGATAGGCCGTTTGCCGCCGGCCAGCACCTTGCCACCCTCGTCCACCCCGAGTTGCACGTAGCGCTCGACCGACTCGCGGTGCGCGTGGCTGACCAGCGGCCCCATCTGGGTCCGTTCGCTCGCCGGGTCGCCCACGCGCAGGGCCTTCACGCCCGCGAGCAGGCGTTCCTTGAAGGCCTCGTACACGCTGGCATGCACGAACGCGCGCGAGCCGGCGATGCACGACTCCCCGGACGAACTGAAGATGCCGAACAGCACGCCCGCCACCGCGTGGTCCAGGTCGGCGTCCGCGCAGACGATGGTGGGCGATTTGCCGCCCAGCTCCAGCGAGGTCGGCATCAGGCGCTCGGCCGCCAGCCGGGCGATGCCCAGGCCCACGGCCGTCCCGCCGGTGAAGGCGATGCGGCGGATGAGCGGATGGCGCACCAGCGCATCGCCCACGACGGAGCCCTTGCCGGGCAGCACGCTGATGATGCCGTCCGGCACACCGGCTTGCTGCGCGATGCGGGCGAGCTCGATGGCCATGCGAGGCGTGATCTCCGCCGGCTTGAACACCACCGCGCAGCCGGCCGCCAGCGCCGGGGCAAGTTTCTGCGCTTCGCTGGCGATAGGCGAATTCCACGGTGTGATGGCGCCCACCACGCCCAGCGGCTCATGCACGCTCATGCTGACGTAATCGCCGCGCGACGGCGTAATGGTGTCCTCCATCGTCTCGCAGGCGGCGGCAAAGAACTGGAAAGTGCCGGCCGCGCTGGCCACCAGCGCCCGGGTTTCATTGATGGGCTTGCCGTTGTCCAGGCGCTGCAATTGCGCGAGCGCTTCCGCCCGGTCGCGGATCCCCGCGGCGATGCGATAGAGCATGCCCGCCCGTTCATGGGGCTTGAGGTCCGCCCACGCGGGCTGCAGCCGGGCCCGTTCGGCCGCCTGCACGGCCTCGTCCACGTCCGCGGCGGTGGCGGCATGCAGCGTGGCCACGGTGCTGCCGTCGGCCGGGTACTCGGTCGCGTACTGCGGACCGGAGGCATCCCGCCAGGCGCCCGCGATCAGGGTCTTGATGTGTTCGGTCATGGTCTGGCTCCGTCCGGGCACTAGAAAACTCGGGTGTAGATGGCGAGCGCGTCCGCCTGGGTCAGCTCGCGCGGGTTGTTCGTCAGCAGCCGGTCCACGGTCATCGCGGCTTCCGCCAGGACGGGCAGGTCGCGTTCCCGCACGCCCACTTCGCGCAGGCGCTGCGGGATCGGCGACCGGGCCACGTGCGCCTGCATCGTCTCGATGAAGGCTTCGGCGGCGGCCGCATCGCCGGCGTCCCGCAGGCCGTCGTCGAGCGCGCGCCCCAATTCGGCGTAGAGCGGCGCGGCCACGGGCAGGTTGAAGCGCAGGATGGGCACCATGACCAGGGCATTGGCCAGCCCGTGCGGAACATGGAAATGGCTGCCGAGCGGATGGGCGAGCGCGTGGATCGCCGCCACCGGCGCATTGGCGAAGGCCATGCCGGCCAGCAGCGACCCCAGCAGCATGGCTTCGCGGCTCTCGATGTCGCCGCCCGTCCCGGTCGCGCGATCCAGGTGCGCATGCAACAGCTGCAAGGCGCGCACGGCAAGCATGTCCGACATGGGATTTTTCTTGTGGCGCGTGGAGTAGGCCTCGATCGCATGCACCATGGCGTCGATGCCCGTCATGGCCGTGGGCCCGGGCGGCAGGGCCGCCGTCAGGGTCGCGTCCAGCACGGCCACGTCCGGAAAGAGCAGCGGGCTGATCACGCCGCGCTTCTGGTGATCGGGCGTGGAAACCACGGCGGTCGGCGTCGCTTCGGAGCCGGTGCCGGCCGTGGTGGGCACTTGGACCAGCGGCAGACGCGGCCCGGCGGCGCGCTGCACGCCATAGATGTCCGCCAGCGCCTGCGGACGAGCCGCGAGGAGCGCCACCAGCTTGGCGGTATCGAGCGAACTGCCGCCGCCCAGGCCGATCACGCATTCGGCGCGGTCCTGGCGCGCGGCGGCCGCCGCCTCCTGCACGACGTGCTCGGGCGGGTCGGCCTGGACGCGGTCGTAGACCGTCACGTTCACGCCCGCCGCGCGCAAGGCCTCTGCCGGCGCATCGACCAGTCCGGCCCGGACCAGCCCGGGATCGGTCACGATGAACGCGCGCCGGTGGCCGCCAGCCTGCAGGAGCCGGGCCAGCCTGAGCGCGGCGCCCTGCTCGCACACGATGCGAGGCGTGGTATCGAATTGGAAACTAGGCATGGACATCAGCTCCGTCCGGGCCGCGGGCGGGGGGAAAGGACGAACACGCCCCTCACCCTCCGCACGGGCGATGCAAGAATGAATGGAAAGAGAAAGACGCCGCCGGCCGGTCAGGCGCCGGGCGGCGGCAGGCGGCAGCCGGGAATCAGTACGCCGAGATCTTGGTCTTGGCGATCAGTTCGCCGAAGTTCTTGTATTCGGTACGCAGGGCGTTGCCCAGTTCTTCGGGCGTGGTAGTCACGCTTTCGAAGCCCATGGCCTGGATGCGCTCGACAGACTCGGGCTTCTTCAGGCTCTTGTTGATTTCGGCATTCAGCCGCTTGATGATCTCCGGCGGCGTACCGGCGGGAGCAAACACGCCATGCCAGCCGCTGACCTTCTCCAGCTCGGGCAATCCCGCCTCGCGGAAGGTGGGGACATCAGGCAGCGCGGACGCGCGCTTGGGGCCGATCACCGCCAGGGCCTTGAGCTTGCCGGACTTGACGTGGACGGCGCTGCCCGAATCGAAGGTGAAATCCACCTGCCCCGCCAGCAGGTCCTGGATGGACGGCGCCAGGCCCTTGTACGGCACGTGGGTGGCGAGCGTGTTGGTTTCCAGGTTCAGCAGCGCGCCGGCCACGTGAGGGAAGGAACCGTTGCCGGTCGACGAGTAATTGAGCTTGTTGGGGTTGGCCTTCATCTTCTCGACGAGGCCCTTGACGTCCGACACGCCCACCTTGGGATGGACCAGCAGCGCCATGTTGAGCCCGGCGGTCATCGCCACCGGCGCGAAATCCTTGATCGGGTCGAACGGCACGTTCTGCATCACGTACGGGCCCAGCGCCAGGGTGCTGGAGGCCAGCATCAGCAGCGTGTAGCCGTCGGCGGGCGCGCGGCGCACATAGTCCGCCGCGATGTTGCCGTTGGCGCCGGGGCGGTTCTCGACCACGAACTGCTTGCCGAGCGTCTCGCCCAGGTCCTTGGCGACCATGCGGGCGATCGCGTCGATAGTGCCTCCGGCCGGCACCGACACCACGATGGTGACCGGCTTGGCGGGGAAGGAATCGGCCACGGCGGCCACGGGAATCAGGGCCGACAGGGCCAGCACGGGAAACAGCTTGCGCATCATCACATCGATCTCGAAATGGTTGGACAGCGACGCAGCCCGGTCCCGCGTCTGCCGCGGGCCGGCTCGTCCTTGGAAAAAATTGTAGGCAGCGGCGATGTGTGACAATGGCATTTCTTGTTAACTCGAGGTTAACGATTTCCGCCGGATCGTTGCCGCTCCCCTGACGTGTCCCGACTCCTCAACAGCCGCCACTTCCAGATCTTCGCCACGGTCATGCGCAGCCGAGGCATGGGCGAGGCCGCGCTCAGGCTGGGCATATCCAAGGCCGCGGTCAGCAAGACCCTGCGCCTGATGGAGCGCGAAACCGGCGTGGCGCTGTTCACTCTGGAGCGCGGCCGGCTCGAGCCCACCGCCGCGGCGCGCCGCCTGCTGCCCCGCGCCGAACAGGCCGCCAAGCACCTGGAATGGGCGCTGGACGAAGCCTACGCGCTGGACCAGGGCTCGGTGCGCACCGTCATCGTGGCCGCCCACGCGCCGCCGCTGATCGCCATCCTGCCCAGCGCCATCCAGCGCTTCCAGGAAAGCCATCCCGACGTCAACGTGCAGTTGCGGGTGGAAGGGCCGCCCAAGGTCCTGGAGTCGGTCGCCCACCACGAGGTCGACCTCGGGGTGACCAATCCGCCCGCCCCCAACACGGCAAGCAGCGTCGACCTGTGCGAGCGCTACACCATCTCGGAAGACCTGCTGGTGGCGGCGCTGCACCGCCGGCATCCGCTGGTGGCCAAGCCGGTGGTGCGGCCGGCGGACCTGGTGAATGCGACGGTGATCGCGCTGCCCGAAGAGTCGCCCACCTCCATCCTGGTCCGGGCGACGCTGCAGGAAGCCGGGATCGCCATCCCCAAGCGCATCGTCGCCAGCACCTCCATGGGCGTCTGCGCGCTGGTCCAGCAGAACGTCGGCATCGGGCTGATCAATCCCATGCTGCTGTCCACGGGCATTTTTCCCGACGTCGTGACCCGCCCGTTCCGGCCCCGTATCGAGCTGTGGACCGAGATCTACTATTCCTCGATCCGGCCGCTCAGCCCGGAAGCCCGGGCCCTGGCCACCTATATCGAAGAGGCGGCCTCGGCGCTGCGCGGCCACGCGCCGCTGGCCAAACCCGCGCCAGGAAGGCGGCCGGCAGGCTGACCCCGCGGCGCCCACCGGGGCGCCACGCAACGGCCTCGCCCTGCCTCAGCCGCAACGTATCGCGGTGACGACCTCGCTGCGGTTGACTTCCACGTTCACCCGCGCGGGATTGAACTCCATCGTGACGGCCTGGCCCGGACGCAATACGCGCGCGCTCTTGGCGCCCGAGGCCTTGCGCGCCTCCTCGACCAGTACCGAGCTCAGCTTCTGCCCGACCAGTTGCTGGGCCGGTTCGGCGTTGCATTGCTCGCGCCCCTGCTCCACCGAAGGTTGGGGCGCGGCGGCCGGCACGGGCGCGCTGCAGCCGGCGGCAACGGCCAGCGTGGCAACGGCGAAGGCTCTCCAGATCATGGGTTCTCCTTGGAACGGTCAGCGATAGAACGCGGTAGGCGGCATGCCGAAATGCCGCCGGAACATCGCGGCAAAGGCGCTCTGGCTCTGGTAGCCGTGGTCCAGCGCGACGTCGACCACTTTATCACCCCGCGCCAGGCGTTCCAGCGCCGCCAGCAGGCGAACTTGCTGCCGCCAGTAACCGAAGCGCATGCCGGTCTGCTGGCGGAACAGGCGGTGCAGCGTGCGCGACGACATGCCGGCCTCGGCGGCCCAGGCATCGACCGTCCGGCAATCGTCCGGCGCCTCGATCAGGCGGCGGCACACCGCGCGCAGTCGCGTATCCACGGGCAGCGGCAGGTGAAGGGGGAGCACGGGCAAGGCATGCAGTTCATGCAGCAAGAGCCGCATCAGGCAGGCATCGCGGGAATCGGGCCCATAACCGGACGGGATGTCGATCGCGGCCACGATCAGCTCGCGCAGCAGCGGGGGTATGCCCAGCACGCAACTGCGCCGGGGCAACTGGGCGCCGGCGTTCGCGGCCACGAACACCGTGCGCATTTTCACGTCGCCGCTCATGCGCACCTGGTGCCGGACCCCGCCCTCCAGCCAGACGCCGCGCGTGGGCGGCACGACCCATCGGCCCCCTTCGGCCTCGATGCACATGACGCCTTCGATCGCATAGAGCAACTGGCCATAGGCATGGCTGTGCGAGGCGATCACATGGCCGTGGGGGTAGTCCGCCGCGATGGCGGTGATCGCGGTGCCGGCCCGGGCGGCTGCGCGCAGGTGCTGATCGACGTCCACGGATTGTCACTTTTTCGATAAGTCTGGACATATTAGCGTGAGACAGCCGAAACCCGGCGGCGGAACATCGAACGTCCCATTTCCGGAGCCGTTCGATGTCCCCCGCCGCATACCTGTTCCCCTTCCTGGCCATCGTCTTCTGGGCCGGCAACGTCATCGTGTCGAAGATGGCCGCCTCGGCCATCTCGCCCACGGCCATCACGTTCTACCGGCTGATCCTCGCCGTCGGCCTGATGAGTCCCTTCCTCCTGCGCCCCATCTGGCGCAACCGCGAGGCCATCCGGCGCCACTGGTGGCAACTGGCGATAGGCGGCCTGCTTTCCATGGCCTTGTTCCAGGCCCTGTCCTATCGCGCCGCGGAAAGCACCACCGCCACCAACATGGCCATCGTCACCGCGCTGATCCCGCTCCTGACGGCGATCCTGAGCGCCGCCCTGCTGGGCGAAGCCGTCACGCTCGGCATGGCCGCGGGCGGCGTGCTGTCGTTCGGCGGCATCCTGTACCTGGTGGGCCGAGGCGACATCGGCGCCGTGCTGGCCCAAGGCGCGCACCTGGGCGACATCCTGATGCTGTTCGCGGCGCTGACCTATTCGCTCTACGGCGTGCTGCTCAAGCGCTGGCGCATGGCCATCCCGGCCTGGCAATCGACCTACATGCAGGCCGCCTTCGCGCTGGTATTCATGTTCCCGCTGTTCCTCGCCCTGCCGGCCGGCACGGCGACACTGGATGCCAGGACCGTGCCGCTCATCGCCTATGCCGGCATCTTCTCGTCCATCATCCTCACGTTCTTCTGGATACAGGGCGTGAAATTCCTCGGCCCCAACCGCTGCGCCATCTTCATCAATCTCTTGCCGGTGCTCACGGCGGGATTGGCGATCGCCCTGCTGGACGAACCCATGCGCCTCTACCACGTGGTGGGAGGCGGCATCAGCCTGGCGGGCGTCCTGATCGCGCAAACGGTCCAGCGGCCGCTCTTCGCCGTGCAGCAATCGCTGGCCCGCTGACCCGGCGCGCTTTCGTGCCGGGACTCAGGCGCCTGGCGGCTCCGCGGCCCGCACCAGGCGCAGCAGCGTGATCTCCGACGGGACGCCGAAGCGCATCGGCGGCCCCCAGTAGCCGGTGCCGCGGTTGATGTACACCCACATTCCCTGCTGGCGATGCAGGCCGGCCACGAACGGCTGTTGCAGCGGCACGAAGAAGTTCCATGGCAGGAATTGCCCGCCATGCGTGTGGCCCGAGAGCTGGAGATCGAAACCGGCCGCGGCGGCCTGCGGGGCGCTGCGCGGCTGGTGGGCCAGCACCAGCCGCGCAGCGGCATCCGCCGGCGCCCCCGCCATCGCCCGCTGCGGATCGCTGCGGTGATCGGGGTCGAATTGGTGGGCGCTGAAGTCGGTGATCCCCGCCACCACCAGTTTCCGGCCGGCATGGTCCAACACCGCATGCTCGTTCAGCAGCACCCGCATGCCCATCTCGCGCAGCGCCTCCACCCAGGCATGCGCACCCGAGTAGTACTCGTGGTTGCCCGTCACGAAGAACGTGCCGTGGCGCGAGGCCAGCCCGGCCAGCGGCCGCACGTGCGCCTGCAGGTCTTCCACGCTGCCGTCGACCAGGTCGCCGGTGATCGCCACCATGTCGGCACCCAGGCCGTTCACCGCCTCGACGATGCGGCGCACGTAGGGTGCGCGGATGGTGGGGCCGACGTGGATGTCGCTGATCTGCGCGATGGCAAAGCCTTCCAGCTCGGCGGGCAGCCCGGCCAGGGGAATGTCCACGCGCGTCACGCGGGCGATGCGGCGGGCGCCGGCGAAGCCCGCAGCGGAAATGAACAGCGAAGCCGCTACCACGAACAGGGCGGAAGGGCCGGCCAGCGCGTCGGGCCGCCATCCGTCCAGGACCAGCGCCAATGCGGAAGCGCCCGCGAGCAGGACGTCGCGCAACAGCGTCAGCACGAACAGCGACGAGAACAGCCCCATGCACAACAACCCGGCCCAGATGGCGGCCAGCAGCCCGGAGCCCGCCGAGCGCCGGCGCGCAAGCATGCTGGTGGGAATCAGGATGGCGGACAGCACCAGGAAGGCGGCCAGCGCGAAGCCCAGGCCCGGGACGGCCGCGAGGTCCGGTGCGAGGCGCAGCCCGACATAGGCGTGCACCAGGCCGATCAGCCCGAAGAAGTAGAACCGGTGCAGGGCGCGCCGCTGGCTCACTCCGCGGGCACCTTTGCGCAGGCCCGGCCGGGATTCACGCGGCCCTCGCCCCGTGCGCCATCGGCGAGGCGAAACGGTAGACGGCGAGCGTGCTGCGCCATCCCGGCAGCCACGAGATCTCCCTGTCGTCGGCGAAGGTGGCGCGGGCGAGGATGCGCAGGTCCAGCTTGGCCGCCAGCGCCTCGAAATCCTTCAGCGTGCACAGGTGGATGTTGGGCGTGTTGTACCACTGGTAGGGCATCTGGCCCGTGACCGGCATGTGTCCGCGCAGGATGGACAGGCCGTGCGTCCAATGGCCGAAATTCGGGAAAGAGACGATGCCCTCGCGCCCGACCCGCGCCATCTCGAGCAGGATGCGCTCGGTGTTGTGCACCGCCTGCAGCGTCTGCGACAGCACGACGGTGTCGAACTGGCCGTCCTCGAACAAGGCGAGGCCATCCTCCAGGTTCTGCTGGATGACGTTGACGCCCTTGCGGGCGCACTCGATCACGTGCTGGTCGCTGATCTCCACGCCTATGGTGCGCGCCTGCTGCGCATCGCGCAGGTGGGCAAGCAAGGTGCCGTCGCCGCAGCCCAGGTCGAGCACGCGCGACCCGTCGGCGATCCAGCCGGCGATGCGCGCCAGGTCCGGGCGCAAGGCGGCGCGGCTCATTGCGCACCTCCATTCCCGACCAGTCCCAGCTGGCGCGCGACGCGATCGTAGTAGCCGCGGACCACGGCATGGTAGCGGGGGTCGTCGAGCAGGAAGGCGTCATGGCCGTGCGGCGCCTCGATCTCGGCATACGTGACCGGGCGGCCGTTGCGCAGCAGCGCCTGCACGATCTCGCGCGAGCACGAAGGCGGAAAGCGCCAGTCGGTGGTGAACGAGGTCAGCAGGAACTCGGCCTTGGCCGGCGCCAGCGCCTTGGCGAGGTCGCCGCCGGTCTGCTTGGCGGGATCGAAGTAGTCCAGCGCGCGCGTGATCAGCAGATAGGTGTTGGCATCGAAGTACTTGGAGAACTTCTCGCCCTGGTAGCGCAGGTAGGACTCCACCTCGAACTCCACGTCGTAGCCGTAGCGGAATGCGCCGCCGGCCCCGGGCGAACGTTGCGCGCGGCCGAACTTCTCGGCCATGTCGTCGCCCGACAGGTAGGTGATGTGTCCGATCATCCGGGCCACCGACAGGCCGTTGCGCGGCACCGTGCCGTGGGCATAGAAATCGCCGCCGTGGAACTCGGGATCGGTGATGATGGCGCGCCGCGCCACTTCGTTGAAGGCGATGTTCTGGGCCGACAGGCGCGGCGTGCTGGCGATGACGATGCAATGCGCCACGCGCTCGGGATAGGTGATGGCCCAGCTCAGCGCCTGCATGCCGCCCAGCGATCCGCCCATGACCGCGGCAAAGCGCCGGATGCCCAGGCGGTCCGCCACCCTCGCCTGCGCATGGACCCAGTCCTCGACCGTCACGACGGGGAACGACGCGCCGTACGGGCGGCCGGTCCTGGGATCGAGGCTGGCCGGCCCGGTGGAACCGAAACAGGAGCCGAGGTTGTTGATGCCGATGACGAAAAACCGGTTGGTGTCGAGCGGCTTGCCCGGCCCCACCATGTTGTCCCACCATCCCAGGTCGGACGGATCGTCGGCCGAAACGCCCGCCACGTGATGCGAGGCATTCAGCGCGTGGCAGACCAGCACGGCATTGGTCCGGTCGGCGTTGAGCCGGCCATAGGTCTCGATGGTGAGCGAATAGGGGCCGAAGGCCGTGCCGTTCGCAAGCTGCAGCGGTTCGTCGAAGACCATGGTCTCCGGCTGGACGATGCCGACGGAATCAGGGCC
This sequence comes from Pigmentiphaga sp. NML080357, assembly GCF_002188465.1. GTDB lineage: Bacteria > Pseudomonadota > Gammaproteobacteria > Burkholderiales > Burkholderiaceae_B > Pigmentiphaga. The sequence continues at coordinate 359,771 of NZ_NINW01000049.1, read as the reverse complement.
GATGGGAGGTGCGGCGGGAGTGTCGAGGAAGGCGGTCAACGCCTCTTCGAGATGCGAATCGGAAGACACGATGGACGGAGCTCTTTAGCAGGATTTATGAGGCGCCCGCAAGCGGACCAGGCAAATCGGCGCCAGTAAAGTTGCGAGGATTGTATCACCCGGCCCCGGGAAGCCCGCCGGCCGCCGCCTACAGCAGCCCCTGGAAGATGGCCTGCGCGACCGCGGCCTGCTTGTTGTTGACCTTGAGCTTGCCGAAGACATTGCCGAAGTGGAAATTCACCGTGCGTTCGCTCACGCCGAGGATGAGGGCGGTTTCCCAACTGGTCTTGCCCACCGCGGCCCAGCGCAGGCACTCCAGCTCGCGCGCCGAGAGCCGCGCCGGCTCCGGCACGGGGCTGGGCAGCCGCAGGTAGGCGTCGAGCACGAGCGAGGCGGCGTGGTGGCACAGGCCCGTCAAGTGGCCATGCGCGGCCGGCAGGGCCATCCGGCTGCCGGAAGTGAACAGCAACGAAAGGCAGGCCACCATGTCGCCGGGGTGCAGCGCCTCGGCCGCCAGGAACACGGCGCTGTAGGCCCCGAGGCGGCGCAGCTCGACATGGGCGGGCAACGGCGCGACGTCATCCAGCGCGCGACGCACCGTGCGAATCTGGCCGGCGCGCCATCCGCCTCTTGCGACCAGCGGCGGGAACTCGAGTCGGAACCCGCTCCACCATTTTGGCGCGTCCTCGCACAGCCAGCGCAGCACCGGACCGCCGGGCGCGCGTTCGACTATGCCGAGCGCGTGGCGCAAGGCACCGAGCTCGCTTGCAAAGTCCCGCACCACTTTTCTGAGATCCGCCAGCGACGATGACTCGAACAAAGGGCGCAGGGTTCGCAGCGCACGCGTCGTCGTTTCATGGCTTTCCATGCTTCGGGCCGCGGCACGGCGCGGCGGCTTCGATGAAGCGGACGCGGGTCTCTTCATTCCACCTGGCTATGTCGGTTTTTGTAACATTCTATGACATACTCACCACCATGGGAATAGGACCTTGGCGCGGCAAAACGCCGCAGAAGGCGCGCGCCTATTGGTTCAGCAGGGAAAGATCCATTTCCGACGCCCGGTTCAGGACCGCCGCCACTTTGGTCCGCAGCGCATTGGAATGCGCATGCAGGATCTCGCGCTTGACGTCCAGCAGCTGCTGCGGGTGCATGGAGAACTGCGTCAGGCCCAGCCCCAGCAGCAGCCGGGTCAGTTCGGTGTCGCCGGCCATCTCGCCGCAGACCGACACGGGCTTGCCGGCGCGCGCGCCGGCGTTGATGGTGTTGGCCACCAGGCGCAGCACGGCCGGATGCAGCGGGTCGTACAAATCGGCCACGTCGGGGTCGGCCCGGTCGATCGCAAGCGTGTACTGGATCAGGTCATTGGTGCCTATCGACAGGAAATCGAAGGCGTCGACGAACGGTTCGATGGCGATCGCGACCGCGGGGACCTCCACCATCGCGCCCACCAGGATGTTCTGGCCGTACGCCTGTCCCCGGGCATCGAGCTCCTGCCGGGCCGCGGCGATGGCCGCATAGGCGGCGCGGGCTTCGCGCAGGTGGGCGACCATGGGGATCAGCACCCGCACCGGGCCGTGCGCCGAGGCGCGCAGGATGGCGCGGAGCTGGGTGGCGAACAGTTCAGGGTGCGCCAGGCAATAGCGGATGGCGCGCTTGCCCAGCGCCGGGTTGGTGGCCACGGTGGCCTCGCCGTCCAGGGTCTTGTCGGCGCCGATGTCCAGCGTCCGTATGGTCACGGGCCGGCCGCCCAGCGTGCGCACGACCGAGGCATAGGCTTCGTACTGCTCGTCTTCGCCGGGCAGGTCGTCGCGGCCCATGAACAGGAACTCGCTGCGAAACAGTCCGATGCCCTCGGCGCCCGCGTCGACGGCGGCCTGCGCCTCTTCCGGCAATTCGATGTTGGCCAGCATGGACACCACCACGCCGTCCAGCGTGATGGCCGGCACGTCGCGCAGCGTCGCCAGGGTGGCGCGTTCGCGGGCGTAGTCCGCCTGCCGGGTCCGGTACTCGGCCACGACCCGCGGCGGCGGATTGACCAGCAGCACGCCGGCCTCGCCGTCGACGATCACCATGTCGCCGTCGCGCAGCAGCGTGCGCGCCACGCCCAGCGCCACCACGGCCGGCACGCCCATGCTTCGGGCCACGATGGCGGTATGCGAAGTCGCCCCGCCCAGGTCGGTGGTGAACGCGGCAAAGCGCGCGCCGCGAAGCTTGAGCATGTCGGCAGGCGCGATGTCGTGAGCGACGACGATGAGCGGATCGCCATGCTCGGCGATCGCCGAGCTCTTCAAGTTGCGCGGGCGCCCGTCCGCCTCGGCCAGCGCGTGGAGGACGCGCTCGATCACCTGCCGGACGTCGCCGCCGCGCTCGCGCATGTACTCGTCGTCCATCTGCTCGAACTGCTCGGCCAGCGCCTGGCCCTGGGCGGTCAGCGCCCATTCGGCGTTGTAGTGGCGGGTGCGGATGATCTGCAGCGGCTCGTGCGAAATCATCGCGTCGGCCAGGATCATGCTGTGCACCTGGAGGATGGCGCCGAGTTCGCGCGGCACGTCGGCGGGCAGATGGGCGGCCAGCTGGGCCAGTTCGTCCGAGGCGGCGCGGATGGCGGCTTCGAGGCGGGCGCATTCGGCCTCGACGTCCTCCTCGGCAATGCGGTAGTGGGAAACCTCGAGGGCGGCCGCGCCGATGACCACGGCGCGGCCAATGGCATAGCCACGCGACACTCCCAGTCCGTGCAAGGCCAGCATCGAGGTTTCCATGGGCTACTCGGCCTCGCCGAACTTTTGCGCGAACAGCGCCTGGATCTGGTCCAGGGCCTCCTGGGCATCCTCGCCCTCGGCGTCGACCGTGACCTTGCTGCCCATGCCCGCCGCCAGCATCATGACCCCCATGATGCTCTTGGCGTTGACGCGGCGCGAACCGCGGGCGATGTGGATCTCGCTGCGGAACTTGCTCGCGAGCTGGGTGAGCTTGGCGGATGCCCGCGCGTGCAGGCCCAGCTTGTTGATAACGGCGATGTCGATGCTCGGCATGGTCAATGGTCTTCAGGTTCGCCGTCGACGCGCAAGACGCCTTGCGTGCCGCCGGCCAGCGCGCGCTGCGCCAGATCATCAAGGGAAAGGTGGCGATAAGGCAAGGTGCGCAGCAGCATCGGTATGTTGACGCCGGCCAGCACGGTCGTGGGCGTGCCGTGCCGCGTAGCCTCGCGCGCGGCCCTGTCGGTCTGGTTGGAAGGAGTGGCGCCCACCACGTCGGTCAGCACCAGGACCCCCTCGCCGGCCGCCACGGACTCGATGCGCTCGAGCACCGCTCGGAACATCTGGTCGGGATCCTCGTCGTTGCCGGCATCGTAGGCCAGCACGCCCGACAGTTCGCCGAAGATGTGCGACGCACAGGAAAGCAGCGACGAAGCCAGGGGCTCGTGCGCAACGATGACGACGCCAGTCATGCCGATCTCGCTCCCGGCAGGGCGGAGACGGCGTCCTCCAGGGCCTGCGCGAACATCGCGCCGACGTCGAATCCGGTCTGCTCGGTGATTTCACAGAAGGTCGTGGGACTCGTCACATTGATCTCGGTGACGTAGTCGCCGATCACGTCCAGCCCCACCAGCAGCAATCCGCGCGCGGCCAGCTTGGGGCCGAGCTCGCGGGCGATGGCCAGGTCGCGTTCGGACAGCGGCTGCGCCACGCCACGCCCGCCCGCCGCCAGGTTGCCCCGGGTCTCGCCCGCCTGTGGAATGCGCGCCAGGCAGTACGGCACGGGCTCGCCGCCTATCAGCAGTACCCGCTTGTCGCCCTGCAGGATCTCGGGAATGTAGCGCTGCGCCATGATGCTGCGCTGGCCGTTGTCGGTCAGCGTCTCCAGGATGGCGTTCAGGTTGGCCTCTTTCGGCGCCAGGCGGAAGATACCGGTGCCGCCCATGCCGTCCAGCGGCTTGACGATGACGTCGTGGTGCTCGCGGTGGAAGGCCTTCAGGCGGGCCATGTCGCGGGTCACCAGCGTGGGCACGGTCAGATGCGGGAATTCGGCGATCGCCAGCTTCTCGGGGTGGTTGCGGATGGCCGCGCCGGAATTGAACACCTTGGCGCCCTGCGCCTCGGCGCGTTCCAGCAAATGGGTGGAATACACGTATTCCATGTCGAACGGCGGGTCCTTGCGCATCAGCACCGCGTCGAACGCCGTCAGCGGCTGGTCGCCCTCAGGACCCTCCTGCCACCAGTCGTGCCCGTGCGGATCCGCACCGGGCACGAGTTCGATCGGCCGCGAGGCGGTGCGCACCGCGCCGTCGATGACGTAGAGATCGCCCTGCATGGCCACGCTCAGCCTATGGCCGCGCGCCACGAGCGCCCGCATCATCGCCACGGAAGTGTCCTTGTAGGCCTTGAGCGCGGGAAGCGGGTCAACAATGAAAAGTACGTGCATGGATGGCCTTGAATGCCCGCGGAAGGCGAGCGCGGAAAGGGAGGTCGATTCTAGCAAGCCGCCATGGCGCCCAGCCGGCAAGCGCCTATCACCGCCGCGGGCTTTTGGATATGTCGCGACATCAAAAAGCTCCGACCCAATTTTGTAACAAAATGTGACATCATGTCATCTTGAGGCACATGTTGCCGATAGACCGCCTATCGAGCGGCCATTCTGCGTACGGCCCATCTGCGCGCCCACAAAGAAGTATAGAAGCGCTCTCCCATACCGTTCTTTGCCATCCATCTCGCGGAGACAGCAACATGTTCGGATTCAAGGCTCTCCGGCTCAAGCAGCAGCTGGCCGACCATGCCCGGCGCACCGACGAATACGAAGCCTTCGTCGCCGCGCTGAACGCGTCCATGGCCATCATCGAGTTCGAGCCCACGGGCCTCGTTCTGCGCGCCAACGCCAACTTCCTCCAATATATGGGGTACACCCAGGAACAAATCCAGGGGCGGCACCACCGCATCTTCTGCGACCCGGCCTATGCCGCCAGCCCCGGATACCAGGCGTTCTGGGCCAAGCTGAACGCCGGCGAGCATGTTTCCGGCACCTTCAAGCGGCTCACCGCGACCGGGCAGCAGATCTGGCTCGAAGCCACCTACAACCCGGTCTTCGACCGCGACCGCAAGCTGGCCAAGATCGTGAAAGTCGCCTCCGACATCACCCGGCGCGTCCACCGCGAGAACGAACTGGCCAGCAAGCAGACCGCCATCGACCGCTCGGTCGCGGTGGTGGAGTTCGCGCCCGACGGCCACATTCTCTCCGTCAACGGCAACTTCTCGCGCCTAATGGGCTATTCCTCGGAGGAAATCGTCGGCCGGCACCACCGCATCCTGTGCGACGAAGCTTTCGCGGCCAGCCCCGAGTACCAGGAATTCTGGCAGCGGCTCAACCGCGGCGAGGCGCTCGGCGGGCAATACGAAAGGCGGGCCAAAGACGGCCGCCGGATCTGGATGGAGGCCTCGTACAACCCCGTGTTCGACATGGACGGCAAGCTGTACAAGGTCATGAAGATCGCCGCCGACATCACCGACAAGGTGGTCGCGCGCCAGGCGGAGCGGGAAGGCGCCAAGCGCGCCTACCAGGTCTCGTTCGAAACCGCCGAGGTATCCGAACGCGGCGCCGAGGTCATCGAGGCCACCGTACTCGAAGTGCGCAAGATCTCCGACTCGGTCCAGCATACGTCCGGGCGCATCGAGAAACTTGGCCACCAGTCCGAACAGATCGGATCCATCCTCAAGACCATCCGCGACATCGCCTCCCAGACCAATCTGCTCGCCCTCAACGCCGCCATCGAGGCCGCGCGGGCCGGAGATGCCGGCCGCGGCTTTGCCGTCGTGGCCGACGAAGTGCGCAAGCTGTCGGAACGCACCAACGGCTCCACGGCGGAAATCTCCGCCATGATCGAGACCATTCAGGCCGACGCCCGGCTGGCAGTCGAAGGCATGAACGAGAGCCTGGCGCAGGCGCGCAAGGGACTGGACCTCGCCAATGCGGGCGGCGAGGCCATCGCCAGGATCCGGGATAGCGCCAAGCAGGCCGTGCAGGCATTCAACGTGGAAGAATGAGCGGCCCGCCGCTTCAGGCCGGCGCCGCGCCGTCTGCATGGCGAAACGGCTGGGGCTGGCGCGCGCGGTCGTACACGGGCCGCCCCGCCACGTAAGTGGCGCGCACCGCCCGGTCGTCGCCCAGCGTCATCAGCACGAACAGCCGCTCCATCAGGTCGGCGCAATAGCGCATGCGGAAATCCATCAACGGCGTGGACTTCAGGTCCAGCACCACCAGGTCCGCCTCGTAGCCGGCCTCGATCGCGCCCAGGCGATCGTCGAGGTACAAGGCATGCGCGCCGCCGCGCGTGGCCAGGTAGAAGGCATGCGCCGCGGTCAGCCGTGTCTGGTTCAGCGCCGCCACCTTGTAGGCCTCGTTCAGGGTCTGCAGTTGCGAGAACGCCGTGCCGCCGCCGATGTCCGTGCCCAGTCCCACCCGCACCGGCCGGTCGGCCCGCTTGGCGTCGAACAGGCGGAACAGCCCGCTGCCCAGGAACAGGTTGGAAGTCGGGCAATGCGCCAGCGCCGCGCCGGACCGGTGACAGGCGCACAGTTCTCCTTCCGACACATGCACCGCGTGCGCGAAGATCGCCCGCGGCCCGGCGAGTCCGGCGCGCTGGTAGACGTTGAAGTAGTCGTCGTGATGGGGAAAGAGCTCGGCGATCCAGTCCACCTCGCCCAGGTTCTCGCTCAGGTGGGTCTGGACGTAAGTCCCGGGATGTTCGCGCCAGAGACGGGCCGCTGCCGCGAGTTGCGCCTCGGACGACGTCCCCGCGAAGCGGGGCGTAATGCAATAGAGCTGCCGCCCCTTGCCGTGCCATTTTTCTATCAGCGCCTTGGACTGCGCGTACCCGGACTCCGCGGTATCGAGCAGGGCAGGCGGTGCATTCCGGTCCATCAGCACCTTGCCGGCGATCATGCACGTCCCGAAGCGCTCCGAAACTTCGAAAAACGCATCCACCGACTCGGGGTGCACCGTGCAATACACGGCCGCGGTCGTCGTGCCCGCGCGCAGCAACTCCCGCAAGAACAGCTCGCTCACCACTTCGGCGTGGGCGCGATGGGCGAACTGTTGCTCGGTCACGAAGGTGTACTTGTGCAGCCACTCCAGCAATTGCTCGCCGCAGGCGCCGATCATCTGCGTCTGTGGGTAGTGGATATGGGTGTCGATAAAGCCCGGCAGGATAAGCGCGTCGGGATAGTGCGCGACGGGCATGGACCCTTCCACCCGCGCCCGCAGCCCGTCATAAGGCCCGGCCTCGAGGATCTTGCCGTCTTCGATCACCACCAGCGCATCGGGCAAATGGACGAACGATTCGGCCGGCTCGGCCAGGAACGGGTCGGCGTGGAAGCTGAGCATCCCGCCGCGCAGGGCGTGCCGCCCGGCCGCGAAACGCGGGCTGGCGGGGTCGGAAGCCGTTGGGGGACATGGCGTCATGGGCGTCCTCGGGCATCGGGAATACGGATGCGGCCGCAAGACTATCGCGTACTGCCGCAACCCGCATCATAATGGCAGCTTTCCCGATGAGGGAAAGGGGCGACGAAAGACGCTGCGGCGCCCCTGCCCCCGTTCCCTGCCCGCGCGCTGCATGCGCTCATCGTTGCGAGGATAGACCGTGAGCACCATTTCCTCTCCCGCGCTGCCCGAGATTCCCGCGTGGCTCCGCCAGTCCATGGCGGAGGTCGGCCCCCGCTGGGGCACCAGCGTCCAGGCGCACGTCAAGCAAATGGTCGACGGCTTCACCCAAGTGCTGCGCGACGCGCCCAAGCTCGGCACCGTCCGGCGCAATCTTCCCTATGGGACGGACCCTCGCCAGTGCGTGGACGTCTACTTCCCGCAGCAGCCAAGCGACCAACCCCGCCCCGTACTGATGTTCGTGCACGGCGGCGCCTTCGTCGAAGGCGAGAAAGACCGCACGGAGGAAATCTACGGCAATGTGCTTTGGTATTTCGCCCGCCATGGCGTGATCGGCGTCAACGTCGAATTCCGGCTCGCACCCGAGCACCGTTATCCCAGCGGAACCCAAGACATCGCCGCGGCCGTCGCCTGGGTACGCCGCAACGCGGCCGAACTCGGCGCCGACCCGAACCGGATCTTCCTCATGGGGCATTCCGCCGGCGGCGCCCATGCAGCGCATTACGCCTACGATGCCCGCTTCCAACCCGCCGACGGGCACGGCTTGGCGGGGTTGATCGTGGTGTCCGGGCGCGTACGGGCGGAAAACACGCCGGAGAACCCGAACGCCAGCCGCGTCGAGGCCTACTACGGCAAGGATCCGCAGGTCATGGAAGACGGCTCGGCCGTGAACCACGTCACGCCAGCCGTCCCGCCGACGATGATCGCGGTGGCGGAATACGAGAATCCGCTCATCGACGTGCACTGCGCGGAACTCTTCCACGCCCTGGCCCGCCTGAGGCGGCGCGCGCCGCGGTTCGTCTGGCTGGCCGGCCACAACCACACGTCGATCGTCGCGCATTTCAATACGGCCGAAGAGTACCTCGGGCGCCAGGTCCTCGAATTCATGGCAGCGCCTGCATGACTCCCCAGGGCGACCGCCCGCGCTAGAGGTCTGCAGCGGCTTCCGGTAAAGGCGTCGCCGGCTCGGCCTTCACGCCGGGCCGCTCACCGATCTGCTGCCTCCACATGGCGTAATAGAGGCCCTTGCGCTCGAGCAGCTCGGCATGGCTGCCGCGCTCTACGATGCGGCCCTTCTCCAGCACGAAAATGACGTCGGCCTGCATCACGGTGGACAAGCGATGCGCGATCAAGACCGTGATCTGCGTGCGGCGGGCGCAGATGCGGCGCACCGTTTCGTTGATCTGCTCTTCCGTGAGGGAATCCAGCGCCGAGGTCGCCTCATCGAATATCAGCAGCCGCGGCTGGCGGATCAGGGCGCGCGCGATGGACAGGCGCTGCTTTTCCCCGCCCGACAGCTTCATTCCCATCTCGCCTATGGCCGTATCCAGCCCGTCGGGCGACTTCTCCAGCAAATAAGCGCAAGATGCCTGTTCCATCGCGGCGATCATTTCCTGGTCGGTGGCGTCGGGCTTGACCAGGCGCAGGTTCTCCCGGATCGTGCCGGCAAACATGTGAGCCTCCTGCGTCACGAACCCAATCTGCCGCCGCACGCGGTTAAAGCGCAGCGAAGTCGTCGGTTGGCCGTTGTACGAAACCGTGCCTTCGGCGGGCGGATACAAGCCCACCAGCAATTTGACCAACGTCGATTTCCCGGAACCCGACGGGCCGACGAAGGCGATCGTATCCCCGAGCCGGGCCTCGAACGACACGTCTTCGAGCGCGTAATCCGCTGCCCCCTTGTGGCGAAAACTGACGTGGTCGAACCGAACGTCGCTCACCGGCCCGACGTCCACCGCGCCGGGAGGCCTGCGCTCGACCGGCTTTTTCATCAACGCCGCAAAGTTCGCCAACGAGGCGTCCACTTCGCGGTAGGCAAGAATGATGTTGCCGAGCTCCTGGAGCGGCGCAAATATCGCCACGGAAATGAACTGCATCGCGATCAGCTCACCCGGGCTCAACACGTCGCGAAAAATGAGCCACAACAGCGCAAACAATATGGAAAGGCGCAGCAGGCTGAGCGTCATCCCCTGGAGGAACGACAGCACCCTTATCCGCTTGACCTTCTCCATCTCCATGGCAAAGATCGCCTCCGTCTGCGCCTGCAGCCTACGTATCTCCGGATAAGTCAGGCCAAGACTCTTGATCAGCTCTACATTGCGCAGCGATTCGGTGATGAAGCCCGAATTGCGGTTGGTCTCGCGCACAATGGAGCGCTGCTGGGCCTTGATCTCCCGGCTGAGCCACCCCGTCAGGCCGCCCAGCAGCACGACGCCCACCAAGAACACCGGCACCAGCAGCCAGTTTTTCGTCACGGCGTACCAGGTCAGGAAACCGGCGCCCACCGCGGCCGCGAAAACCGTGTTGATGAAGGTATTGATGAACCGTTCGCTGTCCGCCCGGACCTTCTGGAGCAAAGAGAGGACCTCGCCGCTGCGCAAATCTTCAAACTCCTGGAATCGCAGGCGCAACACCTGGCGCAAGCCGTCATTGAACAGCTGCGTACCCAGCTTCTGCACCACCAAGCGGGTGAGGTACTCCTGGATCGCCCGGGCCAGGCGCGAAAGAACGGCGACCAGCACCGCCAGCCCAAGCAGGGCCATGACGCCGGTCACGAGTTCCCGCTCGGTCTTCCCGGCCCGGTTGAGGGCATATTCGTCGATGATCCGGCCGAAGATGATCGGGTCGACGAGCGCCAGGATTTGAGAAGCACCGGCCAGCAACAGCGCAACGCAAGCCAGGGTGCGGTGGGGAGTGAGGTAAGTCCAGAGCACACGCATGGATCGCTTTTAAGGCATTCGGACGTTCCGGGCAATGGGTTGTCCCTCGCTCCTTTTCTGACAGTAGCCTGCGACGACTAAGCCTTGCGAGGCCGTGCCTTTGCAACGGTTCTGCAGTCAAGACAAGGCAACAAAATGAAACGGGGATGACCGCTTCACCGGCGCGTTCAGCACCCCGGGCACCCGCGGCTAGCATCTCGTCCCATGCGCACACAAGCCCTTACGTTTCTTATCTTTGCTTCGTTGCTCGCGACCCCTGGGCAACTCGTAAGCTCCCCCTTGGAGTAGACATCAGCCAGTAGAATTTCGGAGCCTCCCTGACTCGGAGACTCCCTTGAAGAAAAGCAGGTTCACAGAAAGCCAGATTGTCGCGGTGTTGAAGGAAGGCGAAGCCGGGATGCCGGTGGCCGAGGTATGCCGCAAGCATGGCATCAGCAGCGCGGCCTATTACCAGTGGAAGAGCAAGTACTCGGGCGTGCAGGTGTCTGAACTGCAGCGGCTGCGTGAGTTGGAAGCTGAGAACGCCAAGCTCAAGCGCATGTACGCGGACTTAGCGCTGGAGAACGCAGCGATCAAGGACGTTCTGAACCGAAAGTCCTGACGCCGTCGGCCAGGCGTGAGGTGGTGGCGCAGTTGCTCCAGGCCAAGTTGCCCATCACCCGTGCCTGCCAGATTGCAGGCCTATCGCGGGCGGCGTATTACAAGAGGCCGATGCCGGCATCCGAGCGCGATGCCGAAGTGATTGATGCGCTCAATGCCTTGGTGAGCAAGCACGGGCGCTGGGGATTCTGGAAATGCTTCACCCGGCTGCGGCTCGATGGCCGCTGCTGGAACAAGAAGCGCGTGCACCGAGTGTATTGTGAAATGGGATTGAATCTGCCACGGCGCAGCAAGAAGCGACTGCCGGACCGGCCCCGCCAGCCCTTAGACCTGGCAGTCGAACCGAACCGCTGCTGGGCGCTGGACTTCATGCACGACGCCTTGTACTGCGGCCGCCGCTTCCGGACGCTGAACGTCATCGACGAGGCGAACCGCGAGTGCCTGGCCATTGAGGTGGGCACGTCGATCCCTTCGGCACGCCTGATCCGGGTTCTGAGTCGCCTGATCGACTGCTATGGCACCCCGGATGCCATCCGCCTGGATAACGGCCCGGAGATGATCTCCCAGGCGTTTACCGAATGGGCAGCAGCCAAAGGCATTGCTGTTCGCTATATCCAGCCGGGCAAGCCCAACCAGAACGCCTTCATCGAGCGCTTCAATCGAACCTATCGAACCGAGGTACTCGATGCCCATCTGTTCGCCACGTTGCAACAAGTCCAGGCCATCACCGACCGATGGCTCGTCGACTACAACGAATACCGCCCACATGAAGCGCTGGGCGGCATCCCGCCGGTGCAGTATATGCCTCGGTTAACCCACGCTCCGAATCTCTATCGGCCGTTGTCTACTTGACAGGGGAGCTTACGCTAATTATTTTGGCGGCTAAGCAGAGTCCGAACGCTATGGCGAACGAATAGCCAAGGACCACATCCCCAAAACATGTCGAGGAGACGACCATGCCCAAACCCCAACAGCGTCCGCGTGCTTATGCCCTGCTTCGTTCGCGAAAGAGAGTTTCTCTTGCTGCCAGCGCATTGGCGATGGGGCTCCTCGCAGCGTGCGGCAGTGACAATGACGGCCCCCCGGCGCAAGAAGAGGAAATCGCCGGTTGCGACGGTACCGTTACGTTCGCTGAAACGGAAGGCACCTTCGCCAGCGGAACACCGTGGAACATGCGGCGCCCCACCAAGTGGAACGGCGTACTCATCAACGACCTGGACTACGTGGGCGCCAAAGACAGTGCCCGAAGCTGCTATTGGCTCATGAATGGTTATGGGCTCTCGGGGACGGCGCGCAACCCCCAGAGGACATACAACTACGACCCCGCGAGGGAGCAAGATGAACTGATGCAACTCATCGACATGTTCGCGGAACGGTACGGCAAACCGAAGACCGTCGTGCAGTACGGGCACTCCGGCGGCGGGTTTGACGCCCTCAATATCGCCGAACGCTTTGGGGATCGCGTCGACGGCGTGGTGGCCGGCTGTGCGCATGAGCAAGTCCCGTTAATGAACATGATGATGGATGGGTGGTTCGTCCTAAAAACCCTGATTGCACCTGAATTGAAAATCGTAGGCTTTGATGATCTCGATACCGTGAGCGAACAATCCGCGAAATGGAAAGAAGCGCTCAGTGCCGCACAAGAGACGCCTGAAGGCCGGGCTCGAATTGCATTGGCAGCAGCCATAGGCCAATGGCCGGCGTGGGGAACCACCTCCGTTCCGAAGCCAGACCCCGAAGATAAGGCGGCACTACAAGAGGCGATTTTCGAGACCGTCCTTTTCAACGCCGGTCAACCAGGCGGACAATCCCGATTTATGTCCGAACATGCGGGCGGCTCCCCGGTGCCAAGACAACTTTCTTGGAACAAGGGAATCCATTACGAAGACTTCCTTGGTAACGCGGAACCCATGCTGGGCGCGCTCGTGCAGGCCTTGTACGCAGATGCCGGCCTCGATATGAAAGAAGATCTCGACAAGCTGGCAACCGCCGAACGCATCGAAGCAGATCCTGAGGCAATCGCATTCTGGGCTGCACCGGGAAGGACCGTGCATGGAACACCGACGATTCCTGTGTTGCGGTTCCACACTACCGGAGACAGTCTTGTGCCGCCCACCATCATGGATGCTTATGTACAAAAAATGGAGGCTAATGGCGGGAACACCGCCCTCTACCGAACCACGGTAGTGGACCGGCCGGGACATTGCTCATTCGATCCCTCCGAGTCCGCTGCCGCCGTCGACGCCCTACTGTCGCGAATCAACACCGGCATCTGGCCCGACCTGAGTCCTGATGCCATGAATGCCCGGGCCAAGGAGCTGATCCCTGCTTCGGAGCCTCTCTTCGTTCCGTTTGAATCGCCGCGCGCCAACCGGCCCGACAACGCTCCCCCTGAAGCCATGTAGCCTGGAAATGAAGATGAATCGCGGCGTGCCAAGCGCCGCGATTTTTTTGGCTTTTCCAGATACTCCCATCCCGGCATTGCTTCCTCCCACGCAACACGCTGTTCACTCTCGGGTATCTACCGCCAAGCGTGCCCTGAGCCTAGGATGGTCCCATCGTCAGCCGCCATGCGGCTCCCGATCTTCCGGAGGTTCCGGACAGACCTTTTCCGAATGAGGCAATCGCATGACCCAACGCATCAATGCCTTCGAGCAATCGCCCGAATTGTTCAAGAAACTCGTCGATCTCAGCGCTTTCTTGAAAACCTGTTCCATCGAGCGCTCCACGCTTTGCTTGGTAGACATCCGCGCGTCGCAGATGAACGGCTGCGGCTTCTGCCTGGACATGCACGTCAAGGAAGCCAAGATCCATGGCGAGCGCGAGTTGCGGCTGCACCACGTCGCGGTCTGGCGCGAGTCCACGCTGTTCTCCCCGCGTGAACGCGCAGCGCTGGCCTGGACCGAAGTCCTGACGCGCCTGCCCGCGGAGGGCGTACCCGACGAAATCTACGAGCACGTGCGGGAGCACTTCTCGGAAAAAGAAATCACCGACCTGAGCTTCGCGATCATGGTCATCAATGCCTGGAACCGGCTAAACGTGGGCTTTCGTACCCTGCACGGCACGGCGGACAAGGCTTACGGCCTCGACAAGGCCGGGCTCGCGTGACCGCGCTGTCAGGCAGCCCTGGCGCCCCAGGTAGCCCCGGCGCGCGGCCAGGCATCTGCCGACTGTCCGCAAGACGGTAAATGCAAGCGCGGGCCATCCCGTCGCGGCCGCCCACGCGCGCCCATGTGCTCGATCATGTAGTCGACGAACGCACGTATGCGTCCCGGCAAATGCTGGCGGCTCGGATAGCAAAGGTAATGCCCGCGGTCCGCGGGTGCATGCTGCGACAAGCATGCCACCAACGCACCCGTGCGCAAGTGCTCGTCCACCTGGTAACCCGCCAGCTGCGCGATGCCTTCCCCGGCAAGCACCGCCTGCAAGACGAGGTCTTCGTCGTTGAAGGACAGCATGGCGCGCGGTGCCAACCTGCGGACCCCGCCGTCGACCTTGAATTCCCATTCGCATGCGTGTCCGGATGGCAATCTCAAGCCCACGCAACGATGGTTCGAGAGGTCCTCGAGGTTCCGCGGCAGTCCATGCGCAGCCACGTAGGCGGGCGCGGCGCACAGGAACATCGCCATGGGCATCAGTTGCCGGGCGATGATCGAGCTGTCTTCCATGCGTCCATTGCGAAACGCCACGTCGATGCGGCCTGCAGTGAAGTCGGCAGGCCTATCGTCGAGCAGCAGCTCGACCGAAACCGCCGGATGGGCGGCGCGGAACCCATGCAGCAGGGGCGCGACGACCTTACGCCCGAACCCGGTGGGGCAGACCACGCGCAAATGCCCCGACGGCGGACCCGCGCGCAGCTCCCGCATTTCCTCGACCGCCTGCGCAATCCGTTCCACGCCGTCGCGGCACTTTTCGTAGAATCGTTCGCCTTCGGAAGTCAATGTGGTCCGGCGCGTCGTGCGCACGAAAAGCCGCACGCCCAATTGGGTTTCCAGCTTGCTGACGGAGCGGCTGACGGCCGAGCGGCCTATGCCCAGGCGCTCGCCCGCCTTGGCGAAACTGCCTTCCATCGCGACCGCGATGAACGCCAGCACGCCGGCATGGCTCGCAGCGAAATTGGAAGCCAGGGCGTCGGGTGGGCCGACACGCATGGGCAGGGCCCTGGCAGCCCCGCCGGAAAAAATGTTCGCGTCCATGCCCATAAGACGAACGAAGTAGCCGTTTTGTGACACGGCCCCGGCGCGCCGCCTTATCGCTTGCCCCAGGCGGTAGCGACGACCGCCAGTTTGTCCGGATTGCGCTGCACGAACACGCGGACGATGCGCTCGCCATCGGTCTCGAAGGCCTGGACCGACTCCAGCACGCCGTCGATGAAACGCAGGAGCGCCCACTCCCCATTGACCTGCGCGACCTCCACCCGCAAGCCCTCGCCATGGCGCCGCTTGACCGCGTAGAACAGTTGTGCGAGACGCTTGCCGCCCGCCAGGCGAGCGAAAGCCGGCACCCTGCCGCCGCCGTCACCGATCAGCTCGGCATCTTCGCTGAGCAAGGCGCGCAGCTCGTGGAAATCTCCTCGCCGCATGGCATCTGCGAATGCGCCCAGGAGCCGCCGATGGATCTCCTGCGGCACGGCCCGCCGCGGCCGCGCTTCCCGCAGCTGTTGCTTCGCGCGGCGCACGAGCTGACGGCAGGCCGCTTCGGTCTTCCCGAGGATGCGGGCGACTTCCCCATAATCCGCGTCGAATACCTCGCGCATCAAGAAGGCCGCGCGGGCATCGGGAGAAAGGCGTTCCAGCAGCATGAGGAACGCCAGGGAGACGTCGTCGCGCCGCTCGCGGATCTCCTCCGGCGTCTCGGGCGATTCGGTCAGGATGGGCTCGGGCAACCACACGCCGACGTAACTCTCGCGCTGGGCCTTGAGCTTGCGCAGGCGATCGATGGACAGGCGGGTCGCCACCGTTACCAACCAGGCCTCGGGACTGTCCAGCGCGGGCCGATCGACCTCATTCCACCTCAACCACGCCTCCTGGACCACATCTTCCGCGTCTGCCACGGTGCCTAGCATCCGATAGGCGATCGCGTGCAGGCGCGGCCGCAGACGGGCGAATAACGTCGTGGCGTCGGTCATGGCGTCAGTGCTTGGCCACCCCCAACAGGCGGTCGAGCGTCGGACCGTCGGCCAGCAGGTCCCGGGCAGGGCTGCGGTGCACGACGCTTCCCCGCTCCAGCACGATGGCGTCGTGGGTGATGCCGAGCGCCTTGCGCGCATTCTGCTCGACGAGGATGGCCGACATGCCTTCGTCGCGGATGATGCGCTGCAAGACGTTCATCAACTCCTGGACGATGATGGGCGCCAGGCCTTCCAGCGGCTCGTCCAGCAGCAGCACCCGCGGATTCAACATCAGCGCCCGGCCGATGGCCAGCATTTGCTGCTCTCCGCCGGAGAGCTGATTCCCCATGTTGGCCCTGCGCTCCCGCAACCGGGGAAACATGTCGTAGACGCGCTGCAGATTCCAGGGACCGGGCAGGGCCACCGCCGTCAGATTCTCCTCCACCGTGAGCGACTTGAAAATGTTTCGCTCCTGCGGGACCCAGCCGATGCCCGCCGCGGCGCGCTGGTCGGGACGCAGCGTGGTCAGGTCCCTGCCGCCGAGCGTGATGCGGCCCGCAAAGCGGCGGGTATGCCCGACGATGGTGTTGATGAGGGTCGTCTTGCCAGTGCCATTGCGCCCCAACAGCGCGAGGGCGCGCCCTTCGTCCAAGGCGAGGTCGATGCCCGCCAGCACCTTGGCTTCGCCATATCCGGCGACGATGCCCTCGAGTTTCAACAGCTCAGGCATGCGCCCCTCCCACCGCTTCTTCGCCGAGGTACACAGCCTTCACGCGTGGGTCGCGCGCAATTTCGGCATTGGGCCCCTCCACGAAGAGCCCGCCATTGACCAGCACCGAAATGCGGTCGGCAAAGCTGAAAACCAGGTCCATGTCGTGCTCGATCAACAGAATGGTGACGTCATCGGGCAAGGCGCCGACGGTCTGGAGAATCTCGCGCCGCTCCCCATCGGGCACGCCGGCCACGGGCTCGTCCAGCAGGAGAACGCGCGGCTTGGCTGCAAGCGCCAGGGCGATTTCCAGCAGGCGCTGCTTGCCGTAAGGCAAGACTGCCGTCTTGCGGTCCATCACATCGAGCAGGTTGCATTGTTCGAGCACTGCCGCGCATTCGTCCATGATTTCGCCGCGACGCCCGAGCGGCCGCAAGAAGCGCCAGCCCTGCCCTTCCCGCTCGGCAATCGCCACCGCCATGGCTTCGGCCGGCGTCATTTCGGCGAACAGCTGATTGATCTGGAACGTCCGGACCAGGCCTTTCGACGCCCGCGCATGGACAGGCAGGCCCGTGATGTCCTCACCCTCGAGCTCGATGCGGCCCGAAGTGGGCGCAAGCACGCCCGTCAGCAGGTTGATGAGCGTGGTCTTGCCCGCGCCATTGGGGCCGATCAGGGCCTGGCGCGCGCCGCGCTCGACCTTGAGCGAAACGTCGTTGGTGGCGACCAGGCCGCCGAAACGCTTGGTCAGGTTGAAGGTCTGCAATACCGTCGTCATTGTTTGCCTCCGTGCCCGCGGCGGAACCAGGTCCAGGGGCGCACCAGCTTCTCGTGGCCCACGACCACGATGACGACCAGCAGGAGGCCGATCCAGAATTGCCAGTACTGCGGGGTGATGCCGGACAGCCAGTCCTGCATGAACTTGAAGATGACGGCGCCGATGATGCCGCCGTACAGGTAGCCCGCGCCGCCGATGACGAGCATCAGCATCACGTCGGCCGAACGGTGGAAGTCCAGCACGTCGAGCGAAGCGAAGCCGGTGGTCTGCGCCAGCAGCGCCCCTGCCACGCCGGCGTAGGCGGCGGCCAGCGTGTAGACCGCAGCCCGGCGGCGGTTCACGGCCACGCCCATGGCGGCCGCCCGCAGCGGGTTCTGGCGCACCACCTGCAGCGACATGCCGAAGGGCGAACGCACGATCGCACGGGCGATGAAGAACAGGATCGCCAGCACCACGATCGAGTACAGGTACGCGGTGCGCCCGAACAGGTCGAACTCGAACTTGCCGAACAGCGGCACCATGGTGACGCCGGTCAGGCCGTCCGCGCCGCCCGTCAGCCAGTCGAGCTTGTTGGCGAGCTCGTACAGGATCAGCGCCACGCCCAGCGTGACCATCAACCGGGTCAGGTCCGAGCCGCGCATGACCAGCACGCTGGTCACGAGACCCAGCAAGGCGCTTATCGCCGCCGATATCAGGAGCCCCAGCACGGGGTCCATGCCGAAATGCTTGGCCAGCAGCGCGGCGCAGTAGGCGCCCAGTCCGAAGAACGCGGCATGGCCCAGGGACACGATGCCGGCGTAGCCGAGAATGAGGTCCAGCGACACCGCGAACAGCGCGAGGATGGCCAGCTCGTTCAGCAGCAGGAAGCCGCGCGGCAGCACGAAAGCGGCGCCGATCGCCACCACCCAGAAGGCGATCTCGAACGGACGGATGCGCGACCAGCGCGCGCCCAGCGCACGCAACGCGGAAGGCGCGGCCGCGCCTTCCTGCACGGGGGCTTGGGTTGCGACAGCCATTTTCACTTACCCCCCGCCCTGGCGAACAAGCCCTGCGGCCGCAGCATCAGGGTGACGATCATGACGCAATAGATGATGAAAGCTCCCATGGTCGGGATGTAGTACTTGCCCGCGACGTCGGCGATGCCCAGCAGCAGCGACGCCAGCAGCGGCCCGGTGATCGAACTGGTGCCGCCCACCGCCACCACGACCAGGAAATAGATCATGAACTTGAGCGGAAAGGTGGGATCGAGGCCCAGCAGGTCGGCGCCCAGCGCGCCGCCCAGGCCCGCCAGCCCGGACCCGAACGCGAAGGTCGACAGGAACACCAGGTTGATGTTGATACCCAGGCCGCTGGCCGCGCGCGGATCGTCCACCGCCGCGCGCAGCCGGCTGCCGAAGCGCGTCTTGCTCAGGATGAGCTGCAGCGCGACCACCAGCACCACGCAGATAGCGATGACGAACAGCCGGTAGTGGCCGATGCCGACACCGGCGATCTCGGAACGCCCGCTCAGCCACTCGGGCAGCTGCAGGAACTGTTGCTGCGAACCCATGAAGTAATCGACCGCGGCCGTGGCCATGAAGGTCAACCCGATCGAGAACAGCACCTGGTTCAGGTGCGACTGCCCATACACGCGCTTGTACAGCGTGCGCTCCAGGATCGCGCCGAGCAGCGCGGACACCAGGAAGGCCAGCGGCAGGCACAGAAGAAAAGGAACATTCAGGCGCGACATCGCCAGCACGGTCACATACCCGCCCGCCATGGCGAACGCGCCGTGCGCGAGATTGATGAAATTCATCAATCCCAGCGTAACGGCCAGGCCGCAAGCCAGCACGAACAGCAGCATGCCGTAGGCAATGCCGTCAAACAATATGGTCAGCATGAGACTTCACTAGAGTAGAGCAGGCCCCCCCTACGCGCTGACGCGCGCCCCCCCCAGGGGGCGATGCGGGTGGACCGGAAGGGAGGCCCACCCCCTACGCCCTCCGGGCGCCCCCTCAAGGGGGCGATGCGGGTGGACCGGCGGAGCCGGATCCACCGCATCCTGGGTCTAGTACCGCTTTCTTGGAATGTAGCGCCGGTGCTTCGCTGGATGCCAGCGGTAGCAGCGGTGCACAAACCAAGAAAGCCGTACCAGATCCAGGGCGCCGCGGATCCGGCTTTGCCGGCCCGCCAGCGCCGCCCCCTTGAGGGGGAGCGGCCGAAGGCCGCAAGGGGGTGGGCTTCCCCCTGGGGTTATTTGATCTTCGCTGGGTCCTTGACCGCCTCGATCTTGTCGAACGGCACGTTATACAGGCCACCGTTCACGCGCTCGACCTTGCTGATGTAGATGTTCTGCACCATCTCGCGCGTTTCGGGATCCAGCATGACCGGGCCGCGCGGGCTTTCCCACTTCTGGCCCTTCATCGCGGCCAGCAGCTTGTCGCCGTTGGTGTCGCCCTTGGTGGCTTCCAGCGCCTTGTAGATCAGGTGCATGCCGTCGTAGCCGCCCACGCTGTGGAAGTTGGGACGCATGCCGTTGTTGGCCTTGGCGATGCCGGCCACGTAGGCCTTGTTGGCGCGGTTGTCCAGGGCGGCCGTGTAGTGCATGGAGGTGACCACGCCCAGGGCCACGTTGCCCATGTCGTTGAGCAGGTCGTCGTCGGTCACGTCGCCGGTGCCGATCAGCTTGATGCCGGCCTTGTCGAGGCCGCGCTCGGCGAACTGCTTCATGAACACCGAGCCCACGCCCGAGGGCACGAACACGAAGACCGCGTCAGGCTTGGCATCGCGCACGCGCTGCAGGAACGGCGCGAAATCGGGGTTGCGCACCGGCACGCGCAGCTCTTGCACGACCTCGCCGCCGCTGGCGGTGAAGACCTTCTTGAACGAGTTCTGCGCATCGATGCCGGGGCCGTAGTCGGACACCAGGGTCACGACCTTCTTGATGCCGTTCTCGGGCGCCCACTTGGCGATGCCCAGCGTGGCCTGCGGCAGCGTGAAGCCGGAGCGCACGATGTAGGGCGACTGCTCGGTGATCATCGCGGTCGCGGCGGCCATCACCACCATCGGCACCTTGGCCTGCGTGGCGATGGGGGCAGTGGACAGCGCCAGCGGCGTGAGGCCGAAGCCGGCCAGCACGGCGACCTTGTCGTTGACCACCAGCTCCTGGGCCAGGCGCTTGGTCGTGTCGGCAACGTTGGTGTCGTCCTTGACGATGAGCTCGATCTTCTTGCCCGCCACGGTGGTGCCGTGTTCGGCCATGTACAGCCGGGCGGCGGCTTCGATCTGCCGGCCGGTGGAGGCGAACGGACCCGTCATCGGCAGGATGAGGCCGACCTTGACCACGTCCTGCGCATGGGCCGGCAGCGCCGTGGTGCCCGCCAGCATCAGCGCGGCCGCGATCTTGAGCAGACTGCGTTTGTTGTTCATGGTGTCTCCTTGCTAACTCACCAGAAGTGACATCGTTGGAAATCCAATGCCGCTGAATGCGCGGCATAGCGTATCAGTTTGTAAACGGCCAAGGTTGCAACTCGAGGGTAATCGGCAAGCCCGAAAAGTTATCGCGGTATGCGCCGACGTATCAGTCGCGCGCCCGGTATCTGTTCGAACATGTGCTGATTGCGCAGCACCGACTGCATGTTGCGGAAAGCTATGCGCGCATGTTCTCGCATGATCGCTTCGGCGCGCGCGCCTTCGCGATTCTCGATGGCCGCGAGCACCATCCAATGTTGATCCTGCGCCACGATCAGGCTCAGCCAGGCCTCTTCATCGTCGGCCTGCGCCTGCAGGAAACCGTTGGGAGAAGCGAAAGGCAGGTTGGTCGCACGCGCGATCTGGCGCTCCAGCACCGCGCTGCCCGGCAGGTAATGCAGCATCTGGTGGAAACGGCGATTCAGTTCGATGTAGCGCGACAGGTCGGCCACGCCTTTGTCCCGGCCCTTCAGCGCCTTGTCGATGTCGCTCAGGCAATCGCGCATCGCGTCGAGATCCGTGGTGGACACGCCCCGCTCGGCCGCCATGCGCGCGGCCAGGCCTTCCATGGTGCCCCGCACCTCGATGGAATCGCGGATCTCCGCCTCGGTAAACGCCTTGACCGCATAGCCGCCGGAAGGAATCAGCTCCAGCAGCCCTTCGTCTTCCAGCCGCGCCATCGCCGCGCGTATGGGCGTGCGCGAAATGCCGAGCCGCTCGGCCACGCTGGGTTCGGAAAGACGCGCGCCCGGCGTCAGCTCGCCGGAAAGAATCAGCTCGCGCAACCCCAGCTCCGCCGCGGTCGTCTGCGCCCCGCCCGACTTGGCCTTGCCTTCGGCTCGTACGAGGGTCGGCGTACGCTCAGTCACGGCGTGCCCCCCGCATAGAAAAAGACGGCCGCGGACAGGACGTCCGGACAGACAAGACGCCGGCGGCGCCAGGGAAGCGACAGGGGTGGATCATGTCTCCGCTACGGCATGGACTGCTTTACTGGATACAAACTGTATACAGAACTGCCCAAAGTTAACAAGCGCTTTGTAGCCGGCCTAGGGAAAACGCCAAGGTGGGTATACAACCGGAGGCTCAACGACCATCGCGACACCGCTCCCGCCACGCCTCACAAAAAAAGCCGCCACACCCTAAAGTGTGGCGGCTTTCCCAAAGGCAACTCCCCTCGAAGCCTAGCGATTCAATACGAGTCTCTCAGACTCCAATCGCGGTCAGCGAAGCACCGGCGCCAACCCCAAGATAATCGCACTAGACCCAGGGCGCCGCGGATCCGGCTTTGCCGGTCCGCCAGCGCCGCCCCCCGGGGGGCGCGCGCAAGCGCGTAGGGGGGAGTCAAGAGTGATATGCGCTTTCCCCGTGGGTAGTAATGTCCAGGCCTTCGCGCTCGTCCTCTTCGGACACGCGCAGCCCCAGCAGCGCATCGGCGATCTTGTAGGCGATCAGCGCGACGATCGTGGTCCAGACGATGGTGATGATCACCGCCTCGACCTGCACCCACAGCTGGCTCATGATGGTCATGCCGTCGACGCCCGGGCCGCCCAGCACCTTCGCGTTGAAAATGCCGGTCAGCAGCGCGCCGACGATGCCGCCCACGCCATGGACGCCGAAGACGTCCAGCGAGTCGTCCACCTTGAGCATGCGCTTCAGGCCGTTCACGCCCCAGACGCAGATCACGCCCGCGGCCAGGCCGATGACCAGCGCGCCGACCGGGCCGACCACGCCGGCAGCCGGGGTCACGCCCACCAGGCCGGCCACCGCGCCGGAAGCGCCGCCCAGCATGGAGGGACGACCCTTGATCGCCCACTCGGTGAACACCCAGCCCAGCACCGCGGCGGCGGTGGCGACCAGCGTGTTCATGAAGGCCAGCGCGGCGACGTTGTTGGCGGCCAGCGCCGAGCCGGCGTTGAAGCCGAACCAGCCCACCCACAGCAGCGAGGCGCCGATCATGGTCATGGGCAGGTTGTGGGGCGACAGCGCTTCCCGGCCGAAGCCCAGGCGCTTGCCGATCACATAGGCGCCCACCAGCCCGGCCACGCCGGCGTTGATGTGCACCACCGTGCCGCCCGCGAAGTCCAGCGCACCGCGCTCGAACAGGAAGCCCTTCACGTCGCCGCCGAACCACACCATGTGCGCGATGGGGATGTAGGCGAAGGTGAACCACAGGACCATGAACAGCAGCACCGCCGAGAAGCGCGCGCGCTCGGCGAAGGCGCCCACGATCAGCGCGCACGTGATGCCGGCGAACGTGGCCTGGAAGGCGGCGAAGCTCAGTTCGGGCACGGTGCCGGACAGCGGGAAGGCACCGGTCTCGGCATCGAACAGGCCTTTCAGGAACAGGCGATCCAGCCCGCCGAGGAAGGCGTTGCCGCTGGTGAAGGCCAGCGAATAACCGTAGATGAACCACAGGACCACGATCAGCGAAAACGTGACCAGGACCTGCATCAGGACCGACAGCATGTTCTTGCTACGCACCAGGCCGCCATAGAACAGCGCCAGGCCCGGCACCACCATCAACAAGACGAGGATGGTCGACGTGCTCAACCAAGCCATGTCCGCGCCCACCAGCGCGGGCGCTTCCTCCGCCAGCGCGGGGCCGGCAAACAGTGCCAGCACCAGCGCCAGTCCCGCCCCGAATGCCTTGATCAAGAAAGAATGCGTTGTTTTCATTTTTGAATCGTCCTATCAGAGGGCGTCCTTGCCGGTTTCCCCGGTACGAATACGAATGACTTGCTCCAGCGGGAAGACGAAGATCTTCCCGTCGCCGATCTTGCCGGTGCGGGCGGAGTTCTCGATGGCCTCGATGGCGCGGTCGACCAGGTCGTCTTCCAGCGCGATCTCGACCTTGACCTTGGGCAGAAAATCGACCACGTACTCCGCGCCCCGGTAAAGCTCGGTATGGCCCTTCTGGCGGCCGAAGCCCTTGATTTCGGTGACGGTGATGCCCTGGACCCCGATGCCGGAGAGGGCTTCGCGCACCTCGTCAAGCTTGAACGGCTTGATGATTGCAGTGATGAGTTTCATGACGAACCCCACATGTTGATGAATCGAAATGGCTGTCCGGCGGGCGGCCCGGGGCCGCCACCGGGGTTAGAACGCCTTGCTGACGCTGAACACCGCGCCGAAGCGGCCGGCGTTCTTGCCCTTGTTGGTGATCACCCAGTCCTTCTTGCTGGTGGTCACCAGCGAGAGCCCCAGGATCCAGCCGTTCAGGTCCTTGGTCACGCCGGCCTTGTAGTCGACGTAGTGATCCAGGCCCGCCGGGTCGTTCTTGAGCTTCTGGTAGCCGACGTGCGCATTGGCGCCCCAGCCGTCGCCCAGGTCGAAGGCCGCGCCCAGGTCCAGGTAGTAGTTGTTCTTGCTGTCCGGCGTGCCGAAGAAATCGGTCATGCCATGCGAATACTTCAGCGTGAAGGGACCCCAGCCCACGGCGCCATACAGCTCGAAGTTGTCGATCGTGTCGCCGTTGAGCTTGGAACCGGGGTAGTAGTAATAGAGGCCGCCCACGTCGAAGGCGAAATCGCCATACTTGAACTTGTAGCCGCCGTAGAAATCCATCTCCAGGTTGCCGCCGCTGTACAGCTCGCTGGCGACGTTGGAGTTCCAGTTGCCCAGGTAGAAACCCGATTTGTGGGCAAAGTCGAAACCGCCCTGGAAGGCCGGCTTCAGGTTGGTCTGGCTGAATCCGCGGAACCGGTAGTCGCTGAACAGGCCGGCGTTGCCGGTGAAGGTGTAGTCGGGTTCCGGCTCCGCGGCGAAAGCGGTCGAGGTCGCGCACAAGGCCAAAGCGGTCGCAAGCAAAGTCTTTTTCATGGTTCGTTCCGAAGCGGGTTTATCAGCCAAGCGGTCCAGTGCGTGGGTGGCGCGACTGGCGTGAACGCGGTGCCAGGAGCCATGGACGGCGGCTCCGACTGTTACCGAGCATTTCCCGTGCCAGGTTGTGTTCCCCTCGGAGCGCACCATTCCCGCCCTGCGCACGAACCAACTTGGTGCATCGATGGTCAGGCAAGCGCAATCGACGCACCATCGGGCGGCGCGCGCGCTTTTTCCTCCACCGGACTACACTGGAGGCCGGCAGCCCGCTTTTGAGGAAAACCATCATGATCAACCGCACCGACTGGTTCGAAGACCTGCAGAAAAACATCTCCGACCTGATCGCCCGCAGCCCGGCGGCCGACATCGAACGCAACGTCAAGGGGTTCCTCGGGCAGACGTTCACCCGCCTCGATCTGATCACCCGCGAAGAGTTCGATATCCAGACCGAGTTGCTGGCGCGGACCCGGGCTAAAGTGGATGCGTTGGAAGCACAAGTGCAAGCGCTGGAAGCCAGGGTGATCGCCCTGGAAAATAAATCGTCGCAAACTTGACGTCAGTGCCCCGCTGCGGGGCATGGCGCGCAGGGCCCTCGGCCCGGCGCCATCATGGCAGCGCGTAAATAAAGATAGGGTAAAAAAACGCCCGCCAGGGCCGTCGACGCCGGCCCCATGCCGCCCACGACCGTTGCGGCCAGGGCCCGGATCGCCCGCCGGTCACGCGACCCATTTCATCTCCGTCCCCCAACCGATACCTCATGGGTATCGTCGCGGCAAACCCGCCATCTCCTCCCCCAAGCCCGCGCCACCTAAGATCCGATCCGGGCCCGGCAGGCCCATCCGCAGTCCACATGGAGCCGGAACGCACTGCCGCGCAGCGCGCCGCCGGCATGGATAACGACATCAGGTGGAGACAGGCAATGACCCTTCGCAACCAAGCCATCCTCGGCGTCCTCGCGGCGCTCGCACCCCTGCTCGCCGCGTGCGGCGGCGGAGGCGACAACGCCATCGACGTCGCCGGCGGCACCGTCCTGCAGAACGCAATCGTCGTGAACACGCGGGACGGTTCGCTCTCGGCCGGCATGAACCTCCACGTCGAGGGCGGCAAGATCCGGCGCATCACCGCCCAGCCCCTGCGCGCCACGGGCGCCGCCCAGGCCTTCGATGTCTCCGGCAAATACGTCGTGCCCGGCTATCTCGACATGCATGCCCATGCCGTCCACCGCGCCGACGGCAACCCGCCCTATTGGCCGCTGATGATCGCCAGCGGCATCACCGGATTCCGCGAGGAGTCCGATTCCCCCGCCAACATCGAGCGCGGCAACGCCTTGAACCGGGACAGCGCCGCGGGCCGGGTACTCGCGCCCGAGGTCATATTCCATGGCGGCGAGGCGCACCTGAACCCGGCCATCAGCGCGCGGGACGCGAGCGATGCCGGCGCGCCCTCCTTCGATCACCTCGGCGCCGGATGGGGCCTCATCATGGATTGCTCCAGCGAAGAGCAGACCCTGCGCGCCGCGGCGCTGGCCGGGTCGCTCAAGCCGCCTTTCCCGCCCACATTCGTCACCAATCCCAGGGCCTACGACGGCGCCCAGAACGCGCCGTTCTACCAGCGCATCCTGGACACTTACGATGAAAGCAAATGCGCGGCGCTGAGCAAGGTATTCGTCAAGAACAATACCTGGCAGACACTGACCCTCATCCGGCTGCGTACGCAGGTCTACGGCAACGATCCGCAATACAGGAACGACCCCAACCTGGCCTACGTCGACAAGTCCACGCGCGCGATATGGCAAGAGGTCGGCGACCAATTCGCCAAGCTGCCCGCGAGCGCGGTCGCCACCCTCCAGCAGTTCTACGAGCTGCAGAAGCGGGTCTCCCGGCTGATGAAGCAGAACGGCGTCAAGATGATGACGGGCTCGGACTTCAGCGGCGACATGAGCGTCTGGCTCGTCCCCGGCATCAGCCTGCACCAGGAATTCCGCGAACTGGCCGCCGCGGGTTTCTCGCCGCTCGAGATCCTGCAGATGGCGACCCTGGATCCGGCGGAATTCATGGGGCGCCAGGCCACGCTGGGCACGGTGGAAGAAGGCAAGAACGCCGACCTGGTCGTGCTCGACGCGAATCCCGTCGCCGACGTGGCGAACCTGGGCAGGATCTCGGCCGTCGTCCTCAAAGGCAGGTACCTGTCCGCCGCGGCGCTGGAGAAGATGAAGGCCGATACCGCCGCGGCGATCGCCAGGCAATAGCGGCCGGCGCCGTGGCCGTACCGGCGCCTCCTTCGCTCGCCGCCACGGGCGGGTACGGCGTTTGCTGGCGTACGCCCTCGTCCGCGACTCCGACTGCCGAGGAGAACACCATGCAAAGCTATGCGCGCTTCCTGGGCCACCCCGTCCACCAGATGCTGATCGTGTTTCCCCTGGGCCTGCTCGCCACGGCCGTCCTGTTCGACCTCATCGCGCTGGCCGCCGACATCGGCGCGCTGTCCATGGCGGCTTACTGGATGATGGCGGCCGGCATCATCGGCGCATTGGCGGCGGCGCCTTTCGGGTTTGCCGACTGGCTGCACATCCCCGCCGGCACGCGGGCCAAGCGCGTCGGCGCCCTGCATGGCGGCGGCAACCTGGTCGTGACCCTGCTCTTTCTGGTCGCATGGCTGGCGAGAAGTGCCGATGGCGGGCTGCCCGCCTTGTCGCTTATCCTCTCGCTGCTCGCCCTGGCCATTGCGCTGGTGACGGCCTGGCTGGGCGGCGAACTGGTATCGCGGCTGGGCGTCGGCGTCCATGAGGATGCGGGGCTCGACGCGCCGAGCTCGCTGCATGCCGATCGCCGTCCGTAGCGGGCCTCGCGCCTAGTTTGCGGGCCGCCCCGCATCGATTTCGCATGCCTGGATTACCCGGGGGAAGCGGCACGCCCAGGCGCGCCGCCGCAGCCGACAAACTGCCGGCCTGGACGGCGGCGACGAACATGCGCGCTGCGTTCAGGTCCAACGGAGTCCTCTCATATTTGGAATGCTTCCTGCCAATTATCGACGTGCTCTACAACATTTGGAAAGGCGACAATCATGCCTTCGGCCCCTCGCGGAGCGATGCAAGCAACGATGGGGTCCTGTAGAACGAGGCAGATATGGCGACACGCATGATCGGAACAACGGCAATGGACGCCGCCATGACCGGCCCGGAATTCGCGGGACGCGAACAGCTTCGCGCGCACTCCCGGGAATTCCGCCAGGAAGTGATCGAGGTGGCCAGCGGCGTATACGTGGCGGTTGGCTATTCGGCCAGCAACGTCGCGCTGATACGAGGCGAGGGCGGGTCCATCATCGTCGACACCTGCGCCAACCCCGTCGATGCGCGCGCCATCGTGGCCGCCTTCGGCGACCGGCTGGTGCGCCCGGTACGCGCCATCATCTACACCCACAACCATCCTGACCATTCCGGCGGCGCATCCGTCTTCGCCGGCAACGATCATCCGGAGATCCACGGCCACCGGCTCATCGTCGAAGGGCGCCCCGACATCGTGCGCGGCATGCGCGACGGCGGGGACGCGTTCGGCATGGCCCTGCCCGGCAGCTTCTCCATACGCCCGGGGAAACCGAGGAAAACGTGGCCGTCTGGCTGCCGGACCAGCGCGTCCTGATGGCCGGGGACGATTTCTACCAGGCGTTCCCCAACCTCGCGCCCATCCGCGGCACCCGGCTGCGTTCGCCGGAGAACTGGATGGCCAGCCTGGAAAAAATGATCGACCTCGACGCGGAGCACCTCGTTCCCGGCCACATGCGGCCCATCGCCGGGGCAAAGCACGTGCGCGCCGCGCTGACGGCCTATCGCGACGGCATCCGCACCGTCTACGAGCAGACCATCGAAGGCATCCGGCAAGGCTTGCGGCCCGACGAGCTGGTGCAGCGGATCAAGCTGCCGCCCCACCTGGCCGCCAGCCCTTACCTGCAGGAATACTATGGCGGCGTCGCCTGGACGGTGCGCGGCATCTATGCCGACTACGTGGGCTGGTTCGACGGGAACGCCACCAACATGTTTCCGCTTCCGGAAAAAGAGCGCGCCGCCAGGATCATCGACATGAGCGGCGGCGCCCGGGAAGTGCTCGCCCGCGCGGGCAAGGCCTTGTCGGGCGGCGATTTCCAATGGGCGGCGGAGCTGGCCGACTACCTGCTGGCCGTGGACGACAAGAACGCCGAGGCGAAGCAGATCAAGGCCAGTGCGCTAACCGAGCTCGGCGAACGGCAAGTCAACGCCACGGCGCGCAATTACTACCTCACCACGGCGCAATACCTGCTGCGGGACATGCCGGCGGATAGCGCGCGGTAAGATCCCGGCGCGCGCATCAGGGTTTCATGGCCGCCAATCTTGCCGCGGACCACTTCATGCCCAGCGCGATGGCCTCGAACACGTCCCCAGGGAATCCCGCAGGCAATCGCCCCGCTACTTCATCGAGCACGCTTTCGGCCCGCGCCAGGATCTCCTCGACGAGATCCTGCATGCCGGGCCCGTAGCCGCAGGCGCGCGCGGTGCTGTCGAAATGCCGCCGCTGTATCTCATCCAGCTTGTAGTGCTTGCTCTTGCCCCGCAAGGCCATGGCGAGCTTGAGCTTCTTGTAGTCCAGCCGGCCGGCGCCCTTGCCGATGACGGGCCAGGCCGACAGGACGTCGTACAGGGGCGTCAGTTGATACCGCCCTTGGGGCAGCAGGTGGATGGAGAAATTCTTGGCATGCCCGTCGGTGGCCGCCAGCAGCCAGAACAGCAATTGCGCTTGCAGCAGCGTGCGCAAGTCCGCGTCGCGATGCTCGGAATTCGCCAGGATGTCGGCGATTTCCTTCAGGCCGGGACCGCCGTCCGCCTCGTATTTGGCATCGGGCCGGATGCCGCAGGCCTGGCAGAAGTCTTCCTGGGGCAGGCGCAGCCAATAGCCGCCTTCGGCAAGGCGGCGGTCGAAACGCTCGACGATCAACACTTTCTGCCCGCCGAACCGGGCGATCCGGCACGGCGCCACGGGCAAGCCGAATGCGCGCAGCAACTCCGTGCACAGCCACTCGTTCTCCACCGAGGTGCGCATGTCTGCCTGGCGGTTTCCCACCACGCCGAGCGGCAACTTGAAGATGTGCGTGGTGGGCGTGGCGCCGAGCGGGCGGCACCATCGGCGGTCGTGCCAGAGCAAGGCCGTCTTTTCCTGCGCACCGGCGATCGATATCCGGAAGTCCTCGTCATCGGCGGCGCGGCCCAGCGCCCCGGGCGCCGCAACGGTTCCCAGCAAGATGCGCTCGACGTCGTCCTCGCCCAGCAGTTCGGCCTCGATACGACGCACGTCGGCAGGCGACTCTCCTTCCGGCAGCAGTTGCACCGCGCCCACGCAATCCCTGCCGATGGCGGCCAGCAAATCGAAGGCCCCGGTGCCGGGCGTGCGAAAGCGCGCTTGCAGGCGCTGGCGGATGCGGTCGCTGTCCGGCAACAGGTTATCGAAGAAATTGCGGACCGCCCCGCCTTTCACCGGCCGCCGATCCAGCGGTATGGGCAGGGACAGCGAAAGCGGGCGGCCCGACGGCGACGCCGCCCATCCGGCGTCGTACAGCAATTCATCCGTGCCTTGCGGCAGGACCCGCCATTGGCCGACGAACACGCCATTGGCCCAGACGTCCAGGGCCCGGCTATGGGCGCGGCGGCCCATGGCTACCACTCGCTCCGGGGAGCGGGGAGCTTGGCCTTTTCCTGCAACACCAGGTCCAGGCCCAGCAAGCCGGTCAAGGCCAGCAAGCGGTCGAGCGTCAAATGGGCCGGTTCGGTTTCCAGTTCGGACAGGCGGTTCTGGCTGATGCCCAATCGGGAAGCGACCGCCGCCTGGGACAATCCCAGGGCTTTGCGCCTTGCGGTCAACAGGGCGCCGACTTGGGAAGGCGTGGAGACTCTGGGCATGATTGTCATCGATGAGGACGATGAAACCACTTTATCGCTATTATCGATAAAACACAAATATCGGTGATAGCGATAAAATCAGAATATCGAAAATGCCGATAAAAAAAGCCCGGGATGGAACCCCATCCCGGGCCTGTCAATGCGCCCTTCGGCGCCACGTGCACTACTGATAAAAACGGATTACTTCTTCAGGTCGAGCGCCACGTCGACGATCATGTCTTCCTGGCCGCCCACCATCTTGCGGCGGCCCAGCTCGACCAGGATGTCGACGGTCTTCAGGTCGTACTTGGCGGCGGCGGCTTCCGCGTGGCGCAGGAAGCTGGAGTAGACGCCGGCGTAGCCCAGCGCCAGGGTCTCGCGGTCCACGCGCACCGGGCGGTCCTGCAGCGGACGCACGATGTCGTCGGCCGCGTCCATCAGCTTGTACAGGTCGCAGCCATGGTTCCAGCCCATGCGGTCGGCGGCGGCGATGAACACTTCCAGCGGCGCATTGCCCGCGCCCGCGCCCATGCCGGCCAGGCTGGCGTCGATGCGGTCGCAACCTTCTTCCACCGCGACGATGGAGTTGGCCACGCCCAGGCTCAGGTTGTGGTGGGCGTGGATGCCGGTCTGCGTCTCGGGCTTGAGCACGTCCTTGAACGCGCGGAAGCGGTCGCGCACGTCGTTCATGTTGAGCGCGCCGCCCGAATCCACCACGTACACGCACGAGGCGCCGTAGCTTTCCATCAGCTTGGCCTGCTCGGCCAGCTTCTGGGGCGTGTTCATATGGCTCATCATCAGGAAGCCCACGGCGTCCATGCCCAGGTTGCGGGCGAACTCGATGTGCTGCTTGGACACGTCGGCTTCGGTGCAGTGGGTGGCCACGCGCACCACGCGGGCGCCGGCGTCATAGGCGTTGCGCAGGTCGTGCACGGTGCCAACGCCGGGGATCAGCAGCGTCGCGACCTTGGCGTGCTTGACCGTATCGGCCACCGCCTCGATCCACTCGAGGTCGGTATGCGCGCCGAAGCCATAGTTGAAGCTCGAGCCCGACAGGCCGTCGCCGTGCGCCACTTCCAGGCTGTCGACCTTGGCCTCGTCCAGCGCCTTGGCGATGTCGCGGACGTTCTTGATGCTGTACTGGTGGCGGATGGCGTGGCTGCCGTCGCGCAGCGTGACGTCGGAAATGTAGAGTTTCTTGTTGCTCATAATGCGGTCCTCAGGCGGCTTCCACCAGGTGGGTCTGCGCGAAGCGCTCGGCGCACGCCAGGGCGGCCGAGGTCATGATGTCCAGGTTGCCGGCGTAGGCGGGCAGGTAGTGGGCGGCGCCCTCCACTTCCAGGAAGACGGAGGTCTTCAGGCCCGACAGCTTGCCCAGGCCCGGCACGTTCAGCGGCGCGCTGGCGGGGATCTCGTCGAACTGCACGCGCTGCTTCAGGCGGTAGCCCGGCACGTAGCTCTGCACCGTGGCGACCATCTCGGCGATGCTGTCCTCGATCGCCTTGGTGTCGGCCATTTCCGACAGCGTGAACACGGTGTCGCGCATGATCAGCGGCGGCTCGGCCGGGTTCAGGATGATGATCGCCTTGCCGCGCGCAGCGCCGCCGATCACCTCGATGGCCTTGGACGTGGTCTCGGTGAACTCGTCGATGTTGGCGCGGGTGCCGGGACCGGCCGACTTGCTGGCGATGGACGCGATGATCTCGCCGTAGTGCACCTTGGCCACGCGCGAGACGGCCTTGACCATCGGGATCGTGGCCTGGCCGCCGCAGGTGACCATGTTGATGTTGGGCGAGTCCAGGTGCTCGTCGATGTTGATCGCGGGGATCACATAGGGGCCGATGGCGGCGGGCGTCAGGTCGATCACCTGCACGCCCTTGGCCTGCAGCAATTCATTGTGGCGCTTGTGGGCGCCGGCCGAGGTCGCGTCGAAGGCGATGCGGATCTCGTCGAAATTGGGCATGGCCAGGAGCCCGTCGATACCGCCCGCGGTAATGGGCACGCCCAGCCGCTCGGCGCGCGCCAGGCCGTCGGATTTCGGATCGATCCCGACCATGGCGCCCATTTGCAGGTGCTTGCCATGCCGCATGATCTTGATCATCAGGTCGGTGCCGATATTGCCCGAGCCGATGATCGCCACTTTGGATTTGTTGTCGTCTTGCCGCCCCATGAGCCGCTCCTGAGTGTGGTGATGCTGATACGAATTCGACGGATAGTATCTTCCAGGAGGGCGGAAATAGCCTTGCTTTTTTTGGGCATTTCGCCCCCGAAAGCAGAAGATTCTCCTTTCTTGGCAATCCAGAAGGAAAGAAACCCCTTCGTCCGCGAACGAAGAGGCCTGTGCGCGCCGCACAGCCGGAAAAACCGCGGCAGCGAAGGCGGACAGGCGCGTTCCCGCGCGGGGCGCCCAGCCGGCTTTCTACTTATCGATGCGAACCGTGCCCGCCTCGAAAAGCCTCTTCCACCGGGCATCTTCACTGCGAAGGTAGCGCTCGAAACCGGCACTGTCCATGTCGTCGGGCTCCCCGCCCAAGAGTAGCAAGGCCTCGTCGGCCTCCCCGCGCTTGAGGATCTGGCGCACCGCGCCGGCGAGCCGCTCCACCACGGGCGCCGGCGTACCCTTGGGCGCCGCCAGGCCGAACCAGGAAGTCAGGTCGTACTCCGGCACGCCCGCTTCCATCATCGTCGGCACCGTGGGGGCCCCGGGCGAACGCGTGGCCGTGGTCACCGCCAGCGCGCGCACCTTGCCCGCCTGCACATTGGGCAGCGCACTGATCAGGCTGTCAAACATGAAGGCCAGGATGCCAGCCTGCAAGTCCACCTGCGCCTGCGCCGTGCCCTTGTACGGCACATGCGTCACCTTGACCTGCGCCAGCCCGCCGAACAACTCGCCGGCCAGGTGGCTTGCCGAGCCGATGCCGGCCGAACCGTAGTCCAGCTGCCCCGGCCGCGAGCGCGCATACGCCACCAGCTCGGACACCGACTTCGCCGGCAGCGAGGGATGCACGACCAGCACGTTGCCCACGCCGGTGATGCGCGTGATGGGCGCGAAATCGTCCACCAGGCTGTAGCGCGCCTCCGCGGGATTGATGATGGGGTTGAGCACGTCGGCGAACGCGCACAGCAGCAACGTATGGCCATCGGGAGGCGCGCCCTTCACCGCCCGGGTCGCCAACGCCCCGCCGGCGCCTGGCCGGTTCTCCACTACCACTTGCTGGCCCAGGCTTTCGCCCAGCAGCCGCGCGACGAGGCGCGCACAGGTATCCGCCGGGCCGCCCGCGGCAAAGCCCACGAGAATGCGGATCGGCTTGTCGGGAAACGCGGCGAGCGCGGGCAGGCCGAGCGCCGCCAGGGAAGCCAGGCCGAAAGCGCGGCGCGTGATCATGGCGAGGACTCCTGGGCCAGGAAGTGCGTATTGATACGGCGCACGACCATGCGGCGATAAATGCCGGCCCGCGCGTACGGGTCCGCATCGGCCCAGGCCTGCGCCTGCGCCAGCGAATCGAAGGCGGCCACCAGCAGGCTGCCGCAGTAGTCGCCTTGCGCGGCGTCAGAATCCCACAAGGGGCCCGACACGACTACGCGGCCCTGTGCGGCCAGTTCCGCGCGGCGGCGGATGTGCGCCTCGCGCAGGGGCGCGCGCAGCGCCTCGCTGTGGTCCACGTCCTCGGCGTACATGAGGTAAAGCGCGCGGCCGTTCATGAAAGTCCGGCCGGAAGGCGGGGGATGGTGGGCATGATCTGAACGAGTCCGGAAAACGGAACATCCGTGGTGAACGATTCACCGATGTTATTCGGACTCTTTCAGAATTGGGCGCCTTTGGTCCGGTATATGGACCAACGACGCATATGAAGCCGCACCGGCGAGCGGACGGCGGCTCAGCCCGGCCCCATGCCCAGGGCGGCACAGGCAGCCCGTGCGCAGGCCTCGTCCTGCTCCTCGCTCCCGCCCGACACGCCGATGCCGCCCACCAGCTCGCCTTCCGCCACCAGCGGGAATCCGCCGCCGAAGCCGGCGAACCGCGGCCTCGCCGGCAGCCCCTGGCGCACTGCCGGCGAATGGCCTTTCAACGCCTCGTCCCAGGCCCCCGTAGGCAACCGGAAACCGGCCGCCGTATAGGCCTTGTCGACGGCGATGTCGGCCGAGTGCAGGAACGCGCCCGGCATGCGCAGGAAACCCAGCAGCACGCCGCTTGCGTCCACCACCGCCACGTTGACGCGAATGCCTTGCCCCGAGGCTTCCCGCACCGCGGCGTCCAGCGCCGTGCGGACGGCATCGAGGGTCAGCGCGCGCGTGATGCGCGTCCAGTTTTCCATGCCGGTTCCGCTTCAGGTGAATACGCTCAGGAATTTCTCGTTGAGCTTGCGGTCGTGGTAGAAGATGCCCGTGCCGAGCTGGTCGTCCGTCCACTTGATCACCGGCTTGTCCGGATACCAGGTGTAGCCGCCCGCGAACACCTCGTTGCGGTTGCCGCTGGGGTCGAAGAAGTACACCGTCTCGCCGCGCGTGATGCCGTGCCGCGTCGGCCCGATGTCCAGCGACACGCGCCGCTTGGAGATGATGTCCGCCGCCTTCAGCACCTCGCCCCAGTTGTCCAGCAGAAAAGACACGTGGTGCAGCTTGTTCTTGACCGGCTGCTGGATGAAGGCCACGTCGTGCGCCTTGTTGGCGCAGCTCAGGAAAGCGCCGATCATCTGTTCCCCGGGCCCCGCCACCACGGCCTCGCTCAGCCCGAAGCCCAGCACCTCGGTGAACAGCTTGTAGGTGTTGGCCAGGTCGTCGCCGTACAGCAGGCAGTGGTCGAAGCGCCGCGCACCCATGCCGTGCATGTCGTCCGGCCAGGGGTCGGGGTTCAGCGAACCCGTCGCGCAGCCGGTGGCCTTGCGGTAGGCGTACAGCTCCATGATGTGCCCGGTCGACACGGTGAAGCGGAAGCGCTTGCCGGTCTCGGGATGCTCGCCGGCCGCGATCCAGTGCATGTCGGTGGCCAGCCCGCTGGCCTTCACGTCGGCCGACAATTTCTCCAGCGTCGCTTCCGAGTCCACCTTCCATCCCATGTAGTCCATGCCGGATTCGTCGGCCTCGCGCAGCACCACGCTGTGATGGTCCGACTCGTCCCAGCCTTTCAGGAACACGCGCGGGCTGCCGTCGGCGGCCGTATCGCGCATGATCTCGGTCAGGCCGATGGTGTCCACGTAATGCCGTACCGCCGGCTCGAGTTCGAGCACGCGTATGCAGACGTGCCCGGGCCGCAGCACTCCGGTAATTGCCATGTGAGTCTCCTTGGTGTGTGCACAGGGGTGGGTTCAGAACATGTGGCGCATGCCGAGCCGCACCAGGGTCTGGGTCTTGCCGTCCGAGGGGCCGTTCAGGCCGGCGATCCAGGCGGTGGCGCCGGGTGCGCCGCCGGCGCGCTGGTAGACCAGGGCCGCGTAGGCATCGGTGCGCTTGGACAGCGCGTAGCCCAGCGTGGCGCTGGCCTGGTGGGCGTGCACCTTGTCCAGCGTGGCGTTGGCCCACTGGTACTGGTAATCCAGCAGCAGCGTGGTGCTGGCCGCCACCGGCAGGGTCGTGCCGACCTGCGCCACCTGCACCGAGCCGCCGGTAAAGGTATTGCGCGTGTTGGTGTACAGCGCGTTCAGCACGGCGGCGCCGAGCTGGTAGCGGCCGCCCAGGCCCCAGGTGCGGATGCCGTCGCTGCCGTTGTTGATGGCCGCGTTGCGGGCGTCGGTGATGGCGGCCGTCAACGCGAACGGGCCGCGTGCGTAGGATGCGCCGGCGCTGTAGGTGCGGCCCTGCCCCATGCTGCCCGGCTGTTCGCCGAAGCCGTACAGCGCGCCGAAGGTCAGGCCGCCGTAGTTGGCGCTGGTGAACTTCACCGAGTTGTCGACCCGCTTGGCGCCGGCCACGCCGTCGAAGTCCATGGCCCCGCCCGGCATGCCGGGCACGCCCAGTCCGCCGAAGGGTCCCAGGCGCAGGTTGTACAGGCCGATCATCGGGAAGGACGGCCCGTAGCGGCCCGGCCCCAGCATGTCGAAGCTGAAGTCGTACTGCTTGCCCAGGGTCAGCGTGCCCCAGGACGTGGAACTCAGGCCCACGTAGGCCTGGCGGCCGAACAGCGGCCCCACGCTGGCGCCGTTGTCGGCCGCGAACTGGCCTTCCAGCGTGAACACCGCCTTCAGGTCGCTGCCCAGCGCCTCGCTGCCGCGCAGGCCGAACAGGTTGGGCGACAACAGCCCTGTGTCCATGGACCAGGTGCCATGGCCGCCCTGGTTGGACAGGTAGTTCACGCCGGCATCGATGATGCCGTACAGCGTGGTCGTGGTCTGCGCCATCGCCGGGGTGGCGCTGGCCAGTGCCAGCGGAAGCAGGAGTCTCGCGGTTTTCATCGTTATGGTCACTCGTCGGAGGTTGAAATGGGACGCCCCTCCTCCAGGGCGTCCCGGGAAACGTGCCGGGTCACGCAGCGGCGCATCCGGTCCAGCGCCTGGAGCTCGACGTCGCCGCGCGGCATGACGCGGCAGGCCAGCACCACGCCCGCCGCCTCTTCCTCGGCGCTGACGCAGCCGCGGCTCATCTTCAAGGCCAGGTAGGCGCCGCGCACGACGCGGCTCTTGCAGACGCCGCAGCCGCCGCCGCGGCAGCCCACCGGAATGCCCTTGCGGCCCAGGGCCTCCATGCCGGCCAGCAGGGTCTGCGACGGCGCGCAGCGGTAGCGCTCGCCGGTATCCAGGATGTGGACCTCGTGGGTGTCGGCGTCCATGGGTGTCAGATCGCCTTGAACAGCGGGCTGCGGCGGCCTTCCTGCGCCTGTGCCGCGGTCAGGAATTTCTCGACGTGGATGTCGCGCTCGAACAGCCGCCCCTGCATCAGCGTCGCGATGCAGGCCTCGATCATGGGCGGCGGGCCGCACAGGTAGGCCTTGTGGCCGCGGAAATCCGCGCGCCCGTCCTGGCCCGCGTACAGCCGCGCCAGCACCTCGTGCACGAAGCCCGTCTCGCACCGCCCTTCCCCGTCGTGCGCCTCGGACAGCGCCGGCACGTAGCGGAAATTGGGATGCCGCACGGCCAGTTCCTGGAACCAGTCCGAGCAATACAGCTCGCCCGCATGGCGCGCGCCGTGCACCAGCGTGATGGGCTGCTGGCAACCCTCGGCCAGCAGCTCGGCGATCATGGACTTGGGACTGGACAGCCCCGAGCCGCCGGCCAGGAAGATCATCGGCACCTGCGCCGACTTGCGCACGTAGAAACGCCCGAACGGCGCCGACAGCGGCAGGCACTCGCCCTCGCGCAGGTGCTCGTGGATGTAGCCCGTGGCCGCGCCGCCCTCGACCTTGCGCACGTGCAGCTCCACCACGTTATCGCCCGGCGCGTTGGCCAGCGAAAACGCGCGCCGGCCCTCCACGCCGGGCACCGCAAGGTTGGCGTACTGCCCGGCCTGGAAGCGCACCGGCCGGTCGGTGCGCAGCCACACGCCCTTGATGGTGGGCGTCAGGTCGCGCAGCGCCACCACCTCGCCCACGTAGTCCTCCAGCGGCAGGTACTGCGCGTCGGGTTCTTCGTCGATATCGGCCTCGATCATCAGGTCGGCCTCGGGCATGGCGCAGCAGGCCAGGCAATGCCCTTCGTCCCGCTCGAAATCCATCAGCGCGAAACTGCTGGCCGCGCCGTGGTCCACCTCCCCCTCCTGCACGTGCACCTTGCAAGTGCCGCACAGGCCATGGCCGCAGGCATGCGGCAGCCAGATGCCGCTGCGCAGGCAAGCGTCCAGCACGGTCTGCCCGGGCTCGATGTCGATGGTCTGGCCCAGCGGTTCGATGGTGAGTTGGTAACTCATGTGCTGCTCCTACGATGCTACGAATGGCTGCCGCCTATGCCTTCCAGCCCCGGCGTGCGCAGGCGTATGGCGGACTTGTGCACCAGGCCGTTGTCGGCCAGGCTCTTGGCAGGGTCCGGCCGCCACGGCTGGCCGCCGTGCTCCCACTGCGCCGCCGACCAGTCGATGCGGGCGAAATCGGGATGGGCACCGTAGATGCCGGGCAGCACGTCGTCCACCAGCGCGGAGAAAGGCATGTCCGGCGGCACCGGCAGGCACACCGGCGAGCAGAACATCATGTGGCCGTCCCAGTTGATGTACAGCAGCCGGTTGCCGCCGAACTTGTCCTCGGTATCCTGGACGGGGCCGGCGTAGCCGGGCTCGAGCGCGATGACAGGCATGTTCGTCTCCAAGGTTGGCCCACCCCGTACGCGCGTCGCGCGCCCCCTCGAGGGGGCGGCACTGGCGGACCGGCAGAGCCGGATCCGCGGTGCCCTGGATGGGATACATATGAGTTGATGCAGCGGCTGGGTCGTTACGCGACTCGCTGTTCGGGTGCCTCGCCACCGGTCCAGCGGTCCCAGTTGCGCCGGTCGGCCGAGGTGTCGAAGTCGCCGTTGTCCTCGCCCGCCTTCAGGTGGTACCACTCCAGCACCTCGGGCACCGTGGCGCCGCCGCAGTTGCCCTGGAAGATCTGGTGCACCGGCAGCCAGGCTTGCACGTACTTCTCGGGCTCGCCCTCGAACACGTCCTTGCAGCCGTCCGAGCAGAAGTGGTACTTCATGCCGTGATAGGTGGTCTCGCGCATGCAGATGCGCGTCGGATCGTCCGGCTCGGTAAAGGCCATGGGAATCTGGCAGATCTGGCACAGCATGGGCAGCGCGTTGTTGTAGAAGCGCTTGCCTTCCTGCGCCTGCCGGTCCCAGTACTCCAGGCGCGGGCGATAGAGGCGATCGAAGCTGGCCGGGTACTTCTCCGACAGCCAGGCCATCTCGTCCGGCCGCGGGATCCACGTGTGGATGGCCGCCGCATGCGTGTAGTTGTAGAAAATGCCCCAGGCCTGGTGCGAGATGTGATCCTTCTCCTTGCGCGCCTGCTCGTGATACTTGGGCATGCGGATGCCGTAGCGGGCCAGATCCTGGAACAGCGCGCCGCCGTTCTTCTCGAAATAGATCTCCCAGGCCTCCGACCATGACATCACGCGCTTGGGCAGCATGTAGTCCATCATCATCGCCACCAGCGTCAAGAGCCGGTAGCCGCGCCAGAACCACTTGTCTATCCACTTCTGCACGATGGGCAGGTTGTCCGGATCCTGTTCCAGCAGGAACTTCACGATCTCCAGCCCCAGCGTCATGTGGCGCGACTCGTCGCTTTGCGCCGAGAAGCCGAACGTGACCGTGGCCATGTCGCCGTTGAACGCCGCGCCGCTCATGAACGGCATGAACAAGAGATTCGTCAGCACGTACTCGAACGAGAACGATATCGCCGTCACGAACTCGAACGGCCCCGCCGACATCGCGTCGTCGAAATACGACTTCGGCACCGACAGATACCAGACCCGGTCATGCATGTGCTTGAAGTCATGCAGGCCGTTGAAATACTTGTTGTAGTGGCTGATCGTGTGGATCTGCGTCTGCGAATGCCGCAGCTCGTCGATCGACTGCATCTGGCACGCGATGCGCGCCCCCACCCCGCGGAAATTGCGCCCCGCCATCGCATAGCCCCGGTGCGCCGCGTACTCCAGCGGACTCACCCCTTGCAGGAACAGCTTGATGGCGTTGATGTAGCGCGCATCGGTCACGTTGAACTGGCCGTTGTTCTGCGCGAAGGCATCGATAATGGCGTAGAGCTTGCGCTCCTTTTCGCCCTGGAACTTCCAGTACGCGTCCATCGTCAGGCGGAAGGGGTCCTCCCACTTGTCCCAGTCGTGCACCTTGATGCCCTCGAACTTGTCGTAGGGGAACACCTTGTCCATCGGCTGGTAGCTGGTTTCCCAGCCCAGGTCGCGGGTCAGCAGCGCGTAGCGCTCCTTCAGGCCCAGCTTGCGCGCGGGCGTCGTCGTGGTCATGTGCGTCTCCGTTTCTTGCTTGATGGGGAATGGCGTTCGGGCCTTAGCGATGCCAGGCCAGCGTGAACTCGTCGTCCGTCTCGTCGATGTTTCCCGACAGCGAAACCAGGTTCACGTGCAGCTCCTGCAGGTCCCAGTCGCGGCCCAGGCGCTCCTCCACCGAAGCGCGCCGCACCACCAGCGAATCCGGCGCGTCGATCTTCACCATCGCGGGGAAATCCTGGCGCTGCGCGTGCGGGTTGTCCTCCAGGATCGCGTCGATGATGCCGCGGGTATCGTCATTGGCCTGGAAGGCGATGAATACGTTTTGAGACATGGCGGTTCCTTGATAGAGACTGGGGTCAGACGGCGACCTGGCACTTCGCGGCGCGCTGGCGCAGCGCCAACACCGCCTCGTCCAATTGCGCGGCGGCGCGTTCGCCAAAGGCAACGGCCGCCCACGGCGCCAGCGCCTCCTTGCCGCGCGCAAGCCAGTCCTTCACCCACCGCGACAACAGCGCCGCGTTCTCCGGCGACTCCTCCGCCGCCGTCTTCAGGCAGGCATCCACCCAGCGCAGGTTCTCGCCATGCCAGTCGCGCATGAACTCCACGCTCATCCCGAAACCATTGCCCGTGGCCGCCGACAACTCCCGCTCCAGCGCCTGGAACACCAGCGGATACACCAGCCCGTCCAGCGCGAAGTCCTGCGCCACGAACACCTCGAACCAGTCCTTCGTCACGAACAGGCTCTCCATCTCGCGCCGCAGCCCCTGCCACCCCGGCGAGCCCAACCAGTGCTGCTTCGCCCGCGCCAGCGACGCCCCCTGATTGCCGTCCAGCAGCAGCCCGATGCGGCTCAGGTACTGCGCCAGCCCCAGCCGGTCCATGCTCTGGTACTGCGCCGCCTGCGTGATCGCCGCGCCATACCCATAGGCCGTCACATAACAGTTGTTCATGTTCGCGCCCCACTCGTAGTGGCGCAGCGGCAGCACCAGTTCCTCGATCCGCTGCCGCACCTCGCCCGGCGCATCGCGCAGCAGGCCGCGCTTGTCCACGAACTCCAGCGCACTCTCCTGCGCCTCCTGCTGCCGCGCGCGGGCCTGCGTGTACGTACCGTAGTAGTAATGACGCGGATCCTTGAACGCGTACCAGTCCCGCATCACCACCGCCGTGCGGCGCGTGTCGTACAGCTCGAACCCCGGCTCCCACAACGGCCGGTAATGGAAATTCACCTCCGGCTGCAGGTCATAGGTCGCCTCCTGATAGCGCGATGCCGGCTTGTCCGCGCCGAAGCGGCGCGCGATGTGGGAAAACGTCTGGCGAATCGGACGGATGTCGGAAGTCTTGATATCGACTTGCATGGCTGGGTCTCGTCGGAAGGGAAAAGGAAAGGCGCTACTCGGCCAAGCCGGGCGAGCCATAGCGCCACTTCATGCGCTCCAGGTCCAGGCGGGCCGCTTCCTCCGCGCCCACCATCCGCACGCGGTTGCGGCGGCAGAACTCCTGGAACTGGGGAAACTCCAGCACCAGCTCCACGGCCAGCTCCGGATCGCCTATCGAGAACTCGAACTCGACGTAGCGGCTTTCCAGCAGACCCAGGACGCGGACGTAGCGGGAGGCGTGCGGTGGCGTGCCGGCGGCGGTTGCATCCATGGGCGTGTCTCCATGGGGCGTGATGCCCTCGTTGATTTCATGACTTGGCGCAGCGGGGGCTGCGGTTATGTCATGAGAAGTGCAACGGGTGTGCCAGCGGGATTAAGTGCTTGATTTGGTGAGGGATTTTTTTACGCGGGGCCAGGGGTGCGGGGTTTCCTGGATGCGGAAAAGGGGAAATGGTGCGGTGCAGCTTGATGAAATGGTGAAGGGCGCGGAGCCGCGAATACCCGCTCGACGAAGCAGAGCCACTCCTAGCACCAGTGCCGAATGCTTATCATCGAGCAGCTAACAACTTGAACTATCCAATCTCAACGTGACGAAATCAGGTTCTCCTCCCAATTCGCCCGCCATCGGCCTAGGCACCGCAGCGGGCGACCTCTATCGCGCCCTCTGGCGCCACGCAGCCGGCGTCCGCCCCCACATGCTAGGCGCCGCCGGCCTGCTATCAGCAGCCCAGCTGCTCCGCCTGACCATGCCCTGGCTGGCCGCCCAAGCCATCAACGCCCTACAGCAAGGCAGCATGCCAACGGCCGGCCGCTGGATCGCCTACCTCGTCGGCGTCTACCTCCTATCCTGGCTCCTGCACGGCCCCGGCCGCATCCTGGAACGCAACGTAGGCGTCCGGGTACGCGAACGACTCTCCGACCAACTCTACGCCCGCATCGCCGCCGCCCCGCTCCCCTGGCGCGACGGCCGGCACTCAGGCGAGCTCCAACACCGCGTCGTCCAATCCAGCCGCGCCCTGTCCGACTTCGCGCAAAACCAATTCGGCTACCTGCAAAGCGCCTTCAACTTCGTTGGCCCGCTGGTCGCCCTGGCCTTGCTCTCGCGCACCAGTGGCACCATCGCCATCACCGGCTACGTCATCATCGCCCTGATCATCATGCGCTTCGACCGTGCGCTGATGCAGCTTGCCCGCGCCGAGAACGACGCGGAGCGCCGCTATGCCGCCGCGCTGCTCGACTTCGTCGGCAATGCCGGGACGGTGATCGGCCTTCGCTTGCAGGCGGCTTCCCGCAAGGTGCTCGGCCGCCGCATGGAGGCGGTGATGGCGCCGCTGCGCCGCGCGGTCATGGTCACGGAAGGCAAGTGGTTTACCGTGGACATACTCGGCATGGGGCTCACCTGGATACTGGTGATCGTCTACGTGCTGCAATCGCGTGAGCCCGGGCAAGCGATCATGCTCGGCACTGTCTTCATGATCTACCAGTACGCGCAGCAGGCCGCTACGGTCGTCGGCGCGATGGCGACGAACTTCCAGAGCTTCGCGCGCATGCACACCGATTACGGCAGCGCCGAGCCGATCTGGGAGGCGCCCGCCGACCCCGACGCGATCGTCCCCGCCGTCGTGGCCGATGCTCCTTGGCAAACACTCGAACTGCGCGGCGCTACATGGCGCTACGCGGACGACGCACGCGGCGGCCTGCATGGCATCGGCCTGGAGCTGCGGCGTGGCGCGCGCGTGGCGCTGATCGGCCCGAGCGGCGGCGGCAAGAGCACGCTGCTGCGCATGCTTGCGGGCCTCTACCCGCCACAGGAGGGCGAGCTGCTTCGGGACGGCACGGTGGTGGACTGGAGCGAACTGCGCACGCTGGCCACGCTGATCCCCCAGGAAGCCGAGGTATTCGAGGCCAGCGTGGAAGAAAACCTCACCTTCGGCGAACCCGCCGATGCCGAGGCGCTGCAGTCCGCAGTGCATGCCGGCGTGTTCGATGAGGTGCTGCAACGTATGCCCGAAGGCTTGGCCAGTCCATTGAACGAGCGCGGCGGCAACCTCTCCGGTGGTCAGCGCCAACGGCTGGCGCTGGCCCGGGGTGCGCTGGCGGCACGAGGAAGTTCGCTGCTACTGCTGGACGAGCCGACCAGCGCGCTCGATCCGCAGGCCGAAGGGCGGGTGTTCGACCGCATGGTCGCGGCTTTCCCATCCGCGTGCATCGTGGCCTCGGTACACCGGCCCAGCCTGCTCGAACGGTTCGACACGATCGTGGTGATGGAGGCCGGCAAGGTGGTCGATGCCGGTCCGCGCGACGAGGTGCTGGCGAGGCGGTCTCACTGATCCGGCGTGTCGCCTGGCCGCGCCATTGCTCCGTCCGATAGAAAAGATTGGATTCGCTCGTCGTCGTGGCCCATTTCAC
Source organism: Pigmentiphaga sp. NML080357 (assembly GCF_002188465.1). GTDB lineage: Bacteria > Pseudomonadota > Gammaproteobacteria > Burkholderiales > Burkholderiaceae_B > Pigmentiphaga. The sequence goes on along the minus strand of NZ_NINW01000049.1, from coordinate 315,341 downwards.
GCTGTCCTGGCCCTCCATGATCCCGAATACGCGGCTTCGCGCCCCGGCCGCTCGCGCGACGTCTTAAAATGAGCGCTCTGTCGAAAGAACCGTCATGGCCGCGGCCATGAAAGGCTTTCATTCTTGAAACCCAATGGGATAGAGATGAACAAGCCTTTTATTTTCCTGTGCCCTGAGATCACTCGGGCAAACGCGCTGACCCTGATGGACTGGTTGGAAGACGAGGACGTGACTCGCTACTTGAGCGACTCGCGCCATGTCTCCCGGTTCATCGAGCAAGCCATCGACCGGGTCCAGTTGCCTATCCTGACCCATCTGTTCAACCAGGGCGGCCGGTTCTTCATGGCCTACGACCGGCATGACGTGCCAGTCGGCTTCGTCCGTCTCGTCAAGAACGGCCCGGACTGCGAAATGGTCCTGGTCATCGGCAACCGCGACAACTGGGGCCGTCAGCTCGGGGCCAGCACCATCCGCGAAGGCATGAAGCTCGCCTTCTTCGACATGCGGGCCGAGAAACTCATCGCCAAAATCCATCCGGACAACGAACGATCGCTGCGGGCTTTCCTGCGCAGCGGCTTCCTGCTGGAAAACGAAACGCCTACGGTGAAATCTTTCTCCATGAACTCGGAGCGCTATCTCCGGCTCTTGCGTGAAAGCCCGGCGGCTCACACCTCCGGCATCTACATCACCGAGATCGACAAGGCCCGGCTCAAGAATCTGATCGAGATCGATCAGGGTCCTGATATTTTCGAGCTGGAGCACGAGATCGAGCGGGCGATCGTCGTCGATCCGCGGCAGGTGGCGGGGGACGTCGTCACGATGAACTCCAAAGCCTTGCTGGAGGTGGACGACGAAGAGGTGGAGGTTGCGCTGGTCTACCCCGAGGATGCTGACGATAGTGCCGAGAAACTATCGGTTTGCTCCGGCATCGGCACCGCGATCCTGGGCTACAAAGAAGGCTCTGCCTTCGACTGGCGGATTCCGAACCGAACCTGCCATATCCGGATCAAGAAAGTGCTTTATCAGCCGGAAGCGTCGGGCGATTTCCACCTGTAGTGGCGCACGGTGCCGCCCAGGGGCGGCTTGCCCTGTGCGTGTCCACGCTCAATCGGGCACGTGGACGCGCGCCTTGATGTGCTTGAGATTGGCCACGATCGTGAAGGTCATGATCACCAGCAGCGACCAGGAACTCCATTTGCCCAGGTGCACCGTGGACCACGCACCAAGCTGATTGGGGTAGGCACCATTCCGAGCGACCGGAGATGGCTGGCAGACGCGCGTCAATGAAGCGCTGCGGGACTGGCTCAAGACCCATCAGCCGAACTGACCTCACATAAAAAAGCCCGCCGTCGAGTGTGAACTGCCCCCAAGAAGTTGGACAGTTAAAAAGCTGGGCTAAGTTGAAAAGGCCTGAGTCCGGTATGGCGTAAGTCTCCGGTGGATACCGTCTTGCAATCCGAGGCATGAGCCAGTAGTCGCCGCCATGCATTCCCTCAATATCGTGTCCATAAAAAATTCATGGGCACAATATTGAGGTGACGTCAGGCCTCCTGGCCGAGACGCCAGGGCAGCAGGTCGGCGACCTGGTTGATGGGGTAGTCGGCGATCACCGTCAGTACGCGGCGCAGGTAGACCTCGGGATCGATGCCGTTGAGCTTGGCGGTTTCCGTCAGGCTGTACATCGTGGCGGCGCGCTCGCCGCCACGATCCGAACCGAGGAACAGATGTAAGCGCCCGGTGAGTACCGTCTTGTTTGCCGAGGGCAGGTGAACTCAAATTTATGCCCATAAATAAATCGTGGGCATAATTGCGAGCAAAGCGGGCATGTCGCGAACCGCTTTCGCGGTAGGTTTCGTGAAGTGATGGGCGCACCGCCTCTTGCTTATTTGACGAACTGGCGAATGCGTCTGGCGTCGAAAGCCCTTCCGGACGGCGCATCCGTATCGGAAGCCGCCGCCCGAGTGGACTACCAGTCCGAAAGCGCGTTCAATGACGCCTTTCGGCGCTGGTCCGGTACCGCGCCTGGTTTTTTCCGCAAAGAGCGCAAATCGAGGAATTACCTCGACCGTCCGCACGCGCTCAAGAGTCCGCAAGAAAATCGCCGACCAGGGCGTTGAACGTTGCCGTCCACTCTATCTGGGTCCAGTGTCCGCAATGAGGGAACACGTGCAATTGGGCTCGTGGAAGGATGGACGCCAATCTGATCGAATTTTGAAGAGGAATCACCTGATCTTCGCGCCCATGAACAACCAGGGTTTCATGCGAAAGCTCGCGCAGCTCGGCCTCGGGAGTCGTCAATGCTTCGATGTATCGCTGGCGTGGTCCGGGAGAAAACATCTGGGCAAACCGCTCCTGTACCCCTTCTCGCATACTGGCGCGGTAGCGCAGTTCGGCCAGCTCATCGGACACCAAGGAACGGTCATAAGCGAAGATGTCCAACAGCTTTTTCATGTTCTCGATGGAGGGCGTATATCCCCATACCGCGTCCAGGCCGGGCGTAAGCGGAAAAGACGTTCCAACGCTTCCCATCAGAACCAGGCGCCGTACCAGTTCCGGATGCCGCGCGGCGACCGCGAGGGAAACCGCCCCCCCGAACGAATTGCCGATCAGGTCCACGGGGCCTAAAGACAGGGCATCGATGAATTCGACAACCTGGCTTACCCAGGTGTTCAAGTCATAGGAAACGGCATCGATGGCATCGGTGTAGCCGAAGCCCACCATATCAGGCGCCAGCACACGGGCTCGCTGGGACAGCGGGCCGATGTTCAGACGCCAGTTGGCCCAAGCCGTGACACCGGGTCCGGATCCATGTATCAGCACGACGGGCCGGCCTTGTCCTTGATCGTGGTAGTTGGTGTCCGAATGGGCGAGCCGCACGCGTTTGCCAAGCTCCGGATTGGTAGTCACGCCTTCTCCTCCTCTTCATGAGCACAAATGTTTGCCAGGACTTCGGCCCCGCGATTGGCAGCCGACAATCCACGGAAGAGAAAACACAGACTCACCACGGCCTGCATTTCCTCCCAACTCGCTCCGGCCTTGCGTGCGGCAATGCCATGCAATACGGCAGCATCGCTTAGATCCATCAGCAGCATGCCGAACAACATCAGCTGCGCGGTCTTTACGTCAAAGCATCCGGGATACATCGCATGGGCCCGCATCTCCTCCTGCAGGCGAAGGATTTCGGGATCAAGCGCTCCTGTTACGTGAAAGCGGGCCTCGATGCGTGGCGGCAGAAAGCCAACGAGGTCTTTGTAGAACTCGGCACGGTTCTCGATGCTTTGGCTCTCGTCGGCATAGCTTCCCATCTCCTTGGCAACGGTCTTCACGTCGATTCTTCGAGGTAACATGTTTCAATCCTTGGAGTGTTGTGGCCAGTAGGCAAAGCCAATGCCCGTCTTGGCATGATGCGCCGGAATGTAATCGACGACCTCCCCCTTCCACTGGCAAGCAGCGGCAGCGACGATCCAGGCTCGGATTTCACCCGTACCGCCGCGCATCGTCGCGGAATCCATAGTGAACAGCTGCTGCAGATCCCTGCCGCGATTCGTGGCGATTCGGTCAAGAATCCATTGATCCAACGGGGTGTCGATCCATCCGGCTCGCGGCCCGGTCGGATCATGCGACAAGCCACCCGAGGCGTAGATGGCAATGCGTTCCTTTCGGTCCGACAGAATGCGGGCGAGGGCTTCGCCGAGCTGCCAGCAGCGCGCTGCCGTCGGTAAAGGGGGGAAATAGCAATTCAAATAGAGCGGGATGATCGGCACGTCGAGCTTGGGTACCAGGCGCTTTGCGGGGTACACGATCATGTGGGAAGTTCCCCTCTCGGGATGCCGCCCGAGCGGCTTCATGACAGAAGTGCTCGCCATGTCGAAACCCGCTACAAGCAATTCCTCCAGCAAATGGCCCGCCAGCTCCTTGTGCACCGGCAAATGAATGCGCGACTCTATCGGCGGGCGCTCTACATAGAACGGCGCTTCCGACCCCCAAACCTCATCGCCTGTGTAAAGACACATCGCCGGGTTGCAACGTTCGTCGAACATATCTTCCTGATCGTCACCGACGAAAATGATGGCGTCGGGTCGATAGGCTTCCAGTTGCTCCCGAAGGACCCCGAATGCCGCCTCGATGCGTTTGACGTAGCTTGCGATGACGTCAGGCGTTTCGAGCCTGGCGGTGTGCGGCTGCGAGTCCTTCATATAGTCAGGTATGGCATCGTAAACCTTGGGCCATAGCTCTGGCGGACAAAACATCGCTGGTGCGTGGGATGATGCGAGGCCTAATCCGATCATTGGGCTTCTCCGACAGGATGGGTATTGGTGACATGCAACAGGGCCTGGATCATTGCTTCGGGACTCGCCACCCCTTTACCCGCGATGTCCATTGCAGTCCCGTGCCCCACTGAAGAAAACATGACGGGCGTACCAAGAGCCAAGGCGGCGGCCATGTTGGGGGCGGCCATCCTGGCTGCCACATGACCTTGGTCATGGAGCATGACCACAAAGGCATCGCAATCAGTCCGGGGTAACAGGGTATCCGCCCCGATCGGGCCGATGAGCTCCAGATCATCGCTCCGCAGCTCGTTGAGCGCCGGCGTGATGATTTCGATTTCCTCTCTGCCAAAGAGCCCCGACTCGCCCGCATGCGGATTAAGGCCTGACACGCCGATCCTCGGTGTCTGTATCCCAAGGTCTCGCAAAGCCTGGGCTGTCGTGCGAATAACTTTTTTTACGCGTTCCGCAGTTACCGTCGCCAGCGCATCCCTAAGGCTCAGATGGACGGTGACGTGCGCCACACGTTTTTTTCTCCAGCAAAGCATGAGGACGACTTCGTCGACGGGTGTCCCCGTGCGACGGGCAAGATACGAAGGATGCCCATCGAAAGCAATACCAGCCTGCTTGATGGCCATCTCATGAATAGGAGCGCCTACAACCGCGTCAACCCACCCATCGCGAGCCGCATCGACCGCGGCATTCAGGGCGGCAATCGTTGCCGCGCCGGATAATGCCGTCACCTCCCCAATGCGAAAAGTCTCGTCCAAGCTATGCACCGGCACAAACGCAGGGCGGTCGTCTCCCGCATCAATCTCGGATAGACGAGTCAGCGTGCGGTATTGCGTTGCGAGACTGCATCGCCGTGCGTGCTCCTCTAAAGCCCGGGGATCCCCGAACAGGACAATGCGCATGGAATGGCGAATCCGCTCGTCCTCGCAGGCCTTCAACGCAATCTCGGGTCCGATCCCTGCCGGGTCACCCAGCGTTACCGCCACTGTCTTGAACTTTCCGGAACTCACAGCGGCAACGCCAACAAGGTGTCGATACGCGAGCTATCGCAGACGACCACGCGCTCCGCGAAAGCGAGCTTGGCTTCCTTGACGACTACCGTGTCCCGGTACACACCGGCGGCAAACAATGACATTTCCCCGGTACGCATCGTCCTGACAACCAAAAAGCTCGTCTCGGAGCGAACCTGATCACCATCGATCGCGAGGATCGCAGGATGGCCGACGACATGGCGATACCGCTGACCTTCATAGATATTGGCCTCTCGCAGCGATTTCACCCGATCGGACAGCATACCCCTGGAGTCGGCGAACATCACACCAAAGGGATATTCTTCTGCCTCGTTCTCGACGGACGTGATCTTGTAAGTGCATTGCTCTTCGAAGAACTCAGGCCAGCGTTCGAGTTCATCACGGTCAATCGCTCGAGCATAGTCTTCCATGAACCCCGCCAATGCGGCGACGACCTTTTCCTTATTGTCTTCCATCTCAAAGTCCCGTGAAGTTACGGTAGGCTTTCCAGAAGCCTCGAATCGAGTTCTCGGAGGCCCGGGAAGACGAGGATTCGGTACTCTCCCCTCCCATCATCACCACGGACGCGGCTTCGTCCGAGCCTGCGACGCCTCGTTGCACGAATCCTCCGACCGCACCGTCTTCCATCGAAACGTAGCCTGCCGGACCGACGAGGTTCGAATGCTTCATGCGCAGTTTCTGAAGCTCTTCATCGTCATCGGTGAAACCGATTAGCGTCCATACCAAGTCGGTGCGATCCGGTGCCTTGGGAAGGATCTGGCGAACCGCCAAGCTATTGTGGATCGCTTGAAGGACAAAGCCTGGGAATACGGAAAGTATCTGGACGTGGCAGCCGTCACCGAACTCGTCAACGATGTTAAGCACGCTCTTGTCGTTGAGTAGGAAACTCTCTTCCTGGTTGCTGCGCAAGGCCTCGCCTTTGAAGGCGTCGTCCCGCCCGCCGCTGTGGCTCAAGGAGTAGCTCACATGGTGGCCACCGCTTTCGGCAACGATGACTCCACCGCCCTGCGATAGGCGCGAGACCTTGAAGGTGGCGAAGAATGTGTGGAGCAGACTGGAATGGTACGTATCCTTGGCGTTCTCAAAATACAACTTCCAGTTGTTCGGCAGCGCCTGCGTGTAATGCCCGTAGATCCTAAGGGGTTTGTGCAGCACACGCTTCAGGCGTGCCGCGACTTGATCGCCCAGGTACTGCTCAACCGGCGGCGTTTCGTCATCGAGCGTGGCGAAAATCAGGCCGCAGTACACCTCGACGCGCAGCTTCTTTGGCCCGTAGTTCGCGGTGTCGAAACTGTCGGGCATGCCTCCGCCGCCATTTACGCCGCGTCGGAACGCGACCGTCTTGAGGTTACCTCGCAGGTCGTGGGTCCAGGAGTGATAAACACACGTGAACTTGTTGGCATGCCCTTTATTTTGCAGGGCAAGCAAAGACCCGCGGTGGGCGCAGCGGTTCTCGAAAACGCGGATCGCGTCGCTTTCGTCACGGCATACGATCACAGGCATGTCGCCGACAAACGTCGTTTTGTAGTCGCCTGGCCGCGGGAGTTCCGCCTCCAGCCCGACGTAATTCCAGGTGGCCCCCTGGTAAATGCGCTTCTGCTCCTTTGCATAGACCTCATCGTCGTCGTATATCCAGTAGGGAACGCGTGTGAGATCGCCCTTGGCCCACTCCTGGTGCTCCATGTGTCACCTCCATCGTTAGATTCTTTGTCTTGCCGGCCTTGCCGGCTTAGCGTGATTCGCGCATGAACGCCTGCACGGCCGCGCCCGTCTGCATGCTATGAGCACGCAACAGTTCTCCGGCTCGTATTGCATCGCGGGCAAGAACGGCATCCACGATCGCCGCGTGCTCCTGAGCAACGTTTCGCTGTGGTGGGCGTTCTTTCAAGAACAGGCGCCGGTACCGGTCGGATTGATCGTGCAGCATGGAACAAAACTGGGTCACCATCGGCATGTCACAGCCCGAGACCAGGCATAGATGGAACTCCCGATGCGTCTGCTCCCACTCATCCAGAAACGGGACAAAGCCATCCCTCTGCTCTATGCGGGTAAGGCGGTGGAACACGGCAACCAGTCTTTCTTCCCATGCCACATCCCCTAGCTCGATAGCATGTTGAAGCGCAAAGGGTTCCATATGGGCTCGAAGCGCAGTCACCTCGGCAAGTTTTTTGATGGACGCATCCACTACCCGAAATCCGCGCTGATCTTCCGCGACGACGAATCCCTCTGCCACCAGCCGCAACAACGCTTCCCGGACGGGGCTGAGGCTTACGCCGTACTGCTCACCAAGTGACTCCAGGTGAAGCCGTGAAGCAGGCAGGACCTCGCCAGTCAGGATAGCCTCGCGCAACCGACTCGTCAGCGTGGTTGCGATGCTCACCTTGGAACTTGCCATATTCGGCTTCTCCACTACCTTGACCCCTCTTTGCCAGCCGAGGGTTTTCCATTAATCGAAATTTTTCTATCTTTCTTCATCTTAACACTATTTATCGAATTCAAAAATAAATTTCGAAATTTCGTTGACAAGTATTTTCTAGAGCCATAGAGTGGCCAGCACCAACGAGACGAGGAGACACTTATGTTACGTAGGTCAGCCATGGCGCTGGGACTGGGACTGGGAGCCACCCTGCTGCTCAGCACAGCGCATGCGGAATCGGCTTATCCGGATCGGCCGGTGAAAATCGTCGTGCCCTATCCCGCAGGGGGGTATTACGATCATGTAGCCAGGGTCATCGGTGATGCGCTGCGCACCGCGCTCAAGCAAAGCTTCATAGTGGAGAACAAGGTTGGCGCCAACGGGGTAATCGGTGCTGCCCAGGTTGCGAAGGCGCCCGCCGATGGCTATACGTTATTCTTGGCGGCGGTCGGCCCCAATGCCATTTCGCCGGCTCTGACACCGAATATTTCTTACGATCCTATCGCCGATTTTTCGCCGATCTCACTGCTCGTCTCCGCCCCGAACATTTTGGTCGTCCCCGCCTCGTCCGGAGTCAAGAATCTGACGGACCTTGTCGCCGCCTCTAAAAAGGCACCCGTGAACTATGCACACAATGGCGTAGGCAGTTCAACGCATCTCGCGATGGAGCTGCTAAAGGGCGCTACCGGCATGCAGATGGTGGGTATCCCCTACCGGGGCAGTGCGCCTGCGGTCGTCGCAGTCACCGGCGGCGAAGTTCAAGCGTCCTTCGGATCGGTGTTGGATGTTCTGCCCCAGATTCAATCGGGTCGGCTGCGCGCGCTCGCGGTGGGAAGCGCTGACCACATCGGCGCCCTGCCTCAAGTGCCGACCGTGATGGAGCAAGGAGTACCCGGCTTTGAATCGTCAGCCTGGAGTGGCCTGATGGCTCCCGCCAATACCCCCACGCAGATCATCGAAACGCTGAGCCGTGCCGTCAATTCAGCGCTAAAGGATCCGGCGGTGGTCAAACGTCTCTCGCCCGGCGGCGAACTTCAAATGCTGGGCGGCAGCGCCGACGATTTCGCAACTTACCTGAAGAGTGAACTCAAGAAATGGCGGAAGGTTGTTGACGACAACGGCATTACGGCCAGTTGATATGCAAGCGCAAGGGCCCTGTTCCCAAGCATGTGAAGCATTCTTGACCGCAAGCAGTGAAACCGGCGTATCTCGCATTTTTCTATGCGGAACTGACGAGGTGCTGCCGGGCCGCCCCGTGTCCCTAGCGCCAACCGGACTGCCCCGAATCCTGATTGCCCAAGTCGATGGCCGCTACTACGCGACACGAGACCGATGCACCCACGGCAATGCACGCTTGAGTGAGGGCGCGCAAGTCGGCCCGCTTGTTTACTGCCCTCTTCATGGCGGGGTCTTCGATATCACAACTGGCCAGCCCCTGGCATTGCCATGCAAGGCGCCGCTTGAATTGTTGCCGCTGAGCATTTCAAACGGCGCGGTATGGCTGGAATCTACTGGAGCAACGTAAGCGTCCGTCGATTACCGTCTTTCGCTGAAGAGGGATCCGGACTCAAATTCATGTCCATAAAAGGTTTCTGGACACGAATTTCGGACGGATCATGGCAGGCACGGGCCGCAAGTATCAGCATCATCCGGTGGCGCGCAAGCGCGAGATCGTGGAGGCCTCGTTGCGGGCGGGCGCCTCGGTCGCTCTGGTGGCACGAGAGCATGGTGTGAACGCCAACCAAGTGTGGGCCTGGCGCAAGCTCTACGAGGAAGGCCGCCTGGGCGTAGCTGGATCCAGCCAGGCTGGCAGCAATACGCTGTCCGAGCTGCTGGCCGTCGATGTCGTCGCCTCGGGGCAAGCGTCTCGGGCAGTCGCCGTATCCTCGGGGACGCTGGAGATCGAGATCGGCAGCACCCGCTTGCGGGTGACGGGCACGGTTGATCCCGTGCTGCTCAAGGCGGCGATCGCTGCGCTGCGCGCCTGATGCTGCCGCCGACCAACACGCGCATCTGGATCGTGGCCGGGGTGACCGACATGCGCTGCGGCTTCGATGGCCTGGCGGCCAAGGTGCAAGTGCACGTGCAGGCGGATCCCTTCGGGGGTCACGTGTTCGTGTTCCGTGGTCGACGTGGGGATCGCATCAAGGTACTGTGGTTCGATGGCGATGGGATGTGCCTGTTCTGCAAGCGGCTGGAAGCGGGGCGCTTCGTGTGGCCGCAGGCCGAGAACGGGCGCGTAGCGCTGACGGCAGCGCAGTTGTCGATGCTACTCGAAGGCATCGACTGGCGCAGTCCGCGCAGGACAGCGCCGACGCTGGCGGCGTGAGTCGTGCTGGGCAATAGAAATCGCGAACGCCTTGCGATAAATCCTTTATGCATGAGGTCCACGCCGATAAAATATCGGCATGCCAACGCCCCTTGCCTCGACTGATCGCGAAGCCGCTTTGCAAGCGGTGATCGACGCGCTCAAGCAAGAAAACGATTACCTGCGCTGGCAGTTGGCCAAGACCAGACGTGAGCGCTTCGGGCGCAGCAGCGAGCGGGGGGATTTGCTCGATCAACTGCCGTTGTATGAAGAGCCAGCGCAGGCGCTGCCCGAGGTCATGCCCGAGACGGCTACGGCCAAGTGCGTGGCACGTTCCCCGCGTCGTGCGGGGCAGTCCCGCCCGAGACTGTCTACGCTGCCGCGCGAAGAGATCATCCATGCGGCAAGCGACGGCTGCGCCTGCCCGGCGTGCGGTGGCGCTCTCAAGCCCTTGGGCGAAGACGTCAGTGAAGTCTTGGAGTACGTGCCGGCCAGCTTCAAGGTGGTGCGCCATGTGCGACCCAAACTGGCCTGTGGCCGTTGCGATGTCATCGTGCAAGCGCTGGCTCCAAGCCGCCCGATCGCACGCGGCCTGGCCGGCCCTGGTCTACTGGCCCAGGTGCTGGTCTCCAAATACTGTGATCATCAACCCTTGTACCGGCAAAGCGCCATCTATGCCCGCCATGGCGTGACGCTGTCGCGTTCGACGCTGGCTGACTGGGTGGCGGGCAGCAGCCACTTGCTGCGCCCTCTCGTGGCTGCCTTGCAGCGGTATGTGATGAACGGCGACAAGGTCCACGCTGACGATACGCCGGTCCCTGTGCTGGCGCCGGGCCGTGGCAAGACGAAGACTGGGCGGCTGTGGACCTATGTGCGAGATGACCATGCCTCGGGCAGCCCAGACCCGGTTGCAGTATGGTTCGGCTACTCGCCAGACCGCAAGGGTGAGCATCCCCAGCGACACTTGCGAGACTTCGCCGGCATCCTGCAAGCCGATGGCTACGCGGGCTTCAATCAGCTTTATGCCACGGGCCGCATCCAGGAGGCGGCCTGCTGGGCGCACGTGCGGCGCAAGTTCTATGACATCGCCGAGCAGCAGGCCAGCCCCGTGGCGTTGCAAGCCATTGCCCGGATCGGGGCTCTGTACGGCATCGAGGCCGAGGTACGCGGCCAGGCGACGCCAATACGGCAACAGGCACGCCAGGCCCGGGCGGGGCCGCTGCTGGCCGCGCTGCACGCCTGGCTGCATGACGCGGTCCGTGCCCTGCCGCGTAAATCCGTGCTGGCCGGGGCGATCCATTACGCCCTGGCGCGGTGGACTGCGCTCACACGTTACGTCGATGATGGCCGCATCGAGATCGACAACAACCCAGCCGAGCGCGCCTTGCGCGGGGTGGCGCTCGGGCGCAAGAACTACCTGTTCGCAGGCTCGGATACCGGTGGGCACAGCGCAGCGGCGATTTATAGCCTCCTGGGCACGGCGGCGATGAACGGCATCGAACCGCTGGCCTATCTGCGCGAGGTGCTGGCACGCATCGGCGATCACCCTGTCAATCGGGTGGACGAACTGTTGCCGTGGAACCTGGTCCCGTGCGCTTCGAGCGCGAAGGTCGCATGATGGCGTCCAAGGTCAACGCGTTGCAAGGCAATGCCATGGTGCTGCAGATCGCGCTGTGCGACATCGCGCCTCTTATCCACCGCGTGGTGGTGGTGCCCAGCACCATCACCTTGCCCAAGCTGCACGTCACGATCCTGCGGGCCATGGGCTGGGAGGGCGGCCATCTGCACGAGTTCGTCATCGATGGCATCCACTACGGCGAGCCCGACCCCCACTACCCGGAGCCGGACTTGAAGAGCGAGCAGCGTATCCGCTTGAACAAGGCCTTGGCTGGTGGCAAGGACTTCGGCTATCTCTACGATTACGGCGATAGTTGGTGGCACGCGATCACCGTGTTGGCCGAGTTGCCCTTGCAAGGCCGGATGAGCCACCCGCAGTGCCTGGACGGCGCCAATGCCTGCCCGCCTGAAGACGTGGGCGGCGTGCCAGGTTATGAACACTTCCTGGCGGCCATGGCCGACCCGAAGCACCCGGAGCACGCGCACCTGCGGGATTGGTATGGCAGCCCCTTCGATCCCAACGCCTTCAGCTTGGAAGATGCGGCAGAGCGGCTGCGTGAGATCCGTTTGTAGCGCAAGACGGTCCTCGTCGGACGCTTACCTTGAACTTGACAGATTCGGTCAAGAGATCACAAACCTTGAAAAATCCTTATTCCCCATCTAACCGTAATGAGTGACTACGTTGTTTATCACAAGGCCGAAAAAATGGGCTATCCAGCATTAGACATTGATAGTCTGGCTATATATACCAAGAAGCGAACAAGTGGCATCGAGGGGAGCCGCATTTGGCTCGTCGCAGGACAAGGAGATCCTCGCCAATACTACTTACGGGCTACATTCTTAATAAGCGCAGTGGAAGACTCTGACAAGCCGAGTTTTACGAATCGCGTTACAGGCAAGGACGGCCAACTTCTTGACCCCATGCCTCTTATCTCGGATCAACCCTGGTTTTCGTCCTTTCTTCAGGAGCAAGGACATTTCGCCTTTGGCTTCAATAAGATCAAGAATTCTGATGTTCTAAAGGGCCTAAAAACCATCCTCCTTGCTAACACCCTCCGTTGAAGAAATTTCTTAGCAAGCGGGGGGCAGATAACCCTAAACCAAAATCCCCTCCCTCCTCAACCGATAAGCCAACTGCGCCCTCGTAATCCCCAACAACCTGGCCGCCTTACTCAAATTCCCCCCCGCCCGCTGCATCGCCACCCGCATCATCCCCTGCTCCAGCGTCCCCAGCGGCACATTCCTCTCGATCAAATCCCCACAAACCTGATCGATCTCCCCACCTTCCCCTTCCACCACTTCCCCGCCATCCGCCACACGCCCCGCGCAATCCCCGCCCGGCAACCGCTGCCCGAACAAATGCGTCGCCTCGATCGGCTCCCCATCCGGACTGAGCAACACCGCGCGCTCGATCACGTTCTCCAGTTCGCGCACATTCCCCGGCCAATGGTGATTCAACAATTCCTGCATCGCCCGATCCGTCAGCCCGCCCGGTTTCTTGCCATATAGCCCGCCGTACTTCTGCAGGAAACGACTGGCCAGCACCGGAATATCCGCCCGCCGCTCGCGCAGCGGCGGAATGGTGATGGGAAAGGTATTCAGCCGGTAGTACAGATCCGGCCGGAAGCGCCCTTCCTGCATGGCTTTCTGCAAATCCACGTTCGTAGCCGCGACGATGCGGACGTCGACGCGCTGTGTTTTCTCGCTGCCCAGGCGCTCGATCTCGCCGCTTTGCAGCGCGCGCAGCAGCTTGACCTGGATAGCCAGGGGCAAGTCGCCGATTTCGTCCAGGAACAGAGTGCCGCCATTCGCGCGCTCGAAGCGGCCGGAGCGGGCCAGATGCGCGCCGGTGTAGGCGCCCTTCTCCACGCCGAACAGTTCGGCCTCGATCAGGTCGGCGGGAATCGCGCCGCAGTTGACGGCGATGAACGGCCCCTTGGCCCGCTCTCCGTTGTCATGCAGCCAGCGGGCGAACACTTCCTTGCCGACGCCGGTCTCGCCCTGCAGCAGCACAGTGATGGGGCTGCCCGCCGCGCTGCGCAGCAAATCGAACGCCGCCAGGAAGGCAGGCGAGGCGCCGGCCAGGGGCTGGTTGGCCGGCTTGCGGGTGGACGAGGAACGCAGGTGTTCGAGGCCGATGGAATATTCGATCAACTGCCCCGCAAAGGGATGGGGCGCGAAGTAGTTGAGGTAGGCTTCGTCCTGCCACGCGTCGGCGGGCTGGCCGACGATGCGGCAGTGGGTGTCGCCCTGGGCGCGGCACTCGATTTCCTTGTAGACGATGGGCGAGCCCATGAAGGCGCTGGAGTAGCCGGACGCATAGCCGATCTGGGTCCAGCATGCGGGGTCTTCGCCGTGGCCGTATTCCTGGACGTCGGCTTCGCATTCCCAGGAGTTGCGCCACAGGAATTCGCCGTAGAAGTGGTTCCTGGCGAGGTCGATGCTGAGTTCTATGGGTTCGACCTGGACGACGCCTTCGACGGCATGGAGCTTGGGGCCGAGCAGGAAGGCTTCGTTGGTCTGCATGCCGGCGCGGCGGCGCTTGACGGCGTAGGCGCCGTCGCGCATGCCGGAGGCGTAGCCCATGCGGACCAGGAGGCCTCGAGTACGTTCCACGCCCAGCGAATCGAACAGTTCCTTGCGCAGGGCGCCCAAGGCGCGGGCGTGGAGCAGCAGCATGCGCTCTTCGTCCAGCCAGATGTGGCCCGAGGCGGTGTTGAATTTCAGGGAAGACAGGGGGCTTTGCAAAATCGTCTCCTGCCGGTCGATGCCGATAGTGATGTTTTGCCTATTCTCGCACCCTGCGACGCGGCCCGCATCCGGGAGGGCGGCGCATCCCTGCAAGTGCCGCCGCCATGCGCAGGCGGGGGCCGGCATGGGCATTGCTACCCGGCACGATGTCTTCCTCGCGCATCGAGGCGCCCCAGCCCTTTCAGCCCCTCTCCACCCCAGGAGCGCCCCATGCCCCTCCCTCCCCCATCCCCACGCCCCGACGCCGTCATCGTCGGCGCCGGCATCGCCGGCCTGTCCTGCGCCACGCTGCTCGCGGAAGCCGGCATGCGTGTCGTCGTGCTGGAAGCGAGCGCCGTGCCGGGCGGCCGCGCGAGGAGCTGGGTGGATCCGGGTACGTCGGACGTGGTGGATATCGGCCCGCACATTCTCCTGAACAAGTACGGCAACATGCGGGCATGGCTGGCGCGGCTGGGGACGGAGCATCAGATCCGCTGGCAGACGGAGGAGCTGCTGACCGTGCTGGACAAGGGGCGGCGGATTCATTTCAAGGTGCATGGGTTGCCGGCGCCTCTGCACTATGTCCGCAATTTGCCGCGTGTGCTGCCCAGTGTGCCGCTGCACCGCCTGTTGTCCAACGTGCCGGTGGCGTGGCGCACGATGCGCAGCACGCCGGCGGAGATCCGGGCGCTGGATAACCAGAGCGGGCGGAATTATCTGCAGGCGCAGGGCGTGAGCGGGGCATTCATCGACTGGTTCTGGGCCTCGGCCTCAATGGCCTTCCTGAACCTGCCGGTGGAGGCGTGTTCGGCGGCGGCGCTGATGCGCATCTTCGGGCACATGCTGGGCCACAGCGATCCGGCCTTCGGTTTCCCGAAGGTCGGCCTGAGCGACTTGTACGCCTGGCCGGCGATCCGCCATGTCGAAAGCCGCGGCGGGCAGGTTCGCTTCGATTGCGCGGCGGCCGGCCTGCGCCGGCGCGATGGCGCCGTGGCGGGTGTCGTGCTGGCCGACGGGACGCACATCGATGCGCCGGTCGTGCTGGCGGTGCCGCCGGATGCGTTGTCCGGGCTGCTGCCGGCGTCGCATCCGCTGGCGCGGGTGGCGAGCCGGTTCGAGCCGAGTCCTTACGTCAGTTGCTATCTCTGGTTCGACCGCAAGATCACCCGCTCGCGTTTCTGGGCGCGGCCCTGGTCGCCAAGGGAGTTCAATACCGATTTCTATGATCTCTCGAACGTGCGCGAGGGAGCCCGGCCCGGTTCGCTGATCGCGACCAACATCATCTGGAGCCATCGCGCCAATGGCTTGTCGGACGAGGCGATCGTCGAGGCGACCCTGAAGGAGATCGCGGACTTCGCGCCGCAAGCCCGCGAGGCGCGGCTGCTCTCCGCCGCCGTGCACCGCATTCCCATGTCGGTGCCCTGCTCCCGTCCAGGCATCGAGAGCCTGCGGCCGCCTACGCGGATGGAGCCGGGGCTGTTCCTGGCGGGCGACTGGATCGATACGGACCTGCCGTTCTGCATGGAAAGCGCCACGCGCGCCGGCGCGCTGGCGGCGGAGGCCATCCTGGCCGATGTGGGCAGGCCGCGCAGCCTGGCGCTGCCGGTGCCCGAGCCGCAAGGCCTGGCCGGCCTGCTCAGACGCCGCACGCCAGCCGCAGGTCGTTGACGCGGGCGCTGACCAGCGGGCGGTGTCCGTTCAAATAGGCAAGAGGGCCGTCGGCGGCGAAGCTCCAGGTGGCGCGGCCCGTGGCCAGGCTGCCGTTGGCGGTGCAGCGGGTCCGTATCGGCCCGCCTTCCCCGGCCTGCACCACGAAGCCGCTCATGCACGGCCTGCCGGGCCAGGCCACGCCGTGCTCGAAGCGCACGGACGCAATGGGACGGCCGTCTTCGTGCAGCTGGCCGCTGAACACGCGGCCAGCCTCGCCGGCTGGCTGGGTGTCGAAGCTTCCCACCATCTTGGGGATGGCCCACAAGTGCCGGCCGCCGGCGGCGGACGCGGCGTCGCTCACCCAGATGTGGATGACGGTGCAGGCGGCCAGGGACCCGGTGCCGCGCACCGGCACGGCCACGGCGAACTCGTCGTACGCCAGGGTGCCGCCCGGCTGGTAGCTCGCCCAGATGGTGAAGAGCAGCGCATGTTCCCCCCACGCAGCGTAGCGCAGCCCCCGCGCCGCAATGGGCAGGACGCGGCGGGGCACGCGCCACAGCGAGACGCATGCCTGTCCCTGCAGGTGCCATGGCGCACCCGGGAATTCCTGCGAGCGATCCGCGTCCTGGCGCTCCGTTGCCTCCATGCCGGTCTCCTCAACACGCCGATACCTTCCCGCTTCAGGCCACGATCCGGTTCATTGAGTTCCCCATTCTCGCATCGGCGGTGCGGAAACACATCGGTATATGGATCACCTCGGGAATGCATCAACGGCCGGGCTTTGTCGGGCGCAGCTTGCTTTATAGTAGAAGGATCTTTTGCAAAGACGCCTGTGATGAAGAAGAATGCCCCCACCGAATCGCTGGACGACACCGATCTGCAGCTGATGCGCTACCTGCAGGAAGACGGCCGCCTCTCGAACGCCAAGCTGGCCCAGCGCGTGGCGCTGAGCGAAACCCCGTGCTGGCACCGGCTGCGCAAGCTCGAGTCGGAAGGCTACATCCAGGGTTACCAGGCCATGCTCGACCGCCGCAAGCTGGGCCTGGGCGAGCTCGCCTTCATCAGCCTGAATTTCTCGCCGCACACGGCGGAGGCCTTTGCCGCGCTGGAGAAGCTGGTGGAGGCCAACGACCAGGTGCTGACCTGCCACCGCGTCACGGGCGAGGCCGATTTCGTGATGATGGTGGTGGCGCGCGACCTGGATTCGGTGCGCGACTTCATCGACAAGGTGCTGCGCACGTTGCCCAACGTGGCCACGGTGCGCACGAGTCTGTCATTGCGGGAGGTGAAGTTCTCGAGCAAGTTGCCGTTGCCGGTTTGACCCGGGTGGCATGCCGCAATCGGCTCAATGCCGGAGAAAATCCAGCACCATCCTGTTGAACTTCTCCGCATGCTCCCATTGCGCCCAATGCCCGCAGCGGTTGAATACGTGCAGCTCGGCATTGGGCAGTCCCCACAGCAGGCGCAGCCCGACATCCATGGGCACGAAGCGGTCGTCGCGCCCCCAGATCACCAGGGTCTGCGCCTGGATCTCGTGCAGGCGGTGTCCCAGGTCGGGATATTGCCTGGGATTCAGCTCCGAACTCTTGACGAAATTCTGCAGATGCTCGCGCTGCGCCAGCATGTTGTTCAGCCGCGCCTGGAACAGCTCTTCGGTCAGGCTGCCGGGGTCGTAGACAAACACGTTCATCATGCGCTTGAGGTTCTCGATGGTCGGGTCGCGGTACAGCGCGCCGATCAGCTTGAGGCCTTCGGTGGGCATGGGCACGAACTGGCTGGGACCGCCTGTGCCACCTCCCATCAGCACGAGCTTGCCGACCCGGGCCGGGTTGTTCAGCGCGAAAGCCACCGCGCTGTGGGCGCCCATCGAGTTGCCGATGATGTGAGCACTTTCAAGGCCGATGGCGTCCATCATGCCCTTGAGCGCATTGGCGTTGAGGTCCGAGCGCGACACCGTGCTGACGACGGGATCGCTTTTGCTCCAGCCGGGAAAGTCCAACAGGATGACGCGATAGCCGGCCGACACGAGCGGTTCGATGTTGCGGTTAAAGTTGGCCCAGCCGCTGGCGCCGGGGCCCGAGCCGTGCAGCATGACGACCGTTTCGGCACCGCTGCCGATGTCGTTGTAGTGCACCTGCAGTCTCAGCTCGCCGGTGTCGATGCGGACGAACCTGCTGGTAGATGCCTCGCTGAAGGCGGGGATGGGCGTGGACATGATGTGGTTCTCCTCGAATCGGTGGGTTATTCGTCCTGCATGAACAGGATGCCGTAGCCGGCGATCAGTTCCGGGATGGCCTGGTAATGGCGCAGCTTGCAAGGCAGCTCCCGGGCCGGGAGGGCCGCGCGAGCGACGAGCCAAGTCTTGGATTCATGGGCCGACAGTCCGGCGTCGCGCTCGATCGCCGCCTCGTCCAGCTGCATCAGCGACCACAGGTCGCCGCTGGCGAGCGCGTCCATCCAGCCGGCATCCCACGCCGGGTTGAGTGGCTTCATGCCGGAGGCGCCGCTGGCCAGCGCCATGCCCGCCGCCATGACGCGCGCAGTCTTGGCATCGCGTTCAGCGGCAGTCGGATGCTGGCGGACCATGATGCGTTCGCGCACCGCTTCGTCCGGATGGTCCAGCGTGGGGACCGGCGGCTCGTGCGAGAGCCCGCCCGACCCGATCAGCAGCGTGCGGCGGGGCAGGCCGTCCAGGAAACGCCCGATGGCCTCCCCAAGTTTCAGGCAGCGCCCCAGCCGGGGGATTCCGGGCTGCGCTACCGCGTTCAAGAACAACGGAATCACGGGCGGCGTATCCAGGCCGCCCCACATGAACTGCAGCGCCTGGACAAAACCATGGTCGACCTGCATGCGCCGCGACAGCGCGATGTCGAAGCCTTCGTCCATCAGATGCCCAGCCAGCGACAGCGCCGCCCGCTCGTCTACGTTGAGCTCGCCTGCGGGGGTCAGGTAGTCGCCCACGGAACGCGCGGCGCTGCCCAGGCAGAACGGCGGCATCAGCTCGTTGAAGAAACCGTTGTAGTGATCGGGGCCGGCCAGCACCACCAGTTCGGGATCGAAGGCCTGGACCAGCTCCCGGGTCCGAGCAATCGCCGCATCCAGGGCCGCCTGCACCTCGCCGGCCACCGGATTCAGTCCGAACAGCGGCGTGTGCGACATCCCCAGAAAGGCACGCGTCGCAGTCACTTGGTCACCTCGTTCTCCATCTTGTTTTCCTGCTCGGCATGCGGGATGCGGCAGGCAGCGTGTGATCGTATAGGCATGCACTTTAAGGATTAACCCGGCGATTAGGGTGCACATTGTGCACCCTGCTCCACGAGTTCGTTGATGTCCGCAACGGCCCCTCATAGCATGCGCCCATCAAGAAGTAGGAGCAGACACATGAATGCCCGGCTGACATCGAGCCCGTTCGCCGCCATGGTGGACGAACAGCTCAACGAGTTCCGCGTCGCCACCGCGGCGTACCGGGGTCCAGAGATCTTCGAAGAAGAGATGCGCAATATCTTCTACAAGACCTGGATCTATCTTTGCCATGAAAGCGAGATCGCCGAGCCCGGCGATTTCAAGTCGACCCAGGTCGGGACGCGACCGGTCATCGTCACCCGCGGGCGGGAAGGGGCGGTGCACGCCTTCCTTAACGCCTGTGCACACCGGGGCGCCACGCTCTGCCGCGAAGAAAAGGGCAACACGCGTTCCTTCGTGTGTCCGTATCACGGCTGGTCGTTCCGCACGTCGGGCGAATTGCTCGGCATTCCGGATGAGGCTCGCTATCCGGCCGGTTTCGACAAATCCGACAAGAACCTCAAGCCGCTGCCCCGCATCGCGTCGTACGGCGGCCTGATCTTCGGTTCCTTCAACCCGGAGGTGGAAGACCTGGAAGTGTTCCTGGGCGGCGCCAGGCGGCACATCGACATCTGGCTCAAGCGCGCCGCGGGCAGCTGCTATCGCCTGGCCACCTCGCACAAGTACGGGTTCAACGGCAACTGGAAGTTCCAGGCCGAGAACGTCCACGACGGCTATCACCCCGGCTTTGTCCATAAGTCGGCGTTCAATACGGTGCGCAAATTCGACGGATCGTTCGAGAACCGGGAGCTCAGGGCTTCGGTGCGGCAGCAAGGCTATACACGCGGCTACCCCGAGGGGCACGGCACCCTGGAAGCCGGCGCCCCGCTAGAATCGGGCGGCATCGATCCGGAGGTGCGGCAGGCCTACCACGACCAGCTGGCTGCACTGTACGGCGCGGAGGAAGCCGCCGAGATCCTGACCAACCGGCAGTTCCTGATCTTTCCCAACCTGGTGATCTTCGACTTCAACATCCGCGTGGTCCAGCCCATCGCGCACGACCGCACGGAGGTTTATTCCTATCCGGTGATGATCGAAGGCGCGCACGACCAGATCAACGCCAACCGCATGCTCGACGCCCAGACCCGCGTGGGCACCGCGGGGATCCTGTCGGTGGACGACATCGACGTGTTCGCGGGCAACCAGAATGCGCTGAAAGCCGAAGGCTTCGAGTGGATCACGCTCAGCCGCGGTCTCGACAAGGAGGAAGTACGGCCTGGCGGGGAACGGGTCGGCGTCTACAGCGACGAAACGCCCCAGCGCGCATTCTGGCGCATGTGGCGCTCGAAGATGACACCAGCCTGCTGACCGACCGCGCGGAGTATCCATGACCCACCCCATTTCCAAACTCATCCATCACGAAGCCAAGCTGCTGGACGAAGGCCGGCTCGATGACTGGCTGGCGCTGTACACCGAGGACGCCACCTACTGGGTGCCCATCGAAGAAGATGCCGACCCCCTCAAGGACTCGTCGGTCATCTACGACAACCGCTTGCGCCTCGCGATGCGCGTGGAGCAGATCATGCGGCAGGCACGCGTGGCACAATCGCCGGCCTCGAACACCCTGCGCATGATCGCCAACGTCGACGTATGCGAGAACGGCGACACCGCCACGGCCAGCTTTGCGCTGCTGCTGACCGAAGTGCGATCGGGAGACTGGCGGCAGAACGGGCTGGGCGAGACCCGGCTCTTCCCGGCGCATTGCACGATGGAATGCAGGAAAACCGCCGACGGCTGGAAGATCCGGCACAAGAAGATCGTGCTGCTGCACCGCCGGCAGCCGATCGTCGGGCTGTCGTTCATCATCTAGCGGGCCCCCGGCCGCCCAGTGCGGCGTCACACATCCGGAGACATCATGAAAACCTGTTTTGATCGCCTGCCGTGCATCGCCGCGGCGGCCGCGGCCCTGGCGGCGGCCAGCCTGCCTACCCATGCGAGCGGCTACCCAGAAAAACCCGTCACGATCGTCGTGCCCTTCGCCCCCGGCGGTTCGGCCGACACCACCACGCGCACCCTGGCCGAACAGCTGAGCCGGAAATGGAAGAAGCCGGTGGTGGTCGAGAACAAGCCCGGCGCATACAGCAGCATAGGCGCCGGGCACGTGGCGCGAGCGCCGGCCGACGGATACACCATCCTGCTGGCTTCGGTTTCGGTCGGCACCATCAACCTGTTCCTCAAGAATCCGGGATTCGACCCCCTCAAGGACCTCACGCCGGTGACGCAGGTCGCACGCGGCGACTACGTGCTTGCGGTCAACAAGGCTCTGCCCGTGAACAACATGAAGGAACTGGCCGAGTATTCCCGAGCGAATCCTGACAAGGTGAACCACGGCGCCTTCGGCAGCGGCTCGATGCTCGCCTTCGAGCAGTTCTCGGAGTCCATGAAATTCAAGGCCCAGAACGTCAACTACCGTGGCGAGGCGATGTCCCTGAATGCGCTGGTGGCGGGCGACGTGCAGCTCATGCTGGCCACGCTGAGCGCGGCCCGGCCTTTCATCGAGGCCGGACGCATCAAGCCGCTGGGCATCCTGGCCAAGGAACGCTCGCCCATCATGCCCTCCGTGCTCTCGGCGGACGAGAGCGGCGCAGGCGGCTTCTACGTGGACTTCTGGTTCGGCTTCATGGTGCCCACCGGCACGCCGGAGGCCGTGAGAAAGAAGATCGCCGCCGACACGGCAGAGATCCTGAGGAAGGAAGAAGTCCGCAAGAAACTGTACTCGCTGGGACTGGTCGCCACGTCGTCCACGCCCGAAGCGTTCGGCCAGCTCATCCAGGTCGAATCGACGCGTTGGATCGAAACGGCCAGACGCACCGGCCTGCAAGCCGAATAACCTGCCGGGACATGCCATGTTGTCTTTGAACAAGGTCCAGGCCGGCGTCGGCGGACTGGCGTTGCTGGACCGGAACGTGCGCGCCCCGGGCGATGGCGAAATGCTCGTCAAGGTCCACGCCGCCGGCGTGTGCGGCACGGACATGCAGCTGTACGGCGGATCCGGCGCGTTTGCCCAGCGGCTCAGGCTGCCCGCCATCCTCGGCCATGAGATGTGCGGAACCGTGACGGATGTCGGCGCCGGCGTCACCAACGTCAAGCCGGGAGACCTGGTCAGCCTGGAAAGCCATATCCCCTGCTGGACCTGCCGCGCCTGCCGCACCGGCCGGGCGCACGTCTGTCCTAATACCCGCTATCCCGGCATCGATATCGACGGCACCTTTGCCGAATACGCGACGGTGCCGGCCTCCATCGCCTGGATCAATCCGCCCGGCGTTTCCAGGGAAAAGGCCGCTTTGCTCGAGCCGCTGGGCATTGCGGTGCACGCTGCGCTGGAAGGCGGCGGCGTATCGGGCCGGACCGTCGTGGTCAATGGCTGCGGTCCGATCGGCTTGATGAACGTCGCCGTCGCGCGGTACTTCGGCGCCCATGAGGTGATCGCGGTCGATCCCAACCCCAGGCGGCGGGAGGCCGCCGTGCGCATGGGCGCCGACCGCGCCATCGACCCCGGAGCGGAATCGCCAGCGGCGGCGGTGCGGGACATGACGCGGGGAGAAGGCGCCGACGTCGTCATCGAATACACCGGCCACCCGGACGGCGTACGCAATTGCTTCGCGATGGTCGGCACCCTGGGCGAGGTCCGCTGGTGCGCGACCCCGGGCAAGCCGATGGAATTCGACTTCGGCGCATGGCGCAAAAGTCGGCCGACGATCTACAACATTCACGGGCGCAGGCTGTGGGACACCTGGGAGGCCGCAGCTCCCCTGGTCTACGAGAACAAGATCGACCTAGATCCCGTGATCAGCCATCAGATCCCGCTTGCCGAATCGCCCCGGGCCTTCGAGCTGATCCTTGCGGGCGAGGCCGTCAAGCCGCTCATCCTGTGCTGAGGAGGCGCGCGCCCGCGGTCTCTCGAGAACGCCATCCCGTCCGGGGTCGCTCGCCTGTCGTAAGATCGGCGCAAGATTCCTCATATGCGAGACATGTACAGATGGCGCGCGACACCGACGGCGGCTACCGGCTATGCCAGTCCCTGGTAAAGGGCCTGGACATCCTGGCCGCGCTCAACCGCGGGTCCGGCGCCTCGGCCTCCATCGCCGAGCTGGGGCGCCTCACCGGCCTGCACCGTACCACCATCAAGCGATTGCTGGAGACCCTGCGCGACGCCGGCTACGTCGCATGGGACCCGGCGACCAACCTGTATCGGCTGACCTTCCGGGTCCATCAGCTGAGCTACGGCTTCCGCGACAACGTGGCGATCACCGAGGTGGCCTGGCCGATGATGCGCGCCCTCTCCAAGGCGATCGTCTGGCCCTGTTCCATCGTATCGCTGGAAGGCGACGAAATGATCGTGCGCGCGTCCACGCGCTCCTACAGTCCGCTGTCCTTCCATCCCGGCATGCCCGGCCGCAGGCTGCCCATCCTGACCACGGCGGCGGGCCGCGCCTATCTGGCCTATTCGCCGCCGGAAGAACAGGAGGCCATTCTTGACCTGCTGCAGGGCCGCGCCGATGAACATGCCGAATTGGCGGTCGACACCCGCTTCGTCCGTACGCTGATCGACCAGACGCGCGATCGGGGCTACGGGCTAAACCAGGGGGAATGGAGCGACGAGCCCAAGTTCGGCGGCGTCGCGGTTCCGCTGCGCTATCAGGAGCGGGCGGTTTCCTGCCTGAACGTCATCTTCCTGTCGCGGGGGGTGAAGGACGCCGCGTCGCTGCGGAAGATCGTGAGCCACCTCTTCGAGGCCCAGAAAGGCATCGAGGAACGGTTTGCGATGCACAAGCTGCAGAGCGGCTAAACCCTGTCCCGGCGCACCCGGATATTTCCCTACACCACCAGCCGCCCCCCCGCATCGAGCTGGATCAGCTCCCCGGTCAACGCCGGCGGACCATTGACCAGCCACCAGATCGCCTCCGCGATCTCGTCCGGCGTCTGCACCGACTTGAGCGGATTCTTCGCGATCAGCGCGGCGCGCGCCGACTCGTAGCGCTCCCGCCCCATTCCGTTGATCAGCCAGTCCCCTTCGATGAAGCCCGGCAGCAGCGCATTGACGCGCACCTCGGGCGCGAGCACGCGCGCGAACGAGAACGTCATGGCGTTGAGCGCGCTCTTGGACGCCGCATAGGCCATGCTCGAACCGGTGCCGCGCAGGCCGCCGACCGACGAGATGTTGACCACGGAGGCATTGCCGGTGCGCCGCAAGAGCGGCGCCATGGCGCGCGTGACGATGTACACGCCGGAGACGTTCACCGCGAAGACGCGCTGGAAGTCCTCGAACGACAGGCCGTCGAGATTCTTGTGGTCGTTGAAGGTGGTGACGGCCGCATTGTTGACCAGCACGTCGAGCCGGCCCCAGCGCTGCTCGATGTCGGCGGCCATCGCGCGGCAGGCTTCGTCGCTGGTGACGTCGGCCTTGGCCACCAGCACGTCGGCCGCGCCCAAGGCCCGGCATTCGGCCGCGACCTCTTCGGCCAGCGCCGCGTCGCGCGAATAATTGACCACGACACGCCATCCCTGCTTGGCGAAGAACTTCACCGCGGCCGAACCCGCGCCGTTCCTGCCGGTCGAGCCGGTTACCAGACAGACTTTCTGCATGTTCGTCCCCACGATCATTTCCAGTACGGTTGGCGCAGTTCGCGCTTGAGCAGCTTGCCCAGCGCCGAGCGCGGCAGTTCCTGGCGGAACTCCACCGCGGCCAGGCGCTGCGTGCGTCCCACCTGGGCATTGACCCATTGCCGCAGCGTCTCGGCATCGAGGTCGCTGCCCGGCTTGCGCACCACCAGGGCCAGCGGCGTCTCGCCCCATTGTTCGCTGGGAATCCCGATCACGGCGACGTCCGCGACGTCGGGATGGGAGGCGGTCACGGCTTCCAGGTCGGTGGCATAGATGTTGAAGCCGCCCGAGATGATGAGGTCTTTCTTGCGGTCGAGCAGCACCAGGAAACCGTCTTCGTCGAAGCGGCCGATGTCGCCGCTGCGATGGAAGGCCACGCCGGTTTCATCGCGCCAGTAGAAGGCTTCGGTGGCCTGCGGCTGCTTGTAGTAGCCCGCCATCATGTAGGGCGACCAGCCGACGATCTCGCCGACTTCGCCCTGCGGCAGGACCCGGCCGTCGTCGTCGATGATGCGCATGTCGTGGTCGGCGGCAGGCTTGCCCACGGTGCCGAGCTTGTGGGGGAACTCATGGGCGTCGAGCACGCAGCTGCATCCGCCTTCGGTCATGCCGTAGACTTCGCGCAGGCCGCCGGGCCAGTGCTCGAGGATGAGCGCCTTGAGCCGCGCATCGAGCGGCGCGCCCGTGCATTGCTTGAGCACGAACGACGACAGGTCGGTGCGCGCGAAGTCCTCATGCGCGAGCAACCGCTGGTACTGCACCGGCACCAGCATCGTATGCGTGACCTTGTGGGCCGCGCACAGCCGCAGGTAGCCGCCGGCGTCGAACTTGCGCATCAGGACGGTCAGGCCGCCGCCGGCCACGGTGGCGAGCATGGGCTGCAGCGTGGTGTTCGAGTACAAGGGCGTCGACAGCAGCATGACGCTGTCCGGGCCGAGCCCGAAGTTGCGCCGCATCGCCTGGCGCGCGCGCATGCCATGGTGGTGGAGGATGCCCTTGGGCTGGCCGGTGGTGCCCGAACTGTAGATAAGGTTGAAGGGCTGGTCGGGGCGATAGTCGACGGCCCCCGGCGCCTGGGCCTGCTCCAGCCATGCCTCCCAGGCCGCCCAGCCGGGCGCGTCGAAGTCGATCGCGACCAGGCGGCCGGCGAACGCCTCGCGCAGCGCCGGCTCGACCGGCCTGAGCATTTCCCGCGCGTCGGCATCCGCCACCAGCACTTTCGCGTCCGAGTCGCGCAGCATGCCCAGCAGCGCGGACGCGGTGGCCGAGGTCGCCAGGGGAACGATGCAGCAGCCGGCGCGCACCGTGCCGAAGAAGGTCTCGAGCGCGCGGATGGACGGAGCGGCGAGCAAGGCGACCTTGTCGCCGGATACCAGGCCGGACGCCACGCACGCGCCGGCCACGCGGTCCATCTGCCGCGCCAGGCCGGCCCAGCTCAGTTCGTCGCCTTCGCACAGGAATACCGGCGCCTCGGGCCGCTCGCGCGCATATCGCGCGATCAGCGAGGGGAAATCGACGAAAGGCTGCTGCGCCTGGCGCGCAAGGATGTCGCGGACGTTCTGCGTCATGGCCTCCTCACTCGTCATAGACCAGCATCAGGAACTCCGCCACCACGGCGGGACGCGGCTTGCCTTCGATCTCGATGGTGCATTCCGAGACCACGCGCGTGGCGCCCTCCTGCCCGCCGCCCTCGCCGCGCTCCACGGCCTTGATGCGCTGGCGCAGCCGGACCCGGTCGCCCACCTGGACCGGGTGGACGAAGCGGACGCGGTTGGTGCCGTAGTTCAACCCGCGGCCGCGATGGGTGATGACGTAGACCGAGCGCACCAGGTATGGGATGAGCGACAGGGTCAGGAAACCGTGCGCGATCGTCTTGCCGTCGGGCATCTCGCGCCGCGCGCGCTCCACGTCCACGTGGATCCAATGGTCGTCGCCCGAGAGCCGGGCGAAATCGTCGATACGCGACTGGTCGATCGCCAGCCAATCGCTGACGCCGATTTCCTTGCCTACCCACTCCTGCAAGTCGGCGGGGCGGTCGAGAACTACCATGGCAACTCCGTGTTCTGTTCTTCGATTGGACCGCGGGGCTGGCTCACCGGGCTGGAACGCGGCCCAGAGATACCAGCGACATCACCACGTCGCCGTGCTGGTTGCGCACGGTGACCCGGGTGCGGATCGTGCCCACGTCGGGACGGCTCTTCGACCGGATGGTCTCGACGACCTCGCGTTCGACCACCAGGGTGTCGCCCGCCTTGACCGGCTTGGTCCAGCGCAGCTCGTCGACGCCCATGCCGACCATCGGTGTCTTGCCGTAGCCGCCCGCCTGCAGGAATGCCCGCATGGACAGCGCGGCAATCTGCCAGCCGCTGGCAATCAGCCCGCCGAAGGGGCCGGCCTCTGCCGCCGCCGGGTCGGTATGCATGGGCTGGGGGTCGTTCTCGCGCGCGAAGGCCATGATTTCCTCGGCCGTCACCGTGAAGGGCGCGCTGGTCCATCGCTCGCCCACCTGGAAATCCTCGAAACGGCGCGCCTCGCCGTCATAGCGGGCAGCGGGGGCGGATTGGGGGTTGGCGGCGCTCATCGGGCCGCGGCCTTCGCGTCGTCGCCGTGCGCCGCGCGCAGGGCGGGCGCGGCCGGCATCGGGTGCTTCATGCATCGTCTCCTTGATGTGCCCGCCGCCGCCGGACGCCGCATGCCGGCGCCCCGTATCGACGGACAAGCTCGTCCCTCCGCTGCTGGCGCAGGGGGTTCGAGAACGCGAGGATGCGCCGCCGGGAGATGCCCGCTCAAGTCATTTTTCCGGACTTTTCGTTGGACGAAAAGACATGGCGGCACAGATTTGTTTTCCGTCGAAGGGAATAATGAACGGGCGCCCGCCGTATACCGTTCACCAACCCTCATCAACCACCAAGGAGCATCCCATGGTAGCCAGGAAAACACCGCTGCTGCCCGCCTTCCTGCTGGCGGCGACCCTGTTCGCATCGCCGGCCCTGCAGGCGGCCCCCGCCGAGGCGAAGGACGGCGTGCTGACGGGCAGCAACGGCATGACTCTCTACGTGTTCGACAAGGACGTGGCCGGCAGCGGCAAGAGCGTATGCAACGGCCCTTGCGCCGCCAACTGGCCGCCGCTGATGGCCTCGGCGTCGGACAAGGCCTCCGGCGACTACACCGTCATCACCCGGGACGACGGCAAGGCGCAGTGGGCGTACAAGGGCAAGCCGCTCTATTTCTGGGTGAAGGACCAGAAGCCGGGCGACAAGACCGGGGACGGCGTCAACAACGTCTGGCACGCCGCCAAGCCCTGACCGGCGTCATGGACAGCCGCGCGGTCACGGCCCTGCTTCCGCGCCTGCGGCGCTATGCCCGCGCGCTGGCCGGCGACCGCGCGTCGGCCGACGACCTGGTGCAGGACACGCTGGAGCGCGCCTGGACCCGGCTGCACACCTGGCACACCGGGCGGGACCTGGGCGCCTGGCTGCTGTCCATCATGCACAACTTGCGCGTCGACCAGTTGCGCGGGCAGCGATTGAATACGGTGTCGTGGGACGAGGTCCTGGACGACTCGGCCTCGCGGCCCACGCAGACCGACCGCATGGAACTCGAGGATCTGGAGAACGCGCTCGCGCAGTTGCCCGAGGAGCAGCGCGCGGTGCTGCTGCTGGTCGCGCTGGAAGGCATGCGCTACGCGGAGGTGGCGGACATCCTGGGCATCCCGCCAGGCACCGTCATGTCCCGCTTGTCCCGGGGGCGGGAACGCCTGCGCCTGATCCTGGACGGCCAGCCGCCCGCGGCCGGAACCTTGCGGATAATCAAGTGAAACCCATGCCCATCACCGAAGCCGATCTGCATGCCTACGTCGACGGCGAGCTGCCGCCCGCGCGGCGGGCCGACGTGGAGGCCCATCTTGCCAGCCATCCGGACGCGGCCCTGCGCGTGCAGGCCTGGCAGGAACAGAAGCGCGCGCTGCAGCGGCTGTTCGACCCGGTGCTGGACGAACCGGTTCCGCCCGTGCTGGAAGCCGCGGCGGTTCCCCCGGCCGCCCGGCGCAGCCGGCCGCCCCGGCCCGCCCTGCGCATCGCCGCCGGCGTCATGCTGGCCCTGCTCGGCGGCATGGCGGGCTGGTGGGGACACGGCCGCTACCAGGCCGCGGCCGTCGCCGGCGCACAGCCGTCGCTGCCCCGGCAGGCCGCGATCGCCCATGCGGTCTACAGCCCCGATGTGCGCCGGCCGGTCGAGATCGGCGCGGACCAGGAAACCCAGCTCGTCACCTGGCTGTCGCGGCGGCTGGGCCGGGACGTGCGGGCGCCCAGGCTGGGCACCCTGGGCTTTGACCTGGTCGGCGGCCGCCTGCTGCCGGGCAGCGAAGGACCGGTGGCGCAGTTCATGTACCAGGACGCCGGCGGGCAGCGGCTGACCCTGTATGTCAGCACCGAACGCGACGGCAACCCGGACACGGCCTTCCGCTTCGCGCGCGAGGGCGGCATCAATGTCTTCTATTGGATAGACGGGCCCTTCGGCTATGCCTTGTCGGCCGGGGTTTCCAAGGATGAGCTGGCGCGCGTGGCGTCGGCCGTGTACGACCAGCTGGACAAGCGATAGGCGTCCGGCCCCGCCCGCTAGATCACCGCCGCAAGCTCCCCCGCCGGCGCGCGCAGCACCCGCCCGAGTACTGCCGGATCTCCCGTGCGCGGCTCGGCGAACTCCACGTGGAAGCCATCCGGATCGACGGCAAGAACGCCCCGTTTGGCCGCTCCGCCCTCATGCCGCGCCATCAGGCATCCCAGCGATTGCAGCCGGCTCGCGGCCAGCTCCCAGTCCGGCGCGCCGGCGACCTCGAAGGTGAAATGGTGCATGCCCGGCGCCTCCCCTTGCACGATGGCGAGCTGGTAGGCGGTCCCGTGATGCGGCGTCCGCAGCAGCACGCCACGCTCTGAGCTCGCCACGGGTTCCAGCCCCGCCACCTGCGTATAGAACGCCGCCATGGGCTCCAGCGACGGCGTGGTCAGCACGACGTGCGACAGCTTCAGCGGCTGCATGGCGGCATGGGGAACCGGACGGCGGTCGGGCTTGGCGCTCCAGCGCCGCTCGGTGGCGGCCGGCGCGTTGCCCGGTTTCCAGGTCGAGGTGATCAGCGCCACGTCGCCGTGCAGGACCTCGCGCCAATCCTTGATAGTGTCGGCATAGAACTCGTTGGTGTTGCCGTCGGGGTCCTTCAGGTAGACGCTGTGGGCGATCTGGTGGTCGAGCGTGCGCGGGACCGCGATGCCGGCGGCCAGGGCGCGCTCGTAGGCCCGCACCAGGTCGGCCTCGGTATCCATTTCCCAGGCGATGTGGTTGAGGCTCACCGCCTGCGCCGCGCCCTTGGGTATTTGCGTATGGCCGTCGCGTCCCCGGCGCGCCTCGCGGGTGCGTTCCATCATGCCGATGTCGTGAGGCGTATGGCCGGTGCCCATGAAGGCGGCGCGCAGTCCGCTCTCGGTGAACTCCAGGTTGAGGCCGCACACGTCGCGATAGAAGTCGATGGACCGCTCCAGGTCGGCGACGACGACGTTGACGTGGCCCAGACGGCGGGGTTGGAAGATGGCTCCCTGGTTCATTGTGGTTTTCCTGTCGGTAGGTTCGAGAGAATGCGGCCTGCTGCGCGCGACCATTCGCCGCCCGGTTCGGCGCATGATTCGTGGGATGTGAAATGGTCTCCGGGTACGACTTGCCACGAGACGCGCGCGCCGGGCCGCGCGGCGAGCAAGCGGACGAACGCCTCGTTCTGGGTGCGGGTACGGGGGAAATCGTGCTCGCCCCAGGCCACGTGGAAAGGTATCGGGCACGCGGCGGCGAAGCGCATGGGGCTCCATTCGTCCAGGCCCGGCCCCAGGGCGTCTCGCATTCTGTGGTCGGCGGGCGAGGCCGGCTGGTCCAGGAAGTCGAGGTCCAGCGGCGCGCTGGAAGGAAAGCAGGCCTTGATCACGTCGGCGGGCAACCCCGCCCGCGCCGCGAGTTCGGGCCGCAGGGCAAGCAACGCCGCCAGGTGCCCGCCCGCGGAGTGTCCCCCCACGCAGAGGCGCGCGGGATCGCCCCCGTGCGCGGCGATGCGTCCGTGCGTCCAGCGCAGGGCGGCGATGCAATCGTCGACGATCTGCGGCATGCGCACGGACGGCGCCAGGCGATATGAAGCCGACACGAAGATGGCCGGCAGCGCCAGTACCGCCGGCGCCATATAGCCCATCCATTCCTTGTAGCCGTTCATCCACGCGCCGCCGTGGAAGTACACGAGCACGGGCAGGCTCGACAGCGGCGCATCGGGCAAGTAGAGGTCGACCTTCTGCCAGTAGTCGAAGCCATAGGCCTGGTCGGGCACCGTGCGGCAGCGGCCGATGACCTCGCGGGTGCGTTCCAGGGCGCGGCGGGCATAGTCCGCGGCGCCGGCGTGCAACAGCGGCGGCAGTTCCGGAAGATCGGCAAGCGACATGGGCTTTCCTGGCAAGTGACGATGGAGGCCCACGGAAACGTCCGTATCGCGCGGCCCGACGGGGATAAGGTAGGCGACTACAGAAATATATGCAACTACATTTAAATGAACAGGCTATTTTTCTCCATCTTTATTGGTGTTATTCCTAGTCTTCTTATAGAAGAATGTATTTGCATATATAAACCAAAGAGTCTAACTTAGCAGCAAGCCGGCATCTCCTCGGCCCATGCTTACGTAGAGGTATCCACCAGATGGCAAGGCGTCACGTAGAAATCTCGGGGGCAGGATTCGCGGGATTGACCGCGGCCGCCGCCCTGGCGCAGCGCGGATGGTCCGTGCGCGTGCACGAGCGCGCATCCAGCCTGCGCACGGCCGGAGCCGGCATCTTCATTTTCGAGAACGGCCTGAAGGTGCTGCGCGCCATCGGCGCCTTCGACGAGGCCATCGCCGGCGGCCATCAGGCGCCCGCGCGCGAAACGCGCGATTCGGCCGGGCGGCTGCTCGCGCGGCTTTCCACCGGCCAGGACGGCCGCGTCTATACGGTGGTCAGGCAGCAGTTGCTGGAGGCCGTGGCCCACGCGGCGCAGCGCGCCGGGGCGCAGATCGTGATGAATTCCGAGGTGATGTCGGCCACGCCGCGCGGCGAAATCCTGCTGGCCAGCGGCGAACGGGCGACCGCCGATCTCGTCATCGCCGCGGACGGCGTCAACTCGCGCATCCGCGACGGGCTGGGCCTCCTGAAATCGCGCGTATCGCTGGGCGACGGCGCCATCCGGGTGCTGATGCCCCGCCACGGCGATGCCGTGGACAGCGCCGACGAGATCGTCGAGCACTGGTCCGGCAAGCGCCGGCTGCTGTACGTGCCCTGTGGCAAGCCCTGGCTGTACCTGGCGCTCACGACCCTGGTGGCCGATACGGCAGGCCATGCGCTGCCGCTCGACCGGCAGGCCTGGGGCGCGTCGTTCCCGCACCTGCGGCCGCTGCTCGAGCGCATCGGCACGCTCGGCCGCTGGGATCCGTTCGAGACCATCCACCTGCACAGGTGGTCGTCGGGCAAGGTGGCGGTCGTGGGCGACGCCGCGCACGCGCAAGCCCCCAACCTGGGCCAGGGCGGGGGCTGCGCCATGATGAACGCGCTCGGCCTGGCGGTGGCCGTGGACGAAGATCCGGACCTCGCCGGCGCCCTCCAGCGCTGGGAGGCGCGCGAACGTCCGCTGACCGAGCACACCCAGCGCGTCTCCCGGCTCTACAGCACGGTGGGCCGCTGGCCCGAGGTGTTGCGGTCGTTCACCTTCAACGTCGCGGGCCGCTCGCATTGGCTCCTCGAGCAGCGGATGCGCACGGCCAACCATTCGCCGACCGGCACCTGAGCAACGCCACCATCCCGCAACCGATCAACCCGACAGGGAATCTTCCATGGGTGTTTCCGATCTATCCCTGGCCGCCGATGCCGAGCATGGACGCGCCACGATGCCGACCAGCGGCAGCATTGTCGCCCGCATCGAACGCCTGACCGCCAGCAGCATGCAGCTGCGCGCGCGATTGCTGGTGGGCATGGCGACCTTCTTCGACGGTTTCGACGCCATCGCCATCGCCGCCACGCTGCCGCTGCTGATCAAGCAGTGGAACCTCGGTTCCACGCAGATCGGCATCCTGATCGCGGCCGCCGCCGTCGGCCAGCTCATCGGCACCTTCTTCTTCCCCCAGTTCGCGCAGCGCCGCGGCCGCGTGCGCGCCATCGCCTACAGCTCAGGCATCATCGGCATCACCAGCATCGCGTGCGGCTTCGCCACGTCGTTCGAGGTCTTCGTGCTGCTGCGCATCATCCAGGGCATAGGCCTGGGCGGGGAATTGCCGGTGGCCGCCACCTACATCAACGAGATCACGCGCGCCCGCAACCGAGGCCGCTTCGTGCTGCTCTACGAGATCATCTATCCCATCGGGCTCCTGGCCTCGGCCGCGCTGGGCGCCTGGCTGGTGCCGCGACACGGGTGGGAGGTGATGTACTTCCTGGGCGGCATCCCCGTCATCCTCATGTTCATCCTGCCCGGTCTCATCCCGGAATCCCCGCGCTGGCTGGCCGAGAAGGGCCGGCTGGCCGAGGCCGACACCGCGCTCGCCCGGTTCGAGGCGGCCGCCCGCGTCAAGCTGCCCGAACCGGAAGACGCGCGCATCTACGACGCCATGATGGCCGCCCACCCCCGCCGCACCGTGCGCGACCTCTTCAGCCGCGCCTACCTGAGCCGCAACATCGTGGTGGCGCTGCTGTGGTCCTCGTGCGGCTTCATCCAGTACGGCCTGTCGACCTGGCTGCCCACCATCTACCAGACCGTCTACAAGATACCTTTGCAGCAGGCGCTGAACCTGTCACTGGGCGCGTCGGCGCTGGGCGTGGCCGGTTCGCTGGTGGCCGCGCTCACGGTGGACAAGTTCGGCAGGAAGCCGGTCATCGCCGGCGCCTTCGTGCTGTGCGCCGCGTCGCTGGGCCTGGCCGGCCCCTGTCGGGGCAGACCATCTACGTGGTGGCCACGCTATGCTCGCTGGCCTGGGGCTTCCTGGCGTGCGGCTTCATCATCTCGTACGTCTACACGCCGGAGATGTACCCCACCAGCATACGCGCGCTGGGCTGCGGCATGGGCGGCGCATGGGTCAAGCTCTCGGCAATGATCGCCCCGATGATCGTGGCCGCGTTGATGGCCAAGGGCAGCATGGACCTGGCCTTCTACGTGCTCGGCGCGGTGCCGCTGCTGACGGCGCTGGCCGTGGCCTGGCTGGGCATCGAGACGCGCGGCAAGGTGCTGGAGCAATTGCACGCCTGAGGCGGGCCCGCCGCGCCGCCTACTCGCCGCCGTCCTGCTCCAGCTTCTGCACCTGCTCGAACAGGCGATTCAGCAGGCCGTGCAACTGCTGCTGCTCGGCCGGCTTCAACACCGTCACGGTCGCCTCGACGATACGGCGGGCCTGCGGATCGAGCGCATCGTAGACCGCCACGCCCACGGCCGTCAGCGTCACTTCCACCACCCTTCCGCTTACGGCGCTGCGGCTGCGCGACGCAAAGCCGCGCTGCTGGAGCTGGTCGACGATGCGGCTCACGACCGACTGCTCGATGACGGTGCCTTTGCAGATCTCGCTGATGGAGGCCACGCCCACCCAGCGCAGGAACTGCATGACGCGGAATTGCTGGATGGTGAGGTCGGTCGGCCGCAGGGCTTTCATGAGCTGCCCGTTGAGGGCGTTCATGAGCCGGCTCAGGGAATGAGGCAGGTAGCCCTCGGCGTCGTGGGGACGGGCATCGCCTTTCTCCGCGGCGCGCGCCGCCTTGGTTGCGGGCCTAGCCATGGAAACGGGGTTCGC
Source organism: Pigmentiphaga sp. NML080357 (assembly GCF_002188465.1). Lineage (GTDB taxonomy): Bacteria > Pseudomonadota > Gammaproteobacteria > Burkholderiales > Burkholderiaceae_B > Pigmentiphaga. Next base: position 280,543 of record NZ_NINW01000049.1, on the reverse strand, counting down.
CGGCCGCGCAGGCGCGCGCCTGGTGGGCGGCGGATGTGGACTGGAGCGGACGGAACGGCAGGATCATGATGGCGCGAGCCCGGGAGCGGTAAAGGTCGCGGCCCTTTCGTCCATCGGGGCGCCGCGATCGGCAGGCCCGATTATATAGGCGGGCCCGGGCGCCGGCACCCGTGTCGCCCGCGCCTCCCGTCCATGAGGCCCGACCTCCCCTTGCAGGGCGGCTGGAGTCCCGTCCGCGTCCGCTAGCGGGAAGCGCCGATCATCTCCAGCGTCGCCCGCGTCAGCGGGCTCTCGGCTTTCGCCAGCTCGCACAGCAGGTTGAAGTGATTGCAGTGCGCCGCCTCGACCCGCTTCACCTCCAGCCCGGCTTCGCGGCACGCGGCCTCGTAGGCGGCGGTCTGGTTCTTGAAGCCGTCGGTCTCCAGGCCGCCCACCGATACGATCATCGGCAGCCCGCGGCGCGGAAGCGAGAACATGGGGCTCAGGCGCTCGGCCTGGTCGGGGTACAGCCGCAGCCATTCGTTGACGTTGATGTCGCACAGCGGCCGGACGTCGAACAGGCCGCTCAGCGCCACCACGCCCTTGACCACGTCGCCGGGCACCCGGTACTTGTCCTGCCAGTCCGTGGCGGCCAGCATGCCGGCCAGGTGGCCGCCCGCCGAGCTTCCGCCGACGTAGATCCGGTCGCGATCGAGCCCGTAGCGGTCGGCGTGATGATAGATCCAGGCGACGGCGGAGCGCACTTCGCGCACGGCCTCGGCGAGCGTGCCTTCGGGCAGCAGGGTGTATTCCACCGGCACCACCGCCACGCCTGCGGCGTTGAACGCGGGCGCCATGATGGGCGCGTCTTCCTTGGTCTGCGAGCGCCAGTAGCCGCCGTGGATGAAAAGGAATACCGGCGCGGGCTGGCGGGCGGCCGTGGGCAGGAAGATGTCCAGGCGCTCGGCCGCGCCCATGCCGTAGTAGAGGTCGCGCACGGCGGCGCAACGCTGGCGGGCCACCTCGGCGAGTTCGGCATATTCGCGCACGCAGGCGTCGAAGTCGGGCACCGAGGCGCGGGCGTTGTACTGGACGGCGCGTTCGGCCAGGTCGGCGAACAGCAGGTCAGGCTTCCTGGGGGTCATGCGAGGCCACATCCTTGAAAGAGGCGAAACGTTCGATCAGCGCCACCGTGGTCCGGTAGTGCTCGGCCAGCAGCGCCGCCGCGCGATCGCTGTCGCGCGCCAGCGCGGCGTCCATCAGGTCCTGGTGCTCGCGGCCCACGTCGCGGTCGATGTCGCCCCAGCCGGAGCGGCCGCGCAGCGTGGGGCGGCGGTAGCGCTCGGTCTGGGTGTACATCTGCAGCGAAAGCTCCATCAGCCAGCGCGATCCGCAGGCGGCGATCAGGGCGCGGTGGAAGTCGAGGTGCCGCTGTTCGAGCATCTCGCTGGCCTCTTCATCGGGCTCCGGCAGTTCGTGCGCGCGCTTGGCCGCCAGGTTGAGGGCATGGAAGGCCGCCACCAGGCGGGTCTCCCACGCATCGTCCCCGTTCCTGAGCGAGCGGCGCATGGCTTCGCAATCGATAAGAATGCGGGTCTCGGCGGCATCCCACATCTCCTCGCGCGAAAAGGGCGCGACGCGGAAGCCGCGCGAGGCGGTGGACACCACCATGCGCTCGCTCTGCAGGCGGTTCAAGGCCTCGCGTATGGGCGAGAAGCTGATGCCATAACGCTGCTTGAGGAATTCCAGGCGCAGCGATTGCCCCGGCTCGATTTCCCCCGAGATCAGATCGCGCCGCAGCGAACGGTAGACCTGCTCGGCCAAGGTGATTTCCTCGACCTCGCCGCCGGGCGCATCGTAAGGGCGTCCAGGCTCCTGCCGGGTCGCCTTCACTCGTGGTTTCAAGTATTTTCTCCTGGGCAAGGCCCGCCCCGCGCGGGGGCGGCGGATTCAGAACTTCCCAGATAATAATTCGCCGCAGCCCGGCACGCTGGTGGCCAGGCCCAGCTTGCGCATCATCTGCCAGGACGTGGCTACCGCCGCGGACACGGTGGGAATGCCCGACTCGTCCTGCACTTTCTGGATCGAGGGCAGCGATTGCATCTGCACGCAGGCCGACAGCACCAGGGCGTCGATGTTGGCGCGGTCCAGCCGCTTGTAGATCTCGACGAGGCGTGCCGGGTCCTGCGCCGCTACCTGCAGGTTGTCGGGAATCTCCAGCGCCACGTAATCCTTGACCTCGACGCCCTCGCTTTCGATGTAGTCCACCACGAGACGGGTCAGCGGCTTCATGTAGGGGCATACCACCGACACCCGCTTGGCGCCCATGGCGTGCAGCCCGTCCACCAGTGCGCCGGCGCTGGTGACGACCGGCGCGAGGGCGCCGTTTTCCTCGGTACGGCGGGTCAGCCGCTCTTCCGACACGCGGTGGTAGCCCTTGCCCATGCTCATGATGGCCACCAGGCAGGCGTAGCCCAGCACGTCCACGCGGGCATCGGAGAGCTCGATCGCGCAGCGGTCGCTGTCGCGGTCCATGGCCTCCAGCTCCTCCTTGACCACCTTCTTCATGCGCATGCGGCTGGAATGGAAGGTGAAGCGCTCGGGCGCGACGGCCTCGCGCGCGCGGAACATGGCCGGGATCTCGGTCTCCATGGTGGTGTTGGAGGACGGCACGATCTGGCCGATCTTGATCGGCGCGCCGGCGGCGCGGGATGGCATGGCGGTCATGGTGTTCATACCTCGGGGAAAGTCGGGAGGGGCTGGGCGGGCGCCTCGGCGGACTCGTCGCGCGGCGGCTCGGCGTCGTCCAGGAATTGGGCGGGCTGCTGCGAACGGCGGTTGACGCGCAGGTCGAATACGTCGAAGCGGTTGTAGTGGCCGATGATGTCGTGCATCTGGCGCGGCTGGATGCAGCGCGAAAGATCCACGTCGGCATAGACGATGCCTTCGCGGTCGATCAGCGGTTCGCCGATGACCCGGCCGTCGGGCCCGAGGATGCCGGAGAACGCGCTGTTCGAGCGGCGCAGCAGGTCGCGGGTGTGGGGATGGGTGGCGGCCATGGCCTCGACGATCTCTTCCGAGATGGTCGAGCACGACACCACCGTATAGACCTTGCCCTCGAAGCTGTGGGCGGCCGCGCGCACGCGTATGGCCTCGGCCATGTCGTAGTCGGCCGGCGCCACGGGCAGCGAGATGTAGCTGGCCACGTGCACCAGCTCGCCCTGGGCGAGCAGCGAGAAGCGCGCCAGGGTGTTGGTGTTCTCGCCGCAGGCGAGCGCGCCCAGCTTGCCGATGGCGGTGTCGTGCACGCGCAGCGACGAACCGTCGCCATTGGCCCAGGTCAGTTTCTCGGCCCAGGTGGGAACGAGCTTGCGGTGCCGGCCCAGCAGCTTGCCGTCGGGGCCGATGGTGACCAGCGTGTTGTAGATGGTGGCCACGCCATGGGAGGCGCGTTCGTTCACGCCCACCACCACGTGCGTCTTGCACGCCTGCGCGGCCGCGGCGATGCGGCGGATTTCCGGGCCGGGGATCTCGATGGCGCTGCGGCACAGCTTCTCGAACCACGGGCTGCCCTCGATGGGCGTCATGATCCAGTTCCAGTACGGATAGCCGGCCACGAACACCTCGGGAAAGGCCACGAGCGTCGCGCCGTTGCCGGCGGCCTCCTCGATCAGCGCGCACACCTTGTCGACGGTCGCGTCGGTGTCCAGGTAGGCGGGGGCGGCCTGCACCGCCGCGGCCTTGAAACGGGGGAGTGTCAACATGTTCGATTCCTCGCTTGAATATCAGAGTCCCAGGTAGCGGTGCGCCAGCTCGGGCTGGGCGGACAGTTCGCCAGGGGTGCCGGACCACACCACCTTGCCTTTTTCGACGATGTGGTGGCGATCCACCAGCGCATGCATTTCCGCCAGGTTCTTGTCGATGACGACGATGGTCAGCCCCTCGCGCTTGAGCACCGCCAGGCAGCGCCAGATCTCCTGCCGGATGATGGGTGCCAGGCCCTCGGTGGCTTCGTCCAGCACCAGCAGCATGGGATTGGTCATCAACGCCCGCCCGATGGCGAGCATCTGCTGTTCACCGCCCGAGAGCGTGCGCGACGACTGCCGCCGCCGCTCGCCCAGCCGGGGAAAGAGCTGGTAGATGCGGGGAAGATCCCACCCCGCGGTGCCTTCGGCCGCCCGGCGCGTGGCGACGAGGTTCTCTTCCACCGTAAGCGATCCGAAGACGCGCCGGCCTTCCGGCACCAGCCCCACGCCCAGCCGCGCCACCGCGTGCGGCGCCCGGTTGGCCAGGTCCTTGCCCTGGATCGCGATGCGCCCGGCCCGCGCGGGCAGCATGCCCATCAGCGTGCGCACCGTGGTGGTCTTGCCCATGCCGTTGCGGCCGATGAGCGAGACCACCTCGCCCTGCGCCGCCTCGAACGACATGCCGAACAGCACCTCGCTCGATCCGTACCCCGCCCGGACGCCGTCCACGCTCAGCATGCCGTGTCTCCCAGATAGGCGCTGCGCACTTCGGGATGCTTGCGCACCTCGTCGCAGGTGCCGGTGAATATGAGTTTGCCGTAGACCAGCACGCTGATGCGGTCCGCCAGCGCAAATACCGCGTCCATGTCGTGCTCCACCAGCAGGATGCCGTAGCGCTCGCGCATGCCGGCCAGGAGCCGCGTCATCCGCGCCGACTCTTCCGGCCCCATGCCGGCCATGGGCTCGTCCAGCAAGAGCAGGCGCGGCCCGCGCGCCAGGGCCACGGCCAGCTCCAGCTGCCGCCGTTCGCCATGCGCCAGGTCGGCCACCGGCATCTGCGCCCGGTCGGCCAGCCCCACTTCCTTCAGCCAAGCCTGCGCATGCTCGACCAGTTCCCCGTCGTGCCGCGGATCGGACCAGATGGAGAATATCGTGCGCGGACCGACGGTGAGCGACAGCATCACGTTCTCGAGCGCGGTGTATTCCTGGCACAGCTCGGTGATCTGGAACGACCGGCCCAGGCCGCGCCGCGCCCGCTCGTAGGCCGGCATGGCCGTCACGTCGCGGTCGGCCAGGCGGATCTCGCCCGCGTCGGGACGGATCTCGCCGCAGATCTGCGCGATCAGCGTCGACTTGCCGGCGCCGTTGGGCCCGATCAAGGCATGGATCTCGCCCGCCCGCACGACCAGGTCCACCCCTTGCGTGGCCGCCACCGCGCCGAACGATTTGCGCAGGCCGCGCACATCGAGCAGGACATCGCCCATACTCTGTGTCATTTCAATCATCCTTTACCCGTTACCGCATGAACCGGCCGCACTACGATCCGGGGCGCCGTGGATCCGGCTTCGCCGGTCCGCCGGTGCAGCCCCCTCGAGGGGGCGCGCGAAGCGCGTCGGGGGAGGGCTTTCCATTCAACCAATGGCCGAACAGGCCCTGTTTGCCGGCCAGCACCACCAGCACCAGGATCGGCCCCATGATGAACATCCAGTGTTCCGTCCACGCCGATAGCGCCTGCTCCAGGCCGAGGAACACCGCGGCGCCGGCAATCGGCCCCAGCAGCGTGCCGACGCCGCCCAGGATGACGATGGCCATCAGCTCGCCGGACTTGGTCCAGGCGGCCATGTCCGGCGTAACGAGCTCGGCGTAGTTGGCCCACAGGATGCCCGCCATCCCGGTGCCCACGGCCGAGATCACGAATGCGCTGAGCCGGTAAGGCATGGGCGCGACGCCTAGGTTGACGGCGCGGCGCTCGCTCTGGCGCAGCGCCTGCAGCACCATGCCGTAGCGCGAGTTGACCAGCTTCATGCAGAAGACGGTCCACGCCGCCAGCACGGCCAGGCAGACGTAATAGAAGCTGACCGGGTCGGTCAGGTCCACTCCCGGCAGCACGCTGCGCTGCGACAGCATCAGGCCGTCGTCCCCGCCGTACACCTGCAGCGACACCAGGATGAAATACACCATCTGGCTGAAGGCGAGCGTGATCATGATGAACTGCACGCCGCTGGTCCGCAGCGCCAGGTAGCCCACCGCCAGACCGAGCAGCGCGCAGCACAGCAACGCGATGGGCCACACCACCAGCGCCTGCGTGCTGCCGGCCCAGCCGAACAAAGGCCCGGCCTCGACCGCATGGAAGGTAACGATCGCCACCACATAGCCGCCCAGCCCGAAGAACATGGCATGGCCGAAACTGATCAGCGCGCCGTAGCCGAGCACCAGATCCAGACTGACCGCCGCCAGGCCGTAGATGACGAAGCGCGTCATGGCATTGATCAGGTAAGGCGTGTCGGTGGCGTGGGAAGCCACCGGCACGAGGGCCAGCAGCAACAGGCCCAGCCAGCCGAACAAGGCCCGGCGGTTCCACTGCGTGAACAAACCCGTCGCGCCGCGCCCGGGTGCCGCGATTCCACTCATCCGGTTCATCCCAGGAGTCCCTTCGGTCGAAAAATCAACACCAGCGCCATCAGCACGTAGACGCTGGCCGACACCAGCCCCGCCGCCAGCATGTCCGCCACCTCGGGCGACAACATCGCCCCCAGGATCTGCGGAAAGTACGCGCGCCCCAGGCTGTCCACCATGCCCACCAGCAACGCGCCCGCCATCGCGCCCCGCACCGAGCCCACACCGCCGATCACGATCACCACGAAGGTCGTGATCAGCACGCGCTCGCCCATGCCGATCTCCACGGCCAGCAGCGGCGCCGCCATCACGCCGGCCAGCCCGCAAAGCAAGGCGCCCAGGCCGAACACCACCGTGTAGAGTTTCTGGATATCGACGCCCAGCGCATCCACCATCTCGCGGTCGTCGGCGCCCGCGCGCACCAGCATGCCCACGCGCGTGCGGTTGATCAGGAACCACAGTCCCAGCGCAACCAGCGCGCCCACCACGATGAAGGCCAGGCGCATGACCGGGTACTGGAATCCCGGCGCCAGCGGCACCGTGCCCTGCAGGAAAACGGGAATCTCGACCATGGGCGGCTGGCGCCCGAAGATCATGCTGACCGCTTCGTTGGTGAACAGGATCAGGCCGAAGGTCGCCAGCACCTGGTAGAGGTGGTCGCGCTTGTACAGGCGCCGGATCACCGCGAACTCCACCAGCAAGCCATACAACGCGGCGCCGGCCAGCCCCGCCGCCGCGCCGGCGGCGAACGAGTTGGTCTGGCCCAGCGCGAAGGCGCCGCAATAGGCCCCCACCATGTAGAACGACCCATGCGTGAGGTTGATGACCCCCATGATGCCGAAGATGAGGGTCAGGCCCGACGCCAGCATGAAGAGCATGGCGCCGAACTGCAGGCCGTTGAGCAGTTGTTCGAAAAGCAGGGCCATGGTCAGAGCTTGCACTGGTCGGCGTAGGCGTCCTTGTCGTCGCTGATCACCTTGCGCACGACCTTGGGCACGAACTCGTTGCCGCCGCGTTCGATCCGCATCAGGTAGTAGTCCTGGATGGGATGATGGTTGTGGTTGAAGCGGAACTTGCCCCGCAGCGACTGGAAGTCCGCCTTGAGCAGCGCGGCGCGGAAGGCATCGCCCTTGGACAGGTCGCCATTGACCGCCTTGAGCGCCGAGCCGATCAGCAGCGCCGTGTCATAGGCCTGCATGCCGTAGTCGGTGGGCTTGCGGCCGTAGGTCTCGGTAAAGGCTTTCACGAAGGCGCGGCTTTGCGGGTTGTCCATCTCGGTGGACCACATCCCCACGGTATAGAAGCCTTCGGCCGAGGCGCCCGAGGCCGCCAGCATGCGGCCGTCCATCGAGAAGGCCGGCATCAGCATCGGCACGGTCTTGTTCAGGCCCGAGTTGGCGTATTGCTTGGCGAAGTTGATGCCCGCGCCGCCCGGGTGGAACTGGTAGACCGCATCGGGCGCAAGCGAGCGCACGCGCGCCATCTCCACCGAGAAATCCGACTGGTCGAGCTTGGTGTAGATCTCGGCCACCACTTCGCCCTTGTAGGTGCGCTTGAAGCCGGCCAGCGCGTCGCGGCCCGCCTGGTAGTTGGGTGCGAGCAGCACGACGCGCTTGTAGCCGAGCTCGTTGGCGGCATGCCCGCCCGCCGAATGATAGGCGTCGTTCTGATACGAGGCGACGAAGTAGTTCTTGTCGCACTTTTCGCCGGCAAAGGTCGAAGGGCCGGGGTTCAGGCTCACGTAGTAGGCGCCGTCGCGCAGCACGCCGGGCGCCACCGCGGCCAGCACGTTCGAGAAGTTCACGCCGGTGAAGAGCTTGATGCCCGATTGCAGCATGCGGTCGGCGGCCTGCTTGGCGTTGGCGGGCTTGAGGGCGTCGTCCTCGACCACCAGCTCCACCGGCACGCCCCCCAGCTTGCCGCCGCCCTGCTTGATCGCCAGGCTGAAACCGTCGCGCTCGTCCTCGCCGATGTAGCCGGCCGGCGTCGACAGCGTCGTGATGAAGCCGATCTTGACCGGCGCCTGGGCGTGCACGGCGCCGGCGCCCGCAAGGAGGAGCGCGCACAGCCCGCCCCGGATCGTGTTCCTGACCATTGTTGTTCCCCAAGGATGTACTGCAACAACTGGAAGAGCCCGCGCGGACGCGGGTACCGAGGCCGGCGCGCACCGCGTGCCGACAGGACTGAGGGCCGGAGCCGTGCCGGCGCCGGCCGGTTTGCGAGGCCGGGCGTCAGACGGGCACGACCGGATGGCGCAGCGTGCCGATCTTCTCCACCTTCGCCTCGACCACGTCGCCCGGCCACAGCCATTCCTGCGGCGTGCGTCCCGCGCCCACGCCTTCGGGCGTACCGGTGGCGATGATGTCGCCCGCTTCCATGGTCATGGCGGCGCTGATGTCGGCGATCAGGTGCGGCACCTTGAACAGCATGTGGCGGGTGTTCGAGCTTTGCTTGGTCACGCCGTTGACGGTCAGCGACAGGTCCAGCACGTGCGGGTCGGGAATCTCGTCGGCCGTGACGATGCACGGGCCGAATGGGCCGTAGGTATCCTGCCCCTTGGAATAGATCCACTGGCCGGCGCGGCGGCAGTCGCGCGCGCTGATGTCGATCATCACGCTGTAGCCGAACACGTAGTCCAGCGCGTCGGCCTCGGCCACGCGGTGCGTGCGCCGCCCCATGATCACCGCCAGCTCCACCTCCCAATCGAGCTGCTGGGTGATGTTGGCGTTGTGCTCGATGGCCTCGCCCGGCCCGATCACGCAGGTGGGCGGCTTGGAGAAGATGACCGGCTTGGTCGGCAGGTCCTTGGAAGTATCGAGCGTGCGGCTCGACTCTTCCACGTGCTCGACATAGTTCAGGCCGATGCCGAAGATGTTCTTGCGCGGGCGCGGGATCGGCGCCAGGAGGCGCGCGTTCTCGAACGGGATCGCCGTGCCTACCGGCCATTTGCCTTCGTACGAGTCCAGCAGCTCGGTGGTCGAGCGCACCGCGTCCGGGCCGAGATCGATGAAGGCCAGCATGTCGTCGGGCAGCGGCACGCCGGCCGCGGCGCCCAGGCGGGCCAGGTCCACCACGCGGTCGCCTACCACCGCCCCCAGGCGGGCTTGCTCGGCAACGGTGGTGCGGTAAGTCACAAGACGCATCTTTTGTTCTCCATAGGGTCGCGCGAGGCGACAAGAATCCCGCCGCGGCGCGAGTCCGCGGTGTATGACAAACATCGAGGTCGGTTCGGGCGTCCCGCGCCCGGGCAGACCTAGCCGATCAGCGGCTGGTGCCCATCGTTTTCCGCCAGCGCCTCCTCGCGGTAGAGCTTGAGCGCATGCATGACCGGCAGGTCGTTGAAGCAGAACAGGCAGGCGTCGTCGCTGTCCGACGCGTTGGCGTGCTCGTGGAAGGCCCAGGACGGTACGCAGAAGATGTCGCGCTCCTGCCAGTCGTAGCGGCGGCCGTTGATGATGGAGTAGCCCTTGCCCTTGGCCACCTGGTAGAGGAAGCTGCCCGTATGCCGGTGCGCCTTGGTCTTTTCGCCGGGGCGCAGCATCTGCATGCTCGCGCCCATGGTGGCCATGACCGGGCCGCCGGTGGCGGGGTTCACATAGTTCATCAGCACGCCGTCGTACGGGCTGCCGTCGGTGGCCGCGGCATAGCGCCGCAGGGCCTCGTAGGTCGGCTCCCACTCGTACTTGAACAGCGGCGAATACGGCTTGTTCCAGGTCTCGCCATAGGGCCGCAGCGCCACGCCGCCCCAGGCGGCGGTGGAATCGTCCACCGGATGGGTCACCGCCTGGTTCAGGTCGGGATGGACGGCGTAGAAGCCGGCTTCCAGCGCATTGACCAGCGGGATGTCCAGGCCGTCCTGCCAGATGCAGGGCGTGCCGTCTTCGCTCACGCCGTGCTCGTGCCAGGTGCCGTTGGGCGTGAGCACGAAATCGTTCGCGCCCAGCGTCATCTTGTGGCCGTCGACGATGGTGTAGGCGCCCCGCCCTTCCATGATGAAGCGCAGCGCGCTGGAGGAATGGCAATGGGCGGAGGCGACTTCGCCGGGATGCATGACCTGCAAGCCGGAGTACAGCCAGCCGACGGCCGCCGACACGTCGCGGCGACCGGGATTGTTCAGGTAGATGACGCGCCGCCCGGCCTGCTCGGGGGTGACCAGGTCCACCGAGCGCAGCACGTGCTCGCGCAGGTCGCGATAGCGCCAGACCACAGGCACCGACTCCGATTTGGGCTGCCACGGCTCGATCTTGTTGGCCACGGTCCACAGCGCGCCGGTCTCGTACTTGGCGAGTTCCTCGTAGTACGCGACCAGCTCGGGCGTATCACCCACGTTGGCCCTGCCGATTACCTCTTCCCGATACGCATCGTGTCGCGCCATGCCGGACTCCGATTTTTATAAAAGATTTTATTTTTTCGAAATACTATCTCCCGCGCCGGACTTCATACAAGCGGTTCTTCACTAGGGGTTTACCTGTAGCCGCCGTTCTTCTCTTGGCCGCGCAGCCCGTATGCCATTCGGTTATGGGCCATGCATGACGCGGCTTGCCCGACAGTCGCCCAACTGCGAGAGTCCCGCCAACGACTTGCCGCATGCAACCACCACAGGGCAAGCAGAGGAGACGACCATGCGATTCACATTTCCCTGCGGGAAACCGCTGGCCGCCATGGACGACCGACCACTATCCGGGCGACTGCTTCATCCGATGACGCTGCTGGCTCCCGTGGTTGTCAGCTCGGCTCCCGTTGTTTCCCTTCAGGAAATAACAAGTTTGCGCCCCGAGGATGTCCAAACGGTCCGCCGATGCCTACCATTGCGCCATCGACCAGCCAGACAGGACTCATCATGACGGATATCGTTCCTACCGGAAAAATACTCGGAGCCACCGTGCGCGGACTGGATCTATCCCGCCCACTCTCCGAGGAGAATTTCGCCAAGCTGCTCGAAGCGCTGGGCCGCTACGGGGTACTGCGGTTTCCTGAGCAATCGATCACGCCGGCGCAGCTACGGGATTTCTCGGGCCGCTTTGGCGGCCTGCAGCGGACGGTGTCGGACGCCAACGAACCGGGCATTCCCGAGGTCAGCATTCTTTCCAATATCGTCGAAAACGGGAAACCCATAGGCATCGCCGACGCCGGCCAGGACTGGCACACGGACATGTCCTACAACCCGACCGTGGGCTTCGTGAACGTGCTGTACGCCATCAAGGTGCCGCGCCGCGACGGCCGCGCGCTCGGATCGACCCGTTTCGCCAACATGCAGGCGGCCTACGAGGACCTGCCCGACGACATCAAAGAGCAGCTCGCCGGCGCGACGGCAACCCACGACTTCAACAAGTTCTGGGAAAACATGCGCACGCGGCCTGGCAGCGAACGGCCCCCGCTCACGCCCGAGCAGCGTGCCAAGCGGCCGCCTTCGACGCATCCGGTCTTCCTGGACCATCCCATTACCGGACGCAAGGTGCTGTACTGCAATCCGGGCTACGCCATCCGCATCAATGAACTGGACCCGCGCCAGAGCGACGAAATGCTCGAGAAGCTGTTCGCCCACCAGTTGCAGGCCAAGTATCAGTACACCCATGAGTGGACCGAGGGCGATGTGCTGATGTGGGATCACATCGGCACCCTGCACAACGCCTGGCCCGACTACCTGCCGCACGAGCACCGCTTGATCAAGCGCTGCCAGGTCATGGCCGACCGCATCTTCGATCCGTCGTTCCTGCCGGCGTCGATCCGCCCCGCACGCGACGCGGCAACGCATTGAGCGCGCCATGGGCCTCTTCGAACGGAACATCGTCCGCGCCCAGTCCATCGACGACCTGCGGGCGGCGGCGCGCCGCCGACTTCCCAGGCTGGTCTTCGACTTCTTCGACGGTGGCGCGGAAAACGAACTCACGCTGGCCGACAACCGCCAGGCATTCGAGCGCGTGCGGCTGCTGCCACGGGCCCTGGTGAATGTCGCCCAGGTCACTACCCAATGCACGGCACTGGGCGCGCCGGCCGGCTGCCCATTGGCCATCGCACCCACCGGCGGCGTGGGCTACGGGCGCCACGGCGGCGACCTCGCCATCGCCAAGGCGGCCGCGCACTACGGCATTCCCTATACGCTCTCGACCAGCGCCACCGCGTCGATCGAGGAAGTGGCGCGCATAGCGCCCGGTCGCCTGTGGTTCCAGGCCTACGTGCTGAAGAACCAGGATTTCTTCCACACGTTGATCGAGCGGGCGCGAGCCGCCGATTACGAAGCGCTGGTCATCACCGTCGACCTTCCGGTCGGCGGCAAGCGCGAACGCGACGTCCGCAACGGTTTCCGCACGCCGTTCCGGCTCACCCATCGCAGCTTCGGCGACGTCGCGGCCCACCCCCGCTGGGCGCTGGCGCTGCTGCGGCACGGCATGCCGGTGAACAAGAATCTGATCGGCCTGCAGCGCGACGTGACTTCGGTGGCTGGACTCGCCTCGGCAGTAGGGCGCAACTACGATCCCTCGTTCGACTGGGACCGGCTGGCGCAGGTCCGCGACCGCTGGCCGCGCAAGCTCATCGTCAAGGGCATCCTGCGGCCCGACGACGCCGACCGGCTCGTACGGCTGGGTGCCGACGCGGTGGTGGTCTCCAATCATGGCGGTCGCCAGCTCGACGGTGCGTGCGCCACACTTGACGCGCTTCCCGGCGTGGTGGAGGCCGTCGCAGGGCGCATCCCGGTCTGGCTCGACGGCGGCGTGCGACGCGGCGTGGACATCCTGAAGGCCCGCGCGCTGGGCGCCGAAGGCGTGCTGGTCGGCCGGGCGACGCTCTATGGCGCGGTCGCGGCCGGCGAAGCGGGGGCGCACCGCGCACTCCAGATATTGACCGAAGAACTGGTCCGCGCGATGAAGCTGTGCGGAGTAAGAAGCATCGAAGACATCGACGAAACATTGCTGGCGCAGCCCCGCCCCGCGCGGCCTATGCGCCTGGCCACACGGGAGGGACAGACATGCGTTGGATAAGGTTTACGGACACGTCCGGCACGCACTACGGCCTGGTCGAAGACGATCGGGTAAACCGGGTCGAGGGCTCGCCCTTCGACGGCTACACGCGCACGGGCGAGTGGACCAGCCTCGAAAGCGTGCAGCTGGAAGTACCGGTGATGCCGCGCACCTTCTATTGCGCCGGCCTCAACTACGCCGAGCACGCCATCGAGGCCGCCCGCAAGCGCGGCCAGGAACCGCAGTTGCCCAAGCAGGCGGACATCGGATACCGCGCCAATAACGCCCTCGTGCCGCACGGCCACGACGTGTTGATTCCGCCGGATGCGCGCACCATTCACTACGAAGGCGAACTGGTCGTGGTCATCGGCAAGAAGGCCCGCCACCTGACGCCGGAGCGGGCGCTGGATTGCGTGCTCGGCTACACCATAGGCAACGACGTCAGCGAGCGCAACTGGCAGAAGTCGGACCGCACATTCTGGCGCGCCAAGAACGCCGACACGTTCAAGCCCATGGGCCCGTGGATAGACACGGACTTCGACCCGAGTGCGGCACGGACCTGCGTGCGCGTCAACGGCAAGACCACCACCGAGTTCGCCACCGCGGCGATGATCTTCGACATTCCCACCTTCCTGTGCGCCATGACGAAATACCTGACCCTGTATCCCGGCGACGTCGTCTGGATGGGCACCGACGGCCAGTCGCCCGATTTGCGCGCGGGCGACGTGGTGGAGATCGAGATCACCGGGCTGGGCAAGCTGCGCAACACCTTCGTCCGAGGATGACGCCATGACGGATCTCGAACGTTGGGCCGCCGTGGCCGGCTGCCAGCAAGCCATCCATGGCTTCTATCTGGCGCTCGATGGCGGCGACTTCGATGCCGTCGCAGCCTGCATGGCGGATCGGGGAATCTGGCATCGCCAGGGCCGGACGCTGCAGGGCCCGGCCGAAGTCCGGCAGGCGCTCTCCGACCGACCCGCCGGACGCACCACGGCGCATCTGGTGCAGAACCTGGTGATCGACCTCGAGGCGCCGGACAGGGCGAGCGCCCGGTATATGACGCTGGTCTACCGCGTGGATGCGCCGGCCGTGCCGGCCGGTCCGGTCCCGCTGCCGCCGCCTTTGTCCATCTCGCTACACCACGAACGCCTTTCCCGGTCGCTGGATGGACGCTGGCTGGTGGAGGAAAAACGCGGCCAGCGCCGGTTCGGGGATTGAACGAAGCGCCCAAGGCCGGGGGCCGGGACAGGGCGCTCCCCGCATGCCGCAGCAAGATTTCGCTATTGCAGCGTGTTCTTCGCCTGCTGCAGCAACGCCTTGTACTGCGTGGTATCGCGCACCAGCAGCTCACGCAGCTCGGCCGGCGTAGTCGTCTTTACTTCCATACCCTGGGCCGCCAGCGTTTCGACGATCTTCTGGGACTTGCCGGCCTTGACCAGGGCTGCGTTCAGGCGCTCGACCACCTGCGCGGGCGTGCCCGCAGGCGCCAGCACGGCCTGCCAGGTTTCCGCCTGGAAACCTTTGAGTCCGCTTTCGTCGACGGTAGGGACATCGGGAGTGGCGGGCGTACGCCGGGTGCCGGTCGTCGCGATCAGCATCAGGCGGCCTTCGGCGACGTGCTCCATGTTGCCGACCAGGGAACTGAACATGACGTCCACGCGTCCGGCCAGCAGGTCCGCCATGGCCGGGCCCGTTCCCTTGTAGGGAACATGCACCATCTTGATCCCCGCCGCCTTGGCGAAAGCCTCGCCCGCCAGGTGCTGCGCCGAGCCGTTGCCCGATGAGGCGAAGTTCACCTTGCCCGGGTTGGCCTTGGCGTAGGCGATGAAATCCTTGACCGTGCGGATCTTCAGCCCGGGCGTCACCAGGATGCCGAGCGACTGCACGGTAGCCTGCCCGACTGGCTGGAAATCCGCGACGGGGTCGTAGGTCTTGGTGTCGTGCAGCAGCGGCGTAATGACAAAGGCATTGGTGCCGAAAAGCAATGTATAGCCGTCCGCGGCCGAGCGCTTGACCGACTCGGTCCCCACCAGGGTGCCGCCGCCGGCGCGGTTCTCCAGCACCACGGTCTGCCCCAGGTTTTCGGACATCTCCTGCGCGAACATCCGTCCCACGATGTCGGTGGCGCCCCCCGGCGCATAGGCCACGACCATGCGCAGCGGATGGGACGGAAAACCCTGCGCGCCGGCAGGCGCCGCAGCCCAGGGACCGACGGCGGCAAGAGCGAGCGCCAGCGCGGTCAACCGGCGGCGAGCGGGGGACGAAGGGGTCTTGATCATGCGTAGTCTCCGAATTCTTGGCGGCGCCCGAACCGCCGCTATGTGCGACCGCGTCGCACCGCGCCTGTACGGTGTCGAATGCGAAACAATGAGTGAGGGCATTATTCGTGCGCGCAGCCGGCTCAACAAGGCGGTAGTGCTAAATTTGAAATTTCCAAAAGAGAAACCGGCGAGGATAGGGACTTGGACCAGCTCAGTTGTCTGCGCATGTTCCTGGAGGTGGCCCGGCGCAACAGCTTCGCCGGCGCCGCGCAGCACTTCGGCGTCTCGCGCGCCACCTGCACCAAGCAGGTGGCCTGGCTCGAGCGGTCGCTGGGCGTCAAGCTGCTCAATCGCACGACCAAGCAACTGGGGCTGACGCCGGCCGGTCTGCAGGTACTGGAGAACGGTGGCGACCTGCTGCGGCGCTACGACGACCTGCGCGAATCCGTGCACGACTTGTCGCGCGACGTCTCGGGCGTGGTGCGGGTGGGCGTGCCGCCCGCCTTCGGCACTCAGCGCCTCTTGCCCGTGATCGGCGAATTCCACGAGCGCTACCCGGACGTCCAGATCGCGCTCAGCCTGCTCACGGTGCGCAAGCAGGAAACCTTCGTCGAGCAAGGTCTGGACGTAGGCATCATTATCGTGCCTGTGCTGAAGGACGCCAGCTTCATCGCCATTCCGCTGGCCGAGGCACGCCAGGCGCTGGTCGCCTCGCCGGCATATCTGGCCAAGACAGCGCCCTTGCAGCACCCTCGCGATCTCCAGCGCTGCAAGTGCCTGGTCAACTGGAACAAGTCGCCCACCGCCACCTGGAACTTCACCGGGCCCGATGGACCGGTCTCGGTCCGGGTCCAGGGGCCCCTTCGCTCGGATTTCGGCGATGCGCTCAAGGAGGCCGCGCTGGCCGGCATGGGCATCTCCATGCACCCTTACTACATGATCGCCGAGGAAATCGAGCGCGGCGAGCTGGAGGTCGTCCTGCCCGCCTACGTGCCCTCGGGCCTGGACGTCTACGCGATCTATTCGTCCCGCAAGAACCTGCCCATGCGAGTCCAGGTCTTTCTCGAGTTCCTGAAGGAATGGGCCAGGACGCCCAAGTCCTGGAGCAAGGGGATGGAATAGCGTCACCCTCCTTTATCGCGCCACCCCTTGACATTCCCGCCGCTTAGGCGCGTAATACATAGCTAGCTATGTATTAACGGAGACCGGCATGAATCCCTCCCCGCTTCGCGTCGTGGCCCTGGGCGGCACCACCCGCCCCGACTCGTCCACCGAGCGCGCGCTGCGCCACGCGCTGGACGCGGTCGCCGCCACCGGCGCGCAGGTCGTCCTGCTGGCGGGCGACGACCTGATCCTGCCCATGTACGCCCCGCACGATCCCAGCCGCACCCCGGCGGCGCTGCGCCTGGTGGCCGAACTGCGGCGGGCCGATGGCGTGATCATCGCTTCGCCGGGCTACCACGGCAGCCTGTCGGGCCTGGTCAAGAACGCGCTCGACTACACCGAGGACCTGCGCACCGACGCCCGTCCCTACCTGAGCGGACGCGCCGTGGGCTGCATCGCCAACGCGGCCGGCTGGCAAGGCGCCGTCACCACGCTCAGCGCGCTGCGCGACATCGTGCACGCGCTGCGGGGCTGGCCGACGCCGCTGGGCGTCTGCATAGGCGGCACCGAGCCGGCGTTCGCGCCCGACGGCCGCTGCATCGATGCCCGCGTGGACGAACAGCTGCGCACGCTGGGCCGGGAGGTCTCCGAATTCGCCCATCGCATGCGCGCGCAGCAGCCCTGCCCCAGTACCGCGGTACGCGCCGCCGCCTGAAGCGGCGCGGCCCCATCAATCCATCAAGGAGGACATCCATGACCGCAATGGACGCGTCAACCCTGCGCATACGCGATACCGCGCTGCGCGTCTCGCGCGCCGGCAAAGGCCAGCCGCTCCTGTTCCTGCACGGCCCCGGCGGCCTGGCCGAATCGCAGGCCGTGCTGCCGGCGCTGGCCGAGCACTACGACTGCCATGCGCCGGAGCACCCCGGCTACGGCGGCAGCGCAGTTCCCGCGTGGCTGGACAACGTGCGCGATCTCGCCAACTTCTACCTGGACTACATCGACCAGCAAAAGCTCCAGGGCGTGCACCTGGTGGGCTATGACCTGGGCGGCTGGATCGCCGCCGAACTGGCGGTGCGCAACAGCCATGCGCTGGCCTCGCTCACGCTGATCTCGGCCCAGGGCATCTACGTGCCGGGCGTGCCCACGGTGGACGTCTTCCTGCGCACGGACGACGACCTGGTGCGCGACACCTACCACGACCCGGCGCTGGCCGCGCGCCTGCTCGAGCGCACGCCTTCCGAGGAAGAGCTGGACGTGGCCGTGCGCAACAAGGAAATCACGGCCCGCCTGACCTGGCAGCCGCGCGGCCACGATCCCGACCTGGCCAAGTGGCTGCATCGCATCGCCGTGCCCACGCTGGTGGTATGGGGCGCGAACGACCGCATCCTGCCCGCCGAGTACGGCCGCTCCTGGCGCGACCGCATCGCGCGCGCCACGCTGGCCGAGATGGGAGATTGCGGCCACGCGCCCCACCTGGAACGCACGGCCGAGACCGTGGCCGCGCTGACACGATTCACCGCCTCGATCGGGAGCCCCGCATGAAGTTCTTCAATTTCCACCTGATGCCCTATCGCCATGCGGACCTGGAAGCGATCCAGAAGAACGGCTCGGCATGGGTGACGTTTTCCAACAGCCACTACGATCCCAAGCTGGGCGCGGAGCTCTATCACGAGTACCTGGACCAGATGGAATACGCCGACCAGCTCGGCTTCGACGGCGTGTGCCTGAACGAGCACCACCAGACGGCGTACGGCCTGATGCCCATTCCCGGGGTGCTGGCGGGCGCGCTGGCGCGCAGCGTCAAGCGCGCCCGCATCGCCGTGCTGGGCCGCGCGCTGCCGCTGTTGAACAACCCGCTGATGGTGGCCGAAGAGTTCGCCATGCTGGACAACCTGACGCGCGGGCGTTTCATCGCCGGCTTCGTGCGCGGCATCGGCGCCGAGTACCACGCCATGGGCATCAACCCGGCCGAGTCGCAGGCGCGTTTCGCCGAGGCGCACGACCTCATCGTGCGGGCATGGACCGAACCCGGCCCCTTCTCGTACACGGGCAAGCACTACCAGTTCCAGTACGTGAATCCGTGGCCGCGGCCCTACCAGGACCCGCATCCGCCGATCTGGGTGCCTTCGCAGGGATCGAGCAGCACCATCCGCTGGGCCGCGGGGCTGCGCTACACCTACTGCCAGACCCTCAGCCCCATCGCCACGGTGAAGAAGTTCTTCGACATGTACCGCGAGGAAGCGCGCAAGGCCGGCTACGAGGCCAGCCGCGACCAGCTCGCCTGGTCCAACTGCATCTACGTGGCCGAGACCGACGAACGCGCGATGGCCGAAGCCAAGCCGCACCTGGAAGCGCTGATGACGCGGCTCCTGAAGATGCCGATGGAAATGCTGCTGCCGCCGGGCTACACCAACATCGAAGCGATGAAGCGGATCAAGTCCACGCGCGCGGTCGGCTCCAAGCCGCAGTCGGTGGAAGACCTGGTCAAGTCGGGCCTGGTCATCATCGGCAGCCCGGCCACGGTGCGCGAGAAGCTGGCCGAATACGAAGACCTGGCGGGTTTCGGCACGACGCTCACCAAGACCCAGTTCGGCACCATGCCCGACGACATGGTGCGCGCCAACATGCAGGCCATCGCCCAGGAGATCATTCCCCACTTCAAAGACGCCGCCTGAGCTCGATCGAGCGGCCATTGCCACCCAAGGAGGAGACACACATGGCTTTCACGCTACCGCGCGGCTTCGCGCCATGGCTTGCGCTCGCGGGCATGCTGCTGGCGCCCGCCGTCCACGCCGACACCGCCGCCGGCTACCCCGAGCGGCCGGTCAAGCTCGCGCTGCCGTTCCCGCCCGGCGGATCCGCCGACACCATCACCCGCAGCATGGCCGAACGGCTGCAGGCGCAACTGCGCCAGCCCTTCCTGATCGAGAACCGGCCCGGCGCGGCGGGCAACCTCGCCACCCGCTACATCGCCAAGGCGCCGGCCGACGGCTACAACCTGCTGGTCGGCGTGACCGGCGCGATGGCCATCAACCCTAACCTCTACAGCCTCGACTACGAGCCCGCCAAGGACTTCGTGGCCGTCTCCATGGTGGCGCGCGCGCCGGTCGTCGTGGTGGCCGATCCGCAGGCCGGCATAGGCAGCATCAAGCAGTTGATCGAACAGGCCAAGGCCAAGCCCGGCATGCTGACCTACGCCACCAACGGCGTGGGCACCAGCCATCACCTGGCGGCCGAGCTGTTCCGGCAGGCGGCCGGCCTCGACATGCGCAACGTGCCCTACAAGGGCACGCCGGAAGCCCTGCAGGACATCATCGGCGGCCGCGTGCCGATCGGCTTCATGGACCTGACCGCTTCCATTCCGCTGGTCGCCTCGGGCAAACTGAAGGCGCTGGCCACCACCGGCACGAAACGCTCGCCCGCGCTTCCGGACGTGCCCACCGTCGCCGAAGCCGGCGTGCCAGGGTTCGCGGCCGATACCTGGGTGGGCATCTTCGCGCCCAAGGACACGCCGCGGCCCATCGTGGAAAAACTGAGCACTGAAATCAGGACCGCGCTGGCCCTGCCCGAACTGCGCGCGCGTGCGCAGACCCAGGGGCTGGAAGTGGCCGGCAGCACCCCGGCCGAACTGCAGCAATTCCTGCAGGAGGAGTCGGTGAAGTGGAAACGGGTGGTGAGCGAGGCGGGGATCAAGCTGCAGTAGCGCGAAGCCATTGCTGGCCCGGGGCGCGCATGCCGCGGGCCGCGAGAGGCGGCACACGGTGCCGCCTTATTTATCTTCCAGGTTCTCGATCATCTTCGCGCCGATGCGCAGGAACTCGGCGACTTCGTCCTCGGTCAGCTCCGCGCACGCGTCCTTGTAGACCTCCTGCGCCGAGTCGGTCATCAAGGCAAGCATCTCCTTGCCCCGCTCCGTCAGCGACACGAGGCGCCGGCGCGCATCCTGTTCGTCCGATACGCGCTCGATCAGGCCGTTCTTCTCCATGCGCGTGAGCGTCGCCGCCATCGAAGGCTGCTCGACGCCGACCATGCGCGCCAATTCCATCTGGGTGGAGACCTCGACGTCGCGCAGGCAGCGCAGCACCGGGAACTGGCCCGGCATGACGCCGTGCGGGCCGGTCAATTGGGCAAGGCGCCAGACGATGCGTCGGTTCAGCGTGCCGACGACGAAACCGAGGCTTTGCGTGCGTATGTTCATGAGTGCGGAAAACAGCGGCGGAGCGGGAAAGGTAGCACAACTCCAGCCTCGCTTTTGCTCGAAAACCGCCGATCCGCCTCGCCGCCGGGGCCCGCCCCGGGCCCCGTCACACCACCGCACTTTCCTAGCGCGCGCCGCCCTCTTCCGCTTCCAGCAGCTGCTTGACGATGCGCCGTGCCCGGACCGCCGCCGTATCGATGGGCAGCAGGATGGGCTTCAGGCTCATCAGGTCGGTCGTGCCCATGGCCCGCTGCACGGCCTCCAGCATCGGCTTGTCCTGCTCGCCGAAGCCCACCCGCTGCCAGTGCGCGATGGCCTCGTCCATCTCCTCGTCGGCCACGCGAAAGTTCCTGCTGTGCGCGAAGAAGTAGTGCGTGGAGGTCTCGGTCTCGGGCGTCAGGATGTGGGCGGTGAAGCTCTGCCCCCCTTCCTCCCTGGGCCGGCCGGCGGGCGTGATGCCCGTGTCGAGGCGCAGCAGGCAGGGCGGATCCCAGCGCATGTCCATCCATTGATCGACCGGCGATCGGCCGTCGTAGCCGGGAATGCGCTTGGCGAACATCGGCGAGGCCGCGCCGTCGGGGCACCACAGGTTGCTGTGCACGGTGTGCCCGCTCTGCGTGACCTCGTGCCGCCCCTTCAGGATGGCCTCGCTGAAGTGGAAATTGGTGTGGACGAACTGGGTATGGCTGAGGTCGAGGAGATTGTCCGTCTCCAAGAGGTAATTGGCCTGCACGTGCAGATAGCCGTCGACGCGGCGCCGCGCCGGATCGTCCAGGAACGAAAAATCCGGAATCGCCGACGCGTCGGCCAGCGACGGCTCGCCCAGCCATATCCACAGCAGGGTGTATTTCTCGACAACGGGGAAGGCGCGCACCTCGGCCGCCTGGGGAATCCGGCCATCGCCATGCGGATTGCCCACGCACTTTCCGCTACCGTCGAACCGCAAGCCGTGATAGCCGCATTCGATGGCATCGCCGGCGATCCGGCCGCGGCTGAGCGGCGCGAAACGGTGCGGGCATCGGTCATGCAGGGCGACGGGCGTGCCGTCCTCCCTCCTGTAGATGACCACCGGCGTATCGGCAATGCGGCGAGCCAGCATGCCGGCGTCGATGTCGCCGGCCCATCCCGCCATGTACCAGGTGTTGCGCAAGAACATGTACCGCTCCAGATCAGTCAACCTTGATGCCGAGTTTCTTCACCGTCGTTCCGTACTCCTCGTACTGCGACGCGAAGAAGCGCAGGAACGCCTGCCTGTCCAGCCCTCCCGGCTCGACGCCCAGCTGGGCAATGCGCCGCCGCGTGTCCGGATCCGCCAGCGTGGCCTCGCCCGCGGCGGCCAGCTTCGAGACGGCGCCCCTGGGCGTGCCGGCCGGGGCAAAAAGCCCGAACCATTGCGTCATCTGCACGGATGCGTAGCCCGCTTCGACGGTGGTGGGCAGCTCGGCCAGGAAATCCGTCCGCTTCTGCGCCGTAACCGCCAGCGCCTTGAGCTTGCCCGAGCGGATGTAGGTAACGGTCGAGGCAATGGGCAGGACCGAGAAATCGAGCCGGCCCGCGACCAGGTCATTGATGATGGCGGGCTCGCTCTTGTAGGCAATTTCGGTAACGGGCAGCGACGCCGCGCGCCCGAATAGCTGCGACACGATGTTCGTCGTCGCCCCCGTTCCCAGCGACCCGAAGTTGATCGGCCGGCCGGCCTTGCCTGCCGCGTCGACGAAGTCGCGCAAGTTGCTGGCCTCGGTGTTGGCGGACACCAGGAAGACGTTCGGCGACGACGCGACGTAGGCCAGGGCGACGAAATCCTTCCTGGCGTCGTAGGGCACGCTGGCGTACACGTGCGGGTTGATGGCCATCACGCCCGAGCTTCCCAGCATCACCGTGTAGCCGTCCGGCGCCGCGTGCGCGGTGGCCCGTGCCGCGATGAATCCGCTCGCGCCCACGCGGTTCTCGACGATGACACTCTGCCCCAGGCGCGGTGCCATGCCTTGCGCCAGGATCCTGCCCAGCAGGTCCGCCTGGCTGCCCGGCGCATTGGCCACGTAGATCGATACCGGCCGCGCCGGGAACTCATCGCCGCGCACCGGCCCGGCCAGCGCGCCCAAACAGGCGGCCGCACACGCCGCATGCACCATGCCTCGTTTCCACATGTCTCCATCCCCTCTTGTCGGCTTCTGTCGGGTGAGAAAACATGCTATTGGTGTGAGCAGAATTGCTCAAACAAATTCTCATCATGGCCACTATTGACGATATAGATGTTATGACCGGACGGCTGGACCTGAACCTGTTGCGGGTCTTCACCGCGGTGATGCAAGAACGCAGCATCACCCTGGCAGGATCGCGGCTCGGCCTCACTCAATCGGCCACCAGCGCGGCCCTCAATCGCCTGCGCCAGCAATTGAACGACCCGTTGTTCGTGCGGACGCGGCAAGGCATGGAGCCCACCAGCCTGGCCATCGCACTGGCGGCGCCCGTCGGGAACGCGCTCGGGTTGATCAGGGACGCGCTCGAGGAATCGCGCGGCTTCGATGCGCGATCGACGGTGCGGGAGTTCCGGCTATTGATGACGGACGTCGGCGAACTGATGTTCCTGCCGCGCTTGACCGCATGGGCCCACGAGCATGCACCCGGCGTGCGCTTGAGCTGCCGGCAGGTGCCGCGCGACCAGTACGGCGCCGAACTCGAGACCGGCGGCGCCGACCTGGCCCTGGGCATGCTGCCGCTGGGCGAGCGCGATTTCGTGCAGCAGCGGCTCAAGGACGAAACCCTGGTCTGCCTGGCCTCGGCCCGCAATCCGGTCGCGCGCAAGCGCCTGACGATGGAGGCCTTCCTGTCCTTGCCGCACGTCGTCATCCGCGCGCCCGCCATGGGGGACCGCTTCGTCGTCAAGGCGCTGGGCGAGCGGGCCAGCCGGCGCAAGATCGTGGCGGAGGTGCAGCACTACCTCTCGGTGCCGATGATCCTGCGCGACAGCCCCTTTCTTGCCGTGGTCTCCACGTCCGTGGCGGAAGCGCTGGCCGCGCCGAACCAGCTTGCCGCCATGCCGCTGCCCTTCAAGCTTGCGCCGCTGGCGATCCGGCAGTTCTGGCACAAGCGATGGAACAACGATCCGGGACACCGGTGGTTGAGGAATGGGATCGCGGGGCTTTTTGGCAGGCAGGCGCGCCAGTAGATTCCGATCGCCTTCCGGCCGCAGCGAGGCCGTCGGGCGAACGAAGCTTCCCGCTGCGCCGAGCCGGGAGAATCAGCTCGTCACGTGCGACATCACCAGCGAACGCAGCAGATGCAGCCGCCCCGAGAAGAAATGATCCGCGTTCGGGATCACCACCACCGGCTGGCCCTGGGGCCGCGCCCAATCGAAGATCGCGGCGAGCGGCACGCGCTCGTCGAGCTCGCCGTGAACGACTAGCGCATCCGGAATCTCCGCAGGAGGCTCGTACGGGCCGCGCCCTTCGACCTCCCCATAAGGCATCCCCGCCAGGCACACCCGCCATGCCGGTTCGCCACGTTCGGCCAGCGCCCGGGCCACCCTGGCCTGCACGAAGGCGCCGAAAGAAAAACCGACCAAGACCAGCCGCGTGCCTGGATACGTGTTGCGCAGCGTGTCGCATAGCGCGAGCAGGTCGTCTGTCTCTCCCTGGCCGCCGTCGTGCGTGCCGGCGCTTTGTCCGACTCCCCGGAAGTTCGGACGCGCGGCCAGCCATCCCGCGTCGCACAGCGCCCGCGCCAGGAAGTGGGGAATCTTGTGCCTGGCGCTCCCGCCCAGCAGCGGCTGGGGGTGGGCCACCACGGCGATTCCCGCGATGGCCGCGTCCGGAAGGTCGAACACGACCTCCATCTTTCCCACGGGACCGTCCAGGAGCCGGGTGCCGCTTTTGTCCAGTTCGAGCTTCTTCATAAGCTGCAAATCATAACGCCGCAGGCAGGGCGCATCGCTGGCCGCGCGCCACCGGCCGCGGACATGTTCCGTCCCTTCGATCCGCTGGCGCAACGGGCGGTATCATCGACATACCTTCCGGGCAACGAGCGCGAGCCCCCTGCGCGCGCTGCGCGGGATCCTGAGTACCTCGACCATCGTACCTTTTCACAGAGAAGCCCATGAGACTCGAATCCCTGCTCGGCACACGATATCCGGTCATCCAGGCGCCCATGGCCCTTGGCCAGACCAGCGCGCTGGCCATCGCGGCGTCGAATGCCGGCGGCCTGGGCTCGCTGGCCTGTGCGACCCTGACGACCGAGACCCTGCGCGGGGAGCTGCAAGCCATGCGCGCCGGCACCGACCAGCCTTACAACGTCAACTTCTTCTGCCATACACCGCCCGAGCCGGATGCGGACCGCGAAGCTGCCTGGCGCAAGGCGCTCGCCCCTTATTTCGCGGAGTACGGAATCGACCCGGCCACGATACCCGCCGGACCGGGCCGCGAACCCTTCACCCATCAGGTTGCGGACATCGTCGAAGCATTCCGGCCACCCGTCGTGAGCTTTCATTTCGGGCTGCCGCCGCCTGAGTTGCTCGATCGCGTGAAATCCTGGGGGTCCAAGGTGCTGGCGTCGGCCACGACGGTGGAAGAGGCCGTCTGGCTGGAACGAAACGGCGCCGATGCCATCGTCGCCCAGGGCAATGAGGCGGGCGGCCATCGCGGCATGTTCCTTACCGACGATATCGACACCCAGATCGGGACATTCGCGCTGCTGCCCCAAGTCGTGGCGGCCGTCCGCGTGCCGGTCATCGCCGCCGGAGGCATCGCCGACGCCCGCGGCGTGGCGGCCGCGCACGCGCTGGGCGCCAGCGGGGTGCAGATCGGCACAGCGTTCCTGCTATGCCCCGAAGCCACCAGCAACCCGGTTCACCGGGCCGCGATCAAGCGCGGCGCCGCGCACACCGCGCTCACCAATCTGTTTACCGGACGCCCGGCGCGGGGCATCGTCAATCGCCTCATGAAAGAGCTGGGCCCCATCAGCCCGGCTGCTCCGGCCTTTCCGTTGGCCACCTCCGCCATCGCCCCATTGCGCGCCAAGGCCGAAGCCAAGGGGCTGGACGACTTTTCTCCGCTATGGTGCGGCCAGAATGCCAGTGCTTGCCGCGAGGTGCCCGCGGCGCAGTTGCTGCGCGAATTCGCCGACGCGTGGCGCCAAGCCGCAAGCAGGTAGCGCTTGCGCCAAGCGCAGGCCTTCTGCGGAAATCACCAGCACGAAGCGCCGGCGGGCGTGGACCAAATCGTCCTCGTCCCGCTCCGGTTGCCGCCGTTTTGCGGGGATACTTCGGTCTTTTCACCGCCCCCGCCCACCATGACCCTCGCCGTCCTCGCCAGTTGCGCGCTTACGGGCATCGATGCGCCGCCCGTGCGCGTCGAGGTCCATCTCGCGCCCGGCCTGCCCTCGTTCACCATGGTCGGCCTGGCCGATACCGAAGTCCGCGAAAGCCGCGAACGCGTGCGCGCGGCGCTGCTCAGCTCGGGCTACGAATTCCCGGCGGGCCGGGTCACGGTCAATCTCGCGCCGGCCGACCTGCCGAAGGAATCCGGGCGTTTCGATCTGCCGATCGCGATAGGCGTACTGCTGGCATCGGGGCAGGTCGCCATGCCTGCGCTGGCGGCCCGCAAGGGCCGCGACGGTTCCACCGCGCCCCTCTCGCGATGGGTGCTGGCAGGCGAACTTTCGCTTACCGGCGCGCTGGTGCCCATAGCCGGCGCGCTGGCCATTGCGCTATCGATATCGCGCCGCCAGCCGGATGCCGACCTGCTCCTGCCCGCCGCCAGCGCCCGGTTGGCGGCGCGCGTGCCGGGGCTGCGCATCTATGGCGCGGCCACGCTGCAGGACGTCGTCGCGCAGCTGGAAGAAAAGGCGGATCTGGGCATGGCCGCCGCCGCGCCCGACACGGCCACGTCGGATCCGCCCTGCCTGGCCGACGTCAGGGGCCAGTACGGGGCACGCCGGGCGCTCGAAGTGGCCGCGGCGGGCGGGCACAACCTGCTGATGCTCGGCCCGCCCGGTTCGGGCAAGAGCATGCTGGCCCAACGCCTGCCCGGCCTCCTGCCGCCACTGCGCCACGACGAGGCGCTCGAGGCCGCGGCCATCGCCGGCCTGGCACCGGGCCCGCCCGCGCCCTTCGGCCTGCGGCCCTTCCGCGCGCCGCACCACTCGATCTCGGCTTCGGCCCTGGTCGGCGGAGGATCACGGCCTCGCCCGGGCGAGATCACCTTCGCGCACTTGGGCGTACTGTTTCTCGACGAGTTGCCCGAATTCGGCCGGCATGTGCTCGAGACCTTGCGCGAGCCGCTGGAAACCGGGCGGGTCTCGATCGCGCGCACCTTGCATCGCACCGACTACCCCGCCCGCTTCCAATTGGTGGCGGCCATGAACCCCTGCCGCTGCGGATGGCACGGCAGTACCGTTCGCGCGTGCCGCTGCACGCCCGACCAGGTCGCCGCCTACCGCGGACGGCTGTCCGGTCCCTTGCTCGACCGCATCGATCTGCAGGTGGAAGTCCCCGCCGCTCCCGACGACTGGGCCGATCTTCCGCCGGGCGAGCCGACGGCCGCCGTCCGCCAACGTGTCGAAGCCGCGCTGGCACTGCAGTACGACCGCCAGGGTTGCGCGAATGCCGCGCTGTCGCCGGGACAGGTCGACGCCTATTGCCGCCCCGACGCCGGGGCGCGGGCATTGTGGAAACAGGCGATGAAGCAGTTTGCCTGGTCGGCGCGCACGGCGCACCGGGTGCTTAAAGTGGCGCGGACGGTGGCGGACCTGGCGGGAGCGGCGGAGATCGATGGCATGCATATGGCGGAGGCTGTGCAGTTTCGCAGGCCGCTACGGGAGCAGTCGTAGCCGCAAGTGCGTCACTCTCCTGCCGGTATGTAAAAATCGACCGACAGGTGCGTTGCCACGGAGCTGCAAGAACAGACGCAGCGAGGAAAAAGGTAGCCTTGGACGTCCAACAGCTTAGATATTTTGTCTCGGTCGCCGAACTCGGCGGCCTCGCGCGAGCAGCCGATATCCTCGATGTTCCACAACCGACGCTCAGCCGTCAGATCCGAGCCCTGGAGCTGGCAATCGGCGCCAGCTTGTTCCATCGGCATGGACGCGGGGTAACGTTGACAGACGCGGGCAATCGTTTCCTTCCTCGAGCCAAGACCATTCTGAAATCGGTAGACCGCGCTTTGCTGGAGCTGCACGAGGGCGATTCCAGGCTTCGGGGCCATATCGTGTGCGGGCTGACTCCCAGCGTGGGGCGCATGATGATCTCCGAGTACGTCAGGCGTTTCAACGAAAGGCTTCCGCTGGCGCGGCTCAGCGTCATCAACCTGCTGTCGTCGCAACTGCATGACCAGCTGCGGGCCTCGCGCATCGACTTCGCGATACTTCACAGTCCGCCCCCTGCCAGCGCACTGGTTGCCGAGCTCTTGGGCAGGCAGGATCTGTATCTCGTCGGCCGGACTGCTGTCGGCCCGGACCCGTCCTGGGTGGATGTCTCGAATCTGGATGGACTTCGCCTGGTCATGCCTTCGGCGCCCCACGTCACCCGCCAGCCACTCGAAGCCGCCGCGGCACGCCATCATGTCGGATTGCGGATAGAGTTCGAAGTCGACGCCGTGGACTCTCTGTTCGACCTCGTTGCGGCCGGCTTTGCGCACACCGTTTCCACACGGGTCGCCCTCGCCTCGAAATGGGCCGAGCCAAACCTGGTCGTCCAGCGCATCGTCAACCCGGCGATAACGACCGAGCTATACCTCTCTTCTCCCGCGCCCAGTGATCTCACGCCCTTGCAAGAAGTAGCCCGTGACCTCGCGCGAGCGGTGTTTTATTCGACGTGTGGCCACTTGACTCACGCAATCGATTCAAAAAGTGAATAACAGAATCCACGCCTGCCAGGCTTGCCCGCTCCAATTCGGTCATTGACACTCTCCTCCCACGGCCCGCCCGGTGAATAGCGCCGGATTCCAACATGAAGGCCATGAGATGGAGGAGTGAAGATGAAGCGCATTGCGCAAGGACTGGTTTGCGTCGTCGCAATGATGGCGACTGCCTGTGCGTCTGCCGCCGATCCGGGTGGAGTGACGCGCATTATCGTTCCCTTTACCGCTGGTGGTGGAGTCGACAGTCTGGCGCGTGTGCTGTCACGTTCTCTGCAGCAACAGCTTGGCAGTCCGGTGATCGTCGAAAACAAACCCGGCGCGGGCGGGAACATCGCCACCAGCTACGTTGCGGCCGCCGCGCCGGATGGCAAGACCTTGCTGCTTACCACGAATGGGTTGGTCATCAATCCGATCGTCTATAGCAACACCGACTACAACGCCAGAACATCGCTTGCACCCATCGGGATGCTGGCCGAATCGCCGGTGGTTTTCGTCACGCCGTCTAACTCACCGTTCCATACGCTAAGCGATGTGATCAAACTGGCCAGAAGTGGAGCGGGCAGGTTTTCCTACGCCTCCTGTGGCGCGGGCAATATTCATCACTTCGCAGGAGAGCTGCTGAAGTCCATGGCGAATATCGACATCGTCCACGTTCCCTACAAGGGGTGCAGCCAGGCAGCGAACGATGTGATCAGCAGGCAAACCGACCTGGGCGTAATAAGCCTGACGTCCATCGCACCCTACTTGGGCAATCGACTCCGTGCCCTTGCCGTTACATCAGCCAAACGCTCCGAGCTGCTCCCGGCAGTCCCGACGGTGGCGGAGGCCTCCGGCATGGATGGCTACGCGTTGACCGGCTGGTACGCCATGCTTGCCCCCCGCAATACGCCCAAGCAGGTGGTGGACTCGCTCTCGCGCATGCTCAATGCCGCGCTGAAGGACCGCGAAGTCCGCGCCAACCTCGCCTCGAGCCACATGCAGCCCATTGGCAATACGCCAGTGGAACTGGCGAAATTCATCGACGAAGACGATGGCCGCATGCGAGAAATCGCCAGGAAAAGCGGCATCAGGCTGGATTGAACATGATTCACGGAGCACAGGAAAATGTGGGTTGAGAATGCGTGGTACGCGGCATCGTTCTTGAAGGATATTGGAGACCATCCCAAGTCGGTCACCCTGCTTGGCCGCCCTCTCGTCGTCTTCAGGACGGAAACCGGCAAGCTGGCCGTCCTCGACGACCGTTGTCCCCATCGCAGCGTGCCGTTGTCGTTCGGCCGCCGGACGGGCGAGCATCTTCGCTGCAGTTATCACGGACTGCAGGTCGACGCGGAGGGCAACTGCGTCAGAATCCCCTGCCAGGACCGGATTCCGGCCAACGCGCGGGTCCGGGCATATCCGGTCGCAGAACGACATTCGTTGGCATGGGTATGGATGGGAGACTGTGCATTCGCGAACGCAGATGAGGTTCCTGACTTTCACTATCTGGACGATCCGGAATGGACCGCCTGCACCGGATATCACTTCATCAACGCGGACTACCGGCTGCTGAACGATAATCTGCTCGATCTCTCGCATGAGTCCTATGTTCACGACACGACCATAGGCAACGACGCCGTCGCCGAGGCACCCGTCAAGGTAGAGCGGACGGAGACCCAGATCCGCGTTCATCGCGACATCTGGAATTGCGAGCCACCTCCGTTCTACGTAAAAGCGACGGGTTTCAACGAGCGGATCAATCGCTGGCACACGACCATCTTTACCGTTCCCTCGACCCACGTCATCGAGAATGGATCGTATCCGGCTTCGTCCAGCCGCTCTCACGCCCTGGAGCGGAGAGTCCTCCATGCGATCAGTCCTGCCACGCCGACCAGCTCGCACTATTTCTGGGGCGTCGCGAGACAGTACCGGCCCGACGACCATGAGCTCACCGAATACATACGCCTCCAGACCGCGGAGACGTTCGATCAGGACAAGCAGATTCTCGAGCTCCAGCAAAAGGCGTTGGAACGGACAGGGGACGGCGCTTTTTCGCTGGCCCTCGCTACCGACAAGGGTCCAGTCCAGGCTCGCCATGCCATTGAAAGGATGATTGCGCGGGAAAAAGAGCTGCGCTGCGGGGTCAATCGAGAGAAGCTTGCTCAGTGAGGCCGAATACGCGCATGGAGTAACAAGGGACGGAGGGTGCGTGCCTTCCAGTATGGCGGTATCGCACGCACCGAAGCAGCGAATGCCGGAGTCGGCGAAGCGTTCGACATGCACGTTCTGGTAATCCAGCTCGTTGCAGACCGCTTCGAAGGCGTCCGGCATGGGCGTCGTAGACATTGCAGAAGCAACAGGCCACTCTCGACCCCCCGTCCCATGGGGCCTACAATCACGGACGCTCAAACATGCTCCGGGTTGTTCATCCCCCTATGGCCGCCTGTCTTCCTGTTCGACGAGATACGATTCCCACCATTCGGAGCGAGTTCCGGGCATTGACCATCCGACCGGTGCGGCATGAGCGTTGAATTCGTCGTCGGGGTGCTGAACACATCCATGTCGGCGATCTTCGGCGCCAGCCTGCTCGCCCTTTGGTACTACCAGCGGGAACTGGGTTACATCGCCATCCTCGTTTTCTCGTATGGGGTGAGAATCCTTTCCTTCGGCAGCCTGTATGCCGCCTTCGCCCTGGACGAACCGGAACTGCGGATGGTCTCCAACACGCTGATCCTGACAGCCACGATGCTGCTGTCCATCGCGATCTCCAAGCGGCTTCGGCTCCGGCCGCACTACGGCAGCCTGATGGCCATCATGGCAATATCGCTGACAGGCGGAGGCTTCTTCCTGCTGGTCGAGGACAACCTGCCCATCCGCGCCGCTGCCATCAACCTGGGGCTCGCCGCGATTTGTTTCGTAATGCTGGTCGACCTGGCCAAGCGCCATGAACGGACCCCGGTCGAACAACTGCTTTTCGGTCAAGTCTTCATCGCATTCCTGAGTTTCGTCTCCCGCCCCCTGACGTTCCTGATTCCCGGCATCGACCCCGCCCAGTCCGAAGCGGTCTACTGGATCGTGGTGTCGATTTCGGACACGCTGATCTGTTCGACGCTGGCGGCGGCCATCTTCGCGGTCATTGCCGTCGACGTGATGGACCGGTTCAAGGCGGAAGCCCAGATCGACATGCTGTCCGGGCTGTTCAACCGCCGCGGCTTCGAATCGCGCGCCCTGCCCCTGCTGGCGCGGCAGAACGACAGCGCCCCCGCCGCCCTTATCCTGACCGACCTGGATCACTTCAAGTCGATCAACGACCGCTTCGGACATCTCGACGGCGACAAGGTCATCCGGGCCTTTTCCGACATCCTGAAAGACAAGGCGCCGCGCGATGCGATCGTCGGGCGCATCGGCGGCGAGGAGTTCGCGATACTGATACCGCCGGGGTTGGCTGCCGCCGCCCATGCCATGGCCGACACCGCCCGGGCTGCGTTCAAGGCCGCGGCGCCCGGCATCTTCGCGCACGCCTTCCACCCCACTGCCAGCTTCGGGATCGCCATTGCCCGTACGGGCGACAATCTCCTGGCCTTGATGGAACGCGCCGATCGTGCGCTGTACCAGGCGAAGAACGACGGGCGGGATTGCGTTCGGTAGGGCCATGAAGAATACGAATCGATATCATTTATGGGACAATAGGGCCCTTTGCGTAGCCACCTCGGGGAACCCGTGTCTCAACCTGCCGACAGTGCCGCCGGACAAGCGCTCGGCAGCATGTACAACGAACATAGCCAGTGGCTGGTCGCCTGGCTGCAGCGCAAGCTGGGGAATCGCTCCGACGCGGCGGATCTCGCCCAGGATACGTTTACCCGGATCTGGGAAGGCGCGCGGACGCAGGCCATCCAGGACATCCGGCAGCCCCGCGCCTACCTGACGATCGTCGCCAAGCGGCTGATGATCAATTACCTGGAGCGCCAGTCGCTGCACCAGGCCTACCTGGCTTCCCTGCATCTGCTGCCCGAAGACTCGGTCCCTTCCGCGGAAACCCGCGCCATCCTGCTGGAAACGCTGCAGGAGCTGGACGCGCTGCTGGGCGAACTGCCCGCCAAGGTCCGCACGGCGTTCCTGCTTTCCCAGCTGGAGGGCCTGTCCTATGAAGACATCGCCGGGCAGATGGGGATAAGCGTGCGCACGGTTACCCGCTACATGGCGCAAGGTTTCAGGCAGTGCCTGCGCGTCATGCTGGATGCCTAGCCATGCCCGGCGTCGATACGGCCCTTCTCGATGAAGCGGTGCACTGGCTGACGCGCAAGTACGCATCTGACTTCAGTGCCGCCGAGGAAGCCGAGCTGCAGCGATGGCGCAAGCGCAGCGCCGCGCACGAACGCGTCTGGCAATGCGCGGAGCAGCTGCGCAGCCAGATGGGGACGGTCCCCGCCTCGATAGGCATGGCGGTGCTGGCCCGCACCCGCCGGCGCCCCGACCGCAGGCAGGTGCTCAGGGCCGCCGGGTTGGCGCTCGTGACGCCGGCGCTGGGCTGGCTGGCCTACCGCAACCTGCCGTGGCAGGCGTGGACCGCCGACTACCGGACCGCCACCGGGGAGCGGCGATCGGTCACGCTGGCCGACGGCAGCCGGATCGTGTTGAACACGGCATCGGCCCTGAGCGCCCGGTTCGACCGGGAAACGCGGCTGGTGCGGCACTATTCCGGCGAGATCCTCGTGGAAACTGCGCACGCCGGCGCACCGGCGGCGCTGCCCTTCATCGTCGAGACGGACAACGGACGCATGCGCGCCCTGGGAACGCGTTTCATCGTCCGGATGGACGGGCAGGACACCACGCTGTCGGTATTGGAAGGCGCCGTGGAAATCACTCCCCGCCGCTCGGCGCGGTCCATGGTGGTACGCGCCGGGGAACAGACCCGGTTCGACGACACGACGTTCGACCCGGTCCGGCGGCTTGCCGAGGGCGCCGATGCCTGGAGCCAGGGCGTGCTGTATGCGCACGGCATGCGCCTGGAAGACTTCCTGGCCGAGCTGGCGCGCTACCGGACGGGTGTCCTGCAGTGCGACCCCGGCGTTGCCAACCTGCGCGTCTCGGGCGCGTTCCATCTTGACGATACCGACCGGGTCCTGGACCTGCTGGCCCGGACGCTGCCTGTGCAAGTGGAAACGCGGACGCGATTCTGGACCAGGATCGCCCGCCGCTGATACGGGGCGTCGAGCCCGGGCCGGTCTCTAGCGCCGGGCCGGCCGCGAAAAAAATTTTTCCGCGCCTGTCCGGTTTTCGGATCTCGCCTGTCATGGATATCAAGGCCGCCTCGCCGGCACATCGAGACACCAGGATTCCACGACATGCCCGCACACCCTGCAAGCTCCACCCGCTTTCTCCCCCGCCGCAGCACCCTGGCCGCCTGCCTGGGCCTCGCCTTCGTCGCTTCCCAAGCCGCGGATATCCAGGCCGCGACGCTCGCCGCGCAGTCGGAGCAGAAGGTCTACCAGATTCCCGCCGGCCCCCTGGAACCCGCGTTGATGCGCTTCGCGGGCCAGGCGGGCGTCAATCTGAGCGTGAATCCGGCCGCCTTGCGCGGCATGCTCACGACCGGGCTGTCGGGGTCGTTCACCGTGGAAAGCGGCTTTGCGCGCCTCCTGGAGCGGACGGGGCTCAGGGCGAAGCAGGTCGGGGAAGGCAACTATACGCTGGAGCCGGTTCCATCCGGACAGGCCGCTGCAGCCCCCGCCGCGGCCACCGCTGCAGCGGTATCCCCGCCCCCGGTCGACCTGCCGACCGTCACGGTCAGCGGCCGTACGCAGAACAATCTGACCGCACCCACCCGGCCGGTCACGACGCTCGATGAGGAAGAAGTCGAGCAACTGCGGCTGGGCTCGGACAGCGTGGCCACCATGTTGAGCAAGGTGGTCCCGGGCATGGCGGACTCCAGCCGCACCATTACCGATTACGGCCAGACGCTGCGGGGCCGGAACATGCTGGTGCTGGTCGACGGCATTCCGCTCAATACCAATCGCGATTCGTCCCGGAACCTGGCCAACATCAATCCGGCGGACATCGAGCAGATCGAGGTGCTCCGCGGCAGCAGCGCCATCTACGGGAGCGGCGCCGCGGGCGGCATCATTTCCATTCGCACCAAGCGGCCCTCGGGGGAAGCGAAGGCTGAAACCATCGTGACCGGCATCACGCCGCTTTCCAGACTGGGCGCGTCCGGCCTGGGTGGCGAAGTGCAGCATCACATCTCGGGGGGCGGCGAGATCGTCGACTACTCGGTCAGCCTCGGCGCCCGGCACAACGGCGGCTCGTTCGACGCGAAGGGCCATCGCATCGCCCCGGAACCCAGCCAGGGCGACATGTTCGACTCCAATATTTACAACGCCTCGGCCAAGGTCGGCTTCAAGCTCTCGGACGACCAGCGACTGCAATTGTCCGCCAGCCGCTACGACGCCCGCCAGGACAGCAAATACGCGTCGGACCCTTCGGTTGCCAAGCTGCCGCCCGGCTCGGTGCCGGCCCGATCCATCAAGGGCCTGAAGCTCGACGACCAGAACCAGATCAAGAACACCATGCTGGGCCTGGACTATGAGGACCGCGACCTGGCCGGCAGCACGCTGGCCGCGCAACTGTACTACCGGGATTTCTTCACGCGGTTCTCGCCGTTCGATGCCCGTGCCGTTCCCGTCCGGGGAGGCAACGTCGACCAGGTGATGCAGAACTCCAGGGTCTTCGGCGGACGGCTCACCGTCAAGACGCCCCTGGGCCAGGAGAAGGACACCCTGCTGATCTGGGGTGCGGATTTCAATCACGAGCGGACCGACATGCCGCTCGACGTCTTCGACCCCGCGGCCTACGACGCGAGCGGCGGGCTGGTCTTCAACAAGACCGGCCGCCTGACCTACATGCCCCCGCTCACCACGCGCAGCCTGGGCGCGTTCGCGCAGCTGCAGCACAAGTTCAACGACCAATGGTCGGTCGAGGGCGGCGCCCGCTACGATCGCGCCAGGGCCAGCTTCAACACGTTCACGCCGCTATCGCAATCGCGCGCGGCCGATCCGCAATCGGTGGCGGGCGGCACGGTGAACTACGGCGCCTGGTCATTCAACGTGGGCACGGTGTTCAGTCCGGCCAAGGGCCATGAACTCTACGCCTCGTTCAGCCAGGGCTTCGAGCTGCCGGACATCGGCGTCGTACTGCGCAACGCCTCGCCCAGCTTCAACATGGGCAACTCCAATCTCGAGCCCATCAAGACCAACACCTATGAACTGGGTTGGCGCGGCAGCTTCGACAATGTGCGGACGAGCCTGAGCGTGTTCCAGTCGCGGTCCAACCTGGGCGCGGTCCAGAGCTTCAACAACGGACTGACCTTGCTGCGCACCAAGGAGCGGATCCACGGCGTGGAAGGCAGCCTCGACTATTTCAGCGACGACGACCGCTGGAGCGCCGGAGCCAGCTTCACATGGATGAAGGGCCGCGAACTTCCCCAGGCGGCGGCTGCCTACCAGGACATGACGGGCTTTCGCATTCCGCCGCTGAAGGTAAGCGCCTATGTCGAGTATCGCCCCAATTCCCGCTGGACCCATCGGCTCCAGGCCACCTCGTATGCATCCCGGGACTATCGCCTGGACGGGAAAACGAGCTTCGGCCGCTACGACACGAAAGGCTATACCACCGTGGACTTGATGAGCCATTGGCGCATCGACGCCAAGAACCGGGTGTCGTTCGGCATCGAGAACCTGTTCAACCGCTATTACTACCCGCTCTACAGCCAGCTCTTGCGCAGCAACACCAACACCAGCCACCTTCCCGCGGCGGGCACGGTGCTGAAGATCAGCTACGCCCATACCTGGTGAGCCCGTGCGGCGACTGCTTCGCGGGCTGCACCGCTGGTGCGGCCTCGCCATCGCGCTCTTTCTTGCCGCCTGCGGCCTGACGGGCAGCCTGATCGCGTTCGAGCACGAGCTGGATGCCTGGCTCAATCCGGCGCTGTTCCGGGTCCAGGCGGCACGCGCGCCCTTGCCGCTGGATACATTGATCGAGCGGGTCGAAGACCAGGACCGCCGTATCCGGATCGTGCAATGGCCGCTGGATACGGTGCCCGGGCAGAGCAGCGAAATCCATGTCGCGGCGCGCCCCGGCCATGCGGTCGACTTCGACCGAATGTTCATCGACCCGGCCACCGGCACGATACTGGGCACCCGGAAATGGGGCGCATGGCGATGGGATCGTGCCCATGTCATGCCCTGGCTCAATCGCTTCCATCGCAACCTGACGCTGCCGGGGCAGTGGGGCACCCGCCTGGTCGGCGGCCTGGCAGTGGCCTGGCTGGCGATCACGCTGGCGGGGATTTACCTGACCCTGCCCGCACGGCCGCGGCGCGTCGCCTCCGGGCCCCTGGATAGCCGGCTCCTGCCGGCACGCGGCTTCTGGGCGGCATGGAAACCCGCATGGCGGCTTCCTTGGGGGGCCAAGGGGCTGCGATGGATCAACGACCTGCATCGCGCCGGCGGCCTGTGGATGCTCCCGATCGCCCTGCCGCTTGCCTTTACCGGCGTCTATTTCAACCTGGGCAACGAAATCTTCAAGCCGGCCGCCAGCCTGTTCGGCCCCATCACGCCGCACCCCATCTCGACGCTGCCGCGGGTGGCCGACGGCGGCCCCTCGGCGCCCGCCATCGGCCCCGCGCAAAGCATCGGGCTTGCACGGACATTCCTGCCAAAAGACGCGCGCGACTATGAACCGTGGTACCTGGGCTACCTTCCTTCGCTCGGGGCGTATCGCGTGGCCTTCAAGGAAAAGCATCTTCGCGAGCGGGCCTTGCGCGTCCGCTACGAACAGGTCTTCCTGGACCACCAGACCGGCCGCCTGCTCGGCCGCTTCGGCTATGAGAGCGGAACGCCCGTGGACCGGTTCCTGGTGTGGATGTATCCCGTGCACTCGGGCAAGGTGTTCGGCCCGCCGGGCCAAGCCGCCATCGCGCTGGGCGGACTCGCCGTCGTCCTGTTGTGCGTCACCGGCATCGTTCGGTATGGGTTGCGGCCCAGGCCGGGCCGGCGGAGGTCCCGGACGGTCCCGGCCGAGGTTTGACGATCGCGCGCGCCGTGCTAGCATTGATTCACTCGGGATTTCAGCCTCCCGCTCTTCCAAGATAGACGGTGTCCCGTCCAAGCGCTGGCACTCTCAGCCGGAGTTTTCCGTGGACACCGCTACGCCCGTATCCCTTCCCCCTGAATCCGTGCGCCCTCGGCTTTCGCTGGGCGCAGCGCTGCGCTTTTGGCTGAAGCTGGGCTTCATCAGCTTCGGCGGACCGGCCGGACAGATTGCCATCATGCACACCGAACTGGTCGAGCGCCGGCGCTGGATCAGCGAGCGGCGTTTCCTGCACGCCTTGAACTATTGCATGCTCCTGCCCGGGCCCGAGGCCCAGCAATTGGCGACCTATATCGGCTGGCTCCTGCACCGCAGCTGGGGCGGCATCATTGCCGGCGGCCTTTTCGTCCTCCCTTCCCTGCTGGTGCTGACAGCCCTGTCGTGGATCTATGCCGCCTATGGCAGCCTGCCTGCCGTCGCGGGCCTCTTCTACGGCATCAAGCCCGCGGTCACGGCCATCGTTCTGCACGCCGCGCATCGCATCGGATCGCGGGCGCTGAAGAATCCGGCGCTCTGGGCGATTGCCGGCGCGGCGTTCGTGGCCATCTTCGCGCTCGGGGCTCCCTTTCCGCTCATCGTGGCCGTTGCGGCATTGGCCGGTTTCCTGGGCGGCAAGTGGCGGCCGCAGCTGTTTCGCGCCGGAGGGGGGCACGGCGCGAGGATCGAGGAATCCGGCCCGGCCATCATCGACGACGACACGCCGACACCGGCTCATGCGCGCTTTCGCTGGTCGCGCCTGGGCATGCTGCTGCTGGCGGGCTGCGCGCTCTGGGCCATCCCCATGGCGGCGCTGACCGCCCTCTACGGGTGGCAAGGCGCCTACACGCAGATGGGATGGTTCTTCACCAAGGCCGCGCTGCTGACCTTCGGCGGCGCCTACGCGGTGTTGCCGTACATATACCAGGGCGCGGTCGACCACCATGCCTGGCTGACGGCCGCGCAGATGATCGACGGCCTGGCGCTGGGCGAAACCACCCCCGGGCCGCTGATCATGGTGGTGGCGTTCGTGGGTTTCGTGGCCGGCTACTTCCATGAGTTGCTGGGTCCGGGCAATCTGTTTCTTGCCGGCGCGCTGGGGGCGACGCTCGTGACGTGGTTCACGTTTCTACCCTCCTTCCTTTTCATCCTGGGAGGCGGGCCGCTGGTCGAAGCGACGAAAGAAGACCTGAAGTTCACCGCGCCGCTGACCGCCATCACGGCCGCCGTGGTAGGGGTGATCCTGAACCTCGCCTTGTTCTTCGGCTACCACGTCTTGTGGCCCCAAGGCTGGTCGGGAAGGTTCGATTGGATCTCGGCCTTGATCGCGCTTGCGGCGGCAATCGCGCTGTTCCGCTACCGGCGCGGCGTCATCCAGGTCATTGCGGGTTGCGCGGCGACCGGCCTGCTGGTCACGCTGGCAAGATGAGGCCGGCCCGGCTGGAAGTCGGCGGAGGTTGGATCTGCAGCCCTCCTACGTATCCAATCGCACCCGGAACCTGCTGCCGTGCGGCGCGACGTCTTCGAGCGAAACCTCCCAGCCCTGCCGCGCACAGATGCGCTTGACCAGCGACAGCCCGAGCCCCATGCCTTCGCCGCGGCCGGGCTCGCCCCGCACGAAGGGATCGAAGATGCGCGCCTTCTGGGCATCGGGAATGCCCGCTCCGCTGTCCTCGACGTCGAACCCTCCGCGCCGCAGCACCAGGCTGACCTGGCCGCCGCCGGTGTAGTGCAGCGCATTGCGCAGCAGGTTGGACATGACCGTTGCCAGCAGCGTGCCGTTGTACAGGCCGTCGTCGCCAGATTCGGTACGCACGGCAAACGCCAGCCCGCGCTCAGCCATCAGCGGGGCCCAATGGGCCTCCTGCTCGCGGGCCACCTCGGCCAGGCGGCGCTGCGCGCCCTGGACCGTGGCTTGCGACTGCGGCCGCGCCAGCACCAGGAAGGTCTGCACCAGGTCGTGCATTTCCTCGGCGGCGCGGTGGATGCGGGCGACCTGCTGGCGTTCGCGTTCGTCCAGCGGCCGGGTTTCGAGCAGTTCGCACGAAGTGGCGATGACCATCAGCGGCGTACGCAGTTCGTGGCTGACGTCGCTGGTGAACAGGCGCTCGCGCTCGAGCAGCCGCCGCAGTTGTCCGAAGCTCTCGTCGAAGGCTGCCGCCAGGCGGCCGATCTCGTCGTTCGCATAGCCGGGAGCCAGCGGCGGGGCGCCGGGATGCAGCAAGTCGCCGTGCGCCACCTGGGCGGCCAACTGCGCCACGGGCGCCATGACGCGGCGGGCCACGATCCACCCGAGCAGCCACGCGCCCAGTACGCTCAGCACGAAGCCGGCAAGCACGATGCGGAACAGGGCCTGCTCGCGCGCCTCGAACTCGTGCTGGGCTTGCACCAGCACATAGCGCTGTCCGCCCGCGTCGTGATGGGCGTAGACGTAATAGGCCTCGTCGCCGGTGACGACTTCGGAAAAGCCTGCCTTCAAGTCGAACTGCGGGGGGATGGGCTGCGCCGGCGGCACGGAAGCGTAGAAGCTGACATCGTGATCGACATCGGGCATGCGCGGCAGCTGGCCGAGGATGCCGTTCAGCTCGCTTTGCATCTCGTTGGAGATCAGGTCCTCCTCGACCAGGTGGACGATGCCGACGATGCCCAGCGAGAACAGGCCGCTGACGACGAGCGTCATCAGCGTGAACGCGATGACGATGCGGCGCTGGAACGGCTGCCTAGCGGCCATCGGCGCGCTCGGCCAGGCGGTAGCCGATGCCGTGCAGGGTATGCAGCAGCGGCCGGTCGAAGGGCTTGTCCAGCACTTGCCGCAACTGGTGGATGTGGCTGCGCAGCGCGTCGCTGTCGGGCCGCTCTTCTCCCCACAGCGCCTCCTCCAGGGTATCGCGCCGCACGACGGCGGGACTCCTGCGCAAGAGGATTTCCAGCAGCTTGAGCCCCACCGGATTGAGCTTGAGCGGGACGCCGGCCCGGGTCGCCTGCAGGGTGTCGAGATCGAGGCTCAGGTCCGCCACCTGCAGGACCCGCTTGCGGCTGCCCTGCGTACGCCGCAGCACCGCCTGGATGCGCGCCAGCAGTTCCGACAGGGCGAAAGGCTTGACGAGGTAGTCGTCGGCGCCAGCGGTCAGCCCCTGAAGGCGGTCGTCGAGCGCGTCGCGCGCGGTCAGCATGATGATGGGCGTGTCGCGGCCGGCGTCGTTGCGCAGCCGCTCGCATACCTGGTAGCCGTCGATGCCGGGCAGCATCACGTCGAGCACGATGAGGTCGTAGTCCTGCGTCACCGCCAGATGCAGGCCCCCGAGCCCGTCCTGGGCGCAGTCGACGACGTAGCCCTGCAGCTGCAGGTAGTCCAGCACGTTGGCCAGGATGTCGCGGTTGTCTTCGATGACCAGGATGCGCATGGGCGGCGGACGGCGCGGGGGGGCGAACGATTCTACGAGGAATTTTTCACGAAAATTTGACGGGGGCGCGGCTAGCCTGCCGTCGAAGCCGTTATCTCAGCACGGCTGTCTCCTGCGTTCAAGCTCCGACTGTCATGATCCGACCCCGCCGTCTCGCGCCGGAAGCGCTCGCCTTCCTGGCCGGCCTCCATTTCCTTGCCTTCTACAACATTCCGCTCTGGCGCCGGCTGGGCGAGATCGCCACCGCCGGCAGCCACGGCGGCCTGGCCACGCAGGCCGCGTTCGCCGTCATGGTGCTGGCCATTTTCACGCTGGTCCTGGTGCTGGCCTCGTTCCGATGGGTGCTCAAGCCTACCCTGGTGGTGCTCTGCATGGCCAGTTCGGTCGTGGCCTATTTCATGCTCCAGTATGGCGTCCTGATCGACAAGGGCATGCTGCTCAACGTGGCCGAAACCGACGTGCGGGAGGTGCGCGACCTGCTGTCGCCGCAGCTGTTCCTGACGGTGCTGCTGCTGGGGGTATTGCCCTCGTGGCTGATCCTGAAAGTGCCGCTGGCCCATCGGCCGCTGCGCCGCGAGCTGCTGGGCAAGGCTGCGGCCATCCTGGCGTCGCTGGGCGTGCTGGTCCTGGTCGCGCTGGGCGATTACCAGGGACTGTCCTCGCTACTGCGCAATCACCACGAATTGCGGATGATGGTCGTGCCCAGCAACTACCTGGCCGCCATGGTGAGCTTCGCCAAGGACCGCCTGGCCGCGCCAGCCCGGCCCATCGCCGTACTGGGCGCGGACGCCCGGCGCGCCGCGGCGTGGGCCGGCCACCGGCGCAAGTCCCTGACCGTGCTGGTCGTGGGCGAAAGCGCACGGGCGGAGAACTTCGGCGTCCTGGGCTACGGACGCGATACGACACCGCGGCTGGCCGCGGAGGACGGCCTGATCGCCTATGGCAACGTGACGTCGTGCGGGACCGAGACCGCCGTGTCCTTGCCCTGCATGTTCTCGAACATGACCCGGGCCGGCTACGACGCCAATCGCGCCAGACAGCAGGAAGGACTGCTGGACGTGATCCAGCGCGCCGGCCTGCGCGTGACCTGGCGCGACAACCAATCCGGCTGCAAGGGCACGTGCGATCGCGTCGCCTTCGAGAGCGTGCGCGATGCGCGCGTGCCGGCCTACTGCGGCGAAGGCGAGTGCCACGACGAGATACTGCTGGACGGCCTGCAGGACTACATCGACCATTTGCAAGACGATGCCGTGCTGGTGCTGCACCAGATGGGCAGCCACGGGCCCGACTACTACAAGCGCTATCCCAAGGCGCTTGCCCGCTTCGGCCCCGTCTGCGCAAGCGACGCCCTGAACGCCTGCAGCCGGGAGAGCATCGTCAACGCCTACGACAACACCATCGCCTATACCGACCGCGTGCTGGGCACGCTGATCGACCGGCTGCGCGCGAACCAGGACAAGCTCGACGTTGCCATGGTGTATGTCTCGGACCATGGCGAGTCGCTGGGGGAATACCGGCTGTACCTGCACGGAACGCCCTACATGCTGGCGCCGCCCCAGCAGACGCACGTGGCGATGCTGGCGTGGTTCTCTCCTTCGTACGCGCAGGACTTCGGCCTGGACCTGCAATGCCTGAAACGATCCCGGCAAGCGGCGTATAGCCACGACAACTACTTCCACTCCATACTCGGCCTGCTGCAGATCGAGACGGCGGTGCGCGATCCGAAGCTCGACATGTTCGCCGCCTGTCGCCGCGGCGGCGGCATCGGCCCCGGCGACGCATGATTGAAGACCGCTTCACGCGCATGGCCCGGCGCGGCGACAGTCCGCCGGCATCGCGTCCCTTCAACTTCGCGCTGTGGCTGGGCCTCCCGGCGGGCGCGATGACCGCCCTGCTGTTCATTGACCCTACAAGCGCCGACTTTGCGCTCGCGCGCGCCCTGTACCTGCCTGGACAGGGTTTCGTGGGCAGGCAGAGCGTATTCCTGGAAGCGGTCCTTCATCGGGGTGTTCGCGATGCCATGACCGCATTCATGCTCGCGGTCCTCGCAGGATTCATCGCGAGCCTGGTGCGGCGCGACCTGGCGGCCTGGCGCCGGCGCCTGGCCTATGTGCTGGTCGCGGTCGGGCTGTCGACCGGCATTGTCGCCCCCTTGAAGGCGGCAACGGCGGTCCAGTGTCCATGGAGCCTCGCGGACTTCGGCGGGCAGGAATCCTATTCGCCGCTCGTGGGGCATCGCCCGGCAACCAATAATCCGGGACGGTGCTGGCCAGGCGGCCATGCCTCGACAGGTTTCTCGCTCTTGGCTCTGTACTTCGCCCTGCGGGATGGCCATCCCCACCGCGCGAGATGGATGCTGGGGGGAGCCCTGCTGCTCGGCACGGTGCTATCGGCAGTGCGCATGGCGCAGGGCGCCCACTTCCTTTCGCACAACGTCTGGACGCTGCTGCTCGACTGGACGATCTGCGCGGCGGCCTACCGGTGGATGTTGTATGAGCCGGGACGGCTCGTCACCCCCGTCCGACAACCCGTCGCTCGATCCGGATCGGCGGACTGTC
This sequence comes from Pigmentiphaga sp. NML080357, assembly GCF_002188465.1. Lineage (GTDB taxonomy): Bacteria > Pseudomonadota > Gammaproteobacteria > Burkholderiales > Burkholderiaceae_B > Pigmentiphaga. The sequence goes on along the minus strand of NZ_NINW01000049.1, from coordinate 236,763 downwards.
GATCCTGACTTTGCCCTTGGCGCCGCCCACGCGGCGGCCGACATGGCGCGCCGCACATCCGCCACGCATTCGCGCAGCCAGTCCATGGCGCCGTCTCCCTCGCGATACCGGCTCCGCTGCGTGACGATGCGGGACAACGCGCGGGGACGTAGTACCATGCACGCGTGTCAGCCGCCCGCCGGGGCGGCGAATCGTGCAAGGGAAAATCCTCAGCGTATGCGTTCCATAGGCCGCGCACGGAGCCTGTCCGAAGAACTCGTGCAGCTCATGTCCGAGAAAATCCGCCGCAAGGAGTGGAAGCCCGGGGACAAGCTGCCGACCGAGGCCGAGATCATGCAGGCCTACGGCGTGAGCCGCACCGTCGTGCGCGAGGCGATTTCCCGCTTGCAGGCGGCGCGCATGGTGGAGACGCGCCACGGCATCGGGACGTTCCTGCTGGAGCAGCCTCCGCTCTCGCCCCTGCACGTCGATGCCAAGGACGCCGTCACCATGCTGGACGTGATGGCGGTGCTCGAGCTGCGCATCACCATCGAAGCCGAGGCAGCCCGCCTGGCCGCCCTGCGGCGCACCGAGCAGAACGTGGCGGACCTGTGGCGCACGTTGGCGACCTTCGAAACGCAGGTCAAGCTGGGCGGCGACACCGTCGCCACCGACGTCGAATTCCACAAGCAGATCGCCGCCGCCGCCGGCAATCGCTACTTCTACGACATCCTCGCCCAGATGGGCGCCACCATTATTCCTCGTACCCGCGTCAACACCGCCGAGCTGGCGCACGGCGACCAGAAAGCCTATCTGGCGCGCGTCCACCGGGAGCACGAGGAAATCTGCGATGCAATCGCGCGACGAGATGCGGATGGCGCCCACGAGGCAATGCACAGGCACCTGACCAAGAGCCGCGAACGGCTGCGCCAGGCCTACTTGGCCAGCAAGGATATGAGCGACCCGCCTGTTTCCTGAGGCCGACCGCGCGCCTTCAGGGTTTACCCCGAAACAGCATCCAACGAAATGAGTTGTATGATGACGTACAACTTATCTGCACACCCTGACAGGACCCGCCATGACGCCCCAAGCGCTGAAAACGACGATCTCCCAAGGTTTGCTGTCCTTCCCCGTCACCGATTTCGACCGCCAGGGCGACTTCGACGCCAAAGGCTATGCCGCCCGCCTGGAGTGGCTCGCGCCCTTCGGCGCGAGCGCGCTGTTCGCCGCTGGGGGCACGGGCGAGTTCTTTTCGCTGACGCCGGCCGATTACTCGGCGGTGGTCAAGACCGCGGTCGATGTCTGTGACAAGCGGGTCCCCATCCTGGCCGGCGCCGGCGGCCCCACGCGCACCGCCATCGCCTTCGCGCAAGAGGCGCAGCGCCTGGGCGCCAAAGGCATACTGCTGATGCCGCACTACCTGACCGAAGCCGGCGAGTCGGGCATCGAGGCCCACGTCGAACAGGTCTGCAAGGCGCTGGACATAGGCGTGATCTTCTACAACCGCGCCAATTCACGGCTCGGCCCCGCCGCGCTGGCCCGCCTGGCCGAGCGCTGCCCCAACCTGGTCGGTTTCAAGGATGGCGTGGGCGACGTAGAAGCGATGGTGAAGATCCGCCGCGCGCTGGGCTCGCGCCTGGCTTACCTGGGCGGGCTACCCACGGCCGAGGTCTATGCCGCCGCCTACAAGGCGCTGGGGGTGCCGGTGTACTCCTCGGCAGTTTTCAACTTCATTCCCAGGACGGCCATGAAGTTCTACAAGGCCGTGGCAAGCGATGACGCCGAGACCGTGGGTGATTTGCTGGATACCTTCTTCCTGCCCTATCTGGAGATACGCAACCGCTGCGCCGGCTATGCGGTGAGCATCGTCAAGGCAGGCGCCCGCCTGGTGGGTCACGACGCGGGCCCCGTGCGGGCGCCGCTGACCGACTTGGACGAGTCGGAGACGGCGCAGCTCGACGCGCTGATCAAGAAGGTGGGCGGCGAGTAGCGCCGTTCCTCACCTGAGGCGTTCCGGATCCAGGTGCGCGGGCGCCTTGCGTTGCACCAGGAAGTTCACGCCCCACATCACGACGCCCAGCGCCAGCAGCCAGCCGGCCACTTCGTACTGGATGGGATCGCGGCCGGTGAACGGCGTGACCATGAACAGGCAGACGATGGCGCCAAGGGCGGCAAGCGGCCCCCAGGTGCGGAAGTGCGCATGTTCGACGTGATCGCGCCGCAGTACCAGCACGGCGACGTTGACGAACGCGAACACGCCCAGGAGCAGCAAGGCGGTAGTGCCGCCCAGCGCGCGGATGGCCTGGGAGTCGCTGGCGGCGGACACGAGCGCGATCAGCCCTATCGCCAGTACGGTGGTGAAGACGATGGCCGACCAGGGGGTCTGGGTGCGGGCGTGCACGTGCGCCAGGAAGCCCGGCAGCACGCCCTGGCGCGACATGCCGTACAACAGGCGGCTGGCCATCATCATGTTGATCAGCGCCGAGTTGGCCACGGCGAACATGGAGATGACCGGCATGATGACTTCCATGGGCAACCCCGGCGCGGCGCGCTTGACCACCAGCACCAGCGGCGTGGAACTGGCGGCCAGCTCGCCCACGGGTATCAGCGCCACGGCGCAGATGGACACCAGCACGTAGATGGTGGCGGTGAGTCCCAGTCCGGTCAGCAACACCTTGGGGAAGATGCGGTGCGGGTCGTGGGTTTCCTCGGCCATGTTGACCGAGTCCTCGAATCCCACCATGGCATAGAAGGCCAGCGCGGTGGCCGAGGTAATGGCCAGGAACACGCTCTTGTCCTCCGGCGTTTCGAAGGCCACCACGCGCGAGAAGTCGGCCTGGCCGCCGGCAATGGCATAGAAGCCCAGCAGTATCACCAGCAGCAGCCCGCTCAGCTCGACCAGGGTCAGCACGACGTTGGTTTTCACGCTCTCGGACACGCCGCGCAGGTTGATCAGCATGATCAGCAGCATGAAGCCCACCGCGCCTAGCGTGACCACCATGGGATTGGCCTCGATGCGCAGCGCCGCGAACAGGTTGGCGGCAAAGGCCTGCGACGCGGTGGAGGCCGAGGTCAGGCCCGAGCACATGACCGTGAAGCAGACGATGAAGGTGAGGAAATGCAGGCCGAAGGCCTTGTGCACGTAGAGCGCGGCGCCCGCGGCGCGGGGGTATTTCGTGACCAGTTCCAGATAGGAGAAGGCAGTCAGCAATGCGATGACGAAGGCGGCCAGGAAAGGTGCCCAGGCGGCGCCGCCCACCTCGCCCGCCACCTGCCCGGTCAACGCATAGACACCGGTGCCCAGGATGTCTCCAACTATGAATAGCAGCAACAACTTCGGTCCCATCACCCGTTTCAGGGGGGTATCGCCCGAGCCTTGCTTTTCGGTCATCGCCGGCCTCTTCCCGTTTATGCTGGTAGTCCGATTCTAAATGGCGGCGCCGGGGCGGGTGCGGCGGCGATGCAACCGAATGTCTCTCTCGCGGCGAACCGGGGGAACGGAATCCTCGCCTACCAGCGCGGCCTGCGCGCGGCGCCGGCCGCCACGAGCAGCAGGGCAAACCCGGCGGCCAGCCAGGCGGTCAGCGGACGCGGCGCATCCGGCGAAGCTGGCGCGGGGCGCTTTTCCTCCAGCGCGAAGCCGCGTACCGGCTGCCGGCCGGTCGCATGCGTCCCGTCCATGGGCGGGGGAGCCGCGGCTCCTGCCAGCGAAGGCGCGGCGCCGAGCGCGAGCCGCTCCTGGCGCGCATGGCAGGCCGCCTGCGCGCAGTGGGCGCCGTGCGCCGCGGTCTCCTGCGCCAGCAGTTGTTCCAGTTGCGCGCGAACCTGATCGCCGGCCTCCCACTTGCCGCGCTCGATGGCGTCAAGCAGCGCGCCGATCAGTTGCTGGCGGGCATACGGGTTGTGCTGCGCGAAGTAGTCCTGCAGGCCCAGCCGGTACTTGTCGTCCACATAGATTTCCTTGACCGCCTGCCAGTCGGCGTCGGCCACCAGTTCCGGCGTGGTCACGTCCCACAGCAGCAGGTGCTCGGGGAGCTGCGCCATGTAGCGGGCGCCGTTGTAGCCGCTGGCCTGCATGGCGCGAATCCACGCGGGGTTGAAGTAGCGGCTTTGCAGTTCCGCGCCATAGCTGCGGGCCAGGTCATCGATGCGTGCCTGCCCGGGACGCGGATCTTTCAGGTCCGCGACATAGTTGGCGACGGCGCGCCCGGTGCGTTCCCGCACGGCCATGCCGATGCCGCCCAGGTAGGCGGCGGCCATGGGCGTGTCGAGCAGGCCATAGACGTTGGAACTGCGGCTGAACACCGCGGCATCGACGCCATCGAGCTGCGCGCCGAAGCCCGCGCCGTCGGCCTCGCCCTCGGCGCCGCCGCCGTAGGCGTGCGACATCCGGTCGGCGTAGAGCCCGGCAAGGCGAGCGTCGGTCCATTCGGCGCCCGCCTTGATGGCGAACTGGGTCGATGGGGAATACGCGCCGGGCGCGGTCGAATAGACCCGGCGCAGCGCCCGGCGGCGTGCCTCTTCTTCAGGCAGGCCCTGGCTCCTGAGCAGCGCGATCGTGCCGGTGCTCGCGGCCCGCACGGCGTTGTCCGGTTCGTCCGCCCGCGCCGCCAGCGCGACCGCCTTGGCGATCAGCTCGATCTTGTCGCGGAAATGGTCGCGGTAGGTTCCCGAGGTCGTCACCAGCACGTCCACGCGCGGCCGGCCCAGCGCAGCGCGGCTCTCCAGCTCCACGTCCACCACCTCGCCACGCGGATTCCAGACCGGGCGCACCCCCAGCAGCCGCAGGATCTGCGCCTCGATCGCGCCCTGGTTCTGCGCCGACTCGCCGGACCACAGCACGAACGCCACCTTGCGCGGCGGCTGGCCATGCTCGCGTCGATACGTGGCCACGAGATCGTCGGCCAGGCGAACGCCCGTCTCCCATGCATCCCGCGTAGGGAGGCGGCGCGTGGCCAGCGTATAGGGATTGCGGCCCGGTGGCAGCGCGTCGGGATTGCGCACAGCGTCGGCCATCGGGCCCGGCTCGATGTACCGGCCCCGCAAGGCGTCGACGACGGCATCCATCTCGCGTGGCGCCTGGTCGATGCGCCGGGCATAGTCATCGATGCGCGCCCGCATCCCGTCGGCAAGCGCCGGGCCGGCCGGCTGTCCGCCCAACGCCGCGCGGACCACGTCGAGCGCCGGCGGATGTTCCGTGTCGCCGGCGATCATGGCATGGACCATGCGCGCCTTGGTCTCGGCATCCGGGACCTGGCCCAGCACGTGGCCGCCGGCCGGCATCACGGCGCGCGCCACTTCGTCCAGGTAGCGGCGCAGCGCGCGCTCCAGTTCGGGCCATTGCGCCCGCGCCGGGTCCAGCCCGAGGTCGCGGGCCAGCGGCTGCGCGAGCCGCCTGGCTTGCGCGTGCCCGGCCTGCGCATCCGCCGCGTCATCGAGCGCGTCGCGCAGCGCTTGGAGGCCGGGCGGCAGGCCGCCCTGGACCAGCGGCGGCATGAAGCCGGTGGTCACCGCCATCGCCCGGCGCTTGTTGCCCACGCCGCCGTTGGCCTGCAGCGGCGTGGGCTGGATGTGGGGAAGGTCGCCGATCAGCGTGCCGACCCAGTCGTCGCGGGCCGGCCCCTGCTGCTTGCCCGGCATCAGCGAAAGCTGGGTGAAGAACGGCAGGTAGGCATCCGCGTGGAGATCGCGCGCCATCCACAGGTAGAACGCGATGTACTGGTGATGGGGCGGCAGCGCCTCCTTGGAGGCGAGGGCCCCGTCGTCCTGCAGATAGCCCCATACCGGATGCGGCGCCAGGACGACCTTGCCGAAGCGCAGCACCGGGATGGCGAGCTGGCGCCGGCCCTGGGCGTCCGTGTGCACCATGATGCGGCCGGGCGGCGGCCCCCAGCGGGCTTCGGTCTGCGCCCGCAGATCCGCGGGCAGCGTGCGGTACCACGCCAGGTAGCGCGATTCGGGAATCAGCACGAGTCCGCCCTGCCTCGCGCGCCGAGCCAGTTCGGCGGCCGCGCCCGGTCCGCTCGCGTTGGAAGCGTCCTCGGCCATGCGGCGCGCGAGTTCGTGCGCGCCGGGCAGCTCGCCCGGCCCGAGGTCGTAGCCCTCGGCGCGCAGCCGCGCCAGCAGGGCCGACAGGCTGGCCTGGGCGTCCAGGTAGGTGTCCGGATCGCTGCCGACGTCGCCCGGATCGCCGCTTTCGCTGTGGTAGGCGATCACGAGGCGCTTGTCCGCGTTCGGCAGCCGGTGCAGGCGCGCCCAGGCGAGCGCGCGCGATACCCGCCACGCCACTTGTCCGGCCAGCGGCACGTGCGCCGGCATGCCTTGCGCGTCGGGTTCGCGCGCCCCGACCATCATGGGTTCGACGATGCCGCTGGCCTCGCTCATTGCCAGCTGCCCGCTGCGATCGGGCGCGAACCCGCCCGGATCCGCGCGCCACTGCCCGGGTGTGCGGGCGTAGTCCGTCGTGCAATTGAGCACGGCCACGCCCAGCCGGCGCGCCTGGGCCACGCCCGCCGCATGATCGGCATAGTCGATCTGGCTGGCGCACAGGACGAGGACATCGATGGCGGGCCGGCCGCGGGCATCCTCGAGATGCCGCAGCGACACCTGGCTGTTGCTGCGCCACATGGGCACGGGCAGGCCTCCCTGCCGCTCCACCTCTTCGATGAGCGCATCGACGACCGCCGTGTTGCCGCCCAAGGCGAGGCTGCGGTAGAACACCAGCCCGACCCGGGGCCGCGAGGGCGCGTCGCGGTGGCGCTGCGCCGCCCAGGCAAGATAGCCGTCGAGGGTGTCGAAGACGCCGGCGTGCCGGGGATGGTAGAACGCCTGGTCCGGATAGATGACCGGCGGTTGCGGCGTCACGGACCGGCCCAGCAGCCGGGCGGCCAGATAGTCGAACAGGCGCGCGTAGTTTTCCGCCGTGGCGTTGGCCCAGTAGCGGGGGGCGTCGGGCACGGCGGCGATGGGCACGTTGCCGTCCACCCACTCGGTGCCGTTGAGCACCAGCACCCGCGTATGCCGCGCGGCTTGCGCCAGGCGCCGCCGGTATTGCGCCAGCCGCGGCCCGACTCCCTCGACCAGGACGAGGTCGTAGCCGTCCAGGTCCACGCCGTCCAGTCCGGGCAGGTAGCCGCCGCCCAGGCCGAAGAGGTCGATGCGGAGCCGGTCGCGCTGGCGAGCCACGGCTTCGCGCATGGCCGCCGGCTGCTGCGCCAGTTCGATGGAGATCACGGCGATCCTGGGCAGCGAAGGCGCCGCGCCGATAGCCGCCCCGGCGGTCCCGGCCAACATGGCGCACATGATGGCGATCAACCCTCGCCGGATTCGTGACGGCCCAAGGACACGCGGCAACAGAGCGAGCCGGCGCAAGGCGATCCAAGCGCGGAACGCGATCACGGCGTGCCTCCCTCCGGCACGTAGACCACCTGTCCATCGGGCAGTTGATACGCCACGCCCAGGCGCTGCCCCTCTCCGGACAACTCGCGGTCGCTGACGCGCTCGACCTTGATCTGCTTCTTGTCCTTGCGCACGACTTCCAGCTGCCCGTCGCGCGTGGTGCGCGTCAGCGTCCATGAGGCGTCCTCGCTGAACAGGTCCTGCGCCCCCAGCACCGAGAACAGCGCCACGGCCATGGCGACGATGAAGGCCAGGCTGGCATCGAACAGGTTGGCCACGCCGGCCAGCGGATCGTCGGCCCGCGCACGGGCCCGACGCGCGCGGGCAAAGCGCAGGCCGCGCCTCATCGATCGCTCCCGTCCCGCAGCGCCTGCTCGGCGCGCAGGCGGATCGCATCCAGGTCTTCATGGCTCCAGCCTTCGCGCACCATGGCGATCACATAGGCCACTACGCCCACCGCAATTCCCACCACCGTGCTGGAGAACGCCACCACCATGTTGCCGGCCAGGTCCGGCAGGTCGCCCCTGGCCAATCCGTTGAGCGCGGCCGCCATGGGTATCAGCGTGCCCATCAACCCCAGCGACGGTCCGGCCCGGACGGCGAAGCGCACCGTATCGAGGCTGCGCTGGGCCGCGTTCTCCGCCTGCATCAGGATCGCTTCGAGCCGCAGGTCCAGCGCAGCGCCCTCTTCCCGCGCCGCCGCGTCGATCATGGCCAGGTAGCGCGCCTGCGCCGGGCGCCGGCCCCGCAGCCGTTGCCATCCTCCGCGCACGAACATGCCGAGCGCGACCAGTATCCACGCCAGCAAGACCACCAGCAGCACGAGCGCCGGATAGAACAGCAGGTTCGAGATCTGTTCGAGAAGCAGTTTCAGTTCCATGAGAGTCGCTCTTTTGCCGGGGCCGGTCACAGCGCGCGCGTGTAGCGCAGGTAGAAGGCGCGGCCCGGCATGATGTAGTCGGCCTTTTCGTAGTAGTCGCGGTCGAACAGGTTGGCGATGTCCACGCGCAAGGTGTCGCGCGGCGTCATCTTCCAGCTGGCGCTCAGGTCGACCACGGTGAACGACGCATTGGCGAACACGCCGCCGCGGCCGCCGGTGTAGCGACGGCCCTGGCTGTTGTCCGTGTCGTAGCGGGTGCCGTTGTGGCGCACGGTCATGGTGGCCGACAGGTCGCTGCCGTTGCTCACCGTCAGCGAGACATTGGCCTTCCACTTGGCGACGTTGCGTATCGGGACGGCGCCGCCGGCATCGAAGTCCTCGGCCTGCAGCAGCCGGGTGACGCTGCTCGCCACGCCCAGGCGGCCGGCCGGCAAGCCGAACAGGACCCCGGCGTCGAAGGCCAGCCGCCCCTCCAGGCCGCGCATGCGGGAGGTATCGGCATTCTCGTAGCTGCTGATCCGCTCGGCCGGCGTCTCGCTGACGATGACCGAGCGGATGCGGTCGCGGATGCGCGCGTCGAAATATGTCAGGTCGGCATCGACGTCGCGCGTGGCGTAGCCTACGCCGACGTCATAGCTGGTGCTGCGTTCCGGTTTCAGGCCGGGATTGCCCACGCTCAGCCGCCGCTGGCTGCCGGCGAATTCCTCGTTCTCGCCGGCGAGCTCGCTGCCTTGCGGCGGCGCGAATGCCGTGCCCGCGGACGCGTGCACGCGCCATGCCGGCGCCAGCTTGTAGACCACCCCGCCGCGCGGATTGAAACTGGTGAAGCTCGACGAGGCCGGCGTGAAACGGGTCTTGTAGGGCGTGGCCAAGGTGCTCGCGTCGATCCAGTCATTGCGCGCGCCCAGCGTCAGCACCAGCCGATCGTCCAGCAGATGGCTCGCCAGCTCGGCGAACAAGCCCTTGCTGTCGCGACGCTCGTTGGGGCTGTACGGCGCCGTCTGCGCCCCGGACGACAAGTACGACGAGCGCTCGGCCTCGACCCGCTGCCAATCGAAGCCATAGGTCAGCGCGAACGTCTCGTCCAGCGTCCAGGTGTCCTGGGCCTGCAGGCCCTTATAGCGGGACACCGTGCGGCTGGAGCGGTAGCGCGGCGCGGCGGCGGGCACGGTGATGTAGTTGTAGTCCTCGCGCGAAGCGTAGGTGACGAGGCTGATCCGGTGGCGCTCGGGCGTGATCTGCAGGCGCAGGTCCCCGCTGACACGGCGGGTATCGTTGCCCGAGGCGCTGGGCGGGTCGTAGCTCAGCGGCCCCGGCGCATTGTTGGACAAATCCGCCGCATCCACGGACGCATCGACGCGCACGATGTCATGAAGATCCATCCCCAGGCGCAGCCGCCCGGAAGTGCGCCGCGAATCGCTATTGGGCCGGCGGTCGCCCGCGCCGGTACGGAAATCTCCGGCCTGCTCCACATAGCCCGCGGCCAGGTCGAAATCGGCGCGCTCGGACAACGAGCCGCCGATGGCGACCTCGCCCCGGTACGTCTCGAACGAACCGTAGCCCACGCTGGCGCGTCCCTTCAGCGGTCCCTTCGAGTGCCGGGTGATGATGTTGACCACGCCGCCCATGGCCGACGCGCCGTAGAGCGACGAAGCCGGGCCCTTGAGCACCTCCACGCGCTCGATGCTGTCCGGCGCGAGCGTCGTGAAACTGGTCGATCCCGACGGGCGGCCATCCACCAGCACCAGCGTGCGCGGGTTGATGGTGAACTCGAAATTGGGACGCAGGCCGCGCAATCCGATCCCCGCCAGGCCATTGGGATACTGGATGACGTCGACGCTGGCGTTCTTCTTGACCAGATCCAGGAAGGTCGTGCCGACGCTCGCATCGAGCGCGCCGGCATCGATCACCTCCATCGACGATGCCACGTCGCTGGCCGATTGTTCACTGCGGGTGGCCGTTACGACCACCGTCTCCAGCGCCTGGGAAGGCGACGCCTCTCCAGGACCCTGCGCGCACGCCAACGACGACGCGATCAAGGCGGCCGCGCCGCCCACCCCGGTTTTCATTCTGCCCCGCCCCAAGATGCCACCCACAAACCGCGCACCTTAATGCAACTTTGTTTCTTATGCAATCAAGTTTCATTAATGAATGTGGCCAGGGGAGCCGGAGCCGGCCCCTTTGCGACTGCCAGCGTGACCGCGTTTCGCGCTATCCTTGCCACTCGGGCGGTGCGGTCGCCGCCCAGGTTCCCGATTCCGTTTTCATGTCCCCGTCCGGTCCGGCCGGCTCCGCCGCCATCATTCCCAAGCTGCCCATTCCCCGTCCCGCTTTTCCGGCTTGCCCGCAAGGGAAGCCGTGATGGGCGTCTTCCACATCTACTTCTCCATCCTCAGCCTGCTGGCCCCGCTCATGGTGGTCATCGGGGTCGGCACGACATGGGGGAAGCTGGGACACGCATTCCCGGCGCAATTCGTGACCGTGCTCGCCACCACGGTGACCACGCCGGCGCTGGTGTTCAACACTTTGGTCACCACCCAGCTCAGCAACGAGATCATGGCCACGGTAGCCGGCGCGACGGTGCTGGCGCTGGGTCTTTGCATGGTCGTGTCCGCCGTGGCCCTCAGGCTGTGCAAGCTGCCGGTGCGCAAGCTGCTGCAGACCACGTCGTTCCCGAATGCCGGCAACCTGGGCCTGCCCATCACGCACCTGGCGTTCGGCGACGCCGGCCTGTCGACCTCCATCGCTTTCTTCGCGGTGTGCTCCTTCATCCAGCACACCGTGGGCGTGCGCACGCTGCCCAGCGCCGACGGCATGCCGGCGCCGTGGAAAAGCCCGATCCTGATCGCTTCGCTGCTGGCCGTCGCATGCCGGCTGTTCGGCTACACGCCGCCCCAATGGATCATGGAGTCGGCCCAGTTGCTGGGCAGCATGACGGTCCCGCTGATGCTGCTGGGGCTGGGGCATGCGCTGGCGCTGATCCCCGCCGCCGGGCTGAAGCTGGGCGGCATCATCGGCGCGATGCGGCTGGTGTTCGGGCTCGGCACCGGCGCGCTGGCCGCCTGGCTGGCAGGCCTGCCGGCCGACATGATCGGCAACATGGCCCTGCAGATGGGCATGCCCTGCGCGGTGGTCAGCTACATGTACGCGCGGCGCTATACCGACATGGGCGACACGGCGGCCGGCGCGGTGCTGATCTCGACGCTGGTGTTCCTGGTGCTGGCGCCGTTCCTGTTGTGGCTGCTGGGTTCGCCGGTGGCCGGTTAGCGCCCGTCAAGTGCCGCCGCGCCGGTGCTGCATCGGCGTCATCCCATAGCGCGCCCGGAAGGCCCGCGAAAAGTGCGCCTGGCTGGCAAAGCCCCAGCGGTCGGCGATGTCGCCTATGGTCAGCATCCGCATGCGCTCGCACGCCAGTTCCTCGTGCGCGCGCTCCAGGCGCTTGTCCCAGATCCACTGGCTGACGCTGCGGTCGCGATGCGCGAACAGGCGGTGCAGCTGCCGCACGGACAATCCCATGGCCCGCGCCACCATGGCTGCGTCGAGCGCGGGATCGTTCAGGTGTTCGGCGATGAAGGCTTCGGCCCGCAGCAGCCGCCAGGCGGCGGTGTCGTTCAGCTCGCGCGCCGCGTCGGGGTTGAGCGCGGCATGCAGCAGGTGGTGCGCCTGCTCGGCCACGTGGGGCACGGCGTCCGCCCGGGCCTGCTCGACGAAATCCATGGCCATGGTGCGCAGCGTGTTGGCCAGCAGGCGGCCGGTGCGCAGGCGGTTGTCCACCTGGATCGGCGCCTGCGGCCGCATCTCCGCGCGTCCGCGGAACAGCCGCGTGGCCTCGATCTCGACGATCAGCTGCCGCATGTTGCCGGTAAAGCCGTAGAGATAGGGAATGGCGTTGGAATAAACGATGACGTCGCCCGCGCGCACGGTGTGGCATTGGCCCGACTGGAACAGGAAGGCGTCGCCCTCGAGCAGGATACAGGCGAAGATCGAGTCCTTGGGATGGGTCTTGAGCATCGAGCGGGTGCGCTCGATGACGTGCTGGTTGCCGCGGATCTCGGTGAAGGCGACGTCGCCGGCGTCGAAGACCCGGCCCTGGGCATGCAGGCCCTGCGGGTCGTAGGTGGAACAGGTCAGGCCGATGAGCTGCGAGGCGTTGTAGGACTCCCAGAACTCCAGCCGCTGGGGAGGCGGCACCTGGTCGGTGGAAGCCTGCGCGCGAGGAGACAGGATCGTGTTCATCGTCGTGCCTGGGAAGGGCCGCCGGCAAGCCTGCCGGACGGGGTGAATGCCAACCGGCGGCGAGCTCGCCGCCTCGCTGTGGATGCTAGCACGCGCGCCGGCGGGCGCCCGGCCCGGGTTGACCCTAGGGAGAGATGTCGCGCTCAGTCAAATCTCCCGTCCCGCCAAGGCAAGCGGCGTCATCGCGCGCTCGCTACATTGGCACGATTCATCGAAGATCAGGAGGCTCTCCCATGCTCAAGACTTCCGGCAACGAATTCTGGCGCGACATCCCGCCCATCGCCGACGTGTTCAAGCCCGATGCCAAACCCGAGGTGCACATCGGCAACGCCCCCACGGACGACAGGAAGTGGTACGTACCCTTCACCGACACGGTGGCCTCGCGCCCGCTGTGGATCTCGCCCTCGGAGAACCGCTGGTGCGACATCCTGCGCGCCGACGCGGCGGGGCTGGTCAACCGCCACTACCACCCGCACGAGGTCTTTGCCTACACGATCTCGGGCAAATGGGGCTACCTGGAACACGACTGGATCGCCACCGCCGGCGACTTCGTCTACGAAACCCCTGGCGAGGGCCACACCCTCGTGGCCTTCGAGCACGAACAGCCGATGAAGGTGTTCTTCATCGTCAAGGGTCCGCTGATCTGGCTGGACGAAAAGGGGCAGTCCACCGGGCATTTCGACGTGCACGACTACATCGCCATGTGCCGCGCGCACTACGAGAAAGTCGGCATCGGCGCGGCCTACGTGGATACCTTGTTCCGCTGAAACCGCGGGCGCCGCGCGCACGCGGCCTGCACGCGACATAACGACGATAGGGAGACAACACCATGCAACGCAGGCAATTCGCGACCTTGCTCACGGCGGCGGCCCTCGGGCTCTCCGGGCCGGCGCTCGCCCAGTCCAAGGCCCCGTCCGAGATCCGCATCGGCTATGCCATTTCCAAGACGGGCCCCTATGCGGGCGGCGCCAGCACGACGGTGCTGCCCAACTATCAGATGTGGGCCGCGGACGTGCAGAAGGCGGGCGGCATCGAGATCGGCGGCAAGCGCGTGCCGGTCAGGTTCTTCGAATACGACGACCGCAGCAATTCCGAGGAGGCGGTGCGCGCGGTCGAACGGCTCATCAACCAGGACAAGGTGGACTTCATCCTGCCGCCATGGGGCACGGCGATGAACCTCGCGGTGGCGCCCATCCTGCACAAGCACGACTATCCGCACCTGGCCACCACCATGATCTCGGACCGCATTCCGCAACTGCGCGAACGCTGGTCCAACCTCTTCTTCTTCACGCTGACCTCCACCGACTACGCCAACGGCGTGGTGGACGTGCTCACGCGGCTGCGCGAGGAAGGCAAGATCAAGGGCAAGGTGGCCATCGTCAACGTCGCCGACCAGTTCGGGCTGGAGCTGTCGAAGGCGGCGCGCGAGGGACTGAAGAAGGCGAAGTTCGACATCGTCTACGACCAGAGCTATCCGCTCGGGTCGCAGGAGCTCCAGACCATCCTGAACGAAGTCCGGCGCCGCGAACCGGAAGCCTTCCTGGCCTTCAGCTATCCGCCCGACACCATGGCGCTGAACGACCAGGCCAAGGTGGTGGGTTTCAATCCCAAGGTGTTCTACACCGCCATCGGCACGGTATTCCCGATGTTCAAGGACCGCTTCGGCGCCAATGCCGATGGCGTCATGGGCCTGGGCGGCGTGAGCGCCGAACTGCCCGCCACCCGCGACTACCGCGAGCGGCACCGCGCCATGTTCAAGCAGGAGGCGGACTACAACGGCAGCGCGGTGACCTATGCGACCTTGCAGATCCTGGAGCAGGCAATCACGCGCGCCGGATCGGTCGATCGCAAGGCGGTGTCCGAGCAGATCCGCACCGGCAGCTTCGACACGGTGCTCGGGCCGGTCAAGCTGACCAACCGCCTGTGGGCCGAAGCCTCGAGCGTGGGGCAATGGCAGAACGGCGTGTTCCAACCCATTGCGCCCAAGAACGCGATCGGCGTCAAGCCCGCCGTCTTCCCCAAGCCGGCCTGGAAATGATCGCCGCCACGCCCGACCACGTCCTGCCCTGCACGCCCGATACGGTGGTGTGGGGTTTCCTCGGGCCGGGCGTGCGCCCGGCGCTGCGCATACGCCCGGGGGAAACGGTACGCATCGACACCGTCAATCCGGTGGGCGTGCCGCTGCCCCCCGATGAAGCGCGGGCGTTCTTCGACGGTCACGGCATTCCGGTGGAAGGCGCCGTCGCCGAGATGCTCGAGATCATGCGTACCGTACCCAAGGACGTGGGTCCGCACATCCTGACGGGGCCGGTGCGCGTCGAAGGCGCCCTGCCCGGCGACGTGCTCGGGGTGGAGATCCTGGGCATCTCGCCACGCCTTCCGGCCTACGGCGTCAATTTCACGCGGCCCGGCGCGGGCAGCCTGCCCGGCCTGCCCAAGGCGCCCTGGCTCAAGGTGATGCGGCACGACCTCGCGCGCGGGACGGCGCGCTTCAGCGACCGCATCGGGATCCCCCTCGCGCCGTTCATGGGCACCATGGGCGTGGCCCCGACCCGCAAGGTATCGTCCGTCCCGCCCGGCCCCTTCGGCGGCAACATCGACCTGAAAGACCTGCGGCCGGGGGCGATCCTGTACTTGCCGGTACAGGTGGAGGGCGCGGACTTCTTCGTTGGCGACGGCCACGCCGCGCAAGGCCATGGCGAGGCCAACCTCACCGGCCTCGAGACGTCGATGACCGGCGTGTTCCGCTTCCAGCTGCACAAGGCGCGCGCCGTGCGCTGGCCGATGGCGGAAACCGCCGACCACTACATCGCCATGGGCCTGGACGCCGACCTGAACACCGCCGCCGAACTGGCCGTTTCGCAATCCGTCGCGGTACTGGAGCATTTCGGGGAACTGGAGGCCGAAGACGCCTACGCCCTGGCAAGCATGGCGGTGGATTTCGAAATCACGCAGCTGGTCGACGGGGTCAAGGGGGTCCACGGCCGCATTCCCAAGCGCCTGCTGGCGGGTTGCCCGCGCGCCGCGGCTCCACGCTGGGGCCCGCTACCCTGACCAGGCGCTCTCCAGCCATTCTTCCCTTCCAGGAAACGATCCATGAACATGAAGGACCAAGTCTGCATCGTTACCGGCGGCGCCGGCAGCCTCGGGCTGCACAGCGCGCTGGCCATGCTGGATCAAGGCGCGCGCGTCCTGCTGGTGGACCGGCACGCCGAGGCGCTGGAGACCGCGCGCCTGCAGGCCGCGGTCCATGGCGACCGCGTTGCCGTCTTTGCCGCCGACGTGACCGACGCCGCGCAGACCCGCGGCTATGTCGAGGAGGCGCTGCGGCGCTGGGGCCGGCTCGACGTGCTGGTCTGCAACGCCGGCATCAATGGCGCCATCAAACCGATCGCGGACTATCCCGATGACGTCTTCGACGCCGTCATGGCAGTCAACGTCAAGGGCACCTTCCTCGCGTGCAAGCACGCGCTGCCGCGCATGGCCGACGGCGGCAGCATCGTCATCGTTTCCAGCGTCATGGGGGTGACCGCCGACCCCGGCGTGTGCGCCTATGCCGCATCCAAGCACGCACTGGTCGGCTTGATGCGGGTGGCCGCCAAGGAAGCGGCCGGCCGCGGGATACGCGTCAACGTGGTCGCGCCCGGCCCCATCGCCAATGCCTTCCAGGCCGACATCGAACGCCGCCTGGGCGAAGTGCTGGGCCGGGACGCCACGCGCATGCTGGACGAAGCCATCCCGCTGGGCCGCCACGCGCGCGTGGAGGAAATCGCGCAAACGGTGCTGTTCCTCGCTTCGCCGCAAGGCAGCTTCTCCACCGGCAGCGTTTTCATGGCCGATGGCGGCATGCACGTCTGATCCTCCCGGGCTGCCGGGAACGTTCCTGTTCCTGGCGCGAACCGAGCTGGAAGACCCGCGCTACCTGGTGGCGCTGGACGAGGTCTTCTCGTTTCGCCCGATCTGGATCGCGCCGGACCGCAACATGTGGTGCGACGTGCTGACGGCCCGGCGGCCGGGTTCGGCGCGCCCCCACATGCATGCCCGTCCCGCCTTCGCCTATACCCTGAGCGGACGCTGGGGCTATGCCGAGCGCGACTGGACGGCGGCGCCCGGCGACTTCGTCTGCGAGCCGGCCGGCATGCGGCACACGCTGGTCGCGCATGCGGGCGACGCCCCCCTGCGCGTGCTGTTCGTCGTGCAGGGACCGCTGGTATGGCTCGACGACGACGGCAACCCCGACGGCTACTTCGACGTCCACCAATACGTGGCCCGCTGCGCAGCGCATTTCGAACGCGTGGGGCTGGGCGAGGCGCGGGTGCGCGCCTTGATGCGCTAGGCGCGGCGGCGCGGGCGGTGCCTCATGCCCGATGATGGGCCGGACGCTCGAGATGCGAGTCCGCCGGCGCGAGCGGCCATGCCGCCTTGTCGCGCATGGCCGGATCGGCCTTGAGCAGGTCGGCGATGAACTCGATGACGACACGCGTGCGCAACGGCAGGTTGCGGCGCGACGGATAGACGATGTAGAGCGGCAGGCGCGCGGGCGGAAACTCGGGCAGCACGGTCGTGAGCCGCCCGGTGCGCAGGTCGTCCGCCACCATCAAATGCGAAAGAATGGCGATGCCATTGCCCGCCAGCACGGCGTGGTGGACGGCCGAGGCATTGTTCGCGCGGAGCCGGCACGGCACGTTGACCGATACCTGCCCCTCGGGCGCCTCGAACCACCAGGTGTCGTCCCTGCCCCAGCGGCTGTAGACCACGCAGTCGTAGTTGACCAGGTCCTGCGGCGAACGCGGCTGTGCCTTGCCGGCCATATAGGACGGCGCGGCAACCAGGAATGCAGAGGTCATTCCCACCCGCCGCGATATCAATGAACTGTCGTCGATGGGCCCGATGCGCACTTCCAGGTCCAGGCCTTCCTCGATCAGGTTGCTGGTGCTGTCGCGCACCACCATGTCGAGGCTCAGGTGGAGGTGGCTGTCGAGCAGCGACCGGACATGGGAGCACATATGCAGCGCCAGCGGCGCCGGCAGGCTCAATCGAACCTTGCCCATGGGTCGCGCCTGGTCGGGATTGGCCGCCAGGCTGAGACTCTCGGCGGCCTCCACCAGGCTGCGCGCCGCGGGGAGCAGGTTGCGGCCCTCCTCGGTCAACACGACGCCGGTGGTGCTGCGCTGGACCAGGCGCATGCCGACATGCTCCTCGAGCGCGCGGACCTGCCGGGAAATGGCCGGCTGGGTGACGCCCCGTTCGCTGGCCACCACCGAGAACGAGCCGGTTTCCGCGACGCGCAGGAAAGCGAGGAGCGAGGAGATCAGGTCCATGGCGAGCTTCCCAGGATACGCGCGATGCCGGGCCGCGCTTTCATACTTTTTTTACGAACGATTATACGGACCGCGCTCCTAGTGCCGGAGGGGGATTGCCCCTAGGATGCGCTCGAAACACGAGTGCGGTCCAACACAAGGTAGCGTCGATGAACAAGCAGTCTGAATTGCCCACCGGCCCCAGCAAGCCCGAGATGATGCAAGCGGTCAGGGAATTGCTGGATTTCATAGGCAACCGTCCGCTCGGCCCGGAACTCGAAGCCGCGCTCAACGAGCGCTATGGCGCGCACACCGAGTCCTACGCCCGCCTGCTGACCCTGCTGCGCCGCGGCATGCAGGAGGGCTGGTCCTGTTACGCCGAGATCGACGGGCCGGACTACCGCCGCGGCCGGATCGCCCACGCATCGGCCGAGACCCACGGGTTCACCGTGGAAAGCGGCTGCCTGCGCAATGTGCTGGGCAACTATCACCGCCATCCGCTGGGCGAGATCAACATGATCGGACCGGTGGACGAGACGGGCCGCTTCTGCGGCAGCGGCGCGGGATGGAAAGTCTTCCCGCCCGACAGCTCGCACTTCCCGACCGTGACGGGCGGCGCGGTCACCATGCTGTTCTTCCTGCCCGGCGGCCAGATCGAATACAAGGACCCGCCCGGCCGGCCCTGAGCATGGAGCGGTTCCGCAGCACCCTGTCGTTCCTGTCGCAACGTTTCATGTCCAGGGGGTATCACCATGCACGTCAAGTGGCTCGCATTGCCGGTCGCAATGCTGTTGGCAGTATCCGCGCACGCCGCGGACAAGGTAAAGATAGGTTTCATCAGCACGCTGTCGGGCCCGCTGGCATCGCTGGGCACCGAGATCCGCGACGGGTTCCGCCTCGCGCTGGAGGAGACCGGCAACAAGCTGGGCGGCCTGCCCGTCGAGGTGGTGGAAGGCGACGACCAGGCCAATCCAGGGGTGGGCAAGCAGCTGGCCGACAAATTCCTCAAGCGCGACAAGGTCGATTTCATGACCGGCGTGGTCTATTCGAACGTCATGCAGGCGGTGGGCGCACCCACCTTCGCGGCCAAGACGTTCTACGTCAGCGCGGCGGCAGGCCCGGCCTCGCTGGCGGGCGCCCAGTGCAACCCCTACTTCTTCGCGCTGGCCTGGCAGAACGATGGCCAGAGCGAGGCAATGGGCCGCTACATGAGCGACCAGGGCTACCGGCGCGTCGTCATCATGGCGCCCAACTACACGGGCGGGAAAGAAAACCTCGAAGGCTTCAAGCGCATGTTCAAGGGTACGGTGGCCGACGAGATCTACGTCAAGCTGGGCGAGCTCGACTTCGCATCCGAGATCGCCAAGATCCGCGCCCAGAAACCCGACGCCCTGTTCTTCTTCCTGCCGGGCGGCATGGGGATCAATTTCATCAAGCAATTCCAGGCCTCGGGGCTGGCCGGCGAAGTGCCCTACTTCGTGCCCGGCTATTCCGCCGACGAGGACACCATCCAGGCGCTGGGCGACGCGATGATCGGCCTGCGCAACTCGTCCCACTGGGCATGGGACCTGGACAACGCAGCCAACCGCAATTTCGTGGCGCGGTTCCAGCAGCGCTATCGCCGGCTGCCGTCGATGTATGCCTTCCAGGGATACGACGTGGTGCGCCTGCTGGATCGCGCGGTGGCGGACGTGGGTGGCCGCCTCGAAGACAAGCGCGCGCTGCATGCCGCCATCGCCGCGGCCCGCTTCGAGTCCGTGCGCGGCAGCTTCAAGTTCAACACCAACCAGTTCCCGATCAACGACTTCTATCTGCGCGTCGTGCAGAAGGACGAATCGGGCCGCGTCACCAACAAGACGCTGGGCAGGATCATGACGGCGCATACCGACAGCTATGCCGGCGCCTGCAAGATGAAAGGCCTTTGAGGAACTTCGAGAATGCTCAACATGACTGCTCCCAAGATATTGGCTTTCGCCGGCAGTTCCCGCGGCGCGTCGCTGAACAAGCTCCTGCTGGCCGTGGCGGCCGAGGGCGCCCGCGCCGCCGGAGCCGACGTCACGCTGGTCGACCTGCGCGACTACCCGATGCCGATCTACGACGGCGACGACGAGATGCGGTCCGGCGTTCCGGGGAATGCGCTGGCATTGCGCGGACTGATCGCCGACCATGATGCCCTGCTCGTGGCGACGCCCGAATACAACGGATCGGTGAGCGCGCTGCTGAAGAACGCGCTGGATTGGTGTTCGCGTCCGGTGGATGGCGAGGACGGCCTGCTGCCCTATCGCGGCAAGATGGTCGGGCTGCTGGCGGCCTCGATGGGACCGTTCGGCGGCATCCGGGCGGTGGCCCACGCGCGCGGCATCTTCAGCAAGATGGGCGCGGTCGTATTGCCCGACGAGGTGCTGCTTGCGCAGGCGCAGCAAGCTTTCGACGCCGGCGGCAACCTGCTCAACGAGACCTCGCGCAAGCTGGCGCGGCAGCTGGGCGCCAACCTGGCCGTGCAGGCAGCGCGGTACGCCGCATGAGCGCGATCATCGAATCCGCGCTGAACGGCGTGCAGTTCGGCCTGATGCTGTTCCTGCTGGCAGCCGGCCTGACCCTCGTGTTCGGCATCATGGACATGATCAACCTGGCCCATGGCTCGCTGTACATGTTCGGCGCGTACCTGACCGCCGCGCTGGTGGGCCCCATGGGTTCGTTCCTGGCGGCCATGGCCACCGCGATGCTGGCCACGGCCGTCATCGGCATGCTGCTGGAGACCACGGTGCTGCGCACGCTCTACCAGCGCGACCACTTGTCGCAAGTGCTGGCCACGTTCGCGCTGATCCTGATCAGCAACGAGCTGGTCCGCATGATCTGGGGTCCGCAGCCGCGCGGACTGCCGCTGCCCGAACTGTTCTCCGGTCCCGTCGACATAGGCTGGGGCATCCAGTATCCGTCGTATCGCCTGCTGGTCATCGGCGTCGGCCTGGCGGTGGCCCTGCTGCTGTACCTGGTGGTGGCGCGTACGCGGGCCGGCATGTGGGTGCGGGCGGGCGCCTCGAACCGCGAAATGGCGACCGTCATGGGGGTGGACATCAAGCGCCTGTTCACGCTGGTGTTCGGCCTGGGCGCAATGCTGTGCGCCGTCGCGGGGGCGCTGCTCGGCCCGCTGTTGTCGGTCCAGGTTGGCATGGGCGAGAGCATCCTGATCCTGGCCTTCGTGGTCGTCGTGATCGGCGGCATAGGTTCGATTCGCGGCGCGCTCGCGGGGTCGCTGATGGTCGGCATGGTGGACACGGTCGGCCGCACGCTCGTGCCGGGCGCGCTGGGCACGGTCTTCTCCCCCTCGGTGGCGTCGAGCCTGGGGCCGACGCTGGCTTCGATCATGATCTACGTACTGATGGCGGCCGTGCTGTTCTGGAAGCCGCAAGGCCTGTTTCCGGCGCGAGGGTAGGACATGGCACCACTGGACCAAACCTTGCGCCGGTCGGCCGGCGCCGCGCTCCTGGCACTCGGGGCCGCGTTCCCGCTGGCCGCGGACTGGCTGGGGCAGGGCTTCTATATCGACCTGGCCGCCCGCATCATGATTTTCGCGCTCGCGGCGACCAGCCTGAACCTCGTCATGGGTTTCGGCGGGATGGTGTGCTTCGGCCATGCGGCGTTCCTGGGCATCGGCGCCTACACGGTGGCCATCCTGATGGACGCAGGCGTGGACGCGGCCTGGATCGGTTGGCCGGCGGCCGCCGCGGCGGCGGGCCTGGCCGCCTGGGTAATCGGTATGATCAGCCTGCGCACGCGCGGGGTGTACTTCATCATGATCACCCTGGCCTTCGCGCAGATGCTGTACTACGTGTTCGTCTCGCTGAACGTCTATGGCGGCGACGACGGCATGCCGCTTGCGGCACGCTCGGCGTTGCCTTTCGGCCTGGACGGGGCGTCCGACATCACGTTCTACTATGTCGTGCTGGCCATCCTGGCCGCGGCGATGTGGCTGATGCAACGGCTGGTCAATGCCCGCTTCGGACGCGCCCTGCAGGCCATACGCGAGAACGAGGTGCGCATGGAAGCCATCGGCTACCCGGTGTTCCGGATCAAGCTGACGGCCTTCGTCATCGCGGGCGCCGCGGCCGGGCTGGCCGGCGCGCTGATCGCGAACCAGACCGGCATGGTGAGCCCGGGCCTGATGTACTGGACCCAGTCGGGATCCCTGATGATCATGGTCATCCTGGGCGGGGTGGGCTACCTGTATGGCGGCGTGGTGGGCGCCGCGCTGCTCCTGGTGCTCGAGGAATACCTGTCCGGCCTCACGTTGTACTGGCAGCTTCCGCTGGGGCTCTTGCTGCTGGCCGCGGTGCTCTATGCGCGCAACGGCGCGCTCAGCCTTGCCGGGAGGTGGCGTCATGGCTGATTCCTGCAAGCTGCGTGTTTCCGGGCTGGTCAAGCGCTTCGGCGGGCTGACCGCCACCGACGGCGCCAGTTTCGAAGTCGCCACGGGGGAAGTGCATGCGCTGATCGGCCCGAACGGCGCGGGCAAGACGACGCTCATCCACCAGATCTCGGGGATGCTGCGGCCGGACGGGGGCCGGATATCCATGGACGGCGCCGACATCACCCTGCTTCCCATGCACAGGCGCGTGCATCTCGGCTTGGCGCGTTCCTACCAGATCACGAGCGTATTCAAGACATTCAGCGTGCTCGACAACGTGGCGATGGCGGTGCAGGCGCGCACCGGCGGGAGCAGGGGATTCTGGCGGCGGGCACGGGGCGAGGCAGACCTGTTCGGACAGGCCCTGCACGCGCTGGAACGCGTAGGACTGGCCGCGCGGGCCGACGCGCCTGCGCGCAGCCTGTCCCATGGCGAACAGCGCAGGCTGGAAGTCGCGCTGGCGCTGGCCACCGCCCCCAGCCTCCTGCTGCTGGACGAACCGATGGCAGGCATGGGTTCCGACGAGTCCGAAGCCATGGTGGACCTGCTGCTGGGTCTGCGGGGAGAAATCACCATGCTGCTGGTCGAGCACGACATGAATGCGGTATTCCGCCTGGCCGACCGCATTTCGGTACTGGTCTACGGCCGCGTGATCGCCACGGGATCCCCCGACGCGATCCGCCGCGACCCCGAGGTCTGCAAGGCCTATCTGGGCGACGAGGAGCCCGCATGACCGGAGGTCCGATGAACCAGGTACTGGAAGTGAAAGGCCTGCAGGCCGCCTATGGCAGCAGCCAGGTCCTGTTCGACGTCTCGCTCGATATCGCGGCGGGCACGATGCGCACCTTGCTGGGCCGCAACGGCATGGGCAAGACCACCACGATACGGACGCTGCTGGGGCTGACTCCCACGCACAGCGGCGAGGTCCGCTTTCTCGGCCAACGCATCGACCGCCTTCCGCCGCACCGCATCGGCCGGCTGGGAATCGCGGTCGTCCCGGAGGGGCGGCAGATATTCCCCAACCTGAGCGTGCGGGAGAATCTCACGGCGTTCGCGGCCAATCGCAGCCGCCAGGCCGAGCCCTGGACGCTGGACCGGATCTACGCGCTCTTCCCCCGCCTGCGCGAGCGCGAGGGAAACATGGGCAACCAGTTGTCGGGCGGCGAGCAGCAGATGCTGGCCATAGGCCGCGCCCTGATGACCAATCCCCACCTGCTGATCCTGGACGAGGCGACCGAAGGCCTGGCGCCGCTGATCCGCGAGGAAATCTGGGATTGCCTGACGGCGCTGCGGCGGGCCGGCCAGACGCTGCTGGTCATCGACAAGTACGTGGAGCGCTTGATCGGGATCGCGGATCGCCACACCATCATTGAACGAGGGCGCGTAGCCTGGGAAGGCAGCTCCCGCGAGCTGGACGCCAATCCGGCGATCTGGCAGCGCCATGTGGGACTGTGACGGAACGAGGCGGCGCATATGACCGGAGCAATCGAATGAAGCACGTATCCATGGCCGGGCTGAGCGAAATGCAGCGCTACTGGCTGATCACCGGCAGCGTCGGACCGCGGCCCATCGCCCTCGTCACCAGCCTGAACGAGGACGGCATGTGCAACGCCGCGCCGTTCAGCGCGTTCAACTACATGGGCGAGGATCCGCCCCTCTTCGCCATCGCCGTGGTCGCCTACGGGCAGGAAAGCCACCGGCCGGGCGAGGCCAAGGACACCCTGCGGAACATCCGGCGCAACGAGGAGTTCGTCGTCAACATGGTGGACGAGGCCATCGTCGACAAGGCGGTGCTGTGCGGCAGCGATTTTCCGGCCCACGTCTCGGAACCCGAGGCGGTGGGGCTTTCCCTTGCGCCCTGCGCCACGATACGTGTGCCGCGCATCGCGGAAGCGCCGATCTCGTGGGAGTGCCGGCTGTTCCGGATACTCGACATCACGACGCAGCGGGCCATTGTTTTCGGCGAGATCCTGGCGATGAATTTCCGGGATGACCTGCTCGACGAACAGGCCCTGCGAGTCGACGTCGGGCGCTTCGCGCCTGTCGGCAGACTGGGCGGTCCGAACTATTGCCTGACCAGCGAACGCCGCCGCATCCCGGTGCCGACGTATCTGGCCTGCGCCGGACAGCCGCGCGAGTAGCGGCGGCGAACCGCGCGCCCGGCGCGCCGGGATACGCTTCCGGCCGGGGCCCGCGGCCTGCGCCTCAAACAGGCCGGGTCTGCTCTTCCAGCCACCCCAGCCAACGCATCGCGTGCTCCCGGTCCGCCCCGCACATTTCCCGCCCGGGCAGCAGCGAGAGACAGACGGCTGGCCGCTCCGGCCGGCCGAACAGCCTGCAGCGTTCATCGTCGTCCAGCTGGACGCATCGCACGCCGGCCGGCTTGCCGCCGGGCATGCCCGGTATCGGCGAGGTGATGGACGGTGCGATGCAGCAGGCACCGCAGCCGAGACGGCAATCCATTTCCGGTTCCATCGGCTCAATCGGCCCTTGCCGATTGCACGAAAGTCTCGGCCGCGTCGCGCGGCAATTCGTCTTCGCGACCCAGCGCCACGACTTCGATCAGGTGATTGCCCAGGAGGTAGACGCGGCCCAGCAGCCACGAAGGCGCATTGGCCACGGTGCCGTGCACTTCCACTTCCACCGCGCGTTCGAGCTTGCGCGTGTCGGCCGGGGCCTGCCTGAGGGTGACGTCCCGCCGGTGAGCCAGCGTGCCGCGCAGGTTGGCGCGCAGGACTTCTTCGAAGGCGTCGGCCACCTTGGCCAGTTCGGCCGGATCGGCCATGATGGACTCGGGCAGCACGACGTGGCCGACCGCGAAGATGGACGTATCCACCGGCGCGATGTCGAAGGACAGCGGCAAGGTGTGGCCGGCGATATCCACGTCGCGCCGGTCGGGCTTGGGCCGGGCCGGGAAGGTGACGCGTATCGCGCCATCGGCCGCGGGCATCTCGCGCCAGTTGAATTTGGGCGAGCAGGCCGCCAGCAGGCCCAGGGCGAGAACGAAAAAGAGGCGAAGCAGCGAGGGCATGAGCATTCCACCGGCAGTCTGCGCCGCCGCCGTCCGCAAAACCGCGACAAAACGGTACAAGCTGTTACACCAGACCAGTCGGCCCGGCGTAAGCGGCTGAGCGACAATCCGCCTTTGAATCCAACACGAATCACACAGGACAACGAATTGTCGCTGATTTCCATGACGACCGCTCCCGACGGCACGCAACTCGCGGCGTACCGCTGGGACGTGCCGCCGCGCCCGGAAGGCTACCGGCCTGCCTACCTGCTGCACGGTCTGGGCGAACATGCCGGACGCTACGAGGGGCTGGTACGCTGGCTGGCCGCCCGCGGCTGGTCGCTGGCGGCGCACGATCACCGGGGCCATGGACGTTCCAGCGGCAAGCGCGGCTCCCTGCGCACCAGCGACGACCTGGTGGTGGACGCCGAGCACCGGCTGTCGGAATACGCGCGCGAAACGGGCACCCCGCCGCTCTTGGTCGGCCATAGCCTGGGCGGCCTGGTGGCGGCGCGCGTGGCGCTGCGCGGCAACGTGCCGCTGGCGGGACTGGTGCTGTCGTCGCCCACCTTCAACATGGAGCTGTCGGCCGGGCAGCGCTGGCTGCTCGACATGCTGGGCGGCCTCGCGCCCGACCTGCGGGTCGGCACGGGATTGAAGATCTCCAAGCTGTCGCATGACCAGGCCGTCATCGACGCCTATGCCAACGACCCGCTGGTGCACGACCGCATCAGCGCCCGCCTGATGCGCTTCATTACCGAGGCCGGCGCGCAATCCATCGCCGAGGCCTCCGAGCTCAGGCCGCGCACGCTGCTGATGGTGGCGGGCGCCGACGCCATCGTCCCGCCGGCGGGCAGCCGCAGTTTCGCGGACTCGGCCGCTCCCGGCAAACTGGCGCTGCGCTGGTATCACCAGGCCTATCACGAAGTCCTCAACGAGGCCCCCGCGCTGGCGGCGCCCGTCTACGCCGACCTGGAGACCTGGCTCGCCACCCTGGAGCCTGTTTGAACCGGCTGGCTGGAATGGGCTATCCTTGGCCTATGGAATCCATCCGGCGTGCCTCGCAGGCACCCGCCTCCTCGCATCGATCCCGCTCGACGCGCCTGTTCGCGCGTCGCGTGCCGTCGCGCGCATCGATTCTGTTCCCGACCATCCCGGCCTTTCACTCCTGAGCCCGGCGATCCCCACCCCCTCTACCGCTTTTGTCGTCATCGATCGCCGGGCTTTCTGAACGAATGCATCCAGCGCCGCCGTGCGGCACCACCGTTTTCAGGAGACAGGCATGCAATCCGGCAGCCCTCACTACATTACCGTCAGCGAACTCGATTACGTTCGCCTCGCCAACCTGCTGAGCCAGATGGAGCGCGAACCCGCGCCCGGCACCACCCAGGCCATCGTGGCCGATGCGCTCGACCAGGCCGACCAGGTCGACCCGCGCGAGATGCCGGCCGACGTCGTCACCATGCACACGCGCGTGGAAGTCGAGGACGACACCGGCACCCGGCTGATCACGCTTTGCTATCCCAGGGAGGCCGATGCCGGCAAAGGCATGGTGTCGGTCTTCTCGCCGCTGGGCGCCGCCCTGCTGGGCGCGCAGGTCCCGGGGACCATCAGCTGGACGCCGCCCGACGGCGAACGGCGGCAGTTGCGCGTCGTGCGCATCGACTACCAGCCCGAAGCCAACGGCGACTACACCGTCTGACTCCTCCCCGCGGCAGCCGAACAACACTCCCTCCCGCATCTGGCGGCCCCGGCTCCCGCGCCGTGCTAGAGTAGCCGCCGAGTCGGTGCTTAGCAGTTAAACGGGAAACAGGAGGACCCCCGCACCGGGGATCTAACCTGTGCTGCCCCCGCAACGGTAAGCATTCCGTCCGCGTGGCCTTGCCGCGCGCGACACGCCGCATCGAGCCCACTGTGCCCTGCCCCGCCGCATCCTCCGGCGCGGCCGCGCATGGGAAGGGGATGCGGCCGCGAATGCCAGCCCGGATACCGGCCGGCTCAACGGTCCCGAGGGACCACCAAGGGGGAAGCGCCGCGGGTGGGCGGCGAGCCGAGTACATCTGCCTGGATGGCATGCGCATGGCGCGTGCCCGCGCGCGACGCTTCCCGAATCGCAAGCCGACGTGCGGGGATGCGCGTCAACGACACAGCAGGCATTCATGTCATCCAGTCTCACCTCCAGGCGCCTGGCCGGCGCCGCCGGCGCGCTGCTTTGCGCCGCCAACGCCCAGGCCCAATCTCCCTCCGCGCCCGCTACCCTCGATCCTGTCACGGTCACGGCCTCTCGCACGGAACAGCCGCTGTCGCGCGCGCTGGGCGACGTCACCGTGATCGATGCCGACACCATCCAGCGCGCCGGGCAGAGCAGCATCGCCGAGCTGCTGCAGCGCGAGCACGGCGTGGACATCTCCACCAATGGCGGCCCCCAGACGACCACCAGCGTATTCCTGCGCGGCGCCAACAGCGGCCACACCGTGTTCCTGATCGACGGACAGCGCGTGGGCGGATCGACCTCGGGCATCATGGGGCTGGGCGCGGTCTCGCTGGCCGACGTGGAGCGCATCGAGATCCTTCGCGGCCCGGCCAGCGGCCTGTACGGTGCCGATGCGATCGGCGGGGTCGTCAACATCATCACGCGCCGCCCCGCCGCCGACGTGCCGCTGCAAGTGCGCGGCTCGGTCGGCCTGGGCTCCTGGAACACCCGCAAGGCCGACGCCGGCCTGTCCGGCAGCCAGGGCGGATGGACCTATTCGCTGTCGGCGGGCCATGCCCGCAGCGACGGCTACAGCGCCGCCAAGCCGAACAACCCCGGCGGCGTCTACAACCCCGACCGCGACGGCTACAAGCTCGAGCATGTGGCGGGCCGGCTCGGCTATGCCTGGCGGGAAGGACAGGAACTGGAAGCTTCGTTCTACCGCTCGCGGCTGAACGGCCAGTACGACGGAAGCCCGGCCTTCGACGACCGCAACATCCAGCGCATCGAAAGCTACGCCCTCGTCAGCCGCAACCGCATCAGCGACACCTGGTCCAGCCGGCTGAGCGTGGCGCGCACCGTGGACGACAACCTCAGCATCTACGCGCCCGGCGAACTGGGCCGCGGCGCCTTCCGCACCCGCCAGACGCTGTTCGCCTGGCAGAACGACATCGCGCTCTCGCCGTCGCAGTCCCTATCGCTGGCGGCCGAGCGCCGGGTCGAAGACGTGGACGGCACGACCCTGTTCGACCAGACCAACCGCATCACCAATTCGGCCGTGGGCGTCTATCGCGCCGACCTGGGCGCGCACCACGTGCAGGCGAACCTGCGGTACGACCACGTCGCCCGCTACGGCAGCCGCACCACGGGCGGCCTGTCCTACGGCTACGACCTGGCGCCGGGATGGCAGGTCACGGCCGCGGCCAACACCGGCTTCCGGCTGCCTACCTTCAACGACCTGTACTATCCGGTGTACGGCAATCCCGACCTGCGTCCCGAGACCTCGCGCAGCGTCGAGGCCGGCCTGCGCTACCGCCACGGCGGCACCGAGGCGGGCATCGTCGCGTATCGCAACAAGATCGAGAACCTGGTCCAATACCAGGGCTACACCCAGGTCGCCAACAAGGACGCCACCATCAAGGGCGTGACGCTGAGCGCCTCGCAGCGACTGGGGGCGACCGTCGTGCGGGGCAGCTTCGACTGGATGGATCCCAAGGACGACAATACCGGCCAGATGCTGGCGCGGCGGCCCCGGGCGGCGTTCAAGTTCTCGGCCGACCACCCGTTCGGTCCCTGGCGCATCGGCGCGGAATGGCTGGCCAGCGGCTACCGGATGGACACTTCCTACAACAGTGCCACGTTCGCCAACGAAACCACCCGCCTGGGCGGCTATAGCGTGATCAACCTGGTGGCCTCGTACGACATCAACCGGAAGACGCAAGTGCAGGTGCGATGGAACAACGTGACCGGCAAGGATTACGAACTGGTGCGCGGCTACGCCACGCCCGGCTCCAACGTGTTCGTCACCCTGAGCTACCGGCCTTGAGATCGCGGCCATGACGCGGCGCCGTTTCGTCACGTCCCCCCGCGGTTTGCCGGCACGGTTCGCGCTGGCCCTGCCGCTGGCCGCGTGCGCCGCCGCCCATGGCGCGCCGGTGCGCGACGACGCCGGCCGGGAGATCGTCCTGCCTGCACCGGCACGGCGCGTGATCGCGCTGGCTCCGCATGCGACGGAGCTCGTGTTCGCCGCCGGCGGCGGGCAGGCCCTGGTCGGCGTGGACCGCGACAGCGACTTTCCTCCGCCGGTGCGGGACCTGCCCAGGATCGGCGACGGCATGCGGCCCGATCCCGAGCGCCTCCTGGCGCTGCGGCCGGACCTGGTCGTGGCGTGGGCCTACGGCGGCCCCACCGCGGCCGGCGGCCTGCGCGCCGGCCTGCTGGGCCAGCTCGGCGTCGCCGTCTATTACAGCAGTCCCACGCGGCTGGCGGACATTCCGGACAGCATCGAGCGCCTGGGCGAACTGCTGGGCACGTCGGCGCAGGCCCGCGCCGCCGCCGCGCCCCTGCGCCGCCGGCTGGAGGACCTGGCCGCCCGGTATGCGGGCCGGCGTCCCGTGCGCGTGTTCTACCAGGTGGGCATCCAGCCCATGTACACCGTGAGCGACCGCGGCATCATCGGCGATGCCCTGCGCCTGTGCGGGGCGGTCAACGTGTTCGGGAACATGGCCGCCACCGCGCCGATGGTCGGCGCCGAAGGCGTGCTGCGAGCGAATCCGGAAGTCATCGTGATCGGCCAGTCGGGCAGGGAGGCCGAGGCGGCCCTGGAAGAATGGCGCGCTTTCGGCCCGGCGCTGGCGGCCGCGCCGGACCGCCTCTGGACGGTGGATCCCGATACCATGCACCGGCCCGGCCCGCGCATGATCGAGGCCACCGCGCGCTTGTGCGAACGCATCGACGAGGCCAGGCGGCACCCGCCGCACGGCGGCTCCGGGCAGCCCCGGGCACCCGGGCGGACGCTCCCCTGATGGCGCGCGGCAGCAACGCCATGCCGGGACGGCACGGGCCTGCGACGGAAGAAAAAAAGGGGGCGGAGAAGAAGGAATGGCGCGCCCGGCTGGGATCGAACCAGCAACCCCTGCCTTCGGAGAGCAGTACTCTATCCATTGAGCTACGGGCGCGTAGCCGCCTATTGTACCTTGCCCGGACGATTTCGTCTTTTCTCTTCCCGCAACGCCCGCGCGGAGCCCTTCTTGCACGATCGCGCACCGCTTCGAAACCGAACATTGAACCCAGATACAGGGCTGCCGTTATAATCAGGCGTTTATGTGCGGGAAAGCAGCCGACCGGGAGGAGACAGGCGGCCGCGCATCCAGCGCAGTACAAGTATCAAAGCAAGCAGTCATCAAATCCCATAAACCGTCACGTGTCGGGCGTGCCCGGCCCATAGACTTGCAGGACTTGGCAATGAGCAACGCGCAGCATAACCACTCGGAAGAACATACATCGCCGATCAGGACGCCCCGCCAACTGATCACGGTGGTCATACTGGCTTTCCTCGTCCCCATCATCGTCATCCTGCTGCTCGTGAATTTCGTCGCCAGCGGCACCAAGTCCAACGCCGGCTCCGACGCGCAGACGCCGGAAGCCATCGAGGCCCGCATCAAGCCCGTGGGCGGCTTCGAGCTGCGCGACGCCAACGCCCCGCGCGTGTTCCAGACCGGCGAAGCGGTCTACAAGGCCGTATGCTCCACCTGTCATGCCGCCGGCGTGGCGGGCGCGCCCAAGTTCGGCGACAACGCCTCGTGGGCCAAGTTCATCGCCACCGGCTTCGACGCCATGCTGCAGGTGGCCATCCACGGCAAGGGCGCCATGCCGGCCAAGGGCGGCAACCCCGACCTGGACGATTTCGAGGTGGCGCGCGCCGTGGTCTACATGGCCAACCACAGCGGCGGCAATTTCAAGGAACCGGCCGAGCCCGCTCCCGCCGCGCCGGCCGCGGAAGGCCAGGCTCCGGCCGAAGCGGCGGCACCTGCTGCCCCGGCCGCTCCCGCGCCGCAAGCCGCCGCCCCCGCACCGGCTCCTCAGGCCGCTGCCCCCGCTCCGCAGGCGGCCGCACCGGCGGCGGCTTCCACGGCCGACGGCAAGAAGCTCTACGATTCCACCTGTTTCGCCTGCCACGGCACGGGCGTTGCCGGAGCGCCGAAGTTCGGCGACAAGGCGGCCTGGGCGAAGTACATCGCCACCGGCATGGATGCGATGGTCTCCGTGGCCATGCAGGGCAAGGGCGCCATGCCGCCGAAGGGCGGCGCGGCGAATGCGAGCGAAGCGGAAATCCGGGCCGCCGT
Source organism: Pigmentiphaga sp. NML080357 (assembly GCF_002188465.1). GTDB lineage: Bacteria > Pseudomonadota > Gammaproteobacteria > Burkholderiales > Burkholderiaceae_B > Pigmentiphaga. The sequence continues at coordinate 205,234 of NZ_NINW01000049.1, read as the reverse complement.
CCAATACATGGTTGACGCCGCCAAGTAATCGGCCGCCTCCAAGCGTGAAGAATAAGCCCGGCTGTCCGCAGGCAGCCGGGCTGTTTTTTGTGGCCGCGCGGGATTTCTCCGGATCGAGGAGCCCGCGCTCCCCTCAGCGTGTGGCGGGCGACGCGATCCGCCGCGCTTCTTCTTCGCTCATGCCCAAGTATTCCCGCAGCACCGCTTCGGTGTCCTGGCCCAGCAGTGGCGGCGCATTGCGGTAGCGTACGGGCGTGTCGGAAAGCCGCAGGGGGCTGGCGACGGAAGGCGCGGTGCCGGCAAGGGGGTGCGGCAGGTCCAGGCGCAGGCCGCGAGCCTGGACCTGGGGGTCGTCGAAGGTCTGGTCGATGGTATTGATGGGACCGCAGGGCACGCCGACGGCCTCGAGCCGCTCGAGCCAGTAGTCGCGCGGTTTTTTCTCCATGATCCCGGCCAGGATGGGCACCAGCTTGTCGCGGTTGATGACGCGGTTGCTGTTGATGCTGTAGTCCGGATGCTCGGCCAGGTGGGGCGCCTCCAGCACGCCGCAGTAGGCGCGGAACTGCCCGTCGTTGCCAACGGCGACGATGAGATGGCCATCGGATGCGGCGAACACCTGATAGGGCACGATATTCTGGTGGGCGTTGCCGGCGCGCCGGGGCGCGACGCCCGAGGTGAGGTAGTTGAGGGCCTGGTTGCCCAGCATGGCGACCACGCTGTCCAGCAGCGCGACGTCCAGGTGCTGGCCGAGGCCGCTGCGATGGCGCTCCTGCAGGGCTGCCAGGATGCCGACCGTGGCATACATGCCGGTGAGGATGTCGGCCACCGCCACGCCGGCCTTTTGCGGACCGGCGCCGGGCAGGCCGTCGCGCTCGCCGGTGATGCTCATGAAGCCGCCCAGTCCCTGGATCATAAAATCGTAGCCGGGACGCCGGGCATAGGGGCCGGTCTGGCCGAAGCCGGTGACGGAGCAATAGATCAGGCGGGGATTCACCGCCTTGAGCGAGGCGTAGTCCAGCCCGTACTTCGCCAGCCCGCCCACCTTGAAATTCTCGATCAGTATGTCGCACTTCGCCGCGAGCTCGCGCACCAGCCGCGCTCCTTCCGGCGTGGCGATGTCGAGGGCGACCGAACGCTTGTTGCGGTTGACGCTCAGGTAGTAGGCGGCCTCGGCGGTATCCCGGCCCTCGGTGTCCTTCAGAAACGGCGGCCCCCAGCCGCGCGTGTCGTCGCCGCTGCCCGGCCGCTCGATCTTGATCACCTCGGCGCCCAGGTCGGCCAGGTTCTGGGTACACCACGGACCGGCGAGCACGCGCGTCAGGTCGAGGACGCGAATGCCGGCCAGGGGGGAAGAACGTTCGGTCATTGTTCTGCTCTGTTTTGGTGGGGGAATGCCGGAGACCGGCGACCGCAATGCAGTTCGTAAGCTTACCCCAGCCCTCGCAGCGACCGCCGGGAACAAATGCCGATGCGGGCGGCGCGGTGCCCGCATCGGCGATACGTCGGCGGCCCTCCCCCGCTTTCCGCCTTCAGTCCATCCGGCACTCCCCGGCGTAGGAGTCGCGGCTGCGTTCGAAAATGACGCCCTTGCTGGCAAGCGCCGCCTGTCCGTCGCGCCCCTTGATCACGTCCACCCGATAGAACGGCGAGATGGGAAATTGGTTGGTGTTGAACGCGAAATACCCGCGCACGGATTGGAAGTCGGCAGCCTTCAACGCCGCGCGGAACGCCGCCTTGTCGTCGACGTTGCCTCCCGTGCGCCGCAACGCCGACGCGATGAGGCGCGCGGCATCGTAGGATTGCGCCGCGTACAGCGACGGCTCGCGGCCGTACTTCTTGCGGAAAGCCTGGACGAATTCCCTGTTGGCCGCATTGTCGAGGTCGGGGGCGTAGGGAGAACTCGTTACCGCGCCCAGCGCCACCTCGCCCAGGGCCGGCAGCGTAGAGCCATCGATGGTTGATACCGAGACCATCGGGATCTTCGTCATCAGCCCCGCCTGCTGGTACTGCTTGGTAAAGTTCACGCCCATTCCGCCGGGATAGAAGGTATAGATCGCGTCCGGCCTGGCGGCGGCCACGGTGGCAATTTCCACGGAGTAGTCCGGCTGGTTCACGGCGCTGAAGCGTTCCCCCACGATCTCGCCCTTGTAATTGCGCTTGAACCCTTCCATCGCGTCCTTGCCCGCCTGGTAGTTCGGCGCCAGCAGATAGACCCGCTTGACGCCCATGCGGTTGGCCAGTTCGCCCGCCGCCTCGTGCAGCTGGTCGTTATTCCATGACGTGGAGAAAAAATAGGGGGAACAGCCCTTTCCCGTAATGGGCGTGGGCCCGGCATTGGATCCGACCAGGAATACCTTCGCGGAGGTGATCGGGCGATGGACCGCCATCATGACGTTGGAGAACACGATGCCGGTGACGATGGAGACCCGGTCCCGATCGAGCAGTTGGCGGGCAATCTGCACGCCCTTCTCCGGCTTCATCTCGTCATCCTCGCGCAGGATCTTGACCTCGACGCCGCCGAGCCTGCCGTTTTCCTGGTCCACGGCCAGCATGAAGCCGTCGTACTGGTCGACGCCCAGCGCCGCGCCCGGCCCCGAAAGCGTCGACAGGAAGCCGATTCTTACCGGCGCCGCCGCGGCGGTACCGCCGAGCAGCAGGGTCGCCAGAACGATTGATCGCATAGCGCGCATGGTCATGCTCCCGTTGCTTCGCTGGCCGCCTCGGCGGCAATCATCCGCTTGACCGCGCGGCGCATGTGGACCCGGGCGGCGTCGGAAACGATGTCGATCAGGCCCTGCTCGCCGCGGGCGGTCAGCATGGCCTGCTGGGCCTCGACGATGGCCTTGTCCTCGCGGAATGCGGTGTCGATTTCATGAAAGAGCGCATCGGTCGCGCCGGGGTCGTCCTGCCTGTAGCCGTTGGCGGCCGACCAGAAATAGAAACAGGTCGTGTCGGTTTCCGGGGTCAGTCCATGGAAGATGCGCAGCGAAAACCCGGGCTGGTTCCGGTTTTCGACGGCGCCCTTGCCGCTGTCGATGCCCCCGGTCCACTGCAGCACCGCTCCGGGCGCGATGTACTGGAATTCCATCCAGCGATCGATGCGTTCGGCCAGGGGCACCGCCTTGGCATAGGTGGGAGGCGGCGCGGAGTCCATCAGCCAGCGGATGAAATGCAGGCCGTCGTCCGTCGGCGTCACCGTCATCTTGGCTTCCACGTGCGCCTTGGGATTGCCGCCTATGGTGTTCTTGTGCACGAAAGCCAGGTGGGTCAGGTCCATGAGGTTGTCCACCAGCAGCATGTAGTTGGCCTTGACGTGGTAGACCTGGCACTTGTGCGGCCAGCGGGCATGATCGTTGTGGAACGGATAGGGAACGATCTTGCCCGGGTCCGCGCGGTCCGGCTCTCCCATCCATATCCATATCAGCTCGTCCCGCTCGACCACCGGGAATGCCTGGACCCGGGCCTTGGGCGGAATCGAGGCCTGTCCGGGAATGCGGATACAGGCGCCGGCGGTGTCGAACACCATGCCGTGATAGCCGCATTCCAGCCCTTCCGGCACGACTTGCCCGAATCGCAACGGTGTGCCGCGATGGCAACAGCGGTCGAGAAGCGCCGCCGGCTTGCCCGTGCCGCGATCCCGGAACAGCACGACAGGAACGCCACACAGGGTGCGGGCGAACGGCACGGGCCCGATTTCGTGCGCCCAAGCGGCGACATACCAGGCGTTTTTGACGAACATCTCGCCTCCTTTGATGGGTGTGGGAGTTTGCGCTGTGTGCACGCCATTGTTTTTGAATTTCTATTCAGCGTATACGCAAAAAACTAAAAACACAATTTATTGCCTATTTTTTACGCATAAACCCCTATTAACGTATACTTCACGTATTCATTCCCCGTTCTAGAGACGTTCTGCACCATAATTGCGGACTCGCTCGCCCTCCTCTCCTATGGAAACCGATCCCAACCTGTCGCAAACCGAAAGGGCCGTCTATGGACTGCGCGGCTTGATCGTCCAAGGCAAGCTCAAGCCAGGCGACCGGGTCCTCGAACAAACCCTGGTCGATGCGTTCGGCGTTTCGCGCACGCCGGCACGCGCGGCCATGCAGCGCATCTGCGAAGAAGGGCTCATTTCCACCCTGCCCTCGGGCGGCTATGTGGTTTCCAGCTTCACGGAAGACGACGTCTTCGATGCGATCTCCATCCGCGGCACGCTGGAAGGCATGGCCGCGCGCATGGCGGCCGAGAAGGGCGCGCCGCCGCGCGTACTCAAGGCCATGCACGAATGCGTGAAGGAACTGGACGCGGTCGTGGCCGCGCCCGACGTGGCCGCTCGCCAGAACGATTACGTGGTGCTCAACGACCGGCTGCACGACCTGATCTGCAGCGCGGCGCAAAGCCCCATGGTCACGCGCGCTTTGCAGCGGCTGGTGGCCATTCCCTTTTCGGTCAACAACTCGTTCACCGACGTTCCTCCGTCGGCCGAGGCCGGGGTACGCGAGATCCTGTGCGGCGCCCAGGAGCAGCATCGCAACATTGTCGAGGCCATCGAGAACCGCGAGGGCACGCGCGCGCAGGCGCTGATGATCGAGCATTCGCGCTCGACGTGGAAATACCTCAACCTGATGCTGCACCTGCCGGAACCGGTGGCGCTCCCCGGCGGACTGGAAGCCGCGCTGCGGGCACGGCGCGCCTGAGCGGCGCAAGACCGCTCACGCGTCGTTCATCGCCAGCGAATCGGCGACCTGGGGCGCGATCATCAGGGAACGCCACATTACGGCGCAGTAGCCGCTCCTTCCTTCCGGCGATCACGCCGGACACGGGTTCCTGCCTTTGAGTCCGGGACGCCGCAGGGCGCGCCTATGCGGTTTATCCCTCTATCGCTCCATAATAACTAGTAGTATAGTTTACTGATCTACTAGCAAAGACGGCCGGACAAGCACCCGCCGCGCGCCCGTGCGGCGCAAGAAGGAGACGACCTTGCAGCTCTACCATTCGTGGCGCGCCGCCCTCGCCGCGCTGGCCCTGGTGTGCGCCGCCCCCGCGCACGGTGAAGACTTCCCGGCGCGGCCGATACGCCTCCTGACCCCTTATCCCGCCGGCCTGACGCCGGATGTCGCCACCCGCATCCTGGCCGAAAAACTGGGCAAGCTCTGGGGCAAGCCGCTCGTCATCGAAGCCAAGCCGGGCGCCAATGGTTTTCTGGCGCTGGGCGCCGCCAGGCAGGCCGCGCCGGACGGCTACACCTTGCTGGTGGTGGGCGATGCCCACATGACGACCAACCCCAAGCTGCTGTCCTCCGTCCCCTACGATCCGCAAAAGGATTTCGAGCCGGTATCGCTCTTCTTCCGCGCGCCGTTCCTGTTCTACACTTCGGCCTCGGCGCCCTATGCGTCCATGCGCGACCTCATCGAGGCGGCGCGCAAGGATCCGAAGAAAATCACCTACGGCACTCCCTACGTGGGCAGCCCGGCCCATTTCGGCGGCGCCATCCTGGCGCAGGCCACCCAGACCCGGATGATGCCGGTGCACTACAAGGAAGGCGCGCAGATCTACACCGCGGTCTCGAACGGCGACATCAGCTTCAGCGTGGCCACCATCGGCTCGGGCCTGCCGCTGGTCAAGGCCGGAAAAATGAAGATGCTGGCCACCGCTTCGAAGGAGCGGCTGGCCGACTATCCCCAGGTGCCTACGGTCCGGGAATCGGGCGGCCCGGACCTGGTCGTCGAGACCTGGGTCGGCCTGGTCGCGCCCGCGGGCACGCCGCCCGCCATCGTCCAGAAGCTCAACGCCGGCATCGCGCAGGTCCTGAAGGACCCGGAGCTGGTCGAGAAATTCGCCGCGCTCGGCATCGCGCCGCAAAGCAGCACCCCGGCCGAACTGGCCACGCGGGTGCGCGACGAACTGGCCGAAGTGGAAACGCGCATCAAGCGCCTGGGCATTACCATCGAATAGCGGCCCTGGAGGGCGCGGGGGCCGCGCCTACTTCAACCGCATGTGCACCCGCACGAAATCGCTGCGGAACAGCCCTTGCGACTCGTACATCAGGACCTCGTCCTTGTCGAACACCGAGCGGGTAACCACCATGATGGCGGTGTTCACCGGCACGTCGAGCAGCTGGGCCACCTCGAAATCGGCATTGCTGGCCTGTATGGTCTGCTCGGCGCGGCCGATGCGGTTGCCCGAGTGATTCTGTATCAGCTGCATGGGCACGGGCGAATTGAATGCCTTCTTGCCGATTTCGCGGAAAATCGTGCGCTCCACGTAGGAGTCGCCGACGAAATAAGGGATGTGGTTGTGCTTCTGCAGCCGGCGCAGATGCTGGTAGCCGTCGGGCGAGAGCGTGCCGCCGTGGTGGTTGATCGATTGCGGCCGCATGACGGTACTGGTTTCCAGCCACTCGATCTGGATGTCGGGAACGTGGTTGACCAGGGTGTCCCAGCTGGTGGGGATGTCGTAGAACACCTCGCTCTGCGGGCGCCGCAGCACGAAGGTTCCCCGGCCCCGGTAGCGGCCGATCAGGCCCTCGGCCTCGAGAAAACCGATCGCATGGCGGATGGTCGCGCGCGCCACGCCCTCTTCGCGCGCCAGTTCGTCCAGCGAAGGAATCTGCTGGTCGACCGCCCATTCCCCCGATTCGATGCGCTTCCTGAACGCCATTACCAGCTTGACGTAGATAGGGGTGCCTACTTGTGCCAGGTTCGCGATGGCGGTCGACGAGGTCGTGCGCGATGCGGAGGGCGGAGGCAGCGTCATAGGATGGTTATGCTGGTTGACTAGATGTTTATTCTATCAGCGCCTCTTCCCCTGATACGCGCGCGGGCACGGGTCGGGCGGCCTCATCCGTGGGCTATATTCGTCGGTTGTTCCGCCAACGTGCTTGCCCCATGAGCCTCGAATCCGTCCGCACCTTCCTCGCCGCCAAGGCGCCCGACATCTCCATCATCGAACTGGAACAAAGCACCGCGACCGTCGAACTGGCGGCGCGGCACCACGGCGTCGAGCCGGGGCAGATCGCCAAGACCCTGTCGCTGCGAGCGGGTGATCGCGAGGTGCTGGTGGTCACGCGAGGCGACGCCCGGCTCGACAACAAGAAGGCCAAGGCGGTGTTCGGCGGACGGGTGAAGATGCTGTCCGCCGACGAAGTGGTGGCCGTTACCGGCCATCCGGTAGGCGGCGTGTGCCCCTTCGGGCTCGCCCGGCCGCTGCCCGTGTATTGCGACGTCTCGCTGCGGGCCTATGACCAAGTGCTGCCCGCCGCCGGCTCCACGCACAGCGCGGTGCGCATCGATCCGCTGCGCATGGCGCAGCTGGTCGAGGCGGAATGGGTGGACGTCTGCCAGGCGGCCGCCTGACGGCCCGCCGGCGGGCCCCCTTGCGGGCCGGCCTACTTCAGGTCGGTGTGGATCTCGACGAAGTCGCCGCGGAAGATGCCCAGCGATTCATAGACCAGCATGCCCTCGCGGTCGAGGACCGACCGCGTCACCTGGATGACCGGGGCCCCTGACGTCAGGTCCAGGAGGCGGGCGGTATCGAGGTCCGCCACGCTCGCGCGGACGGTCTGCTCGGCATGGCCGATGCCGCCCGGCAGCCGGGCATCGAGGATCTTCAGCGGGATGGGCTTGGCGAGCACGTCGGCGCCGATGGCCTCGTATACGTTTTTCTCGATGTAGGTATGGCCGATGCCATAGGGAATGCGGTGGCGCAGCAGCCGGCGCTTCAAGGCCTGGTAGGCCTCGCCGAGCCTGGCGCTCGCGTGGACCGAGGCCGGCGGCTGCGCGCATTCGTGGGTCTCCAGCCATTCGACCTCGATGTCGGGCTGCGCGCCGGTGAGTTCGTCCCAGTTCATCGGGATGCGATACCAGATGTTGGACTGGGGCCGCGCCATCACGAAAGTGCCGCGGCCACGGTAGCGCCCGACCAGCCCTTCGGCCTCCAGCATGCCGAGTGCGTGCCGGACGGTAACGCGTCCCACGCCGAATTCCTGCATCAGTTCGTCGAGCGAGGGAATGCACTCGTTCAGCGGCCAGGTGCCGTTCTCGATGCGCTGGCGGAACAGCGCGAAGAGCTGGGCGTACATCGGCAAGCCGCCGCGCGCGCCATTGCCCGCGGCGCCGCGGGCGGCGGAATCGGTATCGGCGGTCTGCCGTCGTGCTGATGCCATGGGACGAATCATCTGCCGGGAAGGATGCGCGCAAGACGCAAACGCGTATTGTGCCGGGGCGCCCGGCGCGCTGGCAATCGCATGCGGATGCCGGTCAAGGCGCCAGCGCGATCACGTCCAGGACATAGTGCGCGTTGCCGCCCGGCGCCGCATTGGCGTCGGCCACGCCCACCGCCAGCCGGGCGGGCGGATCCTCTGGGAAGAACTCCATCCAGGCTCGATGGAAGGCCTGGCGCGCCTCGAGATCATGCAGGTAGAGCGTCACCTTCACCACGTGCCGCCGCGTCGCGCCGGAGGCGGCCAGCACCGCCTCGAGATTGCGCAGCGCCTGGCACGCCTGTTCGTAGGGATCGTCCGGCATGCGGTTGGTGGCCGGGTCGCGTCCGCGTATGGCCGACAGGAACAGGAAACCGCCCGCGCGCACCCCGGGCACCATGCCGGCCATGCGCTCCGGCGCGTCGGGCGACTGCGGCATGGTCCGCCTATCCATTGAGGAACTCCCGGATGATGGCGGCGGCGCGGTCCGGCGCGTCGGTCTGCACCTGGTGGCCGGCGCCCTCCACCCATTCGATGCGCGCATCGGGCAGCATCTCGGCCAGGGCGTGTCCGGTGGCCGGCACGGCGAAGGTATCGTCGGTGCCCCACAGGATGAGGGTGGGGATGCGGCGCGTGAGCGCGGGCAGCGCCTCCTGCCATTGCGTCTGTAGCTTGAGCACGGGGTCATTGCGCACGAAATCGATGCCCTGCGCCATGCGCCGGAAGGCCTCGAGCGCGCCGGGCCGCGTGGCGGCGCGCTGGCGATCGTCGATGAGCTGGTCGGTGATGCGCGACTTGTCGATGATCAGCGCCTCCAGGAGGCGCTTCATCCCTTCCCGGCTGCCGTCGTAGCCCATCAGCGCCCGCATCGCTTCGTTGGGCTCCTGCTTGATGCCCATGGACGTGGCGATGGTGAGCGACGACACGATGATCAGCTTCTCGACGCGGTCCGGATGCAGCATGGCGTAGTACGCCCCCGACCACGCGCCTTGCGAATTGCCCAGCACGCTGAATTTGTCGAGACAGAGGGCGTCGACGAAATCGGCGGTATGGGCGGCGCGGCTGATGAGGCCATACGGCGTGGGCACGCTGGTGTCGGTCAGGCCGAAGCCGCCGATGGAATCGGGCGCGACCACGCGGAAGTCCCGGCCCAGCAGCGGCAGCACGGGCCCCATGCCCGACGCGCCCGACGAACCGGCGCCGCCGCCGTGCAGCGCGACCAGCGTCCTGCCGTCATGGCCGGCCTCCGAATAATGCGTGCGCACGCCATTGGCCAGCACCCAGCGGGAACGTATGTCGGTTTCCTTCATGGTCGATGTCTCCGTTCGATGTAATGAAAAAGGTTCGCGTAGGGGGGTGCCGAGTCCGCGCGCCCGGTAGGCCTGCACGTAGCTCAGGCCCAGCGTGCCGGCAAAATTGCGTATCAGGAGCGGATGCACGCCCCATTCGTACAAGGTGGCGAGGTCGCGCTCGCGCAGCGTGCGCCGCTCCTCCTCGTCCAGGCCGTAGCCGTCGAAGGCGTCGGCGGCATCCGCCTCGAGCGCCGCCTGCAGGGCGGGCTCCTTGTCGAAGCGGAAGAGGAATCTTTCCAATCCGGCGCGGCTCATCGATGTTCCCTCCCGCGCTCCGCATCCTTCCCAGGGACGAAAGCGCTCATGACTCGAGCTCCGTCACCGCGATGCCGGTCACCCATGCGCCGACGGGCTCGTAGGCCCGCACGCGCGCAGCGCGGGCACGCGCCGCGCCCGCCGCCAGCAGCCAGTTGCGGATCTCGGCCGCCCCGTTGCCGGCGCTGCGCACCACCTCGTCCGCATCCCAGGCGGCGATGTGGTCGAAGCGGCCCGCCGAATAGTGCTCGAGGAAACGGCGGTCGAACGCCTGGTTGATGTGTCCGGTCTCGGGCATGCCGACCCAATGGCTGAGCCCGCCGGTGCCGATGACGGCGACGCGCGGCGCGAGCGTCTGGCGCCGCAGCGCCTCGCCCATCGCCCGCCCGAATGCCAGGCAGCGGTCCAGGCGAGGCAGCGGCTCCACCGTGCAATTCACGTATATGGGCAGGACGGGCGCGTCCCAGCCGGCCAGCAGCAACTGCAGCGGGCACGAGAAGCTGTGGTCCAGCGGCAGCTCGCGCGCGCTGGCGGCGTCGAAGCCCGCCGCCACCAGGTCCGCATGCACGGCCTCGCCCAGGCCCGCCACGCCCGCGTAATCGCGCTTGGGCACGCCGAATTCGCCATGGCCGGGAAAATGCGTGCCGGTGCCGACGGCGAACAGCGGCAAGGCGGCGTAGTCGAAGGTCAGGAAGTGGTCGGTGGCCGCCACCACGATCACGTCGGGCCGCGCCGCCTTCAACGAGGCGGACAACGCCGCGAATCCGGCGAATACCCGCTCGGCCCGTGCCAGGTCGTCGGGATCGCCCTTGGGCGCGCGCATCATCGCGCCCGTATGGGCGGTGGCCGCGGCCCAGACGATCTCGCTCATCGCCCCGCCCCCGCATCCAGGTGGCGATGCAGGAACGCCACGAAGCGCGCATAGGTCAGCGCGGCGGCTTCGGGCGAATACCGGTCCAGCGTGCTGTCCATGTACGCGTGGCGCGCGCCGGGATAGACGTGGAACTCCACCGGCTGCGGCGATTCCGCGTCGAGCGCGGCCTTGAGCGCCCGCGTCTGGTCCATGGGGATTGCCTCGTCGGCCTCGCCGAAATGCAGCTGCATCGGGCTCTGGATGCGCGGCGCCAGGGCGATGCGCGAGCGCTCGCGGCCGTCCGGCGCATAGGCCGCCGGCACCACCGGCAAGGCGTACAGCACCACCGCGCAGGCCAGGTCTTTCGTCTGTGCCGCCCAGGCCAGCACCGTGCCGCCGCCTAGGCAGTAGCCGATGGCGCCGATGCGGTCAGGCGCCACGCGCGGGTGCGTGCGCAGCCATGCCAGCGCGGCTTGGCAATCGGGCACGACCACTTCGTCGCGGGCGGCAATGAAAGCCTTGCTGCGCCGCTCTTCGGCGGTGGTGTAGTCCTGGGGCGGGCGCCCGCCTATGCGGCTGTACGGATCCACCGTCAACACGATGAAGCCTTCGGCCGCCAGGCGCCGGGTCTCCTCTTGCCGGTGTCCGGTCACGCCCAGGTTCTCCGGCGCGCACACCACCGCGCCCAGCACCTCGTCGCCATCGGGTTCGGCCAGATAGCCGCGAACCTGGTCGCCGCCGCTGGGGAAGGTCACCCAGCGGCCCTGGCTCGTCCTCGTCGTCATGCTGCCTCCTCGCGCGCGCTCATGCCGCCACTTGTATGTCGAACAACGATGCCTCGCCCTTGCGCCGCACCTCCACGTCGAGCAGGGTCGCGCAATGCGGGCAGGCATGCTGGACCACTTCGAGATCGTGGTGGATGCGCACGCGCGGACCGAGCTCTTCGGCCGCGGCCAGGTGATGGCGTGCGTAGTCCTTCCAGTTCTCCGCAGCCGGCGCGATGGCGTTGTCGCACTGGTTGCAGACCAGGTAAGGGGTACCGGCCTCGCGCACGATGCGCGCCACGTCTCCGACGATGGCGACCGGCTCGGCCCGCGCCACCGCGGGCCGGGCCGCCAGCGTCTTGTCCGCCGGCCAGGCCAGCCGCCGCCGGCGGATCGCGGCGCGCGCCGCCTGGGTGGCCGCCTCGTCGGCAACGCCGTCCCGGATCACCACGCCGAAGATGCGCTCGGCCACCAGCGCCGAGAAAGCGCCCGCCGCGACGTCGCCGGCGACGCTTGCCGCAGGCCGCGCCAGCGGATCGCCCCAGCCGCCGCCGGCGGTGGGGTTGCACTCGTACACGTCGTCCTTGCCGAACTCGAATTCGGGCGGCTTGGCGTTGAACTCGACGGCTTCGCCTTCGAGCCCGTCCATGCGGTCGGGAAAGACGCCGTCGGCCAGCAGTTGCCGGATATTGGTGTGCCGCAGGAAACGCCGATGATTGCAGCCGCTGGGATAGCCGCCGAACAGGCCGCGCGAGGTGGGCGACTCGTAGCCGTGGCAAGCCACCAGCGATTCGACTTCGTCCACGCCGTGCAGCACGAAGGCCGCGCCGGCGGCCTGGCCGCCCACGTTGCGGCCGGCGCCCGAGCTGTCGGTAACGATGCGGCGGTACATGTAGAGCACCGGCAGCTTGAGTTCGGTGGTCTCGACGTTGGGTGCGCGGCCGGCGGTGATGTTGCGCTGGCCCGATACGTTCACGCCGTCGCGGTGCGCATAGGCGCCGCCGCCGGACAGCATCACCTCGAGGATGGGCGCGGTAGCGGGTTCGCCGTACTGGTTCTTGCCATGGATGTGGAACAGGTCCGGCCCGCTGGCCGGCGCGGCCTGCGCCTCGGCAAGGTAGTCCGGATGCGTGGCCATCAGCTTGGAGATGACCTCGGTGGTCGTGACCTCCACCAGCCACATCGCTCCCAGCGGCCCCTGGCTGCACGGCGCGGGGAACTTGCACGAGACGATGGACCCTTCGTGCGCGAGCACTTCCAGCGGCCGCAAGAGTCCTTCATTCCACGGCAGGTCGTAGGCGATCACCGGCAGGATGCCGGCATAGACGCCGGCCAGCAATCCGGTGCGCGTGGCGTTGACGAAGCCCGGCGCCTGCGGATCGGACCCGGTGTAGTCGAACTCGATGCGGTCGCCCCGCTTGCGCAGCTCGACGTGGATCTTGTAGACCTTGTTCTCGAAGCCGTCGTGGTCCAGGAAGGCCTGGGCGCGGAACACGCCGTCGGGCAACTCCTTGAGCCGGTTGCGCATCTTGGTCTCGGACAGGGTCATCATGCCGTCCATCACCGTCAGCACGGTATCGACGCCATACTTGGCGATAGTATCCAGGACGCTTTTCACGCCTATGTTGTTGGCCGCCATCAACCCCTTCAGGTCCAGGCTGATGTTGGTGGGCAGGCGCGACATGCCGGTGATGAAATTGAGCACGTCGCTGCGCAGCTCGCCGCGGTCGATGATCTTGACCGGCGGGATCAGCATGCCCTCCTGCCGGATGTCCTTGGCCATGGACGCGAAGCTGCCCGGCACCATGCCGCCCACGTCGAGCTGGTGCGCGCAGGCGCCGGTCCAGCCAATGCGCTTGCCGTCCACGAAGATGGGCGCCAGCACGCCCACGTCGGGGCAGTGCAGCGCGCCCTTGTGCGGGTGGTTGACAATGAACATGTCGCCCGGATTGATGCCGACGGTGTCTTCGCAATCCTCGATCACGTGCTTGACCATCAGCGACAGCGAGGCGGCGTGGAAGGTCACCGTCTTGCCCATGGTGACCACTTCGCCGAAGGCGCGATATAGCCCGGTGTTGAAGTCGGTGGCCTCGTTCACCAGCGCCGACCCCGACACCGACGCCAGCGTGGCGGCCTGCTCGTCGGTGATCGACAGCAGCCGGTGCCGGATCACCTCGAAGGTGATCGGGTCGACCTCCTTGGCCGTGTATTCATAGACCTGATGCATGGTTGTCTCGATCCCGTTATTGATTGCGCGCAATGGAAATCACGAAGTTGCCGTAGGGCTCCATCTCGGCCGTCTGGCCGGGGCCGACCACGATGGTGGTGTCGGGCCGCTCGATGATGCAGGGCCCCTCGATCGCGTGGCCCGGCCCCACGTCTTCGCTGCGGTAGATGTCGGTGCGGATGAAGCCATGGCCGTAGAAGTAGACCTGGCGGTCGGAGACCGGCCGGTTCGAGCGGCCGCCGCCGTCCACCTGGCGCGGCATGGGCTTGATCACGGGCGAGGTGCCTTCCACCCGCACCACGGTGAACTCCACGCCCGAACTGCGCAGCGCGGTGTTCTTTCCGTAGATGCGCTCGTACTGGGCCTCAAACGCGTCCACCAGCGCGTCCACGTCGGCGGCCTCGAGCTCGCCCGCCGGGACCTCGACGCCGATCTCGTGCACCTGCTGGCGAAAGCGCATGCCGATGTAGCGATGGATGGTCACGTCGTCGCCCAGCGCTTCGCGCGCGCGCCCCTCGATCTGGGCAAAGCCTTCGTTCAGCGCGGCGATGTCGATGTGGTCGGACGCGCGCTTGAAGCGCGCCGGCGCATGCTGGCCCACCGCCAGCGAGAACGACCGGTGGCGATCGCCCGTCACGGTGCCGTAGGCCGAGTGCGCCGGCCCGGTATTGGGCACGACCACCTTGCCGATGCCGGCCACCTCGGCGTATTGGTGCGCATGGGTAGCGCCCGCCCCGCCGTAGGCCATCAGCACGAAATCGCGCGGATCGTAGCCGGCACGCAGCGTGACGCGGCGCAGGAGGTCGGCCATCTGGTTGTTGGCCACTTCGCGGATGCCGGCCGCCGCCTCTTCCACGCTCATGCCCAGCGGCTCGGCCACGTGCTTGCGCACCGCCTCGCGCGCGGCCTCGACGTCCAGGCCCATGCGCCCGCCCAGGAAGTAGCGCGGATCGATGATGCCCAGCACCACGTCGGCGTCGGTGATGGTGGGTTCGACCCCGCCGCGCCCATAGCAGGCCGGTCCCGGCGTGGACCCGGCGCTTTCCGGGCCCACGGTCAGATGGCCGTCCTGCACGCGGGCGATGGAACCGCCGCCCGCGCCAATGGCGGTGACCTTGATGGACGGCAGGGCCACGTGGAAGCGCCCCACTTCGCGCACGGTTTCCAGCAACGGCTGGCCGTCCACGATCAGGCCCACGTCGAAGCTGGTGCCGCCCATGTCGGCCGTCAGCACATTGCGATAGCCCAGCAGCTCGCCCAGCTTCTGCGAGGCCAGCACGCCGCCGGCGGGCCCCGAAGTCAGCAGGTTGGCGGCCTGGAACGCGGCCTCGGCAGCCGGCAGCACCCCGCCGCCCGACTCCATGATCGAGATCGGCCCCGTGAAGCCGAAGCGGCGGATCGCGCCTTCCAGCCCATTGATGTAGCGGTGGATGACCGGGCCGAGGTAGGCGTTGATCGAGGTCGTGGACGTACGCTCGTATTCGCCGATGATGGGCACCAGCAGCGAGGAGGTGGTGACGAACAGGCCCGGCGCTTCCTCGTCCACCAGCTCCGCCAGGCGGCGCTCATGCGCGGGATTGCGGAACGACCACAGCAGGCTGATGGCGATGGCCTCCACGCCGGCGTCGCGCAGCTCGCGTATGGCCTGGCGCGCCTGCGCCTCGTCCAGCGGCACGATGACCTCGCCCTTGTAGTCGACCCGCTCGACCACGCCTTTGATCAGGCCGAGCGGCACGATGGGATCGGGCACGCGGCGCTTGGAGAAATGCGAGATCTCGTGCGTCGGCATGCCGATCCACCCGCCCATGGCACGCTGGATGCGCAGCGTGTCCTCGAAGCCGCGCGTGGTGAGCAGGCCCGTCTTCGCACCCTTGCGTTCGATGAACGCGTTGGTGGCGGCCGTCGTGCCGTGCGAAAAGTACTTCAGTTCCGCCACCAGCCGGTCGGCCGGAATGCCCAGCTCCTCGGCCGCCAGCTTCATGGCGTCCAGCACGCCGCGCGTGCGGTCATCTGGCGTGGTCAGCGCCTTGAAGATGCGCACCTCGCCGTCGTCGGACAGAAGAACGAGGTCGGTGAACGTCCCTCCGATATCCGTACCAATGTAAGACACGAGTCTTTCCTCCAAATGCCGCCCCGCGGGGCGATCGGGTCGCCGGAAGGCGGGCCGGCCATGCCGGGACCGCCGCTTCCGAATCTGGCGCCATTAGACTCCGAAAAACATTCTATGTATAGAACTATAGAATGTTAAAAGTCTAGGTAATTACCCTTTATGGACCGGACATTGCCAGGCCGCCGAATCGCTCGAGCACGCTCATGGGTCAAGCAGGAACGCAGTGTCTCGCAGCCGGGAATCCTGCGCGGTCGATGGCGGTTTCTCGCAACGATCGGCCTCGGCCGCCAAGGGAAAGATCAGGGCTTGTTGCGGACCGCTAGTCCTTCTTCAACAACGACTTCAGCCGGTCCAGCCTTTCCTTCGCGCTGAGCCCCGGCGTGGCGTCGGCGACCTTGTCGTCTTCCAGCCCCATTTCCTTGATGAAGCGCGACGGCTCGCGGGCGATGTCCTCGCGGCCGCGCTTGCGCTTCTTGCACCAGGTGACGTTGAGCGTGCGGCGCGCGCGCGTGATCCCCACGTACATCAGGCGCCGCTCTTCCTGCACCCGGGCCTCGAACGATTCGGCGGCCTTGGCCGGGTCGCCTTCCTCTTCGTCCTTGCCGAGGTGAGGCAGCAGCCCTTCCTCGGCGCCGACCAGGAACACGTGCGGATACTCCAGCCCCTTGGAGGCATGCAGCGTGGACAGGCGCACCAGGTCGGGATCCTCGTCGTCGCTTTTCTCCAGCATGGTGATGAGGGCGATGTGCTGGACGAGCTCCATGAGGGTCATCTTGTCTTCCTCGGCCTTGCGCTTGAGCCAGCCGAGCAGGTCGAGCACCGTCTGCCAGCGCGTCTGGGCGCCGCGCTCGTCGAAGTGGTCGTACAGGTAGCGTTCGTAGCCGATCGCCCGGACCAGGTCGTCGAGGATCTCGGACGCGGTTTCGCCGGAAGGGGCGCCATCGCCCTTCGCGGCGCCGGCGCGCCACTGCATGCGGTTGATGAATTCGCAGAACTCGCGCAGCGGCGCAAGCTGGCGCGGCTGCAGGCGCTGCTCGAGCCCGGTTTCGAATACCGCGGTGAACAGCGGGATCTCGCGCTCGCCGGCGTAGGTGCCGAGCGCCTCGAGCGTGGATTGCCCGACGCCGCGCTTGGGCGTGGTGATGGCGCGGATGAAGGCCGGGTCGTCCTCGTCGTTGGCGATGAGCCGCAGGTAGGCCATGATGTCGCGCACCTCGGCCTTGTCGAAGAAGCTCTGGCCGCCCGAGACCATGTAGGGAATCTTCAGGTTGCGCAGCGCCTGCTCCAGGATGCGCGCCTGGTGGTTGCTGCGATAGAGGATGGCGAAGTCGCGCCAGTCGGCCTTGAGCTCGAAGCGGGCGGCGGAAATGCGCATGGCGACGGACTCGGCCTCGGCTTCTTCGTCGTCCATCGGAATGACGGCGATCGGGTCCCCGACGCCGAGGTCGGACCACAACTTCTTCTCGAACAGCTTGGGGTTGTGCGCGATCACGTTGTTGGCCGCGGCGAGGATGCGCTGCATCGACCGGTAGTTCTGTTCGAGCTTGATGACCCGCAGGTGAGGATAGTCGGTGGTGAGCTTGGCGAGGTTCTCGATGGTGGCGCCGCGCCATGCGTAGATGGCCTGGTCGTCGTCGCCGACGGCGGTGAACATGGCGCGCGGGCCGGTCAGCAGCTGCACCAGCCGGTACTGGCAGGCATTGGTGTCCTGGTATTCGTCCACCAGCAGATAGCGCAGGCGCGATTGCCAGCGCTCGCGCGCCTCGGGGTCGGCCTCAAGCAGCCGGGCGGGCAGCCGGATCAGGTCGTCGAAATCGACCGACTGGTACGAGCGCAGGGTGGCGTTGTAGCTGCGGTAGACCCGCGCGGCGTCGCGTTCGCTTTCGGTCGACGCGCAGCGCTCGGCCTCGTCGGGCTCGATCAGCGCGTTCTTCCACAGCGAAATGGCCGTTTGTACCGCGCGGATGTGGCCTTTGTCGGTGGTGGCGGTGAGGTCCTGCACGATGCCCATGGCATCGTCGGCGGCCAGAATGGAGAACTGCGGCTTGAGCCCGACCTGCTTGGCTTCCTCGCGCAGCATCTTGACCCCGAGCGAATGGAAGGTGCTGATGGTCAGCCCCTTGAGCGCGTTGGGCGGGGCGATGGCCTTGACCCGCTCGGCCATTTCGCGCGCGGCCTTGTTGGTGAACGTCAGCGCCGCGACGTTGCGCGCGGCGTAGCCGCAATCGCGCAGCAGGTAGCCGATCTTTTGCGTGATGACGCGCGTCTTGCCGCTGCCGGCCCCGGCAAGGACCAGGCAAGGGCCGTCGAGATAGCGCACCGCATCGCGCTGGGCCGGGTTCATCCCCGCATCGAGCGGCGGCAAGGCGGCCGGCGCGCCGGCACCGGGTTTGTTCAACCGCGATTCGGCGCGGTCCATGGCACGGGTCGCGGCGGAAGAAGAGGAGGCAGTCATTCGGCTCGGGTGGAATCTAGGGTCGCGCAGGCGCGCGGACGGCATGCGGAAGCGGGTGCGGACGGCGGCGGGCGAACGGGCATCAGATTTCCAGCGGATCGACTTCCAGGTGCCAGCGCACCCGCGAGGCGGATGCCAGGCGAGGCAGCGCGGCGGCCCAGGCGCGCAGGAAACCTTGCAAGGCGGGACGGCTATCGCTTTCCACCAGCAATTGAGCGCGTTCGACGTTGGCCACGCGCACCACGCGCAGCGGTACAGGATCATAGAGCGTAATGCGCGACAGCTCCGCGGCCTGGGACAAATCGATCCCGTTCTCCGTATCGGGCGCTTCGGCCAGGCTCCGTGCCTGCGCCAGGAACCCTTGGGCCTGCGCCAGCTCGCGCGCCTCCGCGGTCAGCAGCGCCTGGTAGGCGAACGGCGGCAGGCCCGCGGCCTCGCGCTCCTTCAGCGCGTAGCGCGCGAAGCCCGGATAGTCGTGGCGGACCAGCGCCTGGTACAGCGGCTGCTCGGGATAGCCGGTCTGGATATAGACCTCGGCCGGCGTCCCGGCACGGCCGGCGCGGCCCGCCACCTGCATCAGCTGCGCGAACAGGCGCTCGGGTGCGCGGAAGTCGTGGGAGAACAGCATGGCATCGGCATTGAGCACGCCGACGAAACCCAGGTTCTGGAAATCGTGCCCCTTGGCCACCATCTGCGTGCCGACCAGGATGTCGATCTCGCCCGCGTGCATGCGGGCGAACAATTCCTGCGCACTGCCCTTGCGCCGCGTGCTGTCGGCATCGATGCGCGCGATGCGGGCGCCGGGAAAAAGCTCACCCAGGTGTTCTTCCAGCCGCTGGGTTCCCCGCCCCATGGGTTGCAGATCCTGGTTGCCGCAATCAGGGCAGGCCGCCGGCACGCGGTGCTGCCAGCCGCAATGATGGCAGCGCAGCTCGTGCCGCCCCGGCCCCCCCGGCACCCGCGGCGGCTGCCGGTGCAGCACCATGTACGCCGAGCAGCGGTTGCAGCCGCTGACCCAGCCGCAGGCATCGCAGTGCAGGACCGGCGCATAGCCGCGGCGGTTCAGGAAGATCAGTGATTGCTCGCCCTGCTCCAGCCGCTGCGCCACCGCTTGCACCAGTTGCGGCGCCAATCCCTGTTTCAGGCGCTGGTTGCGGGTGTCCAGCAGCCGGATCCGGGGCGGCTCGGCCGCCAGCGCGCGCTGGGGCAAGGTCAGCAGCAGATAGCGCCCGCTTTGCGCGTGGTGCCAGGTCTCGAGCGAAGGCGTCGCCGAGCCGAGCACCACCGGTACGCCGCGCTCGCGCGCGCGCCAGATCGCCAGGTCGCGGGCCGAATAGCGCAGCCCTTCCTGCTGCTTGTACGAAGGATCGTGCTCTTCGTCGACGACGATGAGCCCCAGCTCGGGCAACGGCGTAAACAGGGACAGGCGCGTGCCCAGCAGCACCCGCGCCTGCCCCCGCACCGCCCGCAGCCAGGCCTCCAGCCGCTCGCCATCGGCCAGGCCGCTGTGCAGGACGGCCACGCCGGCCTTCCCGGCGATGGCCTCCAGGCGCCGCCGGAAGACATTCTCCAGTTGCGGCGTCAGATTGATTTCGGGCACCAGCAGCATGACCTGCCGGCCTTGCCCCAGCACCCGCTCGGCCATTCGCAGATAGACCTCGGTCTTGCCGCTGCCCGTCACCCCGTGCAGCAGGACCGGCTTGAAACCGGAGAGTGCCGCGAGGGCGTCCACGGCTTCCTGCTGCGCCGGATTCAGGGTGGGAAGCGGCGGCGAACTCGGGGGCATGCTCGCCAGCGCACCCTCCACCGGCGTTGACCGCAAGCACTCACTTTCATCGTTTGCCGCTTTTTTCTTCGCCTTGGTGGAACGTGCGGCGCGAGCGTCCAGCCGTGCCACCGGCCCGCCACCAGCCCGCTTGCCCTGATAGGCGGCCGGCTTGCGCAATGGACCGGGGAGTGCCGGCAACATGACCTCGCCCACCGGGCGCTGATAGTAATCCGCGGCAAACGTCGCCAACTTCAGCCAATCTGCCGGTAACGGCGGCAGATCGTCGAGTATCTGCACCACTTCCTTGACCTGCCCGGTATCCACCGCCGGCGCGGGGGGCGTCTCCATGACAATGCCGACCAGTTCCCGCCGCCCGAAAGGCACGATGACACGTACGCCCGGCACCACGGCTCTGGGTGCCCGATAGTCGAACAGGCCCGGCAAGGGAACATCGAGGGCTACGCGCACCCACATCGCCGTGCCCGTCCCGGCAGGCGGGGCGGAAGAGACAGAAGGGAAAGGCTGTGTGGACAACTGGGCAGCTCCGGCTCAAGGCGGCAGTAAAACCGGCATCGAAAGTTAAAGTAAAACCTCTGAAACCGTTCTAACCCCCGCCTCCATCAAGAGATTTTTTTGGCCGGAACAAGCTGTGGATAACTTTGGGGACAACCGTTCGACAAATTCGGTAATGGGCCGTACCACAAAAGTCTTTGCTTTGGTGGCTAATGATACAAATCCCATAAAACCTATATAAATCAATTGCTTAGGATAAGAATCCACACCAGGGGTCAGCTTGCAAATCTCATGCCCGGCTCAGGGCCAGTTGTGCATAAGTCGAATCGCAACGATGCACAAGCAGGGTTAGCACTAGCCGCAAACGACCGACCACGGTCCTTATTCACAACGGCGGATCAATTCGCCTTGCGCTGTCGCCGGCTGTGCTCGTGCACCGTTTCCACCAGCACGGCAACCGCTTCGGGCGGCGTGAACTGCGAGATCCCGTGGCCCAGGTTGAAGACATGCCCCGGTCCGGACCCGAAGCTGTCCAGGGTACGGATGACTTCGGCCCGGATAGCCTCGGGGCCGCCGAACAGGGCCATGGGGTCGAGATTGCCCTGCAAGGCCACGCGGCCGCCGACCGCCGCCCGGGCGGCGCCCAGGTTGACGGTCCAGTCCAGCCCCACCGCGTCGCAGCCGGAAGCGGCGATGTCTTCCAGCCAAATCCCGCCACCCTTGGTGAAAACGATCGAAGGCACCTTGTGGCCATCGCGTTCGCGCGTGAGCCGATCGAGCACCAGGCGCGTGTAGTGCAGCGAAAACCGCTGGAACAGGCCGTCGGCCAGCACGCCGCCCCAGCTGTCGAAAATCATGACCGCCTGGGCGCCGGCCTCGATCTGCGCATTGAGGTATTGCGCCACGGCCTCCGCATTGATCGCGAGGATGCGGTGCATGAGATCGGGGCGGCTGTACATCATGGTCTTCACGGTGCGGTAGTCGCTCGAGCCGGCGCCTTCCACCATGTAACAGGCCAGCGTCCAGGGGCTGCCCGAGAAGCCGATCAGCGGCACACGTCCATGCAGTTCGCGCCGGATCTGCGCCACCGCCGCGAACACGTAGCCCAGCTCGGCCATGTCCGGCACGGCCAGCCTGGCGACGTCATCCTCAGTGCGCAAGGGGCGGGCGAACCGGGGCCCTTCCCCCACGGCGAAGCCCAGTCCCAGGCCCATGGCGTCGGGCACGGTCAGGATGTCGGAAAAGAGAATGGCCGCATCGAGCGGATAGCGCTCGAGCGGCTGCAGCGTCACCTCGGTCGCGTAGTCCGGGTTCTTGGCCAGGCCCAGGAACGAACCGGCGCGGGCGCGCGTGGCGTTGTATTCGGGCAGGTAGCGCCCGGCCTGGCGCATGAGCCATACCGGCGTGTAGTCGGTGGCCTGGCGCGCAAGAGCCCGCAAAAAGACATCGTTCCGGAGAGTGGGCTCAGACACGTCGTACCTCGGCAAAGGGAAGCCTGGGATTTTACCCGGGCTCGGGGGATTCGCCTCCGCAGGGAAAGCGCAGCGCCGCTCAGGCAAATTTCATCAGCAGCAGGCCCGCCAGCAACAGGCCCATCCCGGCCCAGCCGGCGGGCCGGATCCTTTGGCCGAACAAGGCCCAGCCGGCCAGGGCCGTGGCCAGAATGCCCAGGCCGCCCCAGGCGGCATAGGCGACCGATAGCTCGATGCCGGGCAGCGCCAGGTAAAGACAGGTGAAGGCGGCCAGCACCAGCGCGATGGAAAGCGCGCCATGGGCCTTGCGCCGGAAACCGTTGGAGAGCTTCAGGAAAATGTTGGCGACTACCTCGAGCGCGACGGCAGCCAGCAACATGGCGCCATGAAACCAAGTGAAAGTATCAAGCATGCCGCCCCCTCAGCCGGCGGCGGCGGACACCGGCTCGGCGTGGGGTTGCGGCCGCACGCGCGGCGAGGCGTCCGCGGCCATGCCGCGCTTCAGGAGCAGGATGCCCAGCAATACGGTCGCGATGCCGGCGGCCTTGCCCGGCCCGATGGACTCCTGGAAAACGGCCAGGCTGACCAGCGAAATGGCGACCAGGCCCACGCCTTCCCAGATGGCATAGGCCAATCCCACGGGAACGCGCGTAACCGCCAGCGACAGCGCGTAGTACGACGCCCCCAGCAGGGCGAACATGATGAACAGCCCGCCAAGATGGCCCTGGTCGCTGCTCCATTTCATGAAACTCGTGCCGGCGACCTCGGCCGTAATGGCGAGGGAAAGAAAAAGCCAGTGACGCATGGGTTCTCCCGATTGTTATTGTGTGGTTGTTGCCGAATTGTTACCGCGCGAGCAACAATATCCCGGCCATGACCACGAACGGCAGCAGCACCCTGGCGGCAGCCGTCAGCACTTCGGGCAAACCGTAGTCGAACGGCTTGGCGGCCGGCGTCAAAGCGGTTCCGGCCTCGATGGGAGTCGTAGTATGGGTAGTCATGATGTGCTTCCTCGTCTGTGCGCGCGCGGGCCGGCCCTTGGGCGGCGGGCGTGCGCGGATGGTTCGGTGAACGGTGCCCGGCATGGGCACGCCGGCGTCGTGCGGACGACGCTAACGGTCGGGTTCGGGGACCGAGGAAGCGCGAGAGACACGGGCAGAACAGCGGCTGGGGGCGCCATGCGAGACATGCGCGCGATAACCAGACACTCCTGCGGCGGACGTGGCAGGGCGCCTTGCGCTCGGTCCGCGGAATTGCGGGCTGAACATGGGGTCGCTCCTTGGAGAAGGACGTTATTTGGTACATCCAGTATAGACCTTCATTGCTTGCGCGCCGTAACAACATTGTTCTGTAGAATTGAACAATGGATCGCCTGACCCCTCTTCGCGCCTTTCTAGCCGTGGCCGACACCGGCAGCTTCACGGCCGCGGCCCGCAAACTGGGCGTATCGCGTTCCGCCGTGACGGGCCACATCCAGGAGCTGGAGCGCCACCTCGGCACCCAGCTCCTGAACCGCACCACGCGCCGGGTCTGGCTGACGCGCGAAGGGCAGCGCTACGCGGACCGCGCCGGCCGGCTGCTGGGGGGCCTGGAAGCGCTCGACGCCGAAATGCAGTCGCGCAGCGGCCGCACGGAAGGCCACCTGCACGTCGAAATGGCGGAATCCGTAGCCAACGCACGCGTCATTCCCCGCCTGCCCGAATTCGTCCGGGCCTATCCCGATGTCTCCCTGCGCATCTCGCTGAACGAAGGCGTGGTCGATCCCACCGTGTCGGGCGCGGACATCGGGCTGCGCGTCGGGCCGCTGCGCGATTCGACACTGCGCTTCAAGCTGCTGGGACGCGGCAACTACATCATGGCGGCCAGCCCCGGATATCTGCAGCTCTACCCGCCGCCGCGCCATCCGGACGAACTGCGGCAACATCGCCTCATCGAATTCTGGGATCCCGACACGGGGCGTCCCTACGACTGGCAACTCGTGAAGGGCAAGCAGACGGCGAGCCTGCCGGCCCAGGGTCACCTCATCGTCGACAACACGCGGGCCGGGCTTACATGCGCGCTGGCGGGCCTGGGCATCTACGAAGACCTGGACTTCCTGCTGGCGCAATCGCTCGCGGAAAAAAGGCTGATACAGGTGTTGCCCGACTGGAAGCGGCCGGGACCCCCCATTGCCGCGCTGTATACGGCGCGGCGGCCGGTGCCGCCGCACGTGAAGGCGTTCGTCGATTTCCTGGCGTCGGTATTCGGGACCGGGCGGTCCTGAGGCGCCCGGCCGGCAGGCGGCGCATCGGCGGCCTCATGCGAAGGCCGGATCGAATCACGCGCCCGCCGGTTCAGGTTCAGAAGTTGGCCGAATGGACGGAGCCCGGTCGGGACGGCCTCGGCAAGATCGGCCGCTCCTTCCTGCGATAAGGCTCGGCCGCGATCTCATGCTTGCGCATCAATTGCCAGAAGGCCCGCCGGTTCTTGCTCGCGGCGCGCGCCGCCTGCGAGATGTTGCCCTGGTAGCGCGCAAGCATCTCTGCAATGTAGCCCCGTTCGAACTCGGTCACGACACGGGCCTTGGCGACCTGGAAGGCTTCGCGCTCGCCTTCGGCGGGCGCGGTCGCGGCGTCCGCGGCTTCCTCTTCCTCGGCGGTGCCCGCGATCGCGGCGGAGCATTCGGCGCGCTCCCCGCGATCGGCGCCACCCGGTCCGGCCATCTGCACCAGCCGCGTCTTGAATTCCTCGGCGCACATCGGATAGCGCATGAAATCGTCCAGCCCGAACGAGAGCAGGTCCTGCAGGCCGGCGGCGCTCATCTCGCGCACCAGGCCCAGCACGGGCGTTTGCAGCGCGCCGCGCGCAGCGGCCAACACGGTGCGCGTCCAGCCCAGCGTCGCGAGCGTGACAGGCAGCAGGCAGGCGTCATAGCGCTTGAGCGCCAGCGCTTGCCGCTGCAGCGCATCGGCGGCGGGCGGCGACGACCCGGCGCCGCCCGCCGCTTCCAGATAGACGCAGTGCAAGGCGATCCGCTCGCGCGCGGCCGACCAGTCTTCCACAAGCTCGAGCATCCATTGGATGTGGTCAGGCACCATCAGTATGGCGCAATCGATTGTTCCCCTCATGGTCATGTCCCATATTGTCCGAAGCGCCAGACTAGAGACATGCCGGCCGGGTCTCAATTCGCGGAACACACAAACGCGGATTTGCGTATTCAGTCGCGCGCGCGGCGGCCGTTAATGCATGGCCGCCGCGCGTCCCTACTCGGTCAGCCGCAGCGTTTCCACCGCAGCCGCGGCCACCTCGTCTTCCATGAAGGGCGCATCGACGAGCTGCTTGCGCGACAGCAGCGCCACCTGGTCGTCATGATGGGGCGAACCCGGCTCCGTGGACTGCCCGTTGGCCGCCATTACCTTGGCGACGACCTTGCCCGCGCGCCAGGTCACGACCTGCACGTACGCGGTGCCCGCCACGATATCGCCATAGCCTTGGGGTCCGAGCGGGGCACCCTCCATGGCATTGAGCACGCCCTGGTCCCCTCGCCCGCCATGCAGCGGCACTCTTCCCGCCGCCGTGGGACGCGCCAGCATGGCGCCCCACGGTTCGTCGCCCTTCAGGCCGACCTCGGCCAGGGCGGCGGCCGTTTGCGCCAGCGCCGACCGTACCGCCTCCTGGACCGCCGGCGCCGTGGACATCGTCCGGACCGCCAAGGGAGCGGCAGGATCGTAGGGCTGCGCATACAGATCCGCGATCGCACCGAGCCGCGGCCACAGCTCGTTGAACAGCAGCGCGCCGCGGCTGCCGCCATCGTTGCGGCGATCCCAGTTCGCCAGTACGGCGCACGCACGAGCCGTTTCGCCGCCTGCGCCGGCGCAGGCGGCTTCGATGCCGTCCAGCAGGGTCTCGGCGGCATAGTTGCGGTTGCCGAAGACCACATCCACGGCCTGGTCCACGTCTACCTTGCCTTTCGCCAGCATTTCGCCGATAAGGCAGTGCGACATGCGGGTGCGGCCCCCGGGTTCGGCGACCGGTGCGCCGAACAGCACGGAGTAATTGTCATGCCGCTGGCCATAGATCGACAGGCTGTAGCTGTCGTTGGCATTGTGCGCCACGCCCCGCGTGGCAAGCGCGGGAACCCGCTGCGCCGGCGCGAGCCGGGGGCGGCCCTGGGCGTCGCGTACCAGGCACGCGCCGCGGCTGCCGTCCAGCGCGGCCGGTACCTGACCTGTCGGAGTGGCCTCCACGGCGCAGCCGGCCAACGCGGCATCGTCGATGTCGAGGATGGGGCCCGATTCGATGAACATGGCGGTGCCCTGGCTGTCGCCGGCCACCAGGTGCGCGGCAATGCCGCGGTGCTGCGCGACGGCGCGCTCGAACCCGGCGATGTCGCGCGCCTTGGCCACCTGCAGCATCTGGTCCAGCCCTCGCGCATCGCCCGCGGCGGCATCGGTGACGGCATACCATCCCGCCGGCCGGCCCGGCGCGGCGGGCAGCCGGTACAGGGGGCCGAGCGCCGAGTACGGCACGCCGAAGACTTGGGTTCGCGTCGTCCCGTCGCCCTGCATGATCTTCATCTCGATAGTCCGCCGCTCGATATCGCGCGGCTTGCCGTCCACCATGTAGACGGGCCTGGCGCCGGTGCGGACATCCAGCTTGAGAGGCAATCCATAAGTGACCGTCGCGGGCGCCTCGATGCTCCATGCCAGGTTGCGGGTAAAGCCCGTCAAGGGCAGCGGCACGCCAAGGAAGTCGGCGCCCATCACGTCGATTTCGCCGGGGATGGTCAGGTGTACCTGGTGCATCAACAGCCAGTGGTCCTGCCAGTACGTGTGGGGGTTGGCGACCACGATGGAGGTGCCCGAGCCGGTGGCGTCGGCGCCGTAGGCCCAGGTGTTGCTCGCCATGCCCAGGCGCGGGCGGGGCGGCGACACCGCCGCGGAGGCGGGCTCGTCCAGGTGCTCCCACAACGAGGCCGAGGCGAAAGGCGCGGCCATGAACGAGCGGTTCAGCGTTCCGATCTGCATGACCGCGCGCAGTACGTCGGCCGCGGTCATCGCCGGCGGCTCGAATCCTTTGCACGGCGGCGCGGAAGCGTTGCGTTCCGCGGCGTAGCGGTTGAAGCCGGCCGCATAGCCTTCCGCCAGCGCGCGCGCATCATCCGACAGCGACTGCCACGCGGCATCCAGGTATTCGGTCGACAACTGCATGCGATAGAACAGGTCGCTGTCCAGGTTGGGCAAGGGCAGGAACCCGACCAGCGCCCGGCCGTCCGCGCCGAAATGGGCAGACCGTTCGCCCCGCAGCGTGATCACCCGATCGGCCAGCACGCAGAACTGGTCGCGCGCCACGGCATAGCCGTAGCCATAGCCCAGGCCGGCATAATCGTTCGCCTTGACGTGCGGCACGCCGTAGGCCGTCCATCGCACCTGCGCATCGAAGCGGGTTGCCGGCGGCGGCGGTGCGGGCGGATCGTCGCCGCCGCCGCAGCCGGCGGCCAGGAAGACCGCCGCGCAGGCCCGTACCCAGCGCGGCGCCCTCATGACCGCACCGCCGGCTTGCGGGCGATGACCTGCATCTCGACGTGCGCGCCGGGGTAGGCGATGCCGGCGATCATGGCCGTGCCCGTCGGCTTGCAAGGCAATTCGTCGGCCAGGGTATCGATGACTGCGCCGACGTGTTCGGCGTTGTCGATGATCAGCGTGTAGTTGACGATGTGCTCGAGGCGGGCGTCGGCCGCGGCCAGATACGAGGCAATGTTCGCGAGCATCAGCCGCGTCTGCTCCTGGACCGTGGGCGCCAGTTTCCGCGCGGTGTAGTCCATGCCTATGGTGCCCGAAACGAACACCCAGTCTTCGTCGAACATGACACGGCTATAGGGCGCGCGCGAAAAAGGCAGGGGGAAGTCTGCGATCTGCATGAAGCTTGCTCCGTATGCTGGGAAGGAATGGACGCCGCCGCCCGGATTCAATCGAGCTTGAACCCCAGCTTGCGGACGATGGGGGCGTATCGCTCCAGGTCGGTGTCGATGCGCGCCTTCAGCGCCTGCGGATCGGTCCGCGCGGCGGGCTCGAATCCGAACACCAGCAGCTTGTCGACCACGTCGGGCTGGCGCACCGCCCATTCCACGGCATCGGACAGGCGCTGGACCACGTCGGCGGGCAGACCCGCGGGGCCAACGATGCCGAACCAGACGGACATGTCGATGCCCTTGAATCCCAGTTCGTCGAGCGTGGGCACGTCGGGCAGGCCCGAGAAACGCCGCGCCGAGCTGACCGCCAGGATGCGCGCACGGCCCGACTTGGCGAAGGGGACGTAGGGCGCGATGCCGTCGAACGCGGCGTCGACGCTGCCGGCCATGAGCGCCTGGGCCACTTCTGCGCTGCCTTTGAAGGGAACGCGATTGGCGTGGATGCCGGCCGCGTTGTTAAACATCTCGAGCAGGATCTGCGAGACGATCGCGCTGGCTCCGATGTTCAGTTCGCCCTGCCGCAAGCGGCCGCGCTCGACCAGGTCCGCCACGCTGGCCGGATCCTTGGGCTGGCTGCGCGCAACGACGGCATTGGGAGCGGTCACAGCCAGCGCCACGGGCGTGAAATCCTTCCTGGGATCGTAGGACAGCTTCTGGTAGAGCGCGGGGTTCAGGACGAAGGTCTGGTCGATGGACCACAGCAGCGTATAGCCGTCGGCCGGTGCGCGCAGGATTTCCTGCACGCCGATGAGCGTATTGCCGCCGGCCTTGTTTTCGACCACGATGGGCTGCCCCAGCCGCTCCTGCAGCTTGAGCGCAATCATGCGGGCGGCCACGTCGGCGCCGCCTCCCGCCACGAAAGGCACCACCAGCCGCACGGGACGCGCGGGCCAGGGCTGCGCGGCGGAGACCGCGGATCCCGCGAGGGCGCATACCAGCGCGAAGCAGGCTTGCAGCAGGCGGCGGCTGGGAATCCGATGCGGGTCGCGCGCAGCGCGGCGAAGCATCGACATGCCGAATATCATCATTACACTCCGTCGAAAAGTTGTCATAATGCTAATGTCGCGCCCCGGGGCCATGTATGCAGATCCAGACGCAAACTGTGCCGATCCACACTCCGGGCCCGGTGCTGCGGGAAGACGATCTCAACGCCATTCTTGCGCCGCCCGAGCCCGAACCGGCAGGCCTTACCCTGGGCGACATGCTGGGCGGATCGCATTGCAGCGTGCCCTGGCCCAGCGGCGGCGGCCACGTGACGCGCCTGCACACCCTGCCCTGGGAAGGCGCGAGCGCCCGCTATTTCGACTTCAGCCTGAACGACCGCCTGCGGGTGCGACTGGATCCCGACAAGGAGCTGCTCCTGACCTTCTTCCTCGAAGGGCACGTCAGCGGCCACGTGGGCGATGAAAGGGGTCCCGAACTCGACTTCCGCCTGAACCGGGTCCTGCTGCGCACCCCCAATCGCAACGGCGGCTACCTCATCGATATCCCGGGTGCGGATACGCACCGCTTCGTGCAGTTCCGCCTGCGCCGAGACCTGCTGCCACGCTGGCTGAAGGCGCTCGGCGTGCGCATCTCGGCCGCCCAGCTGGAAGACATGGTCGACCGCGACGACGGCCGCATCCTGTGCAATGCCGCCATCACGCCCAAGCTGCGCGGCTGCCTGGAACGCATACGCGGCGAGCGCAGCGACCAGCCCGCGTTCGTACCGCTTTTCCACGCACGCGCCACCGAGTTGCTGCTTTGCGTGCTGCAGGAACTGGACGACCTGCTCCGTCCGGCGCGCTCGCCGTCGGCCGACGCCAAGGCGGTCGTGGCACGGCTGCGCGAGGTGATTGCCGAAGAGCCGTCACGCCCGTGGACGATCACGGAACTGGCGCGGCGCGCCGGCTGCACCAATGCCCGCCTGCAGCAGCACGTGCGCGATGCCACCGGCCATTCGGTCTACAACTTCCTCGTCGCCCAGCGGCTGGAACTCGCCGCCGCGCTGCTGCGCGACTCCCGCCTGGGCGTGCAGGCCGTCGCCGCCGAGGCGGGGTGGCAATGCCATTCCCGTTTCGCGGCAGTGTTCCGCGCGCACTATGGCAGCACGCCGCGGGAATACCGGCTGCGCCATGCCCAGCCGACGGCGCAGGGTTCATATCCTGCTACAAATTGACTGTTTCTGCGCGCTTTCCTGCAGCATTTCTACGGCACACTAAAGCCCGTATCACGCAGGAACCGCAGCATGACCAAGCCCAAGACCCTCCGCTCCGCCGCCTCCATGATTCTCGTCACCACGGCGCTGGCCTGGGGCTTGCCCGTACGCGCCGACGACATGCGCACCCTGGAGTCCGAACAGGACAGCCTGATCGACGCGATTCCCGCCGGCGCCGCCGGCGCGTTCCGCCTGCTCTCGTCCGATCGCGCCGAGTCGGGCGCCGACACGGCGGCCGGCCCCGGCCAGGACGACCGGGACGCAAAGTAGGCATTACGGCGCAGGCCTCTTTACCGGCTTCCTACCCGAGCGGCGCGAACCGCTGCTCGATGGCGCCGAATACGCTGTTGCCCGCCCGGTCGAAGTGCTCGATGCGTACCGTGTCGCCAAAACGAAAGAACGCCGTGCGCGGCTGGCCTTCTTTCAGCGTCTCCAGCGCGCGCCGCTCGCCCAGGCACCCCACGCCCACCGCTTCGTCCTCGTTCGACACCGTGCCCAGCCCGACCAGCGTGCCGGCCTCGAAGGCGCGGGTCCGGGCCGCGTGGGCAATCAGGTCGCCATAGTGGAAGGCGGCGTCGATGCCGGTTTCGATGGCGCCGGCAAGTTCGCCGCGCACCCAGCATTTCATGGTGCCCGACACCAGCTTGCCGTCCCAGAGCTCGCCGAGCTCGTCGGGCGTCACCGCGATCGGTCCCAGGCTCGAGGCCGGCTTGCCCACCAGGAAGCCGAAGGTACGCTTGAGCTCGCCTGGGATGATGGCCCGCAGCGACACGTCGTTGAGCAGTACGAAAAGACGAATATGCCGCGCAGCCTCGTCGGCCGGCGTTCCCAGCGGCACGTCGCCGGTCACCGCCGCGATCTCGGCCTCGAAGTCGATGCCGTCGTCCTCCGAAGGCAGGCGCACTGTCTCGTTCCATGCCATGAAGCCGTGCGAGATGCCTTGGTACATCAATGGCTTCTGGAAGAAATCGTCAGGCAGGGCTTCGCCCCGCGCATGGCGGTTGCGCCGTATGTGGCTGGGGTACGCAGCGCCATCCAGATACTGGAAAGCGCGCGGCAGCGGCGCGGCCAGCGTCGACAGGTCGAGGTCGAACGCGTCCTGCGCGCGCCCGGCATTGAGCGCCTCGTACAGCGCCTGGAGGCGGGGGCCCGCCTCGTCCCAATCGTCCAGCGCCCGCTGCAGGGTAGGCGCGATGTCCCCCGCGCTGACCGCCTTGGCGAGGTCGCGGCTGACCACCACGAGCGCGCCGTCGCGCCCATGGCGTTGCGATGCCAGTTTCATTTTGCGTTTCTCCGGGAAATGACGGCGCGCTGCCCGTTGCCGCGCGCCCGGGTGCGCTACGCCGGTCCGGGCCGGAAGCCGTCCCACACCTCGTCGTAGTCGGGTTGCAGATTGGGCGCGGCCAGCGCCTGCGCGGTGGGCCGGAACACGTGCCGGCTCTCGAACATGAAGGCCATGATGTCGGCCAGCCGGCGCGGCGCCAGCGCCTCGTTGCTGGCGCGTTCGAACGTCGCGGCATCGGGGCCATGCGGCAGCATGCAGTTGTGCAGGCTGATGCCGCCGGGCACGAAGCCTTCGGCCTTGGCGTCGTATACCCCGCGCACCAGTCCCATCAGTTCGCTCATCACGTTGCGATGAAACCAGGGCGGACGAAAGGTGTCCTCGGCCACCAGCCAGCGCGGCGGGAAGATCACGAAATCGCAGTTCGCGGTGCCGGCGGTTTCCGACGGCGAAGTCAGCACCGTATTGATGGAAGGATCGGGATGGTCGAAGGTGACGCTGCCCATCGCCATGAAACGGGAGAGATCGTATTTGCAGGGCGTCAGGTTGCCGTGCCAGGCCACGACGTCGAGCGGCGTGGCGTCGCGCTCGACTTCCCAGAAGCCACCCAGGAACTTGCGCACGATGCGGACCGGTCCGGCAGCGGCTTCGCACGCGGCGACGGGCGCAAGAAAGTCACGGGGATTGGCCAGGCCGTTGGACCCCAGCGGACCGAGCTCGGGCAGGCGGAACGGCGCGCCGTAGTTCTCGCAGAGGTAGCCGCGCGCGGCGCCGTCCGGCAGGTCTACCCGCAGGTGCACGCCGCGCGGCAAGAGCAGGATCTCGCCCGGCGCGACGTGGAGCCGCCCCATCTCGGTCAATACGTCGAGCGCCCCCGCCTGGGGCACGACGAGCATTTCGGCGTCGGCATTCAGCAGATAGCGGCCGCGCATCGGCGTGTTGGCCCGGTAGACGTGAACCGCCACGCCGCTCTGCCCCTCGGTGCTGCCGTTGCCGGCGACGGTGACGATGCCGTCGACGAAATCCGCCGGCCCGTCGGGATCGGGCCAGGGGTTCCAGCGCAGGCGGTTGGCCGGCGTCGGCACCTGGTCGAACGGCGCCGAGAGCCAGGTGGCATGCGGCATGGGCCGCAGCTTGCGATGCATGGCCGAAGGACGGCGCCGGTAGGTCCAGGTGCGCAGGTTGACCGCGCGCGGCGCGGTGAACGCCGTGCCCGATATCAGCTCCGCGTACAGGCCATGCGCCACGCGCTGCGGCGAGTTGCGGCCCGATGGCAGCGTGCCCGCCACCGCTTCGGTGGCGAATTCGTTGCCGAAACCGCTCTGGTAGCGCAGGCCTAGCCAGGTTCCCGTGTCCATCCTCTTCCCGCTCCCTTCAGTTGGCCGCGATGTTGGCGCGCTCGACGACTTTCTTCCATCGCGCGATCTCGGACTCGATCATGGCGCGCATCTGCTCCGGCGTGCTGCCGCTCGCCTGGCTGCCGATATCGTCGATCGACTTGCGGAAGGCCGGATCCTCGACCATGGCCGCCAGCGCGGCATGGAGCTTGTCGACGATGGGCTTGGGGGTGCGGGCCGGCGCGGCGATGCCCAGCCATGAGTACACCTGGAAGCCTGGCAGTGTCTCGCCCGCCACCGGCACGCCCGGCAGCTGCGGCCACGGCGTGGCGCTGGTGACGGCCAGCGCGCGCATGGTGCCGGCCTTGATCTGCGGCGCCGACACGGTGGCCGTGTCGACCAGCACGTCGACTTCGCCCGCCAGCACCGCCTGGACCGGCGCGGCGCCACCGCGGTACGGCACGTGCAGCATGTTCACGCCGGCGGTCGCGGCCAGTAGCTCGCCGGTCAGATGCTGCGTAGAACCCACCCCGACCGACGAGAACGACACGCCGCCCGGCTTGGCTTGCGCCGTCGCCAGCAGATCGGCCAGCGTGCGTGCGGGGTTGTCGGCCTTGACGCTCACCACGAACGGAAAGGTCGTGACCGTTGAGATCGGCTGGAAATCGCCGATGGGGTCGTAGGGGATGTTCTTGTTCACGGCCGCCGATACGGTATGGCCGCCAGTGAGCATCACCAGGGTGTAGCCGTCGGGCTCGGCCTTGGCGACATGGCTGGAAGCCACCATGCCGCCGGCGCCGGTCCTGATCTCCACTACCACCGGTTGGCCCAGCACCCCCTGCAGGTACTTGCCGACCAGCCTCGAGACGGTATCGGCGTTGCCGCCGGCGCCGAAACCGTGAACGAGCTGGATGGGCCTCTCGGGATAGGCGGCGACGGCGGTGGCGCCCACCACCGCCGTCGCCGCCGTCAATGCCATCTTGATGAAACGGTCGCGCATCGTCTGTCTCCTCGCTTATCGTGTCGCGGGTTTCCGCTCTATGGAAAAACCGCGTCCCGCATGGAGGAGCAATATATGATCGGCCCGACCGGCGAACACCGGAATTTCCGCAGAATGGACATGAGTTATGGCAAGCGGCGGCACCCCCGGCGAACCGGGCACCATTGAACGGGCAGTCCAGCTGTTGAAGCTGCTGGCGACGGCCGGCAAGCGAGGGCGGGCGCTGACCCAACTGGCCGAGGCTACCGCCCTTCCCCATTCCACCGTGCATCGGCTGCTGCGCCGTCTGATTCGCGAGCGCCTGGTCACCCAGAAAGAATCGGACAAGTGGTATGCGCTCGGCCCGCTGGCGTTCGAACTGGGGCTGGCGGCCACGGCGTCCTACGACTTGCGCGAGCATTGCCGCGCCAGCCTGGACCGGCTGGCCGAAGAGGTCGGCGATACCATCTACCTGTCGGTGCGCAGCGGCAGCGAAGCCGTGTGCGAGGCGCGGCACGAGGGGCCATCCCCGATACGGGTGAACACGCTCTCGATCGGCAGCCGACGTCCACTGGGGCTCGGCGCGGGCGGGCTTGCCATCCTCTCGTACCTGCCCGACGCCGAGCGGGAAGACATCATCGCCACCGACGGGCAACGCATCTGCGAAGAGGGCCGGTTCAGCGAGCAGGACCTGCGCGCCGCCATCGAGGCCTGCCGCCGACTGGGCCATTCGCTGATCCGCAACCGCGTCACGCGGGGTGTCACCGCCGCCGGCGTGCCGATACGCGACACCCTGGGCCGGCCCATCGCGGCCATCAGCGTGGCGGCCATCGACGACCGCATGCGGGAAGACCGCGTGGCGATGCTGGCGCGCAAACTCCACGAGCACGCCAGGGAAATCGAGGCGTCGCTGCGAGGCCGCGCGGGCGGCAACTGAAGCGCGGCAACCGGCGAATGTCGCCGCGCCGCCCGGCTACCGATCGCTACACCGGGATCACGCGGCCTTCCGGCGTGGCATCATCCCGCTCCCGGCCCAGCTGCGCGCGCACGCGCGGCAACCCGCCGGGATAGCGTTCGCTGATGAACGCGATCAGCCGCTCGCGCAAATAGCATCGCAAATCGAAGGCCTGGCCGGAATTGGCGGCGCTCACCAGGAAGCGCACCTGCATCGCGCGGTCAGTGGTGTCCGTCACCTGCACCACCGCCACGCGCGTGTCCCAGAGCGGCGACTCCTTGCACAAGCGCTCGAACTCCTTGCGTACCGGCTCCAGCGGCACCGAGAAATCGAGCCACAGGAAAACGGTGCCCAGCAGCGACGCCGTCCGGTGCGTCCAGTTCTCGAACGGATTCTCGATGAACCACTGCAAGGGCACGATCATGCGCCGTTCGTCCCAGATGCGCACCACGACGAAGGTGCCGGTGATCTCCTCGACCCTGCCCCACTCGCCGTTGACGATAAGCACGTCGTCGATCCGTATGGGCTGGCTGAAAGCGATCTGCAGGCCGGCAATGAAATTGCCCAGCACCGGGCGCGCCGCGATGCCGGCAATCAGGCCCGCCACGCCGGCCGAGGCCAGCAGGCTGGCGCCGATCTGGCGCACGCCCGGCAAGGTCAGCAACACGAATGACAGGCCCAGCAGCAGGATCACGGCATGGGCGCTGCGCGCCAGCACCCGGGTCTGCGTCAGCATGCGGCGCGCGCGCAGGTTGTCGGCCACGTCGTAGGGATTGAGCCGGATGGCCGTATCGCTGAGCGACTTGATGCAGCTGTTGGCCCACCACGTCAGGCACAGGATGAGGGCCACGGTGACGACGTAGGCCAGGCCGCGGGTATAAGGCATGTCCGCGGGCGCGCCGCTGAGCACCACGCGTATCGCCAGCAGCGCCATCACGAACTGGCTGGCGGTGCATCCACCTACCACCACGGCGTGGAGATAGGGACGCGGCGCGGTGATTCGCCTGAGCACCAGAAAGCCGATGCGGTGGACGATCAGGGCGATGATGACGGCGACGACCATGGCGATCGCCAGTACGAACCACGCCCGGTATGCCTCCGGCAGGAAGTCGAGAGGTAGGGAAGCCAACATGTTGACGCCTCGTCTTGGCCGACTCAGCGGTCATGCTAGCAAGCATGCGGAAGGCCCGCGGCCCGCCCTGGGATACCGTTGTTTTCGATTTGTTGGCAGCGGCCCGGGGCCCGCCGGGCGCAGGTTGCCGCGAGGCCGCGGCATGCGGCGCCTCGCAAGGCGCCGGCTTCCTGCCCCGGTCCGTCGATTCGTTACAACTCGGAGCGAGGGGAAGCAGCCTGGATGCGCGTGGACGGCGCTGCCCTTGCCGCGCCCAGCCAGGCCAGCGCGCCCAATAGCAGCACGCCGGCGCCGAACTCGCGCGCGGTGAAGACGATGTCGCCACGCTGCGCCACATCGTAGCCGGCAAGAATGGCCGGCACGCCCATCGCCAGGTAGGACACGACGAACAGCACGGACAGGACACCGGCCCGATCGGTTGGCGGCAGAGGCGCGATCACGTTGCGCAGCGCGCCCTGGAAACCGGTGCCGAACCCGGTGCCCGCGATCGCGGTCCCGACCATGAACAGTGCCAACGAATGCAGGGAAAGCGCCGCCAGCACGGCCGCCATGCCGATCATCAGCGCGACTGCGCCAAAGCGCGCCAGCATCCGGGCCGAACGGTCGCGCAGCACCGCCACGGCAATCACGCCGCTGACGGCCAGGAGGAACAGCGCCAGGCCTCCGAGCAGGACGGAGCTCGACCCGACCAGGCTGCGCAGCAGCGTGGGACCCAGCGAAGCATAGAAACCGCCCAGCCCCCAGACCGCAACCACGATCGGCAGCGCCAGCAGCAGCGGTGTGCGCACGGAAGCCGGCATGGCGAAACTGGGCACGAGCGAAGCCAGCGCGCCGCGCCGCCGCGGCGCCGTTTCCGCGATAAAGAAAATACCTATGCCCTGCAAGACGAAGACCACGCCCAGCACGGCGTACACCAGGTGCGTCGGGGCCGGCAGGTACTGGACCATGATCCCGGCCATGATGCCGCCCACCGCCGTGCCCAGCATGGGCGCCAGCGCATTGGCCAACGCGCCGCGCGCCTTGTCGATATCGAGCATGCCGGCGCCCACCGCGGCGATGGCGGCGCCCGCGGACAGGCCCTGGATCACGCGCCCCGCCAGCAAGTCGGACAGGCCGTCCGCGGTGGCAAAGACCACCATGGCCGCCGCCTGCACCGCCGCGGCAGCCATGAGCACCGGCCGGCGGCCGATATAGTCCGACAGGCGGCCAGCCACCAAAAGCGACACGAGCACCGCCAAGGCGTAGCTGCCGAACGCCACTGTCAGCATGGTGGCAGAGAATCCCCATTGCTGCTGGTAGATCGCGTATAGCGGGGTCGGCGCCGCCGACCCCGCCAGGAACGCCAGGGTGATCGATGCCAGCAGATGGAAGCTGAACCGCGGCGACAGCCGGCCGTGGGCCCGGGGGCAGGCGGGAACGGGGGCGGCGGCCTTGGCGGCAGAAGCGCAAGTCATGAGTGGAATCCGGAACATTAAACAGACAGGTCTGTCTGAATTGCTTGAAGTGTACAGACCTGTCTGGTAATGTCAAGGCATGGACACGAATACGACAAAAGACCCGGCGACCCGCCGTTCGGCGCGCCAGCGCCTGCTCGACGCCGCGGACGAGCTGTTCTACGAAGGGAGCATCCACACGGTCGGCATAGACCGGATCATCGAACGCGCCGGCGTGGCCAAGGCATCGCTGTACGACACCTTTGGCAGCAAGGAAGCGCTGATCCAGGCCTACCTGCTTGCCCGGCACGAGGCGCGGCAGGCGCGCATCGCCGCCCGCCTTGCCCAGTGCGTCGATCCCCGCGAACGCTTGCTGGCCATCTTCGACAGCATGCGGGAAACCATGGCCGCGCCCCGCTACCGCGGCTGCCCCTTCAGCCGCGCCGCCTCCGAATCCGCGCCCAGCGCCGGCATCCGGGGAGCCTGCGACACGGCGCGCGGCTGGATGCGCGACCTGTTCACCAGCCTGGCCCGGGAAGCCGGCGCAGCCGATCCAGAGTCCCTGGCTTACCAGCTGATGCTGCTCTACGATGGCGCGTCCGTCTCCACCCATGTCGACGCCAATCTGAAAGCCGCCGACGCCGCCCGCGCCACCGCCGAACAGCTCCTGAACGCCGCCCTTCCCGCCCCCGCGGCAGCTCAGCAGCCGACCCCATAAAAAAATCGCGGAGCCTCTTAGGACACCGCGATTCACATTCCAACCTGGGCGCGCGAAGCGCTAGGGAGGACCTAGCTTCTTCCACCCCGCAACTTGCGGATGGCGGCCAGCTGCGCAGCCAGCATCGCCAGCTCGGCCTCGACCACGGCCACTTCGGCCTTGTCCTTGGCATTGCGCAGCGCTTCTTCCGCCGCCCTGCGCGCCTGCTCGGCCTTGGCCTCGTCCAGGTCGTGGCTGCGGATGGCCGTATCGGCCAGCACCGTCACGGTACCCGGCTGGATCTCGAGCAGCCCGCCCGCGACGAAGATGTGCTCTTCCTCGCCGTTGTCCGCGCGCGAGATCTTCACCGTACCCGGACGGATACGCGAGATCAGCGGCGTATGGCCGGGCAGGATCCCCAGCTCGCCCGCCTCGCCAGGCAGCGCAACGAACTTCGCCTCGCCGGCGAAGATCGACGCTTCCGCACTGACGACATCTACATGAATAGTTGCCATACTCAATTCTCCTGGACTGCGCTTCGCGCAGCCCCAGCGCCCCTACCCAAAATAACTGCCCCGAACCCAGGGCACAGCGGATCCGGCTTTGCCGGTCCGCCAGTGCCGCCCCCTGGGGGGCGCGCGTAAGCGCGTAGGGGGGTTACAGTTTTTTTGCTTTCTCGAACGCTTCGTCGATCGTGCCGACCATGTAGAAGGCCTGCTCGGGCAGCGCGTCGCACTCGCCTTCGACGATCATCTTGAAGCCGCGGATGGTTTCCTTCAGCGGCACGTACTTGCCGGGCGAACCCGTGAACACTTCGGCCACGTGGAAGGGCTGCGACAGGAAGCGCTGGATCTTGCGGGCGCGGCTGACGGCCTGCTTGTCTTCCGGCGACAGTTCGTCCATGCCCAGGATCGCGATGATGTCGCGCAGTTCCTTGTAGCGCTGCAGCGTCTGCTGCACGCCGCGGGCCACCGCGTAGTGCTCTTCGCCCACGACCTGCGGATCGAGCTGGCGGCTGGTGGAGTCGAGCGGATCGACGGCGGGGTAGATACCCAGCGCGGCGATGTCACGCGACAGCACGACGGTCGAGTCCAGGTGCAGGAAGGTCGTGGCGGGCGACGGGTCGGTCAAGTCATCCGCGGGCACGTACACGGCCTGGATCGACGTGATCGAGCCGGTCTTGGTCGAGGTGATGCGCTCCTGCAGCTTGCCCATTTCCTCGGCCAGCGTCGGCTGGTAGCCCACGGCGGAGGGCATGCGGCCCAGCAGCGCGGACACTTCGGTGCCGGCCAGCGTGTAGCGGTAGATGTTGTCGACGAAGAACAGGATGTCGCGGCCTTCGTCGCGGAACTTCTCGGCCATCGTCAGGCCCGACAGCGCCACGCGCAGGCGGTTGCCCGGAGGCTCGTTCATCTGGCCGAACACCATCGCCACCTTGGACTCTTCGATCTTGTCCAGGTTAATGACGCCCGCTTCCGCCATTTCGTGGTAGAAGTCGTTGCCTTCGCGAGTCCGCTCGCCCACGCCCGCGAACACCGACAGGCCGCTGTGCTGCTTGGCGATGTTGTTGATGAGCTCGAGCATGTTCACGGTCTTGCCCACGCCGGCGCCGCCGAACAGGCCGACCTTGCCGCCCTTGGCGAACGGGCACACCAGGTCGATAACCTTGATGCCGGTCTCGAGCAGCTCTACGGAGGGCGACAGCTCGTCGAACTTGGGCGCGTCCTGGTGGATGGCGCGACGCTCTTCCGACTTGATCGGGCCGGCTTCGTCGATGGGACGGCCCAGCACGTCCATGATGCGGCCCAGCGTGCCGGTGCCCACGGGCACCGAGATGGGCGCGCCGCTGGCGGCCACGGCCATGCCGCGGCGCAGGCCGTCGGACGAGCCCATGGCGATGGTGCGGACGACGCCGTCACCCAGCTGCTGCTGCACTTCGAAGGTCAAGCCCTTCTCGGCGAAGGCCGAGCTCTCGTCGGCCAGCGTGAGGGCCTCGTAGATCTTGGGCATGCTGTCGCGGGGGAACTGGATGTCCACCACGGCACCGATGCACTGAACGATGGTTCCGTTGCTCATATCGATTCCTCGATTCCTGATTCTTTAAGGCGTCGCGCCGGCTTACACCGCCGCCGCACCACCCACGATTTCCGAAATTTCCTTGGTGATGGCAGCCTGGCGGGTCTTGTTGTAGACCAGTTGCAGGTCGCCGATCACCTTCTTGGCGTTGTCCGATGCAGCCTTCATGGCCACCATCCGGGCGGACTGCTCGGACGCCATGTTTTCGGCAACGGCTTGGTACACCAGCGCTTCCACGTAGCGCAGCAGGAGTTCATCGACGACCGACTTCGCATCCGGTTCGTAGATGTAGTCCCACGAGTAGGCCTTCTTTTCTTCCTCGGTCTGCGCGAAGCGCTCGGCCGACAGCGGCAGCAGCTGCTCGATCACGGGCTCCTGCTTCATCGTGTTGATGAAGCGGTTGTACGCCAGGTACACCACGTCGACCTTGCCCTCGGCATAGGCGTCGAGCTGCACCTTGATCGCGCCGATCAGGCGCTCGAGGTTGGGCGCATCGCCCAGCTGCACCACCTGGGACACGACGTTGGCGTCCAGACGGGTCAGGAAGCCCAGGCCCTTGTTGCCGATGGCCGTGGTCTGGACCTTGATGCCCTTCGCTTCGGATTCCTTCAGGCGATTGAGCACCGCGCGCAGAACGTTGGTGTTCAGCGCGCCGCACAGGCCCTTGTCGGTGGTGACCACGATCAGACCGGCAGCCTTGATGTCTTCCCGCTTGGCCAGGTAGGCGTGCTCGTAGTCGGGATTGGCTTGCGCCATGTGCGCGGCGATATTGCGCACCTTGTCGGCATACGGGCGGGCAGCGCGCATCCGATCCTGCGCCTTGCGCATCTTGGACGCGGCGACCATCTCCATCGCCTTGGTGATCTTGCGCGTGTTTTGCACGCTCTTGATCTTGGTTCGGATTTCCTTGATTCCGGGCATCTATCTTCCCTTCTCTGTTTCCCTCTAAGCCGTTGCTGCCCCGCCTTCCAGGGCACGGCGGATCCGGCTTTGCCGGTCCGCCGGTGCCGCCCCCTGGGGGGCGCGCGTAGCGCGTCGAGGGGGGTTCAGATAGCGTTTTTCTTGAAATCCTTGACCGCTTCGTGCAGCGCGGCTTCGTCGTCCTTGGACAGTTCCTTGGTGTCCTCGATACGGCCGACCAGCGCGGCGTACTTGGACTTCAGGTATTCCTTCAGCGCCTTTTCGAACGCCAGGACGTCCTTCACTTCAACGTCGTCGAGATAGCCGTTGTTGGCGGCGAACAGCGACACGGCCAGCTCCCAGACCTGCAGCGGCTGGTACTGGGGCTGCTTGAGCAACTCCACCACGCGGCGGCCGCGCTCGAGCTGGCGGCGGGTCGATTCGTCGAGGTCGGACGCGAACTGCGCGAACGCGGCCAGTTCACGGTACTGGGCCAGGTCGGTACGGATACCGCCGGACAGCTTCTTGATGACCTTGGTCTGGGCGGCGCCACCCACGCGCGACACCGAGATACCGGCGTTGATGGCGGGACGGATGCCGGCGTTGAACAGGTCCGATTCCAGGAAGATCTGGCCGTCGGTGATCGAGATCACGTTGGTCGGAACGAAGGCGGACACGTCGCCGGCCTGCGTTTCGATGATGGGCAGCGCGGTCAGCGAACCGGTCTTGCCCTTCACCGCGCCGTTGGTGAACTTCTCGACGTACTCTTCGTTGACGCGCGCGGCGCGCTCGAGCAGGCGCGAGTGCAGGTAGAACACGTCGCCGGGATAGGCTTCGCGGCCGGGCGGGCGGCGCAGCAGCAGCGAAACCTGGCGGTAGGCCCAGGCCTGCTTGGTCAGGTCGTCATAGATGATCAGGGCGTCTTCGCCGCGGTCGCGGAAGTACTCGCCCATCGTGCAGCCCGAGTAGGCGGCGATGTATTGCATCGCGGCCGAGTCGGAGGCCGAGGCGGCCACGACGATGGTGTATTCCAGCGCGCCGTGCTCTTCGAGCTTGCGGACCACGTTGTTGATGGTCGAGGCCTTCTGGCCGATCGCCACGTACACGCAGGTCAGGCCCTTGCCCTTCTGGCTGATGATGGTGTCGACGGCGACGGCGGTCTTGCCGGTCTGGCGGTCGCCGATGATCAGCTCGCGCTGGCCGCGGCCGATGGGCACCATGGCGTCGATGGCCTTCAGGCCCGTCTGCACCGGCTGCGACACCGACTTGCGCGCGATCACGCCCGGGGCGACCTTCTCGATCACGTCGGTCGCCTTGGCGTTGATCGGGCCCTTGCCGTCGATGGGCTGGCCGAGCGCGTCGACCACGCGGCCCTTCAGCTCCGGACCCACCGGCACTTCCAGGATGCGGCCGGTCGTCTTGACCGTGTCGCCTTCGGAAATGTGGGTGTAGTCGCCCAGAATCACGGCGCCGACGGAGTCGCGCTCGAGGTTGAGCGCCATGCCGTAGGTGTTGTTGGGGAACTCGAGCATTTCGCCCTGCATCACGTCCGACAGGCCGTGGATGCGGGTGATACCGTCGGTCACGGAAACGACCGTGCCTTGGGTGCGAATGTCAGCAGAGCTGCTCAGGCCCTCGATGCGGCTCTTGAGCAGTTCGCTGATCTCAGACGGATTGAGTTGCATGGTTGACTCCTGGAATCCTTTCTCTCGGTGCCGATAAGGGCGCAGCGACCGAACTATGCGACGAGCGCGTCGCGCATGCGATCAAGCTGCGCACGCACGGAGGTATCGAGCACCTGGTCCCCGACGGACACGCGCACGCCGCCGATCAGCGAAGCGTCGACCCGGACGGTGGGCTTGATCTTCACGCCGAATTTCTTTTCCAGCCCGGCGACCAGGTCGGCAACCTGGGCATCGGTCAACGCGAATGCGCTGGCGATCTCGGCATCCGCGGTGCCCTCGTGGCGATTCTTGAGCCACAGGAATTGCGATGCGATCTCGGGCAACAGCAGCAAGCGGCCGTTTTCGACCAGCAGCTTCACGAAATTGCGCGCGGCCGGCGACAGCGGCGTCTTCAGCGTGGCCGTGAACAATTCGACTCGCTGCTCGTTGTCGAGCTTGGGATCGGCGATGGCGCTGCGCACGTCGGGGTGCGCGGCGGCCTGCGCCATTTCGGCGACAAGCTCGGCCCAGGCGGCAAGGCCTGCGCTATCTGCACGGGCAACGCCGAACAGCGCTTCAGCGTATGGCCGGGCGATGGTGGACAGTTCAGCCATGGTGGCTCTCGATGCCTGATACGGTTAGCGAGGTGATTCGCAAACGCGAGAGCGGCACGCTGCCGTGCCACCCGCGCGGGTTCATTTACAACTGCGCCTTGAGCTGGCCGAGCAGTTCGGCATGCACCTGGGCGTTGACTTCGCGCTTGAGGATTTCCTCGGCGCCCTTGACGGCCAGTTGCGCCACGGCGTCGCGCAGGCCTTCGCGGGCGCGCTGGGCTTCCTGCTGCGCTTCCTGGCGGGCTTGCTCGAGAATGCGGGCGCGTTCGGCCTCGGCGTCCTTGCGGGCCTGCTCGATCAGGGCGGCAGCCTGCTTCTCGGCCTGGGCCAGGCGAGCCTGGTTCTCGGCCTTGGCGGCGGCTTCGATCTGACCGATGCGGGCCTCGGCCTGCACCAGCTCGGCCTTGCCCTTCTCGGCCGAGGCGAGGCCTTCGGCGATCTTCAGACGGCGCTCTTCGATGGACTTCATCAGAGGCGGCCACACGAACTTCATCGTGAACCACGCCAGAATGAAGAACACGAGCATCTGGAAGACGAGTGTCGCGTTCAGATTCACGGTGTTTCCTTATTCGGAAAAGAACATCATCCGTGACGAGGGCGAGGGCCGCGTCACGGAGCGGTCATGTCGAATAGAGGTCTTAGCCGACGAACGGGTTCGCGAAAGCGAACAGCATGGCAATACCCACGCCGATCAGGAAGGCCGCGTCGATCAGGCCGGCCAGCAGGAACAGCTTGGTCTGCAGGGGGTTCATCAGCTCGGGCTGGCGAGCCGAAGCCTCGATGTACTTGCCACCGACGATCGCGATTCCCAGGCAAGCGCCGATGGCACCCAGACCGATGATCAGACCGCAAGCGAGAGCGACGAGAGCGACGTTGGTCATGACAACTCCTTGATATGAATCGAAAAACGACTAGTTATGTTGAAGATTGGAACGACGGATACTGCTAACTTGCTACTGGACCGCGGCAACCCACCGCGCCCCGGTATTTCTACACACACCTGCACATCTCCACTTTCCCCCGACCCCACGGGCGCCGCAGATCCGGCTCCGCCGGCCTGCCAGCGCCGCCCCTGGGGGCGCCCGAAGGACGTACGGGAGGCCCGATCAATGCCCTTCGTGCGCCTGGCTCACGTACACCAGGGTCAGCATCATGAAAATGAATGCCTGCAGCACGACGATCAGGATGTGGAAAATGGCCCAGATCGACCCGGCGATGAGGTGGCCGATGCCAAGGAACA
Organism: Pigmentiphaga sp. NML080357; assembly: GCF_002188465.1. Taxonomy (GTDB): domain Bacteria; phylum Pseudomonadota; class Gammaproteobacteria; order Burkholderiales; family Burkholderiaceae_B; genus Pigmentiphaga. The sequence goes on along the minus strand of NZ_NINW01000049.1, from coordinate 160,812 downwards.
CGCTGGTTGCGTTCAATCCGGCCCATGCGCCGCCCAGCAGGGCGATCAGCATGAAGATCAGTTCGCCGGCGAACATGTTGCCGAACAACCGCATGCCGAGCGAAACCGTCTTGGCGGCGTATTCGATGAGGTTCAGCAGGAAATTGAAGGGGGCCAGGATGACGGCGCCGATGCCGTGCGCATGGAACGGCGCGGTGAACAGCTCCTTGACGAAGCCGCCGGGCGACTTGATCTTGATGCCGTAGTAGAGCATCAGCAGCAGCACGCCGAGCGACATGCCGATGGTGGCGTTCAGGTCGGCCGTGGGCACGATGCGATGGTAGTGGATGACGTCGCCCAGTCCGACCAGGCCGAACAGATAGTGGGGCAGGTCCACCGGCAGCAGATCCAGCGCGTTCATGAAGATGATCCACATGAACACCGTGAGCGCGAGCGGCGCGACGAACTGGCGGGAGGTGGCGTTATGGACGATGCCCTTGGCCTGTTCGTCGACCATCTCGACCAGGATCTCGACGAAGGCCTGCATCTTGCCCGGCACGCCGGCGGTGGCGCGGCGGGCGCCCAGCCACATCAGGAACACGACCAGCAGGCCCATGGAGATGGACCAGAAGAGCGTGTCGTAGTTGACGACCGAGAAATCGGCAATGAGAGTCTGCTTGTGTCCGGTGTTGTTCAGGTGTCCCAGGTGGTGGACGATGTACTCGGACGCGGTCGGCGCTGTGGTGGAAGCCATATCGGGGGGTTCTATCCTACGACCTGATTTTGAAATGCTTGCGATGCCGGCCGGGATGTCCTGCCCGTGCCGTCACCTTCAATCCTTCTTGCCGAAAGCCAGTACCAGCCACTGGCTTTTCAGCGCACACACCAAACCCGCCAGAAAGGCGGGCCAAACAAGCCACTCACGACCGAACTTCGCCGCCGCGACAATGAACACGGCAGCGATGGCGATCTTGAGGAACTCGCCGAAGAAAAACGTTGCGGGGTTTGCTCCCCCCGGCTTGTGCACACTCAGAATCAGCCTGAATGCGAACAAGGCGTTGGGAATGACGTATGCCGCGGCACCGACCAGCGCCGACCCTCCGGCGGCGCTCCCTGACACCGCGTAGGCCAGCACGGCAACGACTACGCTGACGGCAACCTGAATAATTATCGCATGCAGCAAGTCCCGCACGGCCCGCTGACGCAACACTATCCGTTCTGCTTCGGTAAGCCGAAGCGGTTCTACCTGTTCATTGGATCGCAGACGCTCGGCGTCGCGGGCCTCCCAACCCCATGGATCGGGTTCGCCGGCCTCCCTTTGGTCGCGCACACCGGATATTTCCCGCTGCGCCTTCCCCGTGGCGGCGTTCCCGCCAGCCGCTTTTGCGTTGGCCGCTTTTCCGTTGGCCGCTTTTCCGTTGGCATTTGAAGGGCGCGGATCGTCTTCGATCGTCTTCATCGGACGACTAGCACCTTTTCAAGACCTGCTTTCCGACAAACCATACGAGTATAGCGGGTTTACCCGGGCCGATCAAATCAAAATCCCCCCTACGCGCTAAAGCGCGCCCCCCAGGGGGCGGCACCGGCGGACCGGCGAAGCCGGATCCGCTGTGCCCTGGATCTGCAAGGGGTGTCTGGTGCGGGGCACCGCGTCCTGCGTGGCTCCGCTTAGTTTCTATAGGAGTTGTCGCGGCGGTCCAGCAGGCGCAGCAGGGCGGGCCATTCGAGCAGGCCGAAGGGACGGCGGGTGGTGGGCTTGTAGAGGTGGTTGGTGAGCTCGACCACTGCGGAGGCGGGCAAGTGCAGGGGAGTATTGCAGGCCATGGCCATTGCTTGCGCCTGGCAGGCGCGCTCCAGCCAGTACATGGCGGTGAAGGCCTCGGGTATGGACGGCCCCACCGTCAGGAGACCGTGGTTGCGCAGGATCATGGCCTGGCTGTCGCCGAGATCGTCGACGATCCGCCGCTGCTCGCCCAGGTCCACCACCACGCCCTCGTACTCGTGCATGGCCACCTTGCCGAAGAACATCGCAGTCTGCGTCAGCGGCAAGAGGCCGCACTCGAGCGCGGATACCGCCATGCCGGCGGGCGTGTGGGTGTGGATCACGCAATCGACGTCCGGCCGCGCCCGGTGCACCGCCGAGTGGATCACGAAGCCCGCATGGTTCACGCCATAGCCCTGGCCGCCGTCGTCCACCACATTGCCGTCCAGATCGATCCTGACCAGGCTGGACGCCGTGATCTCCTCGTAGGCCATTCCGTAGGGGTTGATCAGGAAATGCTCATCCGCGCCCGGCACGCGGGCCGAAATGTGGTTGTAGATCAGGTCGTCCATCCCGAAATGCGCCACCAGCCGATAACACGCCGCCAGATCCACCCGCACCTTCCACTCCGCCTCCCCCACCCCCGCCCGCGTAGTCGTGATATTCATACATCCCTTTCAAAAAAATAGCGTGCGACGCCAACAAAGCCCCGACGCCCCAACCAAGAAGAAGGTACTAGACCCAGGATGCGGTGGATCCGGCTCCGCCGGTCCACCCGCATCGCCCCCTGGGGGGCGCGCGTCAGCGCGTAGGGGGGTCACTCAGTCGATCCGCATGCGCCGGATCACCCCGCCCCACTTATCGATATCCGCCGCGATGATCGCCGCCATTTCCCTGGGCGACGTGGGCCACGCCTGGATGCCCAGGGTGTCGAACTTGCCCGCGGTCTCGGGCAGCGCCAGCACGGCGGCGATCTCCTTGTTCAGCCGTTCGACCACCGCGGGCGGCGTACCCGCGGGCGCTTCCACGCCCTGCCAGCCGTCGGCCTCGAAACCCGGCACCACCTCGGAGATGGCCGGCGTACCGGGCAACGCGGGCAGGCGCTTCCTGCCTGTGCTGCCGAGCGGGATCACCGTACCGGCCTTGACCTGTTCGATCGCGGTGGTGGTGGGCTGGAAGATGAGCGGCACCTGGCCGCCTATGACGTCGACCAGCGCGCCGCTCTTGTAGGGCACGTGGGTCAGGCGCACCCCGGCCAGCGAGGTCATCAGTTCCATGATCACGTGGCCGGCGCCGCCCACGCCCATCGAGGCATAGTTGATCGACCCGGGCCGGGCCTTCGCCGCGGCAATCAGCTCGGCCAACGTACGCTGGGGAAAATCCTTGTTGGCGATGAGCACGTAGGGAACGGCGGCCACGATGCTGACCGGCGCGAAATCCCTGACCGGGTCATAGGGCAGTTTCTTGTAGATGAACTGGTTCATGGTCACGATGGAATTGACCATGAAGAAGATCGTGTGGCCGTCGGGCGGCGCCTTGGCGACCGCCTCGGCCCCCAGCATGCCGCCCGCGCCTGCGCGGTTGTCCACCACGAAGGGCTGGCCCATGCGTTCTGCCAGCTTGCCCGACAGGTAGCGCGCCACGATGTCCGGCGAACTGCCCGCCGGGAACGGCACGATGACCCGCACGGGCTTGGACGGATAGTTTTCCACGGCGCCGGCAGCCATCGCCGCACAGGCCAGCGCAACGGCGCACCATCTTGCCGCCACGCAGGAAATCGAGGTCTTTCTCATTGTCGTCTCCCTCTCACGCCTCCGGCGGCCATGGCGCCGGTCGATGCCGACATCGCCGTGGCGGCGACGTCAGATGACGGATCCTTCCACGTCTTCCGGCATCTTGAAGTTGGGCAGCCGCTTCAAGTTGCCCTTCTCGTCGATCGCGAGTCCGGACTCGGCGGCCGCCCGGTTCAGCACCTCGTCGTGCCAGGTCACCGCCCCGCCGCCGTTGTGCCCGCCCACCAGCGCCAGCATGGTCAGTTCGTGCTCGCCATAGTTGCGGAAACCGCGCATCACGCCGGTGGGCACCGAAATCACGTCCAGCGGTTGCAGCACGATCTCTTCCTTGTCGTCGCCGATCAGCACGTGCACGGGTCCGGTGATGGGAATGAAGACCTCGGCGGTCTTGTGCGCATGCAGGCCGGCGCCGCCGCCCGGCGGCACGACAATGTACGAGATGGTGAATCCGTGGTCCTCGGCGATGGGCGGCTGCATGTCGGCGTTCTCGACCACGCCGCGGCCGATGACCTTCAGGTTCTTCTTCCTGCCTTCGGGCAGCAGCGAATCGACGAAGGCGAGACTGAACGGCTTGAGTTGGGAAAAGCGCGCGACGCGCGTGCGCGCGATGGTGTCTAGCAACGGGCTGGCCATGCATGCTCCTCGACGTGCGCGGCATGGGGATGCGCCGCGATGTCTCATCATGGCCGCGTACGCGGCGCCGATAAATTATCGATTTGCTATGCCCGCGATGCCGCGCCGGCATGGCGCGGCCCATTTCAGGCGCGCGACCCGCGGCGGCGCCCCATGAGCCGGGCTCCCTGCCATTGACCCCGCTCGACCTGCGCCATGATGAGCTCGCGCACCATGGGCAGCACCTCGCTGGCCACCCGCGACAGGGGCCGCGATACCGGCCACGCCAGGCTGCGCTGCAGCCACAGGCCGGAGATGGGCGCGGCCGCCAGGCCCGCCTCCAGCGCGACGCTGGACGGCAGGTACACCGTATAGCCCATGCCCCGGCGTACCAGTTGCGCGGCCAGCGCGAACGCCCCGACTTCCGCCTCGATGCGCAGCGGCACCCGCTGGCGCGCCGCCAGCGCCTCGATCTCGTTGCGTATGCCGGCGCGCGACACGCCGGTCAGGATCAGCGGGAGCCCCCGCAGCTGGCGCACGGGGATCTCGCTGCGCTCGAGCAGCGGATCGCCTTCGCGTCCCACCAGGCACAGCCGGTCTTCGAACAGGGGTTCGACGGCGATCATGTGCGAGGGAGGCGGCGCCGGCGTCGCGCCGCTCAGCAGCGCGATATCGACGGCGTTGTCGCGCAGCATGTCGTGCATGGCGGGACTGAAGGCCTGGACGATGTGCGGCTGGGCCTCGGGAAAGCGCTGCTTGATCGCCATCGTGAGCGAAGCGCCGATGACCGACACGTAGTTGGGCGTCATGCCGATGATGACCGGCCCCGACGGCGGGCCCTGCGTATCGTGCACGTCGCTCCTGAGCTGGTCGAAGCTGCGCAGCAGGTATTGCGCGCGATCCAGCAGGCGCCGCCCTTCCGGCGTAAGGGTGGCGCCGCGCAGGTGGCGTTCGAACAGCCGCACGCCCAGTTCGTCCTCCAGCGCGCGTATCCGCCGGCTGAGCGCGGGCTGCGCCACGAACAGTTGCTGCGCCGCCTTGGAGAAATTCTCGTGCGTCGCGACGGTCACGAAGTACTTAAGCTGACGAATGTCCATGGCGCCTGCCATCCCCCCGGATTCGTTCGCCATACCGCGGCGGCATGGCCCCTGGACCGCGGAAATATGAAGCGGCGGCGAGGGACCGGACCTATGATAATCAAACCGAGACCTGCGCATCCGACATGAAACCCGACGAGACGCTCATCGCCCGGCTGGACCCCGATATCGCGCCGCTCGTCATGCGGATGGTCGAAGCCGAAGCGGGCGCGACGCCGCCGCATCTGCTGGACCCGGCGCAGGTGCGGGCCGCGTTCCTGCGCAGCCGGCGGCCGCTGCGGCGCCCTCCGGTTCCGCTGGACATCGAGGACGTCCGCATCGCGGTCGACGGCGCGCCGCTGGCATTGCGGCTTTACCGGCCGCGCGCGCCGCGGCCTGCCGCCCTGCTCTACATGCACGGCGGCGCGTTCACCAACGGCGACCTCGACAGCCACGATGCCATCTGCTGCATGCTCGCCATGGACGCCGGCGTACTGGTGGCCAGCGTCGATTACCGGGTGCTGCCCGAGCACCGGTTTCCCGCCGCGCTCAACGACACCGTCGGCGCGTTGCGATGGCTGCACGGCCATGCCGCCGCGCTGGGCGCGGACCCCGCGCGCCTGGCCGCCGGCGGCGACAGCTCGGGCGCCAACCTGGCGCTGGCGGCCGCGCTCGAAACCCGCGGAACGATCGCGCTGCGGGCCATGTGGCTGGCCTATCCCATCATCGGCATCGATTTCGACACGCCCTCGTACCGGGAGAACGCCAACGCGCCGCTGCTTACCCGCGCCCGCTGCCAACGCATCCTGCGCGACTACCTGGGCCGCGAACCGGACGCACGCGACTGGCGGGCCGCGCCCCTGCTGGCGCCGGATCTCGCCGGCCTGCCGCCCGCGGTAGCGGTGGCCGCCGACCTGGATCCGCTGCGCAGCGACGCGGAGATCCTGGCCGACCGGCTGGGGGCGGCCGGCACCGCATGCGAACTGGTGCGGGCGAACGGCATGCCGCACGGCTTCCTGCGATGGATCGGCGATAGCCGGGCCAGCCGCCGCATCGCCCGCGAAAGCGCCTCCGCGCTTGCCCGCCTGCTGGCCTGAACCGCGGCGGACCCGGTACCGATAAAATCGGGGAGTCGCCGCTCTCCGCGCCCGCTCGCCTTCCCGCCGCGGCCGCCTCCGCCAAAGAAGACCGCCGTGGAACTCCGCCAGATCCAGTATTTCATCTGCCTATTCGAGGAAGGCACCGTCACCGGCGCGGCGCGCCGCGTGAACGTCGTGCAGCCGGCGCTCAGCGCGCAGATCGTCAAGCTGGAAGAAGAGCTCGGCCAGAAGCTGTTCGTCCGCAGCGCCCGGGGCATGGAACCCACCGAGGCGGGCCGGCGCATGTACCAGCTGTACCTGCCCATCCTGCGCGACCTCGCCCACGCGCGCGAACAGATGACTTTGCGCGGCGGCGAGGTAGGCGGCGAGGTCGTGGTGGGCATGATTTCGTCGCTGGCCGAAAGCGTGCTGAGCGAAGCGCTCATCGACTTCGCGCGCGCCTATCCCAAGGTCAACATCACCGTCACCAACGGCCCCCTGCTGGATTGGGTGGCGGCCGGCAAGATCGACGCCGCCATCGTCGACAAGCCGCGCCGGCCTTTCTCCCTGAGCGTCGAGCCCATCATCGACGAAGAGCTCGTGCTGGCGGGACCGGATGACGATGCGGTCCCCGCCGCCCTGCCCTTGTCGGCCGCGGCCGCCCTGCCCCTGGTATTCACGCCGCGCGAGCACAACCTGCGCGAGATCCTGGAAGACTACGCGCGCCAGGAGAACCTGGTGTTCAAGCCCGTCTTCGAGATCTACTCGATGACGGCGCTGCTCAACCTCGTCGAGGACGCGAACCTCTACGCCATCCTGCCTCGTTCCGTCGTCCGCCGCCACGCCCGCCGCGCATCGCTGCGCATCCGCACCATCGAGGCTCCCGCCATGACGCGGCAGATCGTCTGCGTGACTCATCCGCGCCGGCCCTTGAACACGGCATCGGCGCTGTTCGTGGAAGCGCTGCGCAATCACATACGCGGGCAGTCCGACGGCGCTCGCGCTTTCCCCGCACCGGCCACCGGGAAAGACGCGTAGCCAGCCGAGCCGCTACGGCAGTCCCGCCCCCGCGGCGATATCGATCGGTGATGGCTGCGATCAGTATTAATCATGGCCTCCGGCCGGTTCGAAGGCCGCTTCCCGCCTTAGAATTTCCGCAACGCCGCACGCCCCCGCCAGGCGACGATCCGCAACGCCGCACGCCCCCGCCAGGCGACGATCCGCGGCGCCCCAAGCCGCACCGGGCGTGGCTTTCCACGCGCCGGCGCGCACATTCCCCTCATCCATGAAGCGGCCGTGTCCTGCGTGGCATGGGGAGTTTTGTTCGAATCATTGCAGAAGTACCGAAGGAGACTTGCATGAAAGCACCGGCACGCGCCTTGTTTGCCGCATTGTCCATGGCCGTGGCGGCCGCCTCGCCCGTCGCGATGGCGGACAACTATCCCTCCAAGCCCGTGCGCGTCATCGTGCCCGTCACCGCGGGGGGTGGAGTGGATACCGCCGCGCGCCTGGTCGCCACCCACCTGCGGTCCGAACTGGGCCAGACGTTCGTGGTGGAGAACAAGCCGGGCGCCGGCGGCAACATCGGCCTGGACCAGCTGGCGAAGGCGCCGGCCGACGGCTATACGCTGGCCATCATCCCCAACACCATGACCATCAACCATACGTTGATGAGCAAGCTGCCGTTCGACACGCTCAAGAGCTTCGCGCCGGTGGTGCAGATCGGCACGACGCCCGCCGTGCTGGGCGCGCGCGCCGACCTGGCGCCCAAGTCGCTCAAGGACCTGGTGGCCTACGCCAAGAGCCACCCGGGCAAGCTTTCGTACGCCGGCTGCGACACCGGCTCGGCCCTGCACCTGGCGGGCGAGATGTTCAAGCAGCAGGCCGACGTGGACATCACCCACGTGCCGTACAAGGGCTGCTCGGACTCCGTGCCCAACGTGCTGGGCGGCCAGGTGGACCTGATCTTCATCACGCTGACCAACATCGCCGGCTACCTCAAGGACGGCCGCATGCGCGTCTACGCCGTCGCGGCGGACAAGCGCACGCCCTACGCGCCCGAGCTGCCCACCGGCGCCGAGCAAGGTTTCCCGGGCTTCAACATCGACATCTGGTATGGCATGCTGGCTCCCGCCGGCACGCCGCGCGAGATCGTCGCCAAGCTCAACGGGGCGGTGAACGCCGTCCTGAAGAAACCCGAGGTGCAGGCTTCGCTGGCCACCAGCTACCTGACGCCGGTAGGCGGCACGCCCGAGCAATTCGGCCAGAAGATCCGTTCCGACATCGACCGCTACGGCGCCGTCATCAAGAAAGCCGGCATCCGCATCGAATAACTTCGTCCACCGTTCACTTTATCGAGATCGCCATGTCCAAACTGAGACTTTCGCTGGGTTGCTGGGACTACGACCGTACCCGCGCGCTGATGGACGGTACCGTCGTTGCCGACGGCATCGACCTGAACTACCTGAACATGCCGGTGGAGGAGACCTTCTTCCGCATGCTGCGGCACCGCGAGTTCGACGTGGCCGAGATGTCGCTGTCGTCCTATACCGTGTCGCTGTTCAAGCCCGAGAAGCCTTTCATCGCCATTCCGGTCTTCCCGTCGCGCTTCTTCCGCCACTCCTGCATCTACGTGAACGCGGATGCCGGCATCCGCGAACCCAAGGACCTGATCGGCAAACGCATCGGCACGCCCGAATACCAGATGACGGCGCCGGTGTGGATACGCGGCATCCTGGACGAGCACTATGGCGTGCCGGTCGACAGCGTCACCTACGTCACCGGCGGCGAGGAGGAGCCGGGCCGCCCCGAAAAGCTCAAGCTCGACCTGCCGCCGAACATCAAGATCGAGCAGATCGGTCCCACGCAAACGCTGTCGCAGATGCTGCTGGACGGCGAGATCGACGCCCTGCACACCGCGCGCATGCCGTCCACCTTCCTGACCGGCAAGGGCAAGGTCAAGCGCCTGTTCCCCGACTTCGAGGCGGTCGAGCGCGACTACTTCCGCAAGACGGGCATCTTCCCCATCATGCACACGGTGGTCATCCGCCGCGAGATCTACGAAGCCAACCGCTGGGTCGCGCAGTCGCTGTACAAGGCCTTCGCTCAGGCGCAACAGGTGGCCTACCAGAACCTGCGCGAGACCGCCGCGCTCAAGATCATGCATCCCTGGCTGCTGGGCAACATGGAGGAAGTGGTCAAGGAAATGGGCGAGGACTTCTGGGCCTACGGCTTCGAGAACAACCGCAAGACGCTGGAGACTTTCCTGCGCTATCACCACGAAGGCGGGTTGTCGAAGAAGCTGCTGACGCCCGAAGATCTGTTCGCGCCCGAGACGTTCGAGGCGTTCAAGATCTGAGCGGCCGCGGCGCCCTCGGGGGCGCCGCGCGTCGCAAGAGGAGCCGGCCGCCCGCGCTCAGGGGCAGGGATTGGGCTGGCTGCGGTGGATGCGCTCGATACCCTCGAGCACTTCGGGCGGCAGCGTGATCTGCGCGCTGGCGATGTTTTCCTGGAGCTGCGCCATCGTCGTCGCGCCGATCAGGTTGCTGGCGACGAACGGCCGGCTGTTCACCCAGGCCAGGGCCATCTGCGCCGGCGACAGGCCGTGGTCGCGCGCGAGCTGGACGTACTGCCGCGCGGCCGATTCCGCCTCGCGCCCATCGTAGCGGGTAAAGCGCGTGAACAGCGTCAGCCGGGCGCCCTCGGGCCGCGCACCGTCGAGGTACTTGCCCGACAGCACGCCCATTCCCAGCGGCGAATAAGCGAGCAGGCTGACGTCTTCGAAGTGCGTGAACTCGGATAACCCGATCTCGAACACACGGTTGAGCAGGTTGTAGGGATTCTGGATGGACGCGATGCGCGGCAAGCCCCTGGTCTCGGACAGCTTGAGGAATTGCGCCACGCCCCACGGCGTCTCGTTCGATACGCCGACGTGCCGGACCTTGCCCGCGCGCACGAAGTCCTGCAGCACCGACAGCGTCTCTTCGATCGGCACGGTGTAGTCGTCCTTCACCCACGGGTAGGCGAGCTGGCCGAACGTGGCCGTGGTGCGGTCTGGCCAGTGCAGCTGGTAGAGGTCGATGTAGTCGGTCTGCAGGCGCTTGAGGCTGTCGTCCAGGGCGGCCGTCAGGTTCTTGCGGTCCAGGAAAGGCTTGCCGTCGCGGATGTGGCCGGGACGCTTGGCATCGCGCAGGGGCCCGGCAACCTTGCTGGTCAGCACGATGTCGTGCCGGCGGCCGGTCTTGGCCAGCCACGTGCCGATGTAGGATTCGGTGCGCCCCTGGGTCTCGGCCTTGGGTGGCACAGGATACATCTCGGCGGTGTCCACGAGGTTCACGCCCTGCCCCAGCGCATAGTCCAGCTGCCCGTGCGCGTCGGCCTCGCTGTTCTGTTCTCCCCATGTCATGGTGCCCAGCCCGATCACGCTGACTTCTAGATCGGTGCGGCCAAGTTTGCGGTATTCCACGTGCATGCTCCGGTTGTCGATGATGCCCTGTCCAAGATTACCGCAACGCCGCTTGCACCCGCATGAACGCCGGGCCGGAGAGACCTAAAATAGCGGGCGACACCGGATCGACACCGCAGGAACCCCGAGCATGCAAGAAAACGAAGGCCACGAGCCCGACTATCGCTTCACGCTGGCCAACGAGCGCACCTTCCTGGCGTGGATACGGACGGCGCTGGCGGTGCTGGCAGGCGCCATCCTGCTCCACCAGTTCGGCGGGACGGTCCGGCCGCACTGGCCGCTCATCGCGCTGAGCGCGGCCATGACGCTGGCCGGCCTCGTATTCTGCAGCGGCGCCTATTTCCAATGGAAGGCGAACCAGCAGGCCATGCGCCATTCGCGGCCCCTGCCCCGTTCCACGCTCATTCCTCTCGCGGCCGGCATCACGATGCTCGTTGCCGCGGTGGCGGGCGTCTTCGTGCTGATCCAATGAGCCCGCAACAGGATCCCGGGCTCCAGCCGCAGCGGACCGCCCTCGCGTGGGGCCGCACGGGGCTCTCCATGGCGGCCGTGGCGTTGCTGGTGCTGCGGGCGGGCGTACAGGGGCATCGTCCCGCTGTCCTGGCCGTGGGAACGCTGGACATGGCCTGCGCCGTCCTGCTTTGCCTGGCCGCGGGCTGGCGCCGGTCGGCCCTGGGCCGGGAAGCGATCCGTCCGGTGCCCCCGGCATGGATGGCAGGCATTTCCGCCGCCGTCGCGCTCGCCTGCCTGGCCGGCGCCTGGCTGGTACTGCAGTAACTGCCGCTACGAGAGCTGCCGGGCCAGCCAATCCGACAACGCATCGGCCACGCGCTGGTGCCGGTCGCCGTACATGTGATCCGCGCCCTCCACGGTTACCCGCGCCACGGATTCGGCTGCGGTCAATGCGCGCTCCATGTCGCGCGCGAAACCGAGCTGCGGTTTTTCCTCCGAGCCCGCCAGCAGGAAGACCGGCAACCGGAATTCCGAAGCGAAGCGGAGCGCCGTGGTGGAAGCGTCGGGACCATACTTGTTGAGGTAGGTGCGCGCACTCATCAGCCCGCGCAGGGCCGGCGTGTTGGTGGGCATCTCGACTTCCATCAGCTCGCTGCCGCGGTCCTGGGCGATGAGCTCCCTGCAGCGCGCCAGCAGCGCTTCGTGGGCAGGCCAGTCCCATTCCTGCTCGTCCGGCAGGCGCGGCGACGAAAGCATGACCAGCGCCGCGACCTGCCCGGTTCCGAGACGGCGGCACGCGAACGCGGCTTTCAGGCCGCCGAGGCTGTGACCGCCCAGCACCACGCGCCCATGGCCACGCGCAGCCAGCCAGTCGAGCGCCGCCTCGAAGTCCAGCGCGCTTTCCTCGAATATTTCGTGGGCGGCTCCCAGCCAGCGCCTGTCGATGGGGTTGGAGGTTACCCAGTCATGGCCGCGGTTGTTGAGGAGCGCCACGCCGTGGCCGCGCGCATGCAGGTGCTCGGCCACGGTCCACAAGGGCGTCGTGACGAAATTGTTGGCAACGCCGTGCGTCAGCAACAGCACTGGCGCACCCTCGTCGGCGGGGGCAAAGAAGGCGAGATGCAGCAAGACCCCGTCGCGCGTGGTCAGCGGATGAATCGTCGGCATGGCATGAACCGGAGAAAGTGGATGGAAAGAACGGTCGCTGGCTAGTCCACCTGGATGCCGGCCCGCCGAACGACTTGCGTCCATCGGTCCAGGTCTTCGCGCGTCAAGCGGGCGAACTCATCCGACGCCCCGCCGGTGGCCGTCAGGCCCTGGCGCGAGAAGACTTCCCGCACGGCATCGATGCGCAGGATTTCGTTGACGTCCTCGTTCAGCTTCCTGACGATGGCGGCCGGCGTTCCCCTGGGCGCATACATGCCGTACCAGATATCGCCATCGAGTTTGATGTCCACCGCCTCGGACAGGGACGGCACGTCGGGCGTGACATCGGACCGTTCCAGGCCGCCTGAGGCGAGCAGCACCAGCCGGTTCTCGCGCACGTGCGGCAGCGCGACGTGGATGGGGAAGAACATCACCTTCACGTGTCCGCCCAGCAAGGCCTGCAGCGCGCCCCCGGTGGTCGAGAACGGAACGTGCGTGAGATTGGCGTGGGTAGCCTGCTTGAACAGTTCCATGGCCAGATGGTGAGGCGTGCCGTTGCCGGGCGAACCATAGTTGATGGCGCCCGGCGTCTTCCTGGCCGCGGCGACCAGTTCCTTGGCGGTCTTCACGCCCAAGGTGGGATGAGCCACCAGCGTCAGGCGCCCGATGGCGAGGGGCAAGACCGCGTCGAGTCCGTTGACCGGGTCGTAGGGGGCTTGCGGACGCAGGCTCTTGTTGATGACGGGGGTGTTGGCCGTCACCATCAAGGTGTAGCCGTCGGGCGCCGACTTCTGGACGTGCTCGGTTCCTATGGCGGTGCTGGCGCCGGGCCGGTTCTCGACGATGACCGGCGTCTTCCATTTCTCGGCCAGCCGCTGGCCGAGCGTGCGCGCGAGGATGTCGGCACCGGTGCCGGGATCATAGGGCACGACGATGCGGACCAGGCGCTCCGGATAACTGGCGTGGGCAACCCCGGCCAGCGCGGCCAGCATTGCCAGGACGGCCGTCAGCATGCGTCTCATACCCCTGCTCCGTCGAATGTGATCGAGCGATGCATTGAAAACCAGGGCGTCGCGGATAACAATCCGGACTTCGGAATGAATTCATAAGTGGCCGGTATGAATGTCAGCATTCGCCAGTTGTCCGCTTTCGTCCAAGTGGCGCGGCTGCGCAGCTTCACGCGCGCCGCCGAACAGCTGCACATCACCCAGGCGGGGCTCAGCAGCATGATGCGCGAGCTGGAGGCGCAACTGGGATTCCGGCTGCTCAATCGCACCACGCGCTCCGTGGCGCTTACCCCGGCTGGCGAACGGTTCTATCCGGTCGCGGCGCAGTTCTCCGAGCAATTGGCCGGCACCGTCGAAGCCATCGACCGATGGGAAAACCAGCGCCAGAAGAAGGTGCGCGTGGCCTGCACGCCCATGCTGGCCTCGACGCTGCTGCCCTTCATCCACAACGCGTTCGGGCCGCACCAGGCAGAGATCGCCGTCGAGTACTCGGATGCCGAAGCCACCCAGATCCTCGCTCGCCTGGACGAAGGAAGCATCGATTGCGGCATCGGCTTCTTCTACAAGCCGATCGCCGGCTACGCGCGTACCCTGATCTGCCAGACGCGGCTGATTTATGTGCGGGCACCGGCACGCGCCGCCCGCCGCTCGAGCAAGGCCATGGCGCCGTTGCGGTGGGAGGAACTGCTCTATACCCCCCTGCTGCGCCTCGAGAGCCACAGCGCGATACAGCAGGCCATCGACAAGCAACTGACCGCCATTGGCCGGTCGCCCCATGCGCAGAACAGCGTCGTGCTCAGCCACATCGAGACCGTGCTGGCGATGGCCGCCAGCGGAGCGGGAGGCGCCATCCTTCCCTCGCTGGCGCTCGAGCGCTGCCGCCAGTACCAGCTCGAGACCTTCCTGCTGGAGGAGCCTCCCGTGAACGTGGGGGTCTACCTCATCACCGACCGCGGCCGCATCCCCCGCCATGGCGATTCGGAAGCGTGCTCGGCCCTGATCCAGTCGATCCGCTCGTTCATCGACGAGCGGTGAAGGCGGCAACCGCGGAGCGGCCTGCGCCGCCCGCGGGCCGCGGCATTATCCGCGCCCCTTCTCCACCAGCGACTTGAACTCCTCCACGTTCATCACGTGTGCGGTCGAGAACGCCAGTATCGTCAAGGTCGCCTTGTGCACCTCGGCCGCGCTCATTGCTCCCCAGCCCACGTCGGGATAATCGAAGGTGCCGGTCGCGTCGGCCAGGAACGCGACCTTGTAGTTGTGGAACATGGCGTCGCGCGCAGTGGCATGGCAGCAGTTCTCGGTGGTGGTGCCCGAGATCACGACGTTCCGTATGCCCCACTCGCGCAGGATGATGTCGAGATCGGTGCCGTAGAAGCCGCTGTAGCGATGCTTCTTGATCACGTGCTCGCCTTCGGCAGGCGCAAGTTCGGGATAGATGTCGGCCCCGGCCGTGCCGTCGACCAGTGATGAATGATCGGCGATGGGGGAGTACAGGTCGCGGAACAGCCCCATGTCGCAGCCGTCGTCGCGATGCACGTGCGCGGTGTAGAGGACGCGGATGCCCTGCTCGCGGCAGAAGCGCAGCGTCTGGGCCAGTTTGCCCACCATCTCCTTGGCTTGCCGGGACTGCAGCTTGGCGCCGTCGGCAACGAAATCGTTTTGCATGTCGACCACGATCATCGCGGTCTGGCTGGGATCGATGCGGTCAAAGCGGTAGGGCATGGCAGTCTCCTTGATCGTGCCGCCGGCGCCGGCCGGCGTGTCGGGCGAGCCCGTCGAGTATGGCTCATGCACGGATCAAGTCAATGCCATGCCCGGCTATACGGGCTATCACCCCGATGAATGACACCCTCGCCTCGGCTGCTCAATTCCAGGGATCGATGGTCATGTGGATCGCGCCCTCCACGCCCTGGCCGGCCAGGCTGCGCAAGGCCAGGTCGGTATCCTCCAGTCCGAAGGCGTGGGTGCTCATCTGCCTGACGCCGTGCCGGTCGCCGGCGATGAGCTGCAGCGCGAGCTCCACCGATTCGTAGCTGTGGCCGCGCATGCCCTTGACGGTCAGGAAGCGGGCGATGATGCGGTCGCTGTCGAACTCGGGAATGCGGCGGCGCTTCTGCCCCCCGAGGATGACGCGGCCGCGCTTGCGTGCCAGCTGGATCGCGGTGCCGACGGATTCCGTCCCGCCGGCCGCGCAATCGATGACCAGGTCCGCCATCTGTCCGCCGGTCAGGTCGGCCACGGTTTCGAGCAGGTCCTGCGACTCGATGTCGATGGTGTAGTGCGCGCCCAGTTCACGCGCCAGCGCCAGGCGCCTGGCATCGGTCTCGTTCGATAGCCCGGTGACGATGATGCGTTCGGCCCCCGCTTCGCGCGCCGCCACCACGCACGAGAGCCCTTGCTGCCCGGGGCCTTGGATGAGCACCGTCTGGCCCGGCCCTGCGCCGCCCTGCAGGTACGTCCACTCGATGCCGTTGGCAAGCGGCAGCGCGAGCGCCGCATGGCGCGGCGATACGCCCGAGGGCACGCGGTGGAACACCGTGTTCAAGTGCAGGTACTGGTACTGGCTGAAGCCGCCCCATAGTCCCGGCGCCACCGACAGGCCGGTGGCGCCGTAGCGCAGGCCGCCCAGCCGCCAGTCGGTGGCGTCGCACAACCGGAATTCGCCGCTGCGGCAGAACTCGCAGTGGCCGCAGGGCAGGTACTCTTCGAGCGCCACCAGGTCGCCTTCCTGCACCCCCCATTTGGCGCGCGCGACGTCGCCCAGCTCGGCCACGTGGCCGACGGTCTCATGGCCGAGTACCAGCGGGCCGCGGCTGGGCGGCAATTGCTGGTAGTAGGGCCAGTCGCTGCCGCACACGCCGGTGACGGCGACCTTGAGCAGGCCGCTGGTCTCCGACGTGGATGGCGCCGCCAGCTCCCGCAGCTCGGTCTTGCCTGCTTCCACCGCCACGGCGGCTCGTACGGTAAGCGCCATGGTCGCTACACCGACGCGTGGGGCTGGCCCGGCTGCACCGTCAGCGCCTCGGCCGCCGCTTCCTTGAAGGACTGGTCGCGCGGCAGGATGACCGCGGCCGAGCGCACGTGATGCGCCGAAGGATGGGTGCCCGGAGGCGCGACGCCCTCTTCGGCCAGCGCCTTGACCGCCTTCATCAGCGCACGCCGCATCTTCACGATGCCATTGTCGGTCGAGGTCAGGTGCTCCTTGGTGCGGTCCTGGATGGGGCCCATGCTCTCCTGCAGCGAGGCGTCCTGCATGCCTATGCCTTCCACGCCGCTGAAGGTCTTGCCCGCTTTCTGCGCGGCGCGGTCCATCAGGTAGTCGTTGTCCTTGTTCTGCAAGGGCCTGAAGGTGCCCGGCACGTAGCGCACGTGGATGCCCTTGCCGTCCTCCATGGCCCGGACCTCGGCCTCGGTGAGCGGACGCGCGGCATGGTAGTCGAAGCTCCATGCCCAGCAGTTCTCGTCATCGATGGGCACCCAGAAGTGGCCGTGCACGGGATGGTCGCCGCGCGGCGGCACCATGGTGAAACACGGCATCAGCCAGGGCGTGATGCGCCAGTAGTAGGTGTCCTCGTCGGCATTGCGGCGCACGCCCACGAGCAGGCCGGTATCGGTGTCGACCACCTCGAACACGGGGCGCAGGTCCTTGAAGTTGTACTGGTTGCCCGCCGCGCCCTTGAACAGCGGATCGGACTTCAGGCTGTCGCGGTGCAGCCACGAGACATGGCTGGAATCGATGCCGCCTTCGAGCGCCTGCAGCCAGTTGTTTTCCTGGATGCGCTTGGAGATGAAGCGCTGGTTCTCCGGCACCATGGCGAACTCGTATTCGGGCAGGGGCGGCTGGTGTTCGGGCGGCCCCATGTAGGTCCACAGAATGCCGCCGCGCTCGACCAGGGGATAGGCGGTGAGCTTGATGCGATCGCGAAAGCCGCTGTCTTCCGGTTCGGAAGGCACGTCCAGGCATTGGCCATCCACGCTGTATTTCCAGCCGTGGTAGGGGCACCGTATGCCGCCGCCCTGCCCTTTCTCGTCGTAGCGGCCGAACCAGAGCGACACGCCCCGATGGGCACAGAACTCGTCGATGAGGCCCAGGTTGTCTTCCTCGTCGCGGATGGCAAGCAGCCGTTCGGACAGCAGCTTGACGCGCACCGGCTCGCAGCCCGGTTCGGGCAGTTCACGGCTGAGCAACACCGGCAGCCAATAGCGTCGGAACAATTCGCCCAGAGGCGTACCCGGCCCCGACTGGGTGAGCAAATCGTTCTGTTCCTTCTTCAGCATTCAAGTCCCCTCGTTGCGAATCGTTCCGTATAAAGGAACGTTGTTCCTTGATAGGAAACGAAGTTATCATTCGCTCGAACAGGATGTCAATCCGGCTCGCACGTCAGCCGGTCCCAGAAACCTGAACCAAGGAGACACGCCGATGAGGTTTCATTCCCTTGCGCACGTGCTGTGCGCGACCCTTGCCGCGGGCGCTTTCGCCGCGCCCGCCTGTGCCCAGGACCCGTGGCCCAACCGCCCGGTGAAGATCGTGGTTCCCTATGCCCCCGGCGGCAGTGCCGACACGCTGGGGCGGCTGATCTCGCGCCACCTTTCCGAGACGTTCAAGCAGAGCTTCGTGGTCGAGAACCGCGGCGGCGCGGGCGGTGTCATCGGATCTCAGATGGTGGCGCGGGCCGAACCCGACGGCTACACGCTGGTGGTGTCCGGCATCGGCTCGCACGTCGTCGCGCCGCTCACCAATGCGTCAAGCTTCGACCCGATCAAGGACTTCACGCACATCGCGCTGCTGGGCGGCCCGCCCACGGTGCTCGCGGTCAACGTCGCCCAGCCCATCAAGGACGTGCCCGGCTTCATCAAGCACGTGAAGACGCTGCCCGAAGGACTGAGCTGGGCCTCGCCCGGACAAGGCACGCACGGCGCACTCATCGGCGAGGCATTCCGGCAGATCACCAAGCTGAACCTGGTGCACATCAGCTACAAGGGTGCCGGTCCGGCCGTGGCCGACGTCGCGGCCAATCAGGTGCCCGCGGCCTTCATCACGCTGAGCACCGCCGCAGGCAACATCAAGTCGGGCAAGCTGCGCCCGCTGGCGGTGACCGCCGCGCAACGCGTCCCCGACTTCCCGGACATCCCGACCTTCAAGGAACTCGGCTATCCGCAGCTGACCGGCACCACGTGGTTCTCGTTGTCGGGCCCGGCCGGCATGTCGCCCGACCTGGTCGGAAAGCTCAATCTCGCCGTGCGCAAGGCCCTGCAATCGCCGGAAGGCCAGACGGAACTGCGCAACCAGACGATGGAGACCTTCGATTGGGATGCACCGACTTTCAACAAGTTCGTGAAGGACGAGATTGCCCACTGGAGCCCATATATAAGTTCCCCGCCTACGCGCTGACGCGCGCCCTCCAGGGGGCGATGCAGATGGACCGGCAAAGCCGGATCCATCGCATCCTGGATCTTATGCCCTTCTTGGGTTGAGGGAGCGGACAAGGGGCGAACTTTCCCTCCAGTGGTACTGTACGGATTGGTGCAACCTTCTCCATTACTCATGCAAGACTCTCAGGACGGCGCCGAAGGACGGCTTTCTTCGGTCGCCTCGGCCATCCGGGTTCTCAAGGCATTCTCGGAAACGGAAGTGGAAATCGGCATCAGCACGCTCGCCAAGCGGCTGGGGCTGGCCAAGAGCACGGTCCACCGGCTGGCCAGCACCCTGGCGGCAGAAGGGCTGCTCGAACAGAATACGGAGAACGGCCGCTACCGGCTGGGGCTCGGGCTGTTCGCCCTCGGCGCGCTGGTGCGGCGGCGCATGGACATCTCGACCCAGGCCCTGCCCTATCTGCACGAATTGCGTGAAATCACGGGCGAGACCGTGCACCTGGCCACCCTGGAGCAGAGCAACATTATTTATCTCTTCAACCTGGAAAGCCACCAGGCGATACGGATGCGCTCGTACGTCGGCGCGCGCAAGCCCGCCTTCTGCACCAGCGAAGGCCGCGCGCTGCTGGCGTTCCAGGGACCGGAGATCCTGGCGCGCGTGCTCAAGGACGGCCTGGCGGCGCGCACGCCCCAGACCCAGACCGATCCGGCCGAACTGCGCAAGACGCTGGAACAGGCGCGCCGCGAGGGCTATGCCGTGGACGACGAGGAAAGCGAAGTGGGCATGCGCGGGCTCGCCGCGCCGGTGCGCGACCACAGCGGCCAGGTCATCGCCGCCATCGGCATTGCCGGGCCGGTCCAGCGTTTGACCAAGAAAGCCATCCGCGGCTTCATCGCACCGGTGGTCCAGACGGCCGACGCGGTCTCCGCGCGGCTGGGCTACCAGCCCTGAGTTCGCCAAGGTCATGGCCCCCCCGCCCCGCGCGCGCATCCCCGTCTACCTGCTGACGGGCTTTCTGGGCAGCGGCAAGACGACGCTGCTCGCCGCATGGCTGGCGCAACCGGCGCTCGAAGGTGCCGCCGTCATCGTCAACGAACTGGGCGAGGTGGGACTGGATGGAACGCTGCTGGGCGTGACCGACCAGGCCGCCCTCGTCTCGGGCGCCTGCGTCTGCTGCACGGGCCTGCCCGGCCTGGAACAGGCGCTCGAGGATTTGTTCTGGGCGCGGTTGCAGCGCCGCATGGCCTTCCCCGCGGTGGCGGTGGAAACCACGGGACTCGCCGACCCCGCCCCGGTGGTGCGGGCGTTTCGCGACCATCCCCTGCTGCGCGAACGTTATCGGCTGGAGGCCGTCATCGCGGTGGCCGGGGCGCCCGCCGGCGCGGCGTTGATCGACCGGCATCCCGAGGCAGGGGCCCAGGTTCTCGCGGCGCAGGCCCTGGTCATGACCAAGACGCGCGAGGCCACCGACACGGACAGGCAGGCGTTGCATGCGCGATTCGCAGCCTTGAATCCCCATGCGCCGGTGCTGGTTTCCAATCACGCCGACCTGCCGCTGGATGCTGTGTTGCAAGCGACGGGCAGAGGCAACGATGCCCAGGTCGGAGATACGTCCTCTCCGGACCTTGCCGAGCCCGCATGGCCGGACGAGGCGAAACACGTCGAGACCCACCCGCATGATCACCCGCAAGCCGCGGGTGGTGCCGACGATCACGATCATCTATGTGATGAACACGGCAACGCGCACGATCACCACCATGCGGCGCAGGCGAGCTTCGTTCCTTTGCCGCAGCCCGTGGCCCGCGACTGGCTGCTGATCCGCCTGCACACGCTGGCCGGCGCGCTGGCGGATGACTTGCTGCGCGTAAAAGGCATCGTCGCGCTGGACGACGGACGGCGCTGCGTGGTCCAGTTCGCTCCCGGCGACAGGCGCTTCGACGTACGGCCGCTCGACGAAGCGCCTGGACCCGCCGCCTCGCAGCCCGGCCTGACCGTCATCGCGCTGCATGCCGACGCCGAACGAGTGTCCGCGGCGTTCCTCGGCCGCGGACACGCATAGCCGCCGCGTCTTCGCGGCTAGCTGTTCTCCAGCACGTCGGCCAGGCCCTGCTTTTCGAGCAGGGAAGAAAGATGCTCCCAGCCGTGGAAGTCGATGATGATCTGGCCGCGCTCCTTGGCGCCGATCTTGAACACCACTTGGGTGCCGAGGCGATCGGACAAGGCTTCTTCCAGGCGCAGCACGTCGCGTGACTTGGCGGCAGGCTTGCGGCTGGATTTCTGCGCGGATTCCTGCAAGGTCTGGGCGACGAGCTTTTCGGCCTCGCGCACCGACAAGCGCTTGGCGACGATCTGCGTCGCAAGCTGGATCTGCGTCGCCGCATCGACCGCGAGCAGCGCCCGTGCATGACCCATGTCCAGGTCGCCCGCCAGCAGCATGGTCTGCACCGGGCCGGCCAGGTTCAGCAAACGCAGCAGGTTGCTGGTGGCCGAGCGCGAGCGGCCGATGGCCTGCGCCGCCTGCTCATGGGTCATGCCGAACTCGCCGATCAGGCGCTGCACGCCTTGCGCCTCTTCCAGCGGATTCAGGTCTTCGCGCTGGATGTTCTCGATCAGCGCCATGACGGCGGCGTTCTCGTCGCTGACCTCGCGCACCAGCACCGGCACCTCGGCCAGCCCCGCGAGCTGCGCGGCACGGAAGCGACGTTCTCCGGCAATGATCTCGTAGCGATCGCCTTCGATCGCGCGCACCAGGATGGGCTGCATCACGCCCTGCGTGCGTATCGACTCCGCCAGCTCGGCCAGCGCGCCTTCGTCCATGCGCGAACGCGGCTGGTACTTGCCCGCCTGCAGTCGGGCGACAGGCAGCGAGCTGGGCGGGCCTTCCTTTGGCGCCGCGCCTTCGGACGTCTTGTTGCCCAGCGTGCTCACCGCCGGCATGTCGGCGCCCAGGAGGGCATCGAGCCCCCTGCCGAGTCCCTTGGGCTTCTTCACGCCTTTCTGTCCTGCTTTCATTTCCATGATATTTCCCGACGCTACAGCGTTTTCATGCGCTCTATCATTTCCGCCCCGAACGCCACGTAGGCTTGCGCCCCCTTGGACGCGGGATCGAACACCACGCCCGGCATGCCGTAGCTGGGCGCCTCGGCCAGCCTCACGTTGCGGGGGATGATGCTCTTGAAGACTTTGTCGCCGAAATGGCTTTCCAACTGGGCCGACACCTGCTGCTGCAAGGTCACGCGCGGATCGAACATCACGCGCAGCAACCCGATCACGCGCAGGTCTGGATTGAGGTTCGCATGTACCCGCTTGATGGTATTGACCAGGTCCGACAAGCCTTCCAGCGCGAAGTATTCGCACTGCATCGGAATGATCACGCCATGCGCGGCCGCCAGCCCATTGAGCGTCAGCAGCGACAGCGTGGGCGGGCAGTCGATCAGCACGAAGTCGTAGCGGTCGGCGACGGCGGCAATCGCATGCTTGAGCTGGCGCTCGCGCTCTTCGAGTTCCACGAGGTCGATCTCGGCGCCCGCCAGTTCGCGGTTGGACGGCAGCACGTCATAGCCGCCGCTTTCCGAAGGCTTGGCCGCCTCGGCAATGCCCGCCTCGCCGATCAGCACCTGGTAGAGCGTGGCCTGCAGGTCGCGCTTGTCGATGCCGCTGCCCATGGTGGCATTGCCCTGCGGGTCGAGGTCGACCAGCAGCACGCGCTGCTTCTGGGCCGCCAGTCCGGCCGCCAGGTTCACTGCGGTCGTGGTCTTGCCTACGCCGCCTTTCTGGTTCGCGATGCAAAAGATGCGGGCGGTGGCGCGCTCGCCCTTGGCGGCCAGCGGCTCGGCGCCGGTGATGGCCGCCAGTTCGTCGGACCGTTCGCCGGCCTGCGCCGCCTCGTTGACCATGCTGGAATGGGAAGACATCGAATGTGACTGCCTGATTATTGGAGTTGAATCTGACGCGCCGGCGGCCGGCGCCGGCTAGCTGGTGCCCTGCGACGTAGCATCTTCGATGCGGTCCATCCACACCAGGCAGCGGCGGGCGGACAATCTCGGCACATACAGGGTGGTGACGCCTTCCACGCGCCAGACTCCCTGGTCCTTCAGCGATTGCATCTCGTCTTCGGGCGGGTGCCCTTTCATGGCCGCCAGCACGCCCCCCTGCCTGACGTGGCGCCCGGCCAGCGCGGCAAAATCCTGCAGCGAAGCAAACGCTCGCGAGATGACGATATCGCTTTCGGCAGGCTCGAGTTCTTCCACCCGGCCATGTTCGGCGCTCAGGTTGGGCAGCCGCAATACGCCCGCCACATGGGTGACGAAAGCGGTCTTCTTTTCCACCGCATCCACGCAACGGACCTGCCACTCGGGGCGGCATATGGCCAATACGACGCCCGGCAGGCCGCCGCCCGAGCCAACGTCCAGGATGCGGGCGTCGCGTCCGGCCAGGCGCTGGGCAAGTTCGGGGACCACCGACAGGCTGTCGGTGATGTGATGCAAAAGCATCTGAGCGGGATCGCGAATCGCCGTCAGGTTGTAAGTGCCGTTCCACCGCAGCATTTGCGCGAGGTAATTGAGCAGCAGGTCGATGCGCGGATGGTCGAGTGGGAGGCGCAACGCCGCGCAATCGGCTTCGAGCTGCGCGGCGAACACGGCGCCGTTGAAGGGTTCCTGGAGCGGGCGGGGTTTCTGGGTCACGCTCATGCCGCCCGGTTCGCGTCGACGGAATCCGCGGGGAGCCGTCCGAACTGGCGGCGCTTCAGGTGTATCAGCAGCAGCGAGATGGCGGCGGGCGTCACGCCCGAGATGCGCGCGGCTTGGCCAATGGTTTCCGGCCGATGGGTCTTGAGTTTTTGCCGGACCTCGAACGACAGGCTGCGCACCGAGTCGTAGTCGATGTCTTCGGGTATGCGCTGGTTCTCGTGCCCCGCCTGCTTGTCGATCTCGGCCTGCTGGCGCGTGATGTAGCCGGCGTACTTGACCTGGATCTCGACTTGTTCGGCGACGATCTTGTCCGCAACCCCCGGCCCGGCCAGCAATTCGTCATCCGCGTTCTTCGCTTGCATAAGCGCATCATAGGAAACGTTGGGGCGCTTGAGCAAGTCGAATAGTGTGTACTCACGCTCAATCGCTTTGCCCAATAGCGTCTCGGCAGCCTGGGCAGGGAAAATCCTCGGGTTCACCCACGTGGAACGCAGGCGTTCGATTTCGCTTGCGACCGCGTCGCGCTTGCGGTTGAAAGCATCCCAACGCGCATCGTCCACTAATCCCAGGCGGCGCCCGATCTCGGTCAAGCGCCAATCGGCGTTGTCCTCGCGCAAGCTCAGGCGATATTCCGCCCGCGACGTGAACATGCGATAAGGCTCGGTCACGCCACGCGTGACCAGGTCGTCGGCCAGCACCCCCAAGTAGGCCTGGTCGCGGCGCGGCACCCAGGCCTCCTCGCCCTTGACCTTCAGCGCGGCATTGATGCCCGCAAGCAGTCCCTGGGCAGCCGCTTCTTCATAGCCCGTCGTGCCGTTGATCTGGCCCGCGAAGAACAATCCGGAAATGGCGCGGGTTTCCAGCGAGGCCTTCAGCCCGCGCGGGTCGAAATAATCGTATTCGATGGCGTAGCCCGGACGCAGGATATGGGCATTCTCCAGCCCGGGCAGGGAATGGATGAGCTCGAGCTGCACGTCGAACGGCAGGCTGGTGGAGACGCCGTTCGGATAGAACTCGTGCGTAGTCAGCCCTTCCGGTTCCAGGAATACCTGGTGCGAAGCCTTGTCGGCAAACCGGTGGATCTTGTCTTCGATAGACGGACAATAGCGCGGACCGACACCCTCGATGACGCCCGTATACATGGGGGAGCGGTCCAAACCGCTCCGGATGATGTCGTGGGTGCGCGCGTTGGTGTGCGTAATCCAGCACGGCATCTGCCGCGGATGCATGGCGGCGTCGCCCAGGTACGAGAATACCGGGACCGGATCCAGGTCTCCAGGCTGTTCTTCCAGTACGCTGAAATCGATGGTCCGGCCGTCAATGCGTGGCGGGGTTCCGGTCTTCAGGCGACCTTGTCCCAGCTTCAATTCCTGCAGGCGCTTGCCCAGCGATATGGCGGGGGGATCGCCGGCCCGGCCGGCGGAGTAATTCTGCAGACCTACGTGCACCAACCCATTCAGGAAGGTCCCCGCCGTCAGCACGACCGCGCGCGCACGGAAACGCAAGCCGATCTGCGTTACCGCCCCGACTACCTTGTCGCCTTCCAGCATGAGGTCATCCACCGCCTGCTGGAACAGCCACAGATTGGGCTGGTTTTCCAGACGGTGGCGGATGGCCTTGCGGTAGAGGACGCGGTCGGCTTGCGCCCGAGTGGCGCGCACGGCCGGGCCCTTCGAAGCGTTCAGGATGCGGAATTGGATCCCCGCTTCGTCCGTGGCCAGCGCCATGGCCCCGCCCAGCGCATCGACTTCCTTGACCAGGTGCCCCTTGCCTATCCCGCCTATGGAAGGATTGCAGGACATCTGGCCCAGCGTCTCGATGTTATGCGTAAGCAGCAGCGTCTTGCATCCCGCCCGGGCAGACGCAAGTGCGGCTTCGGTGCCGGCGTGACCACCGCCCACAACGATGACATCAAATTCAGTCGGATACAGCATGGTGAGATCCAGAGGGGTGCCGGACGGTTTCCGGCTCGGCCCTATTCCGTTTGGGAAGCAAAAGGGCCTGAAGGCGTCGCGTAGAGAAGCGACCGTCAAACAGCGATTATAGGATCCCGCACCGCGCAAAGCGAGCCATGGACTGCCAACAAGCCATGTTTCACGTGAAACAGTGGACGAACGGCTACCACGAGAATGTCCACTAGACTTTTGACCAGAAGAGTACCGGCTGATCGGCCGGGTTCTGGCGCAGTAGGAGTGAGGACGGCTTCTGCTCCCACTATTCGGCGGACTTGAATGCCAGGCCGACGGCGTCACCGGAGCTAACGGAGCCACCGAAGATGACGTCGAACTTGTATCCCCGTAAGAAGGATGAGGCGATCTGGCCGAGCGGGCGTGAGCCCCTTGGTAGCCGGAGGCTCTCCGGCGCCCCTCCCCTAAATGACGAGGCTCGCCGAACCACGAGCCGAGCGCCCACACCAAATTGTCCATTCTCGCTGGCCGGCTTCCGGCCCCGCGGAGCAAGGGAGAATTACCCCGCTCATCCATGCGTACTAATACCGGCGGGCGTGGATATCGAGCCAGCCATACGTTGTGATGCCACCATACGGGCGAACACGACCAGGATCTTCCTCGTCTCATCCTTGGGAGGCATCCGCAGTCCTCCGGCTGACGGTGGGTTGCCACGGCGATTGGCGTCCTGGCTAAGGGCGCATGTCAGATAATCGCCGTCCATCTATTGAATCTGTCTTTTTATACAGCGGATTAGTCCGCGGCCGGACATGTGCTTGCCACCGCGAAGCTTCCCGTGCGCCGTCAGCAGACGATCGATGCGAATCCGCTCGGAGGGTCGGACCAAGCCCATCCATCACTTGTGCTAAGTCGATTGGATGGATGGTCAACAAGCTCCGCGTCGCCAGGCTTAATACCATCGGGCATGCGTCCGCGGGAGTTCAACCGTTCTGTGCCATCCAGCATCGTTCGTCCCTCGGGGAGGATGTCGACCGTATTTTCTTTGCCTCACGTGAAAGCCCGGGAGTTTACGCACTCCCCTGCCAGACAGCGAAAAACCCGGTCGCGATCTTGCTACCCTTGATTGTCGGACGGGCTATCCCCCGCTTCGCTATGTGTCCAGTAGCGCCACGGAGCGGCATGGGACCACTCTCATTTCAACACGACCACTTAAGCTGTCAGGACGACAGGTTGATCACTGCCGCTCACCCGAAGAGAACTCAGTACTACCTGGGGATGCGAGTGTTTCACGTGAAACATCGGGATCGCTATAGAAAGAGAACGGCTGCCCGCTCTGGCGATCTCCCGTCCGGCAAAACACCTTACGCATCCCGCGGTCCGTCTGCCTCTTCCCTCATTGCGCGGGCAATCAATACATCAAGCATGTCGAAGAGTTCAGCGACCTTCGCAGGATCGAACCCCTCCAGCAATCGAGCATTTCGTTTCACGGCTACCTGCCGGATGGCAAGCGCGATCTCCATGCCTTCGGGTGTAAGGCTCAACTCGGCCTCCCGGCTGTCGCGTGCCGATCGGCCCCGCTCGACCAAGCCGCGCTGTGACAAGGCGGCCACGGCCCGGCTGACCTGTGCCGCATCCACGAGCGCCGTATAAGCGAGTTCGCGTATGGACACTGGCTGGAAGACGCCCAGCAGGGTAACGACCTGCCACTCCACCTGCGACAAGCCGAATTCCCCTCGCGCGTATTGCACCGCCGCGCGGGTCAGCGCCTTGCTCAAGGTGGCGACCTTGGGAGCGAGCAAGACATCCTGTCCGCGCATGGTCGGCGATTCCGGGTCAACGGCGGGCGCGATCCGCCCGGTTTCACGTTTGGTGGTCAATGTGTTCCTCGTCGTAGGCGTGGCAGGAGGAGACGCGGCAATCCCGGCGCAACAGCGGCAAGTCGAATCGTCGCAGCGATCGCATTATTGCCTTTGCTCCACCGGAAAGCGGCAATCCGACGATACCGGCGCCATTGCGTGCAAAGCGCAAAGTCGTCCTCCGGGCAATGACCTGGTATTTTGAATGATTTCCACATGAGCTGCACGAATTCCCGTGCAGATACATGACTAAGTCATCTAATTGGGCGCGCAGAAAAGCGGCCCCGCCGGTCATGGGGCCGCTCATGCATCGATATCGAGGGCAATGCTAGGGGAACAACACCATGTCGAGCACGTTGATCACGCCGTTGTCCACCTCGACATCCGGTTCCAGCACCTCCGCTTCGTTGAGCCTCAGGCTGCGATCCTTCCTGTGCACGGTCAGGGTCTTGCCGGCTTCGGTCTCGATCCGCGTGCCTTCCTTGGCGTCCTTGAGCAGGATTTTGCCGGCCGCCATGTGCAACTTGACGACGCGCACCAAGGTTTCCTTGTCCTTGAGCGCGTCCCGCTGGGCCGCCGGCAATTTAGCGAAGGCCTCGTCGGACGGCGCGAACACGGTATAAGGCCCCTGGCTTTTCAAGGCCTGCTCCATCCCCGCCTCGCGCACGGCGTTCAACCATGAGCTGAACATGCCCGCGGTCGCGGCCGTATCGACAATGTTGCGCGACATGGCCGGCATCGAGCTCATCAGGCCCAAGGCCAGCACCATCGCGGCGACTCCCGGTATATGCGTGATCCGCATGCGCTTCTCCCGAGCGATGATGGTCTCCTTGCTGAGTGGCCGGCAGGCGGGCGACTCGCGCCTGTCCGCGCTGGAACCCTAATGGTGACTCCCCTGGCTGTAACCAGGGCCATCGCTTGGCAAGGGGGCGCAACAACGCATGGACGAGCTGCTCCCCACGGCCCGCGCGAGCGGAGGCGGACTTCGAGACGCGCGCCGCCGTGTGCCAGAATGCGCTCTCGTCGCGGCCCAGCCGGAGTGCTCATGAACTGGATTCAACGTCTGCGTATCAGGCAGCTGTACGTGCTCGCCGCCTTGCACGAAACGGGCAATCTCAGCCTGACGGCGGAGCGGCTGCACATGACGCAGCCCGCGCTCTCGAAATGGCTGAGGGAGCTGGAATCCGACCTCGAGGTGGAGCTGTTCGAGCGGCATTCCAAGGGCCTGATTCCCACGCAATTCTGCGACATGCTGGTCATCCATGCGCGCGCCGTCATGGGCGAGCTCGAACGCAGCGAGGAAACGCTGGCCGCGGTGCGCGAAGGACTCAGCGGCCAATTGATCGTCGGCACCTCGCCCACCGATACCCATGGGCTGCTGCCCTCCTGCATCGCAGAATTCCGGCGCATGCATCCGGGCATATGCATCGCCGTGCACGAGAACTCCGTGGACAAGCTTCTGCCGTTGCTGATGGAAGGCCGGCTGGACTTCGTCATCGGGCGGATCGACGCCGCCCCCGACCCGGCGATCGCGTGGGAAGCGCTATACGACGAACCCATGACGATCGTGGCCGGCAGCCATCACCCGTTGGCGAATTCGCCGCATCCCACCTGGGCCGATACGCGCCACTATCCCTGGATCATGCCTCCGAAACGGGCGCCGCTGCGGCGGGAGCTGGAACTCGCCTTGGCCGCCGAGGGCGAAGCGCCTCCCAAGGCCGCGGTGGAAACGTTTTCGACCGTGCTCATCACCTCGCTTCTGCAGCAGGGCGAAATGCTGGCAGTCATGTCCCGGTCGATGCAGCGGGCCTTCGCCCGCTCGGCGGGCATCGTGGCCCTGCCCTTGCCCCTGCAGCGGAGAATCACGATCGGCGTGTTGCGGCGGCGAGCCGCCGGCAGGATCCCCGCCTACGACGATTTCCTCGCGTGCGTGCGCAGCGCCACCAACGCTGGCAACGAGGAATAACCCCGAAAATAACGAAAATTCATGGCGGCGGGTGGATTAGTCATTGTCCATATTTTCCGCCGCGCCCAATACTCTGCGCCTGACTCCGAACCGACGGAGGCCGGGCGCGATGCACTCCCCCGGGCCCGAGGAACGGTTTCTCCCCGCGATGCGCCGCGCATCGATCCGACATCCGCGCGGAAGGGATCCGTCCATACGACAAGAATCAGGACGCAGGCTTGGAGGAGAGCATGCCACACATGAAAACGGCGCTGGCCGCCGCCACCGTGCTGGGTCTATCGTCGTCGCCGGTGCAGGCGGACGCCGTGGCTTACGGCATCGTCGATCTGGCGATATCGATGGACGACGGCGGCCGGAACGGACGCAGCTATCAGGCCAAGAGCGGCCTGATGAGCGCCTCGAGGCTCGGATTTCGCGGCCAGGAGGAACTGGGCAACGGCTTTCGCGCCTTGTTCCACCTGGAGCTGGGCTTTGCGGCCGATACCGGCGTCCAGAACAGCTATGCGCCGGCCGGCGCAACGGCGCCCTCGGTCGGATGGAACCGCAAGGCCTATGTCGGCGCGGCCCACGAGCGCTGGGGCACGCTGCTCCTGGGACGCAACAACACGCCCTTCTTCCATGCGGCAATGGCGACGGACGCATTGTCGTTCGGTCTCTACGGCAGCAACATCTTCCTGACCACGCTTACGGGCAGTCCCGAAAACGTGCGCATTGCAGGCAATGGGGTCTACTACCTTTCGCCCGCGTGGGGCGGGCTGTCTTTCAACGCGGTGGCCACCACCGGCGCCGAACGACCGACATCGCCGCGGGACGAGCGCCGTCTCCTGGGCCTCGGCGT
Source organism: Pigmentiphaga sp. NML080357 (assembly GCF_002188465.1). Taxonomy (GTDB): domain Bacteria; phylum Pseudomonadota; class Gammaproteobacteria; order Burkholderiales; family Burkholderiaceae_B; genus Pigmentiphaga. The sequence goes on along the minus strand of NZ_NINW01000049.1, from coordinate 130,805 downwards.
GCAATACGAGCGCGGCGGCCTGCTGCTGGCGGCCGCCTATCAATCCGATCACGTGCCCATGCCGGGCGGCGCGCAGACCGGCAAGCGGGAAGACCACATCCTGGGCGGCCGCTACGACTTCGGCGGCTACTCGCTGTCCGCCGGCTATGCCGCGGTGAAGATGCCCACGCAAACCGCCGATCGCCACGCCTTGTGGCTGGGCGGATCGGTCTCGGTCGGCCGGGGAAAGATCCTCGCGCAATTCAGCCAGACGCGGTCCGAAGCGCCGGCCGGCGTGAAGGATGGAAAGGCCCGCTCCTTCGGCCTCGCCTATACCTATTCTCTTTCGCGGCGGACCACGGGTTACCTCTCCTATGGCCGTGTGTGGAACAACGCGACTTCCCGCCTTGGCCTGCAGGGCGGCTCGGCCACCGTCGCCGCGGACGCGCCGGGTGCCGACCCGAGCGGCCTGGCCGTCGGGATACGGCACCGGTTCTAGGCCCGAGCGCCAGGCCGGCATGGCAGGACCCCCAAAGTACTTCGTACAGGAGACGACATGAGAAGGACATTTCTGAAGCGCACGGCGGCCATCGCCGCGGCCGCCGCAGCGCGCGCCGCATTCGCGAACGATTGGCCGCAGCGCAGCGTGCGCATCATCATTCCGTCCGCTGCGGGCAGCCCCTGGGATCCGCTGGCGCGACTGCTCGCAGCGGAGCTGACCACGCGACTGGGCCAGACCTTCTATGTGGAGAACAAGCCGGGAGGAACGGGCCTCTTGGGCATGAACCAGGTCGTATCGGCCAACGACGGCCACACGCTGGGTTTCATGTTCATGCCCCACGTCGTGATCCCGTCGCTCTTCAAGAACATGCCGTACGACACGGAACGCGACATCGTGCCGGTGACCATGACGAACGTGCTTTACAACGTCCTGGTCGTGCATCCCTCAGTCCAGGCACGGACGATCAAGGACCTGGTGGCGCTGGCCAAGGACAAACCGGGAACGATGACGGTGGCATCGGGCGGCAATGGATCGCCGGCCCATATCCTGGCCGAGTACTTCCAGCAGGTCACCGGCACATCGCTGATTCACGTGCCCTACCGCGGGCCGGTTGGCGCGCTGCAGGACCTCGCGGCCGGTCAGGTCCAGTCGATGTTCGCAGTCAGCACGACCGCGCTGCCCCATATCCGCGCCGGACGGGTGAGAGCCGTCGCAGTGGCGGCCGAACAGCGGCTGGATGTCCTGCCGGACGTCCCGACGATCGCGGAGGAAGGCTACCCCCAGCTCGAATTCAGGCAATGGGCCGGGCTGGTCGCGGGACGATCGGTGCCGGCCGCGGCTATCGCCCGGCTCAACGCCGACATCCGCCAGATCCTGGCCGATCCGGCCATCGTCGGGCAATTCCGCGAGACCGGCCTGTACATCGAGACCGGCAGCGCGGAGGATTTCGGCAGGACCATACGCGAGGACCTGCGCAAATGGGCGCAGGTCCTGCGGAAGGTCAATATCAAGATGGGTTGACCGCCGGTTACCCCTGGAGCCGCTGGGTCAGCTTCTGTTTGACCTCGACCAGTTCGCCGGGCAGCCCATGCTTGAGCAGGGCGAACAGCTCGTCATGCAGGCGGAATTCCTCCTGCCACGCCTTCGCGTCGATGGCGGTGATCTTGTCGAACTGCTCGCGGCTGAAATTCAGGCCGTCCCACGTGAGGTCCTGGTACGAAGGCGTCACGCCGAACACGTGGTCCACGCCCTGCGCCTTGCCCTCGATGCGCTCGAGCATCCACTTGAGCACGCGCATGTTCTCGCCGAAGCCGGGCCATACGAACTTGCCGTTCTCGTCGGTGCGGAACCAGTTCACGCAGAAGATGCGCGGCAGGACCACGCCGGCCGATTCGAGCTTGGCACCCAGCTGCAGCCAGTGGCTGAAGTATTCGCTCATGTTGTAGCCGCAGAACGGCAGCATGGCGAACGGATCGCGGCGCACCACGCCCTGCTTGCCGGTGGCGGCGGCGGTGGTTTCCGAGCCCATGGTGGCGGCCATGTACACGCCCTCGACCCAGTTGCGCGCTTCGGTGACCAGCGGCACGGTGGTGGAGCGGCGGCCGCCGAACACGAAGGCATCGATGGTCACGCCGGCGGGGTTGTCCCATTCGGCGTCGATGGCGGGATTCTGGTCGGCCGCGACGGTGAAGCGGGCATTCGGATGCGCTGCCTTGCGGCCCGTGGTCTTGCCGATCTCGGGCGTCCAGTCCTGGCCCTGCCAGTCGATGCAGTGCGCGGGCGGCTCGCTCATGCCTTCCCACCAGACGTCGCCGTCGTCGGTAAGCGCGACGTTGGTGAAGATCACGTTCTCGCGGAGCGTGGCCATGCAGTTGAAGTTGGTCTTCTCGTTGGTGCCCGGCGCCACGCCGAAATAACCGGCTTCGGGATTGATGGCGCGCAGCTTGCCGTCGGGACCCGGCTTGATCCAGGCGATGTCGTCGCCGATGGTCGTGACTTTCCAGCCCGGCATCGAAGCCGGCGGAATCAGCATGGCAAAGTTGGTCTTGCCGCAGGCCGACGGGAAGGCCGCCGCCACGTGCATCTTCTTGCCCTCGGGCGAGGTCACGCCCAGGATCAGCATGTGCTCGGCCAGCCAGCCCTGGTCGCGCCCCATCTTGGAGGCGATGCGCAGCGCCAGGCATTTCTTGCCCAGCAGCGCGTTGCCGCCGTAGCCCGAGCCGAACGACCAGATCTCGCGGGTCTCGGGATAATGGACGATGTACTTGGTTTCGTTGCACGGCCAGGCCACGTCGGCCTCGCCGGCTGCCAGGGGCTTGCCCACGGTATGCACGCAGGGCACGAATTCGCCGTCGGAGCCGAGCACGTCGTAGACCTTGCGTCCCATGCGGGTCATGATCCGCATGTTGGTCACGACGTAGGGGGAATCGGACAGCTCGACGCCGATCTGCGCAATGGGCGAACCGAGCGGCCCCATCGAGAACGGGATCACGTACATGGTACGGCCGCGCATGGAACCGGCGAACAGCCCGTCCAGCGTGCTGCGCATTTCCGCCGGATCGACCCAGTTGTTCGTGGGGCCGGCGTCTTCCTTGCGCTCCGAGCAGATGAAGGTGCGGTCTTCGACACGCGCCACATCCGAGGGATCGGACCAGGCGAGGTAGGAATTGCGGCGCTTGGCGGGATTCAGCCGGCGCAGCGTTCCGGCTTGCACCATCTGCTCGCAGAGCCGGTCATACTCTTCCTGCGACCCGTCGCACCACTCGATGCGATCGGGCTGCGTCAGCGCGGCAATCTCGGCCACCCAGGCCTTGAGCCGCTCGTGGCGTACCCAATCAGGAGCATCGAGCGCCGCAAGATGTTTGGAGACCGCTGTTTTAGGCACGGCGTTCATGGATGACATTCTCCTCGACGCTTTCGAAAGCGCCTGATTATGTAAAAAATAAAGATCCGGGCATCGATTGGCACGGATCGACTTAACTTAATATACCCCACCCCCTCCGGCCAAAAGTTTCCAGGAGGAAAGGGTCGGTTACCGTTGGCTGCTAACGCCCCCAAGACCAATTGGACTACCATCGCGTCTGATCGAAGGAAAGCCCATGCGCATTACGATTCTTGACGACTACCAAGACGCGGTACGCAAGCTCGACTGCTTCAGCTTGTTAGAAGGCCACGAAGTTAAGGTTTATAACAATACGGTCAAGGGATTAGGCCAGTTGGCCGTCCGGCTGCGCGATACGGAGACTTTGGTATTGATCCGCGAGCGCACGTCCATTACCCGCGCCCTGCTGGACAAGCTCCCGCAATTGAAGCTGATCTCCCAGACGGGGCGCGTCGGCTCGCACATCGATGTGGCCGCCTGCACCGAGCGCGGGATCGCCGTCGCCCAGGGAGTCGGCTCACCCATCGCGCCGGCTGAACTGACATGGGCGCTCATTATGGCCGCGATGAGGCGAATTCCTCAATATGCAGCCAATCTCAAGCATGGTGCATGGCAGCAATCCGGCATGAAGGCTTCGTCCATGCCAGCCAATTTCGGGCTGGGGCGCAGCTTGCACGGCCGCAACCTGGGGCTGTTCGGCTACGGCAGGATCGCCAAGATGGTGGCGAACTACGGCAAGGCATTCGGCATGAAGGTCACGGTCTGGGGACGCGAGTCCACCCTGGAACGCGCCCGGGCCGACGGCCTGGATACCGCGGCCAGCAAGGAAGCGCTGTTCGAATCCAGCGACGTGCTGTGCCTGCTGCTGAAACTGACCGACGAGACCCGCGGCATCGTTACGCTGGCCGACTTGCAGCGCATGGGGCCCGAGGCCCTCCTGGTGAATACCTCGCGGGCGGAACTGATCGAGTCCGATGCGCTGGTGCTGGCGCTCAATCGCGGCCGCCCCGGCATGGCCGCGGTCGACGTGTTCGAGACCGAACCCATTCTGCAAGGCCATCCGCTGCTGCGGATGGAGAACGTCATCTGCACGCCCCACATCGGTTTCGTGGAAGCCGACAGCTACAACCTCTATTTCAAGGTCGCTTTCGAGAACATCGTGGCGTGGGTGGCCGGCACGCCCCGAAATATAGTGAACGGAGTGCCCGCCGCTACGCGTTGATGGGCGCCCCCCCAGGGGGGCGACGCGGGTGGACCGGCAGAGCTGGATCCACCGCATCCCGAGTCCAGTACGAGCTTCTTGGAATGCCACCGGTCTACCGTTGCAGCCGGCAACGAGTCCGCGATGGCGGGCCAGGACCGACGATTATTCTGGGAAGGGAGAATTGAACAGCGTGCCGCGGAATGACCGGGATAGGAAGGAAACTAAAAAACGGTACCGCCCCGCCCGCACGGCGGGGTAGGAGGCGCGGCGCACGTGCGCCGCGGGATAAGAAACTTCTGTGGTTACAGCGGTTTGATGTCCGCGGCCTGGGGGCCCTTGGGACCATCCTTCACTTCGTATTCGACTTCCTGGCCTTCGGTCAGGCTGCGATAGCCGCGGCCGACGATGGCGGAAAAGTGAGCGAACACATCCGGACCACCGGACTCCGGCGTGATGAAGCCGTATCCCTTGTCCGCGTTAAACCATTTGACCTTGCCCTTCTGTGCCATGTGCGGCGTCCTCTAATAATAAACAATGCAATAGAACCAAGAACGCCGACACGAACTGAAATGCGGTAATGGCGGACATCCGCAAATGGCAGACGGGACTTGCGTGCTGCTTGAATTCAACTGCGAATGGCAGCATACCCGCGCGCACTTTGCGAATCAATAACATTTAGCGGGCGTATCGCAAATGACGCGTACGCTTCGCGCAACAGGGGAAAACGGACTTCGGCGAGGGCGGAAACTTACTCGCGCAGCGCCGGGAAACGCTTGAGCAAGACACGGTAGAGCGGCGCGCTGACAAGCAGTACGGCGGCCAGGCGGAACACCTGGAAAGCGGTGACCAGCGGGACGCCCAATTGCAGAACCTTGGCGGTAATGCACATCTCGGCGACGCCGCCGGGAGCCAGCCCCAGGATCAGCGTGGGCGAGGAAATGCCGGTGGCCGGCGCCAGCGCCATACTGAGTCCGACCGACAGGGCGATCGCTATCAGGGTATACACCAGGATCAGCGCCATGAACCGCGGCGCGGTGCGGAAGAAATCAGGCGTATAGCGGTCCCCCAGCGACCACCCGATCAGCAATTGCGCGCCGTTCAGCAGGAAGGACGGCATGGCCGACAGCGCCATGTCCTGGGAAGTCAGGAAGATGGTGACGGCCATGGGCCCCAATACCCAGGCGTTCGGGATCTGGCTGCGCCGGGCGAGCAGCGCGCCGCAGCCGCCCAGGGCGAACAGGATGGCCAGCCCGGCGGGATCGATCACCTGCGTGGCCGGAGCGAAAAGGCCGATTCCGGTCACGCCCGAGAGCCGGAACCCCAGGGGCACCAGCACGACTACCAGTAAAATGCGCAGGCTGTGGGCCGAGGCGACGAGCGAGACCCTTCCCCCGTAGCGGTCCGACAGGTTCGCCATTTCGGCGGCGCCCCCGATGGTGGACGAAAAAAACGCCGTGCTGAACTCGACCCCGGCCGCCCGCCGGAGGAACCATGCGCCGCCCAGGCCCACGACGACCGCGAACACGGCACCGACGACGAGCGGCAGGAGATTGCGTACGATCTCTTCGATCACCGCGGGCGTGAAATACAGTCCCAGGCCCACGCCGATCACCCATTGGCCCGCGCAGCGCAGCGCCGAACGGCTCTCGGACCGCACGCCGGCGATCTTGGTGGCCGCCGTGGCCACCAGCGCGCCCAGCATCCAGGGCAGCGGCGTATGCAGCGACACGGCGATCAGCGAACCGCAGAGCGCGATGGAAAAACCTAGAAGCAGGCGGACGGGCATGGGCAAGGGAGGAAACCGGCATGTCCGCCGGAAAACGCGCGGGGGTAGACTGATCCAATGAGGGCCAATGGTACATCCAAGGTACGAGCAAGCTGATGATTAACTCCAAACTGCCTGACGTCGGCGTCACCATCTTCACGGTCATGAGCCGGCTGGCAACCGAGACCCGGGCCATCAACCTGGGCCAGGGCTTTCCCGATTTCGATCCCGATGCCGGACTGCTGGCCAAGGTCGAGGCCGCCATGGCGGCCGGCCATAACCAGTACGCCCCGATGGCCGGCATCCCGGCGCTGCGCACGGCCATCGCGGCCAAGACGCGGGCCCTGTACGGCATGGCCTACGATCCGGAAACCGAGGTCACCGTAACGAGCGGCGCCACCCAGGCGCTGATGACGGCCATTCTGGCAGTGGCCGGCGCGGGCGACGAAGTCATCGTGCTGGAACCCACCTACGATTCTTACGTGCCCGCCATCAAGCTCGCCGGCGCGACGCCGGTCGCGGTGCAGCTGCTCGCGCCGACGCCGCAGTCGCCCTGCTACCGGCCCGACTGGGAAGCGGTGCGGCGCGCGATCACGCCGCGCACCCGGGCCCTGATGATCAATTTCCCGCACAACCCCACCGGCGCGGTGCTGGCCGACGCCGACCTGGACGAGCTCGAGCGCATCCTGGCCGACACGGGCATCCTGCTCATCTCCGACGAGGTGTACGAACACATCGTCTTCGACGGCCGCCGCCATGCCTCCATCGCCCGCAGGCCGGCGCTGGCGGCGCGCAGCTTCCTCGTTTCCTCGTTCGGCAAGACCTTCCACACCACCGGCTGGAAGATCGGCTATTGCTGCGCGCCGGCGGCGCTGTCGCTGGAATTCCGCAAGATCCACCAGTTCATGGTGTTCGCGGTATCCACGCCCATGCAGTACGCGCTGGCCGCCTTCCTCGAAGACCCTCGCCACTATCTCGAGCTCCCTGCCTTCTACCAGGCCAAGCGCGACCGGCTTGAAGCCGGCCTGCGGCAGACCCGCTTCAAGCCGCTGCCGTGCCCCGGCACGTATTTCCTGCTCGCCGACTACAGCGCGATCTCGGATGCTCCCGAAAGCGAATTCGCGCGCTGGCTGACCATCGAACATGGCGTGGCCGTGATTCCCATCGCGGCCTTCCATGCCGATCCGGACGCGCCGGCCTCGAACCGGCAGCTGGCGCGGTTCTGCTTCGCCAAGAAGGACACCACCCTGGACGCGGCGCTGGAGCGGCTCCGGAGCGTCTGACCCCTCCACCGGAGGGGCCACCCGTCACGCCGAGGGCGCGGAGGATACGGCCGCCCCGCCGCGCCGGCGCGCCAGTGCGCGCAGCGTGACGGGCACCACCAGCACGGCCGCGGCGCATGCCCACAGGCCGATGCTGACCGGGCTTTCCCACAGGATGGCGGTGTCGCCGTTGGTGATGGACAGGGCCCGGCGCAGGTTCTGCTCCATCATGTTGCCCAGCACCAGCCCCAGGATGAGCGGCGCCATCGGCACCGACATCTTGCGCAGCAAATACCCCACCACGCCCAGCGCCACCATCATGACGAGGTCGAAGGTGGTGGCATGCACCGAATACACGCCGATGGCGCTGACCGTGACGATGAACGGCACCAGGGCCCAGGTCGGCACCGACAGCATGCGCGCGAACAGGCCCACCATCGGGATGTTCATCGCCAGCAGCATGAAATTGCCGATGAACAGCGACGCGATCAGGCCCCATACGATTTCCGGACGCTGGTCGAACAGCGCGGGGCCCGGCGTGATGTTGTAGAGCGCCAGCACGCCCATCATCACCGCGGTGGTTCCCGACCCCGGCACGCCCAGGGTGAGCATGGGCACGAAGGACCCCGTGGCCGAGGCATTGTTGGCCGCCTCCGGCGAGGCCAGTCCGCGGATGTCGCCCTTGCCGAAATGCGCGCCTTCCGGGTCGGACTGCTCCACCAGGCGCTTTTCGGTCGAATAGGCCATTGCCGACGCGACGGTCGCGCCCGCGCCCGGCAGCACGCCTACCACGAATCCGATCAGCGAACCGCGCACCGTGCCCCACCAGGTCTGCGCCATTTCGCGCAGGTTGAACAAGGTACGGCCGGTGGGCTTAACCGCGGCAGTGCCCGTTACCGATTGCTCGAGCAGCAACAGCATTTCGCTGACCGAGAACAAGCCGATCACCACCACCACGAACTGGATGCCATCGCTCAAGTGCAGCGAATCGAAGGTGTAGCGGTAGATTCCCGAGTTCTCGTCGATGCCCACGGTGGACAGGGCCAGCCCGACGGCGGCGGCCAGCAGTGCCTTGACGGGTTGCTCGCCCATCAGTCCCGCCAGACAGCAGAAAGCGAACACCATCAGCGCGAAGTATTCGGCGGGCCCGAAGGCGAGCGCCCACCTGGCAAGCAGCGGCGCCGCGATTGCGATGCCGACGGTGGCCACGGCGGAACCGACGAACGAGCTCCACGCAGAAATGGACAAGGCCACGCCGGCCTTGCCTTGCCGCGCCATCGGGTAGCCGTCGAGCGCCGTCATGATGGCCGAGGCTTCGCCCGGCACGTTGATCAGGATGGAACTGATGCGGCCGCCATATTCGCAACCGATATAGACCGCAGCCAGCAGGATGAGCGAACTCTCCGGCGGCAGTTGCATCGCGAATGCCAGAGGCATCAGGATCGCCACGCCGTTGATGGGTCCGAGTCCCGGCAGCACGCCGACGATGGTGCCGATGAAAGCCCCGATGGCCGCGATCAGCAGATTGAGCGGCGTCAGCGCGACCGAAAAACCGGTGGCCAGGTGGCCGAAGATCTCGTTCACAGGAGGCCTCCCAGCAGACCAGTGGGCAGCACGACGTCGAGCACCTTGTCGAACAGCAGGAAAACGGCCACGCCCAGGACCAGCCCGGCGGCGCCCGACTTGAACCACGATCCGCCGAAGGCGCGGCCCACGGGCAGGCTCATCAGGAAGGTGGCGAAGACCACGCCCAGCCATTGAAACAGGAAGGCATAGACCGCCAGCGCCGCGGCCACGGCGAAGACGCGCCCCTTCACACCCGGGGCGGCGGGCTCCACCGGATTGCCGCCCTTGACCGCCAGCCACAGCCCGCACAGGCCGATGATCAGCGACAGCAGCATGGGAAAGGCGCGCGGGCCGACCGGCTCGTAGGCGAAAGGCGCCTCGAGGCCGTAGCCCTGCCACGCCATCACGGCGGCGAATGCGAGCGCCGCCGTGCCCAGCAGCCGGTCGTTCAATACGACGCGGCTGCCCGTCATTTGCGCACCAATCCGAATTCGTCGGCCAGCTTGCGGTATTCGGCCACTTGTTTCTTGACGTAGTCGTCCACCGCCTTGCCGGTGAGGTTGAACGGGAACAGGCCCCGCTCTTCACGCAGCTTGGCGAATTCCGGCGTGGCCATCATCTTGTCGAAGGTGGCGACCCACCACTGGTAGTCGGCGTCCGATACCTTGGGTCCGACGTAGAAGCCGCGGATGATGGGCCACTGGATGTCGAAACCCTGCTCCTTGGCGGTGGGAACGTCGGCCAGCTTGCCGGGCAGCCGCTGCTCGGAGAACACCGCCAGAATGCGAATGGGCACCCCGGCGTCGAGGATGGCGGCCACCTCCCCCGCGTCGCCCGAATACACCTGCACGTGACCGCCCTGCAGGGCGGTGAGCGACTCGCCGCCGCCTTCGAAGGCCACGAAGCGCATGGTCTTGTAATCGATGCCGGCGGCCCGCGCGGTCAGCGCGGCCTTCATCCAGTCCTGGCTGCCGATGGTGCCGCCCGCGCCGAACACCACCTTGGTGGGATCGGCCTTGATGGCGGCCATCAGGCTCTTCAAGTCCTTCCAGGGGGAATCCTTGCGCACCACGACGGCGCCATAGTCGGTGCCGATGCCGGCCACCCAGCGCACGTCCGATTCCGTGTACCGGCCGAACTTGCCCTGGGCGATGTTGAGCAGCGAACCGCCGGAGAACGCGACGATGGTGCCGGCTTCGGCCGGGCGCTGCGCAATGATGGTGTTATAGGCCACGGCGCCGATGCCGCCGGGCATGTACACCGAGCGCATGGGCGAAGCCAGGAATTTGCCTTCCTGCAACCCGGTCTGGGCCAGCTTGCAGGTCAGGTCGAAACCGCCGCCGGGCTTGGCCGGCGCGATGCATTCGGGCCGCTCGGGCGCGGCGGCGACGGGTTGCGCGGCCAATCCCGCAAGCAGCAATGCCGCGGCACATGCCGCAGCCCGCAGACGGACTGTGGGGTTCATCAGTCACCTCCATTCATTGTTGTCGATATGACGGCTAGCCTGCCGTACGAGGGCGACTGTACGAATTCCCGGCTTTCAATAGGCTTTCAATCGGGGCCCTTTTTCGCCGCTGGTGGACCGGCAAAGCCGGATCCACGGCGCCCCGGTCAGGGCGTCGCGGTTTTCTTCATGCCGCGGGGAAAACCAGGGACACCCTCAGGCCGGGCCCGGGTACGCGGTTCTCGAGCACGAGGCTGCCCTTGTGAAGCCTGGCGATGCGCTGCGCGATGGCCAGCCCCAGCCCGGCACCGGGTTTGCCCTTGCCGGACTCGCCTCGCCTGAAACGCACGCCGGCCCGCTCGATGTCCGCCGCCGACATGCCCGGCCCGCCATCTTCCACGCGGATCACCACTTGCTCGCCCTCGCGCGCGACCGACAAGGTCACCATGCCCGCCTCGGGGCTGTAGCGAATGGCGTTGTCCAGCAGATTGACCAGCGCTTCGCGCAGCAGCAGCGCCGAACCGAAGAACGGCAGGGTCTCCTCCTGGGCGTCGAAACCGTAATCGAGCTGCTTGGCGCGCGCAGCCGGCAGCAGGCTGCGCGCGCACTCGCCTGCCAGCTCGACCAGGTCTACCCGGGCGAACGGCACGCTGCCTTCGGCCAGCGAGGCATCGTGCACCCTTGCCAGTGCCAGCATCTGGTTGGCCATCCGTATGGACCGGTCGATGCCACCATGCATGGCCTGCAGCACCTGCCGTACGGCCTGCGGGTCGTTCTCGCGCAGCGCGAAATCCACCTGGGTCTTCAGTACCGTCAAGGGCGTGCGCAACTGGTGCGAGGCATCGTCGAGGAACTGGCGCTGGGCCCGCGCCTGGGCTTCGTGACGGGCGATGTGCCGGTTGATGGCGGCCACCAGGGGCTGCACCTCCGAGGGGACCTGGCTGTCGTCCACTGGCCGCAGGTCGTCGGGACCGCGCGCATCGATCTCTTCGCTCAGGCGTACCAGGGGCCGCAGCGCAATGATGACGCCGGCCGTGAGCAGCAGGGCGCTCAACAGGATCTGCAGCGTATCCCGCTCGATCGCCCGCATCAGCACCGTGCGGGTAAAGCCCGCGCGCGAGTCGATGCTCTCGGCAACCTGGATGATCACGCGCTGCCCTTCCTTGGCGCCGTACAGCGGCGGATCCAGCCGGCGCGCCAGCACGCCGACCCGCACCGGTTCGCCGAAGTACCGCGCATTGAAGAACTCCGCCTTGCCCGAACGCAGCGGATGTTCGGGCAGAGGCAGTTCCGGATTGCCGATCTCGGTCAGGTTGTCTTCCGTCGCCACCCGGAAATAGACGTTGCCGCTGGCGGTCAGCTCGAAAAATTGCAGCAGCCGGTAAGGCAGTTCAACGGCCAGCCCGCCGCTTTCGGTGGAGATGTTCAGGTCGATGGCGCGCAGCGCGCCCGCCAGCGACCGGTCGTAGGCGGCGTTGGCCAGGTCGTCGAGCAGGCGCACGGACAGCCACAGGCCGCCGCCCGCCACCATGGCCAGGGCGGGCAGCATCCACCAGAGCAGCGTCGATTTCAGGCTGCGGCGTTTGGTCCGGCCGCCGCCGGGGTTCGTCATGCCGGCTCCAGGCAATAACCCAGGCCGCGCAGCGTCACGATCTGCACGCCGGTGTCTCCCAGACGCTTGCGCAGCCGGTGGATGAGCACTTCGATCGCGTCGGGGCCGACGTCCTGGTCATCGCTGAACACCCGGTCCAGGATCTGCTGCTTGGTCACGGGCTCGCCGCTGCGCTGGATCAGCGCCCGCAATACCGCGTGTTCGCGCGGGGAAAGGGCCAGCACCTGGCTGCCGAGCAGGAATTTTTGCGCGGCGGCATCGAAAGTCAGCGGACCGCAGGCCAGGCGGGGGTGTTCCCGTCCGCGGCTGCGGCGGATCAAGGCCACCAGCCTTGCCTCCAGTTCCGCGACGTTGAAGGGCTTCGGAAGGAAGTCGTCGGCGCCCTCGTGCAGGGTACTTACCCGCTCAGTCAGCGAATCGCGCGCGGTCAATATCAGTACGGGCGTACGGTCGTCACGGGCTCGCAGCTTGGCGAGCAGGCCATGGCCATCCAGGCCCGGCAAGCCCAGGTCCAGGACGATCGCGTCGAAATCCTCCATTTGCAGCCGTTTTTCCGCAATGACCCCGTCGTTCGCCCATTCCACGACGAATCCGGCGTGCCTGGCCAGGGTGCCGGACAGCCACCGGGCGAGTTCGGGTTCGTCTTCAACCAACAGGATGCGCATGGCGGGCTTGTTTATATAGATATAGAGGCATGGAAGCGAATGGGATGCTAGGTGTTCGCCCCGGCAGGGTCAACCGGACCGCGGAGGACCCGAAGGGACCGCTGGCGGTCCGTCGTCGTGGTAGGAAGAAAAATGTTTTGGGCTTTAACCTAAAACTATCTATCCCACTCGTAGTAGGTAATAGGAGCCTGTGGATAACTTTTCCTCGCGGAAAATTCCTTTTCGATTCAATGCCTTGCCTACTTTTTAGGCATGTGGATAACCTTGCCCACATGGTGTACCCCCAAGTCGAACAAGTTTTTCGGTCCGGAGAAAAAGCGGAGTTATCCAGAAAGGGCCAACAGATTGTGCACAACGGTGCTTCCTAGAGGTTATCCACAGCCCCCCCTACGCGCTGACGCGCGCCCCCCAGGGGGCTCTACTTACGGACCGGCGGAGCCGGATCCGCTGTGCCCTGCGGTACTACCAGGCTGGTGGGGGTAGCGTTCTTTTGGATTGGTTTTGATTTTCGCTGTCATGTCTGCGGGCTTGGAGTGGGAAGGAGGATTGGGGGGTATGCTTGGTTCCTGCCTGTGGGGTCTTGTATGGATGCATCTTCCGTTTCCGCGCTTGCCGAGTTCGTTGCCCGCCATGAGCGGTTGTTCGTGCTGACGGGGGCCGGATGCAGCACGGATTCGGGGATTCCCGATTACCGGGATGCCGATGGCCGGTGGAAGCGGACGCCGCCTATCGATTTCCAGGCGTTCATGGGCAGCGGGCTCGCTCGGTCGCGTTACTGGGCGCGCAGCATGGTGGGATGGCGGCGCTTTGGCAAGGCGGGGCCGAATGATGCGCACCGGGCCCTGGCGCGGCTCGAGGCGGCGGGGAAGGTGGGGCTGCTGGTCACCCAGAATGTCGATGGCCTGCACCAGGCCGCCGGCAGCCGCGCGGTGGTCGACCTGCACGGGCGGTTGGACGAAGTCCGTTGCATGGAGTGTGCGCATCGTGAAGCGCGCGCGGGGTTCCAGCAGCGCATGGAGGCGATGAACCCGGGTTGGGTGGCGCTGGAGGCGGCGGATGCGCCCGATGGCGACGCCGATCTGGAGGTTGCGGATTTCTCGCGCTTCGCGGTGCCGCCCTGTCCCGCCTGTGGCGGCATCCTGAAGCCGGACGTGGTGTTCTTCGGCGAGCAGGTGCCCGCCACCAGGGTGGCGACGGTGCTGCGCGCGCTGGAGGCGGCCGATGCCATCCTGGTGGTGGGGTCCTCGCTGATGGTGCATTCCGGCTATCGCTATGTACGCGCCGGCGCCGCGGCGGGCTTGCCCGTGGCCGCGGTCAACGTGGGCCGTACCCGCGCCGACGATCTGTTGTCCCTGAAGGTGGCGCAGCCATGCGCCCAGGCGCTGGCCTTCATGCTCGAGGACCGCGCGGCGGCCTGACGCCGGGAGACAACCCCACCACGCGGTGGCGCCGCGCCTACTCCGGCAGCGGAAAGCCCGGCGCCAGCGATTCGCGCAGATGCTGCACGAAGCACTGCACCGCGCGCGGCACCTGCGGCGCCCAGGGGCGCAGGGCGTACAGCCGGTTGCCGAAAAAACCGTGTACGCGCCAGTCCGGCAGCACCGGCTTGAGCCGGCGCATGGCGGGTGCGGCGCTGAAGTCGGGCAGCAGGCCGATGCCCAGTCCGTCCAGGACGGCGTCGCGCAGGACCTCGCTGTTGTTGGCCTTGAAGGGGCCTTGCACCGGCACGGACAAAGGATCGGCGTCCGCGCCACCGGCGGGAACGAAGGTCCAGGTATCCGCGCCGGTGCCCAGGTACAGCAGGCAATCGTGCGTCGCCAGGTCGCGCGGGTGCCGGGGCGTCCCGCGCCGGCGCAGGTAGGCGGGGCTCGCCACCAGCAGCGAGCGCGTCTCGCACAATGGCCAGGCCACGTAGCTTTCCGGCGCCGCGCCGGTGTGGCGGATGGCCAGGTCGTAGCCCTCCTGGGCCAGGTTCACGAAACGGTCGGTCAGGTCCAGGTGGATGCGCACGTCGGGATAGCGGCGGATGAACGGCGCCAGTTGCGGCGCGACGTGCTGCCGGCCCAGCGCCACCGGGGCCGTGACCCGGACCGTGCCGCGCGGCGTGCCGGAGAGATCCTTGACCGCGATGAAGCCGGCGTCGATGCGTTCGAACGCCGGCGCCGCGTCGGCCACCAGCTGGCGTCCGGCTTCGGTAAGCCCCACCGAGCGCGTGGTGCGCTGGACCAGCGGCACGCCGGCCGCGCGTTCCAGCGCGCCGATGCGCATGCTCACCGAGGCCTTGGAGAGGCCGAGCCGGCGCGCGGTCTGGGTGAAGCTGCGCGTCTCGGCCAATACGGTCAGCAAGTGGATGTCGGCCACCCAGGGAGCGATCACGTCGGATGCCATGGTTTCTCACCCGCATTGTTCAAAATAATGAACACTTTAATTGGATTTGGCCGGCTTATCCAAGCCGCCGGGGCGGCCTAGACTGGGATCCTCGCCGTTCACTCCAGGATTCTTCGCCATGTCCACCGTCGCCGTTCCCGTTTCCAGCACGCTTTCTTCCATCGTCCATTGGGTGGACGGCCGCCAGGTGCCGTCGTCCGGCTCTCGCACGGCCGACGTGTACAACCCCGCCACCGGCGCCGTGACCGGCCAGGTGGCGTTGGCCAATGCCGCCGACGTGGATGCCGCCGTGGCCAGCGCCCGGCGCGCCTTTCCCGCCTGGGCCGACACGCCGCCCATCCGCCGGGCGCGGGTCATGTTCCGTTTCCTGGAACTGCTCAACCGTCACAAGGACGACTTGGCCCGCGCCATTACGGCGGAGCACGGCAAGGTGTTCACCGATGCCCAGGGCGAGGTCGCGCGCGGCATCGACATCGTCGAATTCGCCTGCGGCATTCCGCAACTGCTCAAGACCCAGTTCACCGACCAGGTGTCCACCGGCATGGACAACTGGACGCTGCGCCAGCCGCTGGGCGTGGTGGCCGGCATCACGCCCTTCAACTTCCCGGTCATGGTGCCGATGTGGATGTTCCCCGTGGCCATCGCCGCCGGCAATTGCTTCGTGCTCAAGCCGAGCCCGATCGACCCCACGCCTTCCCTGATGATCGGCGACCTGCTCAAGCAGGCAGGCCTGCCCGACGGCGTGTTCAACGTCGTGCAGGGCGACAAGGAAGCGGTGGATGCGCTGCTGGCCCATCCCGACGTGGCGGCCGTGTCCTTCGTCGGTTCCACCCCCATTGCGCAAAGCATCTATGAAACGGGTGCGCGCAACGGCAAGCGCGTCCAGGCGCTGGGCGGCGCGAAGAACCACATGGTGGTCATGCCCGATGCGGACCTGGACCAGGCCGTGGATGCGCTGATCGGCGCGGGCTACGGCTCTGCCGGCGAGCGCTGCATGGCCATCTCGGTGGCGGTGCTGGTGGGGGACGTGGCCGACCGCATCATGCCGCGCCTGATCGAGCGCACGCACGCGCTGAAGGTCAAGAACGGCATGGAACTCGATGCGGAGATGGGACCCATCGTGCACGCGGCCGCGCACCGCCGCATCAGCGACTACATCGGGATAGGCGTCGAGGAAGGCGCGCAGCTGCTGGTGGATGGGCGCCAGTTCGACGCCGCCTCGACCGGCGCCGGCTGCGAGCGCGGGTTCTGGATGGGCGGCACGCTGTTCGACCGGGTCACGCCCGACATGCGTATCTATCGCGAAGAGATCTTCGGTCCGGTGCTGTCCTGCGTGCGGGTGCCCGATTTCGCTTCCGCGGTCGAACTGATCAATGACCACGAGTTCGGCAATGGCGTGAGCTGCTTCACGACCGACGGCAACATCGCCCGGGAATTCGGGCGCCGCATCCAGGTCGGCATGGTGGGCATCAACGTGCCGATTCCGGTTCCCATGGCCTGGCACGGCTTCGGCGGCTGGAAGCGCTCGCTGTTCGGCGACATGCACGCCTACGGCGAGGAGGGGGTGCGCTTCTACACCAGGCAGAAGAGCATCATGCAGCGCTGGCCGAGCAGCATCGAGAAAGGCGCTGAATTCGTGATGCCTACTGCCAAGTAATTCGCAGCAAAGCCTTTAGCGGTTCGTCAAAAAGTTGACCAGCGCTGCGGCGGGGGCCGAGAGGCCCTCGCGCTGCCTGAAGACCACGAAGAGTTCGCGTGCGGCCCAGGATTCCTCGATGGGGATCAGCGCCAGGTCCAGCGTGTCCACGTAGAGTTCGCCGCTGTGCTGCGGCACCACCGCGACGCCCAGGCCCACGTGCACCATGCGGCACAGGGCGTCCAGGCTGCTGACGCTGATCTTGACGTTCAGCGGCGCGCCCAGGCGGCTCGCTTCCTTGACCAGCAACCGGGTCAGCGACGTGCCCTGCCCCATGCCGACGATGTTCTCCTCCATGAAGTCGCGCAGGCGCACGACCGGCGCCTTGGCCAGGCGGTGTCGGCGCGGCACGGCGAGGTACAGGCGGTCGCTGCGGTAAGGCAGGTGCTCGAGCTGCTCGATGCCGGGCACCTTGTTGCAAAAGCCCAGGTCGAAATCGCTTTCCGTCAGGCTGCGCAGCACCTGGCTGCTGGTCTGCTCGTCGATGTGGATGTCCACGTCCGGAAAGACGCGCTTGAAGGCGGCGATGTCCTCGGGCAGGAATTGCACGATGGAGGACATGTTGCCGACGATGCGTATCGTGCCCTTGGCGCCGGTGGCGTATTGCGAGAGTTCGGCTTCCAGGCGCTCGATGTCGGCCAGGACTTCCCTGGCGTGGCGCAGGACCGCTTCGCCGATGGGCGTGACCGAGATGCCGCGCGACTCGCGGTGAATGAGCGGCTGGCCGACCACGCTTTCGATTTCCGCGATGCGGCGGCTGACGGCCGAAGGCGCGATGGCCTCGCGCTCGGCGGCACGCGCGATGTTGCGTTCCTGGCAGACCGCGACGAACAGGCGCAGCGAAGTCAGGTCGAGTTTTCTGACGAGATTGCTCATGCTGGCGGCCGGCGTTCGCAATGGACGAAGGCCGCGCGGGCCGCGCGAAGGCGGCGGACGGCGCACGGCCGGAAAGCCGGATTGTTGCACGCTGGCACGGCCGCGGCAACGCGCCGGGCCGTGCCTGCTCAGCTTGCCGGGCGTGCCTGCGAGAGCCAGGGAAACGCCCGCAGATGCGCGCTTTCGAACGCGCGGATCTGGTCGGCCTTGCGCAGCGTCAATGCGATGTCGTCCAGGCCGTTCAGCAGACAGTACTTGCGGAAGGGCGCGATGTCGAAGTGCAGCGCCAGGGCGCCGTCCGCAGTCGTCACGCGCTGCGCCTCGAGATCGATCGCCAGGCGCAAGGGCTCGTCTCCCGTCGCCCGCGCGAAGAGCGCGTCCACCTCGGCTTCGGCAAGCACCACGGGCAGCAGCCCGTTCTGCAGCGCGTTGTTGTAGAAGATGTCGCCGAAGCTGGGCGCGATCACGGCGCGAAAGCCGTATTGCTGCATGGCCCAGGGCGCATGCTCGCGCGAGGAGCCGCAGCCGAAGTTGGCGCGTGCCAGCAATATCGTGGCGCCCTGGTATCGCGGCTGGTTGAGCACGAAGTCCGGGTTAAGCGGCCGGTTGGCGCATTCCTGCCCAGGTTCGCCCCGGTCGAGGTAGCGCCACTCGTCGAACAGGTTGGGTCCGAAGCCCGTGCGCCGTATGGACTTGAGGAACTGCTTGGGGATGATGGCATCCGTATCGACGTTGCTGCGGTCGAGCGGCGCGACGATGCCTTCCAGAAGATCGAATTTTTCCATGCTGGGGATCCTTACAGGGAACGCACGTCGACGAAGCGTCCGGCGATCGCGGCGGCGGCCGCCATGGCGGGGCTCACCAGGTGCGTGCGTCCGCCGGCTCCCTGCCTGCCTTCGAAGTTGCGATTGGAGGTGGAGGCGCAGCGTTCGCCCGGCGCAAGCCGGTCGGCATTCATCGCCATGCACATCGAGCAGCCCGATTCGCGCCATTCGAAGCCCGCATCGAGGAAGATCCGGTCCAGTCCTTCCTCTTCGGCCTGCGCCTTGACCAGGCCCGAGCCTGGCACCACCATGGCCAGGCGGATGTTCTGCGCCTTGCGCCGCCCCTTGACCACGGCCGCGGCGGCGCGCAGATCTTCGATGCGCGAATTGGTGCACGACCCGATGAAGACTTTGTCGAGCTCGATGTCGGCGATGGGCGTGCCGGCGGCGAGCCCCATGTAGGCCAGAGCCTTGCGCATGCCTTCGCGCCTGACCGGATCGGACTCGGCCTCCGGGTCCGGCACCTTGCCGTCCACAGGCACCACCATCTCGGGCGAGGTTCCCCACGTGACTTGCGGCACGATGGCCGAGGCGTCGATCTCCACCACCGTGTCGAATACCGCGCCGTCGTCCGAGCGCAGGGTGCGCCAGTAGGAAACCGCCTGGTCCCACAGCGCTCCCGACGGCGCGAAAGGGCGGCCGCGCAGGTATTCGATGGTGGTGTCGTCCACGGCGATCATGCCGGCGCGCGCGCCGGCCTCGATGGACATATTGCAGACGGTCATGCGCCCTTCCATCGACAGCGCGCGTATGGCGGATCCCGCATACTCGATGGCATGGCCGGTCGCGCCCGCGGTCCCTATCCTGCCGATCAGCGCCAGCACGATGTCCTTGGCGACCACGCCGGGCTGGAGCCGGCCTTCCACGCGCACCAGCATGGACTTCATCTTGCGGGCGATGAGCGTCTGGGTGGCCAGGACATGCTCGACCTCCGAGGTGCCGATGCCGTGCGCCAGGCAGGCGAAGGCGCCGTGCGTGCTGGTATGCGAATCGCCGCATACCACGGTCATGCCGGGCAACGTCGCGCCTTGCTCCGGGCCCACCACATGTTCGATGCCCTGCCGCCGGTCCTGCATGCCGAAGAAGGTCACGCCGTAGGTCCGGGCGTTGTCTTCCAGCGCCGATACCTGGATGCGCGAGAAGGGATCGTCGATGCCGTGCCGCCTGTCGGTAGTGGGCACATTGTGGTCGGCGATCGCCAGACAGGAGTCGGCGCGCCACGGCGATCGGCCGGCCAGCCGCAAACCCTCGAAGGCCTGCGGGCTCGAGACTTCGTTGATCAGGTGGCGGTCGATATAGAGCAGGCTGGTGCCATCCGGTTCGGCGGCGAAGGCGTGCGTGTCCCAGAGCTTGTCGTAGAGTGTGCGTGGCATGCGGTGAACCATCCGTCGTGTCGATGGGCTTGCGCGCGGCAAGCCGTCCGGCCCGCTTCGGGCCGGTTTTTCATGATAGGAGCGGTCCGCCGCGCGTGGGATGACGATTCGAGATGGCTGCCCTCGCCGTTGGGGGCGCCGCTATTGCGTCGTGCGGATGGAATCGGTGCGCGCCATTCGCGGCGGATAGCCGTAGCGCGCCCGGAACTGGCGGCTGAAGTGCGGAATGTCGTTGAAGCCCTGGCGCAGCGCGATTTCGGTGATGGACAAATGATCGAAGCGCGGATCGAGCAACAGCCCGTGGGCGCGCGGGACGCCGACGGCTCCTTCCTGGTCCACCTGCCGGGCACGCTGATGGCGCCGGCGCCCGCCATCGTGGCCGCCACGTTCGGCGTGCGTGATCTCGCCGCCGCGAGAAAGCACGTCGCCGGCGCCGGTTTCACCGTCGTGGACGGACCCGGCCGCTTTATGGTGCCGGCCGAAGAAGCCCTGGGCGTGGTCCACCTGTTCCGGCAGGAATAGGCATCGGCGGAGCAAGGCAGGATTCGCCGACCGAGATGCCTGCCTTGCCCAAATGGCGCTTTATGCGACTACGGGTTCCTCCTAAAGTGCGGCAAAAGGAGCCTTTGCATGGAAGACGCCATTCGTTTCACCGGCCGCATCTTGTACTTGTCGCGCGATCCCGCGTGCATACGCCGCCAGCTTGCCGGCGAGGCAGTCCCGCTCGCCGATGCCGCACCGCTGCGCGACGACGTATCGACCGATGAAATCACGCCGGTCACGACCATGCTGGTCTACGACGAGCGGCTGGGCCGCTATCCCTACGTCGGGCTGAAGGCCGGCGACGAACTTCCCATAGGCGAGGATGCCGTGCGGCAGGGCGGGTTCGAAATCACCGTGGCCGGCAAGCGCTACGGCAAAGGATCCTCGCGCGAGCACAGCCCGCTGGCCGAGCTGTCGGCCGGCATCCGGCTGATCGTGGCCGAGAGCTTCGAGCGCATCTACCAACAGAACTGCGACAACATCGGGATCCTGACCACGACCGACTTCGACGTGCTGCGCCGGATCCAGGCGGGCGAGTCCATTCCCATCGAGCACTTCCTGAAGGGGCGCGATGCGCTGACGCAGGCCATCATCCGCAGCGGCGGGTTGATGGCATACAGCCGGCAGGTGCTGCGCGCCGATACCGAGCCGGCGGCCGTATCCGGCGGCAAGGGCCTGACGCTGGTGGAGAAGATCATCCGCCGCCATCTGCATCCGGACGCGGCGCAGGCCGAGCGCGGCAGCGGGGTCTTCGTCAAGGCCGACTGGCGCTTCAGCCACGATTACTTCACGGGCATGAGCGCCCACCTGATGCATCGCGCCTACGGCAAGCCGGCGCCGCTGCGCGACCCGGACCGCATCGTCGCATTCCACGACCACCTGGTGCTGGCGCCGCAGAGCGTGCCGCACGTGAAGGGCGGATTGCTGCCGCGCGTGGCGACGCTGGTCCAGGGCCATCACGATTTCGTGATGGATTACCCGGTCCGCCATCACGGCCAGTTGCCGGACGGCAGCGGATCGGAAGGCATATGCCACGCGCTCATGACCGAGCGCTATGCCCTGCCCGGCCACGTCGTGGCCGGGACCGATTCGCACACGCCGCATGCCGGGGCGCTCGGCTGTCTGGCGTTCGGCGTCGGCTCGACCGACATGGCCAATAGCTGGACCACCGGCTACGTGCGCTGCAAGATCCCCGAGACCCTGCGGGTGGAAGTCTCGGGCACGCTCGCGCCCGGCGTGACCGCCAAGGACATCGTGCTCGTGCTGTTGCGCTCGGAAGCGGTGCGCAATGGCGAGGCCATCGGCGCGGTGTTCGAGTACGGGGGCGAGGCGGTGCGCGCCATGTCGGTGGACGAGCGCGCCACCCTGACCAACATGGTGGCCGAACTCGGCGGGTTCACCGGCATCGTTGAGCCGGACGAGCAAACGGTCGCTTTCCTGCGGGAGCGTCGGGGCATCGCGTTCGAACTGCAAGACTGGATGAAGAGCGATCCGGATGCGGCGTACCGGCGCGTGATCCACATCGACGGCGCGAGCGTGCGGCCCATGGTGGCCAGGCCCGGCGATCCGGGCAACGGCATGGCGATCGACGAGCTGGCCGAAGCGGTCCAGGTGGACATCGCCTATGGCGGCTCCTGTACCGGCGGCAAGCAGGCCGATTTCGATAGCTACCATGAAGTGCTGAAGTGGGGCCTGGCGCAGGGCTTGCGCATCCCGCCGCATACCCGTTTCTTCCTGCAGTTCGGCACGATGGAGGTCAAGCGTTATTGCGAAGAGCGGGGATACCTTTCCGTTTTCGAGCAGGCCGGCGTGAGCCTGATCATGCCGGGCTGCGGATCGTGCGCCAATTGCGGGCCCGGACAGTCCACCTCCGCCTCGGAGGTGACCATCAGCGCGATCAACCGCAATTTCCCCGGGCGGTCGGGTCCGGGCAGCGTGTGGCTGGCAAGCCCGTATACCGTCGCCGCCAGCGCGCTGGCCGGCCGGATCGTCGATTTCGGGCAGTTGAAAGGCTAGTGCCTGCGGCGGCCCGATAGCCGGCCGCCGTCCTGCCAAGGGCTATTTCTTCATGGCATCCTTGGCCATGCCGTCCTTCGACATGGCGTCCTTGGTCATGCCATCCCCTTTCTTCATGGCATCGTGTTTCATGCCCTCTGCACCCATGGCGTCCTTCTTCATGCCGTCGTGCTTCATCGCGTCCTTGGGCGCCGAAGCCTTGGCCATGCCGTCTTTGGCCATGGCATCCTTGCCCATGGAGTCGGCGGCGTGAACGGCGGCCGCGCCGCAGGCCATGCCCAGGGAAAGAACGATTGCGGTCAGTTTCATCTTGAGTCGCTCCTTGAAGCGGTGGTGGAAAAGGTGCGGGACATCCCGCGCCGGAAAGCGGTTGGTCAGCTGCCGCCGAACCAGTTGTAGCCCTGGTCCTCCCAATACCCTCCGGGATAGGTATTGGTGATGAAGATTGCCCGGATGTGCTTGGGATTCTTGTAGCCAAGCTTGGTCGGCATGCGCAGCTTCATCGGGAAGCCATACTCGCGCGGCAGCGTGCGTCCGTCGTAGGTCAGCGCCAGCAGCGTCTGGGGATGCAAGGCCGTCCGCATGTCGATGCTGGTGTAGTAGTCGTCCGAGCACTTGAAGCCCACGAATCTGGCGGTCGTGTCTGCGCCGATGCGGGCCAGGAAATCGGAAAACCGCACGCCGCCCCAGCGTCCGATGGCGCTCCATCCTTCCACGCAGATGTGCCGCGTGATCTGTTCGGTCTGTGCCAGCGCCCGCAGCTCCGGCAAGCGCCACGGCCGCCTGTCCGCTGCCTGCCCGCCGATTTCCAACCGGTACCCCGACTCATCGATCGCAGGCGCCTCGGTGATGCCGTAGTAGGCATTGAAAGGAAAGGGCCGCGTGATCATGGAGGCCGGATAGGTCGGCGCCAAGGCGTGCGGGTCGAAGATCCGCGCCTGCACTTCGTCGTTGAAGCGGGAAATGGCCGACAGCGCCCGTTCGATTCCGGCGTTGTTCGTCACGTCGCAGCCGGAAAGCATGGCCACGCCGCCCAGGGTCAGCGTCCGCGTCAGGAAGGCGCGCCTCCCGGGGTGTTCGACACGAGCCGACAGCAGTTTGCGGGCTTCCTTCAGGACCAGGCCGGCGTCCTGCCGAGAAAGGCGAGAGCGGTTCTCCATGGAATTCTCCTAGCGGCCGCGGATCATGGCGCGCAGCGTGCCCGGGACCAGGGCGACCATGGCCAGGTGCACGGCCACGAATGCCAGCAGTGCCGCCATGGCCGCGAAATGCACCCGGCGTGCCGTCTCGTAGCCGCCCATCAGTTCGCGAAGCATGCCGAACTGCACCGGCTTCCACAGGGCCAGGCCCGATAGCACCAGCAGCGCGATGTCCAGCACTACGAACAGATAGGCCAGGCGCTGTACCTCGTTGTAGCGGTGCGGATCGTCATGGGTCAGCCGGCCGCGCAGGGCCGCCGCGGCGTCGCGCAGCACGCCGCCCGGGGAGAGCGGAAAGAAGCGGCGCCTCATTCGGCCGGTGGCGAGGTTCAGTACCAGGTAGACTGCGCCATTGAGCGCCAGGAGCCACATGCCGGCGAAATGCCATTGCAGCGCGCCGGCCAGCCAGCCACCCAGCGTAACGGCATCCGGGAACTCGAAATCGAACAAGGGCGAAGCGTTGTAGATGCGCCAGCCGCTCGTGGCCATGACCAGGACCGCGAGCGCGTTCAGCCAATGCGTGATGCGCAGCCAGGAAGGATGGACGGACGGTGCGCGCGCCGAGCGGGTTGCGGCAGTCATGGGGACTCCGTGGCAGGATTGGCGGTATTGTTGGCCGCGAGCCGTACCGGAGTCCTCACGCAAACTTAAAATAAATGTGATAACTGCCGGCGCCGCGTTTGGCGACAATCGCGTCACCGGTTTTTCAAGGCAGGCTCAATGGAACAGGCCAAGCGCGTCCTGATCGTCGAAGACGACGCCCACATCGCCGATCTGCTTCGCATGCATCTGCGCGACGAAGGCTACGCCGTGGAACACGCGGCGGATGGCGACCAGGGCATGCGCATGCTGGCGGAAGAATCCTGGGACGCCCTGGTGCTGGACCTGATGCTGCCGGGGGTGGACGGGCTGGAAATATGCCGGCGCGCGCGAGCCATGGCGCGATATACCCCCATCATCATCACCAGCGCGCGCTCCAGCGAAGTACATCGCATCGTCGGGTTGGAGCTGGGCGCCGACGACTATCTTGCCAAGCCATTTTCGATGCTGGAGCTGGTGGCGCGCGTCAAGGCGCTCTTGCGCCGCGTCGATGCACTGGCGCGCAACGCCCGCATCGAGGCCGGCGTGCTGTTGCTGCACGGGCTCTCGGTCGACCCGGTGGCGCGCGCGGCCACCCTTGGCGACAAGCCCCTCGACCTGACGCCCCGCGAGTTCGATCTGCTGGCCTTCTTCATCCGCCATCCCGACAAAGTCTTTTCCCGGATGGACCTGCTCAACGAAGTGTGGGGCTACCAGCATGACGGCTACGAGCATACCGTCAACACCCACATCAATCGGCTGCGCACGAAGATCGAGGAGAACCCCTCCGATCCCCGGCGCATCCTCACCGTGTGGGGGCGCGGCTACAAATTCGCGTCCGGTTCGCCCGCGGAGCCGGCGCAGCCATGAAGCGGCTGACGCTGACCCAGCGCCTGTCGGCGGTATTCGCCGTGTTGCTGCTTGCCTGCAGCGGCATTTCCCTGCTGGTCCAGATCCATGCCAGCGCCCGCCACGAGCAGGAGGTCGTGCAGCAGTTGTCGAACGGCCTGGCGAGCCATATCGCCGCCACGGCGCAACTCATGGATGCAAGCGGCTGGCGGCCCGATGCCGTGCACGATCTGTTTGACAAGCTCATGGCGGTGAACCCCTCGGTCGAGGTCTATCTCCTCGATACCGGCGGACGCATCGTCGGGCATGCCGCGCCGCCTGGCCGCCTGAAGCGCGATCGCGTCGATCTCGAGCCTGTCCGCCGGCTGGTTGCCGGCGGACGCCTGCCCATTCTTGGCGACGATCCGCGCAGCGCCGATATCCGGAAGGTCTTCAGCGCGGCGCCGGTGCATGTCGGCGGCAAGGAAGCGGGCTTCGTCTATGTCATCCTGCAAGGCGAAGCCCATGACGCGGTCGCCGCCGGCCTGGCTCGCCATTCCGCCTGGCGCATGACGGCGTGGATCGTTGGGCTGGTCGCTTTGCTCGGCCTGGTCATGGGGCTGATCGCCTTCCGGCTCATCACGCGGCCGCTGCGCGCGCTGGCCGGCGCTGTGCGCAACTTCGATGGAACGGGGGAAGTCCCCGCAACGCTGATGACCGCGTCCGCGGCGGACGACCGTGGCGACGAGATCGCCACCCTGCGCGCCGCATTCGTCCAGATGGGCCGCCGTATCGCCGAACAATGGCGGGAGTTGACCCGGCAGGACCAGCAGCGGCGCGACCTGATCGCCAACATATCGCACGACTTGCGTACGCCCCTGACTTCGCTGCACGGCTATCTCGAGACGCTGCGCATCAAGGACGACCTGCTGAGCCCGGCCGAGCGCCATCGCTACCTGGATATCGCGCTGGACCAGAGTCGAAAGGTCGGCGCGCTGGCGCAGGAATTGTTCGAGCTGGCCCGGCTGGAATCCGGCCTGGTGCAACCCGAGCGGGAAGCCTTTGCCCTGCCCGATCTGGTGCAGGATGTCGTGCAGAAATTCGAGCTCGCCGCGGAGGCGCGACGCCAGCAATTGCTTATCGAGATGCCGCCGGCATTGCCGCTGGTCCATGCCGATCTGGCCATGATCGATCGGGTGCTGACCAATCTGCTGGACAACGCGATCCGCCACAACCCGCCCGGCACGCGCATCACGGTACGCCTGGCGGGCGCGCCGGACGGGTTGCGCGTAGACGTCCATGACACCGGAACCGGCATCCCGGAAGCATTGCGGCCCCGGCTATTCAAGCGGATCCCGGCGTTGGGGCGCACCGCACAGGCGGGCGGCGGCCTTGGACTCATCATCGTGCAGCGCATTCTGAAGCTGCACGGAAGCGAGATCCGTCTGGTAGACGAGGGCGAACCTGGAACCGTGTTCCGCTTCTGCCTGGCCGCGGCCTCTTCCTCCGCGGTTTCCGCCTGAGCCGGGCGGCCTGCCCCAGGCGCTGTGAAACCGGCCGTGACGAAAGGCTGGACCCGCGTTCTGCGGAGCCTACAATCCCGGCATGTCCGTCGCCCGCTCTTCCAAGCCCTCCATGGCCACCTCGACCAAGCCCCGATTCCAGTTCCGGCTGCGCGTCTACCGCGATGCCGCCATTGCCATCGGCCCGGGAAAGATCGCGCTGCTGGAAGCCATCCTGCAGACCGGCTCGATTACGGCCGCCGCGCAGCAGATGGGCATGTCCTATCGGCGCGCCTGGCTGCTGGTGGACGAGCTGAACCGCTCGCTGCGCGAGCCCGCGGTCGAGAGCGCCGTGGGCGGCGCGCGCGGCGGCGGAACGATGGTGACCGAGGCGGGCAAGGAAATCATCCGGCGCTACCGCTCCATCGAGGCCACCGCGCAGGCGGCCGCCGCGGAAGATATCGAAGCCATGACCCGGATGCTGGCGCCCTGATACCGCGCCGCATCGAGCGAGCGCGCAATGGCGCTACCGCAGCTTCCGGTTTCGCTGTATTCTTCCGGATATGACGACATCGCTGTTCGAGACGTTCGACGCGTTTCCGCTGATCCTGTCCCTGAAGGTCGCGGCCCTGGCCACGCTGCTGGCCCTGGTTGCCGGCGTCGGGCTCGGATGGCTGTTCGCGCGCAGGCGGTTTCCCGGCAGCGCCGTTGCAGAAGCGCTGTTCATGCTGCCGCTGGTGCTGCCCCCCACCGTCATCGGCTACGCCATCCTGCTGGCCGCCGGGCGGCGCAGTCCGCTGGGCCGGTGGCTGTACGAGAACTTCGACTACACCATCATCTTCAGCTGGCACGGGGCCGTCGTCGCTTCGGCGGTGGTGGCCCTGCCGCTAGTCCTGAAATCGGCCAGCGCCGCGTTCGCCGGCATCGACCGCACGCTCGAAGCCGCCGCCAGCACACTCGGCCAGTCGCGCTGGTCGGTGTTCCTGCGCGTGACGCTGCCCCTGGCCTGGCCCGGCATCCTCGCCGGCACCTTGCTCGCCTTCGCGCGCGCCATGGGCGAATTCGGCGCCTCGCTCATGGTGGCGGGTTCCATCCCCCATCGCACGCAAACGCTTTCCATGGCCATCTACGATGCCACCCAGGCGGGGCAGGACGATCTCGCCCTGCTGCTGGTGCTCATCACTTCGGTGATTTCCATCGCCATCCTCGTGGCCTGCAACCGCTATCTCTCGCTACGCTGAAGGAGCCCCATGCGCCGCGCCCGTCTTGTCGCCCTGCTGCTGGCCCTGTCCTTGCCGCTGCCGGCCCTTGCCGAGGAACTCACCGTGTCGGCGGCGGCGAGCCTCACCAACGCGTTCAAGGACCTCGGCCGGTCGTTCGAGCAACGCCATCCCGGCACGACCGTGCGGCTCAACTTCGCCGCATCCGGCATCCTGCTCCAGCAGATGAGCCAGGGCGCGCCGGTGGACGTCTTCGCCAGCGCCGACCAGGCCACCATGGACCGCGCCGCGTCGCAGAAGCTGATCGACGCCGCGACGCGGCGCGACTTCGCCGCCAACAGCCTGGTCCTGGTCACGCCGCTCCAGGGCGGTCCCGCCATTGCCTCGCTCCAGGACCTGGCCACCGGCGTGGTCAGGCGTATCGCCATCGGCAAGCCGGCGACCGTGCCGGTGGGCAACTACACCCGGCAGGCGCTCGACGCCGCGCGGTTGTGGGCGCAGCTCGAACCCAAGCTCATCCAGGCGGACAGCGTGCGCCAGGTGCTGGACTACGTCAGCCGGGGCGAGGTCGATGCCGGCTTCGTCTACCGCACGGATGCGGCCATCATGCAGGACAAGGTGCGGATCGCGCTGACGGCGGGCGGCCACACGCCGGTGTCCTATCCGGTCGCCGTGCTGGCGGCGAGCAAGCACCAGGCGCTGGCGAAGTCGTTCGTCGAGTTCCTGTTGTCGGCGCCCGGCCAGGAAGTGCTGGGCCGCTACGGATTCGGCAAGCCGTGATCGACGTCGACATAACGCTGACGGTACGCGACGGCGCAAGGCGCTTCGACCTCGCCGCCCGCTTTGCCACCGACGCGCCTTTCGCCGCGCTGTACGGACCGTCGGGCTCGGGCAAGTCGCTCACGCTGCAAGCCATGGCCGGCCTGCTCGCGCCCGCGGCCGGGCACGTCAGGCTCGACGGACGCACCTTGTTCGATGCCGCGCGCGGTATCGACGTGCCGCCGCCGCGCCGCCATATCGGCTATCTGTTCCAGCACTATGCGCTATTCCCGCACTTGTCGGTGCGGCAGAACATCGGCTTTGGCCTGAGCTCATGGCGCCGGCGCCTCGCACCCGCCGACGAACAGCGCGTGCGGGACTTGATGGACCGCTTCGGCCTGGCGGCCCTGGCCGACAGCCGGCCCGCCGCGCTCTCCGGCGGGCAGCAGCAGCGCGTGGCCCTGGCCCGCGCCCTGGCCTGCGAACCACGCGCACTGTTGCTGGACGAACCCTTCGCCGCGTTGAATCCCATGCTGCGCGGCGCGCTGCGCAAGGAGCTGGCCGAGGTCGCGCGGCAATGGAAGATCCCGGTGTTGATGATCACCCACGACATCGACGACGTGATCGAGCTGGCCGAGGTCGCCTTCGTCTACCAGGATGGGCAGATCGTGCGGGAGGTGGACCTGCGCGACGGCAACAGCCGGGATTTCGCCCGCCGCGCCCTGGGCGACGAGACGCCCGCCGACACGCCGATGCGGCGCCAGCTTCGGCATCTCCTGAACGAACAGCTGCCTGCGCGCTGATCGGGCACGCGCGGGGCAAGAGGGCGATGAGGGGTAGAATCGATCGTCGACGAACCCGCGGCGGGTTCGTCCTGCGCCGCTTGCCTTCCACCCTTCATGCATAATTTCGATCGTTCCGCCGCCGTCGGCTTCGGCTTCAATCCGCTGGACCGCCTGTCCGAATCGCGCGGCGATCTCTTGTTCATCCAGGCCCGCCGGGACGATCCCGCCACCCGGTTCATGATCTTCCTCGGCGACGTGCCGCTGCTCGACGTCCGTGGCGCGCAGCCGTGTCCCCTGTTCCCGGCCGAGGCCTGGGACGGGCTGGGCCCCGCCCGGCACGAGATCTTCATGGGCCAGGACGAGAACGGCATGGCGCTGTTCGCCGTTTCGCTCGACGCCGCGCTGGCGGAAACGGCCGGCGCGCAGCCGGGACTCGAACTGGTGGACCTGCGCACCATTGCCACGCGCGGCCTGTTCCCGGCCGACGTGCTCGGCGAACTCGGGGCCGCCAAGGCCATCCTGAGCTGGCACGAGCGGCACCGGCATTGCGCCAATTGCGGCGCGCTCAGCCGGATGTCGTCTGCAGGGTGGCGCCGCGATTGCGATGCCTGCGGGGCGCAGCACTTCCCGCGCGTCGATCCCGTGGTGATCATGCTAGCGGTCGACGGCGACCGTTGCCTGCTGGGGCGGCAGGCCCGCTTCGCGCCCGGGATGTATTCGGCGCTGGCGGGATTCCTCGAACCCGGCGAGACCATCGAAGACGCCGTGCGGCGCGAGATCCGGGAAGAAGCCGGCGTGCCCTGCGCCGAGGTGACGTACTTCGCTTCGCAACCGTGGCCGTTCCCGGCGTCGCTGATGATCGGCTGCTTCGCCCGGGCTTGCGCCACCACGGTCGTGGTCGACCGGAACGAACTCGAGGATGCGCGCTGGTTCAGCCGCGAGGAAGTGCGGCTCATGCTCGACGGCACGCATCCCGACGGTCTTTCCACGCCCAAGCCTTTTGCCATTGCCTACCACCTGATCCGCGCCTTTGCCGACGACGAGTGCCGGCTGGACCGGCCGTAGGCGCCAGCCGTTGACAAGCCGGCGCAGCCGTCTTAAATTGTTTGTGAAATCGTTTTCACGATTTTGAGAAAACGATTTATCCCCTCTACCCCGCGGCAATTTCTTGTGGAGACGCCATGACTACGGTGCTGGACGTCGCCCGGCAGGCCGGCGTATCGCCGGCTACCGTGTCGCGGGTGCTGAACGGCAATACCGCGGTCTCCGTCGACATGCGGGAAAAGGTGCTCGAATGCGCGCGCCAGCTCGGCTATCGGCCCAATCCCATGGCCCAGGGCCTGCGCAAGGGCCAGAGCAATACGGTGGCGCTGCTGGTGGGCGATATCGCGCAGCGGCACTTCGCCGAACTGACCCTGCACGTGCAGTCCGCGCTGGAAGCGATCGACGTCGACCTGCAGTTGTTCAACCTCGGGCATAGCCCGGATCGCCTTACCGAGTTCGTCTGCCGCGCGCCCAGCATGAAACTGCGGGGCGTGGTGCTGGCCGTCTCCGACAAGATCCATCGCGATGTGCTGGGCGCATTGGCCGCCTTGCGCGAACTCGGCCTGACGGTCGTGTCGATCGGGCAGGACCTCACCCGGCACGGCATCGCATCCATCGCCCACGACGAACGCGCGGCCGCACAGCGTGCCGTGACCTATCTCATCGAACAAGGCCGCCGCCGTATCGCGTATATCGGCAACATCAGGAACTCGGCCATCGGCACCGAACGGTTCCGCGGCTACCAGGCGGCCTTGCGTGCGGCCGACGCCTACGACGAGACCCTCGTCTGGGACATGACCTACCGCTATGCCGCCGGCAGGGACGCGGTCCTGCGGGCGCTGGACCGTGGCATCTCGTTCACCGGCATCCAGGCGGGCAGCGACGAAATCGCCATGGGCGCGATGGCCGCGCTGCGCGACCGGGGCCTTGCCGTGCCGCAGGACGTGGCGGTGGTGGGTTTCGGCGACATCGAAATGGGCGCCTATCTGCGTCCGGCCTTGACCACCTTGAGCTCGCACCCCGACGTGGCTGCGCGCCATCTTTGCGAATTCTTCGCCGGCGACGACCCCCCGGTCGAACTGAGGTTGATGCAGCGCACGCTGGTGGAGCGCGACTCCGCCTAATCTCCGGCCATGAAAGGAGCCTTCCTATGCCGGGTCATGCCATCGCTCCTGCTTCACGAACGGCCCCGGCCGCGTTGTCCGGCCCGGCCGACGCGGTAGAACCGGCCGCGCTGCGTTCGCCCGATTTCGTCATGAGTCCGCGGCGGGCTGCCGCCAGCGTGCCGAACGCGCTCAGCTTTCCGCGCGCGACGATGCGCGACGTGGTGCGCGATCGCTATCGCATCGAAAAGCTGCGCTTCGAACTGGATGCCCAGGGGCGGGGCGAAGTGCTGTACCGCATCGCCGGCGCCGGATGGACATTCCACTTCTTCCTGATTTCCGATTTGCTGCCCGAGAAGGCCAAGACCGACCGCAATTTCGCCCAGAGCTGGGATGCGATGGGCGTGTTGTGCCAGGGCGAGTGGACCGCCGCGCGCGAGGCGTTGCTGCGGCGGGAAGTGCCGCGCCAGCGCGCGGGGTTCGCCGACTACGACACCTTGATGTATGCACGCGGCAACCGCAGCGGCCGGGTATTCGATCACGTGGTGGACAGCCTGGCGGCCGGGCGGCAGCCCGATCCCCGGATCCTGGCCCCGGTGGGCTACATCCTGCGGACCACCGCCTTCATCGGCAACGGCCAGCTCGGCACGCGGCCGCTGGCAGGATTCGAACCGGGCCATCCGCTGCGGCGCCCCTATCACGCCCAGTTCTTTTCGGCGTTCGTGCTGCGCGAGTATGTGTTCGACCTGGTCGATCACATGGCCCGCGCCCGGAATGCCGCCGCCGTCCGGCTGGCGCCGTCCATGCGCCGTTACATCGGCCTGGGCAACTCGGCGGCCACCGGCCTGGCTGCGTTCGCGGCCAATCATCCGCATTTCATGCACCAGTGGAACTGGGCGGTCGAACATGCCCTGGCCGTGGCCAAGGCAAGGCCCGTCCGCCCCGGCGATGCGGCCGTCGCCAACTTCGCCGGGCTGCTGGACAAGGCCCGGCGCTATTACCGGGAAGGAGAGAAAGACGGCGACGGCGTCTTTCCGCCTCCGCAGGATCTCGCGGCCGATCTCGCGCGCCTGGATGGCCCCTTGGAAGAATTCCGGTCGCGCGGAACGATAGCGGGCAGGGCCACGCGCACGCCTTGGCTGGCATTGTGCGACTGGTCCTCGCGCCACCTGGGCGCCGAAGCGTGCGAGGTGACGCACGCCCTGGTGCTCGAGCTGTATCCGGACATCATCGACGAACATGCCGGCTGCTTCGAGGCCGATGAACGCTTCGAGATCGACCCCGCGATGTCGGCCGCGCAGTTGCGCAGCCTGGTGGAGCGCGACGATGCCTGGGCGCTGGCCCTGCCGGCCGATGCCGCGGCGGCGCCGTATTTCTGGTATCGCTCGAGCGCCGCTGCGCGCGACGTGCGGCGCGGACTGCGCGGCCGCGCGCCGGAATACGAAGCCGAGACGGCCATGGATACCGTCCTGCTGGTGCGGCGCCTGCACGACCACTTGCGAACGTTGCCGCCCGAGCTGACGGTGGCGCGCATGCTGTGCGAGCGTCCCGACCTGCGCCACGTCGTCGCCCGCGTGCAATCGCTGGCGGGGCGCTGCTATGCCGAGATCCGGCACCAGTGGCTGGCCGAGGATTTCTCGCCCTTCGCGTCGATCCGGCTGCCGTTGACCTTCTATGGCATGGAGAAATTCGAGGCCGCCTACCCCAAGTCGGTGCGCGGCACCTTCATGCAGGGCGCACCCATTGCGGAAGACGTGGCGCGCGGCAGGGACGGCGACTGGCCTTTTCCGCTCATGCCGCGCGACGAAGCCGCCGGCATGGACGAGCTGGCCCCCTTGCCTGCCAGTACCGCTCCCGATCCGGGCAGGCTGGCGGCCCCGCCTGCTTCGCCGGACGATCTCTTGCGCATCGCCCCTGCCGAACTGGCGAGAATGGCGCAGGTGGCGCTGCAAGGACACGGCGTCCCGCTGGGCGTGGCCGAGGACGCGGCGGGGCTGGTGGCCTTTGCGCAAGCATGCGGCGAGCCGGCGGTCGACGCCTTGCTGGACGCCTTGGCGGGGGCAAGCATCGCGCCCGCCGCCGTACGCCGCATCCGGCTGGCGCAAATGCCTTCGGCCGAGCGTCCCTGGCACTGCATCGAGGCCGAAGGCGCGGCGGCCCTCGCCTGCGCGCCGCAGGCGCACGACCTGGCGCTGGCCCAGGCCCTCGCCTGTGGGGTAGGACTGGCCGCGGTGCGCGGGTCGCCCGGCGCCGAGCTGCTGAAGGAATTGGTGTTGCGCGCCGCCAGGCATGGCCTGGTCGGCCTCTTGTCATGGCACGGCGCCGGCACGTCCTGCGCCGCCGGGGGCGACGCGCTGGCGTGTCCCGACGCATCTTGCGCGCGCTTCGCATGGCGGCCGCGGCGCGCCGCGAGCCGCCTGTATCGGCAATTGCTGGGAGGCGCCGATGCGGTCGCCTTCCTGACCGACATGGCGGATCGTGGCCGGCAGGCCGAGGCAATCGCCGCCGCCCTGGCGCCCGCATCGGATCCGCCCGTCTCGGGGCCGGGTTTCGTGCTGGCCTATCTGCGGCCGGCCGATGCCGGCATTCCCGGCCTGGTGTTCGACGCCGCGGCCGGGGGCTGGGCCGTCGATCGGCGCGGCGAGGAGCTCCAGCGCCTGCGCGATCAATGGCCCAGGCGGGGCGTGGCGCTGACCCGCCGCGAATTCGACGCCCTTGCCCGCGCCGGCGGTGCGCTGCTAGTGCCGAAAGAGGAAGAGCATCGCCTTTTGCCCGAGGGCGCCGACCCTCTCAGGACATTCTAAGGAGAGACGTCATG
The DNA here is from genome assembly GCF_002188465.1 of Pigmentiphaga sp. NML080357. Lineage (GTDB taxonomy): Bacteria > Pseudomonadota > Gammaproteobacteria > Burkholderiales > Burkholderiaceae_B > Pigmentiphaga. The sequence continues at coordinate 96,372 of NZ_NINW01000049.1, read as the reverse complement.
ACCGATTTCATCGTCCGGCCCGAAGGCGCGGAATGCCAAGGACGTTCCTACGCCATCGTGGATGGCTTGTCGATGCCGACGCCGGAGCGCAAGTGGTTCGAGGAATGGCGCGCGGGCGGCATAGGGTGCGTCAACACCACCATCGCGGTCTGGGAAAACGCCAGCGAAACCCTGGGCCTCCTGGGCAAGTGGCGCCAGGTGCTCGCCGACAACAGTGACCTGGTCGCGCAGGCGACGTGCGTCGAGGACATCGAAGCGATACGCAAGTCGGGGCGCACCGCCATCGTCTTCGGCTTCCAGAACACCGCGCCGGTGGAACACAACCTCGACCTGTTCGGCACGTTCCGGGATCTCGGTGTCTGCATCATGCAGCTCACCTACAACCTGCAGAACTACATCGGCTGCGGCTACTGGGAGGAAAAGGACACCGGCATCTCGTCGCGCTTCGGACGCCTGGCCATCGAGGAAATGAACAAGGTCGGCATACTCATCGACCTGTCCCATTGCGGCGAGCGGACCACGATCGAAGCCATCGAGCTGTCCGCCGCGCCGGTGGCCATCACCCATGCCAACCCGCGCGAGTACGTGGGCAAGCCGGTCTACGGCATCGGCCGCCTGAAGCAGACCGAGGCGCTGCGCACGCTGGCCCGGCGCGGCGGCGTGATCGGCCTGACGCCCAACCGCAACATGACCCGCCACGGCGCGGCCACGACGCTGGAGCAATTCGTCGACATGGTGGCCTGGACGGTCGACCTGATCGGCGTGGATGCCGTGGCCATCGGTACCGACTACTGCCCGGGTCATCCCCGCTCGGTCCGGACGTGGTGGCGCTACGCCCGGTGGTCGCGCCAGAGCGCGCCCGCCGAGGAGATGCAGATCGCGCCGCACGAGGGCTGGTCGGAATGGGTAAAGACGCCGGCCGGCCTGCCCAACCTCATACCCGGACTGTTGCGGCACGGTTTTTCTCCCGACGAGGTGGCCCGGATGATGGGCGGCAACTGGCTGCGCCTGTTCGGCCAGACCTTCCCGCCCCGTTCCGCCTCGTCGTAGCGTCCGGCGGGCCTCTCGCCGGGAATGTCCATCCTCACCGGAGGAAAGCATGATGAAAGCGTTCACGATGTTCGCGGCCCGCCTCGCGGCGGCAGGCGCCTTGCTGCTGGGCCCCGCGGCGCACGCCGCCGACTACCCGGCCAAGCCGATCACGCTGGTGGTGCCCTTCGCTTCCGGAGGGTTCGTCCACATGGTGGCCTTGATGCTCAGCGAGCACATGGGCCCGCTGCTGGGCCAGCCCGTGGTGGTGCTCAACCAGCCGGGCGCCAACGGCATGCTGGCCGCCGGCGCCGTGGCGCGCGCCGCGCCCGACGGCTACACCCTCCTCCTGCCCACGGCCAGCATCCTCACCATCAACCCCCACCTGTACAAGAACGTGCAATTCGACGCGCGCACGGACTTCGCGCCCATCGGCCAGGTGGTCAACACCTCCAACATCTTCGTGGTCAACCCCGCCAGCGGCATCCGCACGTTCAAGGAACTGGTGGACAAGGCCAGGTCGGCGCCCGATGCGGTGTCCTATGGGTCGTCGGGCACGGGCAGCATCCAGCACATCGCCGGCGAGGCCTTGCAGGAGCAGGCGAAGGTCAAGCTGCTGCACGTGCCCTATAAAGGCATCGGGCCGGCGATCACGGACGTGGCCAGCGGCAATCTCACCACCGTGCTGGCCGATGCGTCGTCCATTCCCTTCATCAAGTCCGGCCGGCTGCGCGCCATCGCGGTCTCGCCCCGGGCCATCGACGAACTGGCCGACGTGCCCGCGCTGGCCGACGCCGCGGCGGCGGCCGGCATTCCCGGCTATGCCGCGCCGGCGCTCTGGTACGGCGTGGTCGCGCCCAAGGGCACCCCGGCTGCAATCGTGGAAAAGCTCAACGCCGCGCTGGCCGCCACGCTGAAGAAGCCCGACGTCCGCGCCAAGCTCCTGGCCGCGGGCGCGATCCCGCCCGAAGACACCGGCAGCGCATTCCTGGCCCGGGCCATCCGTACCGACTACGCGCGCTACGGCGCCCAGATCAAGAGCCTGAACATCAGCATCGAGTGAACCCATGGATATGCATCTGCAAACGTTCTACATAGACGGGACCTGGCAGCCGCCGGCCAGCAAGCGCATCATCGACGTCGTGGACCCGGCCACCGAACAGGTCGTCGCCTCCATCGCCGCCGGCACCGCCGCGGACGTGGACCGGGCGGTGAAGGCCGCGCGCAAGGCGTTCGACGCCTGGTCCGCGTCCGCAGTGCGCGAGCGCATCGACTACCTGAAACGCATCGACGAGGGCTTCGCCCGCCGCAAGGAGGATCTGTGCAAGGCCATGTCGCGCGAAATGGGCGTCCCCATCGCGGCGGCCCGCAACATCCACTTTCCCAGCGGGCCCGCCCATCTTCGCGAAGCCATCAAGGTGCTCGAGCGTTTCGATTTCGACGAGCTGCGCGGTTCGACGCTGGTGGCGCGCGAGGCCATAGGCGTGTGCGGGCTGATCACCCCATGGAACTTTCCCATCAACCAGGTCGTGTGCAAGGTTGCCCCGGCCCTGGCCGCGGGCTGCACCATGGTGCTCAAGCCCAGCGAGATATCCCCGCTGAGCGCGCTGATCATCGCCGAGATCCTGCATGACGCCGGTCTGCCCGCCGGGGTATTCAACCTCGTCAACGGCGACGGGCCCACGGTGGGCCACGCCATTGCCGCCCATCCGGACGTCGACATGGTGTCCTTTACCGGGTCCACCCGCGCGGGCATCGCCGTGGCGCATGCCGCGGCCGATACCGTCAAGCGGGTGGGCCAGGAACTGGGGGGCAAATCCCCCAACCTGATATTGCCGGACGCCGATTTCGAGCGTGCCGTGACGCTCGGCGCGCAGCGCTGTTTCAACAACAGCGGGCAATCCTGCGTGGCGCCCACGCGCATGCTGGTGCCGCGCGAACGCGTGGAGCAAACCGCCGCCATCGCGGCGCGCGTGGCCGATGCGACGCGGGTGGGCGATCCCGGCGACGAAACCGTCGAGCTGGGGCCCGTCGCCAACCGGGTGCAATTCGAGCGCGTGCAGTCGTACATCGCGCGAGGCTTGGACGAAGGTGCGCGCGCCGCGGCGGGCGGGCCGGGGCGGCCGCCCGGCCTGGACCGCGGCTACTTCGTGCGGCCGACGGTATTCGTCGACGTCACGCCGGAGATGTCCATCGCCCGCGAGGAAATCTTCGGTCCCGTGTTGTGCATACTGGGCTACGAGGATGTGGACGACGCGGTCCGCATCGCCAACGATACGCCCTATGGCCTCGCGGCCTACGTGCAATCGACGGACCTCGAGGCCGCGCGCCGGGTCGCCCGGCGGCTGCGTGCCGGCAACGTCCAGATCAACTACCCGCGCGTGGATCGCGGCGCGCCGTTCGGCGGATACAAGCAATCCGGCAACGGGCGCGAATGGGGCGAGTTCGGCTTGCAGGAGTATCTGGAGATCAAGGGGATCCAGGGCTATCAATAGCGGGGCCCGCCGCGCCTTGCTGGCCGGACGGGCTCAGAGCCTTGCGGCCAGCACCAGCACCGCGGCGGCCAGGCCAAGACAGAGCAGTTTCCAGAAAACCAGCGGATTGCGCTCGGCCAGGGGAAGGTTGCGCCGGCCTTGCGCCGCCGGATCCGGATGGCGCAGCGCATAGGCGAATTCCGAGAGCTCCTGGTAGCGCCGCGCGGGGTCCGGGTGCACGGCCTTGGCCAGAACGTCGTCCATCCAGGCCGGGACCGTGCGCGTCTCGTCGAACACCGGGACATAGGCCAGCCGCCGCTGGGCCGCCTTTGTCCGGGTCTTGGCCACGTCCGCGCCGTACGGCAGCTTGCCGGCCAGCATCTGGTAGGCGATCACGCCCAGCGAAAAAATGTCGGACCGGGTCGATCCGCCTTCGCCCAGGAAATATTCGGGCGCGGCATACAGCGCGGCGCCGGGTATCTGCAGCGGGTCGCCGGCCTGGGCGATTTCCGCGATGCCGGCCACTTTGGTCGAGCCGAAATCAATGATCTTCACGGTGCCGTGCGCATCGATGAGGATGTTGTCGGGACGCAGGTCCTGATGGACGATCTCCAGCCGGTGGAAGGCCTGCAGGCCCTTGATCACCTGCTCGACGACGCCGCGCACCTGCTCCAGGTCAGGCCTGGGATGGCGGGCCATCCACTGTGTCAGCGTGATGCCGTCGACGTACTCGCTGGCGGTGTACAGGTAGCGCCGTTCGCGCCTGAGCGGCCACGCCTTGGCGACATGGCGGCTGTCTATGCGGCGCGCGATCCACTCCTCCATCAGCAGGCGTTCGAGATAGGCCGGGTCGTGCCGCAAGTCCAGCGAGGGAATCTTGATGACGAGCCGTCCGCCGGTTTCCGGGTCCTCGGCCAGATAGACGTGGCTGCGGCTGCTGGCATGCAGTTGCGCCGCGATGCGAAAGCCGTCGAACGCCATGCCGGCCTGCAGCAGCGGCGGGCAGGGAAGGCTGCGCGCATGCTGGCGGATCTCGCCGGCTTCAAGAGAGGGCAGCGACTCCACCCGCACGATCTGGACGGTGAGGTTGTCGGCGCTGCCGCGGTCGTAGGCCCGGCGGGCGAGCGCGGCGGCAGCCGCGTCGAGGCCGTCCGGATGGGCGGCGGCGGCCTCGGCGATCTCCCGCGCGCCGACGTGTTCGTAGACGCCGTCGGTCGCCAGCACGAATGTATCGCCCTGCTCGATCCGCTGGGTGTGGTAGTCGATCTCCAGGTGCGCGGAGATTCCCAGCGCCCGCCCCAGATAGCTCTTGTCGCGCGACACCCAGATGCGGTGATCGTCGGTCAGCTGTTCCACGGCGCCGCCGCGCACCCGGTAGATGCGGGTATCGCCCACGTGCAGGATGTGCGCGGTGGTCGATTTCAGGACCATCACGCTCATCGTGCACACGTACCCCTGATCGTTCTCGTGCCGATGCCGGCTCTGCCGCGTCTGGGCGTGCAGCCAGCCGTTCGTGGCGCCCAGCACGCGCTGCGCCGATTTCTTCACCGACCAGGTCTCGGGCGTAGCGTAGTAGTCCTCCAGGAAGCCCGCGACCGCCGTTTCGCTGGCAATGTGGCTGACCTGGCTGCTGCTGATGCCGTCGGCGATCGCGATGGCGACGCCCTTGGCGCCGAGCAGCGGCTCGCCAGGCATGCACAATCCATGGAAGTCCTGGTTGGCCTGCTTGCGTCCGCGGTCCGAGTACTGGCCCACGGCAACCCTGAGCACGCGGGCCGGCATGCCTTGCACGGACGCCTCCACCGCGGGGCGGATCAGTTGAAACTGCGCCTGGGCGCGGTCTTCACGTGGGTGGTGTAGAGCGTCAAGCCGGTCAGCGAGATGCCGCCCACCAGGTTGCCCAGCACCACGGGAATCTCGTTCCAGATGAGGTAGTCCATGATCGAGAAGTTGCCGCCCATGATGAGCGCCGACGGGAACAGGAACATGTTGACCACCGAGTGCTCGAAGCCCATGAAGAAGAACAGCATGATGGGCATCCACATGGCGATGACCTTGCCGCTGACCGAGGTGGAGATCATCGCGCCGACCACGCCCAGCGACACCATCCAGTTGCACAGCACGCCGCGGATGAAGATGGTCAGCATGCCGGCGGCGCCGTATTCCTTGTAGCCGAGCGTGCGGTTCTCGCCGATGTGCGAAATGACCTCGCCCACCTTGCCCGGCGGAACGGAAAAGCCGTAGGTGAAGACGATGGCCATGAGCAGCGCGACGGTGAGCGCGCCCAGGAAATTGCCGACGAACACGACGCCCCAGTGTTTCAGCACCGCGCCGAGCGTCACGCCCGGACGCCGCTCGATAAGGGCCAGCGGGGTCAGCACGAACACGCCGGTCAGCAGGTCGAAGCCCATGAGGTACAGGATGCAGAAGCCGACCGGAAAGAGCGCCGCGCCCAGGATGGCCGACCCCGTCTGGACGGTAATGGTGACCGCGAACACCGCGGCGATGGCCAGGATCGCACCGGCCATGTAGGCACGGATCAGGGCGTCGCGGGTGGCCATGTAGATCTTCGATTCGCCGGCGTCCACCATCTTGGTGACGAACTCGGAAGGGACGATGTAAGACATGATGGGTTCCAGTGGATTGCGGGCCGGCCCAAAACAAAAGGCGCCCTGGACCTCTGCGGTCCGGGCGCCATTGCCTGTGCCTTCGATTGCGCTGTCTGCCGGACTCGGGTCCGGAACCCTGGTCGATGCAATAGCCGTGCCAATGCGGGTGAATCGATGCGGCCCCGGCTGCATGCGAGCGCGCCCGGTCCGGTGCCGGCGACGCATGCCTGGCAAGCGGAAGGCGCACCATCGTGGTTCCTCATGGCGGTGCGCGAGCCGAAGCGGGCGCACCTTCCTAGGGCGCTAGGGTTTTCGGCGGCCGCCTGGTCGAACTCGCCGGCGGCACCATGCCGACCATGGCGGGCATGGCGGTGCGCATCAGCTCGACGAAGACGCGCAGCTTGGCCGGATAGAAGCGGGCGTACGGATAGATCAGGTATACCGGCAGCGGCGTGGCCTGCCATTGCGGCGCGAGATGGACGAGGCGCCCCGCCCGGATGTCGTCCGCGACCACCCAGGCCGACGAAATGCCCGCGCCTACGCCGGCCAGCACCGCGGTGCGCAAGGCGTAGAGGCTGTCGGTGCTGATCCGCGGCCGCACGGGAAAGCGGTGGACGTGGCCGTCCGACATGCGGGTCAGGCCGACCTCGTCGCGGTAATACATGTTCAGCGCCACCCAGGGCAGCGCGCCCAGGGCCTCGGCTTCCTGCGGCGGCGGGCCGTCCCCGAGCAGCGCCGGCGCCGCCACCACGATGCGCGGCACTTCCGCCAGCAGGATGGCGACCACGTCGGGGTCGTCCACCGCCCCGACCTGGATGGCGCAGTCCAGGCCTTCGGCGATGAAGTCGGCGCGCCGGTCCTGCAGCAGCCACTCCACCGAGACGCCCGGGTGGCGGCGCAAATAGTCGGCCAGGGGCGCCACCATCTGGTCCTGGCCGAACGCATGCGGCACCAGCACGCGCAGCGCGCCCCGCGGTTCGTCCTGCGCGCCGCGCAGGTCCGCCTCCATGGCGCGCCAGGTTTCCGTGAGCTCCTTGGCGTGGGCATAGCAACGTTCGCCATCGCCGGTCAGCTTCATGAGATGGGTGGAGCGCTGCAGCAGGCGCAGCCCCAGCATGCGTTCCAGCGCCTGCAGCCGCCGGCTGACAGTGGGCTGGGTGGTCCCCAGCTGAGCCGCCGCCGCCGACAGGCTGCCGGCTTCGACGATGCGCACGAAGGTCTGCATCAGCTCGATGCGATCAGTGGCCTGGGCGATTTCTTTCATACGTACAGCGTATAACAAATCTACGCTCTGGACGTCTACCCCTGGAGGGCTGGCGAATGCAGAATGCATCCCATACTCGAAACCTGGGGTTTTCACTGATGTCTTCCATTCAACTTACGCATGCAAACCAGCGCGAGAACGCCACGGGCCTATCCGGTTCGCTGGTGCTGCTGCTGGCGGCCGGAGCCGGCCTGAGCGTCGCATCCATCTATTACAGCCAGCCCATGCTCGGCCTGTTGGCGGCCGACATGAAAGCGGGCGAAAGCGCCGTGGGGTTCATACCGACGCTCACGCAACTCGGCTACGCGCTCGGCATCCTCCTGCTGGCTCCGCTGGGCGACCGCCACGATCGGCGCCGCATCATCCTGATCAAGTCGACGGTGCTGGCGGTGGCCCTGCTCCTATGCGGGCTGGCCCCGGGCATGGGGTGGCTGCTGGCCGGCAGCCTGGCGGTGGGATTGGCGGCCACCGTGGCGCAGGACATCGTTCCCGCCGCCGCCGCGCTGGCGCCCGACGCCCGGCGCGGCAAAGCCGTGGGCACGGTCATGACCGGCCTGCTGCTGGGCATCCTGCTGTCGCGCGTGGTGAGCGGTTTCGTGGCGGAATACGCGGGCTGGCGCGTCATGTACCTGGGCGCGGCCCTGTCCATCGTCGCCGTGGCCCTGGTCGCCGCGCGCGGCCTGCCCCGCTTCGCCGCGACCGCCCGGCTCGGCTATCGCGCGCTGCTGGCGTCCATGGCGCAGCTGTGGCGCCGCCACGCCTCGCTGCGGCGCGCCGTCTATGCGCAAGGCCTGCTGGCCATCGGTTTCAGCGCATTCTGGTCGACGCTGGCCGTCATGCTGCGCGACCACTTCCACCTGGGCAGCACGGCGGCCGGCGCCTTTGGCCTGGCCGGCGCCGCGGGCGCCCTGGCCGCGCCCTTCGCCGGCCACCTGGCCGACCGCCGCGGCCCCCAAGCCGTGGCTCGGCTGAGCACCGCCGTGGCCGCGCTCTCTTTCGCCAGTCTAGGCCTGCTTTTCGTGCTGCCGCCGCACGCGCAACTGGCGCTGCTCGTCGCCAGCGCCATCGGCTTCGACTTCGGCGTGCAGGCGTCGCTGGTGGCCAGCCAGACTTCCATCTACGGCCTGGAACCCGCGGCACGCAGCCGCCTGAATGCGCTGCTGGTCGCAGGCATGTTCGCCGGCATGGCGGCCGGCGCGGCGCTGGGCAGTTTCGCGTTCGCGCATTGGGGCTGGATGGGCGTGGTGGTGCTGGCGACGGCGGGGGCGCTGGGAGCGTTGGCGGTGCGCATGGGCAAGGACGCGTAGCGCCGCCGCCCGTCAGTTCTCCGGCACGATGTTCTCCTCCCGGATCACTTTGGTCCAGCGCTGTATGTCCTCCGCGACGAAGGCCTGGGCCTGGCCGGGGGTCGTATGCCATGGCGCGGCCGCCTGCTTGCGCAAGGTGCTTACCGCCTCAGGATCTCGCAGTACCGCCGCCACCGTCTCGTTCAGCCTGCGCACGACCGTCGGCGGCAGCCCCTTGGGACCCGCCAGCGCATACCAGGCGCTGACGTCGAACCCGGGCAGCACGGTCTCGGCCACGGTGGGCACGTCGGGCAGGCCCGGGTAGCGGTCGATCGACGTTACCGCGATGGGCTTGACCGAGCCCGCCTGGATCAGGTTCATCGCGTTGCCCGCGAGCGAGGTGAAGACGTAGGGCACTTCGCCACCCATCAGCGCCATGGTGGGCGCGTTGCCGCCCTTGTAGGGGATGTGGGTCAGCTGCAGGTCCAGGCTCGACTGGAACAGGACCGCGGCCAGGTGCATGCCGGTGCCCACCCCGCCGGTGCCGAAGTCGATGCTGCGCGGCCGGGCCTTGGCCTGGGCGACGAGTTCCTGCACGGTGGCCGCCTTGGCGCTGGGACCGGCCAGGATCACGAAGGGGCTGCGGGTGACCATGGATACCAGGGTGAAATCGCCGGCCGGATCGAAGGGCAGCGATTTGTACAGCCCCGGCGCGGCCGAGTGGCCCGAGGCCATGAAGAAGAGCGTGTAGCCGTCGGGCGCCGACTTGGCGACGAAGCTGGCGCCCAGGGTGCCGCCGGCGTTGGCCGGGAAGATGTTCATGCCGCGCGTGTCGACCATGACCAGGTCGGCCTGCTTGCCCGGGGTGATCGAGCCGGTCTTCTTGTCCAGCCCGAAGGCCTTGGCGCCGCCCAGGGTGGCCCAGTGGATGGCGTCGCGCGTCAGCGTGGAATGCTGGGTCTTGGCCGGCCACTTGCCTTCGGCGTAGAGGCTGCGGTTGTCCAGTTCGCGCTGGTGCAGGAAGGCGTGGCGCATGACCCACAGCATGGAGCTGTTGAAATACGGGTCGCAATCGGTGCCCAGGGACGGCGTGGCGCCATGCTTGACCAGCCGCCCGAGCATGGCGGGCTTTTCGTAGTTGAGCATCTCGGTCAGATTGGTCGCCGTGATGGTACAGCCGGCTTCCAGGACCAGCTTGAGCTCGTCGTCGTCGAAGCAGTTGCCGTGGCCGATGTTGTGGTCGGGGCCCAGCAGCCCTGCTTTGGCCAGCCTGGGATAGCCGTCCTCCACCACGCGCTTGCCCTTGCGGCCATAGGTATGCGCGGAGTTGATCAGGCCGTATTCGCGCGCCAGGCGGATGTCGTGCACGGCGACGTCGTATTCGCCCCAGTCCGGCCCGAGGATCGCCATCGCCAGTGTCACGAGCCCGTCGTCCGTGGCGAGCCGGCCGGTACGCAGGCGATGGATTTCCTCGCGCGGGAACGGCAGCTTGTAATAGGGGATCGCGCCTTCGCGCTCGGGGGGCTTGACCGTGCCGCGCGCGAAAACCGCGCGTATTCCCGAGGTTTCCAGGGCATCGATGGCGGCGTCGGTCATTTCGGCGTCGCGCAGGATGTGGCACCAGTCGACGATGGTCGTGGTGCCGTTGCGCAACTGGTTCAGGGCGCCGAGCAGGTTGCCCAGGTAGACGTCGCGCGCGGTGTAGTACGTGGCGAGCTTCTTGTGCAGGTTGGCGTGGTAATCGCGGCTGCCGACCCAGTCCGCGCCGATGCCGCGCAGCTGGTACTCCCAGGTATGGATGTGCGCGTTCACCATGCCCGGCATGACGATGCGGTCCGTCCCGTCCACGATGTCGTCGGCCTGGGCGGCCAGGCCGGGTGCCACGGCGGCGATCTTGTCGCCGTCGACGAGTATGTCGGCGCGGGAGAAGTCGCCCACGGCGGGATCCATGGAAAGAACGGCGGCGTTCCTGATCAGCGTACGGCTCATGTTTCCCCTCGAATGGGATGACAAGGTTCGTCCGGCGGCGGCATCGGGGTGATGGCCCGCCGGGCTGTGGCACAGGACGCGCGCGACTGCGTGAACGAATGTTGACATTTTCGAGATCGGCGATAAACATCGTCGGATCAAAAAATTGCTTTCCAATCCGGAAAAAATATGGACCGGTTCGTGGCGATGTCGGTGTTCCGCAAAGTCGTCGAACACGAGAGCTTCACGCTGGCCGCGCGCCAGCTGGGCATGTCCGTCGGCACGGTCAGCAAATATCTCTCGTGGCTGGAGGTCCACCTGGGCACGTCGCTGCTGGCGCGCACCACGCGCCGGCTGAACGTGACCGAAGCCGGGCGCAACTACTACGTCGAATGCGTGCGGTTGCTGGACGATCTGGATGAGGTGGAGCGTTCGGCCGCGCTGCTGCAGACGCTCCCGCGCGGGCTGTTGAAGGTGCGCGCCCCGGTCTCGCTCGACTACGCCGGCTTCGGCCACATGGTGGGGGAGTTCCTGCGGCAGTTTCCGGCGGTCAAGGTGGAAATGACGCTCAACGACCGCTTCGCCGACCTCGACGAGGAAGGGTTCGACGTGGCGCTGGCCTTGGGGAGCAACCAGAAATACACCCACCATCCCACCCATGCGACACGCGCCATCGCCCGCATGACGCGTACCCTCGCGGCCTCGCCCGCCTATCTGTCGGAGCATCGCGAGCCGTCATCGCCGCCGGAGCTCAAGCAGCACGACTGCCTGGTCTACGACCGCGGTCCCGCGCCGGACGAATGGCATTTCTCGGATGCGAAGACCGAACGCATGGTGCACGTCGGCGGAAGCTTCCGCAGCAACAACAGCCAAGTGCTCAAGGACGCCTTGCTCGAAGGCTGCGGCGTAGGCATGCTGCCCACCTTCATGATCGCCGACGAATTGCGCCGGGGGCGCCTGGTGCCGGTCATGCCCCGCTGGACGCCGGCCTCGCGCACGCTTTATGCGATCTATCCGCGTCCCCGGCATTCCTCGCCCAAGGTGCGCGAGTTCGTGGAGTTCGTAGCGGCGCGATTCGACGACGACGCACGCTGGCGCCTGGACCGTTGACCGGCCTCAGGCGCGCAGGCCGATGACGGCAACCACCCGGGTGAACGGAACCGTGCGGTCGATGGACAACGTCCCTCCGCTGTTGGCGCATACGCGCGAGACCAGCCGCAAGCCGAAGCCGGCGTCGCGCGGGATATCGAAGGGGACCGGAAAGCCGTCGCCGTCGTCCTCGATCGCCATGGTGATCGAGGCGGGACCCGGATGCAGCGAGATGCGCACGTCGCCCTTGCCGTACTTGATGGCATTGGTCACCAGCTCGATCAGCACCGATCCCAGCGAAACAAGCATGCCGGCTTCCAGCTGGAACTCAGCGTCGCAGGTAAACGCCAGAAGCCGCGCGGATCGCGGATCGACCAGGGCGGCTTGCAGCTGCCGCGCCAGTTTCTCGAAGTGCTCCGAGGCATTCGGCGCCCGGGCCGGTTCATGCTGGTAAGCGTGTTCGTGCAGGCGCACCAGGCTTTCTATGCGGCTGACCGCGATACCGAGTTCCCGCCGTACTTCGGCGTTGCCGGACCGACGTGCCTGCACTTGCAGGGCGCTGGAGATGAGGTTCAGGCCGTTGTGCACGCTGTGGTGGAGTTCCCGCAACCGCATCGAATGGAGAGCGGCGTCATCTTCGTCATGGGGGCTCGAGGTCGTGTCCTGGCTGGGTGATGAATCGTCTTTCGGCGGCACGCTCGTCTTCATAAGGTGGCAAAAAGGCCGGCTCGCGCCGGCTGCGGTTTGACACGCGGGCTCGCTGGGGCCGGTCTGTGGCGAACCGTCCTCATGCCCCCGCCTATTTCTTGTTCACTTCGTCGCGCAGCCTGTCCTTGGCCTGGCCGAAATTGCGTTGCACGGTACCCGTGGACTTCTCGATCTTGCCTTCCATCTCGCCGGACCGGTTGCCCGTCAGCTTGCCGGCCGTTTCCTTGACGGTGCCCTTTACTTCCTTGGCCGCGCCCTTGATGCGATCCTTGTCCATGACGGCTCCTCATCGATGTGGTGCCTGCGCTTCCCTTGCCGGAACCCGGAGGGTTAGACGGACTTTATCGCCGAGCACCGGCCCGGGCCAGATGATCGCGTACTAGCGCGCTAGTATTTTCATCCCGAGCCGTTGCCGTTCTGATGCCGCTTGGTGCCGTTGCCCGGTTTCTCGTAGCCCGTCACGCCGCGCTGCCGCGCCCAGACGATGGCATCGCTGCGGCGGTGTACGCCGATCTTGCTGTACAGCGTGGCGATGTGATTGCGTACCGTGTTGGGCGACAGCTGCAACGTCTTCGCGATCTGTTCGTTGTCTTCCCCCTGGCACATGAGTCCCAGCACCTCGTGTTCGCGCGGCGTGAGGTCCGACAGCTGGGGCGAGCCCGCCTGGGCGTCCTGCGGCCGCCGGATCTGCGCGAGCTTCTCGATGACGGTGCGGCTGAACCACGACGCATCCTGCATGACGGCGTCGATGGCGGCCACGAGCTCCTCCTCGCTGCGCTTGCGTTCGGTGATGTCCTGGATCGCCGTCAGGACGCAAGGCTGGCCGTGGATGGACACGGTCTCGGCCGACAGCAGGCAGTCCAGCACTTCGCCGCCGCGGGTGCGCAGGCGGACCTCCTCGTTGCGCAGGCTGCCGCTGACCTCCAGCTTGGCCCGCAGGCGCCTCTGGGTCGCCTCGTCCGCCCAGAGCTTCAGTCGCACCGCATCCTTGGCCAGGATCTCTTCCGCGTCGTAGCCCGTGGTCTCGACGAACGCCTCGTTCACGTCCATCAGCAGGAAGCCCTCCAGAGAGCTGACGGTCATCGGCACCGGCGCCAGCATGAATGCCTTCGAGAAGCGCTCTTCGGTCTGGCGCAGCGCGTCTTCGGCCCGCTTGCGCGGCTCCAGGTCCATGAAGGTGAAGAGCATGCAGGCTTCTTCGCCCACCTCGATCGGCTGGCCCGCGACGATCACGAGCTTGGTCTCGCCGCCGTGCAGTCGCAGCGTGGCCTCCATCTGCGGAATGGTCCTGCCTTCCTGCAGGTGGCGGATCGCCTCCTCGCGCTTGGCGGCTTCGTTCAGGACATCGAGCTCGTAGGCCGAGCGGCCGATGACCTCCTCGCGCGCAAAGCCGGTCATTTCCAGGAACCCCTGGTTGACCTTGACGTAGCGCAGGTCGGAGAGACGGCAGATGATGGCCGGCGCGGGATTGGTGTTGAACGTCCGCTCGAACCGCTCTTCGGCGCCGAAGCGCTCGGTGACGTCCTGGATCACCAATGCCAGGGATTCGGCTTCGTCCGAGGCGTTGGTCAGGATGAGGCCCCGCACCTGGTGCATGCGCCGGAAGGATTCGTCGCGCGGCTTGGTGACTTCGACGACCACGTCGCTGAAACACTCGCCCGCCAGCACGCGCATGATCGGGTACTGCTCGGGCGTGAGCACGTGGTTGTTGCGGTATTTAAGCGCGTACGCCGAAACGTAGTCGCGCGCCGTCTTGCCCAGGCTGGCCAGGTTGCGCGCGCCGTGAATGGCCAGCGCCGTCTCGTTGGCCCAGACGATGGAGGCGTCGGGGTCGATCAGCACGACCCCCTCGGACAGACCGGCGATGATCTGCTGCAACTGCCGGCGATCGACGCGCGGCTTCTCGATGGACTTCTTCATCCGGCGGTTCCGATGACGTGTTGATTCCTATCGCCGGATGATGCTTGCACGCCTCATCTGGGGAGCGGGTCCTTGGCGGGGCAAAGGTCGCGCTGAGTGTATCCCATCGTCATGGCATCCGGGATCGGACAGATGGGCGTAGCCGGGTGAGGCGGTTTTTCGGACGGGAAGGGGGAGCGGCGGGAGAAGCTTGCGGCGGGCACAGGTCTCCGCCCCACTCGTCGACGATATCCTGCAGCATGGCGGAGACCGCCTGGCAGGCGGGGGTGAGCATGCCCGATTTCGGCAGGGCGAGCGTGACATAGCGGCGCAGGTCCGGGTTGACGACGCGCGTGGCCTGCAGCGATCCCTGTTTGAGTTCATGCATGATCGAGTAAGGCCCCAGGATGGCGTACACCGATTGGGTCGCGGCGAGCTCCTTTTGCGCCGTGAGCGAATCGGCCTCGATCGCCGCGCTGAGCGCGAACCCCTTGCTGCGGGCGGTCTCGTCCAGGATGGAACGCCAGTGCGCCGGGCGCCGCGGCAAAACCAGGGGCAGGCCCTGGAGGCGGGCGAAATCGATGGTCGGCGCCTGGGTGAGCGGGTCCCCCGGCCGCGAGACCAGGTAGGTGTGCCCGGTGGCCAGCAGCCGTTCTTCCGAGCTTGCCGGCTTGTGGAAACGGAACAGGATGGCCATGTCGACCAGCCCGGCGTCGAGCAGGGCGTCGAGCTCGCCGCCCTGCCCTTCGCGCACGTTGAGTCGGATCAACGGGTACCGCGCGCGCAGGCGGCCGAACAGCGTGGTCAGGAGGGGATGGGCGGCGGAGGGGAGGATGCCCAGCCGGACCTCTCCCATGGGGACCGAAGAAGTGGAGCGGATCTCGCGGAACAACTGGTCGGTGTCGGCGAGCCAGCTCCGCACGCGCGTGATGATGTGCTCGCCCAACTCGGTGAGGACCACGCCGCGGCCGGTGCGGCGGAACAGCCTGCCGCCGCACTCGCGTTCGAGATTGCCGATCTGGCGGCTGATGTGCGATTGCACCGTCTGGCGCGCCGCCGCGACTTTGGTGAAGCTGCCGGTCTCGGCGACTTCGACGAACAGCTTCAGGTCGGCTTGGTTCATGGCAGCGGCGCGTCGGTAAAGACATCTCTATTTTGGCATGTCTGAAATCTCTGATTCAAGGCTAGGAAGATATCTGCGCCCTTCCTACACTGCGAATCGTCACGACGTCGCGCGATCCGTACGGACATCCGATCAACGGCGCCGGGCCCGCCCCGGCCGCCCGAACTGCGTCCACCACCATGACAGAACCCAACCTGGCGCCAGAGGCCGCGCCCCTGCGCATCGCCGTGGATATCGGCGGCACGTTTACCGACATGGCCGCGTTCGACGAAAGCGCCGGCACCCTGCATTTCGGCAAGGCCCTGTCCACGCACGGCCGCCTGGTCGAAGGCATCCAGCACACGCTGGACGGCGCCGGCATCGACCTGCGCAACGGCTATCTCTTCCTGCATGGCTCGACCATCGCGATCAACACGCTGCTCGAGCGCAACGGCGCCAAGACCGCGCTGCTCATCACCGAAGGGTTTCGCGACATCTACGAGATCGGCCGCGTGAATCGCCCCGATGCCTACAACCTCTTCTTCGCCAAGCACACGCCGCTGGTCAAGCGCTCGCTGCGCTACGAGGTGCAGGAACGGCTGCGCGCCGACGGCAGCATCCACAAGCCGTTGAACGAAGCCCTCGTGCGGGAGGTCGCCCGCGAACTCAAGGCGCAGGGCGTGGAGGCGGCCGCGGTGCTGCTGCTGCATTCCTATCGTCAGCCAGGCCACGAGAAGCGCGTGAAGGAGATCCTGCTGGAGGAATTGCCGCACGCCTTCGTCACCGCTTCGCACGAACTGTCGCAGGAATACCGCGAGTTCGAGCGGGTGTCGACCGCCGTCGCCAACGCCTATGTCGGACCGCGCGTGTCGGCCTACCTGGGACAGCTGGAAACCCACCTGGGCGAGCGCGGCTTCGGCGGCGATTTCTATGCGGTGCAATCCACCGGGGGACTGTTCCCGCTAGAACATGCGCGCCGCGAATGCGTGCGCATGCTGGAGTCCGGGCCTGCAGCGGGCGTCATCGGCGCCCAGGCGATATGCGCGCAGCTCGGGCTGCCCGACGCCATCGCGTTCGACATGGGAGGCACGACGGCCAAGGCCGGCGTGATCAGCGAAGGCCGGCCACTCACCACCGGCAGCGCGCTGATCGGCGGCTACGAAAAGGCCCTGCCCATCCAGATTCCGATGATGGATATTTTCGAAGTGGGCACGGGCGGAGGCAGCATCGCGCGCATCGAACTGGGCAACGCGCTGCGCGTCGGCCCTCAAAGCGCGGGCTCGATGCCCGGGCCGGTCTGCTACGGCCGCGGCGGCACCGAGCCCACCGTGACCGACGCGAATCTCATCCTGGGGCGCCTGGATGCGGAGCATTTCCTGGGCGGCGAGATGCCGCTGGACCTGGAGGGCGCGCGCACGGCCATGCGCGATCGCGTCGCCGCGCCGCTGGGGCTGGAGACGATCGAGGCCGCGGACGGCATCCTGCGCATCGCGGTGACCGCGATGTCCCATGCGGTCAAGGCCGTCACGACCGAACGCGGCCTGGACGCGGGCAGCTTCACCATGGTGGTCTATGGCGGGGCCGGTCCGCTGCATGCCTCGGCCATCGCGCGCGAGCTGGGCATACGGCGCGTGCTCATTCCCTATGCGCCGGGATATTTCTCGGCCTACGGCATGCTGTTCAGCGACCTGCGCTACGACTACGTCCGTTCGGTGTTCCGCCACCTGGAGGACTTGTCGTTCGACGAGATCGAGGCGCTGTACGCATCGATGGAGGAAGAGGGGCGGGCCGCGGTGGCCGCCTCGGCGGTGCGGCCGGACGATATCGTCATCGAGCGCTCGGCCGATATGCGCTACGTGGGCCAGGAACACGCCGTGACCGTGGATCTGCCGCGCGCGTACTTCGAGCGCCGCGACCGCGACGCCATCAAGCGCCACTTCGACGACGTCCATGCCATCCGCTACGGCACCAGCGCGCCGGCCGAGCCGGCCGACATCGTCAGCCTGCGCGTGACTGTGATGGGCGTGATGCGCAAGCCCCCTCGCCATGCCGTGCCGGCCGGCGGCGACGTCCCGCCCGAGGCCGCGCTGCGCACGACCAAGCCGGTGTATTTCCGCACCCACGGCCAGGTGCAGACGCCCGTCTACCGCCGGGACGCCCTGCTGGCGGGCAACCGCATCGCCGGTCCGGCATTGATCGAAGAGCATGCGTCCACGACCGTCGTGCAGCCGGGCGACGAACTGACCGTGGACGACTGCGGCAACCTGCATGTGGCCATCGGGAGCGAACGCTGATGAACGCGCGAGACATGAACCAAGACACGGTCGATCCGGTGACCGTGGAGATCATCCGCAACGGCCTCCTGGCCGTCACCGAAGAAATGAAGACCAACCTGATGAGGACCGCGTACAACCTCATCATCTACGAGGCGCTGGATTTCACCGTCGGCCTGTTCACGCCCGAGGGCGATACGGTATCGATCGGCCTGGGCCTGCCCATGTTCATCCGCGGGATGTCCGAGACCGTCAAGGCCAAGATCCGCCATTTCGGCCTGGAGAACATCCAGCCGGGCGACATCCTCGTCACCAACGACGCCTACGTCACCGGCAGCCACCTGAATCACTTCACCTTCACGATGCCGGTGTTCCACGAGGGCCGCATCGTCGCCTTCACCTGCTGCATGGCGCACTGGCTGGACGTGGGCGGCACGCTGGGCCAGGTCACGACCGACATATTCTCCGAAGGGATACAGATCCCGATCGTCAAGTACCGCCGCGCGGGCGTCGTCAACCAGGACCTGGTCGACATCATCGCGATGAACGTGCGCCTGCCCGAGCGCGCGCTGGGCGACCTGCGCGCCCAGATCACCGCCATCACCACCGGCGAGCGGCGGTTCCTGGAGCTGGTCCAGCGCTACGGCGTCGACGCGGTGCATGCGTCGATCGCGCGGATCATGGACCAGTCCGAGGCGGTCGCGCGCCAGAACACGCTCAGCATTCCGGACGGCACCTACGAGGCCGAGTCCTACATGGACGACGACGGCGTGGACGTGGGCCGGCGCATCCCGATCCGCGTCAAGGTGATCAAGCGGGGCGACGAGATGACCATCGACCTTTCGGACGTGAGCCGGCAGGTGCGCGGGTTCTACAACTCGGGCTTCACCACGGGCATCGCCTGCGCCCAGGTGGCCTTCAAGTGCCTGACCACGCCCACCGACTATCCCGTCAACGACGGGAGCTTCCGCCCATTGAAGGTCGTGATGCCCATGGGCACCGTGATCAGCGCCGAGCGCCCCTTTCCCATGCGGGTCTGGATGACCTTCCCGATGACCGTCATCGACACCATATTCAAGGCGCTTGCGCCCGCCATTCCGGACCGGGTCATCGCCGGCCATCACGCCGACCTGGTGTTCCCCAACATCCACGGCATATCGCCCGAGGACGGCCGCCTGTTCATCGTCGGCATCGGCCCGCTGGGCGGCGGCTGGGGCGCGAAGTCGCGCGAGGACGGCGTGTCGGTCACGGTGTGCATCAACGATGGCGACACGCACAACAGCCCCACCGAGCAACTGGAGGCGAAGTACCCGGTCCTGGTCGAACGCTACGCCATCCGCACCGACAGCGGCGGCGCGGGTACGTATCGCGGCGGACTGGGCGCCGAGATGGTGGTGCAGGCCCTCTCGCCCTTCGCCGTCACCACGCGCATCGATCGCATGCATTGCAAGCCATGGGGGCTGGAAGGCGGCCACGAGGCCGCCGGCAACGGCATCGCCATCCGCAAGCAGGGCGAATGGGACGACAGCATGCCCAACGCCAAGATCTTCAACGTGCGCCTGGAACGGGGCGATGCCTACAAGATGCTGTCGGGCGGCGGCGGCGGTTTCGGCGATCCGCTCGGGCGCGATCCCGAGGCCGTGGCCGATGACGTGCGCGAGGGCTATGTAAGCGTCGAGGCGGCGCGCGACAAGTATGGCGTGGCGCTGACCGCCGCCGGCACGGTGGACGCCGCGGCCACCGCGGCCCTGCGCGAGCGTGCCCGTGCCGGCTGAAGCGGCTGTCCGGCAGGCGGCCGACCTGGGACGCCTGTGGAACGAGCTGGCGCTGCAGCACGTCGCCATGGGCGGCGGCGCCTGCTCCTGCGGGATCGGCGGCGTTGTGGTCCGGCTGCAGGATTTCGAGCGCGACATCGTCGACTACCTGCGCGCCGAGGCCGCCCGGCTGCAGGAGAACGAGGCGCTGGCGCTGCTGGACCGGCACGCCGCGTCCGAGGCTGGCGGCGGGCTGGCGGGCGTGCTGGCGGTCCTGTCCGATCCGGCATCGGCGGTGCCGGACGCCGCCGCCGGATGGCTGCTGGCGCGGCTCTCGCGCACCCTGGCTTCCTTTGCGCGCCTGCACGGCGGCGCGCGGGCGACACAGACCGGAGCGATGCCATGACCACTTTGGACCAGGACGACGGCCGCGTGCCGGTGACGGTCCTGACAGGCTTCCTGGGCAGCGGCAAGACCACGCTGCTCAATCGACTGCTGGCGCTGCCCGCCTTGCGGGACACTGCCGTCATCGTCAACGAGTTCGGCGAGGTCGGGCTCGACCACCATTTGCTCGAGCAGAGCAGCGAAGACATGGTGCTGCTGGCCAACGGCTGCATCTGCTGCACCATCCGCGGCGACCTGGTGGAGGCATTCGGCCGCTTGGACGAGCGCCTTTCGCTCCACGGGCCGGCGCTGCGCCGCGTGGTGATCGAGACCACCGGACTCGCCGATCCCGCGCCCATCCTCCATACGCTGATGAGCGAGCCGGCGGTGACCGCGCGCTATCGCCTCGCGCAGGTGGTGACGACGGTCGATGCCTGCAACGGCGGCGGCACGCTCGATCGCCACGCCGAAGCGGTCAAGCAGGTGGCGGTCGCGGACCGGCTGGTGCTGACCAAGACCGACCTGGTGCCGTCCCGGGCAACGGAAACATTGCTTGCGCGCCTGCGGGGCCTGAATCCCGGCGCGGCCCTTGACCGCGCAAGCCAGGCGCTGGCCGATCCGGTCGCATGGGTGGACGGCACGCGAGGCGGCCCGGCCCGCGACCTGCGGCAATGGCTGCGTGCCGAGGCCTATGAATCGGGCGGGCAGGCGCACCACGCCCATGGGCATGATGATCACGGCGGGAGCGCCGCGTCGGCCCACGAGCACGACGGCCACGACCGCACGCGCCACGGCGAGCACATCCGCGCCTACGTCGTCACCCGCGACACGCCGGTCTCATGGGCCGGCGTGCAGCGCTGGCTGGCGATGCTGGCCAGCCTGTGCGGCCCCGACCTGCTGCGCGTCAAGGGCATTCTCGACGTGGCCGAGCATCCCGGCACGCCGGTCGTCATCCACGGCGTGCAGCACGTCTTCCACCCGCATGCCTTCCTGCCCGCATGGCCCGACGCCGACCGCCGCAGCCGCATCGTGTTCATCACGCGCGACATCGAACGCGACCTGGTCGAGGACACCCTGCGGATCTTCGAGCACCGGTAGTTCCGCTTCCCCCGCAATGACATGATAAGGAGACAGACTTGAAAGCCCTTCTTCGCTACCTTGCCGGCATGCTGGCGTGCGCCGCCGCCATGGCCGCCGGCGCGCAATCCTATCCGCATCGTCCGGTGCGCGTCATCGTTCCCTATCCGCCCGGCGGCACGGTGGACGCCGTCGCGCGTGTATTCGCGGACAGCCTCGGGCAGCAGCTCGGCCAGACCTTCGTGGTCGAGAACCGTGCCGGCGCCAGCGGCTCCATAGGCAGCGAAGCCGTCGCCCGCGCGCCGGCCGACGGCTACACGCTGCTGGTGAACGCGTCCACCTTCGCCGCCAGCCCCCTGCTCCTGAAGAGCCTGCCCTACGACATCAACAAGGACTTCACGCCGATCACCAACCTGGGCGAAGTGCCGCTGCTGGTGACCGCGAACCCCGCCGTGCCCGCCAGGAACCTGCGCGAGTTCATCGACCTCGCGCGCCAGCAGCCCGGCAAGCACTTCTTCGGCGCATCCGCCGCGGGCTCGGCCAGCCACCTGGCGGAGGCCGCCATCAGCTACGAGGCCAAGGCCGACGTTCCCATCGTGCTGTACAAGGGGACCGGGCCGGCGCTGACCGATCTGATGGGAGGCCACATCAGCGCCGTCATCGATGCCGTGCCGTCATCGTTGCCGCCGGTCAAGGCCGGCCGCACCAAGGCGCTGGCCGTCACCAGCGCGCAGCGCCTGCCCGCGCTGCCGGACGTGCCCACGGTGGCCGAGTCGGGACTGCCGGGATTCGAGATGGTGTCGTGGTACGGGCTCTGGGGTCCTGCGAAACTGCCGGCCGACGTGGTCGGCACGTTGCACGAGGCCGTGCGCAAGGCGATCGACTCGCCGCGGGTCAAACAGGTGCTGAGCGAACAATCGTTCGTGGGCAAGGCAACGGCGCCCGAGGCCTTCGCCGCCTACGTGCGCGCCGAGCACGCCAAGTACGCGAAACTGATCAAGGCGGCGAACATTACGATCGAATGAACGCGGAAGAAACTCAGGCGCGAACCACGTTGATCTCCTCCGCGGCCTGCACATTCTCTTCGAAGCTGCGGATCTTCGTCGCCTGGGTCTCGCGCCGCACGATGTCGCCATCGGCCGACAGGAATTCCACAGGGCCATCGACGATGAAGAAAATGACCAGTTCTTCATCGCCCTCGGCGACGAGCGTATCGACCGTGCCCGCCGGTTCGAAGGTGAAGGTTCCCGGCGTCGTGACCACGCCGTCCTCCACGAACCTGCCGCGTCCTTGCAGGTTGAAGCCCTGGACCGCGCCCACGTGGCGGTGGCGCGGAACCGAGGCGCCCGGGGCGAGCTTGACGAGGCTGACCCAGGCTTCGCCGTTGGCCGCGAAGCGCACGGGCTTATACCAGGCGCCCGGTGCCAGGGCGATCCAATCGACAGCGGCCGTGTCGAAGCCAAGAATGCGGGTGGGAAGGGTGGAAGACGTCATTTCATGCTCCTCTCGTTTGTGGTGGAGATCGTGGGTCGCCTGCGGCGACGGTCAGCTTGCGCGCGGCTCGATGCCGCTTCGCAGGTTTCGGAACTCGCGCGCATGCCCGAGCGCGGCGATGCCGACGAGGCGGCCGTCGCTGAAGAAGCCCTCGAGGAAGCCTTCCTCGTCGTCGCGGAGGAGCTTGGACTCCGTGGACGTAAGCGGGCTGCCCGCCAATCGCAGCGTCTTGCCGTACTGGTCGGACCAGAACCAGGGCACCTCGGGCGCGGATAGAGGCGAAAGATCGGCGCGGCCCAGGTCGTGCAGCATGCTTTCGGCGGCGGTGCGGGCCTGGGTGTTCGCGGCCGACCATGATTCGTAGCGGACGGGTCTGGCCTGCCAGCGGCAGGGGACTTCGGCGACGTCTCCCGCGGCGTAGACATGTGGGTCCGAAGTCCTGCCCAGGGCATCGATGACGATGCCCTGCCGGATATGAAGCCCGGCCTCCCGGGCAACGCCGAGGTTCGGCAGGACGCCTATGCCCACGACGACCGCCCCGACCTCGAGCGTCGTGCCGTCGGCCAACCGTGCATGGCTGACTCTCGCGGCCCCCTCGAACGCTGCCACCTGGGCCGCCATCCTGAGCCGCACGCCGTTCTTTTCGTGCATCGCATGAAGGCGCGCCGCCACCGATGCGGGTACCGTACGCTGGCACAGGCGCTCGCCTTGTTCCAGCAGCACGACATCCACGCCGCGCCGGCGCGCCGCCGCGGCCACCTCCAGCCCGATCCAGCTCCCTCCGACAATGAGCAAGGGCCGCCGTGTCGAGACGCAATGGGCGAGGCTATCGGCTATTCGCGCGGCGTCGGCGGAAGTGCGCAGCGTGTGGATGCCTGGAAGATGCGCGCCGGGAACGTTCAAGCGCCGTGCGTCGGCGCCGGTGGCGACGAGCAGCCGGTCGTAGCGAATGTCCTCTTTATCGGTGCGCACCACCCGGCCGGCAAGTTCGATGCCGAGCGCGCGTGTCGACACGAGCACGCGCTCGTTGGGCAGGGTATCCGCGAACAGCGGCCTGGGCGTCTCGACCTCGCCGAGCAGGTACTCCTTGGAAAGGCCGGGGCGGTCGTAGGGTGGAGCCCCTTCGTCCGAGACGAGCACGATCTTGCCGAGGTAGTTCAGTTGCCGCAGCCGAAGCATGGCGGCCGCCCCCGCGTGGCCGCCGCCGAGGATGGCTATCGTCGTGCGTGCCTCATCCACCGCTGCCTCCCTCGGCCCGCGGCAGCAGCACGCTGACCGTGTCCCCTTCGATCTTGACCGGATAGGTCTTCAGGTCGCTGGCCGCGACGGCAAGGCACTTGCCGTCGCGGATGTCGTAGATGGCGCCGTGCAGCGGACATTCGATCGTATGCCCCTCGATGTAGCCGTCCGAGAGATGCGCATAGGCGTGGGTGCAGACGTCGTGTGTCGCATATACCGCGCCTTCGATCTTGTAGAGCGCCACGGGAATCCCCTTGAGCTTCAGGCCCCTGGGCGTTCCCTCGCGCACCGCGTCGAGCGGGCAGGCGGTCTCCCACGTACTGGAATCGTCGACCGTGCTCATGGTTCACCGCGGCAGGACGCGCCAATCATCGTCGATCGACGCCATGCGGCCGCCGGTGGCCGTGATCTGCGAATAGTCGCGCGCCTCGGGCCGGGCGCTCCGCGGGATGTCGCCCGCCTCGAATGCGCGCACTGCCTGCAGGAGCTGGCGGCGGAACCGTACGATGGCCTGGTCGGCCGAGCACAGGTATTCTTCCGAGCGATCCACGATCGGCCCCATGCTGACCTGGGTGACGAAGTCCTCGACCACGATGTCGGTATAGCCGGTGTGATTGCCGTGCTTCATCAGGCGGCGGTTCTGGCCCCAGATCTGGTCGGCCGAATCGACGATGCCGCCGGCCATGGGCCAGGTGTCCGCGCGTTGCGTGCGCTTGATCGAGTCGAGAGGCCTTTCGGTGTTGTAGAAGATGTACCACTGGATGAGATGGGTATCGTCCACGGGCACCGCGATGATCACGGTCCGGTCCTGGCTCTTGCCGGTGTTGATGGGCGGGATCAGCCCGTAGTAGGGCATGATGAACTCCGTCACCCGCGCCACGCATTCGCCGGATGCGCCTTCGCGCAGGGCGGCGGCCCGGAAGCCGTAGGACGTATCCTCGAACTGGTAGCGCACCGCGGTGTTGATGCGCGTGGCCGCCATGTCGGATGCCGAGTTCGACAGGTGGCTCTGGTGCAGGATGGCGATGTGCGACGAGTCGATCGTCGCCTCGACACCCTGGACCCAGTTCGAATTGAGTTCCAGCCCGCATGCGTATGCCTGTTCCGGCGGCAGGTTCATCCATTCGAAATTGGGCGCCGGCGGCGCGTCCCCGGTTCCAAGCCAGACCCAGACCAGGCCCGCGCCTTCGACCGCGGGGTAGCGCTTGACGGGCACGGTTTTCCTGAAGCATTCGGGGTTCGAGACCTCGTTGGGAACCTCGAGCACTTCGCCTGTAATGGAGATCTTCCATCCGTGAAAGATGCAGCGCAGGGCATTGTCTTCGTTCCTGGCCAGGGCGAGCGACACACCGCGGTGCGGACAGCCTTCGTTGAGAAAGCCAACGCGGCCGTCGGTCGAGCGGTAGGCGACGAAGCGGTCGCCGAACAGCTTCACGCGCACGGGCGCGCCGTCCGCTTCCAGGCGCGACGAGAGCACCGCGGGAACCCAATAGAGCTGCCGAAGCATGCGGCCCATGGCGGCGCCGTTCTCGACGCGGGTCAGCAACTCGTTTTCTTCTCGAGTAGTCATACGTCTCCTCACGAATGAGTTGTAGTCGGTAGTTCGGAAATAATCTTCCAGAGAAGATAAAAAGTCAAGGAAGCACATGAATCAATGAAGTAGTGCATGAAATTTTTATTGGGTAAGTTAGGTAAAAATCGTGCTCGACAAACGCGTTGCGCGGCCATCGATGGAATTTGGAAAAGTTTGGTCTGTTTGGTAAGATTCGCCGCATGGAAACCTCGGAACAAATCCCTCCCCGGCTCGACTCGGCTTCCGCGAGGGCGGCGCTGCGAGCCAGCGCCAAGCCCTATTGGGAACTCGTGGAGCCCGGCGTCTACCTTGGCTACTACAAGGGGGCGCGAAGTTCGACGTGGTATGGGCGCAAGTTCGTCGGCAACGGCAAGTACAAGCAGACCCGGCTGGGACGCAGCCACGAATCGGGCAAGCCCTCGCCTCATTCCCTCACCTACGAGCAGGCGCTCAAGGCGCTGGCCGCCTGGCACCGGGGCGTCCTGCCCGCCTCGCAGCGGCCCGGCGCCGAGGGAGCGCTGCATTCGGCCAGCGAGCGGCGCATGGGAGAACTGCGGCCAAGCCGGCTGGATCGCATTTCCGAAAGCTGGGCGGTGGAGCGCCCCGACATCGATTTCTGGCTCGCGGGCTTCTTCCTCCGCATCGAGTATGCGCACGTCCTGCATGAGCAGCGCGTCGGCGCCATAGCAAAGGAGGCAGGAGTCAATGTCGGCGAGCTCCACGTATTGCTTGCCTTGCGGCGCAACGGGTCGGCCAGGGCCATGCGCCCGACCGACCTTTTCCGGCAATTGCTGATTACGTCCGGCGCCATTACGAAGCGGCTGGACAGGCTGAAGGGTGCCGGGCTTATCGAGCGGGTAGCGGCCGAGGACGACCGGCGCTCGGAACTCGTCCGCCTGACCGCGGCCGGGCGGCGCATCGCCGATGCGGCCATCACGCGCATAGGCGCCACGCTCGCCAAGATCGTCGCGGCAAGCGGCGTCTCCCGCGAGGAACTGGAGTCGGTCGATGCGTGCTTTCGCAAATTGATCGCGAAAATGTAGCCGTGTGGCGCCGGCGCTCGCCTTGTCTTGACTATATATCTTTCAAGGAAGATAATTATTTCGAAGAAAAAAGTTGGGCAACTTCGAGTGCCCGGGTATAGGAGACAAGCATGGGCAGCATCCTCGCGCCGGCGCCGAAGCGTCGCCGGCTGCTTCAACTCGCAATGGCGCCCCTGGTCTGTGCCGGGCCCGCATGGGGCCAGCAAGCCGTCCGGCAGTTCAAAGGCGAGATCAGGCTGGGGCAGACCATGCCCTATAGCGGACCGCTGTCCGCGCTCAGTCCCGTAGGCAAGGTGCAGTCCCGCTACTTCACGATGCTCAACGAGGCCGGCGGCGTCAATGGCCGCAGCGTCCGTCTCATTTCGCTGGACGATAATTACAATCCCGCCAAGGCTGTCGAGCAGACTCGCAACCTCGTCGAGCGGGAGCGGGTGCTGGCCATGTTTTCCAGCATGGGCACCGCCCAGAACGCGGCGGTTCAGAAGTACCTGAATAGCCGCAAGATCCCGCAGCTCTTCGTCTATGCGGGCAGCGATCGCTTCGCCGATCCGCAGAACTACCCCTATACCCTGCCTGGCCTGCCGACTTTCTCGCTGGAAGCCTCGGCCTATGCCGAGTACGTCCACCGGGTAAAGCCCGCGGCCAAGGTGGCCGTGCTCTACCAGAACGACGATTTCGGCAAGGAGTATCTTGCCGCCTTCAAAGAGCGTCTCCGGCAACTCGGCAGCAAGGTCGCGGTGGCTGCCGTCGCAGCCTATGAAGTCACCGCGCCGACGATCGAATCGCAGGTCATCAGCCTAGCGGCTTCGAAGGCG
This sequence comes from Pigmentiphaga sp. NML080357, assembly GCF_002188465.1. Classification (GTDB taxonomy): domain Bacteria; phylum Pseudomonadota; class Gammaproteobacteria; order Burkholderiales; family Burkholderiaceae_B; genus Pigmentiphaga. The sequence continues at coordinate 69,292 of NZ_NINW01000049.1, read as the reverse complement.
GACGTCTTCATGAACGTCACGACGCCGAAGTTCACCATCCAGGCCATACGGAAGGTAAGCGACCTGGGCTGGCAGCCGCTGCACATCCTGCCCATCGCGAGCAACTTCATACCGACGGTCCTGCGCGTGGCGGGGCTGGAGAAGTGCATCGGCCTCGTCTCCTCCACCCCGAGCAAGACGGCGGGCGATCCCGAGTGGGAGGACGACGCCGAATACAGGAAGTGGCTGGCCTTCATGAAGAAGTATTACCCCGAGGGCGACACGACGGAGCAGCTCAACTTCGCGGGCTACAGCATGGCGGTGCTGATGACCGAAGTGCTGCGCCGTTGCGGCGACGATCTGACATCGGCCCGCATCATGAAAGAGGCCACGTCACTGCAGGAGGTGGCGCTGCCTCACCTGATACCCGGCATCACGGTCAGCACGTCCGCCACCAACTACCAGACGATTCGCCAGTTGCGGCTGCAGCGCTTCGACGGCAAGCTCTGGGTACCGCTCGCCTGACTATGACTGCTCAGACTCCAACGCAGGCTGGCGCAAGCCAGCCTCTGCTGGCCGTACGCGACCTGAGCCTGCGCTTCGGCGGCGTGACGGCGCTCGATTCGGTCTCCTTCGACGTCGCCCCGGATTCCATCTGCGGGATCATCGGGCCCAACGGCGCCGGCAAGACCAGTCTCTTCAACTGTCTCAGCAGGATCTACGAGCCCAGCGAAGGCACCATCCGCTTCGCCGGCGCCGACATCACTCGCATGCCCGCGCATCGGGTAGGTTCGGCTGGCATCGCGCGCACGTTCCAGAACGTCGCCCTTTTCGACCGCCTGAGCGTCCGCAAGAACGTCGAGGCGGGCTGCTTCGGCGATTTCGGCGGCCGCTACCTCTCCTCGATCTTCATGACTCGCGCGGCGCGCGAGGACCGCCGCCGGGTAAGCCGGCGTGTCGACGAGCTGATGGCCCAGACCCGTCTCGCGGACCTTGCCGACGAGATCGTGGCCGACCTTCCCTTCGGAACGAGAAAGCGCGTCGAGCTGGCCCGGGCGCTGGCCATGTCGCCTCGGCTCCTCCTGCTCGACGAACCCGCTTGCGGGCTGAACCACGAGGAAGTCGTCGAGCTCGCGAGCTGGATCCGCGAGGTCCGCGACGCGATGCGCGTGTCGGTCCTGCTGATCGAGCATCACATGAACCTGGTGATGCGCGTCTCGGACCAGGTGGTGGTGCTGGAGTTCGGCAAGAAGATCGCGGATGGTACGCCCGAGCTCGTCGCCAGCGACGAGGCCGTCATCTGCGCTTACCTCGGGAGCGGCTCATGAGCGCGCTGCTCAGGGTGTCCGGCTTGCGGGCGGCCTATCGCTCGCATGCGGTGCTGCACGACGTCTCGCTCGAGATCCCGATGGGGGGCGTGACGACGCTGCTGGGGGCAAATGGCGCAGGCAAGACCACATTGCTGCGCGCGATCAGCGGGGCGATGGTGACCTTCAAGGGCAGCATCGAACTGGAGGGCCGCCGTATCGACGGCATGTCGACCGATGCCATCGCACGGCTCGGGGTCGCCCATGTGCCCGACGGCCGAGGCACTTTTCCGGCGCTGACCGTCGAGGAAAACCTGATGGTGGGCGCCATCTCGCGCCGCGACCGCACCGGAGTCCGCGAGGACATGGGCCGCATGTACGAGCTCTTTCCGAAACTGTCCGGATACAGGCGGTCGATGGCCGGCCTGCTCAGCGGAGGCGAGCAGCAAATGCTCGCCATCGCCCGCGCCCTGATGCTCAGGCCGCGGCTGCTCATGCTGGACGAGCCGTCGTTCGGGCTGGCGCCGCTGGTGGTGAAGCAGATTTTCGACATGCTGCGCGAAATCAAGCAGGAGGCCCGGCTCGGCATACTGCTTGTCGAGCAGAACGCCCGCCTCGCGCTCGAGATCGCCGATTCGGCCTGCGTTCTCGAGGTGGGACGCGTAGCGATCGCGGGCGACGCCAATTCATTGCGGGGCGACCCCCGGGTTCGCGCCGCCTACCTTGGACTTCAGCAGGAGTCGACATGAATGAGCTGACTCAGCAAGTGGCCGCGGGTCTGGTCAACGGCTGTCTTTATGCGATGCTGGCGCTGGCGCTCGTAATGATCTATCGCGCGACCAATCACGTGAACTTCGCCCAGGGCGAGATGGCGCTGCTTTCCACCTATGTTGCGGCTGCGCTGATCCACGCCGGACTGCCGTACTGGGTTGCCGCCTTCGCGGCGATCGCCTTCGGGTTCCTCTCGGGAGCGCTCGTGGAACGCGTACTGCTCAGGCCTCTGCACAATGCACCCATCCTGGCCGTAGTGACGGTCTTCATCGCGCTCATGATCACCATCTCGGCCGTCATCGGTCTTGTCTTCGGCCATCACAGCGAGACCTTCCCGAGCCCGTTCGCGGTGCTCGAGGGGCTCGGACAGGGATCCCTCTCGCCGCACGCCATCGGCACCATCGCCGTGACGGTGCTCGTGCTCGCGGGCATGACGGTGTTTTTCAAGACCACGAACCTGGGACTCGCCATGCGGGCTGTGGCCATGCAGCCGTTGTCTAGCGAGCTCTCCGGCATCAACGTGCGCCGCATCCTGATGATGGGTTGGGGGCTCGCGGGCGTCATCGGCGCCATCGCGGGCCTGCTTGCGGCGCCCATCGTCTTTCTGGAACCCCACATGATGAGCGGGATCATGATCTACGGCTTTGCCGCGGCGGTGCTCGGCGGGGTGGACAGTCCCGTCGGGGCCATCGTCGGGGGCCTGGCGATCGGCGTGGGCGAGAACCTGCTCGGCGCCTTCGTGACAGGCAACGAACTGAAGCTGACCATCGCACTGGTCGCCATGTTCTCCATCCTGGTTCTCCGGCCTCAAGGGCTCTTCGGCAGCCGCATCATCCGACGCGTATGAGCACGATCGACACACTTGCGAGACCGTCCGTGCATATCCGACGCCCTCTGGCGGACAGGGTCGACCGGCTGCTCGTTCCCCTGCTCGTGATTGCCGTTGTGATCACGGCCATGGGGCTGCACGGCTACTGGGCATTCAAGGTCTCGACGCTGCTCGTCTTCGCGATCGCGGTGCGCAGCATGCAGCTCCTGGTCGGGGCCAGCGGACAGGTTTCCCTCGGGCACGGCGCGTTCTTCGCCGTCGGCGCCTATACGGCAGGCGTCCTGAGCACCCATGGCTGGGCGCCGGGAGTGGCGACCGTGCCGGTCGCGGCGCTCGTTACCGGACTCGCCGGCTTCCTGTTCGGACTGCCCGCGGTGAGGCTTGCGGGGCCCTACCTGGCGCTGGCAACCTTTGCGCTGGCGCTCGCCTTGCCGCAGTTGCTCAAGCATTCCGCGTTCGAGGGATGGACCGGCGGCGTGAGCGGCCTGAGCCTGGATCCGGCGGAATCCCCGCTGATCTTCATGTCGGCGGATCAGTGGCTTCTTCTCCTGGCGGCCTTATGGTGCGGGCTCATCTTCGTGGCGGCCGACAGGCTGCTGAAAGGCCCATGCGGCCTGGCCTGGATGTCCTTGAGGGACCAGCCTACCGCAGCCACGGCGATGGGCGTCGACGTGCCGAAGTGGAAGGCTGTCGCGTTCGCCGTCAGTTCGGCCATGGTCGGCGCGGCGGGAGCCTTGAGTGCGGCCGTCAGCGGTTTCGTTTCGCCCGACAGCTTCAATGTCTTTCTCTCGCTCTTCCTGCTGGTAGGCGTAGCCATTTCCGGCCCCCGCTACGCGTCCGGAAGCTTCGTGGCGGCTGCGTTCCTCGTATTCGTGCCCGACCTGGCGGAAAGAGTCTCGCAAGAGTGGACCGGCGTCATCTACGGCACCGTGATGCTTGCGTCGGTGTACATCGCCCCGGGCGTTCGCCGGCTACGCATGCGAAGGACGATGGCCCGGCGCAAGATTTGAGCTCATCCAATACAAGAGGAACTGCAAATTGAACGACTCGATCACTCCACGTCCTTTGGACGGCTCCATTGCGCTGGTTACGGGGGGCAGCCGAGGCGTGGGCAAGGGTGTCGCCCTCGCGCTTGGCGAAGCCGGGGCCACCGTCTACGTAACCGGGCGTACCCTCGCGCGCGGCGGTTCCCAATGGCCGGGTTCGCTGGAGGAGACGATCGACGAGATCGAGCGCCGGGGCGGGCGAGCCATAGGTGTCGTGTGCGACCACGCGGACGATGGCAGCGTCAAGCAAGCCATCGATCGCGTGCTCGACGAGCAGGACGGCCGCATCGACGTGCTCGTGAACAATGTCTTCGCCGCTCCTGCCCAGATGCCGGTCAACAAGCCGTTCTGGGAACTCGACGACGATATCTGGGAAATGCTGATGCGCGTGGGCCTGCGCTCCCACTATGTGACGAGCCGCCTGGTGGCACCTCACATGGTCGCCAGGAAACGAGGCCTCATCGTGAATACTTCGTCGGGCGGCGCGGTGCGCTACACCTTCAACGTTCCCTTCGGCGTGCAGAAGGCGGGCGTGAACAAGCTGGCGCTCGACATGGCGCATGACTTGCGGCCCTTCAATGTGGCTTCGGTGGTGATCTGGCCTGGCTTCATCAAGAGCGAGAAGTTCCTCGCCCAGCCGGACCGCGTGCCCGAGGCTCTTGCCAAGCGCATCCTGGAACACGGCGAATCGGCGGAGTTCGCCGGCAGGGCCGTCGCGGCGCTGGCGGCGGACGTGAACGTGATGCAGAAAAGCGGCCAGCTTCTTCTGGTCGCAGAACTTGCGAAGGAATACGGGTTCACCGATGTGGACGGCCGTGTTCCGACCGCGCCGGCGCGCCAGTAGCTTTCTTTGGCAATGCACTGACTGCCGATCCCGGTAAAGCGGCGGGCCACGCCCAAGGGCGGCGGCCGCGCCCTTGGTCCGTAGTTTGATGCAAAAGAATCATAAAATATAGATGTAAAAATACTTGCACATGCAGATTTATTTGTGCCTTAATACGCCATCGAAACCGTGTCGCGATCAATGGCCATGGCTCCCAGCTCGATGCGTTCCCCCAAGCGGAAACCGGTCGATCCAGTAGAAGACGAACTCGACGCCTTCAACGATCGGCGCAGCGAAAAGAAAACCGCCTATCTGCTGCGGCAGGTGTCGGAACGTCTCGCCATCAGCCTGACCGAAGCCTTGCGGCCCTTCAATCAGACGGCCAGCGTGTACCGTGTGCTGATCGCCCTCACGCGTCGCGATCACGCCCGCATGCGCGATCTCATCGAACTGACCTTGATCGAGTCGTCCACCCTCAGCCGCACCATCGGGCGGATGGAAGCCCAAGGACTGGTCACGGTCGAACAGGACGACGACGACGGCCGGGCCGTCATGATCTCCATTACGGAAGCGGGGCGCGACCTTCTCGATGCCATGCTGCCGGCGGTGTCGGCGCAGTACGAATGGTCGGTCCACGACGTTCCGCCCGCCGACCTGGAGGTGCTGCGGACCACCCTCCAGCGCATGCTGCGCAACCTGAAGATTTCGCCCATCAAGTAGTTTCCGAGCAGTCCTTTGGTCGGCCTTGTTTGCCGCACGGCGCAGGCGCGTGGGGCGTTCTCCGGGAGGAGGCGGTCATGGAAGAGCAGGGTTCACCCATCTGGATCGACGGCAAGCTGGTCGACTGGGCCGACGCGTCGGTCCATTTCGTCAGCAACAGCTTCCAGTACGGTTTCGGGGTCTTCGAAGGCATACGCGCCTATGAGGGCGAGCACGGGACGGCGATCTTCCGGCTCCATGCGCACATAGACCGACTCTTCAATTCAGCCAAGATCATCGGGCTGGACATCCCCTACAGCCGTGACGCCATCATCGAGGCCTGCCGCGAAACCGTCGCCGCCAGCGGCCATGCTCAATGCTATCTGCGTCCGGTCGCCTACATCGGCTACGGCGGCATGGGCCTGAACTACAGCGGCTGCCGGGTGAACGTGGGCATCGCCGTCTGGTTCTGGGGCGAGTACCTGGGGCAGGGCAAGCTCGAGCAGGGTACCCGAGTCAAGACCTCGTCCTACACGCGGCATCACGTCAATTCGAACATGTCCAAGGCCAAGGCCTGCGGCAACTACATGCTGTTCCAGATGGCGCGGACCGATGCCTTGCGCGGAGGCTACGATGAAGCGCTGTTGCTCGACGCCCAGGGCCACGTGGCCGAGGGCTCGGTGGAGAACGTCTTCATCGTGCGCGACGGCCAGCTGATCACGCCGCCGCTGACATACATCCTCGACGGCATCACCCGAGATTCCATCATCCAGCTGGCCCGCAGCCAGGGCCTCGTGGTGCGCGAGGAGTTTTTCACGCGCGATTCCATGTACATCGCGGACGAGGCGTTCTTCGTCGGCACCGGGGCGGAAGTCACGCCGGTCGTCGCGCTCGACGACCGGCCCATCGGCAGCGGCACCCCTGGGCCGCTCACCCGGCAGTTGCAATCGCTCTACTTCGATGCGGTCCGCGGCCGCAACGAACGTTTCGGCCACTGGGTCACCCCTGTTTCGCAAGCCCTGGCCTGACGCGCGGATCCGCCATGGCCATGGATTACTCCCAGCCCTATCCGTCGCAACGGTCGCCGGTGCTGGCCCGGCGCGTCGTCTGCGCCTCGCAGCCGTTGGCGGCCCAGGCAGGCCTGCGCATGATGCTGCAAGGAGGCAATGCGGTGGATGCCGCGGTGGCCGCCGCGATCGCCTCCACGGTGGTCGAGCCCACCGCCAACGGCGTGGGCAGCGATGCCTTTGCCGTGGTCTGGGACGGAGCCCGGCTTCACGGCCTGAACGCCAGCGGCCGGGCGCCGGCCATGTGGGACCCGGCGCGTTTCGCCGGTGCGCAGGCCATGCCGCGGCGCGGCTGGGACAGCGTCACCGTTCCCGGCGCGGTCTCGTCCTGGGTTGAGCTGTGCCGTCGATTCGGCAAGCTTCCATTCGAGCAATTGTTCGAACCCGCCGTGGACTACGCCCGGTACGGGTTCGCCGTCAGCCCCATCATCGGGGCCTTGTGGCAGCGGATCGCTCCCAACTACGCGGACCAGCCCGGTTTTGCCGAAGCCTTCCTGCCAGGCGGGCGCGCGCCCGCGCCTGGCGAGATCTTCCGCAATGCGCCGCTGGCTGCCACCCTGGAGGCGATCGCCGCCACCCGAGGCGAGGCGTTGTACCGCGGCGCTCTGGGCGAGGCCCTGGTTGCGCACGCCGCGCGGCATGGCGGCGCCATGACGATGGACGACCTGGCCTCGCACCGGGCGCAGTGGTGCGGAACGCTGTCCCAGCGCATCGCCGACGTCGACGTGCACGAGATCCCGCCGAATACGCAGGGCATCGCCACCCTCATCGCACTGGGCATCCTGGAGCGGCACGACCTGCGCCGCCATGACGTCGACGGCGTCGACGCGCTGCACCTGCAGATCGAGGCCATGAAGCTGGCCTTTGCCGATGTCGAGGCCTTCGTGGGCGATCCCGAGTCCATGGCCATCGATCCGCGCGCGCTGCTGAGCGAGGCGTATCTCGACGCCCGCGCCGCGTTGATCGATCCGCGTCGCGCCGGGGACTTCGGGGCCGGCGCCCCGCGGCAAGGCGGCACCGTCTACCTCGCCGCCGCGGATGCGGACGGCATGATGGTGTCGTTCATCCAATCCAACTACGAAGGCTTCGGGTCCGGCGTCGTGGTGCCTGGCACCGGCATCAGTCTGCAGAACCGGGGGATGGGCTTTTCGCTGCAAGCGGGCCATGCCAACCGGGTAGGGCCGCGCCTGCGCCCGCTGCACACCATTGGGTTCCGGGTCTTCGCCGTGGGCAGCAACGAACAGGCGGCGTCGATATGCGGCATTCGTGTGCATCGCGTGAAGATCGCCGCCTTCGCCATTTGCGGAACCCTTGCGGGCCTGGCGGGATTCCTGCTCGCCGCCCGGCTGCAATCGGGCCAGCCGACCGCCGGCGAATTCTACGAGTTGACGGCGATCGCCGCGGTGGTGCTGGGCGGCGCGGCTCTCAAGGGAGGCGAGGGCAAGCTGTTCAACAGCGTGGTGGGCGTCTTCATCATGGTGCTGCTGGGCAACGTGCTGAACCTCGCCGGCGTCGGTACCTATTGGCAACGTGTCGCCGTGGGCCTGGTCATCGTCGCGGCGGCCGCGGCGGACCAGCTTCGCCACCGTCGATAGCCTTTCACTTCCCCGACTGGCAACGCGCGGCCGGTTTCCGGCTTCGTGAAGTCTTGCGCCTGTCGCGGATCGCGGTCCTTGGTAGCAATGACTTCTCCAGAAAGGAAGAATGATGAGAAAGCTCGCTGTCGTCTCGCTCGCCCTGGCCCTTGCATGCCTGTCGTCCAATCTCGCCGCGCAAGCCAGGCCGGTGACCCTCGGTGTTGCGCTCGCCTCGGATACGAATCCGTTCTATATCCAGGTCAAGCGCGGCATCGACGCCAAGGCAAAGGAACTCGGCTGGAATGTGTCCTACGTGTCGGCCAATGAAGTGGCGGCCACGCAGAACGACGGTATAGGCGACCTGATCGCCAAGCGCGTGGACGCCATCATCGTTTCACCCATCGATTCGGTGGCCGTGGCGCCGTCGTACGATGCGGCGGCCAGGGCGGGAATTCCCATCGTCTCGGTGGTGCGTACCGTGCAGTCGCCCAGCCAGCGCGTGGCGGTGACCGGCAATTTCCAGAAGATCGGGCTCGACACCGGCCGGTGGATGGCCAAGGCGATCGGAGGGGCGGGGAAGGTCGCGATGATCGGCGGCCCGGCCGGCGCGGACCTGTTCCGCAATTTCGGCATGGGATTCAAGGCCGGAATCAGGGAACATAAGGGCGTGTCCGTGGTGTTCGAGAAAGAAGGCCCGCTGACCCGGGAGTTCGGCCTGCGCATGGCCGAGGACATCCTCGTCGCCCATCCGGACATCAGGGGCATCTACTGCGGCAATGACGAACAGGCGCTGGGCGCCGCGCAAGCCGTGGCGGCAGTCGGCAAGCAGGGCGAGATCGTGATTACGGGAAGCAACGCCGTGCCCGCCGCCCTGCGCGCCGTCAAGGCCGGAGCGATCGCAATGACGGTGGACCTGCGGCCCTTCGCCTGGGGCCAGCTGGGCACTTCCACCGTGGCCAGGCTGCTCAATGGCGAATCGCTGCCTGCCGTCGTGGACATTGACTATGCCCTGATCGACAAGACCACCGTGGACCAGGCACTGCAAGGGCCCAAGTAGCTCGGCGACGGCTCCGCCGCGCGTCCGCGCCGGAATTTCCACCAGCAACGAGTCAGACATCATGAACGCACCAGATCTCAACCCATTCAAGCTCACCACCCTGTTCGTGCAGGAACTGGAAATGTGCCGGGTCAAGCCGGGCACCAGGATCGTACTCATCACCGATCTCAAGACCAGCCACGACTACGTGTCGGCCGCGTTCGCCGCGGCCGAGCAACTGGGCGCAAGCATCTACGAAATCAAGATTTCCAGGCCCTTCAACAACAACATGATCGCCAGCCAGGGCGGAGGGGACACCATTGCGGGATTGCCCGAGGTCATCGCTGCCGTCGAAGCCGCGGACCTGGTCCTGGTGTTCCACGTCGCGCTGGGTTCGGACTGGCTGCAGAACGCCAGAAAACGCGGCACCCGATTCCTGCTCATCATCGACGGACCGGACGAGCTGGAGCGGCTGATGTCGCCGCCAGGCCTGAAGGAGGCGGTTACCTACGCCGGCGAGCTGGCCAGGCGCTCGCGCGAGATGGTCGTGACGAGCCCCGCGGGCACCGACTTTCGCGCCCAGCTCGGCAAGCTGGGCACCGTCATCCAATATGGCTATGCGGACGAACCGGGAGTGGTCGATACGTGGGGCGGCGCGCATTTCTCCACGTGGCCCAATCCGGGCGAGTCGGAGGGCACGATCGTCCTGCAGCCGGGCGACTATTGGATATTGCCTTACGTACGTGTCTTCGAGGACGAGGTCAGGCTCACGATCGAAAAGGGCGTGATACGCAAGATCGAGGGGCGCGGCGCCGACCGCCGCATCATGGAGCGCTTCCTGCAGGAGCACCGGCGCGGTCCGCAAGATACCGATCCCTATTGCGTCTCGCATCTGGGCTGGGGGTTGAATCCGAACTCGATCATCGACCAGGTCACGCTGGTGGGCAACCAGATCCACCGCATCGCCAGCCACACCCGGGCCTGGCCCGGCGTCTTCCTGTTCTCGACCGGTCCGGACGATCAGGGCGGCGGCAACAACCGGAACCCCGCCCACCTCGACCTGCCCATGTTCGGTTGCTCGGTGGCCCTCGATGGCCGTACCGTCATCGAGAACGGCCAGATCGTCGATCCACGGATGATCGTCAAGCAGACGGCCCCGTTGAGGGTAGCGGGATAGAAACCCGCGGCGGGCACGCGGCCGCCGGCATGGCGGCCAGTCAGCGGGCCATGTCCGGATCGCGCGTCGCCCGCCGCCGGCCGCGCGGCTTGGGCCGATAGTACAGATTGGCCACGCCGAGCATCTTCGACAGCAGCCGCAGCAGTTGCTGTTTTTCCTTGGCCGTCAGGGGGCTGACGATCTCGTCCTGGATTTCCTCCAGCATCGGTCCCAATTGCTCGAGCAGCGCCAGACCTTCGCTGGAGGCTTCGACGCGCTGGCGCCGGCCGTCGGGCCGGCGGACGATGAGCGAGCGTTGCTCCAATCTGGCCGCCACCTGTCCGGTCGTCGAGGTGTCGAGCCCCACGATGTCGCCCAGCTCGGCCTGGTCGACGCCTGGCCGGATCGAAATGGCCTTGAGCACGACGTACTGGATGGGCGTGAGGTTGAAACGCCGGGTGATAGGCGTGAAGGCGAGCGTGGTCTTCTGCTTGGCGCGCCGGATCAGATGCCCCGGCATGCTGTACATGGCCAGCAGCGGATCGGGCTCGCCGCGCGTAGCGCCGGCGCTGGCCGGCAGTTCGTGGTCGGGGTCGGGCTGCATGGGTTCTCCTCGGCGGCAACGTTACCACAGACCTCGACCGAGTCGGTCTACTTATACGTATACTTATACGTGCACAAATTAAAAAATCAATAAAAAACAGTAGGTTATAAAAATTTAGAATTCATTGTTTGACATCCATTTTCCTTATTCATATAGTGTTCGCATGCTAGAACCCAAGGAATGGAAATGGGCGACACCGCAGTCAAGGAATTGGTCCAGCTGATACCGGAAGGCCTGCCGACAGGCCTGCGCAACTACTGGTATCCGATCCTGCAAACGGAAGAGCTGCCCGCGGACAAGCCCGTCGGGCTGAAGGTGCTGGGCGAGAAACTTGCCGCCTGGCGCGGTGCCGACGGCCGGCCGAACGTCGTGCGCGACCGTTGCCCTCACCGCAGCATCCGCCTGTCGGTCGGCCGCGTCATGGACGGCGACCTGCAGTGCCTGATGCACGGGCTGCGTTTCAACGGCGATGGCCGCTGCACGCTCATCCCGTGGGAGACCGCGCACACGCCCCACCACGACCGGCTGGCCGTGCCCGCCTATCCGGCGCGCGAGCTGGGCGGCTATGTCTGGGCCTATCTGGGCGATCCGGCGCGGTTTCCACCGCCGCCGCTGGAGACTCAGGTGCCCGAGGAATTGCTCAAGCCCGACGAATTCATCTGCTTCCGGCTGCCCACATCCACCTGGAACGCCAACTGGCTGCTGGCCATCGACGGCAGCGACGGCTTCCACGCCGTCGTGCTGCACACGGATTCGCAAGCGGTGCACCGCGCCGAGCGCAAACCGGGCAGCACCGAGGTGCCGCTGGAGGACCGCCGCATCAAGATCATCCGGACCTCGCACGGCGTGCGCGGCGTGTCGGTCGATCTGGAAGGCGAGCCGATCAACCACGGTCACTTCACCGTCGACGTCAGGGGCCAGCGCTTCTGCCTGCCCTGTCTGACGACCAACCCCATCGTGCCGGCGCCGGGTGCCGCGCCGTATGCGTCGCGGCTGTGGCAGTTTCCGCAGGATGCCGAGCACACCACGGTGGTCCGCTTCCTGGCCTGGCGCGCCCGGACCGATGCCGAGCGCGCCGCCGCCACGCGCCTGTTCAACGAGGTGGCGCTGCCGCGGCTGGAGCAGGTCAATGCCGAGGATGCCTTCGCCGCCGAGGCGCAGGGCGACCTGATCGAGGCGCGCTCGCGCGAGTACCTGCTGGCGCCCGACGAGGACGTGATCAAGGTGCGCAGGCTGCTGCGCACGGCCTTCGTGTCGCAGGTCGAGCACGGCGAACGCATCGACAATCCGGCCGGTTCCCTGGCCTATCCCGTCTAGGAGCGCGCATGGCTCGTCGACTCGAAGGCAAGACGGCATTGGTCACCGGTGGCGCGGGCGGCATCGGCCAGGCCATTGCCGCGCTGTTTGCCGATGAAGGCGCGCGCGTGATCCTGGTGGACCGCGACGCCGATGCGCTGGCGGCCGCCGTGGCGCGCCTGGGGGGCGAGCGCGTCGCGGCCGCGGCGTGCGACATCGCCGACGAAGCCCAGGTGGCACGCCTGGGCGATGCCATCCGCGCGGGCGGCGATGCGCTCGACATCCTGGTCAACAATGCGGCCACGCGCGAGTACCACCGCCTGGCCGATGCCGATGCCGCCTCTTGGCAGCGCATCCTGTCGGTCAACATCGTCGGCGCCGGCCTGGTCACCGCGCTCGCCCTGCCCTGGCTGCGCAAGTCAGGGCGCGGCGCGGTGGTCAACATTGCGTCCACCTTCGGCATCTGCGGCCGGGCCGGCATGGGCCAGTACGACGCCACCAAGGCAGCGATGGTCGCGGCCACCCGCGTGCTGGCCATCGAGGAAGCGCGGTACGGCGTACGCGCCAATGCCGTGTGCCCGGGATCGGTGCTGACCGGATTCACCCTGGGCCGCGCCGCCGCGCGCGGCCTGTCCGAGGCCGAATTGAAGGACCGCGGCTTCGTGCCCGCGCCCATCGCCCGCTGGGGCGAACCGGCCGAGATCGCGGCGCCCGTGTTGTGGCTGGCTTCCGACGAGGCCTCGTTCATCACGGGCGCCGTGCTGCCCGTGGATGGCGGGGTGTCGGCCAGCGGTACGCGCGTCGCCTAGCGCGGCGTTCCAACCTTTACTCAGGATGCCCGTATGAAGACCCTTGCCGCACTCCTGCTTTCCTGTGCCGCCTGCCTGCCGGCGACGGCCGCGCATGCGGCCGACGCTGACTATCCGTCGCGGCCCATCACCATCGTCGTTCCCTTCCCGCCCGGCGGCAGTCCCGACATGCTGGCCCGCGTGATCGGCGACAAGCTCGGGCAGCGCCTGGGCCAGACCGTCGTGGTCGAGAACCGCCCCGGCGCGAGCGGCACCATAGGCGCCGCGCACGTTGCCCGCGCGGCGCCCGATGGCCATACCTTGATGATGACGCCCAATACCTTCGTGCTGTCGCCGCTGGTGCTGCCCAAGGGCGTCGTGACCTTCGACGTGCAGGCCGACTTCGCGCCGGTAATACTGCCGGCCAAGACGCTGATGGTGCTGGCGGCGCATCCGCGGCTGGGCGTGAAGAACCTGCCGGAACTGGTTGCCTACGCCAAGGCCCATCCCGGCCTGACCTACACCGGCTCGGCCAATGGCTCGCCCCAGCACGTGGCGGGCGAAATGCTCAAGCAGATGGCGGGCATCGACATGTCATTCGTGTCGTACAAGGGGCTGGCCCCGGCGCTGAACGACACACTGGGCGGACACGTGGACCTGATCTTCGTGCCCTATGGCAACGTCGCGCAGCACGTGAAGGCCGGCTCGCTGGTCGTGCTGGGCGGCCTGGACGAGGAGCGCATGGCGTCGGCGCGCGACATCGTGCCGCTGCGCGAACAAGGCTATCCCCGCATGGTGGTCGGCGTATGGACCGGGCTGTTCGCGCCGCGCGGCACGCCGGCTGCCATCGTCGATAAGCTCAACCGCGAGATCAACGCGATCCTGGCTTTGCCCGACGTCAAGCAAAGGCTGGAAGGCGCCAGCCAGATCCTGGTGGGCGGGCCGCCGGCGACGCTGGCCAAGGTGGTCGAGCGCGACCTGGAAACCTACGCGCCCATCGTCCGCAGCGCCGGCATCACGGCGGACTGAGGCGTCGGCCTCAGGTTTGCAGCATCGACGGCCAGAACATCTCTTCCGGCTCGTACTTGCGCGGCGTCAGGCCCTGCCTGTGGGCGTAGGCCAGCATGCGATCCACTTCGTGGCGGGTCTTGGCGAAACCCCAGGGGTAGATGTCGGGTCCCGCCGCGCGCCGCTCTTCTTCCCATAGCGCGCGATACCACAGCGAGGTGGTGTGGATGCGCGCCCATTCTTCCTGCTTGCGGTAGCAGGCCTGCTTGGACGCCTCCCAGGCGTCGTACAGGCTTTGCGCCACCCACGGATGGGCTTCGAGAATGCTGGTGCGCACCAGCAGCGTATGCATGATGGGAAAGCAGCGCGTGCGGGCGAAATAGGCGCGTTCCTCGGCGCCGTGATCGGGAAAGAGGAAATCGATGTCCGGGTGGACGCCGGGCGCCCACACTTCCGTGGTGATGCCCGCGTCGATGGCGTTCGAGGCCAGCAGGTCGTATTGCGAGGACCCGGGCGGCGCGATCTCCATCTTCAGCCACGACGGCGGCGTCCAGTCCGGCAGCCGCACCGGCTGCCAGGCCACCCAGGTGATGGACGACAGGTCGACGCCGTAGTCTTCTTCCAGGATGCCCTTGGCCCACAGCGCGGCGCTGGTGGCCCAGGTCTGCACGCCCACGCGGCGGCCGTTCAGGTCGGAAGGCTTGGCAATGCCGCTGCGCCGGTTGATATAGATGTACGAGTGCCGGAACATGCGCTTGACGAAGATCGGCAGCGCGGTGAAGCCCAGCGTGCGGCGAGGCAGGTCGGCAATATAGGTGCCGGTGAAGAATTCGGCAACGTCGAACATGCCGCGCGCGCTTTGCGACTGGCGGCTGACGTCGTCGTCGTTGACGGTAATGTCGAGCTCGATGCCCTGCGCACGCACGGTGCCGTCGATCAGGGCCTGGGCGCGATCGTAGGGACCGCAGGTCATGCTGAGTCTCAGGGGCGGTGCGGACAACGGTGGCTCCTTGCGGCGGGGCGCGGTCAGTTTGCGCGGATCTTCAGGTCGGCCGTCAGGCGGCGGTAGCGATCGTCGTCTTCGTGCATCTGCCGGGTCAGTGCCTCGGGCGGTCCGCCTTCCGGCTCGTAGCCGAGCTGGTCCAGCCGGGCACGCGTGGCCGGCTCCTTCAGCACGGCGTTGATGTTCTGGTTGAGCCGGGCGATGACCGGCGCGGGCGTGCCCAGCGGCGCCAGGATGCCGAACCAGGCGGTGGCCTGCACGTCGCGATAGCCAAGCTCGGCCATGGCCGGCACGTCCGGCATCTGCGCCGAGCGCCGGGGCGAGGACGTTGCCAGCGCGCGCAGCAGGCCGTCGCGGAAATACTGGGTATTGCCCGAGGTGGGCATCCATCCCATGTTGACCTGTCCGCCCAGCAGCGCGGTCACCATCTTGGCCACGCCGCCATAAGGGATGTGGGTCAGGGCCAGTCCGGACTCCTTCCTGAACTGCTCGCCCATCACGTTCATCGGCGAGCCGTTGTCGCCCCCTGAGTACGGAAAACCCGGCTCCTTCTTCGCCACGGCGATAAAGTCGTCCACCGTCCTGATGCCGTGCCGGTCCGCGAACTTGCCGTTGACGGCCATGACCATCATGGTCGACACCGGCATCACCACCGGCGCCAGCTCCTTCATGACGTTGACCGTGGCGGCGTTCTGCGCCAGCACGTAGGGCGCGATGACCAGCGTGTTGGGCATCAGGAAGAGCGTGTAGCCGTCGGGCGCTGACCGGGCGGCCTGGCGCGCCGCGATCATGCCGGAGGCGCCGGGCCGGTTCTCGACGATGACGCTCTGGCCCAGGCGCGGCTGCAACCGCTCGGCCAGGAGGCGGGCGAAAGTGTCGACCCCCGCACCGGGGCCCGACGAGACGATCAGGGTCACGGGCCGGGATGGCCAGGCCTCGTCCTGTGCGCGACTGGCCCAAGGCAGCATACAGGCCGCGGCGGCGGCAACGAGGGCAAGACTGCGAAGGCGACGCATGAGGGACCCCTGGGCGATTGCGGACCGGCACGATCCATGAAGAAGGAGAATGAATATATCAACATGAAAATATCAAATCAATAGAATTTATAAGCAGTTGATTATTAAGTGATTAATAATAAGTGTAGTTATACGTGTACTTAAATAAGAGCGAGTCAGGGCGCCGGCACTGGCCGCCTGCCGGATGTCACGTTCCTTTCTTGACACGGTTTCTCTTCTTGTCCCACTATGATCGATAAGCGGTTATTAATAACCGCTAAGCGGATAAAAGAGGAGACTGCCAATGAAACGCCTTTTACGCGGGACCTGGGCCCTGGCCCTGGCCCTGCTCCTGCCCGCCACGTCCCAGCCGGTCGCGGCGGCGCAGCAGGACTATCCGAACCGGCCCATACGCCTCCTGGTGGGCTTCGGCCCCGGCGGCCCCACCGACCTGACCTTCCGCAAGCTGGCGGAACTGGCGGCACGCCATCTGGGCCAGCCCATCATCGTCGAGAACAAGCCGGGGGTGGGCGCGACGCTGGCCGCCTCCACCATGGCGAGACAGGACAAGCCCGACGGCTACACCATTGCCTCGGCCACGGCAGGCATGTTCCGCGTCCCGTACATGCAGAAGGTGGACTGGGACCCCATTCGCGATTTCACCTGGATCGCCGGGCTGGGCGGCTATACCTTCGTGCTGGCGGTGAAGGCCGATTCGCCGTACCGGACGGCGGCCGATCTCGTGCGGTATGCCAAGGCCCATCCGGGCAAGGTTTCCGTGGCGACCGCCGGGGCCGGCACCAGCATGCACCTCTTGACCGAGGCCTTCGCCGCCGCCGCCGGCGCCGAGCTGACCCACGTCGGCTACAAGAGCAGCAGCGAGGCCGCGGTCAGCCTGCTGGGCGGCCAGACGGTGGCGGCGGTGGACGCGGTGGGCAGCCTGCTGCCGCACGTGCAGTCGGGCGCGCTGCGGCTGCTGATGTCGTTCGATGCGGAGCCGACCCCGCTGCTGTCCAACGTTCCCACCGCCCGGAGCCTGGGCTATGACATTGCCAACTCCGCGCCCTATGGATTGATCGGGCCCAAGGGCATGCCGCCCGACGTGGTCGAGAAACTGGCGGCCGCCTTCAAGGCGGCGGTGGACGATCCCGAGTACGCGAAGCTGCTGGAAAGGCTGGGCCAGACCTATTGGTTCAGCCCGCCCGCCGACTACGGCAAGTTCGCCGCCGGCTACTACGTCTCGGAACGCAAGCTGGTAGAACATGCCAAGCTGATGCGCCAGCCTTGACCGCGACGAGGAGAGGGCACCATGAAGATCGTGATCGCGGGCGCGGGCATAGGCGGGCTGACCGCCGCGCTCAGCCTGCATGCGGCGGGCATCCACGACGTGACGGTGTTGGAGGCCGCGCGGCGGATCCAGCAATTGGGCGTGGGCATCAACCTGCCGCCGCACGCCGTGCGCGAACTGGATGAACTGGGGCTGGGCGAGCGGCTGGCGTCGTTCGGCATTCCCACGGCCGAACTGGCCTACGTCGACAGCGCCGGTCAGTTGATCAATGCCGAGGCCCGGGGCCTGGAGGCCGGCTACCGCTGGCCTCAGTATTCGGTGCACCGGGGCAAGCTGCAGGAACTGCTGCTGGCCGCGGTAGTCGAGCGCCTCGGGCCGGAGGCGGTCGTGACGGGCCGGCGCGTGCAAGGCGTGGCCTTTGAGGCCGGGCGCGCGCGCGCCGCGGCGGTGGACCTGGCAGGGGTCACGGTGGACTACGAGGCCGACGTGCTGGTCGGCGCCGACGGCATCCGTTCCGCCGTGCGCGCGGCGCTGCTGGGCGACGGCTCGCCGCTGGCCACCAACGGCTGGACCATGTTCCGCGGGGCGGCGCCGGGGCCGGCTTTCCGCGGCGGCCGTTCGATGGTGATCGTGGGCGACGAGCATCTGCGCTGCGTGGTCTATCCGATCGGTCCGGGCGTGCTGAACTGGCTGATCGTGCGGCCCACCGAGCCGGGCGCCGCGGGCGAGCTCGGCAACTGGAACCGTCCCATCGCCCCCGAGGCCGTTGCCGCCCACGTCGCCCACTGGGACTTCGACTGGCTGGACATCCCGGCGCTGGTGCGCCGGTCGGACGCGGCCTACGAGTATCCGATGGCGGACATCGATCCGCTGCCGCGCTGGACCTTCGGGCCGGCCACGCTGCTGGGCGACGCGGCCCATGCCATGTATCCCTTCGGGTCCAACGGCGCGTCACAGGCCATCATCGACGCGCGGGTCCTGGCTTACCACCTGGCCTCGCAGCCCGGCCGCGACGCCGCGCTGTCGGCCTACGAGCAGGCGCGCCGCGAGGCCGTGGCCGCCGTGCAGCGCGCCAACCGCAGCATGGCGGGCGACGTCATGAAGCGGGTCAGCACGCTGGCGCGCGCCAGCGACCATGTCTCGGCGGCGGCCGAGCTGGCGCGGGTGGAGCAGTCGTATCGGCAGCTCGCGGGCTTCGACGTCGCGACGCTGAACGAGCGGCCGTCGTGGAGCGTGGCGCGGACCTGAATCCGCGTCCGCTTCGCCGCCTACATCGTGGCTGCGCGGATCTGCGAGGCGGTCTGCCGCAGTTCGGCCAGATACAGCTTCACGGCTTCCTCCTGCGTGACCTGGCCCGTCGGCAGGCTGACGTTGATCGCGGCGATGGTGTTGCCCTCCTGGTCGCGCACCGGCACGGCCAGGCCGCAGATGGCTTCGTCCAGTTCGCCGTCTATCCACGCGTAACCCTGCTTGCGCGCCGCCAGGATGCGTTCGCGCAGCGTGTCAGGATCGACCACGGTGGCGCCGGTGAGCCGCTTGAACGCGGCGGTCCGCAGGTACTGTTCGAGCGCCTCGTCCGGCAGCCCGGCCAGCAGGATGCGCCCCATCGACACCGCGTGCGCGGGCAGGCGGCTGCCCAGCGATGGACTCATGGTCAGGATGCGCTTGGAGTGCTGGCGCTGGATGTAGACGATGTGTTCGCCGTCGAGCACCGACAGCGCGCACGACTGCTTGATGCGCGAGCACAGCTCTTCCAGGCTGAGCTGGGCCTGGCGCCAATAGGGCAGGCTGTTCAGGTACGACAGCCCCAGCCGCAGCACGCGCGGCGTCAGCCAGTAGCGCTTGCCGTCGGTCTGCACGAAACCGAGTTCGATCAGGGTCAGCAGGAAGCGCCGCACCGCGGTGCGCGGCAGTTCCACCGCCTCGGCGATTTCCGCCAGGTTCTTCCGATAGGAGCCGTAGCCCATGGCCTCGATCACGGCCAGGCCGCGGGCGAAGGTACGGACGAACGATTCGCTTTCTGGGGTCGCCATGGGTCCTCCACGGCCTTGACAGCGCAGGCCGGAATCCAAATAATGGTCATAGAGCGGATACTTATATCCGCTAAGCGGTCATTCTAGCAGATCCAGGCCGCAGGTCAACACCTCTCAATGGACTTCCATGGCAACCGAGACAAGCTTCGAGACCGATTTCTGGAAAGACGAGCAATTGCGCAAGACCTGGGACGACATCGTCCCCGGCGAACCGCGCAAGACCCTGCCCTACACGCTCACGCTGGAAGCGATCCAGAAATACTGCCGCGTGGTCGGCGACATGCACCCCCTCTACTTCGACGAGGAGTATGCGCGCAAGAGTCCCTACAAGGGCCTGATCGCGCCGCCGGCCATCCATATCCTCCTGATGTTCGCGTGCACGCCCGCCGACGACTGGATGCGCAGTCCCGGCACCGTCAACGCCGGCCAGTCGTGGAGCTACAACCTGCCCGCCCGGCCCGGCGACGTCATCCGGCTCGAGGCGCGCGCGCTCGACAAGTTCATCAAGAAGAACCGACTGTTCGTGGTGCACGACAACGTGTTCTTCAATCAGCGAGACGAAGTCATCTGCTCCGGCCGCGGCTGGACCATCCGCCCATTCTGAGGTCAATCATGAGCAACGCATTCGACACCCTGAAGCCCGGCCTGAAGGTCGAGGGCACGCCCTTTTCCCCCACCCGCGAGACCATCCGCGATTTCTGCGAAGCTTCGCTGGACTACAACCCGCTGCACTGGGACGACGAATACATGAAGGGCAATTTCGGCCGGACCAACTTCGGCGGAATCATCATGCACGGCATGAACAACTTCGGCGTCATCACCAAGATGCTGACCGACTGGCTCTATCCGCTGGGCGGCGTGCAGCGCCGGCTCGAGACGCGCTGGAAGATTCCCGTCAAGCCGGGCGACACCATCACGCCCACCGCCACGGTGTCGGCCGTGCAGGCCACGAAGAAGAGCCGCTGGGCCACGCTGGAGGTGCAGGTGGCGAACCAGCGCGGCGAAATCGTGGCCGCCGGCGAAGCCATGGTGGAGTTCCCCGAAGGACTGGGCGCGGCCTGATCGCCGGCCCGATACGATAACGACAGGAGACGGACATGGCGATGCAAACCCGACGCGCGCTTGTCATGCTGGCCTTCGCGGCGGCGGGAGCGCTTCCCGCCTTCGCCGGCGCCCAGGCTTTTCCCAACCAGCCGGTACGAATCGTCGTGCCGTTTCCTCCCGGCGGGACGACCGACATCCTGGCGCGGCAGCTGGGCGCCGAACTGCAGAAAGTCTGGGGCCAGCCGGTGGTGGTGGAGAACCGCGCCGGCGCCAGCGGCACCATCTTTTCGGAACAGCTCGCGGGCATGCAGCCCGATGGACATACGCTGATGCTGACGGCCACGCATCACGTCATCAATCCGGGCCTGTACAAGAACCTGCGCTACAACACGCGCACGGATTTCACGCCTATTGCACAAGTGGCGGCGGTGCCCAACGTGCTGGTGGTGAACCATGCCTTTCCGCCGCGCACCGTGAAGGAGCTGATCGCCTACGCCAAGCAGCATCCGGGCAAGGTCGACTTCGGTTCGGCGGGAACGGGCGGGGCCAACCACTTGTCCGGCGAACTGTTCAAATCCATGGCCGGCATCGAGATGGTCCACATCCCCTACAAGGGCGCGGCGCCGGCGCTCAACGATCTGCTGGGCGGCCAGATCCCCGTCATGTTCGACTCCGTGCCCGGCGTTTTGCAGCACATCAAGTCCGGGCGCCTGCGTGCGCTCGGCGTCACCTCGCAGAAGCGCTCGCCCGCGCTGCCCGACGTGCCCACCATCGACGAAGCCGGCGTCAAGGGCTTCGAGGCCACGGCATGGTTCGGCCTCTATGGCCCGGGGCGCATGGCGCCCGAACTCGCCCGCAAGTTGTCCGGCGATGTCCTGAAGGCGCTGGCCAGTCCCGCGCTGCGCAAGGAGTTCGCGGCCCAGGGCGCCGAGCCCGGGACCATGAGCCAGCAGGAGTTCGCCGCTTTCGTCGACGCCGAGATCACGAAGTGGTCCAAGGTCATTGCCGACGCCAACATCAAGATCGACTGATCCATCCATGCCATCCGAAACACAAGCGGCCGCCCTGCGCGGCCAGGCCGGCGCCTTGTCGCACATCCGCGTACTCGATCTCTCCCGCATCCTCGCGGGGCCCTGGTGCACCCAGAATCTCGCCGACATGGGGGCCGAAGTCATCAAGGTGGAGCGCCCCGGCACGGGCGACGACACGCGCGCATGGGGCCCGCCCTGGGTGCGCGACGGCGAAGGCGGGGACACGGCCGATTCCACCTACTACGCGGCGGCCAACCGCGGCAAGAAATCCATCACCGTCGACATCGCCAGGGAGGCCGGCCAGGCGCTGGTGCGCGGGCTGGCGGCCAAGAGCGACGTGGTCATCGAGAACTACAAGATCGGCGATCTCAAGCGCTACGGGCTGGACTATGACACGCTGTCGCGCATCAACCCTGGCCTGGTGTATTGCTCGATCACCGGCTACGGACAGGACGGTCCCAGCGCGCACAAGCCCGGCTACGACTTCGTGTTCCAGGCCCTGGGCGGGCTGATGAGCATTACCGGGGAAAACGACGAGCTGCCTGGCGGCGGCCCGCAGAAAGTGGGCATCGCCATCGCCGACGTGATCACGGGCATGTACGCCACCATCGCCATCCTGTCGGCCTTGCAGCACCGGACGGTGTCGGGCCGGGGCCAGTACATCGACATGGCCTTGCTCGACTGCATCGTGGCGCTGGGCGGGAACCAGGTCACGGGCTACTTCGCCAACGGCAAGGTGCCGCATCGCTACGGCAATGCGCATGCCAGTCTCGTCCCCTACCAGGTATTCGCCGTGGCCGACGGCGAGATCGTCGTGGCCGTGGGCAACGACAAGCAGTGGCAGCAGTACTGCGCTGCCATCGAACGGCCGGATCTGGCCGAAGATCCGCGCTGGACGAAAGTGACCGGCCGCATCACCGGCCGCCGCGATCTCGTGCCCGAACTGGCGCGCACCATGCTTACCCGCAAGCGCGACGACTGGATCGCGCGGCTGGAGGCGCATGGCGTGCCCTGCGGCCCGATCAATGACTATGCGCAGGTCTTCCAGGACCCGCAGGTGCGCCACCGCGGGTTGCGGGTGGACATTCCCAAGGCCGACGGCGGCATCGTCTCCACCATCGCGAGCCCGCTGCGCCTGGCGGCCACCCCGCCGGTGTACGACCGTCCGCCGCCCGCGCTGGGCGATTCCACCGACGCCGTGCTGCGGGAGCTTCTGGGCTGCAGCGAAAAAGACATCGCCGCCTACCGCCGCGACGGCATCGTGTGATGCCCGCGTCCCGCCATCCCGCTTTCCGTTGAAGCCATGGACTCCGATACCTCCGCCTCCGCCGCGCCGGCCTCGCCGCTGGCCATCTTCCGCCACCACCTTTCCCGCGGCGAACTGGCCTATCAGTACGACCCGGCCAGCGGCCGGCCCGTGTTCCATCCGCGCGTAATCGGCCCGGGCACCGGCAATGACGACCTGCAATGGCGCGTCAGCGCGGGCAAGGGCACCGTCCATGCCGTCACGGTCATCAGTCCTCGAGGCGAAGCGCCCTACAACGTCGTGCTGGTCGACATGGACGAAGGCTTTCGCCTGATGAGCCGGGTCGAAGGCCTGGCGCCCGAAGAGGTCCGCATCGGACTGCGCGTGCGCATGCAGGTACACCAGCCGCAGGATGGGCAGCCTCCCTATCCGGTCTTTCGCCCGGAGGCCGCATGAATTCCCAAGCATTGAAGCGCGGCGCCTGCGCCATCGTCGGCGTGGCGGAGTCGGACCTGGGCGAAGTCGCGGCCGGGTTGTCGCCGCTGGATCTCATGGGCCAGGCGACTTCCCGCGCCCTGCGCGACTGCGGCCTGACGCTGCGCGACGTCGATGGCGTGTTCGCCACCACCTCGCAAAGCCGCATGCCTACCCTGGCGCTGTGCGAATACCTGGGCATCGCGCCGCGCTACCACGACGGCACGAACATAGGCGGATGCAGCTTCATGTCCATGGTGGCGCACGCGCAGCTGGCGATCCAGGCCGGCCTGTGCGAGGTCGCGCTGATCGCCTATGGCAGCACCCAGCGCAGCGCCGGCCGCAGCAACGTGGCCGCGCCCGACGTCAATCCCTACGAGGCCCCCTACCGGCCCATCTACACCGCCAGCTCGTACGCGCTGGCGGCCTCGCGCCACATGCACCAGTACGGCACCACGCGCGAACAGCTGGCGCAGGTCGCGGTGGCCGCGCGGCAATGGGCCCTGCTCAACCCCGTTGCGTGGGGGAGGACCCCGCTGACCGTGGACGAGGTCCTGGGCGCGCGCATGCTCAGCCATCCCCTGACCGTGCGCGACTGCTGCCTGGTCACAGACGGCGGCGGCGCGCTCATCGTGACCTCGGCCGCACGGGCGGCCACGCTGCGCAAGCCGCCCGCCTACATATTGGGCGTGGGCGAACACCTCAGCCACTACCACATCACCAGCATGCCCGACCTCACGGTCACCGGCGCCGCGCAGTCGGGCGCGGCGGCCTACGCCATGGCCGGCCTCGGGCCGCGCGACATCGACGCGGTCCAGGTCTACGATGCCTTCACCATCACCACGCTGCTGTTCCTGGAAGACCTGGGCTTCTGCCCCAAGGGCGAGGGCGGCCGCTTCGTGGCCGATGGGGCGATTGCGCCGGGCGGCAGCCTGCCCGTCAATACCAACGGCGGCGGGCTCTCGTACTGCCATCCCGGCATGTATGGCGTGTTCGTGCTGATGGAAGCGGTCAGGCAGGTGCGCGGCGAGGCCGGCGAACGGCAGGTGGCCAACTGCGAGACGGCCATCGCGCATGGCAACGGCGGCACGTTGTCGAGCCAGAGCACGGTCATTCTGGGAGGCGCGGCGGCGGCCTGAAGCGGCCGCGATGCGGCAATGGCGGAGCGCCGGTTCCGCCCGGTCGCCGCCTGGTGTTCGCCAGTCCCCCCTGGCGGCTACCAGCGATAGGTGGCGGTGGCTACCACGGAGCGCGCCGGTCCGTAGTAGCAATTGCCGAATCCGCAGTTGGCGATGTAGGTCTTGCCGGCAAGATTGCGCAGGTTCAAGGCCAGGCTCCAGCGGTCGATGTCGTAGCCAAGCATGGCATCGAAGATCGTGACGGCCGGAATCTTCGCGGACGCCGTTTCGTTCTCGCCCCGGGTCGTGCCGGTATAGCGCATGCCCAGGCCCACCTTTACGCCGCTCGCGAAGCGATAGTCGCCCCATATCGACAGCCTGTGGCGGGGCACGGCGGTTGCCTGCTTGCCGATCTCGTCGGGATTGGCGCTGGCCGTGACGATGGCCCGGGGCGTGAAGCTGTAGGAAGCCGTCACGTTCAATTGGGGCGCCAGTGCGGCCGTGGGGGCAATTTTCTCCGGGCGGGCGTGGCAGTGCCGGAGCCGGTAGTCACTTCCAACAACCCGGCGACCACCATTCAACTGGTTGCCGCGGGTGTCGGCGTTTCAGCCGTTCCGCAAACGATGATGCATGCCGAAGAGCGGATTCGCCGCCTGGCCCGCGTGCGCGTTGAAAGCATGCTGCAGGCGGTGCCGACTGCGCTGGTCTATCGCGCGAGCAGCGCGAATCATCAGCATCTGCTGCGGCTCCGGGAAGCGATGGCGGCGACGATGCGGGCCGCTTGACCTGCCCTGTCCTGGCTTTGCCTGGACGACCGGTACGGCATCACAAGCGTTCAAGACGTCCGGCCGGGGATCCGGTGTACTCCGTGGAAGGCCGTCTCTGGCCGAGTCGGCCCTCGCTCCCCGTCTCATGGATGACACACATGCCCATCGGTTTCATCGGACTCGGCATCATGGGCCAGCCCATGGCCCTGAACCTGGCGCGCGCCTCGGTGCCGCTCGTGGTCTGGAACCGCTCGCCGGAGAAGGCCGGTCCCCTGCGGGCGGCCGGTGCGGCGGTGGCCGCCACGCCCGCGGAGGTGTTCGACTGCGCGGACACGGTCATCATGATGCTTGCCACCGAGCAGGCCATCGACGCGGCGCTTGGCCGCGACCCGGGCACGTTCGGTGTCGGCGTGGCGGGCCGCCTGGTCGTCAACATGGGAACCACCTCGCCCGCGTACTCGGCGGCGCTGGATGCCGACATCCGGGCCGCCGGCGGACGCTACCTGGAAGCGCCCGTTTCGGGTTCGCGCAAGCCTGCCGAGGCGGGCGACCTGGTCGCGATGCTGGCCGGCGCGCCCGACGACGTCGAGCGCGTCGCATCGCTGCTGGCGCCGATATGCCGCGAGCGCGTCGCCTGCGGCCAGGTGCCGGCCGCGACGCTCATGAAGCTGGCGGTCAACACCTTCCTGATCGCGATGGTCACGGGCCTGGCCGAGGCCTTTCATTTCGCGCGCGGCCATGGCCTGGACCTGCCGACGCTGGATGCCATCCTGGCAGCCGGTCCCATGTCCAGTAGCGTATCGCGCGTGAAGGGGGCCAAGCTGGTGACGAATGACTTCGAAGCCCAGGCCGCCATTGCCGATGTGCTCAAGAACAGTCGCCTGGTGGCGGAGGCGGCCCGGCGCGGCGGCTTGGCGTCGCCGTTGATCGACGTCTGCCATGCGCTGTATGCCGAGACCGCGGGGCTGGGGCTGGAGCGCGAGGACATGGTGGCGGTGGTGCGGGCCATCGAGGCGAGGACGGCCGGCCGCATCCTGGCGTCGTGACGCTTTGTCCTCAGGCCTGCGCGTTCCGCCACTGCGCCGGCGCCAGGCCATAAGCGCGCTTGAACATCCGGGACATGTGGCTTTGGTCGGCGAATCCCGCTTCGGTGGCCGCCGCGGCAAGCTCCATGCCTCCGCGCAGCAAGGCGCGTACTTTGTCCAGTTGCCGCATGGTACGGAAATGGCTCGGGCTGGTGCCGAATGCCGAGCGGAACTGGCGGGCGAGCGTCCAGCGATCCAGGCCGGCCACCCGCTCCAGTTCCGCTGCCGCGCGCCGCAGCGAGGGATCGGCGGCAATCAGGTCCCGCACCCTCGCCAATGCGGGAAGCGCCAGGGCCGCCGGTGCGGCAGGCGGGATGCCGGCATGCCGCCGCAGCAGGCGCACGACTTCCAGCATCAGGTCCAGGCTGCCGAGCTCGTCCAGTTCCTGGTCGATGTCGGACAGCCCTAGCGCGAAGAGCCTTTGCATGTGCCCGCGGCCGATGACCGGATCGGGCACGAACGGCAGCGGCTGTCCGCCCAGGGCGTCCTGCACCAGTGCCGGATCGATGTAGAGGATGCGATAGTGGAATCCCTCGGCGGTGCCGGCCGCGCCGTCGTGCATTTCGTCGGGATGCAGCACGTGCCCTTCGCCGGCCATGCAATAGCGCTGCGCGCCGCGGTAGCGGAAGGTCTGTACGCCGCGCAAGGTCATGCCGATGGCGTAGGTATCGTGGCGGTGCGGCGCGAAGGCAGGCCCGGCGAAGGCGGCGTCCAGGCGTTCGATGCCGGGAGTGCCGGATCCGCGATGCAACCGGCATGCGGGCAGGCTCTTCCCGGCAGCGGGCGGACGCAGGCCGCGCAAGGTAAGGGATGCGCCCACGCCCGACATGTCCGTTCAGCCCCGCTGGAACCGCTCGAACCGATGCAAGGCTTCGTCGATGGCCGCCTTCCATGCCGGGCGCTGCCGGGCGATCCACGTCCACTTCTGCACCAGCAGCCGGCCGGCCTGGCGATCCATTTTCAGGTCCAGGGCGGCGACGATCTCGTCGCCCACCAGGACCGGCAGCGCGAAGTAGCCCAGTACGCGCTTCTCGGGCGGCACGTAGGCCTCGAACCGGTGTTCGTAGCCGAAGAATCCCTGGAGCCGCTTGCGCTGGATGACCAGCGGATCGAAGGGCGACAGGATATGGGTCATCGTCGAAGGCGCCGCCCGCGCCGCCGTTTCCAGCCGATCCGGTTCGACCCAGTGCTGGGCCTTGGGCTGGCCTTCGATGTGCACCGGCACGAGCCGCTTTTTCCTGGCCATCGCGTCGATCTGCGCACGCACGGCGGGCTTGGCGGCCGGGTTGCCATAGCAGATGGATTCCAGGCTGGCCATGCCCTGGGAGCGCAGCGCGCGTTGCAGCAGATAGCGTGCGAAGCGTTCTTCGCCCAGCGGGCGCGGCCGGCGCTGCCAGCCGAAGTGCCGGCCGGGCAGTTCGTAGGTCTTGAGCATGCCGGTGCGGCGGCTGACCGTCAGGTCGCCGACGAGGAAAGCCAGCCGCAAGGCGCGCCGCGACGGCTTGCGGCTGGCCCACGGATGCGTCTTCTCCACCAGCACCTCGTCGTCGATGTCGCGGATCGAGAGCGGCCCCTCGTCGCGGATGCGGCGCAGCAGCGCGGCGTAGTTCTTCGGATCCACGCTGTCGAACCAGCGGCTGGGATTGGCGCGGTGCTCGTCCATGGCGGCCACGAAGAACTGGTAGTCCGAGGTAGGCACGTAGGCCAAGGCGTGGGTCCAGTATTCGAAGACGTTCTTGTCCTCGGACTGCGCGTGGGCGAGGTCGGCCCGGCGATAGTCCGGGATGCGCGTCTGCAGGATGTGGTGGTGGCAGCGCTCGATCACGTGGATGGTGTCGATCTGCACATAGCCCAGGTGCTCGACGGCGCGCTGCACGGCCTGCGGCCCGCTGCCGAAGGGCGCGGGCTCGTCCAGCTTCTGGGCGCTCAGCCAGATCGAGCGGGCCTGGGACGGCGAGATGGCATAGGACGGCGACGACATGTTTCCCCGGGGATCGTGGTTTCGGCGGGAGGCGGGTCCGCCCGGATCGCTGCGGTGCCGCAGGTGGCGGCGCCGCGGGAGAAACTCTACCTGAAGATGCCGGGCCGGGCGATGAAACGGCCGGGCCCGGTCGATCATGTACCGGACGTCCCGGGCCCGGGCGCTCGCGCCGGAGCCGCCGTGGCGGGCGTCCCCGATCCCTGGTCGAAGATGCGGCGCAGCATGTCGATGGGCACGGGGAAGATGATGGTGGATGACCGGTCGTTGCTGATGTCGTACAGCGTGGAAAGAAAGCGCAGCTGCATGGCTTCGGGTGCGGCCGAAAGCGTCTGGGCCGCTTCGACCAGGCGCTGGGCCGCCTGCTGTTCGCCCTCGGCGTTGATGATGCGGGCGCGCCGGTTGCGCTCGGCCTCGGCCTGGCGCGCAATGGCGCGCACCATGCTTTCGTCGATGTCCACGTGCTTGATCTCGACATTGGCGACCTTGATGCCCCAGTCCTCGGTCTGCCGGTCCAGTATTTCCTGCAGGTCGGCATTGAGCTTGTCGCGCTCGGACAGCATTTCGTCGAGTTCGTGCTTGCCCAGGACCGAACGCAAGGTCGTCTGCGCCAGCTGGCTGGTCGCTTCCATATAGCGCTCGACCTGGATCACCGCCTTGTCCGGATCGACCACGCGGAAATACAGGACCGCGTTCACCTTCACGGACACGTTGTCGCGCGAAATGATGTCCTGGCTCGGGACGTCCAGCACGACGGTGCGCAGATCCACCCGTACCAGTTGCTGGACGAAGGGGATAAGGATGATCAGGCCCGGGCCTTTGACGCCGCTGAAGCGGCCCAGCGTGAACACCACGCCGCGTTCGTACTCGCGCAGGATCCGTATCATCGACAAAAGCACCATCACCACCAGGACGGCGAGGATGACGTAGGGAACGATGGCGATCACCATGGTGCGTGCTCCTTATCCGGCAGTGGGCGCCTGCGCCCGTACGATCAAGGTAAGTCCGTCGCGGCCGGTCACCTCTACGCCGGTGCCGGGCGCCAGCGGCCGGTCGCTGCGCGCCCGCCAGCTTTCTCCGTGGATGCGGACCTGGCCGCTGTCTCCCGACCACGACAACACAGTGCCGCTTTTCCCGATCAGCCCATTGGCGCCGGTGACGACCCGGCGCCTGTGGGCCCGTACCACCGATGCGAGAACCACCGCCAGCAGCAGGCCGCTGGCCGCCGCGGCGGCAATGACGACCGGAAGCGACAATTGGAAGCCGGGAATGTCGCCGTCGAACATGAACAGCGATCCCAGGGCAAAAATGGCGACGCCGCCTATGCCGAGGAGGCCGACCGTAGGGGTCACGGCCTCCGCCGCCATCAGTCCGATGCCAAGGAGTACGAGCCCGATGCCCGCATAGTTGATGGGCAGCAGGTTCAGCGCGAACAAACCGACCACCAGCGCCACGGCGCCCAGTACGCCTGGGAAGACGCTGCCCGGGCTCATCAGCTCGAAGATGATGCCGTAGATGCCGAGCAGCATCAGGATGTAGGCGATATTCGGGTTGGTGATGATCGCCAGGAACCGGGTCCGCCAATTGGGTTCGACCGGTACGACCTCTGCCCCTCGCGTCTCCAGTCCCACTTCCTTGCCGTTGACCTTGACGCGGCGGCCGTCGGCTTGCGCCAGCAGGTCATCGAGGTCCGCCGCCACGAGTTCGATCACATTGCGGTCCCGCGCCTCGCGCGCGGGGATGCTGGCGGACTGGCGCACCGCTTCTTCGGCCCAGTCGGCATTGCGGCCATGCATGTCGGCCAGGCTGCGAATGAATGCCACGGCATCGTTGACGGCCTTGCGGCGCATGGCGTCGGCCGCGCCCGGCTCTTCGGCGGCGGGGACCTTCCCGTGCGCGTCTTTGGTGCCGTTTCCTTCAGGACCCTTTCCGTCCCGCGACGGCGCGTCTTCTCCAGGCGAGCCGCCCATGTTCACCGGCGTGGCGGCACCCGTATTGGTACCGGGCGCCATGGCGGCCAGATGGCTGGCATAGAGCAGGTAGGTGCCCGCGCTGGCGGCCTGCGCGCCGCTGGGCGCGACATAGGCGAGGATGGGAATGGGCGAGGCCAGCATCAGGCGGATGATGTCGCGCATCGAGGTGGCCAGGCCGCCTGGCGTATCGATGCGCAGGACGATGGCGTTCGCCTTGCGCCGGGCCGCGGTCTCGAAACCGTGCTGCAGGTAGCCGGTGGTGGCCGGGCCGATGGCCCCCTGGACATCCAGCAGAATGACGGACCGCGGCGTCGCGGCCGGCTCCTGCGAGGGAGCGGCCATGGAAACGGACAGCAGCATGACGAAGGCCGCCAGAAGCCCCGTCGCCTGCCTCAGGGCTTGCTTGTTCCGCTGGTTGTGGACGTCCTGCACACGCATGGCGTCTCCTTGGCCTGGCGACATGCCGGAACGACGGCTCATTCCCCGCAGGCACTTGTCGAGCATAGGCCCGGCATACGCGAATAGCAATCCGGCCCTCGCCAGCAAGCGGCGTTCCCGGGCGTCCGCTCATGCCAGCCAGGCCGCGATGTACTGCCGCAGGAAATCCGTGAACCGGGCGATGTCCGAGTGTTGTTGTGCGTCGCCCTTCATCGTCGGTGCGGCCGCTCCATGCGACGCGATCGGACACAAATCGCCATACAGCACATCGGGTTTCGTTTCGGTACGGCGCCGAGATCTCGATCCATGGAACCAAGCCGGCGAGGATCGCGGGCTATCATTGCGAACTTCGTCCGGCTTCCCGGCTTCCTCTCATCACAATTAGGAATCGTTCGATGCGTCTTGCTCGTCCCTTCTCGCTATTCTTCCTCGCGCTGTTCGCGCTCGTCCTTGCCGCATGCTCCGGCGGCAAGCCCGAATCCTCGATCGAAGCGTTCTACCGCGCGGCCGAGAAGGGCGACGTCGAAAAAGCCACCGAGCAGATTTCCTTCGCCCAGGTCCCTGCCGCGCAAATGGTGCAGGCCAAGGGCAAGGTCCAGATGATCGTCGGCGAGATGCAGAATCGCATCAAGGCCAACGACGGCCTGGACAAGATCCAGGTGGAGGAGTCCACCGTCGACGAAGCCGGCAAGACCGCGCAGGTGCGCGTCAAGATCAAGTACAAGAACGGCAAGGACCAGGGCCAGACGCACAAGCTGGTCAATGAAGACGGCCACTGGAAGATCTTGCTGAAGTGACGAGCCATGCCCTGGCCTTGCGGTGCTGCGCGCTCGTCCTGGCGCTGCTGGCCGGCGCGCTGCGGGCGGAGGGCCTCCCCGTGCTGCCGCCCGGCGCGCGGGCCGGAGACCTGATCTTCCGCGAAGGGACCGAGGCGGTCAGCGCCGCGGTCATGGCCATCGACCGCGGCGCTTTCAGCCATGTCGGCATGCTGGTGGGCGAAGCGGGGCGGTGGCAGGTGGTGCATGCCACGCCGTCCGAAGTGCGCGGCCGGCCCGACGGCGTCGTGCTGGACCCACTGGCGTTTTTCCTCGACCCCGCGCGGTCGAAGCGCCACGCGATCTATCACATCGAAGCCGGCGATGGACAGCGGCGCAGAGCCGTCGAGCATGCGCTAGCCATGCAGGGGCGCCCGTTCCGCATCGCCGATCCGGCGGGGACCTACTGCACGGAGCTGGTATGGAAGGCCTGGAAGGATGCCGGGCTGGACCTGGACGTGCAGTTCACCGCGCTGGCGTTGCCGCTGCTGCCGGGCCGCTATCTGCTGCCGAGCGACCTGCTTGCGTCGCCGCGGCTCAGGCCGCTGGCCCCGGCCGCGCCGCCAGACCGCCCGGGGCTCCTGCGGACTCACGCCGGGCAGTAGGCTTCATGTGACGCCTTGTGCGTGGCTGCCCGTTTTCCTATTGC
Organism: Pigmentiphaga sp. NML080357; assembly: GCF_002188465.1. Taxonomy (GTDB): domain Bacteria; phylum Pseudomonadota; class Gammaproteobacteria; order Burkholderiales; family Burkholderiaceae_B; genus Pigmentiphaga. The sequence continues at coordinate 37,369 of NZ_NINW01000049.1, read as the reverse complement.
GCGCGCGGTTTCGAAAAGCGCGGACAGGTCCGTCCCGTTGGTTCCGGCCAGCAACTCGGACGTCACGACGGGGGCGCCGCAGTAGTCGAAGATGCCGTGGTCGATCTGCGTCCTCATCGCGCCGAAGTAGCCATGCCGCGCATAGGTGCGCAGGTCCGCGCCGCCAATCGCCGCAAGGTGGATGGGCAAGTGCTGCAGCTTTTTCTCCACCGTCGCCGTGCCGGGGTTTTCTTCATAAGCCCAGCCATTGGCGAAGACGCGATCTACCCATCCCTTGAGCAGGCCCGGCATCGACCACCAATAGACGGGGTAGGCCAGCACCAGCGCGTCGGCCCGGTCTATGCGCGCCTGTTCGGCCGCGACGTCGGCCGGCAGCGGCACCTCGCGCCGATACGCGGCCAGGTCGTGAGCGGTGAACCGCGGATCGAAGCCTTCGGCCGCGAGATCGGCAAGCTCGGCGCTGTGCCCGGGACCGGCCTGGGCGACGCCGGCCGCGATCTCGGCGGCGATCGCATGGGTGAGCGAAGACGGATCGGGATGCGAGATGACGATGAGTACATGCATGGGACGCTCCTTGGCGCAGCGCCAGGGCGCCGCTATATACCTTTGGTAGGTTACCAAAGGTAGGCTACTATTGGTACATTAGCCATGTCAACCCTATGGAGTCCGCGGGCGATGACCCAAGCCCCTTCTCGCCGCCGTCTTTCCCGCGACGAACGCTACCAGCAGCTGGTGGATGCCGCCTGGCAACTGGTGGGTGAAGAAGGCACCGAGGCGCTGACCCTCGGCCGGCTGGCCGAACGGTCGGGGGTGACCAAGCCTGTCGTGTACGACCACTTCGGCACCCGCCTGGGATTGCTGGCCGCCCTCTTCAAGGCCTTCGACGCGCGACAGAACGCCCTCATGGACGAGGCATTGCAAACCTGCGCGCCCACCCTGGAAGCCGTCGCCGGCGTGATCGCCTCGTCATACGTGGAGTGCGTACTGCGACAGGGGCGGGAAATCCCGGGCATCATCGCCGCGCTGGCCGGATCCCCGGAGCTCGAGGCGATCAAGCGAGAGCACGAAATCGCCTTCACCGAGAAATGCCGCCGCGCGCTTCTGCCCTACGCCCCGGGGCGCAGGATCGCGCCGGCGGGTTTGTGGGGAATGCTGGGAGCCGCCAATGGGCTTTCGTATGCCGCGGCGCAGGGGCAGATATCGGCCAGGCAGGCGGAAGACGAATTGCGGGCGATGATAGTCGCGATGGTCGAGCGCGGCGGAAAGGCGGGACGCGGTGGAGGCTGAGGAAGCGCCTCTCAGCGCCAATGCCCGCACAACTCGTCGATCAAGCCGCGCAGCCAGCGGTGCAGCGGAGTGGCTGGACCTGCACAACCTGCTCGGCATCGTCACGGGCGCCTGGGTGCTGACCGTCGGGGTCACCGGCTTCGTCAATTCGCTGCATGATCCCATCGCCGCCCAGGTCCGCGTGGGCTTCATGGCCCTGACCGCGAGCTATCGCGACGCGCCGCCCCCCGAGCGCCTGGGCTCGATCGACGCGGCCATCGCCCGGGTCCGCCAGGCCGCGCCCGACATGGCGCTGGTGTCGGTCTGGTTTCCCGGCACGCGCTTCAGCACGCCGCACCACTACGCCGTCTTCACGCGCGGCAACACGCCCATCACGTCGCGCATGCTCAGTGCGGCGCTGATCGACGCCGAGACCGGCCGGATGATCCCCGTGCCCGACAACCCCTGGTACATCGATGCGCTGTTCGTCTCCCAGCCCCTGCATTTCGGCGACTACGGGGGGCTGCCGATGAAGATCCTGTGGGCCGTGCTCGACGTGATCGCCATCATCGTGCTGGGCAGCGGCCTCTACCTGTGGCTGGGACGGTCGCGCGGCGCCGGGGCGCCGCGCAGCGAGCGCAGGCAAGCCGGCGCCGGGGCGTTGCAGGACCTGGACTTGAGTACGAACCTGGGCCGCGTGCAGACCGGGGAATCGCAATCCTCGTGGAAGATCTTCCGCATTCCCGCGTGGCTGGCCGTGGCCAGCGCCGTGGGACTGGCCTCGGCGCTGCTGGGCGATGGCGGCTGGGACGCGCTGTCGTGGGGAATGCTGGGAATACCGCTGGCGGTGATCGCCTGGGCGGTCGGGCGCCGGCGGGGCTAGCCGCCGGCGGCCTGCTCACAGGCCCAGCTCGCGCCGGGGCAGGATGCGGTCGATCAAGCCCCACTCCAAGGCTTCCTCGGCCGTCATGTAGCGATCCCGGTCCAGCGTGCGCTCGACCTCCTCGTACGAGCGCCCGCAATGCTCGGCATAGAGCTTGGTGATGCGCCGCTTCGTCTTCTGCATTTCCTCGGCGTGGATGAGGATATCCGACGCCTGGCCCTGGAAACCCCCCAGGGGCTGGTGGACGTGGATGCTTGCATTGGGCAGGGCGGCGCGGTGTCCCGGTTCGCCGGCCATCAGCAGGAAAGAGCCCATCGACCGCGCGGTGCCCATGCAAAGCGTGTGCACCGCCGGCTTGATGTACCGCATGGTGTCGTACATGGCCAGGCCGCTGGTGATCACGCCGCCGGGCGAGTTGATGTACAGATGGATCGGCTTGTCGGGGTTCTCGGCTTCCAGGAAGAGCAGTTGCGCGCAGACCAGCGACGAAACCGCGTCATTGACCTCGCCCGTCAGGAAGATGATCCGTTCGCGCAACAGGCGGGAATAAATGTCGAAAGACCGTTCTCCCCGGCTGGATTGCTCGACCACCATGGGGACGAGTTGCATCGTGTCGTGCATGAGGGCTGTCCTTGGGTTTCCGATGGATGCGTCATGCGGCATCACGCCGCGAGCATGACCGCGAAGCACGCGTCGTTCGCCGCTGCCGGCGGTTTTCCGGACAGCCGCTCGTCCGTCAGGCTGTGCACGATGCGCAAGACCGTGCGCCCTTCGTCGATGGGACGGACGGTGAACGTCACGGTGCTTTCCAGGAAAGGCGGCTCGTCCTCCCGGATCCGGTAGCGCACCTCCTCCCCCGGTACGGACGAGACCGGCTCGGGCTGCGCCAGGGCCCCGGAAGGCAGCCATCGCTCGCGCAGCTCCGGGATGTTGAGGGCCCGCCAGACCTTTTCCGGCGGAGCGTCCAGCTCGTACTCGAACTCCAGGCTGCCGGCCGCATCGCCGGTTTCGATATCGCTCATTGGTCCATGTCCTTCAGCAAGGCCTTCAGGGCGTCGACGCGCGCAGGCCAGTAATTGCGGTACTTCGCCAGCCACCGGATCAGCAGCGCCAGGCCGTCGGGATCCACTTCGTAGTTCACGAAGCGGCCCTGGCGCTCTTCGCGCACCAGTCCGGCGCCGCGCAGCACCGCCAGGTGCTGCGACATGGCGGACTGGCTGATGGCCATGCCCTCGCGCAGCGCGGAGGCGTTCATGCGGCCCATGGCCAGCTTCTCGAAGATCGCGCGTCGCGTGGGATCGGCGAGCGCCTTGAAGATTGCGTTTTCCAGCATGTCGACATATTAGCCGATACTAATGTGTCGAGCAAGATCGCCGAGATTCGCGAGTCAGGTCCGCCCGGACGTACCGCCCTGCCCGCCGGCCAGGGCGGTACGCAGAAACCGGTCCAGCGCATTGCCGAACGCCCGCCGATCCGCCTGGCTGAACGCCGCCGGCCCGCCGGTTGCCACGCCGCTGGACCGGAGTTCCTCCAGCATGTCCCGCATGGCCAGGCGCTCCCCTATCGTCGCCTCGGTGTAGCGTTCGCCGCGCGGGTTCAGGACCGCGGCGCCCTTCTTGAGCACCTCGGCGGCCAGGGGAATGTCGCCCGTGATCACCAGATCGCCCTTTGCCGCCTGTTCGGCGATGTAGGCATCGGCCACGTCGAAGCCGCGCGGCACCTGCACCGCGTTCACCCAGCGCGACGGCGGCGTGCGCAGCATCTGGTTGGCGACCAGCGTCACGGGCACCTCGCAGCGATCGGCGGCGCGGAACAGGATGTCCTTGACGACGGCGGGGCAGGCGTCGGCGTCTACCCAGATGCGAAGGGAGGTGAGGGAGGGGGTCATTGGCTTTATTTCCCGATGCAGAACCGCGAAAAAATCACCCCCAGCAAATCGTCGCTGCTGAACTCCCCGGTAATCGACGTCAACGCCTCGTGCGACAGCCTCAGTTCTTCCGCGAACAAATCCAGCACCCGGTCGCTTTGCGCCGCGTGTTCCGCCGCCAGCTCCAGGTGATTCGCGGTCGCCAGCAATGCGTGGATATGCCGCTCGCGCGCCAGGTAGGGCGATTCCGCCGAGGGATTCCATCCCGCGATGGCCAGCAGCTCGCGCTTCAAGTCATCCAGGCCCTGCCCCGTCTTGGCCGATACGTGCAGCCGCTTGGCGCCCGCGGCCTGGGGCTGCTCCACGTGGCCGCCCTCGACCAGGTCCATCTTGTTGACGACTTCCAGCACCGGCGTGCGCGGCGGCAGCCGGGAGGTGATGGCGGCATCGAGCTCGGGCCCCGGCCGGGTCGCATCGATCAGGTGCACGATGACGTCGGCCTTGCCGATCTCGGCCCAGGTGCGCTCGATGCCGATGCGCTCCACCGCATCCTCGGTCTCGCGCAGGCCGGCGGTATCGACCACGTGCAGCGGCACGCCGTCGATGTCGATCTGCTGCACCACCTTGTCGCGCGTGGTGCCCGCGATGGGCGTGACGATGGCGGCATCGAAGCCGGCCAGCGCATTGAGCAGGCTGGATTTGCCGACGTTGGGCTGGCCGGCCAGCACCACGTGCAGCCCTTCGCGCAGGATGGCGCCCTGCCGCGCCTGGGACAGCAGCCGGGCCAGGTCGGCCTGGATCGCGGCCAGGGTTTCGCGGGCCTGGTACTTTTCCAGGAACTCGATTTCTTCCTCGGGAAAGTCCAGCGTCGCCTCGACCAGCATGCGCAGGTGCACGATGCGGTCGGCCAGGCCATGGACCTCCGACGAGAAGGCCCCCGTCATCGAGGCCGCCGCGCTGCGGGCCGCGGCTTCCGACGAGGCGTCGATCAGGTCGGCCACGGCCTCGGCCTGGGCCAGGTCCATGCGGTCGTTCAGGAAGGCGCGGCGCGTGAATTCCCCCGGCTGGGCCAGGCGCATGCCCATCTCCGCGCCCGCCTGCAGGCAGCGCGCGAGCAGCCGCCGCAGCACCACCGGGCCGCCATGCCCCTGCAATTCGAGCACGTGTTCGCCGGTATAGGAATGCGGCGCCGGAAAGGACAGCGCGATGCCTTCATCGATGATGCCGCCGTCGGCATCGCGGAAAGGCAGGTAGTGCGCATGCCGAGGAACCAGGGTGCGGCCGAGCAAGGCCTGCATCAACGCATCCAGCGGCTGGCGCGCCGAGACACGGACGACCCCGATCCCGCCGCGTCCGGCGGCCGTGGCAACGGCGGCGATGGGGTCCTGGTCGGAGATCTTCGTGGACATGCGTGGGAAGCGGTCCTGGCAGGGGTTACCCGCACTGTAAAACAAAAACAAAAGGCCGCTCCGGTTGCCCGAAACGGCCGTGGGGGAAGCCTACCCCGCGCGGCAGGAGGATCCGCGGTGCCCTGGATCTAGTACGGCTTTCTTGGATAGTGGCACGGTTGCTACCGCTGGCAGCCAGCGAAGCACAGGTGCCCCGCCCCAAGATAACGGTACCAGACCCAGGATGCGGTGGATCCGGCGCCGCCGGTCCACTCGCATCCCCCTCTTGAGGGGGACGCGCGCAGCGCGGAGGGGGTGGGCCTACTTCGTCGCCTGCCTGGTAACCACCCATTGCTGGGCGATCGACAGGACGTTGTTCACCACCCAGTACAGCACCAGGCCCGCGGGGAAGAAGAACATCATGCCGCCGAACACCAGGGGCATGATCATCATGACCTTGGCCTGCACGGGATCGGGCGGCGTGGGGTTGAGCTTCATCTGCAGGAACATGGTGGCCATCATCAGCGCCGGCAGGATGAACCACGGATCGGGCGAGGCCAGGTCGTGCACCCACAGGATCCACGGCGCGTTGCGCATTTCCACGCTGGCCAGCAGCACCCAGTACAGCGCGATGAACACGGGCACCTGCACGATCATCGGCAGGCAGCCGCCGATCGGGTTGATCTTCTCGGTGCGGTACAGCTCCATCATCGCCATGTTGAGCTTCTGGCGGTCGTCGCCGAACTTCTCCTTGAGCGCCTGCATGCGCGGGGCGACCTTCTTCATCCGCGCCATCGACTTGTAGCCGGCGGCCGACAGCGGGAAGAACACCGCCTTGATGATGACGGTCAGCGCGACGATGGTCCAGCCCCAGTTGCCCAGCATTTTGTGCAGCCAGGTCATCAGCAGGAACAGCGGCTTGGCGATGATGGTCAGCCAGCCGTAGTCCACCACCAGGTCCAGGCCCTGGGCCACGGCTGCCATGGCGGACTGGTCCTGCGGGCCGATCCACAGCTTGGCGTCCACGGTGTTGCCCGTTCCGGGGGCCAGCGTGCCGACCGGCTCGATGGCGCGCACGGCGTACAGGTTGGCGCCGACCTTGGACATGTCGTAGGTGCGGGCCACGCCTTCGGGCGGCACCCACGCCACGGCGAAGTAGTGCTGGATCATGCCCAGCCAGCCGTCGTTGGCCGACTTGGTGAACGAGGCCTTGCCCTTTTCGATGTCGGAGAAGCTGACCTTCTGGAACTTGCCTTCGGCCGTGTAGACCGCGGGGCCGGTGAAGGTGCTGTAGAAGTGGCTTTCGCCGGGCGGCTTGTTGCCGTCGCGGGTCAGCTGGAAATAGAGCGAGGGCGAGACCGGCTCGGTACCCACGTTCGCCAGGTTGTGGCGCACGTCGATGGCGTACTGGCCCTTGTGCAGCGTGTAGGTCTTGGTGACCTTGACGCCCGCGCTTTCGGCCTCGAACGAGATCTCCAGCTTGTCCCCGTTCAGCTCGCGCGCCGGCGTGGTGACGCGGAAGGGCGTGCGGTGCGTGGGGTACGAAGCGCCGTTGGGCGCGCCGATGACGCCGCTCTGCGCCAGGTAGACGCGCTGGGCGGAATCGTCCAGCAGCACGGTCGGGCGGTCGCGGTCTTCGATGTCGGCGTGCTTGAGCAGCTCGGCCTTGACGATCTGGGCGCCCACGGTATCGAAGGTCAGGCGCAGCACGTCGGTGGTGACGACGACTTTCTCGGCGGGGGCCGCCTGCTGGGCTTGCTGGGCCTGCGGAGCGCTGCCGGGAACGGCGTCGGTGCCTGCGGCGGGCGCGCCGGCCGGCGCGGCCGTCGGTACGCCCGCCTGGTCAGGCGGATTCTGCGGAGCCTGGGTGGTCGCCGTCTTGGCCGGCGTGGAGCCGAACATCGAGGGATGTCCGTTGTACTTCTGCCAGCCATCCCACAAGAAAAGCAGGGAGAGCGAGAAGATCATCCAGAGGATGGTGCGTTGCATGTCCATGGACGGATAGTTCCAGTCGTCGTCGCGGCAAAGTCCGCTAGTGTAGCTGAGGCTTCCCCCTACGCGCTGACGCGCAAGGAAGGCCCACCCCCTGGCGGCCTGCGGCCGCTCCCCCTCAAAGGGGGCGATGCGAGCGGACTGGCGGAGCCAGATCCGCCGCATCCTGGGTCTAAAGGAGTAGGGGCAGTGGGTTCTGTTTGATTCTCCATATGGGCAGGATATCTGCCATTTCACTCCCTACCGTTCAGACCGCATCCAAAACGCCAGTCGTCGCCAGCCTGGTTTTACCCCGGGGCACAGCGGATCGGGCTTTGCCGGTCCGTCGGTGCCGCCCCCTGGGGGGCGCGCGTCAGCGCGTAGGGGGGGGACCATGTCCAGTCCGCCGTTTGCATAGGGGTGGCAGCGGCAGATGCGGCGCAATCCCAGATAGGTGCCGACGGCGGGGCCGTGGCGGTCGATGGCTTCCATGGCGTAGGCGGAACACGTCGGGGTGAAGCGGCAGGACTGGCCGATCCAGGGGCTCAGGAAATACCGGTAGAAACGGATGGGCCAGATCAGCAGGCGGCGCGGCAGGGTCGAGCCGGCCGGCAGCGGGTTGCTATGGTTTTCCGTCACGATGGGCCCCTGTTGCGGGAAACCGTCCCGCTTGCGACCGCCTTCCGGATCCGGAGGCGGGCTGCCCGGTGTGCCGTCCGCCTAGGCGGGCCGGTGGTCGTGCGCCTTGATCGCGCGGGCCAGGTGGCTGTCGATTTCCTGCCGGGCCTGGCGCTTGAGCGAAGTCAGCGAACATTGAGGAATGCGGGCATGCAATCTCAAGACATAATCGCCGGCCGGCAGTTCCGCGCGCCGCAGCCGGAAGGCTTCGCGCGCCACGCGTTTCAGGGCGGCGCGGCTGACCGAGAGCGGGGCGAAGCGCTTGCCTACCACCAGGCCCAGCCGGGGCTGGGCCGAAGGCGCCACGCTCAAAACAAAAAGCGCCCCTTTCGCAAGGCGGCGCCCTTTCAGCGCAGGGGCGAATTCCGCCGGACTGCGCAACCGCGCGGTGCCGGGAAACGACGCGCGCAGGTTCAACGGTGTAACGCTACGACGCCGGCTGCCCCGCCGGCGGAACCGGCCGGAACGACGGCCGGCACGGCCGTCAGATGGCCAGGCGCTTGCGGCCCTTGGCGCGGCGGGCGTTGATGACGGCGCGGCCGCCACGGGTCTTCATGCGCACGCGGAAACCGTGGGTGCGCTTGCGACGGGTGACGGAAGGTTGATAGGTACGTTTCATGACGGTTCCTGCTGAGTTCCGGTATGGGTATGAAAGCCGCCCCGGAAGCTTGCGCAATCCCGGCCTGCCCGTAAGCCCGGCGCAGCCGGCACCTGTCCTTGTAAAAAGGACTGCGCGCGCATGCCCGGCATGTATCAGAGCGGAAAGACTGCCAACCCAGGGTCTTGGATCAGTCCGAATTTCGTCCTGAAATTCGGAAAGCCCTCCATACTGTCAAATAAATTCAATGTTGTCAATCAGTTAGCGCTACCCAGCGGATGGGTTTCCCTGTCGCGCCTGTGGATAACTCGCGCCCGGAGGAGTAGAATTGGTGGTTTCGGGACCGGCCTATAGAACATCCTCTGCACCCCCTGTCCTGTGTGGGTGCACCGGTCTTTTTTAGCGAGATTCATGGAAGATTTTTGGCAAAACTGCGCCCGGACGCTGGAGCAGGAACTCACTCCTCAGCAATACAGCGCCTGGATACGCCCCCTTGTACCGCTTGCCTTCGACGAGGCTGAATCGGTGCTTCGGGTCGCGGCGCCCAATCGTTTCAAGCTGGACTGGGTGCGCAGCAATTTTTCCGGCCGTATCGAATCTCTCGCGGCGCAGTGGTTCCAGCGCCCGGTGCAGGTGAAGTTCGAACTGGATGCGCCGCGCATGGCCGTGCCATTGCGTCCGCCCGCCCCGCCGGCGGCGCCGGCCGACAACGGCAATGGCCACGGCGCCAACGGGCATGCCGCACCGCGTCCGTCCGCGCAGATTCCCCCTGGCTTTCCCGGCGACCCGGTCTCCACCGCGCAGTCGGCCGCCGCCCGAGCGGCCCAGAAGGCGTCCGAGTCGCCCCGTCCCGCCCCGCGTGCCCCCAAGGCCGAGGCGAGCGAGGCCACCGGCATCTACGAGCGCTCGCGGCTGAACGTCGAGCTCACGTTCGAGAATTTCGTCACCGGCAAGGCCAACCAGCTGGCCCGCGCCGCCGCCCTCCAGGTGGCCGAGAACCCCGGCACCTCGTACAACCCGCTGTTCCTCTACGGCGGCGTGGGGCTGGGCAAGACCCACCTGATCCATGCCATCGGCAATTCCATGATGGCCGAGAACGCCGCCGCCCGCGTGCGCTACATCCACGCCGAGCAGTTCGTGTCGGACGTGGTCAAATCCTACCAGCGCAAGGCCTTCGACGATTTCAAGCGCTACTACCATTCGCTCGACCTGCTGCTGATCGACGACATCCAGTTTTTCTCGGGCAAAAACCGCACGCAGGAAGAATTCTTCTATGCCTTCGAGGCCCTGGTGGCGCTGCGCAAGCAGATCATCATCACCAGCGACACCTATCCGAAGGAACTGTCCGGCATCGACGACCGGCTCATCTCCCGCTTCGATTCGGGCCTGACCTGCGCGATCGAGCCGCCCGAGCTGGAAATGCGGGTGGCCATCCTGCTGAAGAAGGCGGAAACCGAGGGCGTGCACCTGCCCGAAGAGGTGGCCTTCTTCATCGCCAAGCACCTGCGCAGCAACGTGCGCGAGCTCGAAGGCGCGTTGCGCAAGGTCCTGGCCTATGCCAAGTTCCACGGCCGGTCTATTACCGTGGACGTGTGCAAGGACGCCCTGAAGGACCTGCTGTCGGTGTCCAACGGCCAGATCACGGTCGAGAACATCCAGAAGACCGTCGCCGACTTCTACAAGATCAAGGTCGCGGACATGTACTCCAAGCGGCGGCCGGCCAACATCGCCTTGCCGCGCCAGATTGCCATGTACCTGGCCAAGGAGCTCACCCAGAAGAGCCTGCCCGAGATCGGCGAGCTCTTCGGCGGACGCGACCACACCACGGTGCTGCACGCGGTGCGCAAGATCTCCGAATCGCGCGCCAAGCAGGCCGAGCTGAATCATTCGCTGCACGTGCTCGAGCAAACCTTGAAAGGATGACGAACCGACGACGAATTTCAGCCGGGACCTGTGCATTGGATTGTGGACAAGCCTTGGGGCATTTCCGGACAACTCGACGCCTTTTTTTTCGATCGAAGGTTGTTCATGGTTATGCGATATGCTCCACCCGGTTCTCCACCATCCAAAAAACTGGACAAGTTCTTGATTTATAATGTTTTTTTGAAGAAGTTCCAGTTATTCACAGGGTCCTATTAACTACCAACCCAAAGAAGGATTGGATATGCAATTGGTCAAAGCCTCACGCGACGCGTTGCTCAAGCCGCTCGCGACCGTTTCAGGCATCGTGGAACGGCGGCACACCCTGCCCATCCTCGCCAACATCCTGTTGCGCAAGGAAGGCAACCGCGTGTCGTTCGTTTCTACCGACATCGAGGTTCAGATCACCACCCATGCCGATTTCGGCGTGGGTGATGCGTCTGAATCCACCACGGTGGCAGCTCGCAAACTGCTCGACATCCTGCGCGCCCTTCCCGATACCGGCGACGTGGCCTTGTCGCTGGCCAACAAGAAGCTGTCGGTCCAGTCCGGCAAGAGCCGCTTCGCGCTGCAGACCCTGGCGGCCGAAGAGTTCCCGACCGTGGCGCAGCCCGCTTCGTGGAACGCCTCGCTCACGATGACGCAGAAGTCGTTCAAGCACCTCCTGAACATGGTCCATTTCGCGATGGCCCAGCAGGACATCCGCTACTACCTGAACGGCATGCTGCTGGTCCTGGACGGCAACAACGTGCGCTGCGTGGCCACCGACGGCCACCGCCTGGCCTATTGCGCGGTCGCCATCGACGCGGACGCGCCCAAGCAGGAAGTCATCGTTCCGCGCAAGACCGTGCTGGAACTGCTGCGCCTGCTGGAGGACAGCGAAGATCCCATCGAGATCTCGGTCGCGGCCAACCAGATCAAGTTCGTGTTCGGCGACGTGGAGCTGATCTCCAAGCTGGTCGAAGGCAAGTTCCCCGATTACCAGCGGGTCATCCCGCAGGGCTATACCAAGCATTTCCCGATAGCCCGCGAAGCGTTGCAGCGCAGCCTGCAGCGCGCGGCCATCCTGACCACCGACAAGTTCAAGGGTGTGCGGATGCAGATGGCCGATCACGTGCTCAAGATTTCCGCCAGCAACGCGGAGCAGGAAGAGGCCCAGGAAGAACTCGAGATCGACTTCGGTTTCGACCCCCTGGACATCGGCTTCAACGTGAGCTACCTGCTCGACGTGCTGGGCAACCTGAAGGCGGAAACGGTGCAGTGGAGCGTGGGCGATGCCAACTCCTCGGCGCTGATCACCCTGCCCGACAACGCGGACTTCAAATATGTCGTGATGCCGATGAGGATTTGACCCCCCCTACGCGCAAGGGAAGCCCACCCCCTCGCGCTGCGCGCGCCCCCTCGAGGGGGGCGGCCGTAGGCCGCAAGGGGGTGGGCCCTTCAACGCTTTAGTTTTTCCTGCAGGGCGGTGGTATGCGCCCGCGCAGAGTGGATGGTTGCAAACTTATGGTCGAACAGAACACCGCGCCCGATACGGGCGAGATCGATACTAGCCTCGCTGCCAATACGGTGGTGGACGCCCCCGTGTCCGCGTCGTCGGACTCCTACGGCGCCGACTCCATCAAGATGCTGAAGGGGCTGGAGGCCGTGCGCAAGCGGCCGGGCATGTACATCGGCGATACGTCCGATGGGACAGGCCTGCACCACATGGTGTTCGAGGTGGTCGACAATGCCATCGACGAAGCGCTGGCGGGCTATTGCGACGAGATCGTCGTCACCATACACACCGATAATTCCATTTCGGTGACAGACAACGGACGCGGGATTCCCACCGACGTGCACAAGGACGACGAGTTCCAGCGCAGCGCCGCGGAAATCGTCATGACCGAACTGCACGCCGGCGGCAAGTTCGACCAGAACTCGTACAAGGTCTCGGGCGGCCTGCACGGCGTGGGCGTGTCCTGCGTGAACGCGCTGTCCGAGTGGCTGAAGCTCAGCATCCGCCGCAACGGCGAGCTGCACCAGATGGAATTCCGCCGCGGCGAGCGGGTCGAGCCCCTGAAGGTGACGGGCAAGACCGACAAGCGCGGCACCAAGGTGCAGTTCCTGGCCGATACGCTCATCTTCTCCAACGTCGAATACCACTACGAAGTCCTGTCCAAGCGGCTGCGCGAGCTCTCGTTCCTGAACAACGGCGTGCGCATCAAGCTGGTGGACGAGCGCCAGGGCAAGGAAGAGGATTTCGCCTTCAGCGGCGGGGTCAAGGGCTTCGTCGAATACATCAACCGTTCCAAGACGGTGCTGCATTCCAACGTGTTCGCCGTCGCCACCGAGTCGTCCGCCGGCGGCGTGCCGGTGGGCGTGGAAGTGGCCCTGCAGTGGAACGACAGCTACACCGAAAACGTGCTGTGCTTCACCAACAACATCCCTCAGCGCGACGGCGGCACGCACCTGACCGGCCTGCGCGCGGCGATGACGCGGGTGATCAACAAGTACATCGACGAGAACGAGCTGGCCAAGAAGGCCAAGGTGGAAACCACCGGCGACGACATGCGCGAAGGCCTGACCTGCGTGCTGTCGGTGAAGGTGCCCGAGCCCAAGTTCAGCAGCCAGACCAAGGACAAGCTGGTCTCCAGCGAAGTGCGTCCCGCCGTGGAAGACGCCGTTGCCCGTAGCCTGGAAACCTGGCTGCTCGAGAACCCCAACGACGCCAAGGCCCTGTGCGGCAAGATCGTCGAGGCCGCCCGTGCCCGCGAAGCGGCGCGCAAGGCCCGCGAAATGACGCGCCGCAAGGGTGTGCTGGAAGGCGCCGGCCTGCCCGGCAAGCTGGCCGATTGCCAGGAAAAGGACCCGTCCAAGTCCGAGCTCTACATCGTGGAGGGCGACTCGGCCGGCGGTTCGGCCAAGCAGGGCCGCGACCGCAAGTTCCAGGCCATCCTGCCGTTGCGCGGCAAGGTGCTGAACGTCGAGAAAGCCCGTTTCGACAAGCTCATCAGCAGCGAGCAGATCACCACCCTGATCACCGCGCTGGGCACCAGCATCGGTCCCGACTTCAACATCGACAAGCTGCGCTACCACCGCATCATCATCATGACCGACGCGGACGTGGACGGCGCCCACATCCGCACGCTGCTGCTGACGCTGTTCTACCGTCAGATGCCGCAGCTGATCGAGCACGGCTACATCTACATCGCCCAACCGCCGCTGTTCAAGGTCAAGGTCGGCCGCGAGGAGCGCTACCTGAAGGACGAGGCCGAGGAAACGGCCTTCATGCTGGATCTCGCGCTCAAGGACGCCAAGCTCTATCCCACGGCCGACGCCGAGCCCATTACCGGCGAACCGCTGAAGGAACTGGCCCGCCAGTACAACCTGGTCGACGCCGTGATCGAGCGGCTGTCGCGCATCATGGACGTCGCCACCCTGTCGGCCATCGTGCAAGGCCTGGAGATCGATCTTTCCAGCCAGGACCAGGCCGAACTGTCGCGCCAGCGCCTGCAGGCCGAACTGGAAGACCCCGCGATGCCGGGCGTGGTGCATGCGAAGGTGGCGATCGACGAGGAAACTCAGCAGCCCAGGCTGGAGATCCACCGCAATCACCACGGCAACATACGCGTCACCGTGATCGACCAGGCCTTCATCAACGGCCCCGACTACAGCGTGCTGCGCAACGGCGCCAAGACCTTCCAGGGCCTGATCGGCACCGGTGCCAAGGTGGAACGCGGCGAAGGCGACAAGCGCCGGGACCTGGCCGTGGCCGACTTCCGCGAAGCCATCCAGTGGATGCGCGCCGAAGCGGAACGGTCGATCTCCAAGCAGCGCTACAAGGGTCTGGGCGAGATGAATCCCGGCCAGTTGTGGGAAACGACCATGGATCCTTCCGTGCGCCGCCTGCTGCGCGTGCAGATCGAGGACGCCATCTCGGCGGACGAGATCTTCACCACGCTGATGGGGGATCACGTCGAGCCGCGGCGGGCGTTCATCGAGACGCACGCGTTGATGGCGGGGAATATCGACGTCTGAGGGCGGCGGACCCGGGCGCCAGGATGTTCAGTTTGGCGCCCGGGCGTCGTCCATGCCGCGCAGCAATTCCTCCAGCGTGGCGCGCGCCGCCTCCCCTGCGGGACTCAACGGCCGCGCGGTACTCCACACGATGCTGACGCCGCGCTGGATGGCCGGTTCCGCAATCGGGATGAAGGCGATGCCGTCCACCACGGCCGGGACCGGGCCGATGCGGGGCCGGATCGTATAAAGGTCCCCGTGCCGCATCAGCGCGGTGATCAAATGGCTGGAACTGGCGTTCAGCACGGGACGCACTTCGCGCCCTATGCCTGCCGCGGCGCTATCGACCAGCCGTCGCAGCCGGTTCGGCGCAATGGACAAGGCCAGCGGATACGACAACGCATCCCCCAGCGGCATGGACGCGGGCAGCGCCGGGAAACCGTCCGCCGGACCGCAGAAGCAGAACACCTGCCGTCCGCATTCGACCGCATGCAGGCTCGTGTCCGAACTGCCTTCGGGCAGCACGCCGATGTCGGCCTCGTTGCCCGCCATCCATTTCGTGATGGCGTGGCTGTCTCCTTCCAGCAGCGTCAACCGCACCAGCGGATGGCGGTCGCGCATGGCGCCGAACAGGACGGGCCCGAGCTGGTCGGCCAGCGAGGTGGGAATGGCCACGGCCAGGTCGCCGGCCGGTTCCGTGGCGACGCGCGCCATGGCCGCTTCCGCCTCGGCCACGTCGCGGAAGATGCGCCGCGCATGGGCAATGAGCTGTTCCCCCGCATTCGTGGGCTGCACGCCGCTGGACGAGCGTTCCAGCAGCGGCGTGCCCAGCGATTCCTCCAGCAGCCGGATCTGCCGCCCTACCGCGGGCTGGGCGCGCAGCAGGCGGGCGGCCGCGCGATTGATGCTGCCTTCTTCCACCACCACCAGGAACGCGCGCAGATGATCGAGATTGAGTGCCACGCAGCGTCTCCAGGCTCGGCCGCTATCCATTTTTTTTAGAAAAGCTCTAAAGGAATTGTACTTCCGCGCCCCCGCTGCGCTGATTAGACTGCCCGGCAATCCGGGGTATGTCAGGCCGCGGCGGGAGGAGAAATGACACAACATACCGATGCGGGCCGGCGCCGCGTCCTGGCCACGGCCGCACGATCCGCCGCGGTGGCCGGGCTGATGCCGGCTTGCGCGCTGGCCCAGTCTTATCCCTCGCGCCCGATCCGCCTGCTGGTACCGGTCAGCGCCGGCGGCGGCACTGACATGATCGCCCGCGTCGTGGCGGACCAGTTGTCGCGAGGCATGAGGCAGCCGTGGGTGGTCGAGAACCAGGGCGGGGCGGGCGGGCAGATCGCGAGCCAGGCGACGGCTCGCGCCGAGCCCGACGGCTACAACCTGATGATCGGTTACGTCAGCACGCACGGCACCCTGCCCGCGGTGCGCAAGGTACCCTATGATCCGGTGGGCGATTTCACGCACATCGCGATGATAGGCGGCGCGCCCAACGTGCTGGTCGCCCAGTCCGCCGGCCCCGCCAGTTCCCTGCCCTATACCGGCCAGATGCCGGGCTGGACCCATCGACTGCGCGATGCCGGCGTGGACGTCACGTCCATCGGCAAGCTGCACTTTCGCAACGAGACCGACGATACCGGCTTCACCCGCCAGATCCTGCCCATGCACGTGGTGAACGGCGTGGGTGACCTGCTGGGGGCGGTGCGCGATCCGCTGCCAGTGCGGCACAAGACCCGCGCGCTGGCCGAGGAGATAGGCATCGGCGAAAGCAGCTACACCCGGTACGACCGGGCCATCGCGCAGGCATCGACGCAATGGATACGCGAGCATGCCCAGGATGACGGCTGGGTCCTGTTCGCCTCGTTCGTGGCGCCCCATTTCCCGCTCATCGCCCCGGAAGAATTCGCATCGGGCTATCGGCTGGCCGACATCCCCCTGCCCAAGCTGGCGCGGGCCGCCGACCGCGCGGACCATCCCTGGATCGCCGCGCTGCGGACCTGTTTTCCGCACGACAGCTTCTTCGACGACGAACTGCGGCGCCGCGCCCTGTTGAGCTACGGCGGCCTGTGTTCCTTCATGGACTGGCACTTCGCCCAGATCTGCCGGGCCATCGACGAGTCCGGGCTGGCCGACGAGGCGCTCGTCATCTACACCAGCGATCATGGCGACAACATGGGCGCGCGGGCCTTGTGGGGCAAGTCCACGCTGTACGAGGAAGCGGCGCGCGTGCCCATGCTGCTGCGCGCGCCGGGCCACGCCACGCGCAAGGTGGTCGGCACGCACGTTTCCCTGGTGGACGTGGGCGCGACCCTGCTGGCATGGATGGGGATCCAGGCGCCCGTCGACCTGCCGGGGCGCTCCCTGGTCGAACTGGCGCAGGCGCCGGACGACCCGGCCCGGCCGGTCTTCTCCGAATACCATGCGGCGGGCGCGGTCACCGGCGCCTACATGCTGCGGCAGGACCGGTGGAAGCTGATCTATTACGTGGACATGGCTCCCCAGTTGTTCGACCTGGTCGCGGATCCCGAGGAGCGAACCGATCTCGTGCCGGGAGGGCGGCACGCGCATGTCGTGGATGATCTGATCGCCTCGCTGCGGCGGATCGTCGATCCCGAGGCGCAGGACCGTGTCGCAAAGGCCGACCAGCACGCGCTGATCGAAGCCCATGGCGGCCGCGAGGCCGTGGTGCGGCGCGGCGGGTTCGGCGCCACGCCGGCGCCGGGCGTGGAGGCGAAGTTCGCGTAGCAGCCGGGACTCGTGGATTGGATCGCCATCCTGGATAATCCATCCAGAAGCCGGGGACTTATCCGCCCCGGCCGGCTGCCCTATGCTGAAGCTCCCGAGTGAGGCCACCATGCGTACCCTGATCATCATCGCAATCGGACTGATCCTGGCCATCGCGCTAATGCGTCTGGTCCCCGCGCCCCATCGCACCTGGGCCGCGGGACTTTTCACGCTGGCCTGGCTGGCGGCGTGCGCATGGAATTTGCGCGTCGGATTGTCCCACGGCTATACGCTGGCCGAGGAACTCCCCATCCATGCGGCGCTCTTCGGCATCCCGGCGCTGGTGGCCTGGGGACTCTGGTGGTGGGCGCGGCGCGGATGACCGCCTCTTCGGGCAAGCATCCCCTCGGCCCGGCCCGGGACGTCGTCCGCTTCTGGCGCGACGCGGGCATGGCCGGCTGGTTCGGGCAATCGCCTGCGTTCGACCGCGCTTTCCGGGAACGCTTCCTGGACTTGCATGAAGCCGCGGCGCGCGGCGAATGCGACGACTGGGCGGCTACGGCCGAAGGCGCGCTGGCGCTGCTGATCCTGCTGGACCAGTTCCCGCGCAACGCTTTCCGCGGCACGGCCCGGATGTACGGCACCGATGCGCAGGCCCGGCGGATTGCGCGCCTGGCGGTCGACCGGGGCCTGGACGGCCAGGTCGAATCCGCGCTGCGGCTGTTCTTCTATCTGCCGTTCGCCCATTCGGAAGACCTGGCGGACCAGCGTCTGTCGGTCCGCCTGAATCGGCGGCTTGGCCATCCCTGGGTCGACCATGCGCAGGGGCATGCCGACATCATCGAACGGTTCGGCCGCTTTCCGCATCGCAATCCCCTGCTGGGGCGGCGCATGACGCCGCAGGAACAGGCGTTTCTCGACCAGGGCGGATTCGCCGGCTGACCGCCCCCGCTCGCTACCGGACGTCTCCCGTTGGGGCGGTGGCGGCCGTCTATTCCGGCCTGATGCCCGCCGCCTCGACGACCGGCTTCCACTTGGCCGTCTCCGCCTTGATGCGGGCGGCAAACATGTCGGGCATCTCGCCCAGCGGCGTGATGCCGGCGTTCTCGAGCTGCGCGCGGAAGGCGGGCTCGTTGATCATCTTGCGGCCTTCTTCGGCCAGTTTGGCGATCACGTCCCTGGGTATGCCGGCGGGGCCCATCAGTCCGTTCCAGGTGTCGACCTCGTGGCCCGGGTAGGTTTCCGCGATGGTGGGCACCGAAGGCAGCTGCGGCAGGCGTTTGTCGCTGGAGACCGCCAGCAGCGTGAGTTTCTCGGGCGTCTTGGCGTAGGACATGACTTCCGAGACGCTGGCGCTGTACATGTCGATCTGTCCGGCCAGCACGTCGGCCAAGGCCGGCGCGCCGCCCCGGTAGGGAACCGTGGTGGCGGTCACGCCGACGCGGCTGAGGAACAGCAGCGCCGACAGGTGCGTGAGCGTGCCGTTGCCGCCATGGCCCACGTTCAGCTTGCCGGGGTTGGCCTTGGCATAGTTGACGAGGTCCGTCACGGTGCGGAAGTTGCGCTGCGGATTGACCGCCAGTATGAAGGGATTGCCGCCCACGTTGATGATGGGGACGAGATCGCGGATCGGGTCGTAGCGGATCTTGTTGGTCATGGGGGCGGTGACGATCTGCGTCATGGTCGCCATGAACAGCGTGTGGCCGTCGGACTGGGCGCGCGCGACATACTCTGCCGCGATGGTGCCGGCCGCGCCGCCCTTGTTGTCGACGATGAAAGGCTTGCCGAAGGCCTTGCCCATGCGCTCGGCCATCATGCGCGCCATCATGTCGGTGTTGCCGCCGGGGGCGAACGGCACCACGATGGTGACCGGCCGGCTGGGCCAGGCGTCGGCGGCCAGGGCGGCGGTGGGACCTGCTGCGATCGCGACCGCCGCGAGGCACGGGAAGATGCGGCGCAGCCATTGCGGGAGGGGGGTCATGGTGTTGTCTCCTTCATCGGTTGTCATTGTCGTCGTGGAGCAGGCCGCCGTTCGGCGCGAGCGAGGCCGGCGGCCGGAAAGCGGGCGCGAAAAGGGCCTCCCGCGTGCGCGAATGCGCCGCGGCGATGCCGATGGAAAGCGTCGCTTTCCGCGCCGGGTGCGTATGTTCCGGGCTGAGGGGCCGAAGCTGCCGGCGCCCGGGCTCAGTCTTTTTTCTCTGTGTCCTTCTTGCCTTCCTTGGCCGCCAGCACCGCCGCCGGCGGCTGGACGACGAAATGGGCGAGGCGGTGCCGGTCGAACGATTCGAGGTTGCGTTCCCAGGTCTGCGGCTGGTGGTTTGCGTCGCGCGGAATCTGATCCATGTCGGTGTAGATCTCGACGTTGTTGCCGTCCGGGTCCTTGAACACCAGGAACCAGTTCGCGCCCGGGCCGTGCTGGCCGATGCCGCGCTCGATGGTCACGCCCAGCTGGCGGGCCACATCCACGGCGCGCCGCATTTCGTCGACCGAATCGACGTAGTACGAGAAATGCTCGAGGCCGGGGCGCGTATAGCGCGGCAGGTCATCGCGGTCGGGCGCATTCTCGGGTATGCGCGACAGCGCCAGGTCGTGGTGGTCTTCGCCCGCCCGCAGGAAGACCATCTGGTCGCCGATGCGATCGGAAACGCGCAACCCCATGACTTCGGTATAGAAGCGCGTTGAGGCCTCGAGGTCGCGCACCATCAGCACCAGATGCCCGAGCTTGCGCGTACGGATGGGAACGACCGGTTGCTGGTCAGCGGATGTCACGTTTGCCTCCTTGCGGGCCCGCGGCCCGGCGGCATGGTAGTGGGCCGGATAGCGGCATGGCGCCTTACCGGGTTTCCTGCACGACGGTGTTCTCGATCGTGCCGATGTTCTCGATGCGCGCCACCATGGCGTCCCCCGGTTTCAGGTAGACCCCGCGTCCCATGCCCACCCCGTCGGGCGTGCCGGTGGCGATCATGTCGCCGGGATGCAGCGTGAGGATGCGCGACAGGTAGGCGATCTGCTCGGCCACCGAGAAGATCATTTCCGCGGTGCTGCCGTCCTGCATGGTCTCGCCGTTGACGGCCAGCGTCATGCGCAGGTCCTGCGGATCGGCGATGCAGCCGGCGGGTACCAGCCATGGCCCCATGGGGCCGAAGGTGTCGAAGCTCTTGCCGCGGAACCAGTCGTGCGTGAACGGGTAGTCGGTGCGGCGGTTGAGGTCGCGCGCGCTGATGTCGTTGAAGACCGTATAGGCGGCGACGGCCGAGAGCGCGTCGTCCACCTGCACGTGGCGGCAGGTCTTGCCGATGACCACGCCCAATTCCACTTCCCAGTCGAGCCGGCTGGTCTCGGACGGCATCCGGACGTTTTCGCCGGTGGCGACCACGCTGGTCTCGGCCTTCATGAAGATGTAGGGCTGGCTTTCGCTGCGCGCCGCCAGCTTCGTGCCCATCTCGTCGGCGTGTTCATAGAAATTGGAAGCCGTCGCGAAGATACGGCGGGGCTGGTAGGGGACCGCATAGGTGGCGCCTTCCACCGCGGCGAGTTGGCCGCTCGCGGCGAGCCGGGCGGCGCGATCGGCCATCCTGGCGATCACCGGGCCGCTGTCGGCCCAATCCGCGATGAGCGCGCCGATGCCCCCCGCCACGCGGGCCGGGTCCATGCCGCAGGCCCTTGCCAGCTGCGCCAGGTCGTACAGGGTGTCGTTGACCACCAGGCCAGGGTGCTTGCTGCCGCCGCGCTGATAAGTCGCCAGACCGTGCCAGTTCACGGGATCTCCTCGTTGCTGTCTATGTTTTGAATCCGGATGGAATGGGGCGAGCGTCGCGTCGCGCCCCGCGATTTGTGAATACTCTAAAAGTAATGTGTATACACGTCAATATGTTTTAGATAATTTCTTTGCGTTGTGTGTCCCAATGAGCGGTAATGTTCATGGGAAAGGGGGCGGCGCGTATAATCCGCATGCGCTCGTTCGCCTACCTATAAGGAAGTTTTCGTGACCACCATTGCCGCTCGGATCAGCCAGTCGCTGGCTGACGAGATCATCGCGGGCACCCTCGCCCCCGGCGAGAAGCTCGAGGAGCCCTCGCTGGCCGAACGTTTCCAGGTGTCGCGCACGCCCGTGCGGGAAGCGCTGCGGCTGCTCAATGCGCGCGGGCTGATCGAACTGGTGCCGCGCCGCGGCGGCGTGGTGGCCAATGTCAGCGCCGAGCAGCTCGCCGACATGCTGGAGGCGCTGTGCGAGCTGGAATCCCTTTGCTGCCGCATCGCCACCCAGCGCATGAGCGCCATGCAGCGCCGCCAGCTCGAACTGCTGCATGAAGAGGCGCAGCAGGTGGCCGAGCGCGGCGACGCCGAAACCTATCTCAAGCTCAACGCCCGTTTCCACCAGCTCATTTGCCAGGGCACGCAGAACCAGACCCTGGTGGCCCAGGTGGAAAACCTGCGCGACCGCCTGGCGCCGGTGCGCGCCGCGCAAAGCGGGGTCGAGCGCCGGTTCGAGACCTCCCATCGCGAGCACGACAAGATCGTGGAGGCCGTGCTGGCCGGGCAGCCCGAGGAGGCTTATCTCGCCATGCGCAGCCACACCACGCGCCTGACGTTGCATGTGATGGAGCAGATCGAGGCCCAGCGGGCGCGGGCCCGGGGATAGCGGGGCTTCCTACGCGCCGAGGCGGCGGGGTGCTATACAAGAGCATCCGCCGGAAGGCCAACCTGCGGTTCACGGATTCAGCGTACGGGTGCCGCGGTGCAATGGCTCAACTCGATTTGTTGCCGGGTTCGTGTACTCTCTCCGAGAACGTGGCATTGCCGCAATTCGGGCATTTGGGAATCGTATGCCCGGATGTGACGTGTACCGTCTGCCGGCAACGCTCGCAGCGGAAGTCACCGGTTTTCTGTGCCTTTTCGCCTGCATGAGCGGCCATGATGCTCTCCCGTGTCCCTGATTGCGCGTCGTCGGCGGCAAGGAGCATTCCCGCAGTTGCCCGATGCCTGCGCGAAAGCCACCGCCGATCGTGAATCCAGGACAGTCGTCCCTTTCTACGGAACAACGCCAGCATGCAACTGACCGAAGCCATACGCTCAGCCTTCACGCCGCAGCAAGTCCTGCGCGCGTCCATCAACGTCGGCAATCCCATTCTCGCCAGCCGCGACGATGAACGCGGCGCACGCGGGGTGTCGGTGGACCTGGCGGGCGAACTGGCCCGTCGATTGGGCGTGCGGCTCGAACTGGTGGTCTTCCCCTCGGCCGGCGAGTCGGTCGAGGCCGTGGCCGCCGAGAAGGCGGACATCGGCTTTTTCGCCATCGACCCCAAGCGTGGCGAGCATATCGCGTTCACCGAGCCTTACGTCGTCATCGAAGGCGCCTACCTGGTGCGCGACGGCTCGGCCATCGCCGAGCATGCCGACGTGGACCGGCCCGGCGTCCGGGTGACCGTGGGCAAGGGCAGCGCCTATGACCTCTACCTGAGCCGCAGCCTGCAGCATGCGCGCATCGAGCGGGCGCCGACCTCGCCGGCGGTCGTCGAGGTCTTCCTGGAAAGCGGGGCCGACGTCGCCGCCGGCGTGCGCCAGCAACTCGAGGCCGATGCCGCGAGATTGGGCGGCCTGCACTTGCTGCCCGGGCATTTCATGCTGATCCGCCAGGCCATGGGCCTGCCCAAGTCGCGCGGGGAAGCGGCGAGCGCCTATCTGCGCGCCTTCGTCGAGGAAATGAAGACCTCCGGCTTCGTCGAGCAGGCCCTGGCGCGCCACGGGGTCGGAGGCGTGGCGGTGCCTCGGGGCGGCGCGGCAGGCTGAAGTCCGGGCGCCGTATCGCGGCTAACGAGAGAGGCGCCCCCGCCCGGCCAGGCTGCGCTCTATTCTTCTTTTTCTTTCCTCCAGCGCCTTGACCAGCGCCGGTACGCGCTCGGGCCGTATGCGGTCCTGCACCGCGCTCAGGCTCAGCGCGGCGGCGGGAGCGCCGCGCGCATCCCGCACGAGCACGGCCAGCCCGCGCACGCCGGCCATGACCAGCCCGTCGCTCAAGGCGTAGCCGTCGTCGCGCGCGCGCGCAACGGCCTGGCGCAGCGTGGCTTCCGGCACATTGGGATAAGACCGCAGGGGTTCGCGTATCGATTCGAAGACCAGCTCGGCTTCGTCCTCGGGCATGGCGGCGATCATGATGATGCCGCCCGCGCCCACGCCCAGCGGGCGGCGGGTGCCGACATCCACGGTGAAGGCCTTGATCGGATAGGGCCCCATCTTGCGCTCGATGCAGACGGTGTCGTAGCCGGAGCGGACCGCCAGGAAGGCGGTGTCGCCGGTCTCGTCGGCCAGCGCCTGCATCTCGGGGCCGCACAGCTGGCGCAGGTCGGCGCGGCCGCTCGACACGGACCATCCCAGCACCGCCATTTCCATGCCCAGGCGATAGCGGCGGCTGTCGTCGTCCTGCTCGACCAGGCCGTGCTGCAGCAGCGAACCGAGGAGGCGATGGACGGTCGGCTTGGACAGGCCGGAGGCGTTCTGGAGATCGATCAGGCGCAGGCCGGATTCCCCGGCCGACGCCAAGAGGCGCAGTATCGCGACGGCCCGGTCTACGGTCTGCGCGCCGCTGGTGTCGGGACGGTTCATGGCGCGCATCGTAGCACGCGAGCCCAGGGTCATTCGCCGTCGAGCTTGATGCCGGTCTGGCGCACGATGCCGCTGTACAGCTCGACCTGCTGTTTCCAGAACGCGGCCAGTTCGGCCGGCGTGGAGCCGACGGCCTCGGATCCGGCATCCTTGAAGCGCTGGCGCGATTGCGGATCCTTGGCGGCGGCGGACACCGCGGCGGCGAGGCGGTCCACGATGGGTTGCGGCGTGGCGGCGGGAGCGTAGATGGCGACCCAGAACGGGAACGCGTAGCCGGGCACGGCCTCGGCCACCGTGGGCACGTCGGGCAGCATGGGAGAGCGCTCGGTGGTGGTCACGCCCAAGGCGCGTACCCGCCCTTCGTGGATGTTGCCGATCTGCGGCGGCACGCCGTCCAGCATCATGTGAATGCGTCCGCCCAGCAGGTCCTGCATGGCGGCGGCCGTGCCCTTGTAAGGCACGTGCTGCATGCTGACGCCCGCCAGGGTCTTGAAGAGCTCGGAGGCGAGGTGGATCGCCGTGCCGTTGCCCGACGAACCATAATTGTATTTATCGGGATTCTTCTTGAGCAGCGCCACGAACTCCTTCATGTTGCGGGCCGGCACCTTGGGATTGACGACCATGACCAGCGGGAACTGCGCCACGAGGGACACCGGCGCGAAATCCTTGACGGGGTCGAAGCCCAGCCGGTCCTTGCCCAGCAGGCCCGTGGCGACGGCCGAGGAAGAGTTGAAGATGAGCGTGTAGCCGTCGGGCGCCGCGTTGGCGACGGTCTTGGCCGCAATGGCGCCGCCGGCCCCGGCCATGTTTTCCACCACCACCTGCTGCTTGAGGTCTTCGCTCATTTTCACGGCGGCAATGCGGGCGAGCTGATCGATGCCGCCGCCGGGGGAGAACGGCACCAGCAGCCGGATGGAGCGCGTGGGATAGGTGTCGGCGGCGTGGGCCGGCAGGCAGGCGACGGCCGCCATGGCAAGGGCGGCCGCATAGCGGGCGAGATGGTTGAACATTCGTGTCTCCGTTGCGGACCTGTCGCGGCCCGCGTCATGTGATGGGTTTCAGGGCTTGCCGGACAGGTCGAGGCCGCGCGCGTCGTCGATGAGGTGCGCCAGCCGGTCGCGGAAAAAGGGCGCGGGCTTCAGGATCCGGCACTCCTGCGCCAGCATCAGCGGCCTGGCCTTGGCCAGGAAGGCCTTCCAGGCTTCGTCGGCGAATAGCGCCTCGCGGCAGTCCATGCGCTGCTGCAGGTTGCGGTAGCCCCATAGCGTGACGGTCTGGTTCAGGGCGCCGATCTCGCTCACGTAATAGCCCAGCAGCGCGGGCAGGTGGCGCATCTGCGCCGCCATGCCCTCCTTCCGGTAAAGCGCGACGAAAGCATCGAGGTTGCCCGGGTGGTAGGTATAGAGGCGTTGTTCGACGATCATGGCGTGTCCCGTTGGTCCTGGCTGAACTTGTAGACGTGGGTGCGCTTGGCCAGCTCGGGGATGGGCATGCCGCCCTGGATGTCCTGGTAGCGGCGCGCCTCGCCGGCGCTGATTTCCTGCGCGCGCTTGAGCACCGTCTCGACCGCTTCGCGCGGAATGAAGCAGATGGCGCCTTCGTCGGCCACCACCAGGTCGCCCGGCCGCACCTGCACGCCGCGGATGTGCACGATGCCGTTGATGGCGACGGTTTCCAGCCGCCACTTGCCGGTGATGGAGCTGACGCCTCGCGACCAGATCGGGAAGCCTTGCGAGCGGGACTGCTCCACGTCGCGGATGCCGCCGTCGACGATGGCGCCCGCCTCGCCCTGGCGCTTGGCGATGGCGGCCGACAACCCGCCCATATTGGAGATGCCGGCCACCCCTTCGATGACGAGCACGTCGCCGGGCTCGGCCAGGTTGTGGGCTTCGATCTCGGCCATCTTCGAGATGCGGTCCTTGGCGCCCTTGTAGGCGTCATCGCGCTGTTCGACGTTGCGCAGCGTCAGCGCCGGCCCGGCGATGCGCTGTCCGGGCAGGGTCGGCGGCAAGTCGCAGCCGGGCACCACGCCGCACAGGCCGAGTTCGTCCATGGCGTCCGACACGGTGCCGGTCAGGTCGTCCAGCGCCAGGAAACCGTCGACGATGGATTGCGGATAGCGCGGGATGTCGAGATCGCCGAATACGGCGGCGGGCAGCTTGCCCAGGGGAGTCTTGCTGGTCATGGTGAGTCCTTGGTTTTTCAGGCGGCGGCGGGCATGCCCGCCATGACGGTGCGGAACAGGCGCAGGAAGTTGTCGCGGGCGATCGCTTCGATGTCCCGGCGCGACAGGCCGATGTCTTGCAGGCCGGCCAGCATGTCCTGCTGGGCCTCCAGGCCGTCGATGGGATAGCGCCACGGCCAGGTTCCATAGACTTCGGGCTTGCGCATGAACTCCTGGTAGCGTTCCGGCGGCTGGTCGGTGATGAAATCCGAACCGATGCCGACGTGGGCCACGCCGATGCGGTCGACGGCATACCGGATGTGCGCCACCACGTCCTGCACGCCCGGGGTTTCGCCCGGCATGCGCACGAGCGGAGGCAGGTAGGTAATGCCCAGGACACCGCCGTTGGCCTTGAGCGCATCGAGCAGGGCGTCGCTCTTGTTGCGGGCGTTCGGGCACAGCGCGTAGGCGTTGGCATGGGTCACCGCCACCGGGTGCTTCGAGGCCGCCAGGACGTCCAGTCCGCTGCGGTCGCCCACGTGCGAAAGATCGATCACGATGCCCAGTTCGTTCAGCACGGCGACCAATTCGCGTCCGAGCGAGGACAGGCCGGCATCGGCCGGCTCCGCGCAGCCGTCGGCATACAGGTTGCGGATGTTGTGCGCGACCTGGATCACCCGTACGCCCAGCGCGTGGAAGAGTTCCATCTGCTGCAGGTCGCGCTCCACGCCCGGCACGTTCTGGTAGCCCAGCACGATGCCGAGCTTGCCCGCGCGCCTGGCGCGGTCGAAGTCGTCCGCGTCCTCCACGGTCTGCACCAGGCTCGACAAGGTGCGCAGGTGGGCGCGGTAGGCGGCCAGCTCATTCAACGAATGGCGCAGGTCGGGCACGGGATTGATGCCGCGGTAATTGTTCAGGGTGATGTGGACGGCTTCCACGCCATGGGCGAGGCAAGACTCGGCGTAGGCGGCGGTCATGCGCGCGCCGTTCAACAGGTCGAATACCTTGATCATGTTCGACTATTTTCCTCGTGACGTAGGTCCGGAATATGGACCTAATGAGCCGAGAATTTTCTTTCCTGTGTGCGACTGTGTCGATGGTAAAGGTCCGATATACGGACTGTTTGTGCGAAATGGCGTTTTGGCCGCGCCCGGCGGCGGGAACGGCAGTTGCTGGCCCGGTGCGGGTCGCCGTGGCCGGCCCGCAAGGATGCGGGCCATCGCGACCCGGTTTTCTGGAGATGCTCATGTCCCGTCCTCCTCTCGACACCCCCGTCGGCGCACCCCCGGCACAGCAGACCGCCATGTTCCTGTCCATGAAAGTGGACCTTGTCGTGAACGGCGTGCGCCATGAATTGCGGCTCGACCCGCGCACCACGCTGCTCGATTGCCTGCGGGAACATCTTGGCCTCACCGGCACCAAGAAGGGTTGCGACCATGGCCAGTGCGGGGCCTGTACCGTCCACCTGGACGGACGGCGGGTCAATGCGTGCCTGGTGCTGGCGGCCACGCTCGATGGGCGGGAAGTGACGACGGTGGAAGGGTTGGCCCGCGACGGCCAGCTGCATCCGGTCCAGGCGGCCTTCCTGGAGCAGGACGCCTACCAGTGCGGCTACTGCACCGCCGGGCAGATCATGTCGGCCGCGGCGCTGCTGTCCGAGCCCTGTGGCGAGTCCGATGCCGAGGTGAAGGAATGCATGAGCGGCAATATCTGCCGCTGCGGCGCCTACAAGAACATCGTGGCGGCGGTGCAGCAGGCGCGCCGCCGCCCGGCGTAGGAGGCAAGCCATGGAAATGTTCCAGTTGCGGCGGGCCGACGACGTGGCCCAGGCGGTGAACGCCGCCGCCTATGCGGAGGATCGCCAGGGCGCACCGGTCCGTTTCCTGGCCGGCGGCACGACCTTGATCGACCTCATGAAGCTCGACGTGGAGCGTCCTGGCATGGTGGTGGACATTAACCGTCTGCCGCTGGACCGGATCGAGCCCACGCCGGAAGGCGGCGTGCGCATCGGCGCGACGGTCCGCAACGCGGACCTGGCCCACGACCCGGTCATTCGCGAGCGCTATCCCGTGTTGTCGCAAGCCTTGCTCTCGGGCGCCTCGGCACAATTGCGGAATATGGCGACGACGGGCGGCAATCTTCTGCAGCGGACCCGCTGCGTCTATTTCCGCGACGTGGCCATGCCCTGCAACAAGCGGGAACCCGGGTCGGGGTGTCCGGCCATCGGCGGCTACAACCGCAACCTGGCCGTGCTCGGCACCAGCGACGCCTGTATCGCAAGTAATCCCTCCGATATGAACGTGGCGCTGATGGCGCTGGGCGCCGCTATCGAGATCCAGGGCGCCGATGGCGCCCGCACGGTCGGTATCGACGATTTTTTCCTCCTGCCGGGCGATACGCCGCAGCGCGAGACGGTGCTTGCACCGGGCGAGCTCATCACCCACGTGACGTTGCCGCCCTTGCCCGCAGGCACGCGGTCGCATTACCTGAAGCTGCGCGACCGCGCCTCGTATGAGTTCGCGCTCGCCTCGGCGGCGGTGGTCGTCACCATGGCCAACGGGAGCATCAGGACGGCACGCGTGGCCATGGGCGGAATCGGCACGCGGCCCTGGCGGGTGCCGTCGGCCGAGTTGCTGCTGGCAGGCGGAGCCCCTTCGGCCGCGGTGTTCGAGGCCGCCGCGCGAGAGTTGCTGCGCGATGCGCGGCCGCAAAGCGAAAACGCCTTCAAGATCGAGCTGGCCCGGCGTTGCCTGGTCCATGCCTTGAATACCGTCACTGCGACGGACTAGCGGAGAGCGACGATGACGACGACCGCGCATCCCGATACCCCCATCGGCCGGGACTACACGCGAGTGGAAGGACCGCTCAAGGTGACCGGCCGCGCCCAGTATGCGGCGGATCACCGGTTCCCCGGCATGCTGTACGCCGTACCCGTCGGCGCGACGGTAGGCAAGGGCCGCATCCGCGGCATCGAGGCCGGCGTCGCCCGCGGCATGCCGGGCGTGCACAAGGTCTACACCCGCGAGAACATCGGGCGCTTTCCGCGGGTGGACGAGAAAACGGCGAAGCTCGACGAGTACCGGCCGCCGATGGAAGACGACGTGATCCGCTACTACGGACAGTACGTCGCGGTAGTCGTGGCCGATACGCTCGAGCAGGCCATCGCCGCGGCCACCGCGGTGTACGTGGACTACGACGAGCAGGTGCCCGACGTATCCATGGACCTGGTGCCCGACGAAGAGCCTGCCGTGGAGTCCGAGCGGGGCGATGCCCAGGGCGAGTTCGATCGCGCCGCGATCCGGATAGACCATACCTACACCACGCCGCCCGAGACCAACAACCCGCTGGAGCTGCACGCCACCGTGGCGGTATACGACGAAGCACAGGGCTTCACGCTATATGAGAGCTCCCAGGGTGTCGTGAACCACAAGGCTGCCATGGTGCGGATGCTGGAGGTGCCGGAAGACCGCGTACGCATCATTACCGAACACGTCGGCTCGGGTTTCGGCAGCAAGCTGTGGCCCTGGGGACACTCAGTGCTTGCCGCCGCGGCCGCGCGCGACCTGGGGCGGCCGGTGAAACTGGTGCTGAGCCGCCGCATGATGTTCCACAACGTCGGGCACCGATCCAATACCCGGCAGCGCGTACGGTTGTCCGCGACCAAGGACGGCAGGCTGACCTCGTTGCAGCACGACTACCTCTTTCACGTGGCGAGGGAGGAATACCACAAGGAGAATTGCGGCGAAGCGACCGCCTTCCTGTACAGCACGCCCAACCTGCGCGTGACCTACGGCTCGGCCCGGCGCGACATCGCGCCGACCACGTCCATGCGCGGGCCGGGCGCCGTGCCGGGGCTGTACGCGATCGAGTCGGCCATGGACGAGCTGGCCATCGAGCTGGGCCTCGATCCCGTCGAACTGCGATTGCGCAACGAGCCCGAGCGCGACGAAGGGGCCAACCTGCCATTCTCGTCGCGTCATCTGCGCGAGTGCCTGCTGCAGGGGGCCGAGCGTTTCGGGTGGGCGCGGCGCGATCCGCGCATCGGGTCCATGCGGCGCGACGGACTCATACTGGGCTGGGGGATGGCCGCCTGTTCGTGGATGGCGATGAGACTGAAGGCGCAAGCCCAAGTGGAGTTGCGTGCCGACGGCACCGTGCGCGTGGCCAGCGCTACGCAGGACATCGGCACCGGCACCTACACGGTAGTCGCGCAGATGGCGGCGTTCGTGCTGGGCGTGCCGCTCGATCGCATCGAGGTCGCGCTCGGCGATACCACCCTGCCGCCGGGGCCGACGTCCGGAGGGTCCATGGCCACCGGATCGCTGGTACCGGCCGTGCTCGCCGCCGCGCGCGATGCCGTCGGCCGGCTTGCCGATTGCGCGGTCCGCGCCGGGCTGCTCGAGGCGGAGCCGCCCGGGGGCTGGCGCGTGACAGACGGACGCCTTCATGGCGCAGACCGGCCGCCTTCTTCGGGCGTGCCTTTCGAGCAGGCGCTGCGGACCGCCGGGCTCGACCGCATCGCCGGCCAGGGAAGCGCCGAAGGCAGCGAAGCCGATCCCGCGTTCAAGCGCCATTCCAATCACTCCTTCGGCGCGCATTTCGTCGAAGTGACCTGGGAGCCCGCCATTGCCCGCCTGCGCCTGTCGCGCGTGGCGACCGTCATCGATGCCGGCCGGATCATCAATCCGCGCACCGGACGCAACCAGATCGAGGGTGCCATCGTGATGGGGCTGGGCATGGGGTTGCTGGAGGAAACCTCGTACGACCGGCGCAACGGGGCGCCCGTCAACAACAATCTCGCGGACTACATGGTCGCCACCAACGCAGACGCGCCGGAGATCGACGTGCATTTCGTCGAGTACCCGGACACGGTTCTCAACGAACTCGGCGCGCGTGGCATAGGCGAGATCGGCCTGGCAGGCGTGGCGGCGGCGATCACCTCGGCGGTTCACCATGCCACCGGCGTGCGGGTGCGCGACCTGCCGGTGAAGATCGAGGACTTGCTGGCGTCAGGGGCGGCGGGCTGAGCCGTTGCGGCTTGCCGCCCTGGTCCTGGCGCCTGGCGAAGGCCGCGGGCCGCCGCGGAAGAGATCCACGATCGCCTCGCGCAGCCAGGCGTTGCCCGGCTCCTGATCGTGCCGCTTGTGCCAGTACACCATTACGTCATAGCCCGGCATCTGTACCGGCGGCGCGAAGTGGCACAGCCCCCAGCGCCGCGCCACCGACAGCGCGAGGTTGCGCGGCATGATGGCAATGACGTCGGTATCGGCCACCAGCTCGGCGATGGCCAGGAAGTGCGTCACCCGCGCCACCACCTGGCCGCTCATGCCGTTGGCGACCAGCATGCGGTCGATGAGCACGGAGTGATTGGTGCCGGCCACGTTCGGGACGACGTGGCGGGCCCGCTTGAACTCGGCCAGGCTCAGCGTGCCGCGTGGCACCGTGGACGGCCGCGCGACGCATGCATAGACGTCCGAGAACAGGATCTGGCTGCGTACGCCGGCGATGTCGGGATTGATGGCGCCCAGCGCGAGATCGATGCTGCCCTTGGACAGCTCCTGGGCCAGTTCTTCGGGGCTGGCGCTGGTGGCGACGGTTTCCACGCACAGGTGCGGCGCATGGTGCTGCAGATGGCGGATCAGCCTGGGCAGGAAGGTGTGCTCGCCGATGTCGGTCATGGCCAGCCGGAATACCCGGCGCGCGGTCTCGGGCACGAACGAGCCCTTCTCCAGCGTCTGGGCGAGGATCTGCAGGGCCTGCGAGACCGGACCCACGAGTTCGTCGGCGAAAGGCGTGGGCTCGACGCCCTTGGCCAGCCGGACGAAAAGCGGATCCCCGTACATGTCGCGCAGGCGGGCCAGCGCATGGCTCATGGCGGGCTGGCTCAAGCCCAGCGCCTTGCCCGCGGCCGTGAGGTTGCGCGTGCGGTAGATGGCATCGAACAGGTCCAGCAGATTCAGGTCCAGCTTGCGCGACAGCGGCTTGTCCATGCCTAAGACATTCTTACAAAGAATGATTGAGATTCAATCATTTCATTTTACATATATCTGGCCCAAACCTAAGATTCGCCCCACATCGAGTGGAGCGAGACGATGAAAGAACCGATATCCGCCAGTCGGCCCGGTTTCGCCGGGTATGTGCTGGACGACGAGAGCAGTGGCCGCTTCCTGGTCGACCGCGAGATCTACAAGGATCCGGCGCTTTTCGAAGCCGAGATGGCGCGTATCTTCGAAGGCGGCTGGGTCTACCTGTGCCACGAGAGCGAATTGGCGCAGCCTGGCGACTACGTGACGCGCTACATGGGCCGCCAGCCGGTGGTCGTGAACCGTCGCAAGGACGGCAGCATTGGCGCATTCGCTAATGCCTGTTCGCACCGCGGAACGGTCGTGGCGCCTTTGCGCAAGGGTTCGGCCAAGAGCTTCACCTGCCGCTTCCACGGCTGGACCTACAACGAAGCCGGCCGCTGCATCAAGATCAAGAACCAGGAGACCGGCGCCTATCCCGAAGGCGAGAACCTGCGCGAGACCGTCGGCCTGAAAGCGGTACCCCGCGTGGAAAGCTACCGCGGCTTCGTGTTCGGCAGCCTGCGCGCGGACGTGGACGGCCTGGCGGCGCATCTCGGGCCGGCCAGGGCCTGGATCGACCTGATGGTGGATCAATCGCCGGAGGGACTGGAAATCGTCGAGGGCGATTCGACCTACGTCATCCGGGGCAACTGGAAGATGGGCGGCGAGAACGGCGTCGACGGCTACCACGTCAGCACCGTTCACCGCGTGTTCGCGGCCACCATGGCAATGCGCGAAGAAGCGCGCGGCGACGCCGGCACCCAGAAGACCGAGGCCGGCCGCATCGTGGGCAGGGTCGAGTCCGGCACCGCGGACTTCGGCAACGGCCATATCGGCATCTGGGCCAGGCGCTCATCGCCGCAGGCGGCGCCGTTGTACGAGGCGCGCGAGCGCCTGCTGCGCGAATTCGACGAGCGCAGGGTGGACTGGATGGTCGGCATGGGGCGCAACCTCTATCTCTTCCCCAACATGCTGCTGTTCGACCAGCCCTCCACGCAGATCCGCATCCTGCGGCCGCTTTCGGCGGACCGCACGGAAGTGCGCATCCAGTGCATCGCACCGCGTGGCGAAAGTGCGCAGGCGCGCGCCTCCCGCCTGCGCAAGTTCGTGGATTTCTACCTGCCGACGGGCATGGCCACCTCGGACGACATCGCCGCGCTGGAAGACACGGCCATCGGCGGCGAGGCCAGACTCAGCCGCTGGAACGACTACAGCCGCGGCGCGGCCGCCACCGTGCCGGGCAATCAATGCCGCTCGCTGCTGGACATCGGCTGCGAGGCAGTCGCGGCTTCCGACAATTGGGACCACGAGGTGTTCTACCAGGGCTACTACCGGCACTGGCTGCGGATGATGAACGGGGAGCAGCGCTGATGGGCATCGATACCGACCTGTACGCGCAGGTGTGCACCCTGCTGGCCAAGGAAGCCCTGTACCTGGACGAGAAGAACTGGGACGCCTGGCTGGAACTGTTCGCCCCGGACGTGGAGTACTTCGTTCCCGCCTGGATATCCGAGGACGCGCTGACCACCGATCCAAGCACGCAGCTGTGCCTGATGCACATGGATTCCCGGCTGGGCCTGGAGGAACGTGTCTTTCGCATCCGCAGCCGCGATTCTTTCGCATCCCTGCCGCTGGACCGGACTTCGCACCAGACGAGCAACGTCCTGATTACCGGACTGGCCGGCGACGAGGTCGAGGTGAGCGCATCCTGGCTGGTCCATTGCGTGGGGCCGCGCGGCGACGCCACCCGGGGCGGCCGTTATTACTACACCCTGCGGCGCATGGCGGGGGAGCTGAAGATCGCGCGCAAGCACATCGTGATGATCGACGAGAAGATCGAAGGCACCGTCGACGTCTATCACATATAGGTGGCCGGGATCATGCATGTCATTACCGCAATCTTCGAGGATGGGCGGTCGGTCCGGTTCCCGGGCAGGCCCGGGGAGGTCGTCTACCAGTCCGCCTATCGCGCCTCGGTACGGCTGGCCCACGATTGCCTGGAAGGCGCGTGCGGCGAATGCAAGGCCTGGTGTACGGAGGGAGAGTTCGACCTGGACGACTACAGCGACGAGGCGCTGTCGTCCGAAGAGCGGCGGGAAGGGCAGACGCTGCTGTGCAAGATGGTGCCTCGCTCGTCCTGCGTGGTGGAACTTCCCTATCCCTCGGATTTCGATGCGGGGCGCGGGCCGGCGACCATCGAGGCACGGCTGGCGGACATCGAACGGGTTTCGTCGACCATCGTGCGGACACGGTTCGAGGTGGCGGAGCCCCTGGATTTCCTGCCCGGGCAATACACGAACCTGTCGGTGCCGGGCGGCGGCGTATCCCGGGCCTATTCGTTCGCGAATCTGCCGGGCGAGGCTTCGCTGGAGTTCTTCCACAAGCTGGTGCCGGAAGGAGCCATGAGCAGCTACCTGGCTGGCCGCGCCCGCGTTGGCGACGCGCTGGCGATGACGCCGCCTTCGGGCCATTTCTACCTGCGAGACAGCGGCCGCCCGCTGCTGATGATCGCGGGCGGCACGGGGCTCGCGCCCTTCCTTGCCATGCTGCGCCGCCTGGCCCGCACGCCGGCGCCCGCGCGCCCCATGCGGCTGCTGATCGGCGCCAATGCGGCGTCGGAGTTCTTCGCCGATGCGCAATTGGCGGAGCTGGCCCAGGCCCTGCCGCTGGAAGTGGAACGGATCGCCGCTTCAAGCGAGGGATGGGCAGGCGCCACGGGGTACGTCACCCGGTTGCTGCGCGACGCCATGCTGGCGGACATGCCCGACGTCTACCTATGCGGTCCGCCCGGAATGATCGAATCCTGCGTCGAGTGGCTGGCCGGCCGCGACGTGGACCGCCGCCGGATCCGGGCCGAGAAATTCCTTCCCTCGGCCTGAACCGGGGGAAAGCGAGCCGCCCGGGCTTCGCCGAGCCGGGCGGCTGGACCACAAGTGACCGCAGTGTCACGCACATACGGAGACACCCATGACCAAGCCTGTTCTGCCCGCCTGTATCAGACGCGCCGCCTGTCTTCTCCTGGCCGGCAGCCTGCTGTTCCTCCACGCCGGGGCCGGCGCGAAAGAAGAGGCGTGGCCCGCCAAGCCGATACGCATCGTCGTGGCATTCGCGCCGGGCGGCCTGATCGACATCATCGCCCGGACCTTCCAGCCGCGCCTGAACGAGATATTCGGCCAGCCGGTCATCATCGAGAACCGTCCCGCGGCGGGCGGGACGGTGGCCGAAGGCGCGGTGGCCCGGGCTGTCATTTTCAGAAGACGACTGCACCAATTGACGGGGCGTAACGCCAGATGTGCAGGCGACTCCTGACAACGCAATATCAGAAGTCATCTGCACCAATCTCGACTATGCTCAATACTCGTGTGCACCAAAGCGAGGTGTGAGCATGGCGTCAGACACATCATTGATTGCCGAGCAAGGCGTGGCCACCCTGCCCGATGCGGCTTGGGCGCAGGCCCGGCAACGGGCGGAAATCATCGGGCCGCTGGCAGCGCTTGATGTGGTCGGGCATGAAGCCGCCGATGCCGCTGCTCACGCGCTTGGCCTGTCCAGGCGGCAGGTGTATGTCCTAATCCGCCGTGCCCGGCAAGGTGCTGGGCTTGTGACGGACCTGGCTCGCAGCCGATCCGGCGGCGGAAAAGGCAAGGGACGCTTGCCGGAATCAGTTGAGCGCATCATCCGCGAGTTGCTGCAAAAGCGCTTCCTGACCAAGCAGAAGCGTAGCCTGGCAGCGTTCCACCGCGAGGTCGCGCAGGCTTGCAAAGCGCAAAAGCTGCGGGCGCCGGCGCGCAACACCGTGGCTCTGCGGATCGCCGGCCTCGATCCGCTCAAGGCCACTCGCCGCCGGGAAGGTCAGGATGCGTCCCGCAGCCTGCAAGGTGTCGGTGGTGAGCCTCCCGCCGTGACCGCGCCACTGGAACAAGTGCAGATTGATCACACGGTCATCGACCTGATCGTGGTGGACGAGCGCGACCGGCAACCGATTGGCCGTCCGTATCTGACCATCGCCATCGACGTGTTTACCCGCTGCGTGCTCGGCATGGTCGTCACGCTGGAAGCGCCGTCATCTGTTTCGGTCGGCCTGTGCCTTGTGCATGTCGCCTGCGACAAGCGTCCCTGGCTGGAGGGTCTGAACATAGAAATGGAGTGGCCGATGAGCGGCAAGCCCAGGCTGCTCTACCTGGACAACGCGGCCGAGTTCAAGAGCGAAGCGCTACGCCGAGGCTGCGAGCAGCATGGCATCCGGCTTGACTATCGCCCGCTCGGGCAGCCGCACTACGGCGGCATCGTGGAACGGATCATCGGCACGGCGATGCAGATGATCCACGACGAATTGCCAGGGACGACCTTCTCCAACCCTGACCAGCGCGGCGACTACGATTCCGAAAACAAGGCCGCCCTGACGCTGCGTGAGCTGGAGCGCTGGCTCACATTGGCGGTCGGCACCTACCACGGCTCCGTGCACAACGGCCTGCTCCAGCCGCCGGCAGCGCGCTGGGCCGAAGCTATCGCGCGGACCGGCGTGCCAACCGTCATCACTCGCACCACGGCTTTTCTGGTCGATTTTCTGCCCATCATCCGCCGCACGCTGACCCGCACCGGCTTCGTCATCGACCACATCCATTACTACGCCGATGCGCTCAAGCCGTGGATAGCTCGGCGCGACCGCTTGCCTGCGTTCCTGATCCGGCGCGACCCGCGCGACATCAGCCGCATTTGGGTGCTGGAGCCGGAGGGGCAGCACTATCTGGAAATTCCATACCGCACCTTGTCGCACCCGGCTGTCACCCTCTGGGAACAACGACAGGCGCTGGCGAAATTGCGGCAGCAAGGGCGCGAACAGGTGGATGAGTCGGCGCTGTTTGGGGTCGTCTCAGAAAACGGAAAAAATCGTACGCTAAGACCCGGAGAGCGGACGTAGCGGCCTGAACTTCCCCGCGCCGATCTTGGCGCTGCTACGCCAGAGGTAATCGCCGGTCAGGTTGATGTGTTCCCAGCCGAGTGGCGACAGGTACTGCAACAGGCCGTCATCGACGGCTTGACCGTGGCCGCGCAGGGCGTTCGCCGCCCGCTCCAGATAGACCGTGTTCCACAATACGATGGCCGCCGTTACTAGGGCGTGTTCACACTATCTAAGCCCATCAACGATGAGCGCGAAATTGATGAAGGCAATGAACATCACATCCAGCTTGTCGAATCGCGAGAATATGCGCCGGAAGCCTTTGAGGCGCCGGAACAGT